>NZ_WMEZ01000009.1 GCF_009856415.1 Halobacillus litoralis | reverse complement strand
TGAGATTTCCCTTTGCTTTAAGCAAATAAGATCCCTCAGAGACGATGAGGTTGATAGGTCCGAGGTGGAAGCGTGGTGACACGTGGAGCTGACGGATACTAATGGATCGATGACTTATCTATCTGATTATAATCATTCGTGAATGACAATTGCTTTTCATAAAAGATGTTTCCTTATCCAGTTTTGAGGGTTCACCTCAAACTTTATATTGATATGGTGGTGAAGGCGAAGAGGTCACACCTGTTCCCATGCCGAACACAGCAGTTAAGCTCTTCAGCGCCGATGGTAGTCGGGTTTACCCCCGTGAGAGTAGGACGCCGCCACATCATTTTTTAACCCTTCAGGAATATCCCTGAAGGGTTATTTTTGTATTGTGCGTTTCGGTTGGATTTGGTAAAGTATAGAAATATTGATAGGAACGGAAGGGGACCAACATGATGAAACTGTACGGTGCTTTACTCTCCTTAAGTTTGATTTGGGGATTATCATTTGTCTTTATAGAAACGTTGATCGTCACAGCTGGGGTGTGGGGTACTGTCTTTTTAAGGTGTCTTGCTGGAGCTGTGATTCTTCTTCCATTGGTTTTTATTAAATGGAAGAAACAACAGCTTCCCCGATCAATCCCTTGGGGTGTATTGATTATTGTCGGGGTGTTCAATGCGGGTCTTCCCTGGGGGTTGATTGCTTTGAGTCAGACAGTGTTGACCAGTAATACAGCGGCTGTTCTCAATGCAACAACTCCTATTATGACAGGTTTGATCGGCTTTCTTATCTTCTCAGTCTTATTAAATAAGTGGCAGTGGATTGGGATCGTCATAGGTTTTCTTGGTATTCTGATATTAACCGGTTTTGAATTTGGAAATATACATTCCGACCACTTCGTCGGTATCGGCACAATGATTCTTGCAACCTCGTGCTATGGGTTTGTATCACATTTTACCCGAAAGCACTTACGTGGATTCGATGTGATTCTTCTAACTAGTATTGCCCTTCTCGTGGGAGCGATGGTTGGTCTAACGGGTATTCTATGGACACAACCTGCATTGTTCAGCTCTATCGGACAAGATATAAGCATTACCTTTACAATCAGTGTGATCGGTTTAGGATGCGTCGGTTCTGGAATTGCCCATTTACTTTTCTATTATATGATCGATCGGGGGAGTGCTGAGTTTGCAAGTATGGTTACTTACCTTGTTCCGGTGACGGCTCTTTTTTGGGGCCACCTGCTTCTTAATGAACCGGTCACCAATCAGTTGATGATTGGTCTTGGTGTAATTTTTGCAGGGGTATATCTGTCTACGAGAAAAAAACGTGTGAATTTTTCACTAGTAGGGAAGAAGGCAAGTTAAGGTTGGTTTTTTTATGAGTGTGATAGAATATGACTAACATTGCTGTTGAGGGGAAATGCTTATGAATCGATGGGATTCCACACCGGTCATCCGCTTTTTCGGAGGTCGGAAGCTTTTATTCATTTTAGGAGTGATCCTGCTGATTGGATTGAACATCCTCATCTTTTCAAGTGTAGGATTCATCTTCGATCCTTTCTTAGTTTTTATTAAGACGGTAGCTTTGCCGTTAATTCTTTCAATTGTCGTCTATTATTTACTGAGGCCGATCATCAACTTGCTCGAATCATGGAGAATTAAAAGAATCTGGGGGATTTTGATTACCCTTCTAGCGCTTGTGGGAATCATCACGTTGCTTGTGGTCCTTATCATTCCATTTCTTGAGAAGCAGTTGATCAGTCTGGCTGAAGAGCTGCCCCGTTACTTACAAGATTTAATTAATACGACTGATGAGTGGCTGAGGAATTCGATTTTTTCTGCTTACTATACGAATCTATTTGAAGACGTGGACGGAATGTTGAATCAGATTCCTGATTATATTTCTTCCTATGCTTCCGAGACCGTAGAAGGGATTACGAATATCATTTCAACCGTGACGAATGTAGTCGTAGCGCTTGTGACTTTGCCGTTCATTCTTTTTTACCTTTTGAAAGATGGGCATCGACTTCCTTCGTATATTATAAGGATGTTCCCCCCGAAGGTCCGTCCGGAAGTATCCAGTGTATTTAAAGGCATTGACCATCAATTATCGGCTTACATTCAAGGACAGATCATCGTGAGCTTTTGTATTGGCATTATGATGTACATTGGCTTTTTGATTATCGGATTGGAGTATGCGTTGTTACTTGCTGCGATTGCCAGTGTGACAAGTGTAGTCCCATACTTGGGCCCTGTCATAGCGATTACACCTGCGTTGATTATATCTATTGTGACTTCACCATTTATGGTTGTGAAGCTTGTCGTCGTCTGGACGATTGTACAGCTGTTGGAAGGGAAGTTCATATCCCCGCAGATCATGGGGAAAAGTTTGCACATTCATCCCGTCACGATCATCTTCGTTTTATTGACGGCTGGTCATTTATTTGGCATTGTTGGAATCATTTTAGCTATACCCGGCTACGCGATTCTAAAGGTGGTTGTATCTCACCTCTATTATTGGTTTCAAAAGCGGTATAACAGGTTTGTGGAGGAAGAGAATCAATATAAAATCCAATAAAGAAGGAAGTGAGCTCAGTCACTTCCTTCTTTATTTTTGTAATTTGATTTCTTTCAAACGCTGCCGTTGTTCTTCCGGCCACCATGCCCCGCAATCACTAGAGACGACGCAGGCAGCACAGGTCTCGAGGTCATAGACGCGCATGCCCCGGATGGGTGGAGAATAGACGTGAAGGGTCACAAGTGGTGTTGCACCTTCTCTGCCCATTTTGTGAATCCCTTTTTCAGGAGCGAAAAAGAGGCTTCCATTCTCCTTGAATTCTGTGAAGAGAGGAAAAGGTAAGGCTTCACCATGAGCTTGATAAACGGTTTGCTTGGTTGTTCCATTCATAACTTGGATCCAACCTGTGGACTGCCCGTGATCGTGAGGCGCACATTCAATATCTGCCCAATTCATGACGATCATTTCCACGTGATCATCTTCGTATATCATTTGGCGGTAATATGGCCTGCCTTCAGGGTCCTCTAAATAGGGAGCTAATTCATCTAATGTAACGCCAAGCTCGATCAATGTTTTCTTCAGTGTTTCGGGGGAATGGTCATCAAGATTTCCGAACGCTTCCTTTACTCGTGTGATCATCTTCATAATAGAAATCCTCCTTATTAAAAATGTTTTCTGAATGAAAATCTCCCCTGAACGACCATTACACCTGCGATGATCAAAAAACCTCCAAAAAGGGAAGACGCTATGAACTTTTCATTCAACAGGATGATGGCAGCGATGAGTGTGGCCAGGGGTTCGAAATAGAGAAAGACAGAGACCTGTGTTGCTTGCATCACCTCTAATGCTTTCGCCCAATACCAGTAGGCGATGGCCGATACGAAAATGCCGAGGAAAAGCAGGTGGGCCCAGTGTTCGGGAGAAAGGGAACGTAATTGTTCCATCCCATGGTTCCTGATGAAGAAGGGCAGGGTTAAAAAGAACCCTGTGGTGCTCATATAAAAGGTTAGGACAAGAGAAGGTACAGGAACGGATAATTTTTTTAAAAGGACGGAATAGATGGCCCAGTTCAATGTGCTTAAAATCATAAGAAAATAACCAAGACTCAAGGAGAAGCTGATGTTCTGACCGCTCCCGATGGTTGTAATGATCAAAACACCTGTGATGGCAATCGAAATCCCAGAAATTTTCTTGAGGGTAAGCTTTTCCTGCAAGAATATAAAGGACAGAAAGACAGTAAACACCGGGGAGAACGAAATCAGCCAGCCGGCATCGGATGCGTGGATAGTCAGTAGAGCAGTCGCCTGAATCACTTGATGAACAAATACTCCGAGGACCCCTAGGATGAGTACATGGGGAAAATATTTGATATGTATTTTTAAAGGATATTGGAATAGGAGCACCATCATCAATAAAAAGACTGAACCAATTCCGAACCGGATGACAAGCAGGGAAAAAGGATCTAAATGTCCTAAAACGGCTTTGGTGGAAACAAAAGACACACCCCAGAAGGTAATGGAGAGAAAGGCATAGAGAGAAGCGCCGATTCGCGATGGAGAACTCATAGACCGTGTCCTTTCCTCATATAGACTCTCTTCACTATATGCAGGAAAAGGACAAGCATGAGATCACAAGCATTAATTCTATCGTAACAGAACGACTGCGGATGGAAAGTTTTTCGACGTATATTCTGATCGTTAGACAGAAAATGTCGAGCAATAAAAAAAGTCTAAGGAACCCTTAGACTTTTCAAATGATCCAATATGTGAGAATCGAGAGCAAAATGGATGTCACAATCAATAAGAGCATCGGCTTTAATGCGCGGTGCCTGACATCATGTAAACTTACACTGAGACCGAGACCAACCATGGCCATCGTTAAGATGAAGGAAGTTAGTTTAGATATGGCATTCATGGCTGTGGCAGGAATCGTAAGAAAGGATCCATTTACAAAGCTTCCGAATAGGCTCATCAAGATGAAACCTACAAGAAACCAAGGGAAAGCAATCGACGAACGGCTTTCTTCTGTTCCTCTCTTTTTCATAAACCAGATCAACAACAGGCTGAACGGTACCAGGAGAAAGACACGACTGAGTTTGGCGACAAGCGCCATTCCAAGACCTTCATCTCCAGCAGGTTCTCCGGCAAGGGCAACGTTCGCCACTTCGTGTAGACTGATTCCCGCCCACATGCCGTAAGCTTCTGCATCTACTGGTAGAAGAGGACGGATGAGGGTGTATCCGATGGCGAACAAGGTACCGACTACAGATATGACCCCTGCACTGATGGCTGTGTCTTCTTCTTTAGCTTTTAAGATGGGTGTGACGGCAGCAATCGCTGATGCCCCGCATATGCCTGTTCCGATTCCGAGCAGTGCCATCATCGATCGGTCGGCATCAAATAGTTTGGCAAAAAAGAGCATGAGTCCAATCGCAAATACGATGACAACCGTTCCTTTTAATAACAGAGGAAAACCCTCTTGAAGAATCACGTTGATATTTAATTTTAATCCGAACAAAATAATCGCAAGACGCAATAGTTTTTTTGCTGAAAAATGGATTCCTCTGCGCATGCTTTCTGGATAACCGAAAAAATGGCGGTACATAACAGCAAGGAGAATGGCTGTCGCAAGAGGACCGACTTGGTTTAACAGTGGAAGCATGGCGAGTAGAAATCCTACAGCTGCAACGATGGCTGTAAATCCGATTCCTTTGAGAAGAGGTTGGTAAGAAGTGTAATTCATAGATGGACCTCCTTTGTTCCTTCATTTATCATACGCTCCGTCTAGTTATTCGTAAAATAAAACTTTATAATGTTAATCATAGAAAAAACTGATGATTGGAGCGGTTCAGTTGGATATCGAAGCATTGAAAACCTACATCACAGCCATCGACGAAAAGAGTTTTACGAAAGCATCTGCCCTTTTGAATTTGTCGCAACCAACGGTTAGTGCACATATCAAAAATCTGGAACGTTTTTTTCAAACATCGCTGATTGATCGTTCCCCGAAACATTTCGAAGTGACGGCTACAGGGGAGATGGTTTACCGAAGGGCGAGACAGGTTCTCGGGTTGCTGGAGAAAGCCAAGAATGAAGTGAAGCAGTTCCACGAGCAGGTAGGAGGGCAAATCCATATTGGTGCAAGCTACACCGTGGGAGAATACATCATACCTTCGATTCTAAAAACCTTTGATGACATGTATCCAGCGGTGGAATTGCAGGTACGGATTGCTAATTCAAAGCGAATCAACCGGGAAGTCCAGCAGCATGAACTTGATTTGGGACTTGTAGAAGGAAAAGTGACGGAGCAGGGATTGAGTTCCATTCCATTTGTGGAAGATGAAATGGTCGTGATTGTTCCTGAAACCCATCCTCTGAGAAAGTGTAAAGAGGTGACCTTTCAAGATTTACAAGACCACACATGGATCACCCGTGAAGGGGGATCGGGGACAAGAGCTATGCTTGACTATATGTTGGAATCATCGAACATCCGACCGAAAAAAACGATTACGATTGGAAGTAACCATGGAGTCGTCCAAGGGGTGAAAGAAGGTCTGGGACTTTCATTTATTTCAAAAACGGTTGTGGAACACACGGACGCTGCTGAACTGATCATGAACCTTCCTTATATTCACTCGACAACAAGATCCTTTTCTATCGTGACCCCAGCCAATGAAGAAGAAATCACAGAAGATGCTCAAGTTTTTATTCAGCACGTCATGGATTTGTATGAATTGTCATAAAACCATTACATTCATTTGGACGGTGCTTTGTTATGATAGAAGGGAGAGGGAAGTTTGGTTTGGTTCATCGAGCAATTACAGAAAGAAAATCTTCGCGATGTGGTTAGAATGGTCAAATCATCGATTTTAAATATATCCCCCCGGTTTTACGATCAAGTGCAATTGACAGCTTGGGCGGAAGGGGTTAACAATCACCCCTATATTCATCAACGTTTTCTTACCGCTTACTCACTCGTTGCTAAAGACGCTGACCACAACGTCATAGGTTTTGCCAGCCTTGTGGGAGCCCACATCGATTTTTTGTACGTAGCTGCAGACAGACAAGGGGAAGGTGTGGCTACTCAATTGCTCTCCCTTTTAGAGGAACAGGCAAAGAAAGATGCTGTGAGGGTGCTAACGACCGAAGCGAGTGCAGTCGCGAGACCATTTTTTCAGAAGCGAGGATATGCCATCAAGAAGGAACAGGTGAAATGGATTCGAGGAATATCGATAAAAAATGTGCAAATGTTTAAAAAGGTGCATAAGTAGTAGGAACTACGGGTATCGTCTTTTATAGAAAAAGTTGAAACGTTTGTGCAGTCCCGTTCGTAATGAAGATGGATGTGTTTCTGTGCCAAATCTTATTTCAAATACTGAGGTGAAAAAATGAAGAGACTAGACCAGATTGTCGACTATTTGAAGACGCTGGGAGTTGAGGTCGAGAAGGTATATCGCGCACCGAAGGAAGAGACGAGATAAGCAGAGCTGAATAACACCACTCGAGGTATGCTCCTACATAGAGAAGCATACCTTTTTGCTGGGCGCCTTTAAGCGGATTTCGTAATCTGTTTGAACCTTGGCTGTTTGGACTGCATATAAGCCCATAAGACCCCGCCTGTAACTGGAATGAGCAGGCAGAGGAAAACAGCAGGTGCTCCATAGGAGGAAGCAAGAACACCAAAGATGGGACCGGTTACGACCACTGATGTTTGATTGCAAAGCATGCGCAAGCTGGACATACGGCCATGAAAACGAGGGTCCGTCGCCATTTGCTGCACAGACTGCAAAAGAGCGCGTACAAAGGATGTACCTAGCCCGATCAAGAGAAAGCCGAGAAAAGCCACAGGAACGTGAGTAGTGAAACTGACAATCGCGAGCCCTGCTGCGGTCAACAGAAGCGACCAGACGCCGATGCGATTCTGACATTTGGCCCACCACCACGTCCCGACCACTCCAGCAAGGATGCCGCCGATGGAGAACGTACTGTCGAGCATACCGTAGACGAGCGCCGACTGCTTTAAATGTGCACTCGTATAGACGCTTAAAAACCCCAGAGTTGTGTGGAAGGTGAGTTGCCCAAGCATGAGCATGACAAACAATCCATACAGCATCCGGTTTTGATGAACATAAATAAATCCTTCTCTCAATTCCATCCAAAAAGAAGCCCTCGCGCTGTTTTTCTTCTCTACCGGTGTGTAGCGAATCATCTGAATAGTCATTGTCGCACATGCATAAAAGAGGACGACGACAGTCAGTGAGATTTCAATGACTACAAGACCAGCCAACATTCCGCCGACAGCTGCTCCTGCTAAACTTCCAGCAACGGTAGAGGACCCTGACCAGGAAAAGGTTCGAGGAAGGGATTCTTTTGGAAATACTTCAGCCACAAGAGCTTGTAGAGAGGGACGGAATAATGACCCTGCCGTTTGCATGATCATATGAGCGGTAATCATCAACCATGGATGTTCAGCTCCACTCCAAAATGTCCCCGTTAACAAAACCAAACAGCTGATGCTTATCACACCCGCCAGGAGCGCAAGTTTTTTTCGGTTGTTACGATCGACCAGAACTCCGAAGATGACATTTGAAAAGAGCCCGGGAATGAATCCGAAGCTTACAAACAACCCGGTGTACAAAGCATCTTCCGTCCATTGATATAAAAACCACGTAATGAGGACGAAGTACATCGCACGACCACACTCATATAAAAAATACCCACTCATCAATCTTCTTGTATTCGCTTTGTTCATGTTCTCCCTCCTCGATCTACATTTATCGTACTCTTTTTTTAGTGATTTGGATAATATTGCATTATAATAAAAAGTGATAAGGAATTATTATGGAGGGCTGTGAATGAAGATAGAAGATTATCAGCTTCTACTCGACTTGAATGATTATGGAACGATTCGAAAAACGGCCAAGTCTATTTTAATCTCCCAACCAGCGATTACACAGCGTTTGAAATACATAGAAGAACACCTGGGCGGGCAGATTTTTCTTCGTACACCGAAAGGATTGCTCCCGACACCTTTTGGGGAAGTTGTCCTGATTCATGCTGAGCAGGTGCTGGATCGGGAGGCTGTGTTGAAAGAAAGATTGGCACAAGTGGAAGGGAAAGTAGCCGGTACGCTTTCAATCGGAGCTTCTTCCTTATACAGCCAACATTTTCTTCCTGATGTCCTGCAATCGTTCACAAAAGCATTCCCTGATGTAACCATCGATCTGGTCACAGGAGTGAGTGAAGAAATTCGACAGGCTGTCTCCTCTTTTCATATTGCTATCGTACGAGGGGAGCCAATTGAAGACTATGAATCCGTTCATCTATTGAGTGACCCTCTTTTTCTATTAGATACCGTGCCTATGGGAAAAGGGGAGCGACCCCTGATTGAATTCAAGAGTGACCCAGGTTTTCAGAAGCTCATTGAAACTTGGATGGCGCGGGGGCCCGGCATGTTGGTCAAACGTTCAATCAAGGTTGATCATTTTGAAACAGCCAAACAAATGATGAAACGGGGTCTAGGAATGACAGTCCTTCCTGAAAGCATCATCAAAAAAGAAAAGGGCGCCTACAGTTGTCTACCACTAGAAACGGAGGGGCAAGCGATCGTCCGGGAAACTTGGGCATGTGTGAAGCCGGGAGGCAGAGCCTTGCCCCAGGTAGAAGCGTTTCTTGAACACATTCGAAAGGAGGGGAGCGGATGAATAGGAGAGAAAAGCAATTGATCGCGGTGATCGATGAGTGGTCTCCCCATGTCCGTCCGCTTTTCAATGTCTCTCATTCGTTTGGCTACGAGTGTTGGATCGGTGCGGGAGTAATCACTCAAAGTGTATGGAACCACCAATTCGGTTATGCCGCAGACTATGGCATTGGGGATGCAGATATCCTTTATTTTGATGCTTCCGGGACGCTCGAGGAAGAAGAAAAATTCGAGAGAGAATGGAATGATGCCTTTTCGAACCTGCCATTTTCTATTGATGTAACGAATGAGGCTCTTGTTCATCTGTGGTATGAGGAAAAGTTCAATCAGACGATCCAACCGTACACATCTGTACAAGACGCCATTGATACCTGGCCGACGACCGCTTCTTCTGTCGGAGTCAAACGAAGGAAGAATGGTGAATATGAAATCTATGCTCCTTTCGGTTTAGAGGATCTTTTTCAAGGAATCATTCGTCCGAATAAACGTTTGATTCCAGAAAAAGTTTATTGGAATAAGGCTGAGAAATGGAAAAAACGCTGGCCTGAGCTTACGATTCTATCATGGTAAAAGGATGGCACTTGCACGAATGGTAGAATTCATTTTATTATTAAAGTAATTCATTCCAATCTTAAAGGGGATGTTCTACCGTGTCGGAAGAGCTCATGTTTGCAAGATTAGAAGAGATTCAACAAAATGAATTTATAAAAGCGGCGATTGATCATGTAGGTGCTGGAGTGGTCATAACAGATCCAGAGCAAGAGGATAACCCGATGATTTATTGCAACCAGGGGTTTTTGGACCTTACAGGTTATGAACGAGAAGAAATTCTAGGACGCAATTGTCGTTTTCTGCAAGGGGAGGAAACCAATCCGAAGCATGTGGAGCGGCTTCGTGAAGGCCTTTCTAAACAAACGTCCGTGCAAGTAGAAATAAGAAACTTTCGTAAGGACGGAACGATGTTCTGGAATGAACTACATATTTTTCCGGTGTACATCGAACAAATGGATCAGATGTATTTCGTTGGCGTCCAAAAAGATGTGACAAAACGTCGGGAACAGGAAGAACTGATTGCGCATTACTTGTCAGAGGTGAAAAGGTTATCGACCCCGATTGTGCCTGTACAGGATAACATCTCTGTCCTCCCGCTTGTCGGGACCATTGATGATGACAGACTTCAGCAGATGCTGGAAGCGGTCAGTCACCATGTGAAAGAAACAAAAGAGGATTACTTGATTCTGGACATGTCTGCCGTGCACTCTTATAACGAAGCGGTTCATATGGGCATCTATCAGATGAATCAGCTATTGGACCTGATGGGAACAAAGCTTGTGATTACAGGGATTAAACCATCCTTTGCCATCCAAAGTACTCCATATGCAGACTTTAGTGAATTGTCACTCCAAACCTACGCCACAGTGAAACAAGCCTTGAAAGTATTAAGGGAACAATCTTAGAAGAAAAGCAGCGCCGACCAATGAATAACTGGTCGGCGCTGCTTTTTTTGTATGGGGAGTGAATGTTAACTTCCAATATCTGTATGACCTGGTCAGGAACTAAGCACTCTTTTCGTGTAATAAGTGAACTTCTTTAGTCGTTCGTTTCGGAAGCATGTGGAAGACGATGTTGAGCGCGATGGCCGTCACGCTTCCTGCGACGATGCCGTTACTCGTAAGGATTTGTATGCTTTCCGGTAGTTTGGCAAACAATTCAGGGACGACGGTGACCCCTAAACCCATACCAACAGAACAAGCGACAATCATAGAGTTTTCATGTGATTCGGTCATGACACGGCTGAGCATTTTAATGCCTTGAGAGATGACCATTCCGAACATCGCGATCATGGCACCACCTAACACAGGGGTAGGGATGATGGTCGTAAAGGCAGCAATTTTCGGTATGAAGCCCAGGGCAATTAACAGACCACCCATAACGAAAATAACGCGCCTGGATTTTACGCCCGTCATATGCATGAGCCCGACATTTTGAGAAAAAGCGGTATAAGGAAAGGCATTGAATATCCCTCCGAATAGAATCGCTATTCCTTCTGCGCGATAACCACTGGCTAAATCCTTTTCATTCAATTTCTTTTCGGTCATTTCGCTTAATGCAAAGTAAACACCAGTAGATTCCACGAGAGACACCATGGCCACTAAAATCATTGTTAAAATGGCAGACCAATAAAAGCTCGGTGTTCCAAAATAGAAAGGCTCGACCATATGGAAGAAACCAGATTCATGGACAGCTGAGAAATCCACTCTCCCAAAAAGAGAAGCAGCAAGAGTGCCTCCTAAAATACCGATCAGAATGGCGATGGAGCGCATGAATCCTTTTGTAAAACGATAGAGAAGGACGATGAACAAAAGCGTACCAAAGGAAAGAGCAAGGTTGGCAGGTGAACCAAAATCTTCAGCTCCTTGCCCACCACCCATGTTGTTGATAGCAACAGGAATTAATGTAATTCCGATAATCGTTACAACGGTCCCTGTGACGACAGGTGGAAAGAATCGAACAAGTTTCCCGAAGAAGCGGCTGATCAGGATGACGAACAATCCGGAAACGAGAATGGAACCGTAGATGGCCGAAACCCCGTACTGACCTCCAATGGCGATCATTGGACCAACGGCTGTAAACGTACATCCAAGGACGACAGGAAGACCGATTCCGAAATAACGGTTGCGGACGACTTGCAAAATGGTAGCGACCCCGCACATTAAAATATCAATGGCAACAAGATAGGTAAGTTGCTCGGAATTCAGCCCAAGGGCTCCACCGACAATCAAAGGAACGAGAATCGCTCCAGCATACATCGCCAACAAGTGTTGAATGGCTAAAGCCGTTGTTTTCATGAAGATACCTCCTGTGTTTCAAACGTGATTGTACTGTCCTCAAGTGATGAAAGGGTGGCGAGGGATTCTACTTTGATTCCTTGGCGACGTAAGAGTCGTCCTCCTTCTTGAAAACCTTTCTCTATAACGATTGCCACGCCGGCGATGGATGCTCCTGATTGTTCCACAAGGTCAATCAACCCTTTTGCCGCCTGACCATTCGCGAGAAAATCGTCAAGGATCAAGACGTGATCATCAGCACTCATGAAGTCTTTCGATATGGAGATTTCATTTGTTTCTTGCTTCGTAAATGAATGGACCTTTGATGTGTAAAGGTGATCTTTCATCGTCAATGACTTTTTCTTCCTTGCAAAAATGGCAGGGACACCTAGGCTGAGTGCTGTCATTTGAGCGGGTGCGATCCCTGAGGACTCTAATGTCAGGATCTTGGTAATCCCTGACCCTTCAAAACGTTTAGCAAATTCTTCTCCTATTTCTTTCATGAGTACAGGGTCAATTTGATGATTCAAAAACGCGTCAACTTTAATGACGGAAGGAGATAAAACGTGTCCCTCTTCTATGATTTTCTTTTTCAACTGATCCATATCCAACACACCTTTCTAGTATTTATGTCATTACAAGTACAGCTGTCTAATTAAGCTAAGGGAATTTACTTTAAAATAAAAAAGCACGAAAAGCTTGTTTCCTCTATGGAAAGCAAGTCTTTTCGTGCTGGACGAAGACAAAAACAATGAAACCGTGGACAGGAAAGTCCCGGCGTCTTGTACGCTTTTCATAGTCGGTTCATTTACGGTAAACCGGTAGAAACTTGCAGGCCCTATCCCCGCGATTATATGAAAACTTATATTCGAATGATATGGATAGTATATCAGTTTATTGTTCGTAATCAACCCCTTTTATCGGATTTCATTATTAAATAACTAGATTTTGTTCGTGTTGACAAGGTTGTTTGTTTAGGAGATAGTGAATGAGAAGAGAGTTTTTCTCTTTCATTAAAAAGTCAATTGCCTTATGGTGGCTTCATTATAGAAGCTGAAAAGGGAAGTTTGGTGAAAAGCCAACGCGGTCCCGCCACTGTAATGGGGAGGTGCATAGATGACCCACTATTTTAAAAATGGGAAGGGCTATGTGCTGATGAACCTGAGCCAGGAGACCTGCCATAAGGAAGAACATGAATTCCTACGGGAGATAGGAGGATGTTACGTGTATTGGATTCATCAAGAATTTTTTTCGATTCCATGAATCTAAGGGAGAATCGTTGCTTGTATCTTTCCCTTGGCGGGCCATTCACTTTCAAAAAGGAGGAACCCATTCATGGAACCTTTATCTGTTCATTATTCTAGAATGACGCAAACAAGATTAGTGCTACCACCAGATACGAATCACCTGGATACCATTTTCGGAGGGAAAGTCCTCTCTTATATCGACGAAATTGCGGCCCTTACTGCAATGAAGCATTCAAACTGTGTTGTTGTTACGGCTTCGATCGACTCGGTGGATTTCTTATCTTCTGCTAAGGTAGGAGATGCTTTGACGTTAGAGGCTTGTGTGACGAGCACAGGACGTACATCCATGGAAGTTTATGTAAAAGTCTTTGCTGATGATTTACTGCAAGGGCGAAAAGTGATGACGACCGAATCATTTTTAACGATGGTCGCTGTAGATGTTGAAGGGAAGCCGACGCCGGTCCCTGCTATCATACCTGAGACAGTGGAAGATAAACGACTGTTTGAAACGGCTCCATCCAGGAGGGAACACCGAAAAAGCAGACCGGCGCTTCGATGAAAGATATTTAGTGGTCTGAAAACGTATCATCAAGTTCACAGACACCACACTTTAGGTGGTGTCTTATTTATGCTTTTATGGACTCCTTCTATTTAAAAAAAGCAGCCCCTTCTAAAAGAAGTAGGCTGCTTTTAAGTTCGTTTTAATGGCAATGTACAGCAACGGAACGACCCTCCGGATTTGATGATTTCTGAAAGGTCTACAGGAATCACATGAAACCCATATTCCTCTAACTGTGTATTTAGTTGCTCGTTTTGAGGAAGGCTGATCACTTTACGGTTGCCAATGGAAAGAACGTTCGGCCCCATGGTGAACTGTTCCCTATCGTTGACTTCAATGACTTTGTAACGTGCCTTAATGGTTTTTAGACTGTTTGTTGTAAAAGCAGGAGGGTAAAGAATCACAGTGGATTCATCGATAATGTTGAATACGCAATCCAAATGAAGGATGTCTCCACTCAAAGGGATGGGCACAACCTGATGGTCAGAAAGACGTGATTGGAGCTCATGAATCGCTGTACGGCATGTCCTCTTTGTTTCTCCGACCCACACCGTGTTCTCATCTACAACAATATCTCCGCCTTCAATCGATGAGGGGAGGTCTTCTTCTACATGGACGTTATTATCGCTCGCCCAGCTCCGAAGAACATCTGTTTCTTCTTTTCGGACCTTTTCACTCATAGAGCCGATAAACAACCGATTGTTTATCGTGAATCCGATATCTCTTGTAAATACCTGCTCATGGAGGTTTGGTTGACCTGGGAGTTGGATGACTTCAATCTGGTGATCTTTTAGAATTTGTACGAAATGCTCGTGTTGCTGAAGAGCTGAATTAACGTTTATGTTCTGATTTTTGTAATGTTTTTGAGTTTCGTTGATCACGTCAGTAATTTTCATATAAGAAGGTTTGGCGACCACGACTTTTTTTAGCGTTGAATATTCGGTGTCACATTGAACACTGTTTTCCGAAACTATTCCGACCATGTTGGAACCTCCTTTTATTCATATCCCTTTTCTTCCCCGGAGGGTGGATAATAAAACAATAAATTTATTGTAAAACTACCTTCGCGCGGATCTTTAGCATTTAGGTGATTATTTTCTAACGTGCGTTTTTCCAGTTTCCGTGGGCTTTGCCTATGAAACAGATGATTCGTATTTCGACATTTCCCGGGAAATGTCGTGGGAATGATTTGTTAAGCGGGCGCGCCGGACAAAAAATTACATGCGAAGAGGCATATGCTGATACAGAATGATTTTTTGTACATAGGGTATGTTGTAAGGGAGCGAATCAGACAAGCATGGCATTGGCTTTATCCCGAGTTGTTAGGTATGATTTAGTTATAATATAGAATCGGGAGTGGTAGGTTTGGCAGGTGTATGGAAACGATGGATAAAAAACAGTCGACAGCAGGAATTGTTTGAAAAAGCGGAGCGGATTGCGGAAGAGGCGCGCAAACATATTTCAGATACGGATCGTGAAGCCTCTTTTTCTTATGAGACGCTGAATGTCATCAAAGAAGAGAGATACCCATCCATGTCTTTACCAGAATCGGAAGGTGGAAAAGGGTTATCTTTATATGAATTTTTACTGATGCAGGAGAAAATAGCCGAAGGTGATGGAGCTGTCGCTTTGTCAATCGGGTGGCACATGGGGATCATGATGGAACTTTCTCAGGAACAATTATGGGAGAAAACGTCGTATAATCGCCTTGTGAATGAAGTGATATCAGAACAAAAAGTGGTTAACAGAGCGGCGACAGAACCTGCAACTGGAAGTCCGACGCGCGGAGGATTACCGGAAACCAAAGCGGTTCGGCGTGGGGATCAATACATTTTGAATGGAAGGAAATCATTTACCTCCATGGCTGAGCATTTGGACTATTACATTGTGTCTGCTTATGTAGAAGACAAGGATACGGTAGGATGGTTTTTAATTGACCGCCATCAGCCGGGGTTATCTGTTGATAAAACATGGGATACCCTTGGGATGAGGGGAACAGCGAGTGATGACCTTGTGATGGAGGATGTCGAGCTGCAGGAATCCGATCTTGTAGAACTGAAAAGTGGAAGCAAATCTTCGCCAAAGGGATGGCTCTTGCACATTCCAGCCTGTTATTTAGGAATTGCCGTAGCCGCTCGAAACGATGCGGTTGCCTTTGCAAAAGACTTCCAACCAAATAGTCTGGACACTCCTATTTCTGAAGTGTCCCACATTCAAGATAAGATCGGAGAGATGGAGTGGAAGTTGCTGCAAGCCCACTCTTTCTTATATTCAGTTGCAAGAAAATGGGATGAAGAACCAGAACAACGGAATCAGATGGGGGCAGAACTTGCAGCTGTCAAGCTGGCGGTGACGAATACGGCTAATGAAGTCGTCGATCTAGCCATGCGAATTGCAGGGGGTCGTGGCTTATCCAAAACGTATGCGTTTGAAAAATATTACCGTGATGTACGGGCAGGGCTGCATAATCCACCGATGGACGATGCGGTTGTGTCAATGCTTGCTAAACAAGCCATTGTGGAAGATGACTAAAAAACCAGAGCTTTTATAGCTCTGGTTTTTGTTCGTCTATGATTAATCAGCGAGCAGGTCTGCGAATGCTTTGGCATATGGAGGGAGGTCAGGTGGACGACGGGCGGAAACAATGTGTTCGTCTTGGACGACCGCTTCGTCGAACCATTCTGCACCTGCATTCATCATGTCATCTTTAATTCCCGGTGTGCTCGTCACTTTTCGCCCTTTCAGGATATCGGCAGAAATAAGCACCCAGCCTGCATGGCAGATTTGACCGATTGGTTTGCGTTCATTGTCCATGTGTTGGACCATTTCAATGACTTTATCATAACGTCGGAGCTTATCGGGAGACCATCCCCCTGGTACAAGAATTCCATCGTAATCAGCTGGGTTGATGTCTTCGAATGCATAATCCGCCGTGGCAGGAACTCCATATTTGCCTGGGTGTTCTTCACCTGCTTTTTCACCCACAAGGTGGACGGTTGCTCCTTCCTCTTGGAGGCGAAGCACCGGGTACCATAGTTCAAGATCTTCAAAATCTTTACTGACCAGTTGGATGACTTTTTTTCCTTCTAATCGCATAAACAACCTCCTTTTCCTTTTTACTTTCCCTATTTTATCAGACGGTTACACCTCTTTCGAATCTTTGGAAACGACAAGCACCCACCAAATAAGTAAAGGTTGGAAGAGGAGTCGTATCCATAAAGCGGTCTGATTGGTTTCTTCGCTCCATGGAGCCGGAATGCCATAAATGGCAGCATAAAAATTAGCAGGCCAGACGATGAATAGAAAAGCAGCCGTAGCGAACCCAGCCGCTCTCCGCGTTTGAGGGAAAACAAGCAGAAGGGCAAGTAGCCACTCCGTAATTCCTGTCACATACACAATGATCAATTTAAGCGGTACCCAGGAAGGGAGCATCTTGGCAAAGCCGTGGTCATACATGAAATGGGTAATTCCTGCGTAAAACAGAGCGATAGCAAATACATAAAGTCCGATTTGGCGTGCAATCTTCATAACAACGTCCATCCTTTCTTTCGTTTATCCATCCTATAAAGTAGTTGCATAGAAGCTCCCGATTGTGGAAGACTCCGTTACGAGACTTTTGTTGAGTGGATGGGGCTGCGGGGAATGACTCGCTTTCCGCGGGAGCGCGGTGAGCCTCCTCGGACTGCGTCCTGTGGGGTCTCACCATGCACTTTTTCCCGCAGGAGTCTCGCCATTCCCCTCCGTCCCTTTGACATAGCAGTGTCTCAAAACCACTCCCACAAATAGCAGAGCTTCCAAACCATCCCTGATACCTAACAAGGCAACGAACCCCGGAAAACATCTCGAAACCGAGTCTTACACAATCCTGTCATTCTTAAATAAATCTCATGGTTTAAAAGTGGGGGAGAGAAATATTTTTTGAAGCTGAAACTTTTTCTCCCTCTCGTACGTCTATTATGACAACCCGTGCATCTATGTGTCGGGTATAATAGATGGGAGGTTCCGCATAACGTAAGTGGGAATCTACCATTTTTACAAGGGGTCGAGAACATGAAAACACGTGTCAGTCTATGGATGTTGATCGTCGTTTTGCTTACAGCGTTCGTTTTGCCTTCGAGCATTTCTGCTTCGACAGGGGACCAGGGTATTAATGAAAAGTTGGGCCTGCCAATTGTCGTTTATGGAGAAGCCTTGTCTGAAGCACAAAAAGGTGAAGTGTCTGAGCTGCTTGAAGTTAATCAGCATGACCAGGTCGATGAGTTTACGGTCAATGGCCAGGATCTTGCCAACTATATCGGGGGCAACCCGAATTCGAATATGTACTCCTCTGTCAAAATCATTCACCAGGATAATGCAGAAGGGTTAAATATTGAGATCGTAACATCTGATAACATAACACAGGTGACGAAAGAAATGTACACAAATGCATTGCTGACCGCGGGTGTGGAGAATGCGGATGTACTGGTTGCTTCCTCTGTCAAAGTTAGTGGCCACTCTGCGCTTACGGGCATTTATAAAGCTTATGATGCTAAAGGTGTGAAGCTTGATGAAGAACGAATGAAAGTCGCGAGTGATGAGCTTGATATTGCAACAGATATCGCAGAGGAGGAAGGCGTTGATCGGGATAAAATCAGCGAACTTCTAACTGAAATCAAGAAGCAAATTGCTGAGCAGGACCCAGCGACAAGAGAAGAAGTGGAGCAAATCGTCCAAGATCAACTGCAATCCTTGAACATTGAACTGAGTGAAGAAGACCGCCAGCGTTTGATCGACTTGTTTGAACAGATGCGTAATCTGAATATCAACTTCGATCAGGTTCAAAACCAGCTGGAAGATTTAACAGGGAATATTCAGGATTTGATTAATGACGATGGATTCTGGAACAACTTGCGTAATGCCGTGCAAGACTTCTTTAAATCTCTAAGTAATTTTATTAACTCATTATTCAACTAGTGCGTTTTGCTGAGCGTACCGAACCTTAATTTGAATTCTTCCAAAAGAACCTCCCGCTCCTTAATTGGAGGGGAGGTTCTTTTTAGTTAGTGAGGGTTTTTGTATCTTCCACAATTTGTTCAAACGGGACTTCTGTGTCCCCTTTATATTTCTTCACGACCATTCCTTCTTCGTTGATCAGGTAAAAGGCTGTTCCATGAATGACCTGATCGTTCCCTTCCGTTTTTACTGCAGAAGTTTTGAAGCTCTCTTGAGCGAACTTTGCAATTTCTTCCTGGGTGTACTCGGTAATGAAGGACCAATTACTATGGTCAACCCCGTATTTCTTACCAAATTCTTTTAATACTTCTGGAGAGTCTACCGTCGGATCTACACTGAAGGATACAATTTCAGCTTCGACGCCTTCTTCTTTTAACTGCTCTTGAACTTTTACCATATTACGGGTCATGGGCGGACAGACCGTATTGCAGTTGGTGAAGATGAAATTCGCAAGCCAAACTTCTCCTTCCATATCATCGGTGGAAAAGCTTTCCCCTTCTTGTGTCGTTCCTTCAAAAGACTGGACTTCCCAATCCAGCGTATTTTCAAGTTCATTTGATCCGCAAGCAGCCAAGAAGATGGCCGTTCCTGCGAATAAGCTAAGTAATAGAAAACGTTTCATTTTGTTTCCCCTTCCGGACAATATGATACAGGTCTAGTTTACGCCTGCGTGAGAGTAAGGTCAATCGAACCTTAATATATTCGGTAAATGGACATAATTTCAGTCCCTATGGGAATGCTAAGGTTCCATGAATATCGATTAGGGGATGAAGAGCCATGCCTTATTTTACGGAAAAATCCGGGGCGCAATTATTTTATGACGATCGAGGGAATGGGGAAGCCATCGTTTTTATCCACCCACCTGGAATGGGAAGGAAAGTATTCAAAATGCAGCACTCCCTTGCAAGGGAGTTTCGTCTCATTATTCCTGATCTCAGTGGAAACGGGGATTCTGAAGTGATTTCCCATGCGCCTGATGTATCCATGTATGCAAGGGAGGTCGTCCAACTCCTTGATCATTTGAACCTCGACCAAGTTGTAGTCGTGGGCTATTCTTGCGGAGGCATGATCGCACAGGAATTCGCACTCACTTTTCCTGAACGTACAAAAGCGGTCATTCTTGCAGGAGGTTTCCCGAAGGTAGCCACAGGTGGACTACGGTTTGAGTTTTTAGGAGGGATGTACTGGGTGGATAAAAGCCCGGAGACGCTTGCCAAATTACTTAGCCATTCCCATTTCAAAGATGCCGATATTAAACGTGAACTGAATGAACATATGGCGAAGTCCGATCCGGAATGTTGGTACACCTATTACAATCGTGCCCTGTCTTTTGATTGCAGCGGCCGGTTAGACAAGCTTACTCAACCTCTATTACTCGTGTACGGCAATAAAGAGTTTTGGATTAATGAACACTCCAAATACTACAGTGTTTGTCCAAAGGTGAAGATGGAAGTGATCGAGCATGCGTATCACCAGACCCCGGCCACACACTATGATCGTTTCAATGATGCATTAACTCGTTTTGTTCATGAAGAAATATAAAAAAGCAGAGGAGCGACATCCTCTGCTTTTTCCTATTTGTTCAAGTCGAAGGTATGGCCCAATTTGTGAGCGTAAACCATCTTATTTACAGTAACGGTGATTTCCTTTGCGTTTCTTAGTGCAGGAGACTGGAAGTGGATGTCTCCTCTATTATCGTGCCCCCAAATATTAGCCTCTGTGGTTTCGCCTTCATTCGTAACGACTTCTACAAATTTCTCCCGTTCTTCCTGGAGGCTGTTCATCGGGGCGAGTTGAGCACCGACCAATTTTTCTTCTTGATCCGCTTCATGGGGTTCATATTTGAGTTGAAGATTCATATTGGTTCCGGAAAATGAATCGACCTGCTCAAGGATGATATCTGTGTTGTGAGCTTCTCCTACCTTTTCATTTAGAACAACAGATTCATTTGAATGGTCTTTAAACTGAGTCATATCGACGGTGAACGAATAAGGGGTATCATCATGGATGTGAAGAGACCCAAGTTCAAGGCTCACGGCTTCTGTAAGTGGTTCTGATGGCGGCTGGAACCAGGCCTCATACACATTTTCTTCTTCCGTCTCGTTTAGATAAAGCCTGACAGGGTGTTCGGATCCTTCCTCCGTTTTTATTAAAGCATGCACGGACTGACCAATTTCTTTCCCTTCTGCCTTTATCTTCATTTTTACGTAGCTTGAGGCCACGCCGATATTGACGGATGTCGGTTCCACTGTGACCAGGTCATCTGCGTACACCTCGTCTGTTGTATAACTTTGAAGCACATGTCCATCCTTGTCATGGAAATAACGGACAGGCATTCCTTTAGTTTCGATCGTACGGTGATCGATCCGAAGATTGAAGGAAGTTAAGAACTCTTGATCATAATCCTTTATATCATGGGGGTCAAAATTATACCCCCATTCCTCCGTAATGGGAGGGAGCTGAAGGAGACCGTACACTCGATTTTCAAACACAACCGTATCCCTGGGGTGGAGGGGTTGCGAATGCTGCTGAAACGATTGTTGATCGCTCCCATTCATGGACTTGATGTTTATACTTTCTACAGATGGCGGCTGAACGAGGTACTTGGTTTCTTCATCATCGCTATCTTTTCTCGTTAATGCAGAAAGGTCGATGCTGTACAAAACATGAATGGTGGTCCCGCTGTGCCACACCTCGTTGATCTGCATCCGTCCATCTTTATCAGGAATTGAAGTGGACTCCTGCGGGCGGACGGTTAATCCCTTTTCCCTTGCTAGTGATAAACCGTGAATACGCTCTTCATAAAACTCATGGACCTGTTCAAATGTATCGACTTCACGCCATTGAAGAGGGAATTCTTCAAGGTCCACTGATTTGGCTTTTCTCATCGGTTTAGAATCGGTACTATGAGCCAACTTTTCTTCACTACTGTCTGTGAAAAAGTAGGCCCCTATGGCAAAAATCATCAAAGAAACAATGATTAAAATCCACTTGCTCTTGTTGGTGCCTTTCTTCATATGTAAATAACCCTTTCTTTTGGTTTGTTTCTAAACACTTACATGGTAAAGGGGCGGAGGGGAATGGCGAGACTCCTGCGGGAACAGAGTGCTAGGTGAGACCCCGCAAGGCGTCAGCCTGAGGAGGCTCATCGCGCTCCCGCGGAAAGCGAGTCATTCCCCGCAGCCCCATCCACTCAACAAAAATATCTCAAGCCTTCCACAACCCTGCCATATTTTTTCATAACCTTAAAAAAAGTCCGTTCTAGAGATTCTTGTAAAAATTTGTAGGTGGTGTTTCACTCATATGATAACAGAATTTTCGGTCATTAAGGGAAGAAAGCACTAAAAAAGTGATCTCGAAATCGAGATCACTTTCTTAATCTTCATCATCAGAATAATGGTGGTAGAGAGCTTCGCTTTCAGAATGAACTTCCGAATCATCTGCTTGATGGGAGAAGGATTGGTTGTAACTTAACTTTCGGTTGAACACTTGCGCCATTTCATTCGTCTGCTCGACAGTACCACGTCTTTGTTTTTTCTGTTTCATAAAAATTTCCTCCTTTTTGAGTAGTTTTCCTCGTGAAGAAAGGATTAAACTTTAGTTCTAATTTTCCGATATTTAGGAAGAGGGAATAAAAATTTTTGGAGTAGGTGAACGGAATGGCTCGGATTATTGAACATCCTTGGAATACACTTAAGCAGCTTTCCATTCCAGTAAACCTGTACCGGCGAGTCTTGTGAATAACTAAAAAAGGAGGGAGATCGATGTTTTTTTGTGTACTTGCTTCCTGCCTCTTTGTTATTCTTTGGTGGAATAATCTACTTCCTAGGGGAAAGTAAGAAAAAGAAACATTGGAAAAGCTTAGGGATGGGGCTATGGCCACGACAATCATTCAATAGGTCCGACCTTTATTTGAGGGTCTTTAAATGGTATAACTCAAGGGTTTTCATAACAGCAACATCCACATAAAGTTGTCTCATGCTCAGAGTGTCACGCTCTGAGCTATTTTTGTTCTATGTTTAGAGGGTTTTGGAGAAAGAGTGTTGGAATTTCAGAGAAATAGGGAGGGATACATATGGCAGAAATGTTAACAATTTTTGATGAAAAAGAACAACCGATTGGAGTGAAGGAAAGGGACAAAGTACATCAGGACGGGAATTGGCATGAAACGTTCCATTGTTGGATGTTCCGCGCGGAAGGGGGAAGTATCCATCTATTGCTTCAACAAAGAGCTGACCAAAAGAAGGACTTCCCGAGACTGTTTGATATTACCGCTGCGGGGCATATCGAAGCG
The DNA here is from genome assembly GCF_009856415.1 of Halobacillus litoralis. GTDB lineage: Bacteria > Bacillota > Bacilli > Bacillales > Halobacillaceae > Halobacillus > Halobacillus litoralis_C. The sequence continues at coordinate 101,247 of NZ_WMEZ01000009.1, read as the reverse complement.
GGGGAGGATGTGCTTCTGGCTGGTGTCCGGGAAATCGAGGAAGAAGTCGGCTTGAAGGTTGCGGCCGAAGATTTGATCCATCAAGGTGATTTCAAGGAGGAACTGAAGGGTGGGGCTCTCGTAGACCGGGAAATTTGCCGGATCTATCTCCTTCCATGGGTGAAAGATATGTCCTTTACCATCGGAGAAGAGGTGCAAGATATTATATCTGTCTCACTAACTGATATGGAAGAGTTGATGGATATGGAACGAAGCGTGAAGGGCATCTCTATTCTAAGTGGTGATGAAAAAGAAGTGACTCGGAAAAATCTTGTCCCTCATGAAAAAGAATATGAGCGGTATGTTTTCCAAGCGATACGCAGATATGTCGCAAAACTTTGACAATATTCCTGCTTGTTCTATATAATTTCTGATTAAGTGAAGAGAGAGGGGACAAACGATGACAAATACATCTTTTGATACGAAAATAGTTCACCATAAAGCGGATCAAAGTCTTGTGCCGAATAGCAAAAGTACACCGATTTACCAGACATCCGCTTTTACTTTCAAAGACTTGGATCACTTGGAAAGCTATTATGAGGGAAACAGTCCCTATTTATATACGAGAGAGCGGAACCCCAATACAGATGAACTTGCGGGAACCGTTGCGGAACTGGAAGAAGCGCCGGCCGGAGTGGCGTCTTCATCTGGAATGTCAGCCATCCTTGCCGGCATTCTCGCGGTTGCAAAGCCGGGGGATCATATCGTTGCCGCAGAGGATGTTTATGGAGGGTCCCACAAGCTGATCACCAAAGAGCTGTCCACGTTCGGCATTGATGTGACGATGGTTTCTTTTTCAAATCTGGACGAGGTTTCAGAGGCGATCACAGAGCAAACGAAGTTGCTTTATACGGAATCGATTTCTAATCCTTTTTTACGTTTGGAGGATCTTGAAGGCTTAGTCGCGCTTGCTCATAAAAAGAATGTGAAAACGATGGTGGATAATACGTTCGCCACCCCATACTTATTGCAGCCGTACACGCAAGGAGTCGACCTTGTCGTCCATAGTGGAACGAAGTATATTGGTGGACATAGTGACGTGACGTGCGGGGTGCTGGTCGGAAATGAGGATTTGATTCAGGCTGCTACCCAAAAAATTGTCACGTTTGGTGCGAATCTCAGCCCGTTTGAAGCCTGGCTGACTCAACGGGGAGCAAAAACTTTAGGTCTTAGAATGAAAAAACAATCATACAATGCAAAACAGGTAGCAACAGCCCTTGATGAGCATGATGCCGTCCGTACCGTCTATTATCCTGAAAAGGTATCGGAAAGAGGGAACGGAGCCATTGTGACGATCGAGCTTAATGATTCGATTGACATAGAGGCGTTTTTCAGATCGCTCGGATGGGTGAAAATCGCCCCTACGTTGGCGGGAGTGGAAACGACGGTTTCTTATCCTGTACGTACATCGCATCGTGCGTTATCGGATGAGGAACGTGAGAAGATCGGCATCAATGATTATGTCATTCGTCTGTCGATCGGTATTGAAGATCATAAAGATATAATTGAACAGCTGAAAAAAGCGATCGCAGATTCAAAAAGTTAAATTTTCTAAAATGATTGACTTTTCTGATTGTTATCCGTTATAATTCTCAACATACTCAATCAACTGCATACATCTCTTATCAAGAGAGGCTGAGGGAATAGGCCCTGTGAAGCCCGGCAACCTTCAAACATCGGTTTGAAAAGGTGCCAAGTCCTACAGATCAGATTGATCTGGTAGATAAGAGGAGGAAACGAAATGACAAACCCTCTTCTTATTTGGAAGAGGGTTTTTTGCTGTTCGGAAAAAGGTTTATGGACATTTTTTTTGCTTAAAGCCAACTATATCTATAAGAATAGAAAACTTTTGAGGAGGAAATATTCATGACGAATTCATTTGAAAGCTATGATGTAGACACGATTTCTTTACACGGAGGGCAGTCACCAGATCCGACAACAGGATCTCGAGCGGTTCCGATCTACCAAACGACCTCCTATGTTTTCCATGACACAGAACATGCCCAGAGCCTTTTTGCTCTCGATGAGCCTGGAAATATCTATTCCCGAATCGGAAATCCGACCGTCGATGTTTTTGAAAAAAGAATGGCTCTTTTGGAGGGCGGAGTCGCTTCTGTTGCGACGGCTTCTGGAATGTCGGCCATTGCTCTATCCATTCTGAACATAGCAGGATCCGGAGACGAAGTGGTTGCTGCTGCGAACCTTTATGGCGGGACTTATAATTTATTTGCTAACACTTTACCGCGGTATGGCATTAAAGTTCATTTTGTTGACCCGGAGGACCCGGAAAACTTCCGACAAGCCATTACAGATCGGACGAAAGCTGTTTTCGCTGAAACGATCGGAAATCCAAGCCTGCACGTGCTGGATATTGAAAAGGTAGCGGCCGTCGCTCATGACCATAACCTTCCGCTTCTAATCGATAACACATTCGCCACCCCTTATACATGCCGGCCGATTGAGCACGGTGCCGACATCGTCATCCACTCCGCGACGAAATGGATCGGGGGGCATGGGACGGCTATTGGAGGAGTTGTCGTAGATGGAGGGCAGTTCAATTGGGGGAACGGTAAGTATCCGGTTTTCACAGAGCCTGATAGTAGTTACAACGGAATCGTTTATACCGCCGACTTTGGGACACTTGCCTATATTACGAAACTGCGTGTCCAGCTGCTTCGCGATTTTGGATCGTGTTTGAGCCCGCAAAATGCTTTCTTGTTATTGCAAGGATTAGAGACGCTGCATTTACGTGTCGCCCGTCACGGGGACAATGCCCAGGAACTCGCGGAATACTTACAAGGACACCCTGATGTGGAATGGGTTTCGTACCCAGGACTTCCTACACATCCAGCTCATGAATTAGCCAATCGTTACCTTGATGGAGGGTATGGTTCGATCGTAAACTTTGGCATTAAAGGCGGGCGGGAAGCCGGCAGACAAGTGATCAATAACATTTCACTATGGTCTCATGTAGCGAATGTCGGGGATGCGAAATCATTGATCATCCACCCTGCGTCAACGACACACCAGCAATTGTCCGTTGAAGACCTTGCTGCAAGTGGAGTGACGGAGGAATTGATCCGCTTATCCATAGGACTTGAATCGAGCAAGGATTTGATCAACGACCTTGATCGTGCTATTGCGAAAGCGACCGGAAGAGAAACAGAACAAACAGCGATTACTGAAAATGACGAAGGTGTCATCAAATGGGCATTGAGCTCCTCAAAAACCCAAGAAGATGGGGGAACACGTCCAAAGCGTTTGGCAGTTGTAGGGTTGAGCGGGAAGCCTTCACGTCCGAGCCATCGTCTAGCAAAAAAAATGCAGAGGCTGGGGTATCAAATCGTCCCCGTAAACCCAAGAGAAAAGGAAGTACTTGGAGAGAAGGCGTATCCAGACCTGAAATCGATCCCATTCAAAGTCGATGTCGTGCAAGTGTTCCGCAGTCCAGAAGCAGCCATTGAAATTGCTAAGGAAGCAGCAGATATCCGGCCGGACGTTTTCTGGCTGCAAGAAGGCGTCATCGCACCGAAGGCGGCCCAGATCGCAAGTGAAGCAGGGCTTGAAGTAGTCCATAACCGTTGTACTTATAAAGAGGCCCAGCGGTTACGAGGAACGATTGATACGTACGCTTGTGAAATCTAAAAACCAATAAACAGAGGAGAATGTAACATGGGACTAAAGAAAACGTTCATCACTATAGGGTTGCTTGCGACATTGGGTTTGGTGGGTTGTTCAGGAAATGCAGAAGGGGAGAGCGGATCACCAGGCAAAGTGACGCTCGACTATGCGTATTACTCCCCTACGAGTCTTGTATTGAAAGAACAAGGTTTCGCGGAAGAGGTTTTTGAAGATGAGGGGATAGAAGTCGAATGGGTCCTCAGCCAGGGGAGTAACAAAGCCCTCGAATTCCTGAATTCAAGCAGTGTCGACTTCGGTTCGACCGCCGGCGCAGCGGCTCTGATGGCGAAAGCAAATAACGCCCCTGTAGAATCTGTTTATTTATATTCCAAGCCCGAATGGACAGCACTTGTTACGAATCCTGATTCCGGAATATCGTCTGTAGAAGATTTGAAGGGAAAGAAGGTTGCGGCGACGCTCGGAACGGATCCATACATTTTCTTAGTCCGCGCACTTAAGGATCACGGGCTTTCCACCGATGACATTGAGCTTGTGAATTTGCAGCACCCTGAAGGAGCATCGGCACTGACGAATGGAAACGTTGATGCTTGGGCAGGGCTCGATCCTCATATGGCTCGCAATGAATTGGAAGGCGGGGCAGAACTTTTCTACCGGAAGCCGGAGTTTAATACTTACGGAACATTGAATGTTCGGTCAGACTATGCAGAAAATCACCCGGAAATTGTTAAACAAGTGATTGAAGCCTACGAGAAAGCAAGAAAGTGGACAGTCGATCATCCAGATAAAGCAGCAGAAATCCTTGCCGAAGAAGCGGGGCTGGATTTGGAAGTAGCGAAGAAGAGTCTGGAAAGGAATGACCTATCAAATCCTGTGCCAGGGGATGCACTTAGAGAAACTGTGCTCGGAGCGGGTCAAGTACTCCAGGAAGAAGAAGTCATCAAGGCAGACGTCGATATTGAAAAAATTACAGAAGAACTCATCAATCCGAAATACGCACAAGAAGTGATTGAATAAAAGGAGGAAACACGTTTATGTCCAGTCGTACAGAAGCGACCGTCCGTCCGGCATCCAAGGGAAAGAAAACACGTGTTTCGGTGAAGGGAAACCTATCCGGTTCATGGCTGGGTCTAATTCTGCCTGCTTTTATCATCCTTTTGTGGGAGTATGCGTCAAGGGCGGGGTGGGTGGCCCCCCACTTGCTTCCTTCTCCAACGATCGTCGTAGATGAAATGTCATCCATGGCTCAGGATGGGGAGCTATGGGGGCATATCACCATTACTCTCTATAGAGTTTTTGCTGGCTTTCTCGCAGGTGCCCTGGCTGCTGTCATTCTCGGTGCAGCGACAGGGTATGTGAAAGTGATTCATCAGTTGCTTGATCCTATGTTGCAAGCGCTAAGAGCCATTCCGTCTCTGGCCTGGGTTCCATTATTCATCTTGTGGATCGGCATTGGAGAAGCTTCCAAAATCACGCTCGTGGCTGTGGGTGTTTTCTTCCCGGTGTATTTGAATTTGACTTCGGGCATCCAGGGAATTGATCGGAAGCTGATTGAAGTGGGTAGGATCTATAATTTTTCAAGTTTGCAGCAAATCAAGAAAATCATTCTGCCAGCTTCCTTGCCTTCTTTCATCGTCGGTTTAAGAAGCGGGCTGAGTCTTGGGTGGATGTTCGTGGTTGCAGCTGAATTGCTCGGTGCAAGCCAGGGCCTTGGTTATTTGATGGTGTACGGACAGAACACCTCAGCTCCATCACTCGTCATTGGGAGCATCATTCTATTTGCCATCTTCGGTAAAATCACGGATGAAATGTTGAAGAGAATTCAGGTTAAAACACTGAAGTGGCAAGACAATTTGGAGAATGCGTCATAAAGGAGGGTGTCTATGTTAGCTGTCGATCATGTATCCCGTACCTTTCAAAACGGGAAAGCAGGGTTCAAGAATATTGATTTGCAGTTACGGAGAGGAGAGGTTGTGGGTGTCTTAGGAACGAGTGGGTGTGGCAAAAGTACACTGCTGCGTGTCCTCTCCGGTCTGGACTCGCAATATGAAGGGAGGATACGTACGGAAGCAGAACGTCCTGAAGAAGCCTTCGGGATGATGTTCCAGGAGCCCAGGCTCATGCCGTGGTTAACCGTTTTGGATAATGTGAGGTTCGGTTTTTCTAAGAAGGATAAGAAATCAGAGGCTTTGGAGTTGATTGAAACGGTAGGACTGCAGGGGTTTGAAAAACATTATCCGAAAGACCTGTCAGGTGGAATGGCCCAGCGTGCAGCGATTGCCAGATCTCTGCTCAGTCAACCGGATATCTTGCTTCTTGATGAACCCTTCAGTGCCCTCGATGCATTTACAAAAATGCAGCTGCAAGATTTACTTTTGTCGATATGGGAAAAGCGCAAAACGACGACCCTGCTCGTCACCCATGACATTGATGAGGCGCTTTATTTATGTGACCGGATCGTGATCATGCGTGGGCAGCCGGGGCAGATAGAATCTGAAATTTTCATCAACCGGCCGAAACCTCGGAAAAGAGGAGATGCCCATCTTGCGGAGTTGAAAGAAGAAGTATTGAAAGAATTGGATTTCACCAAATCATAAGGAGGATCAAGGATCATGGCAGCAGCGATCATTCCACCGCAATCTGCAAGTTACAACATTGAGACAGAATGGTTGGAAGGGGAGCCTTTTGACTGGAGTACGGTACACGCACGTTTCACATGGAATGTGACAGGTAAAGTGAATATGGCTTATGAATGTATCGACAGGCACGTTGATGAAGGAAAAGGGGAGCGGAATGCTTTACACTACATCTCAGAAGAAGAGGAATACACCTACACCTTCTCTGAACTGAAAAGAGAAGTGAACCGCTGGGCGAATGTGCTGCTTGATCATGGTGTGAGAAAAGGGGATTTCGTATTCGTCTTTTTACCAAAACATCCGCATTGTCACATCGCGATGTTTGCAGCGATCAAAATCGGAGCGGTGGTCGGTCCATTATTTGAAGCCTTTATGGAAGAAGCGGTAAAGGACCGCATCAATGATTGTGAAGGGAAATATTTAATTACAGAGGATTCGTTTCTGGATCGAGTGAACAGAGAAGAGATCCCCAGCCTGACCACGATCTTTACCACGAATAAAACAGGAGGAGTGAATCCTTCCATTACCAGGGAAGCGGAGAAGGCGAGCGATGAACTCGAAACGGTGTGGGTGGACCTCGATGACGGGCTTAACATTCATTACACGAGTGGATCGACGGGAAAACCGAAAGGGATCATCCATGCCCACCGAAACATGATTCAGCAGTATCAGACGGGCCGTTGGGTGTTGGATCTTAAAGACGACGATGTGTACTGGTGTACCGCACACCCCGGATGGGTCACGGGTACGGTTTATGGAGTATTTGCCCCTTTGTTGAACGGGGTGACTACGGTCATTCATGGAGGACGTTTTTCAGCAGAAGCATGGTATGAAGTTTTGGAAAAGGCTGAAGTTTCTGTATGGTACAGTGCGCCCACCGCATTCCGGATGCTGAAAGGCGAGCCCAAAGACATGCACGCTCACTATGACCTTTCTTCTTTACGTCATATTTTAAGTGTCGGAGAACCGCTCAACCCTGAAGTCATTCACTGGGCATACCAAACATGGAAATTAAGAATTCATGATACATGGTGGATGACAGAAACAGGGGCCCAGCTGATTGCTAACCTTCCCACTCGACCGATTAAACCCGGGTCCATGGGAAGGCCGATTCCCGGAATCGAGATTGATATCCTTAATGAAGAAGGTCATCCTCTTCCACCGTATGAAACAGGGCATCTAGCCATTCATTCTGCCTGGCCGTCCCTAATGAAAGAAGTGTGGAAGAACCCGATTAAATTCGCTTCGTACTTTCCGTTTGGAGAAGAGTGGTATTTAGCTGGCGATTTAGCTTACGTGGATGAGGAAGGTTACGTCTTCTTTCAAGGGAGAAGTGATGATATGATCAACTCTTCCGGAGAACGTATTGGTCCTTTCGAAGTGGAGAGTAAACTACTTGAACACCCTGCTGTACGTGAATCGGGAGTTGTTGGAAAACCCGATCCAGTGCGTGGAGAAATCGTGAAAGCTTTTATTGTTGTGAATGAAGGGTTTGAAAAAGGTGACGACCTTTTGAACGACCTCAAGCGTTTTGTGAAAACGGAGCTTGCCGCCCACTGCGCTCCAAAGGAAATTGAATTTATCGAAGAGCTACCAAAAACACAAATCAGTGGGAAAGTTTTACGGAGAGAATTGAAGAAGCGGGAAAAAGTGGATTCTTAATAAAGAACGGCCGTCACACAGGCGGCCGTTTTTTTATGCAACGGGATAATATTATATGCAAACATAAAGCGGAATTCATGAATATGTAATAAATTCTAAACATTCTCATAATCTAGAAATGACTATGAATCTCGCGGTTTCAATGGCCATTGAAAGTTGTACAACACCGTTTGGTACATAGTTGTATAAGAAACTACCAGCAAATTCTATTCAATTTTCAATCATTCTATGTTATAATTTATAAAGCACATTTACACCCGCGTTGGTTGCAACCATCTATGTCGAGCCTGAAACACACTCATATCACGGCTCAAAGGTACCGAATCCCATACTGTAAGTAAGTCTTTTTTTAATGCTTTGATGACATGGTTGGGAACATGTCGACTTTGAAATTTTTCACTTTTTAAACAAAATAATAAGTAAGCGTTTTCATAATGTTGTAGGAGGTAACTTCATGAAACTAACAACCAAGATTTTTATAGGTTTGATTCTTGGTGCTATTGTAGGCTTGGGTCTGCATTTAGCTGCACCGGATCTGTTCAGTACGTTAGATGCTTATGTTTTCGGTCCTTTAGGTACGGTATTCTTAAATCTTATTAAAATGCTAGTTGTACCAATCGTGTTCTTTTCTATCACCTTAGGTACCGCTTCTCTTGGTGATCCGAAGAAGTTAGGTAGAATCGGTGGGAAAACCATCGCATTCTTCCTTGTTACAACGACAATTGCGATCAGTATCGCTATTTCCCTTGCGTACGTTTTCCAGCCTGGGAATATTGACATCAATCCAGAGGGTGCAGAGTATGAAGCTCAGGAAGCACCTGGCGTCGTTGAAACATTTACAAACATTATTCCGACAAACCCAATTCAGGCCATGACGGAAGGGAACATGCTTCAAATCATCGCCTTCGCTATTTTCATCGGTTTCGCACTTGCGATGCTCGGTAAGAAGACAGAAGGGATTTACAAGCTTGTCGAACAAGGAAATGAAATCATGATGTTCCTTGTAAACCTAATCATGCGCTTTGCTCCTTATGGTGCCTTCGGTCTCCTTGCTTCTGCAATCGGAACAATGGGAATTGATGGCATGAAAGGAATGGCGATGTACATGGTTGTCGTCATCTTAGGATTGATCATCCACGGAGTCGTCACATACGGTTCTGCGGTCGCATTCCTTGGGAAAATGAACCCAATCAAGTTCGTCAAAGGGTTTTTCCCTGCGATGACGGTCGGTTTCAGTACATCAAGCAGTAGTTCTACGCTGCCGATTTCTATGAAAACAGCTCAGGAAAACTTGAATGTACCGAAGCCTGTCAGTAGTTTCGTCCAGCCTTTGGGTGCAACCATCAACATGGATGGTACAGCAATCATGCAGGGTGTAGCGACGATTTTCATCGCTCAAGTCTACGGTTCTGACCTTTCTTTTGCGCAATTGGTTATGGTCGTCCTGACGGCGGTTCTTGCGAGTATCGGAACTGCGGGAGTTCCTGGTGTAGGACTGATCATGCTTGCGATGGTTCTTAACCAAGTGTCCCTGCCAGTCGAAGGTATCGCTTTAATCATTGGTATCGACCGACTGCTTGATATGTTACGTACATCCTTGAACATCACGGGTGACGCAGCATGTGCCGTCGTAGTCGCTGAATCAGAACGAAAATATGGCATCGATGAAGATGCCAAACGTATGGAAGCATAAAGCATAATCAACAAAAGTGCAACCTTTTTGGTTGCACTTTTTTTATTTTATTCAACAAACTGGCAGAGTTGTGGAAGGCTCAGTTTCGAGACTTTTGTTGAGTGGGTGGGGCTGCGGGGAATGACTCGCTTTCCGCGGGAGCGCGGTGAGCCTCCTCACTCTCAGGCTAAGCATTAAGGGGTCTCACCAAGCACTCTTTTCCTTTAAGATATCCGGTTCCGGCGCCTAGCGGCTAGTGAGACTTCCCTCGCTTCTGTACGATAAGTCAACATCGAATCACTTCGTTCTTCGGGTTTCCTTTATCTCCGCCAGCTCAGTCCAGTCCATACGCCGCTGATTGAGGCGCCTCCACACTTAAGATAGGAGTCTCGCCATTCCCCTCCGCCCCTAGGCTATATCAGTTTCTCGAAACCACTTCTCGGCAACTCCTCTAGTATACTTAAACAAAGTGAATAATATAAAGTTGTCTCCAGTGGTGATTCTCAGCGTGAAAGGCCTGACAGAGCACTTTATGTATGTTTTTGGGTTGGGGTGGAAGACGTTCCCCATCTTGGTATAGGAGTTCGTTTCTCACATACATCGAATGGGGTGGTTGGGAAGCTGCGAGACTCCCGTGGGAATGGATTGGCTGGCGAGACCCCACAGAGCGAAGCTCGAGGAGGCTTGCCGTCATCCCCACAGGAAAGCGAGTAGCTTCCCAGCCACCCCTGATGCCCACACGGCAACGAACCCTAAAAGTATCTCGAAACTGAGTCTTCCAAAATCGGGAGTGTTTGTGGAAGTTGGGATTATAATGTGTCTGGCTGTGTGATTCATGCAGCCGGACTTTTTTTATGGGAAGCTTCTGGATTTGTTGTTGGGACACAAAGGGTTTTGGGTGGGAAAGCGGAATATAAGTAAGGAAGAATGAGAGAGAGGGTGACGTGTATCCAAGGTCTCTGATGGGTATAGTAACAGATAGATAACTTGGAAGAGGTGATACGATGTTTTATTCAGTGACGTTACAAAAAATAATTTTCCTTACAGGAATCGGTGTCATTATCGGTGCCATCATCGGTTTTTCTTCCGTTCTCGGATTCGGTCTTGATGGTTCTGTTTTTGTCCTTTCAATGTTCTTGAGTATCATAAGTGTGTATGCGACGGCCATGTACGCGGAACTCTATCATATCCGTGAAGCCATCAATAAACAAAACAAGAACCTTTAACGGGAATCATAGAAAAAAACTGTATAAGAGAATGGTTATGTATAAAACCCCTATAATCGCCATGGTCCAATAGGTGGCCTTCGTTATTTTTTTAAAGATCACGAAAAAAGTGGCGATGACCGCGGAAATGATAAAAACACTATAAAATATGTCCATCTCCTTTAACCCCTTTCTTGATTATTGTTGCTATTGTAATGGAAACGGAACAATTATGCGAGGAAGAGAAGAGAGTGAAATGTTTGAAGGTGAGTGGGTGGCTGCGGTTTATCTGCAGGTTGTAAAGGGAACAATGGAAGATAGTATCCAGAGAGGATGGGTGTTCCATGACCCTGTTTGATGGATTGTTTTTAGTAGTGACGGCTATTTGGCTGGCGGAATTTTTAATCTTTAGAAATGATCGGTCGGGAGAAAGCGGTTCTCATGAACGTCGCTCTTTTCTGCTGATCCTCGCGGCCGTGGTCGTGACGCTCGTATTTTCTCTCTTTATGCAGGAATGGGACATCGGGATTATTCATCATCGAGGAATCTGGTGGATGGGGTTGATGGTATATGCCATTGGAGTAGGCCTGAGATATTGGGGGATTCTCCACCTGAAAGATCAATTTACGCGCAATGTCTCAGTTCAAGAAGGAGACCGCCTTGTAAGTAGTGGTCCTTATCGTCTGCTCAGACACCCTCTTTATACAGGGCTTTTATTTATCATTATCGGGTTTTGTTCAGGACTCGGCAACCTGTACGCCGCCCTCATTTGTGGAATTTTCATGGCGATCGCATTACTACATAGAATTAAGCTCGAAGAAGCGATGCTCGTGAAGCAGCATGGGGACCGATACAGAGAATGGTGCCGCTCGAGGTACCGGCTGATTCCTTTTGTCTATTAATTTTGGAGGTGGATGGTTTGAAAAAGAAAACAGCGGTTGTAGTGGGAGCAGGTTTAGGTGGGATGTCAGCGGCAATTCGGTTATCGGCAGATGGGTATGATGTGAAAATCATTGAAAAGAACAGTAACATTGGCGGAAAACTGAACCGCAGGGAAGGGAAAGGGTTCACGTTTGATACTGGACCATCCATATTGACGATGCCATGGGTTCTGGAGCAGCTTTTTGAAAGTGTGCACCGTCGTCTTGAGGACTACATTACTGTAGAACGTGTCGAGCCGCAATGGCGTACATTTTTTGAAGATGGTACACAACTTGATGTAACAAGCGACCTGCCTAATATGCTGGAAGAGATGGCTAAGGTAACGGAACGGCCGAACCGAAAGCTGACAGACTTTTTGTCCTACAGTCAGGATATGTACGAGCTCTGTATGAAGAGTTTTTATAAATATAGTATCGAAGACTTGAAAGATCTGAAGAAGCATCATAAATTAAGTGAATTATTCCAGATGGATCCGATGAATACGGTAGCGAAAGCGACACACAAGCACTTTGATAATAAATATTTGGAACAGCTGTTCAATTATTTTGTAATGTATGTAGGCTCCAATCCTTATGCTACACCGGCTATTCTGAATCAGCTTGTCTATGTTCAGCTCGGACTTGGCATCCATTATGTTAAAGGCGGCATGTATAAAATTGCTGAGGGTATGGGGCGTCTTATGGAAGAACTGCGGATCGATGTGGAATTGAATACTCCGGTCCAGCGCTTTGTCGTTGATGGTGATCGTGTCATCGGTGTAGAGACGGCTGAGGGAACGGTTCACGAAGCGGATGTAGTTGTGTCCAACCTTGAGGTCATTCCGGCATACAGGAAGCTTGCCCCGCAAACATCCAAAGTGAAGAAAGAAACGAAAGCACTCGAGAAAAAATTCGATCCTACTGTATCAGGACTTGTGCTGTTACTTGGGACGGATCGCAAATTTGAGAATTTGAAGCATCATAACTTCCTTTTCTCTGAAGATCCGGAAAAAGAATTCAAACAGATCTTTGAAGAAGGGAAGCCGGCGGATGACCCGACCATTTATATCGGAATTTCGGCAAGGTCTGATGAAACACAAGCGCCTGAAGGGAAAGATAATCTTTTTGTACTTACGCACGTTCCGCCGCTTGAAAATAAAAAGCGTAAGCCAATTGACTGGGATGCTTATCGTGAAACGGTGTTGGATAAGTTAGAGCGTATGGGTATGGAAGGGTTGCGCGAGTCGATCGAGTTTGAGTATCGTTTTACTCCTGAAGATCTAGAAGCGTTGTATGGTCCTAATGGTGGATCTATCTATGGTATCGCGGCTGACCGTAAGTCCAATGGTGGGTTTAAGATACCTTCGAAGAGTCAAATTTATGATGGACTCTATTTTGTCGGTGGCTCTACTCACCCGGGTGGAGGTGTACCGATGGTCACATTGTCGGGACAGCTGACGGCCGACTTGATAAAAGAGAGAGAAACAGAACCTGTTCACCAGTAAAACAAAAGCTCAGCGCCGTCGAGGCACTGAGCTTTTGTTATGAGGAGTGGGAATTTATTTTGCGTTCCATTCATTTACTGTTTACCGGTGCAGAGGGAAGGGAATGGTTGAAAAATGCCATACTGAAGTTGAGTTGAAGGAGTTTTTTTATGAGCGACTGGATGATTTTTGCTCTGTTTTTTATTTCAGGAATCTTAACCTTTTTCATAGCCTCAAGGCTTGCGATTTTTGGGGATGCGGTGAAAGAGAAAACGAGAGCATCTTCTGCTTTCATGGGAGCGATCATTGGTATAGCCATCTCGCTTCCTGAATTAACCTCAAGTGTTACGGCGATTGTTATCGACAGTCCTGACTTGGCTGTTGGAAACTTGATTGGAAGCAATCTGTTTAACATCATGGGCCTTGCGATTTTTGACATTGTTTATCGGCGCTATCAAATATTGACGCATGCAACGGTGGAAAGTAAGTTGTACGGCTGGCTTGTGATTTTGATGACGCTTATCGTCATGGCCGGTTTGAGTTTGACCCTTCCTACCCATATTTTCCACATCAGTTATACGTCGATCGTTATTGTGCTCCTCTACTTTATTGGTTCCAAGTTCATCAATGACCGGACAGAATACAAGGGGAGAAAAGTGAAACGACAAAATGAACGATACAAGGAATATTCATACAAGCAGGTGCTTTGGCGCTTTATTTTATATGCTTTTCTAATCATGGTTATTGGCAGCGTTTTGACCATTACGGCTGAACGGATATCTGTCATAACGGGGATTGGTGCGTCCTTTATCGGTGCCTTCTTAGTTGCCATTAGTACGTCATTACCTGATGCTGTCAGTGTAGGGACGGCACTCAAACTCAGGAATTTCAATCTCGGAATCAGCTCGTTGCTCGGGAGCAATGCCTTCAACTTGATGATTCTTGCGATTACCGACTTTATCTATTTTAAAGGGAACCTTTTACAGGAATCGTCACCTGCAAACATGATCACAGGGGTGACGTCGATTTTGTTCATTCTATTAATCATCTACAGCATTACTCGTAAAAATGTTCGTGCGTGGAATTACTTGATTCCTTCCTTCTTGATTATTGTGAGTTATTTTGTCACGACGTATCTGGCGTTTCAAATGAAATGATGTGAGATCTCTCCTCGGAAAAAAGTGGAGTTGGTTACTAACCGGGAATTTTTGAACCCAGACACGCCTGGCATAGAAGGGAAGATAAGGAGTAAAAGGTGGGAGATCCGATGGAATGGCCGGAACGTTTAGTAAATGAAGCGAAAAAGAGGATGGAACCTTATGACGTAGAGGGGTTCGTTCTTGGCAAAGGGGACGATCGTGGTGAGATCATGATTGTCGGAGAAGCCCCTGGTGAAAATGAAGCGGTTAAAGGGGAGCCCTTTATTGGAAGGGCGGGCGATGAGCTGGACAAGCAGCTCGACTATCTCGGTTTGTCTAGAGAAGATGTTTACATTACGAGTGTTGTAAGGAGTCGGCCCTACAAATGGGTGAAGACGAACAAGAAGGGGATGGGAGGCAAGCGGAAAGCCAACCGCAAACCAAACCAAAAAGAAATTTATGCTCATGCCAAGCTGCTTGATTACCAAATTGAACAAATGAAACCCAGCCTCATTATCGCTCTTGGGGGAGTGGCGTATGAGCGGCTGACCGGTGACAAGGGAAAAATCAGTGATGTCGTCGGTAAAGCCATCCACACCCCTGTGCAGAGGGAAGAGAGAGGTGGGTATGTAGAGACTGAAGAAAAATATACCATCGTTCCCCTCTATCATCCGGCGGCCGTCTTTTATAATCCGAAAATCAAGGAAGATATCTATCGGTCTCTTGATCACTTGAAAGAATACCTGGAGCGTGAAGGGGATTGATTCCTCTTTTTCCTTTATTCTGTGGGTGAGTGTGAGTTTCTGTTAAGAAGAGAGCCACCCAAAGCGGTGGCTCTCCATCTCTGTGGGAAAAATAAAGGGATCAACTATCGTTCTTATGGTTTATCTGTACTTTTTCAAAGATAAAGTAGCCTTGTGTACTGGCCGTTGCAGACCCTAGGCCTGTGCTTCTCCAGCTACGGATAGCAATTCGGTTTTCATCTTCTTCTCCTTTGATTCTGTAAATTTTCGTTTCAGGGAGAAAAGCGGTCACGCTCTCTAATGCGTCAGACTCCTCGCCGGGGTTTTTGTGGTTGATGGTTCCGATGACTTCTCCGAGCTCCTTGGGTGTGACCCTCTTAGCCGTTTGGAAAAACTGCTCATCCTCATGAATGACGTACGTTTCCCTGACCATCATCGAGGTCTTCTGTTTTTGTGAGTTATCGGCTTTCACAAATGTAGAGGGTGGTTCTACAGCTGCTGTCTTCAGCTCGGGAATAGCGTCTTTGGTCATCAGTAAACTGGCTGTGTGCGGTGGTTGTTGGTTTTGAGAAAGTTGCCAACCTGTAAACAGGAGAATGGTTGCCGTGGGAATGAGGAGAGTCTTCATGCCCACGTGCGGTTGTTTAGGCGGCTTTTTTTTAGAAGATTGCAGAACCATTTTTTTCATGTGACGTTCATCAAAGGGAACTTGATCATATTTCACGTTCTGGTCTAGTTTTTTTAATTTGCGATCAATCAAATCACTCACTCTGGGAACTCCCTTCCGATGTTAACCGTTCTTGCAGTAGTTGGCGTGCGCGCCTTAACCGAGTCTTTATTGTATTCGGACTTGTATTCAGCACGTTCGCCAATTCATTGATGTCGAACTCTTCAAAGTAATATAAAATGATGATTTCTCTGTATTTATCTTCAAGCTTCAGCACATGAGCCAGCAGGGTTTCATCCTCATCCTGCTGTAGCACAAATTCTTCCGGAGTCTCCTTTGTTGAAGGGATGGATCGGAATAGCTCCGTTCCTTTTTTGACCACTCTTTTCATGTACGAACTTTTTAAGTGATCCTTACACAAGTTGATAGTAATTTTGTACAACCATGTTTTTATGGTTGATTCTTTTTTGAAACTGGCATATTTCTGGTATGCTTTAATAAATGTTTCTTGAGTAATATCTTCGGCAATCGCATAATCTTTTACATACGAATAAGCGAGCCATTTTAAATCATGGCCGTATTCTTGAATCCATTCTTCCAGCCGTTCCTCACCATGTTCATCGGGTTCATATGTAGATTGTGAGCGTTGGTTGCGTATCAATTTTTCCCACCTCATCTGTTTAGACGACACTCCCCGAGAATAAGTTTTTGTTTGGCTTGATTTCTTATGACTTTATCTATGTATTCGATAGATTTCACCGTTTTCCTTTTTAAAAAAAGAGGGAGGGTCGTGGGTGGATGAAAAATTCCTCGATCCTCTATGAATATCGGAGGCGTATGGAATGCAAAGACCTGGACGTTGGCTTGCTGTTGTAGGGTTTTTCTTGTGGTTGATATGGAAATTCTCCTTTTCTATTGAGTGGCTGGAATTTTCAATAGGTTTCAGTTTATTAGTCCTTGTTCCCCTTTTACTTGAAGAATCCGTTAAAGATTCCCGGGAAAATCGAGCGGATCATTGGTTGTGGCAGTGTCTTGTATGTTTGCTTCCCTTTTCCATATCAGGTGCCCTTTCTTTATCCATGCAGGGAGGGTGGGAAGCGGCAGCTTGGGGTTTGATTTGGTTTATTTATACATTGTCTGTAGCAGTTGGAGGGATCTGGCGTTTTCGGTCGCGTGAAGGGGCGAGGGTGGAAGAGTTGAGCATTGATGCCGGCTTTCTATATTTAGCCTTCGCTGGTCTTTTCCTCTTCTTCTCCCGTATCCCTATAAAAAATTTTGGTGGGTTATCGATAAGGGAATGGCTGGTTTTAGCTTTGTTTTTTCATGGGGTCGTCTTTTTGTTAGCGGTGATTACCGGGTTCTTTGGTCGATATCGAAAAGAGATGGCAATAAAGCCGAAAAATCAAATTGATCGTCCTTATCGTTTTTTAGTGATTACGGTTCTTATTAGTCCAGTCATTGGTTTCTTCAGCCTCTTGTATGGAACGGAAGCCATCATTCTTTCTGTGGTCACCTTTTCATTTTTGCTTGTTTGGATGTGCCTTTGGTGGTTTTGGTTATCGGTTGAGTTTAAGCCGTGGGTACAGACGGCATTGATTTTGACGAGTCTGATGGGGTTCAGTATCGTTGGTAGTGCGTTGTGGAAGGGATTGAGTATCGGTCGTTTAAGTAGTGTGGGGATGCTTGCGACCATTCCACCGTATGGATTCTTTTCTGCCTTACTCTTTTCGTGGCTGGTTGTTTTTGCGTGGCGGGGTGTAAATAAATCCCAACGAGTCATCCAAGATAATGATTAGTGGGGTGGAAAATGTTTCACGTGGAACTTGACCCATCCTGTCGATTTTTGCTGGATTCTACGCTGGAGAATAGCGGAAGCTTCCTCTTCAGTTATCATGGATTTATGCTATAATAAAAGTGAAACGGCGACAGCTGCAACTGTCGCCAGATACCGTTCGCTTGGAATGGTTTTGACCTTCACTTCTTGTGGGGGTCTATTTTTTATTCATTTTTATGATAAGCGCAAGGAGCGTAATGATGAACGTTCCGAACGCCAACATAATCATAAGAGATTCATATGTGCTCATCGATGGCCTCACACCCTTTCTACCACAGTCTTTTTCTTCAAATAGAGAACGGTATCTATCTACAAGGATACCATATTTTGCGAAAAATAAGAACGTGTGTTCGTAAAATAGACAGAAGGAACTAAAAACTCCAGCTCATCTCTAAGGAGAGCCGGAGTTTTTTATATGATTAACCTTGGGTTAATAGGGGGACCAAGGTGAATCCACTGAAGACTTTATTGTGCTGTTTTTGTTTCTTTCGGTGTTTTTGTTTCAGTATTCAGGCTATCAAGTCGGTGGAGCAACCCGACACCAAAATCGCCATCGACACTTGGATTGAGGTTCTCGTTGAAAATGCCGCGGCTTGTTTCATAAGCCTGGGATCCATGTTCAGAGAAGTCGAGGCCGGAAATTTCCTCTTGTCTTGAAACGCGGATACCGACTGTACTTTTTACGATGAAGACAACAGCTGCGGTTGTTAGCATCGTCCATGCAATGACAGATAGGACTCCGATCGCCTGAATGCCTAGAAGGCTTGCGCCACCACCGTAGAAGAGACCACCTTCAACGGCGAAAAGACCGACCGCAATCGTACCCCAAATACCGCAAATGCCGTGAACAGCGATAGCGCCGACGGGATCATCAATTCGTACGACTCGATCTAGAAACTGAACGGCTTCTACTAATATAATACCGGCGATCAACCCGATGGCTAGAGCACCAGCTAAGGAAACATTGGCTGTTCCTGCTGTGATCCCTACTAAACCTGCGAGAGCGCCATTCAACGTAAGAGAAGCGTCAATGCGTGTGAACTTAGCGTAAGAATAAAAGGCAGAGCTTATAATACCTGCTGATGCAGACAAAAGCGTGGTTGCGATAACGGATGGAACAAGAGACGGATCGGCAGCCAGCGTACTTCCGCCGTTAAATCCGAACCAGCCGAACCAAAGGATGAAGACACCAAGAGCGCCTAAAGGAATGTTATGACCGGGGATGACATTTACTTTTTTACCACTGTATTTACCGAGGCGTGGCCCTAAGAACAGGACCGTGACGATGGCACCAAGTGCACCTGTTAAGTGGACGACAGTTGAACCGGCAAAATCAACAAATCCGAGCTCGGAAAGCCACCCTCCACCCCAAACCCAGTGACCGACGACAGGGTAAATGAAGCCTGTCATAACTACAGTAAGGAGAAGGTAGGAGCCTAGTTTCATACGTTCCGCGACAGCACCGGAAATGATTGTTGCACACGTAGCTGCGAATACGGCTTGGAACACGAAGAAACCAATTTGGTCTTCTTGACCGCTTAAGAGGAAACCATCCATACCGATGATCCCGCCGCCGGAGGTACCAAACATAATGCCGTAACCGACAACAAAATAAAGAACGGCTGCGATGGACATCGTCATAAAGTTCTTCATCAGGATGTTCAGTGCATTTTTGGAGCGAGTGAACCCGGATTCGACCATGGCGAAGCCTGCGTGCATGAAGAAGACTAAGAAAGCGGCAATCATGACCCATACCATATCGACGGATTGCAAAATAGATTCTGCGGAAATCGCTGTTTCAGCGCTTGCCACGACTGGGAATCCTAGGAGAGCAAATAAGAACAAAGGAACGACTTTTCTCATAAATAAATTCTTCCTTTCGAAATAAAGTATTAGATTAGTGCTTGCTTGCCGGTTTCTCCTGTTCGGATGCGGAACACTTCATCAATCGTAGAAACGAAAATCTTCCCGTCACCTACCTCATCGGTAGCGCAAGTGTTAATGATGACATCAATCACTGATCCTAGTTCACTGTTCTCCACAACCATTTCTACTTTTACCTTTGGATAGAGCTTGATTTCAAACCGACTGCCTCTGAAGATGCCTTCCTGACCTTTTTGTTGACCACACCCGGCAACTTCTGACACTGTCAATCCTTTCACACCCAGTTCATCAAGGCTCTGCCTTAAATCCTGGAATGCTTCAGGTCGGATGATTGCCTCCACTTTTTTCATGACTATAGTCCTCCTTTTTACATTGTGTAAGGTTTCCTGACACAATGAGTGAGTAATTAAATCTAACTATAAAATAAATATTCTGAAAAATCAATACACTTTTCTGCTTTATGTTAGAAAAGTTGACATAAAACGCTTTCTTGTATAAAAAGCAAGACCAGGTCATCCATATTCTGGATGACCTGGTCAGGTAATAGTTGGTATATACCTACATTAAAGGTCGTCGAAGCCGTTGGTTTCGGATACTTTGGTGTACTGACGTGATTTTTGTTCGAAGAAGTCAGATTTTCCTTCATCGACCTCCTGATAAGCCCGAATCCATTTTAATGGATTTTCTGTGTAGGATGGGAACGGCTTTTCTGCACCAAGGAGGCGGCAGCGTTTGTTGGCGATGTAACAGATATAGTCTTCGAGATCTTGAATTGGGATCCCTGGGAATTGGTTGCCGATCAGGTGATTCGCCCATTTGATTTCGAGATCAGCCGCTTGTTTGAACGTTTCAGTCACGAACGTCCGGTAGTAATCGTGGTCCAACTCAGGGTTTTCATGTAACGTTTCGTTAAAGATATGCCCGAACAGGCTGATATGAATTTGCTCATCACGGTTGATATAGTTGATCATCGTACTTGTGGAGACCATCTTCTGATTCCTCGCTAGATTATAGAAAAAGGCGAAACCGGCATAGAAGAAGAGGCCCTCAAGAACGACATCATACACGATTGACTTGAGGAAGCTGTCCACAGAAGGATCATCAGCGAATGATTGATAGCCATCGGTAATAAAGGTATTGCGTTCTTTGAGTACTTCATCATGTTTCCAGTAATCAAATATCTTTTCCTGTTCTCCTTGATCGACGAGTGTGGACAGAACATAAGAGTAAGATTGATTATGGACGACTTCCTGAAAGGCGAGCACCTGCATTAAGGCAGAGAGACTCGAGTCGGTTAAGTAGTCCGCGATTTTTCCTGAATAATCGGTTTGTATAGAATCCAAAAAAGCGAGCAGACCGATAATCTTTTTGAATGCAGTTTGTTCTTGCTCTGAAAGCTCCGGCCACTGCTTCAGGTCGTTGCTCATGTTAATTTCATTGGGTATCCAGAAATTTGCAAGCATGGTTTTATACATCGGGTATGCCCAAGGATAGCGGGTATCATCCCAATTTAAGATATTCGAACTTTTACCGTTGATCACGCCTGTCGAGGCATTTGGTGCTTCATAATCGACGAGTTTTCTTTTTTGTAACGATGCAGTCATAGTGGACGTCCTCCTTTTTTATGATGAACAGACTTCACATTCGTCAAATTCTCCCTGACTGGATGTTGACCGCGTATAGTAGGTCGTTTTCAGTCGGTGTTTCCATGCGGATAAATGTAAATCCAACAACTCTTTCGCCTGGATGTTATTCCGTACATACAGGTTAAATGAGACGGATTGATCGATATATTTCTGCCTGATGCTGTTTTGCCTGATGGATGCGTGTTGGTCGACATCGTAGGCGGATGGATAATACCCATAGGTTTCATGGGTTAAATCAGGTGCGGTGACTGGAATCTTGTAATCTTTCTTCTCTTCGGAATAAAACTTTTTGAAAATCGGATCAATACTGGCCGTACTTCCAGCGATGAGAGATGTGCTTGAGTTCGGTGCTACAGCCATCAAATATCCATTTCTCATTCCATTCTTGGAAACCTTGTCTTGCAAGGCTTTCCAGTTCCATGTGCCCTCTTGGTCAAACGTTCGTTTAATGAAAAATTCCCCTGTCTGCCAGTCTGACCCTTCGAATAGAGGGTAACACCCTTTTTCAGCAGCCAAATCAGCGCTTGCTTCAATAGCATGATAGGCAACAGCTTCATACACTTCCTGTGTATAGTTGAGTGCTTCCTCGGATTCCCAGGCAATCTTCTTCTTGGCAAGAAGGTGGGCCCATCCAAAAGTGCCCAGTCCAACACCACGGTAAGATTGGTTCGTGAGCTGTGCTTGTAAAACGGGAATGGTATTTCGGTCGATGACGTTATCGAGCATACGAACTTGAATGGAAATCAAGCGCTTCAGGACGCCCTGCGTGACGGCGCGACCGAGGTTAATGCTCGAAAGGTTACAGACCACAAAATCTCCAGGTGTCTTCACAGAAATGATTTTACCGTCTTCCACGTATTGTTCATCCTGGATGGTCGGCTTCTGGTTCTGGGTGATTTCTGTACAAAGATTGCTGCAATAAACCATACCTGCGTGGTTGTTTGGATTCATGCGGTTGACTTCATCCCTGTAAAACATATACGGCGTCCCTGTTTCAAGCTGACCAATCATGATGCGCTTCATAATTTCAATCGCCGGCACTTTCTCTTTCGAAAGGTCGGGATGGGCGACACAGGCGGCATATTTCTCTCGGAAGGACCCAGCCCCCTTTGTTTCATCAAAGGAGTCTTCCAGTGAGTAGCCCATCACGGTGCGAACTTCATGAGGGTCGAACAAGTACCAATCGTCGCGGGCTTCTACGGCCTCCATAAACAGGTCAGGAATGGACACCCCAGTGAAAAGGTCGTGAGTTCGCTGGCGTTCGTCTCCATTATTCAACCGGCTGTCCAGGAAAGGGAAGATGTCTTTATGCCATACATCTAAGTAGACAGCAACTGCTCCCTGGCGCTGCCCCAGTTGATCCACGCTGACCGCTGTGTTGTTCAGTTGTTTCATCCATGGGAGGATTCCTGACGAGACGCCCTTGAATCCACGGATGTCGCTGCCGCGGCTTCTGATCTTACCTAAGTAAACACCGATTCCCCCTCCGTGCTTACTCAGGTTGGCGATATCTGTATTGCTGTCATAGATGGACTGTAAGGAATCGTCGATGGTGTCGATGAAACACGAGCTCAGCTGTCCATATCGTTTGCCTGCATTCGCGAGGGTAGGGGTAGCGACTGTCATATACAGGTGACTCAGCGCCCAATAGGCTTCTTTGACAAGGGGAAGGCGCTTGGATGCTTTTTCTTCCGCCATCAACACCATGGCAATGATCATGAAACGTTCCTGGGGAAGTTCATAAATTTCCTTCGCTTTGCTTTTTGCAAGATAGCGGTCGCTTAACGTCTTCAAACCAATATAGGTGAAGAGCTGATCGCGATCAGGTACGATAGATTCCTCTAATTCTCCTATTTCCTTCTTCGTGTAGTATGTAAGGAGCTTCCTGCTGTAGATGTTCTTTTCAATTAATGTTTGCATCAGTCCGTAGAAATCCTCATAAGGTCCGGGTGTGGATCGGTTATGAGCGGACTTTTCATACATGTCTTCCAGGTGAATGCGACTCGCTACATACGTCCAATCTGGGTTTGTTTCATCGATCTCGGCCAGACACTCTAATATGAATGCGTGTTTGTCATTCTTAAGGCTGGGGGACTTTTCGATAAGTTGTTCTAAATTTAAATGAGGGAAGTCTGCTTTCCACTGTTGAATTCTCTCTTGCCAGGACGTGTTTTTTGTTATGGTTTCCATTCTTTATCACTCCTTGAAAATGAAGGTGTACGTTCATGAATAATCAGGGTCGGAAAAATAAAAAAATCCGCTCAACGAAAATTGAGCGGATGAAACCATGAAACGAAGAGAAGACAGGAAGCCTTCGTTCCATCGCTTCATCTTCTCAATCCCCGAAGAAGTTGAAACTACAACGAACGAAGACAGGTCTCCTGGCTGACACTCGATCTTACTCTGGTCCTTCCCGTGCAAAGCACAGTGGAATGTCCATTTCGCGAGTGATGACAGTTGCGGGGGCAGCTCCGGATTTGAACCGGATTCCCTATTAAGCCTTGTGGCATCTTCTGTTCGTAGATACTATATATAGTGTTTATTTTTATATTAATTAGCTTATATTGTGTTTCTATCATAACGCTGAAGGAAGAATCATGCAACTATTTTTTATCCAGCTTCGACAAGAATAGGGCTATCATGTCTTTTGTGTTCCGATATAATGGAGGGTAGGAAATATATTTGAAAGGGATGAGGATGTGGCACAAACATTTAATTGGCATAAGGAAGCGGAAAAGCAATGGAATGATCGTGCAGAAATGTGGAATTCAAAAAGTCGGGAGATGTGGGACGACGGGAGCAGATGTACAATCATCCCTTTTCTGACCAAGCATATTACGAAAGGAAAGGTCGCTGATCTTGGATGCGGAGATGGTTATGGGTCGTATCTGCTTTACAAAGCGGGCTTTGATGTTACTGGACTCGATTTGTCAGAGGACATGGTCGCGCGCGCGAATGAACGAGTGAATGGTGAGCGAATCTCATTTGTTCAAGGAGATCTGACAGACCTGCCCTTTAAGGATGAATCTTTTGACGCGGCGATGGCGATTAATTCATTGGAATGGACGGAAGTTCCGTACAAGGGCCTGGAAGAGATGAAACGTATCTTGAAACCAGGAGGCCGCTTATGTGTCGGACTACTCGGGCCTACAGCGATGCCACGCATCAATAGTTACCGAAGGGTTTACGGAGAAGAAGTCATTTGTAATACGATGATGCCATGGGAACTTCAAAAAATGGCAGAAGAAACTGGCTGGACCTGTGTAGATGGGCAGGGAGTGTACAAACGTGGAGTAAAAGACCATCATGTCGCGGAACTGGACGAAGAATTAAAACAAGCCTTAACCTTCATGTGGATCTTTATCTTTGAAAAACAATAACCAAACAAAAAGCACCCAGTATGGGGTGCTTTTTGTTTGGGAATAAATGTATGACCTGGTACACCTGATAAATACACAAATGTAAATAAATGTATGACCAGGTCCATTCATTATTCTCCTTCCTCGGTCCAGAGGAATTCTTTCAGTAATTGGTCGACTTCTTTTAGTTCGTGTAAGCCGGAATGTGTGGCCAGTGGGTTGTAGAGGCGCTTTTCCTCATACTGCCCAAAGGGTACGATTTCTTCTAATCCACTCACGCTTGAGGCGTGGACAAGGCCGTCCCAATGCTCGGCTTCACGATCATCTCTGTTGATGACACCAGCTACAGCGAATACTTCCACATCATTCGGGAACTGATCTTTGTTTTGCACCATCTGCTTTAAGGCTTCAGAATTCGGCCGCAGGTCAGTTGTTGCGGCTCCGTAGTTGGATGCAAAGTAGCTTTCTTTTTCAATGCCTTTAAAGGGACTTGCAATGACTGACAGTTTCTCTACTCGAGGAACAGAATAGTGGTGATCGCTCAGCAGGTAATTGACCGATGCGAGACCTCCCATTGAGTGGCCGACCAGGTTGACCTGTTGGATATTGTAATCGGCTTTTAACCGCCGCATGATTTCAGAAAGCCAATGGGTCTGGTTATAGATGCTGGCACGATTGTTTTCAAACAATACTTGGATGAATGGGTTGTGGGTTTCTGCAAAGCCACCTCGAATCGTGACATGTCCACGGCTGGATACATAAACGGTCATATGTTTCTGTCCCCATTGTAAGTTTTGCATCCGGTCCATCATAGTTTCGAAGCTTCGCGGTCCGCCTTTGAAGCCGTGCACGAACAAGGTGGGGACAAGGTCTTCGCGGTCCACGGGTTCAGAACTTCCGGGTCTAGAGTTGATCATAAAAAAGAGCAGGCCGATCAGAAGGGAGCCCATCAAGATCGGCGCCCATTTTTTCCATAGCATAACGTTTTCCTCCTGAAAAACAGATCTATGAATAGTGTAACGGGAAACGCGTGTCACTTCCTGGTATATTTATGAAAAAAGAATGACAATGTGTCGAAGATATCATTAGCATACCCGGATCTGTCAATGGGCATCGAAGGGTTTATCTCCCATTTTTCGGGGAAAACTGAAATTGTAAAACGATTGGATTACGGAAAGGAGCTTTCCATTGAATCAAGAAGAATTGAAAAAGAAGATCCACGAAGTCATGGAGCAGCATAAAGTTGGAACGCTTGCCACAGTAAAGGATAATAAACCCCATTCGCGTTATATGACGTTTTGGAATGATGATGAATTCACATTCTACACACCGACAAACAGAGAAACACATAAAGCGGATGAAATCGAAGCGAACCCGCATGTCCATATTCTTCTCGGGTACGAAGGGGAAGGCTATGGGGATTCGTATTTAGAAGTTGAAGGCCAGGCAAAGATCCGAGAAGACCAGGAGATCAAAGATAAATTATGGAATGATCATATGGATCGCTGGTTTGATGGCAAGGATGACCCGGAATATGTGGTTCTTGAAATTCTTCCGGAAAATATACGCTATATGAATCAAGGACAGGAAACGCCTGAACGTCTTGATATGTAATAGCAAAGAGTGGTCAGCTGTTAACAGCTGACCACTTTTTTTATTGAAGGGAACAAGGTTCGTCCTCATATTCGATTTCCAAAGTGATGTGCTCGAGTGAAATGGGGTGTAAAATTTCTTTGACCTCCTCTTTCACTTTGCATATCTCTTCCTTTGTCGCTTCCGCACGCACAACAATGTGAGTGGAAAAGGCATGATTTTCTCCATCCATGGACCAGAGATGAGTGTGATGAGTGGACTGGACCTCACTCAAATCGTTGATCTCTCTTGAAAGACTCTCAAGGTCAACCCCTGATGGTACACCTTCCAGAAAGAGACGCATCGTCTGGATGAGGTTTTTCACCACATTATATAAGATGAACAAGGTAATCCCAATGGAAGCGATCGGATCCAAAATCGGCACATCAAAAAACAGCATCACAATACTGACACCAAGGACGGCTACCCAGCCAAGGACATCTTCGAGTAGGTGCCAGGTCATGACCTTCTGGTTCATAGAATCTCCGCCTTTAAGCCGGAACACGGCTGCACCGTTAACAAGAATCCCTAAGATGGAAAGAGCGATCATTCCTCCCGCATTCGGCTGCTCGGGGTTCAAGAGGCGAGGTACGGCCTCTGTCAAAATGAAAACGGAACCGACAATCAGGACCACGCTGTTGATTAAGGCGGCTAAAAGAGAAAAGCGCCGATATCCGAAGGAAAAATGATCCGATTGTTCTTTTCGGGAAAACTTCTGTAAAAACCAGGCGAGACCGAGAGAAAGAGAGTCCCCGAGGTCATGTAAAGCGTCGGAAAGAATCGCCATACTATTGGTTAGTAATCCTCCGATCAACTCGATAATGGTAAAAAAGAAATTCAGGAAAAAGGCGGTCTTGATTTTACCAGTCGTTGAATCGATGTGATGGTGGTGATGATGATGTCCCATAGTTCTCACCTCCTCTTTTAATATATGATTATATGCTCATATATATAACATATGAAAAATGAAGAGTATTGTCAATCCTTTTAGGTTTTACCTCCATTGGGATGACTATGACTCTCCATTAGATTTTTCGTCGCTCATGATTAGAACATGGTTTCTGTACATTTCTCAATGCTTTGATTTTAATCGATCGGATAGAACCTCCGGTGGATGGAGTAATAATCGAGCTTGTTGCCTGTCACTTTTGATAATCTCTCCAGTGCCTCCAACAGGAAGGTTTTGTCCAACTGGTAGATGACTTCTGTTTCGATATGGTCGATGGTGTTGCATGCGAATTCCCACAGCATTTGGTGCTTAGAGCTGTCGATCGATTCGGCAACCATCGCAATGGAATCAACGAGCTCCGTGATAATCAGGTGATTGTCACGAGCGTAGTGCCGAATAAAGCCAAATCCTCGGTAAATGTAGGACTCAAAGGATTCGGAAAGAAGAATCACTCGGACCTGTTCATCGTTGTCCATCAAGTAAGGAGTGAATGTAATGTAATCCTCCACGGTGAGCATCAATTCGGCCATCTGGTGGATGGTGTTGGTTGCGGTTTTCGGGTCGTTGTTTCCGAGAGATTTAATCGCAATTTCACCGAGTTTGTGCATCCCCATTTGGATGTCCTGCAGTTCTGTTTCTTTGTAATCAATAATGATCATCTTACAATATTTTGCTTCATCAATGTTTTCAGCCCCAGGCCCCCAGTAGCTGATCAACTTGTTGTTTTTCAAAATATAATCGCCTACTTGGGCATGAAATTGAATGATGATGTCATCTTTTCTTGCTTCCTCGATCATCTTCCTATAATCGACGAGTTGAATGTATCCAGATTTAATGGCCCCGATGGGTTGCGCTTTCGAGCGTTTCGCTTCCATCAAGTCTCCCGGTTCTTCCGTGCGGTACTGTTCAAGGTCTTTCCTTAGGGTCTGGTTGATGATTTTCTCGGATGAGTGTTTCATCGTATCAGTGATGTTGTGCACTTGCATCCAAGTTGTCGCATGGTTGATAAAGTAAATGAATGTAACGGAAGACGTGAAGGCAAGGAAGATGGTGACAATCGGAACAGCTACGAAAAATTCATGCCTTGTGTTTCCGATAAATAGGAAGACGAGTAGGACGTAGACAAAATTTCCATTGAATATCCCAAGGGCGTGCTGGGTCCTGCGGTCTGCGACAAAGTTGAGGAGCATCCTTGGTGAGAACTGGCCACTGAATGTCGTCAAAACGACGAGCAAGGAGTTCAATGTAAAAGCGCTCAGTGTCAGAATACCACCGATGAGTGTACTGACCAGCATTCGGGTGATTTCTGCATTGATACGGAAAAATTCAAACGTGTATTGTTCGATTTGAAAAACGATATCCAATAACAGGGTGACAACAACGAAAAATATGGACAATAAAATATAATAAAAAGGCATGTACCATAAGGTCATCTGCATTTCATGCTTACGCTGCCGTCTAGACATTTTTATATACTTCTGTAAAGAGACGGGTAACATCTTTAAGAACATAGGGCTCCTCCTTTCCTACTAAGAATTGTAATCGTAGTTTCCCCCTTGTCCGGATTGATAAAACGAGAATATCGTATTTTTCTACAAAAAAACTCTTATTTCGGAGAAAGGTAAGATTCAGCAGGAGCTACCTCAGAAAAAAGGTTTCATAGGTTGTGCTTTCGTTCAGATTTATAGCTCGAACCTTTGTCAGTTCAGGAGGAGTGAGGTATATTGAAAAGATAATCATGGAAAAGGGGGATTCATCATGGTGTGGGTACATAAAACGTTCGCTGAACTTTCGAAGCAGGAATTGTATGATATTTTACAGACAAGGGTCGATGTATTTGTCGTAGAACAGGAATGTCCTTACCCTGAAATTGATGGTAGAGACGAAGCTTGTTTACATATTTGGATGGAAATAGACGAGGAGATGGTGGCCTACTGCCGGATCGTACCACCAGAAAACGGAGAGCCGTACCACAGTATCGGCCGCGTGCTCGTGAAAGAAGGACATCGAGGGTGTGGCTATGCCCGTCAGGTGATGGACCGTGCAATTAAAGTGCTGAAGGAAGATTATAAGGTTATGAACATCTGGCTGCATGGCCAGGAGCACCTGCGCCATTTCTACGGATCTTTTGGATTCAAAGAAGTATCAGATGTCTACCTTGAAGACGGAATTCCGCACGTGGATATGCTGATGGATGTCTAAATCGTTTCGACTCCTCTCTAACCGGGAATGATAGCTTTGTGAAAAGTTTCCGAATGGAGGTCTTGAAATGAGTCCGCAAACATTTACAAAACAATACATCAATGGTCAGTGGAAGAATGGTTCCAGTGAGAAATATGTAGATAATGTCAATCCTTATACACAGCAAACGATTGCTTCGATCCCTTCTGCCAATGAAGATGATCTTAACGAAGCCTACGAGGCGGCAGTAAATGCTCAGGAGTCATGGATGACGACACTCCCTGCTAAAAAGCAGGCGTCTTTTGATCAGCTGTTGAAAGTCGTCCATGAGAGGAAAGATGAAATTATCGATTGGCTCGTGAAAGAAGCGGGTAGCACACTCGTCAAAGCGGAGGTTGAATTTCAGGCGGCTGTAGGCATCATCCGGGAATCGGCCAGTTTTCCGACACGCATGAGCGGACAGATTTTGCCATCCAACACACCAGGAAAGGAAAACCGTGTGTACCGCTCTCCGAAAGGTGTCATCGGCATCATCGGCCCATGGAATTTCCCTTTCCATCTAGCGATGAGGTCCATCGCTCCTGCTGTAGCGACAGGGAATACCGTCGTCGTTAAGCCGGCTTCTGATGCACCGGTTACGTCAGGATTATTAATCGCCGATTTGTTCGAAGAAGCAGGTTTCCCTGAGGGTGTAATCAATGTGGTTGTCGGTCGAGGATCAGAAATCGGAGATGCCTTTGTAAAACACCCGGCAGCAAAGCTGATTTCATTTACAGGTTCGACGGAAGTCGGCAGTCATATTGGTGAACTCGCCGGGAAGTATATTAAGGAGACAGCTTTAGAGCTAGGCGGGAACAATGCCATGATCGTCCTTGAGGATGCCGATATCGATCAAGCAGTGGAAGCGGCCGCTTTCGGAAAGTTTCTGCACCAGGGGCAGATTTGCATGTCGCTGAACAGGATCATCGTTGACGAACATGTCCATGATTCGTTCATCGAAAAATTCAAAGAGAAGGTTGAAAGCTTGAAAGCTGGTGATCCGGCGGAGAAAGATACCGTCATCGGCCCTCTCATCAACAAAGATGCCATTGAACGTATTCAGGAGGATGTGAAAGAAAGTGTCGGTCGTGGCGCTGAAATTCTCACAGGTGGGGAGACAGATGGCAGTGTCATGCAGCCGACCGTTTTAACAGGGGTAACGAGCGATATGCCGATTGCGAAAAATGAAGTCTTCGGCCCTGTTGCTTCTGTGATTAAAGTTTCGTCTGAACAAGAAGCGATCAAAGCGGCGAATAGTTCTCCGTATGGATTGAGCGGTTCTGTATTCACTCGTGATGTCCACCGTGGTGTGGAAGTAGCCAAACGTGTGGAGACAGGAATGATCCATGTGAATGATCAATCCGTAAATGATGAAGCACACGTCGCTTTTGGTGGAGAAAAAGAATCCGGCCTCGGACGTTTCGGTGGCGAATGGGCGTTGGATAAATTCACAACTGTCAAATGGATCGGTGTGATGAACGGATATCGCGAATTTCCGTTTTAACATGTGAGGCAGGAAAAGCAGGAGCTCAAGAAATGGAGCTCCTGCTTTTTTTAATTTCACTCAATAAGTATTCCTGTACTTCCCATTTCGGACCGGATTGTATATGTCCATTCAATTTTTCCGCATACTTCATAGCTTCTCCTTCTTTGGGGAAAACCCGGTCTCTACGATCAATCGGGTCTTTTAAGACTTCTAATAAACGATCATCTTTTCTAACAAGCGCATACATGTGAACCCCTCCTGTATAGTTCGTGTAGGATA
The DNA here is from genome assembly GCF_009856415.1 of Halobacillus litoralis. Taxonomy (GTDB): domain Bacteria; phylum Bacillota; class Bacilli; order Bacillales; family Halobacillaceae; genus Halobacillus; species Halobacillus litoralis_C. The sequence continues at coordinate 70,152 of NZ_WMEZ01000009.1, read as the reverse complement.
TTTGTATAAAATAATTAAAATACATTTTGAATAAGTATTCAATCATTATTTTTATAAAAATTGTCCAACAAACAGACTCGTTTCGACAGAAAAAAAGAGGTGGATATTCGGTTGCGCCAACGATCTGATTTATGGAAGCGCTTATTATATTGGGAAAATAAAAGACAGCACCTTCGGGTTGGAAAGTGCTGTCCTTCATCTTACTTCTGCTTAAATGCTTTAAATCGTTTTACCGCATCCTGCAATGTCTCTTCAGAATTGTTCAATCCGATGCGCACATAGCCCTCTCCATGCTTGCCAAAGCCGATGCCTGGGGCAACGAACAAACCTGTCGCTTCCAATAAATCATCCGCAAAGCCTTGGGAAGTATAGCCCTCAGGAACTTGCAGCCATGCGAAAAAGGAACCCTGGCAGGGGGCGACATGATATCCCGCATCTTTTAACCCATGGACGAGAAGGTCACGTCTTTTTTCATAAGTTTCGGCAAGTTCTGTGACACATTGTTGTGAACTTAATAAGGCGGTCGCTGATGCTTTCTGTAATCCGCCGAAAATACTGCAGAAATAGTGATCCTGGATGACCTCAAGCGCATGGATGACACTTGGGTTACCGACAGCAAAAGCGACACGCCAGCCGGCCATGTTATACGTTTTCGACATCGTATAAACTTCAACACCGACGTTTTTTGCGCCTTCGAATTGCATGAAGCTGAGTGGTTTGTTTCCATCGAATCCGATGGCTCCATATGCGAAGTCATGGACAACGCAGACATCGTTCTTTTCGGCCTCTTTGATGGTTTCTACAAAAAAGTCCGCATCAGCCATAGCACCAGTCGGATTATTGGGGTAGTTCAAGAACATGAGCTTTGCTTTTTCCCAGCTCTCTTTATCAATTTCTCTGTAATCAGGCAAAAAGCCGTTCTCTTCGCGAAGCGGCATGGACTTCATTTCTGCACCGACCATTTCAATGCCGGACCAGTAATCCGGGTAACCAGGGTCAGGAACGAGCGCGACATCCCCTGGATCAAGAAAGCATTGGCTAAGCTCAACGAGCCCTGTTTTGCTGCCAGGCATAATGGCGACCTCTGTTTCTGGATCAATGTCCACGTCATATTCGCGCTTGTAGAATTCAGCCACGGCTTCCTTTAAGAATTCATATCCGTGGAAGGGAGGATATTTATGGAAGTTCGGATTCTCGGCGGCCTCCTGTAGGGACTCCACAATGTGGGAGGGGGTCGGTTGGTCAGGGTTTCCCTGCCCTAAGTTCAAGGTGTCATATCCCCGATTCTTGTATAGATTTAATTTATCGATCATCGTTGCAAAAAATTGGTCCGGAAGCCGCTGGATGGCTTTGGATGTTTGGAATTGCTTCATGTCCTTCACCTCGAATGATTTTTTTGAAAAGTCGTACAAAAAGATAATATCGTTAGTTTAACATGAGAGAAGTTTGAGTGGGAACCATATAGGCAAAGAAGTAAGAGAATAGAAGGTACGTAAAAGGAGTGATTGGGATGGATTTTGTTATTATCGGAGGAGATGCTGCCGGTATGAGTGCAGCCATGCAAATCGTAAGGAATAGTGAGGGGCATTCCATTACCGTTTTGGAACAAGGAGGGATTACATCTTATGGGCAATGCGGCCTTCCGTATGTACTGAGCGGAGATGTCGAGTCTACAGAAGACCTCATCGCACGTGATCCTGAAACGTTTCGCGAAAAATACGGCATTGATGTCCGAACCTATCACACGGTGACGGAAGTGGATTGCGACCATAAAGTCGTGTACGGAAAAGATCATGAGGGACAGGGTTTTGAGTTGTCTTATGACCGTCTCCTCGTAGCTTCCGGTGCAGCACCGGTCATTCCTCCATGGGAAGGACGGGAGCTTGAAGGGATTTATTCATTAAAAACCATTCCCGATATGAAGGAGATCATGGCAGCGACCACAAAGGAGAAGAAACGTGTGACCATCATCGGCGGCGGATACATAGGTCTTGAAATGGCCGAAAGCTTCGTGTCGATTGGAAAAGAAGTAAGATTGATAGACCGCGGACCTCAACTGGCGAAAATTTTCGATGAAGATATGGGGGAATTGGTCCATGCAGAAGCCGAACGGAACGGCGTGGAACTACACCTTGGGGAATCGGTTGAAGGATTTAGAGGGGACCAGCATGTTCAATCGGTCATCACAGATAAAGGAGAATATGAATCCGACCTTGTCCTTGTCGCCGTAGGAGTGACACCGAACACGTCCTTTATGAGGAATACAGGCGTGTATAAAGGAATGAACGATGCGATTGCCGTGAATGCTTTCATGGAGACAAGCATTCTGGACATTTATGCTGCCGGGGATTGCGCCACCCAGTATCACCGGATCAAGAAAAAGGATGATTATATTCCTTTAGGAACGCATGCCAACAAACAAGGGCAAATTGCCGGACTGAACATGATTGATCACAGAAGGTCATTCCGAGGAATTGTGGGCACGTCAATTTTGAAATTCTTTGATTTAACGCTCGCCCGCACCGGTCTTTCTGAACGGGAGGCAGAGAATGAAAGGATTCCATTTAAGAAAATCACGATTGAATCGACACATGCCGCCGGCTATTATTCCAAGGAAAATCCGATGACATTGAAAATCGTATATCATGAGCAAACCGGTCAGTTGCTCGGGGCACAAATCATCGGAGGTCAGGGAGCTGATAAACGGATTGATGTCTTGGCTACTGCGCTATTCCATGAAATGACGATCGACGAATTGGAAGACCTGGACCTGGCCTACGCACCTCCTTATAACAGTGTGTGGGACCCTGTGCAGCAGGCAGCCCGTAAAGCAGACTGAATCGTGTAGGAAGTTCATCATGTATGGTAGGATAGGAATGAAGCACCATACAGGAGGATTCATGCTGTGAATACAGATTTATATAAAAAGGCGGAAGCATTCGTTCGTCAATACCATCAGGAGCAACAGCTTTCGGGTACAGATGATAGGCTCAAAGAAATCGAGCAGGAAATCAGTGAAACGGGGAGCTATACGCACACCTACCAGGAACTTGAATATGGCGCCAAGGTCGCTTGGCGGAACAGCAACCGCTGCATCGGACGTCTTTTTTGGAACAGCTTGAAGGTTTTTGATGCCAGGCATATCGATACAGAGGAGGGCATGCGCGATGCCCTTCTCGATCACTTGGATTATGCAACGAATGGGGGGCGCATCCGCTCGACGATCACCATTTTCAAACCAAAGACCTTAGAAGGGAAAATACGGGTTTGGAATCATCAGTTGATTCGTTACGCCGGCTATGAAGAGAACGGAAGCGTGACAGGAGACCCGGCTTCTGTAGCGTTTACGAAGGAATGCGAGAAGCTCGGCTGGAAAGGGGAAGGTACGTCGTTTGATGTGTTGCCTCTTGTCGTCCAAATGGATGGACGGGAGCCCGTGTGGTTTGACATTCCTTCAGACAAGGTATTAGAAATACCGCTTCGTCATCCCGAATATGCTTGGTTTGAAGACTTAGGCATGCAATGGTACGCCGTTCCGGTAATTTCTGATATGCGCCTTGAAATCGGTGGACTGGATTACACTGCCGCCCCGTTCAACGGTTTTTATATGGAAACGGAAATCGGGGCCCGTAACCTCGCCGATGACTTTCGTTATAACCTTTTGCCTACTGTAGCGGAAGCGATGGGTCTTGATACGAAACGAAATTCTTCCTTGTGGAAAGACCGCGCTTTGATTGAGCTTAATCAGGCTGTGCTGTTTTCTTATCAATCCGATGGGGTAAGCCTTGTCGACCATCATACAGCTGCTCAACAGTTCCATCAGTTCGAGAAAAAAGAACAGTCATGCGGCCGTGAGGTCACGGGTGACTGGACATGGCTCATTCCGCCTGTTTCACCAGCAACAACACACATCTTCCATTCGGCCTATGAAAACCGGATGGACACACCGAATTATTTCTATCAACCTCCAGCCTACGAAAAAAATCCTTCCGAATGATGCGGAAGGATTTTTTCATTGTCTCATTTATGGGTAGTATCGACTGAATTTATATTGAGAGAAACTCACTCATATAAGTCCGGACGGCGGTCCTGAAAAATTGGGATCTGCTCCCGAATCGCCTCGACAGCGGTGAAGTCGACATCAGCATACACGATTTCTTCATCAAAACCACCTTCAGCTAATACGCTTCCCCATGGGTCCACAACGATTGAATGTCCTCCAAACTCATTGTTTTGATCAGCACCTACACGGTTGCAGGCGATGACGAAGCATTGATTTTCAATCGCCCGGCTGATCAATAGATTCCGCCAATGCTCAACACGGGGTTTTGGCCACTCCGCAACGACAAACAACCCTCGCGAACCATCCAGCATATGTGTTCTCATCCATTCAGGGAAGCGGATATCATAACAAATGACACCGGCCACCGGCACATCGCCAAGATTGAAATTCCCTTTTTGGTTCCCTGATTCCAAATATTTTTCTTCATTCATCAAGCGGAATAAATGCGCTTTTCGGTAGTTGAGCAGCCGATCACCCTCAGCGTTATAAGCAACGAAGGTGTTGTAAAACTTCCCGTTTTCTTCTTCAGCGATTGATCCGGCAATGATGACCTTGAGTTCCTTTGCTAAAGAAATCAAGAGCTGATGTGTCGGACCTTCGAGTGTTTCTGCTATTTCTTCAAAACGGGAAAGATCATATCCTGTCGTCCACAATTCAGGCAACAAGATGACCTCGCTTGCTTGTGTAGCCGCTTCTTTTATCTTTTCTTGTGCAACTTTCCGGTTCTCTTCAGGACTACCGAAGACGATGTCCATTTGAATGATCGCTATTTTTGTTGTCATCCTATCACCTCATTTTCTTCTTAGTGTATCAAAAAATTCTGACGTTTCCCTAATGTTTTCGCACAGGATTTTGTTTGGAAGGTGAGAATTCTTCTCTTTGTTTCATTCTGTGTATCGAAACAAACCGCCCATGCTACAATAAACATAAACCGCTATTCAATGATATAGCAGGATTGTTAAGAATTGATTTCGAGATTTTTGTGTGAGTTTAGGGGCTTCGGGAAAAGGTTCGCTTTCCATGGGGCGGGCGCTGAGCCTCCTCGGACTACGTCCTGTGGGGTCTCAGCTGTCCCGCATACCCCATAGGAGTCTCACCGTTTCCCTCCGCCCCTTTTACCATATGAGGTTCTCGAAATCGCTCTTTTGTTCCCTGGATATTGCTGTATGAAATCCTGTATAAACCGTGTCGATATAGGATTTTTAACCATAAAAAAAGCTCACGTTTCTGGAAGGTAGTTTCGAGAACTTCTTAAGCCCCCATCCACTCATCAAAAATCTCGAAACTGATTCTCCAAGAATAGGGAGCATATCTGCAAGAAAGAGTAAAAGGAAGTGGGAGTATGTTTGAGTTGTTTCTTCCGATGCTTGAAAGGCTTGGAATTATTGTAACGGTTGCGTTCATCATTACTCGCTTCCGTTTTTTTCGGGAATTGATCGATCAAAAAACACTGGACCAACGTCAGCGGTACATGGCGATCGCTTTTTTTGGGTTGTTCGGAATCATTGGTACATATACAGGCATCACCTATGATACAAGTTCCCTTGATTATGGACGCTGGGCTTATAATCTTATCGAATCGGAAGCGTTGGCAAACTCAAGAGTGATCGGAATCGTGGCGGCTGGTCTTTTCGGAGGCTACCGCATTGGCATAGGGGCTGGGGTGATTGCTGGTTTGCATCGTTTTTCCCTTGGAGGGTTCACGGGGGTCGCTTGCGGGATATCCGCTGTGGTAGCAGGAATCATTGCAGGTTACTTCCATAAAAAAGAGGAGCCTCTGAAACTGAAGACGGCTTTATTCGTTGGGGCTCTTGCAGAGACGGTCCAGATGGGAATCATCCTGCTCATCTCAGATCCTTTTCCGCGTGCGTGGGCCCTTGTCCAGGAGATCGGTGCGCCTATGATTGTAGCGAACGGTGTCGGTTCCGCATTGTTCTTATTGATCATCCGCAATGTTCTTCATGAAGAAGAGAAAGTCGGAGCTTTGCAGGCACAAAAAGCACTCAAGTTGGCAGAATCAACGGTTTCTCATCTGCGAAAAGGATTGACGATGGACTCTGCAGAGAAGGCATGCCAAATCATTTATGGGGAAGTTCAAGTGAGTGCAATTTCCATGACTGATAAACAAAGAATTCTTGCTCATGTCGGACAGGCCGATGACCATCATAAGGCGGGAGAGCAGATTCAAACGGACGCCACTCGTGAAGTCATTGAGACAGGAAACCGTGTTGTAGTCAGGCATGAAGAGATTCAATGCCAACAGCCGGATTGTCCGCTTGGGGCAGCGGTCATCGTTCCATTGAAGAAACGTCAGGAAGTGGTCGGAACTCTGAAGTTTTACGTTTCATCACAAAAAGAAATTTCGAATGTTCTATTGGAATTGATCCAAGGGTTGAGCGCTCTCCTTAGTCAGCAGTTGGAGCTTGCGGATGCTGAAAAAGCGCAGGAGCTCGCACGGGAAGCGGAAGTAAAGGCCCTGCAGGCACAAGTTAATCCGCACTTTTTGTTTAATTCGTTAAATGTCATCGTTTCGTTGACCCGCACGGAACCCGACCGGGCGAGAGCGTTGCTTATTGCGCTTTCTAAGTTCTTCAGGCAAAACCTGGGGGCGACCACCAAAACCTGGACGTCTTTAAAAGAAGAGCTGAAACATGTAAAGTCTTATCTTCTTATTGAAGAGACGCGTTTCGTCGATCGACTGCATGTTCACTATGATGTTGATGAATCCGCATTATCCGCACGAATCGCGCCCTTAACCCTACAGCCCCTGGTCGAGAACAGCATCAAGCATGGAATTAAGGACCGAGATGGTGGATCGGAAATTACGATTCGTATCTGTAGAGATGGAGATAACGTCAACATTAGTGTAGCGGATAACGGAAAAGGGATTGAGCCGATGAGATTACGCACATTGGGTGAACAATCGGTCACATCTGAAAGTGGGACAGGGTTCGGGTTATATAATGTCAACAAACGTTTAGAATACATGCACGGAAAGAGTGCGAAGCTGCAAATTAGGAGTGAACAAGGACAGGGGACAACGATTGCATTTACGGTTCCTCATCATGAAAAGGAGACAGGGTCATGAACGCAAAAATTACAGTGCTCATCGTCGATGATGAGCGCTTTAGTCGAGAAGAATTGAATTTTTTGCTCGAACCTTATGAAGGCATCGAAGTCGTAGGAGAAGCGGGGTCAGGTGATGAAGCCGTCATGCAGACGTTAAAGCTTCAGCCTGATGTTCTTTTTCTGGATGTGGAGATGCCGAAGATGGATGGAATGGCGGTAGCGAAGGCGGTCCAAGAGCTCAAGAAGGTCCCGGAGATCGTCTTTGCCACCGCGTATCCGGATTTTGCGGTCGAAGCGTTTCGTCAGAAGGCCATCGATTACTTGCTCAAACCTTTTGATGAAGAACAGTTGAGTGAAACGGTGGAAAGAATCGAGAAGAAATTTGCGCCGGCGGAGGAGAGGACCGCCTATCCTCCTTCCAAATTGGCGGTAGAAGTGGAAGACACGATTGAATATCTTGATCCCTCAGAAATTATGTATGTCCATAGAGAGGACCGTGTCACCAAGATTGTCGGCAAACAAAAGGTCTATGAAACGAGGGATGCTCTCAAAGATGTGGAGCAGCGTCTTCAAGGTTTTTCTTTTTTCCGGATCCATAAAAGTTACCTCGTGAACTTGGATTACGTCCACAGGTTAACTCCTTGGTTCAATGGGGCTTATCAGTTGGAACTCCAGGAAACGGAAGAGAAGCTTTCCGTCAGCCGAAACTATGTGAAGGAATTACGAAAAAAGCTGGAGTTGTAATCCAGTTGTATTTCAATCCTTTATTTCGACATCTTGAACATAAATCCTGACATGTTGAACAGAAAACCCTCTTTTGTAAGCGTTCTCTTGATATATTACATGTAAGCGATTACAGACGAACGCGAAAAGGAGGATTCACAATGATTACTTTTCTAGTGAGTATTGCACTTTTAATTGTCGGTTATCTTACGTACGGTAAATATGTTGAAAAAACGTTCGGTGTCAACACAGGACGTGAAACGCCTGCCTATTCTCATGGTGATGGTGTCGATTACCTGCCGATGGGAGAGAAAAAGAATGCTTTAATCCAGCTCTTGAACATCGCAGGGGTAGGTCCTATTTTCGGTCCTATTCTTGGAGCTTTATATGGACCTGTCGCTTTTCTATGGATTGTGTTCGGAGCTATTTTTGCGGGTGCTGTCCACGATTATTTAACAGGGATGATTTCCATCCGTAACCGTGGCGCCCACCTGCCTGAACTTGCAGGGAAGTTTTTAGGGAAAGTGATGAAGCACGTGGTCAATGCGTTTGCGATTCTTTTGCTAGTCCTTGTAGGAACTGTATTTGTTACAGCACCTGCCGATCTATTACACAACATGACGAGCAGCTGGCTGGCTCTTCCTGTCATTCTGCTTGTGATTTTTGCTTACTATTTGCTAGCAACAATGCTTCCGATTGATAAAATTATCGGACGGTTTTATCCGATTTTCGGAGCTCTATTACTCATCAGTGCGATTGGAGTCGGCGTATCTCTCGTCGTAACAGGAGCACCAATCCCAGAATTGTCATTTACGAATATGCATCCGGATAACGCACCGATATTTCCACTATTGTTCTTAACGATTTCTTGTGGTGCTCTGTCAGGATTTCATGCGACACAAACCCCTATCATCTCAAGAACGACACAAAGGGAAAAACAAGGACGTCGGATTTTTTACGGAATGATGATTGCTGAAGGTATCATTGCCATGATCTGGGCTGCTGCGGCTATGAGCTTGTTCAACGGTTCTGCAGGATTAAATGAAATCCTTGCAAGCGGTGGACCAGCAGCTGTCGTCAGTGAAGTTTCAATCGCTATGCTTGGTGCCGTCGGGGGTACACTGGCTGTACTAGGTGTCATCATTTTGCCAATCACATCAGGCGATACAGCTTTCCGAAGCGCACGTATGATCATTGCGGATTATATTAAAGTTCCACAAAAGAAAATCATGAGTCGTGTATGGGTTGCCCTTCCATTGTTCGTCATCTCATTCGCACTGACACGCATCGATTTCACTTTGCTGTGGAGATACTTCTCCTGGGCGAACCAATCGACAGCCGTCATCGCGCTTTGGGTAGGAGCGATGTACTTGTTCCTGTCACGTAAAAATTACTTTATCGCAGCCGTACCTGCAACGTTCATGACCATGGCGACTTTCACCTATATCTTGAACGCGCCGATCGGATTCGGTCTGGCCCTGAATGTTTCCTACATCGTTGCAGCCCTCGGCACTGTTGCGGTTGTTACAGCCTTCATCATAGCCGCCCGCCGCGGATTACAGAAGGATATTCCATTAGAAGAAGATCTGAAACAAACCGCCTAATGTTAAAGAGCACCTACTTTTCTAAAAGTAGGTGCTCTTCTTTTGTCTATGGACACTTAAGAAGGGTAGTGGAATGATGAGCCTTTTGTTGTTATGTCGAATACTCAATGAACGGTGTCGAATTCTAAAATAACGATGTCGAATACTTCAATATCCCTGCCAAGCACTCTATTCACCCCCTTAAACCGTCGTGTGGGAATGTTTTTCTTAACGATGAAAGGGTATCCTTTATAGGGAAAGGAGAGATTGTTGTGGAACAAGAAATCCAAGAGAAACAAGGGACGTTTTTTATAGGAGATGAACAGGACCCGAAAGCTAAGCTTCTATTTGAAGAAAATGACAATACAATGGTCATTACAAGTACTTTCGTTGCACCGTCTGAGCGTGAACAGGGGTTAGGCGGAGAATTAATTGATTATGCCGTGAACTACGCACGAAAACATAAATTAAAAATCGAACCGGTCTGCTCCTTCGCCCGGGAAGTCATTGAAAATACACCGGAATATCAAGTGGTGTTAAAAGCGTAGAGGGGGAGTTTTTGATGGTTAAAATTAGGGAACCTGAGGAAAAGGATTTGATGCATTTTACAAGGTACAGCATCGATTTTCTTCATGTGACCAGTTCTGAGAGGCTGACCAATGAAGAAGTAAGAGATCGCAAGTATTGGGCAGCCGATCAATTTTTAGCAAAGAATCCGAAGCAGAAGCTTCTGGTTTCTGATATGAATGGAAGAATGATCGGATATGTTCTTGGGATTATCGAATCACACGGGGAAGAGGATGTGTATGGATATGTCAGAGAAGTATTTGTGGATGAATTTTATCGACGAGAGGGGATCGGAACAGACCTGTGTGACGAACTAATCAAGTGGATGTATGATCAGGAAGCGAAAGCCATCCAGGTAAGTCTCCGTCCGCATCAAAATGGTGTAAGTGAATTTATCCGCAGAATCGGTTTCTCTTCTGTCAGCACCCTTTATGAATACCAGTCCGAATGATAAAGGAAGTTTTAGAGAGGAGGTAAAGAATGAAAAAGGCTATGCTAATCGTCAATCCTTCTTCTGGAAAAGAGGAAGCCGTTGATCATGTTGAACAAATCGAACACATTTTATCAGAAAAAGGATACGAAGTGGAAGTTGCTCAAACAGAAAAAGAGCTGGATGCCACAAAGTATTGTCAGCACGCATGCAGAGATGAATTTGATCTCGTAGTTTCTATGGGTGGGGATGGTACCCTTCATGAGACCATTAATGGAATGGTGGACGAAAGCCATCGTCCCCTTTTAGGGATTATCCCACTGGGAACTGTCAACGATTTTGCAAGAGCCCTTGATATCCCATTAAAGGTCGAAGAGGCTATTGATGTTCTCCGTTCCGACCAGAACAAATCTGTAGATATTGGAAAATTCAATGACCAGTATTTCGTCAATATCGTCGCAGCGGGAGCCCTCGCTGAAGCGACGTATGAAGTGACACCTGAACAAAAAACCAAATTTGGTCCGCTTGCGTATATGATGGAAGGGATGAAAACCTTGACCCAGCATAGCAGTTATCCCATGCGGATTGAATATGACGATAAGGCCTGGGAAGGAGAGTCTTTTCTTTTCCTAGCAGCGTTAACGAATTCAGCAGGAGGTTTTGAGAAATTATCTCCGGAAGCGAAAGTGAATGACGGGAAAATTCACGGATATATCGTACCTAAAGTGAATATGATACGACTCGCATCCATAGTTTCAGCCATTCTTCGAGGTGGACTTAAAGAGGAGCAGGATGTGGAATACTTCAAAGCGGATCATATTCGTATCACATCTGAGGAAAATCTTGTGACGAACGTCGACGGAGAAGAAGGGGATTCCCTGCCCGTGGAGTTGTCCGTCCTTCCATCTCATATATCCGTCGTTGTAAAATAGGGAAAGGCTGTCAGGTGTACAGCCTTTTTTCTGTGCCATACTAGGAGTGAATGAGGTGGGTCTATGAAGAAACCAGATATGGAAGATTACTTACAGGAAGGCATTTATGGAAGTCGGCAAACAAAACCAGGCGAAAGAAAACAATACCTTGGTACGTTAAGGGAACGAGTTTTGATTGCTTTGACAAAGGGACAGGTGATGCAGGAACAGGGTCAGGAAAAGTTGACAGATCTAATGAAAAGCTACCAAGATGCCAAACTGCTTTTAAACGGAGACGTGAGCTATCGTTTTTTATCTCCCTACATGGATCTAGCCGATGAGCATAACATCCATCACTCGACCGTTTCGAACCAGGAAACACAATCAGAGTTCGGGGCTGTCCTCACCTTGGATTACGCGATTGAAAAAGAGCATATCACGGTTGAAGAACAAAAAGAAGACGAACAGTCTTCTGACCAGAACGGATGGACAGGCTTCTTCAAGTCTCTTTTCAAACCATCAAAATAAAAGAAAGGCTGCGGATCATCCGCAGCCTTTTTTCACACGTCCCCCTCACATGGAGAGGCCATTTTATTTGTACTGACTCAAGAATCTTGCCAGCCCGACGATAATAATAGCAAAAGAAAAAAGTATCATTGCAATGTAGCCGGCGTAGAACAAGAATTGATCGAAAAAGTTCCCAGCAGTGTCACCAATGCTGTACAGCGCATACCCGGAAAGAAGAGCAGCTAGAAACAGAAACACACGGTTGTTGAAGTCCATCTTTATTCCACCTCCTTTGTACTTTCAATATATGATGTACAAACGTGGAATATTTAGCTTTTAAAAAATTTATTTGACGGCTTGTCCACACTAACCACAGATCCTGTCTAAATTTGAGCCCTTATTCAACCATATGGCAGGAATTGTGTAAGCCTCGATTTCGAGATGTTTAGGGAATCGTTGCTTGGGATGAGCGTCAGGGGTGGCTGGGAAGCTACTCGCTTTTCTGTGGGGATGGCGGCAAGCCTCCTCGAGCTTCGCTCTGTGTGGTCTCGCCAGCCAATCCATTCCCACGGGAGTCTCGCAGCTTCCCAACCACCCCATTCATCGTATGCGGGTAACGATCTCCTTTGTCGAATATGAGGGTCTTTTAAAACTCCTGTTCTATAGTTATAAAGCGAGCTATAGCAAGCTTTTTTATACAGAATAGCGATTATGGAAATTCATATTGCTCCACTATCCTTGTAAGTATAAGCATCCTACTCCGGTAGTGGTTTCGAGACTCTGATATGGCAAAGGGCGGAGGGGAATGGCGAGACTCCTGCGGGAAAAAAGTGCATGGTGAGACCCCACAGGACGTAGTCCGAGGAGGCTCACCGCGCTCCCGCGGAAAGCGAGACATTCCCCGCAGCCCGCATCCACTCAACAAAAGTCTCGAAATTTGAGTTTTCAAGAATAGGGGGCATTAAGGAATAAAAGAGAATAAAAAAAGCCCCCTTTTGAATGGGCAAAAGGGGGTGATGGTATGTGTCTTTTCATTGAAGGAAGACAGACCATGAAATCTACAGGTTATTTTTCCTGGCGGGGAAAAATAATAGGGTGATTCGACGTAAGAGACAAAAGAGAGTACTCAAGAAAGAAATGAATACAAATAAACAAATAAACCATGTGCAAAGCCGTGGACAACCAGCACGACAGCGCACGAGCACGATTCAGTATCTCTTTTGCTATCTCTTATTGTATCACCTTTTCCCATGTTGCTGCTTTGGGAAAAAAACGTTCGAAAATGATAACTGAATTGAGGTTTTAAGAAAAGATTTTCTCAAGTTTTGTCTACTATTGGTAAATTGTAAAATATATTCAGAAGAGTGATTGTTGAAGAAGCATGAATCTTGTACACTTGAACTATCAACTATATGGAGTGGAGCACATGGATGTCAGTAAAATCCAACTAATGATTCAAATGCAGGCCATGTCTATGTTAGGGAATCGGAATTCGAACACTTTTTCAGGCGGAATGCAGGATATGACGTTCCAAAGCCTGTTGAATGCAGCGATGGAACAATCGTTTCGTGCGAGCGGACCTTCTGTGCCACCCCCCCTTTCAACACAACCAGTGAGCAGCCACATGGCTCAGCAAGTACCAGTTCCTGTGGAGAAAAGCCAGGAAGGGAATAACATTGCCAATGTAACAAGTGGAAACGCGGATGTAGATCAGCTCATAAAGAAAGCCTCAGAGCGATATGGGGTCGATGAAAAATTGGTACGCTCTGTGGTGAAGGCTGAATCGAACTTTGATGCTCGTGTCGTCAGTCATGCAGGGGCTCAAGGATTGATGCAGCTTATGCCCGCTACAGCAGAGGGCCTTGGTGTTACAGATCCATTTGATCCGGAGCAGAACTTGATGGGCGGGACAAAATATTTAAGGCAAATGCTCGATCGTTATGATGACAATACCGAGTTAGCGCTTGCTGCTTATAATGCTGGCCCTGGCAATGTAGACAAGTATGATGGTGTACCACCATTCCGGGAAACGCAAAATTACATAACTAAAATACTTGGAAGAGCATAAAAAAGCGCGGGCGTCCTATAAAAGACCCCGCGCTTTTTTATATCGATAGGCTTTTAAAAATGTATCCGTCTTTTACTGGAGAACGACTTTTCTACTTATCTGGCTCAAGTTCCCGGCTCATCTGCATGTATTGATTAAAAACGACCGTCATCTCTTTCAACCGGTTGCGGACGTCTTCGTCAATGAGCTCGCCCTGTGTGGAGAAGTGGTTCGTGTGTGTGTACACGTAGTTTGGTGTTACCATGCACCGGAAGTAATTCAGGATTGGCTTTAATTGATTCTCCACGACAAGGTGATGTTGCAAGGTCCCCCCATTGGCAACTATTGATACGGGCTTATAACGCATGGCAAGGGGCGATACTGCATCAAATACGTTTTTTAAAGTGCCTGGGATCGATCCTTGGAAAACGGGTGTAGCGATGACATACGCATCGGCTTCTTCGATTTCATTGATCAATTTCTTCATATCATCATTGTACTCTTCAGCTGGGCGGCCATCTACGAATTGAAGCTCGTAGTTCTCAAGGTCCACGATTTTTGTCGTATGGTCCGTTGGCAGCTGTTGTATATATTTTTCGATTTCATCAAGGAGCGTCCGGGTCTTTTTCCCGACAATCGTTCCGTTCAATAGTAGGATCTTCATGACAACTTTCTCCCCTTCAATTTTCTTTGAGCTATGTTATCGTATGCAGAAATGAATAAAGTGGGCTATGTAGCTAATGGTAGTATGTGTTGAGATGGCCCGATTATCTTATGAAATTCTGCATGGCGGGTGCAGCTCGAAGTTCAACCGTCTTCCTTCATGGCGGGTAAGCGTGAATCACCGTAACGGTTGGAGTATATGTGGAATAGTCTCTTTTCTTTTTATGGTAAAGTATACGTCTTATTTAAGCAATTGTGAGGATTCTGCTTGCTTCATGTCGATGTAAGAAGGGTATAATAGGAATAGGAGGGAAGGCGATGATCCGTTTATGGCGAAGAGTTAAGTTTCTTTTCAATGTCAGAAAATCGGTACCGTTTCTTGTGCGGTTTTTCAAATCAAAAGATGTGAGTGCCGGGAAGAAAGGATTTTCCGTTGTACTCTTAGTGGCTTATCTTCTGTTCCCATGGGACGTCATCCCGGATTTCCTCGTATTTTTCGGTCTTGTCGATGACCTTGCTGTCTTCACTTACATCATGCAATGGATGGTGAAGATGGCTCCTGCGGACTTGCAGAAGGAGTACCGCGTCTATGATGAATAGAAATGTTTAATCAACGACAAGATGAGGTATGTAATTGTTGTGGATTCAATAATTAGTCAAGGAGTGATGGATAATGAGTAATGTAATGTTTACCGCACATGCAACAGCACAAGGTGGAAGAAATGGCCATGTTAAGTCAGATGACGGTTTAATTGATTTGAACCTTTCCATGCCTGGTGAAGGTGATGAAAAAGGATCGAACCCAGAGCAATTGTTTGCTGCTGGTTATTCCGCTTGCTACGATGGAGCATTGAACTTGGTTGCAAGTAAACAGAAGAAAGATATCGAATCTGAAATCACTGCTGACGTCAGCCTTTTGAAAGATGAATCAGACAATGGTTTTAAAGTAGGCGTTGTCCTTAATGTGAAAGTGAAAGGCGTTTCTCAGGAAGAAGCGGAATCACTTGCTGAAGAAGCACACAAAGTATGTCCATACTCTAAAGCCACAAGTGGAAACATCGATGTTGAAATCAATGCGAGTGCCGTATAAAAGTAACCTCTTCATCCCTGGTGGAAACTCCACCAGGGATTTTTATTTGTCGGAAGGGAAGAATAGGTAAAGCGTATGTGATGCGATTCGTATCACTACCAGGCGTGCTGACAATTATGGTATTTTATAGTCGAAGGGGTGAAGGCGATGAAAATCACCGACCAAGCGAGAGATTTGTTGAATCAAATCTTGGAGGATGAAGACGCAGGATGCCTGCGCTTGTTTTTTGCTGGGTATGGGTGTGGGGAACCAGATATCGGTATGACGATTGGTGAACCGGAAGGTGATGATGAACTTCATCACATCAATTCTATTCCCGTGGCCATAGATCGTAGAATTGCGCACATGACGGAAACTTTGACAATTGAAGGAAAGCAGACAATGGAAGGACCGAAGTTTCAAATGCTTGGGCTTCCTGAGAAAGACTGTTAAATAGATGCCCACAGTTTTGTGGGTTTATTTTTATAGGAGAACGACTCGGATACTGGGCTCTCCTTAATGAAATATAGATTAGAAAAGAGAGGGTCGCTACACATCATGATGGCATCAGGACACCAGGTTGTAGGCTTCACTTTCGGGGTGGGGGCCATTACCTTACTCCCTACGTTCGAGTGGATGCCAGAACAACCTCTTCAAACGGTTTTATTTTTTGTGTTCGTCCTTTTCGGCTCGCTTTTGCCGGACATCGACACACCGACATCTACTCTCGGCCACAAGTTTTGGCGAGGGCTTATGACGGTCTTTACCATCGCATTTCTCTGTTACTTATTTGTTCCAGAGTATTTAGATACATATCGAGAACAACTTAAAATATTCGTCATGCTGCTTTTACCCATCCTCATTATGATTCGCGGACATAGAAAAATGACTCACTCCGTGTTATTTGTTGGTTTACTTATTGGATACGGCATTATCCTTGAACAAGCCTTCGCCATTCCACGTATGTATATCGGAGGGTTGATCATAGGAGTGGTTTCCCATTTGTTCGGGGATTACATAACGAAAAAAGGCATCCCGTTGGCTTATCCTTTTTCCAAGAAATATTTACAGTTCGTTTTTACCTTTCGAACAGGATCCAACAGCGAGCGTCTCATTGTCTACAGCTTGCTTTTATGGAACGTATGGTACCTCACCTCAAACATTTTCTGACACTACATTTTTGTAGTGTCTTTTTTCTATACCCAGTTATTAAACAATATGGCAGGATTGTTGAAGACTCAGTTTTGAGATATTTCGGGGTTCGTTGCCGTGTGGAGCGTCAGGGGTGGCTGGGAAGCAACTCGCTTTCCTGTGGGGGAGCGCCGAGCTTCCTCGGACTGCGTCCTGCGGGATCTCGCCTGTCTCCTTCTCCCACGGGAGTCTCGCAGCTTCCCAGCCACCCCATTTGTCGTATGCGGGGAACGAACCCCCACACCGGGAGAGACTGTCTTCCACAATAGGGAGCGTTTATGGAATATGAAGAGGTGCATAAAAGGAAATATAATCCAAAAATATTTCAATATCTTTAAATTTTGTATAGACATCTTTTAGAAAATTCAATAAAATATAAGAAAGATAGATAAGGAGGGCGAATTTTGTGGCAGATTACCAACTAATTGAACCGAGCCCATTGCGAAAGCTCCAAATGAGTCGCACTTCCTCTTTATATGATGTGTATCTGGATTATTTAAGGAAGTATCCTAGAAGGGATGCTGTCTTAAAGACGAAAGATCATATCCTCTCCCATTTTCCCAAACCGATCGATGAACAAATTGTCTGCATGGAATTCTTTTATATGAATGATTTTTTTGAAGAGTTGTCTGTCATTACAGCTTCCCCTTACATAAATAAAGAGGCAGGTCGTTTGTATCGGGTAATCCTGTCCCAGATGGGTAGAGATAAAAAGAAAAATTATTTGGATGAATTAAAAGAGCTCCATTTTACACATCCATCGTTACGATGTCTTCACTTGTTTACCCTCGTTTACTCTTATCAGGATTTGAAAGTATTTACAGCATTGGACAAGTATTTGGATGAATGCGATCAGTCGCTTCAGCAAGTAGACGAACCTTTGATGTATTATTATTTGAATCAACGTTATCAAGAGCTGCTTTTTTATCATTATTGGAAGACCAATAATTCCATTCTCGCGAGCCGTTATGCCTATAAAATGATCAACACAGAAGTTTCACCAAGAAGAAAGAGCCGCATGCATCATGATTTGGCACTATGCCAGCTCTTTAATGGCTATGAATCTTCTATGGAATCGTTACTAAAGTCTATGGAAATTGCTGAAAAGCATGGTCATTTACGCTTTTTACAAACGGTGAAAAATCGTTCGCTTCCTTTCATATCTGCTTTTCATCAGGAAACAGAAGGAATATCTACCACTGATCCCGTAGAGCAGGCCCACCTTGCTTTAGCGCGAGGAGATTATAAAAAGACACAGGAAATTCTGCATTCCTTGCCATCACTCACGCCCTTTCAAGAAAGTTATTTGGGACTGGCTAAAGGAAACAGGGAGATGCTCAGGCATTCCTATCACCGTTTCATCCATGAACAAGGGGATTACTTCTTTGCCCAACTTCCACTAGCGTATTTAGAAAGAATATAAAAATAAATGGAGGTTTTCTTATATGAAAAGGTTTTCCGGAATATTTGTTGTTCTTTTACTGACCCTAGCAGGTTTATGGGGATTGGGAGAGGTTAAGACCGCCCATGATCCAGGTGATGGAGGTTATTGGAGTATAGAGAATCCAGAAATCTAATCGTTGTAATGAAAAAGGTGTCCTGGTCTTGACCAGGACACCTTTTTCGTTCTCTATTATTCTTTATTTTTTTTGCGTCGTTCAGGCAGTGGTTCTTTTCGTATCATCTTTGTGAAGGCATAAACGAAAAGAATGATGATCACGGTAAACGGAAGAGCAGAGACAAGGGAGGCCGTCTGCAAAGCATCCAATCCACCGGCGACTAGCAGGACACCGGCAATGGCTGCCATCAGGACACCCCAAATCACTTTAATGGCAAGGGCAGGGGTGAGACTGCCATTCGTTGTCATGCTGGCCAAAATGTATGTGGCTGAGTCAGCAGATGTAATCAAGAACGTCGCAATCAATAAAATCGATAAGAAGGATAAAATACCTGTAAGAGGCAGGTATTCATAGGCTTCAAAGAGTGCGACCGTTATATCATTGTTGACTGCTTCAGCAATTTGCGTTCCATTGTTCAAGTCACTGTTCAAGGCTGTTCCGCCGAAAACGGCGATCCATAAACAAGCAATTAACGGGGGAACGACTAGGACGCCAAAGATGAACTCCCTGATGGTTCGACCGCGGGAAACGCGGGCAACGAAAGCCCCCACGAAGGGAGACCATGCAATGACCCAGGCCCAATAGAAAATCGTCCAATCGCGGAGCCAGCTTCCACCTTCATAAGGGGTCAACCTTAGACTATACCCCACGAAATTTGAAATATAATCCCCGATCCCTAGGGTGAAACTATTTAAAATAAAGACAGTCGGGCCGGCAAAAAAGACGAATAATAGTAAAACTAAGCAAAGGGCCAGGTTCAAGTTACTGAGCCATTTGATCCCTTTTTCTAATCCAGTACTGGATGAAGTTAAGTATAAAACGAGGAGTACGCCAGTGATGATAAGTTGGATCGATGTACTATTCGGAATGCCGAATACTGCGTTCAATCCACCGTTCATTTGAAGGATTCCCAGTCCAAGGGAAGTGGCGATTCCCATTACTGTAGCGATAACGGCTAATGAGTCGATGGTGTACTTCACAGGCTTTGATTTCCCGAGCACGGGTTCAAGAGCGGTCGATACGAGACCGTTCTTCTCTTTTCTGAATTGCAAAAAGCCAATAAGCAGCCCGACAATTGCAAACACGGACCACTGGTTGATTCCCCAGTGGAAGAAGGAGTAACCCATAGCGACACGTGCCGCATCCTCCGTTTGGGCCTCCAAGTCTGAGAAGGGCGTTTCAAAAAAGTGGCTCATTGGTTCTGCAACTCCCCAGAATACGAGACCTACACCAAATCCGGCGGAAAAGAGCATGCCAATCCATGTGAAAAAAGGAAATTCAGGCTTTGAGTCTTGAGGCCCGATTTTGATTTTTCCGTACTTACTTAGTCCGAGAGCGGCCAGGAAAATGACAAAGCCGAAAACGGATATAAGATAAAACCAGCCGAAATTAACGGTAGTAAATTCAAATAAGGCACCAGCGACTGTACCGAAGCCTTCGGGGTTGATTGCTCCTACGATGACGAGGACAGTGATGGCGGTGGCAGAAATGAGGAAAACAGGGTTTTTGAGTTGATCTTTCATCGTGGACTCCTTTCATGAAACATAGATAATAGATGAACATGAATTTGACGATCGATTTGTTTATTCCCTACATTTTCCTATGAAAAACATTTACACTTGGAATTCGGAACGGAGCATTCCCATAAGGATGGTGTCATAATAAGTTCCTTCGACATATTCATTTTTTCGGAGTCGTCCTTCTGTCTGGAATCCTGATTTTTCATAGAGTCTTAGCGCTTGTGAGTTGCCGCTCCAGGTGTCCAGTTGCACACGTTCGAGGTTCAACGTGTAAAAGAGGTGTTTCAACAATGTTTGGATGATGTCCCTGCCATATCCATGGCCCCAATATTCCTTTTCCCCGATGCTTAAACCGATTTCAGCTGCCCTTGTCACCGGATTGAGGTTGCTGTAGCTGCATTTTCCGATAGGCACTCCCGTACTGACTGTATAGACAATGAACACACGTCCGCTTTCCCATAGAGGTTGAGCGGTAAGGTTTTTTTCATAAAAAGCTTCTAGATCTTCTTTAGGATTGTTGTTTTGATAGGCGGAATCGCTCCCATGTCCAAGATTCGCTAACTCTTCATCATTCGCCCACTTAAACAAATGCTTCAAGTCATCCCTTGAAACAGGTCGAAGTTCAACTAGATTTCCTTTGAGCATATACCTTCCCCCTTGCTAACATCTACTTTCCATCGTATAAGAAAACTTTTCCAAAAGAAAGAGTTGTCGAAAAATTAGGGATAAGAGATTTTAAACTCGGACAAGATGATATAGAGGAGGATTTACATGTTTGAAAAATGTACAGAAGTCTGCCAGTGGTTAAGTGAGTTTGATGGAGAATGGTGGTTTGCAGGGGGCTGGGCCATCGACCTTCATATCGGTGAAGAAACGAGGCATCACGAGGACGTGGAAGTCGCTATTTTTCGTGAAAATCAACTTGATTTATACGAAACATTAAAATCCTGGGATTTGTACGTCGTCAAACAAAAGGAACTCAAGCGTTGGGAAGGGGAAACCCTTCTACTTCCTGATCATGAAATCCATGCCTTTTCTCAAGAGGGTCATAGATTAGAAATTCTCCTCAATGAAAAAAGCAGGCATTACTGGCAGTTCAGAAGAGATCCTTCCATTACATTTGAAATCAGCCGTATGCACCTGCAATCAGAACATGGATACGCGTATTTGAACCCTGAGATTGTACTACTTTATAAATCAACCTATACAAAAGAGAAAGATGAGGGTGATTTCCGTCATGTCTTTCCTTACTTGAATGAACATCAGAAAGAGTGGTTGAAACAGGCATTGATGCATCACCATCCTGAACATCGGTGGCTGGAAGCTTTACTCTATTGAACGTATATTCCGAGAAGAATATAAAATGAAAATGTTAAAAGCCCAGGAGACATTCGTCTTTTGGGCTATATTTATGTAGGGAAAATTCGACGAATTGTTTATTTTTTCTTGGTTTGGGTATTCGATAAACATGCACCAGACACTACCCCCTCGAATGAACACCCCCCTGTATCGCAAATACGCACAAGTTCTGGAAAGGAGTTAACAATGAAAAAAGTCACTTCCGTTTTTTGGGTAACACTCGCCATTGCAATATTCTCAGTCGTTTGGGGTGCGCTTGCCCCCAAGAATCTTGAAAGTATTACAGGCAGCATCCAGTCTTACATCTCTGTTCATTTTGGATGGTATTACTTACTGATCGTTACTGGTTTTGTGATCTTCTGTCTTTATATGATTTTCAGTCCTTATGGAAAAATGAAACTTGGAAAACCGACGGACAAGCCTGAGTATAACTATGCAACATGGTTTGCGATGCTTTTCAGTGCCGGAATGGGAATCGGGCTCGTCTTCTGGGGAGCAGCAGAACCAATCTACTTTTATGCGAACAATGCCCCGACTGCAGAGACGGGTACAGCAGCCGCTTTGAATGAATCCATGAGATTCGTGTACTTCCACTGGGGAGTGCATGCATGGGGAATTTACGCAATCGTTGCACTAGTCCTCGCATATTTCAAGTTCCGTCGAGGTGCCCCAGCTTTAATCAGCTCAACACTCGAGCCCTTATTCGGGGACAAAATGAAAGGACCATGGGGGAAAGTCGTGGACATCATCGCCGTGTTTGCAACCATTGTCGGTGTAGCGACAACGCTTGGATTTGGTGCTGCACAGATCAATGGTGGACTGACGTTCTTAACACCGCTTGAAGATTCGTTCGGTATTCAGTTGATCATTATAGCTGTTGTTACCGTGTTATTCATGATTTCCGCTTATACCGGGTTGAGTAAAGGAATCCGTTATTTGAGTAATACAAATATGGTATTAGCTATAGCTTTGCTTGCTATCACGTTAATTGTGGGTCCGACGCTCTTCATTATGAATATGTTTACAGACACGATCGGTGCATACTTACAAAACTTGCCTACCATGAGTTTCCGTCTTGCACCGAACAATGAAGAAAACCGTACATGGATCAACAACTGGACGGTTTTCTACTGGGCATGGTGGATCGCATGGTCCCCATTTGTCGGAATCTTTATAGCACGTGTATCCAAGGGGCGTACGATCCGGGAATTTTTATCAGGTGTTCTTCTCGTCCCATCGGCTGTAGGTTTTCTATGGTTCTCCACTTTCGGATCATCGGCGATTAAAGTCCAACAAGATCAAGGAGGACTTTCCGATTTAGCTACAGAGCAAGTGATGTTCGGAACATTTGATAATTATCCACTAGGTTTGATTCTGTCAATTATCGCGATGGTATTGATTGGAACATTCTTTATTACATCCGCAGACTCTGCAACCTTTGTATTAGGAATGCAGACGACAAACGGGTCTCTAACACCACCTACAATGGTTAAGTTTGTTTGGGGAATTATCCAATCATCCATGGCCGCTGTACTACTATATTCAGGTGGACTGCAGGCGCTGCAGAACGCGCTCATATCTGCTGCTTTTCCATTCTCGTTCATCATGATTTTGATGGTCGTATCCTTATATAAAGCGATTCGTGCAGATAAGATCGCGCTTGATCGAGGGAAGGATAGAGAAGAAAAAACATCAGCCTAATCTCAGAAGGAACTTCCGCGTTAGGGCGCGGAAGTTCCTTCTTCCATCAATCTCCTTATTTTGACAGGATTCAAGTATGAACTCTTTGTGTTTTTTTTCATGAAAATGTATCATAAAAGCTTAGAGAAATCTGATAGAATAAAAAGGAAAAGGGTTAGATATAAAAGGAGCCAAAGATATGTGGGAATGGAGAAATATTTACCGTGGGATGCTGATGGGGGCAAGTGACGTCGTTCCAGGTGTAAGTGGAGGGACGATTGCAGTCGTTCTCGGTATATACGACCGTCTGATTGATGCTATTAACGGTTTTTTTAGTAAAGAATGGAAAACTCATTTAAAGTTTTTATTGCCTCTTGGAATTGGAGTGGTGATCGCCATTGGTTTGATGGCCAATTTGATCGAGTGGTTATTTGAACACTACCCGGGGCCGACCCAGTTTTTCTTCCTTGGCCTGATCATTGGAGTGCTGCCGTACTTAACACATAAAGCAGATGTAAAGCATAATTTCAAAGCGAAACATTTTATGTTACTGCTGATTGGAGCTGTTCTAGTTGCCTCTATGGCATTTTTCCAGACAGCAGAATCTGAACCGATGCAGAACTTATCGTTTGCTGGATACGTTCTGTTGTTTTTCTCGGGATGGATTGCAAGCAGTGCTATGATTCTACCAGGAATCAGTGGTTCATTCATCCTGTTGATTATCGGAGTATATACGACCGTAACTTCAGGAATCTCTGACTTTCGAATCGATATCATCGCAGTCGTGGGAGCAGGAATCGTATGTGGAATCGTTGTGATGAGTAAGATTGTGAAGTTTTTCCTTGAAAATTATACGTCTGGCACCTTTGCGGTCATCATCGGTCTAGTCATCGGTTCTGTATTCGTTATTTTTCCTGGAGTGCCTGGAACGGGTGTGATGATGATTGTCAGTATCGTTGCATTCCTTGGAGGTTTACTTGCTGCATGGCTGTTGGGCAGGGTGGAGTACAAGTAAGCCTGACAAAAGACAAATTCATACATTTTGGGTATGATAAGAAGTAGTTATTTATAAAGGAGATTGAGTTTGATGGAAGCCATTCATACAACGGATAAGTTCAACGAAACCATTGCAAGCGACCGCCCGGTCATCGTGAAATTCGAAGCGGACTGGTGTCCGGATTGTAAACGCATGGATATGTTTATTGGAGACATCCTAGAGGAATATAATGGATACGATTGGTATAACGTTAATCGCGATGAACTTCCAGAAATCGCAGAAAAGTATGAAGTGATGGGGATTCCAAGTATCCTTATTTTTAAAGATGGCAACAAAAAAGCCCACCTTCATAGTGCGAATGCTAAAACTCCAGAAGAAGTAGAGGAGTTTTTACAAGCAAGTCTTTAAAAAACGCGTCCACATGGTTCTGCCATGTGGGCGTTTTCTGTAAGGAGGTGCTCTCTTGTCAAAAAGGTTATTGCTCGTCGGTGCTGGTCATGCACACCTGGAAATTCTGAAACAATTGCGGGATGAAACTTGGAGGCAGGTCGATGTTTGTATGATTACACCTTCGCCTTATCAGTATTATTCAGGGATGTTTTCCGGATATACAGAAGGCCTTTATTCTGAGGATGATATTCGTGTGGATATTCGTCAGTTAGCGAATTCAGCCAACGTCCATTGGATTCCAAAAAAAGCAGTCTTTATAAAACCGCAGCAAAAAAAGGTCGTATGTGAAGATGGGTCCGTTTATCCCTTTGATGTCGTCAGTTTCGATATTGGATCTAAAAGTTTACCCTTATCATTTGAAGACTCAGCTGCCCGGACAATTAAGCCGAATTACGAATTTACAGATCAGATTCGTACGTTGAGAGAAACAACAAAACCCCTGATCGTAGGAGGTGGAGCGGCTGGAACGGAGCTTGCGATGTCGATCCAAGCTTATAAGGATAAACACAAAATCCCCGGTCAAGTCCGTTTGATTACGTCTGATCGAATACTTGCGGATGGATCTAAGTGGGTTTCAGCGAGGTTGAAAAAGTTACTGGAGAAAAAAGGGGTACGTGTCTGGCAGGACGAACGCGTAGAAGAAGTTTTTGAAGAATTCGTCAAAACGGACAATGGAAATCGAGTTCGCCATACAGGTGTGCTATGGCTGGGTGGGGCTATTGGAGATCCGATTTTTGAAAAGTCTTCACTCGCTATAGATGAACGTTCCTTCGCACTCGTACGATCGAATTTGCAATTCCGTGACTATGATTACATTTTTGGTGCCGGTGATTGTGTCACAATGATCGATTATCCAAACCTCCCCAAAAGTGGAGTGTATGCCGTAAGACAGGGGCCGGTCCTCTGGCAGAACTTAAAAAACTATCTTTCAGGATTATCACTGGAATCGTTCGTTCCACAGAAAAATGCCCTTTATATTTTATCTACAGGTGGAAAGAAAGGATTTCTTGTGTATGGACCGGTCAGTTCACACAATAAGAAGGCGTGGCAGTTGAAGAACAAAATTGATCGTGAATTCATGGCTAAATACAAATGAAAAGAGTCTTTGAAGCGTCCCCTCCGGACACTATCAAAGACTCTTTCTTTTTTACTAAAGCTCCCGATTGTGGAAGAGTCCGTTTCGATATGTTGCCGGGGATCGTTTGCCATAATGGGGTTCAGGGGTGGTTGGGAAGCTACTCGCTTTCGTGTGGTAGAGTGCCGAGCTTCCCCGCAGCCCCAACCCTCATAACAAAAGTCTCGAAATCGAGTCTTCAAGAATCCTGCCAAATAGTTGATAAAGCTTATAGTTTCAGCCAGGTTCGGACTTTGTTGCGGAAGAGGTAGGTGGTGACGAGGAGGAGGGTGAAGACACTGAAGGCGATGAGAATCAGTGTACGGTCTCCGCTTGCGAGGCTTGTTCCGACCAAGCTGTATGCAAACGTTCCGGGAAGCATGCCGATGACCGTCGCCAGGACGAAGGAGAGAAACTTCACTCTCGTCATCCCCGCAAGATAGCTTAATATGTCAAATCCGACGAGTGGAATTAGTCGCAGGATGAAAACGTAAAGGAAGTCTTGTCCCTGCATTCGCTCGTAAATGTTCCCCGCCCATTTCGACTGGTGAAATTTGAGTACAGAATCTCCGAAAAATCTTCCCATGATGTACCCAGTGATACCTGCTCCTGTAGCTCCAATGACGATATATAGCATGCCGGGCCAGATTCCATAGGCGAAAGCCGCTGCGAGTGAAAGAACGGAAGTAGGAAACACGACAATGGGGCCTATCGCATACAGCCCCATAAAAATGAGTGGTCCTATGGCACCGAACGATAGAATATAGGAACGGATATTATCCGCACTCACGTCAAAGCGGGAGCGTACAAACCAGGCAAGAGCAATGAATAGTCCAAGAAATAAAACGGTACGTAATATGTTTTTTTTATTCATAGAATCTCCCCGCTGAAGGTCTTGATGGAATCACACGGAATCGTTACCTGGACTTCCTGTTTGGGGAGCGATTCGTTGATAGGGAGGGATATTTTCTTCTCAAGCTCTCTGATATATAAATGAACAATCGGGCGTCCATGTTGATAAGTGATATGCTCAACAGATGCATGGAAGCTGACTCCATTTTCCGATGTTTTTTGACTCCCTAATTGAACGGCATGCAAAGGTACGAATTCGTGATCATTCAGAATCAGGTGACCCCCTAAAAAAGAAGCGACCCTCATGTTGGCGGGTGACTGGTGTAACGTTTCAACAGTTCCAATTTGTTGAAATTTCCCATTCTCAAATACAGCGATTTGGTCTCCCATGATCATCGCTTCTTCCATGTCGTGGGTGACAAATACAGCGGTCGTTTCTCTGGAGGCAAGAAAATCACGCACCCAGTATCTCAGATCTTGGCGCAAAGATGGATCCAAGCTACTGAAGGGTTCGTCAAACAGAATCACTTCAGGTTCTGTAGCCATTGCACGGGCAAGGGCTGTACGTTGTTGCTGGCCGCCGGAAATCTCGGAGGGGTAATGGTCACGGAAACGCGCCATACCGGTTGCTTCCAGTAAAGATTCAATTTTTTCTGCTTTATATTTCTTTGAAACTTTCGCACCGTAATCGATATTCTCTTTTACAGTCATATGTGGGAAAAGTAATGGCTGTTGAAAAACGAGACTGATGCTGCGCCGGTTCGCTTTCTGTTTCGTAATTTCTTTTCCATTCATGATAATTTCGCCCTCGGTCGGCTTTTCAAGCCCCGCAAGTATGCGAAGCAGTGTCGTTTTTCCACTGCCTGAAGGACCGACAATACTCATGATTTCACCTTTCTCCAGATGGAAGGTCAGATCATTCAAAATCGTATCTTGATTAAAGGTTTTTGTAATATTTTTCATTTCTAGTTTCGTCTGTGTCATCGATGATTCCTCCATGGCAATCGAGAGTAGGGGAGAAACATCATCAAGGATTCAATGATGATGTACATGAAAACTGGGATGAGTGCGAACCAAATTGAGAATGCCGCCATGATTGAAGTATTGGCATTTTCAAGAAACGGAAAAAAGACCAAAGGCAATGTCAGTACCCGGCCTCCACCGATTAAGGCGGTGATGGCGTATTGACTCAAGCTGATCACAATGGTTAAAAAGGTGAGGCTCCGGATCGCAGGTTTAAGTAATGGCAGTTCTACCGTGAAAACCTGGGTCCAAAACCCTGCTCCCAGAATGTGAGGCTGCTCCATCATCGTTTTTCCGATTTGCTGATAGCTGTTATGAAAAATCTTGATGCTGTAAGGCACGGTCGGTACTAAATGGATAAGCAACACGCCCCAGAAGGTGTCGGCAAGACCGATCCGGATCATGAATAGGTGCAGCCCCATCGCAATGGCCAAGGATGGAATCAAAATCGGTGATAGAAGTAGGGCTTCCAACCAGGCTTTGCCGCGGTATGGGTAGGAGGCTAGCGCCTTTCCTGTAAATAAACCGAGCGTGACGTTGATGAACAATACAGCAAACCCGATCCAGATGGAAATGAACGTCGCTTCCCACAATTGCGGATTCTCAAAGAGGGTGGAGTATCCTTGCCACCCCCAGTCTATGCCTTGTCCGGTATGGAAGCGCCAAGGGGCGCTTAAGCTCTGTAATAGCAGTGCGGTCAGCGGGATGACGAAAAAAAGCAAGATTAAAATAAGAAAAAACGCTTTTCTAAGAATCATTGTCGATCCCCCCTCATCGCTCTCCATCGGGGCCGGCTTAACCCATAGTAACTCATTAAGGTCAGTCCCAAGAGGAACAAACTAGTCATGACCATAGCGGCAAAGGCTAAAGGACGGTCGTCCCAAGAGCTGCCATAAAACCACTCATACCCGAGCACGGAAATCATCTCTGGAAAAGTGGTTCCTATCAAAGCTGGAACCTCATAGGCTGCCAAAGTGAAGGAGAAGATGATCAAAAATGTTTCCACGAGAACGGGGAGGAGGTGTGGCAGGTCGACCGTAGTGAACCGGTGCCACGCGTTTCCTCCTAAGCTGTCTACGAGAGCGTAATACTCAGGTCGGATGGATGCATACACAGGAAAAAGAAGCAGAATGACAAGAGGAACTTCTTTCCATACATAGGTGATGATGATTCCTATTCCCTCCGGATCCCGGGTCCATACGGGAAAGTTTGAAGGAGTTTCAAGCCAGCCGGCAGCCGCTAAAATTTGTGGCAGCCAACCTGTTTCCGAGAGCATGAGGATGACCATGTATCCCCAGACGAAATGCGGAAAAAGCATCGGGATCCAAACCATCAGCCTGGGCGATATGTTGGTCAACAACGGGTGAAAAAACTTCGTGAATCCAAGACCAAGGATGATGGAAACGAGGGTAGCTATCCCTGCTGTTCGCACACTAAACCAGACGGAAGAAAGAAACCGTTCGGAGCTTAAAATCTCTTCGTAATGGGCTAAGCCTTCTCCACCTAAGCTTTGGATGACAGCGTGGATGAACCCGTAGAAAGGGATCATCAAAAAAATGGCCACAGGGAGAAAGAGAAGGAACGTTCTATTTTTGAACAACTTCATTGAACCACTGTTCCTTCATCCAATCGACATAGGCGGCTTCTGATTCTGGCAGAAAGCTTTCTTCAAGTTCTTCGGTTGATAATACGCTCTCCCCGCGTTCCACGGATTCGAATTCTTCTTTTATGTCTTCAGGTAATTGGTCAAAGCTTATGGGGGTATTCTCTCCCCAGTCATCCGGTTTATATTTTTCCAGTTGGGCTTCTGGAGAAAGCATGAAATTGATGGCCGCCAACGCCCCGGGTTGGTTCGGGCTGTTGAAGGGGATGGAGAGAAAATGCGTATTTCCGATGGATCCAGGTTCCATGACGAACGAACGTGTAGATTCAGGGAATACACCTTCTTCAATCAATGACTCAGCCCGCGATTCGTTATACCCCATCGTCATCCATACTTCACCTTGGCTGTACAGACGATCCAACTCTGTCAGGCTGTTGGGATAATGCTCACCTGATCGCCATAGGTCGTTTTCCATTTCATTAAGATAGGACCACGTCCGTTCAGCAGTCGGAGTGATGTCGTTCTCCTCTAATGGTTGCTCATAAATATCCGAAGGTTTTTCTGCTTGTGAGTATAAGACATGTCTTAGAAACGCATTGCCTGTGAATTCTTCCGCTCTCGGATAGGTAAACTTGCCAGGGTTTTGAGACACCCATGTTTGTAATTCTTCGAAGGTAGCGGGAGGGTTGACGATCTTTTCTGAGTCATAATGAAACACGAACTGGACTTTCCCCCACGGTGCTTCCATGCCTTCCACTTTTGTCCCGAAATCCGTTTGAAAAGCTGGGTCTTCGGTATTGTAGTAATCATTGAAATTTGGCAGAACTTCTGTAAAAGAACCTATCAGCAATTCATTTTCTTTCGCGTTCTTGAAATTCTCACCATTGATCCATATCACATCAACCGATCCGTCTTGTTTATTCGCTTGTTTTTCCGTTTGTAGCTTTTGTAAAATTTCTGGTGTGTCGAGGGGGACGCGTTTCAACGAAACCCCATATTGGTCTTCTAACTGTGGTGTGACATAGTCATCAATGTAGGCATTGATTCCTTCATCTCCACCCCACATGTACAGGCGGACTTCTGTCCCTTCTGCTGCTGCTTCGATCTCTTCCCACGAAGCTTCTGTCCAATCTTTATTATTTGTGGAAGTTTCACTGCAGGCAGTTAAAAACAGGGTCGCCAGCAGGAAAAATGGTATAAACTTTTTCAAGCGAATCTCCCCCTAGGATTCTCATTATATGGGTATTACATAAATCCCTCTGTCATTTATCATACAAACAAACCGGTCAGAAAAAAACTAATACTACTTCCGTAATGCGTGACCGTAAAAAGATACGGGTAAAGGGAGAGAAAAGGAGGACGGAGAAATGATTTACAATCAATTCGCAAAACCAGAAGGAATAACAGGAAAGGTTGCCGGGATGTTTATGGAAAGAGAAAACAGGGAGTTGAATGACTGGACTTTGTCTTTTCTGGATATAGGAAAGGGGGACACCGTTTTAGAAGTCGGGTTTGGTTCTGGAGCGGCTTTGAAAAAATCAGCCACTTTTGAGCCGGAAGCTTTGTACGGAATTGATCCTTCAGAGGCAATGGTTGAAATGGTTTTAAAGAAGTTAAATGATCAAGCGTATTCAAAACAGATTGGTATTATTCATGGCGAAGCCTCCCACCTGCTTCATTTTCACAAGTCTTTGGACAAAATCTATGCCGTCAACACTATCACTTTTTGGGACCGACCCTTTGAAATTCTCAGCCACTTACGGACCTTGCTTAGTGAAAAAGGGAAAATCGCCCTGACGATTGTTCCGCATGAAGAAGGAGCGACCGATGACACCACAGAAGTGCTGGGTGGTCAAATGAAAAACCTTCTTGTAAAAGCAGGCTATAAAAATGTATGTATCCATTATAAATCAGAAAAACCCAATGATGCGGTCTGTGTGACAGGAATGAAAAACGATATGATAGGATAAGGAAAAAGGGGGAAAGCATATGAAATTAAAAAAAGAAGAAAGAGAATATATGGTGGATCAGGTCAAAGAATATTTTGAATTAGAAAGGGGAGAGGTGATCGGTGACCTTGCTGCTGAGCAATGGGTACATAAGTTAGCAGAAGAGATGGGTCCCTTCTTTTATAACAAAGGAGTAGCAGACGCGAGACAGATGGTAGAACAGAAGGTCATGAACATTGATGAAGACCTCCGTTCCCTCGAACGCACGGCTGGAAAACCGACACGCAGGTAAGGAAACACCGCTTCATTAAGCTGAAGCGGTGTACGGTTCTTCCTCATCATTTTCGAAGTTTACTTCAAGGTCTTTTTCCATTTGCTGTTCTTCCACTTGCTGATTCCATTCAAAATGTTCCAGCTGCTCGTTCAAGTCAGCCACCAAATGTTCAAGGCGATCCGTTTCTTTGATCATCTGTTGGAAGGCCGCTTGCTGCTCGACGGTAGACGCAGAGATTTCTTCTGTACCTGCCGCCGTCTCTTCAACGATGCTGCTCACATTCTCTACAGAAACATAAACATTCGCACTCTTATCTTTAGATTCATCCAAGCCACTGACTAGAGATTCCAGCTGCTCGTCTATGGACTTCACTTGCGCGCTTATTTTTTCGAAAGCGGTCTTAGACGTATCTACGGAATGGTTTTGCTGCTCGGAAATTTGGATGGTCTCCTGCATTTCTTGTTCAATGACTTGAACCCCATCTCTGATTTGAGTCACCATTTCAGAAATATGGCCCGTTGCTGAAGTGGATTGATCAGCCAGTTTGCGCACTTCTTCCGCGACAACGGCGAATCCTTTTCCGTGTTCACCAGCACGTGCCGCTTCAATAGCAGCATTCAAAGCAAGAAGATTCGTCTGTTCAGCGATATCATTCACGAGTTTGACAGTGGATTCAATTTGATCCGTATATTGGATAAAGTGATTGACGGACTTTTCTACGTTTGCAATCGACGCAGCACTTCGATTCATTAATGCTCGTTGGTTCGTAATGCTCGTCTGCCCCTCATCGACATAATTGAGGGCTTGTTGACTGGCAGCCCTTGAGGATTGACCTTGTTCACGGTTCATTTCAAATCCTTGGTGGAGGTCATCCATTAGGTTTGCTACATCCTGTACATCTTCAGAAATGGATTGGCTCCCTTTGGCAAGCTCATCGGTTGAATGGGCTACTTGGCTCGATATTTCCGATAGACCACCCATCTCATTGTGAAGACGGGAACTGAAATCTTGTACATTTTGTCCAATGTGGTGAACGGATTGGACCGTTCCTTCTAAGTTATCGATCATCGTACGGAACGATCGCTTCAATTGACCAATTTCATCTTTCTCTTTATCGCTCACTTCAATCGAAGTTTTCAAGTTTCCATTGGCCACTTCAGATGCTTGATCGGCGAGGTCGCGAATCGGACGCGCGATGTGTTTCGTCAGTCTAGACGTTGATAGAATCGTAGAAACAACCAGAGCGGCTGCTGCAATAATGGTGAACAAAATCAAGTTTTGAATCGTCTGTTTTTGCTCCATCATTTGAGTGTCATACCAGGATTGGGCTTCTTTTTGAAGCATATAGATATCGTTAATGATTCCCCCGGTTCGGGCTGCTTGACGCTGGACTTCATTGTTATCGTTGTTTGCCAGCGCCCCTGAAGCAAGCTCGGTCCAATTCTCAAATTTCGACTGGGCCTGGGTATACCATTGCTCCTGAGCTTCGGTTGCAATCAACGGTTCCATCTCCGTGAAAATGCTGCCGGTCTGTTCAATCAGAACTTCTGCTTCGCTCCGGGAGGCTTCGGATGGGTTGTATCCGTAGGTGGTCAATGCCTGCTCTACACTCACGAGCTGGCCATGCAGTTCTTTACCTTCGAGTAAAATTTGAACATCTTGATTGGACGAGCGTTGTAAGTCCATCATTTGATAAACGATGAAACTGATGAGGCCCAAGCATAAAAGTAGTGGAATGAGCGTCATTGTATATAATCTCTTTCCGATGGTCATCACGTTTCCTCCTTACTTTCCTGTCGCTTCATTTAATAGCTTTTGTTCCTCTGGATTCAGTTCAATCAAGCGGACCGGAGCAAGACCTACGCCGTTTTCTTGAATACCGAGCGTTTGAGTCCCTCCATCGAGCTTTTGTCCATCACTCAAGAGTTTCATCACATCATAAAGAGCGACGTTGACATTTTTAAGCATGGAAGAGACGACGGCTTCTTCAGCTACAAAAAACTGGTCACTGTCCACACCAAACGCGTAAATTTCTTGTTTCTGAGCTTCTTTTAATACTCCGATACCTGTAAAACCTGCCGCAGGGAAGACAAAGTCCACACCTTCTGCCACCATATCGTTCGCAATGGAAGCTCCTCGTTCATCGTCATCAAACGTCCCTGCATATTCAGACAGGATTTCGGCGTCTGGATTCGCTTCTTTCACCCCTGCTTTGAACCCTTGCTCAAAACGTTCCACAACTGGGATTTTTTCGCCACCAATAAATCCGACGGTCCCTGTTTTCGTTTTCATTCCAGCGATAAGACCGATCAAGTAACTGCCTTCGTCTTCCTTAAAAGTAATGGACGTTACATTTTCAAGTTCAGAAACAGCATCAATCATTACGAATGACTGGTCTGGGTTTTCTTCTGCTAATTTTTCAATCGCTGCCTGTGAATTATATCCAAGTCCAATGATGACATCATGGTCTTGTTCTAACAGCTCTTGAGCATTCTTTTCATAGTCCTGATCGAACGGTTCGCGATAATCGAAAGTGATGCCTAACTCATCACGGGCTTGTTCAAGTCCTTGGAAAGCCGAATCACTGAAAGAATCATCACCGAGTCCGCTGTCTGTGACAATAAGACCAGCGCTGATCGCATCTTCTGTATTCGCTTTCGTTTCATTGTTTGCACATCCAACCAATCCTAAAAGTAAGGAAAGGAGGACGAAAGGTATGTATAGACGTTGCAATATCACCACTCCTTTTATGATGTCTGACATCTATAAATATCGGCAACAACCAGGACGATTTAAATAGGAAGGAAGACTTAATATTCTCTTTCCACATACCTGCCATTTAGTTGAATAACGGAATAGAAAAACCACGATGACGTTAGGTCATCGTGGTAGTGGAATGGCTTAATTGGAAAGCATCGGCGAGTAGCTCGTAGGAGCGTAATCGATCTTCGAATGGAGTGACGATCGTGTTAACGATCACTTCATCTACGTTGTAGCTCTCCGCCAACTGCTCAATCTCTTCTTTTACTTTTTCGACAGAACCGACAATCATCCGGTTTCGGTTGTCCTGGATTCGTTCTTCTTCAAAAATGGTGTACGAATGGCTGAGCGCTTCGTCTGGAGTAGGGAAGTGTGTCCGCTTCCCGCCTTGTTCAATTTGTAAAAGAGCAAGATCCAGACTGGAAGCCAGGTATTCCGCGTGTTCATCAGTTTCTGCACAGACGACAAAAACGGAGACATTCCCTATTGGCTTACTTTGCTGCATAGAGGTTGTAAAATAATCTTGATATCGATCCATCGCTCGAATACCTCCGCGGCCGTTAATGAAATGGGCGAAGGAGTAGGAGACACCTAAGTCTGCAGCCAAGCGAGCACTTGTGCCGCTTGATCCAAGCATCCACACGGGCGGGGCCGTTTCTCCTTTCGGTGTCGCATAGATATCCATCCCGTGCGGGTCGTGTCCGTGTAAATAAGCGATCAACTCTTCTACTTGGGATGGGTAGTCTTCAATGCTTGGCACCTTCCCACGGTTTAACGCTAAGTTGACATTCGGCATGCCACCTGGAGCTCGGCCCACTCCAAGGTCGATACGGTCAGGGTGGAGGGTTTCGAGAATTCGAAAGGCTTCCGCGACTTTATATGAGCTGTAGTGGGGAAGTAATACCCCTCCTGTGCCAATTCGGATGCTTTCTGTATGGGCAGCCAGATGGGCCGCAAGTATCTCAGGAGCAGATCCAGCGAGACTGTTTGTACTATGATGTTCAGAGACCCAGAAACGGTGGTATCCTAGCTTATCTGTCCACTTTGCGAGTTCTGTTGTCTGTTGTAAGGCTTCTTTTGGGTCTGTCCCGGTTAAGATAGGGGATTGATCCAATACACTTAATTTCATTTCCATACCCCATTTACTTCTTTCGTTGTCATTCTATCTAACTACTATCGTCCCATGTGCCACGTGCAGATGCAAATGTAAAAGTATTCTTCTCCTTCTTTTCTCTAAACGGACCTTAACTATAGCTCCCGATTGTGTAAGACCCTGTTTCAAGATAACCGGGGTTCGTTTGCCATATAGGCAGTCAGGGATGGTTGGAAAGCGAACGGTTTCCCGGAGCCCCTAAACGCACACATACATCTCGAAACTGAGTCTTACACAATTCTGCCATATTCTCTATTAGATCAAAAAAGGTATTGGTTGGGTGAACAGAGAAAAGCCGGCTGTCTGAGGGACAGCCGGCTTTTCTCTAGAGTTATCTGGATAGAATACCTAGTAAACCGTAAGTCAGGATGGATTGACGTTCCATCTTGAACATTTGGCGTACTCTAAGATCATCGGTATGTAGTGGGGTGAAGAAAATCGCTTCATTTCTAAATTCATCTTTGGGCTCTACCGCGAGCCATTCACCATCTTCAAGACCTGATAGGATTTCAACGAGTCCTTGTTCTTCAATACCTGTTTCGATGTCGCGGCGCTCTAGAATTCCTTCCGCATTCATCACCCATGCATAAAGGTTTTCATCGGTCTCTAACGCCTTCTCAACAGCAGTGACTACACCTAAAGATTCATCTGTAGTAATTTTCAAATCCGCGTGATAGCCAGCCAGCAATTCCTCTGAAGGGTTTTCCATGGAAACTTTGAAAGGATATCGGCTTGAGCGGTGGAGCTCGACTTCTTCTGGATAATCGTCCACTGACGTTAATGTACCTGTCGTTTCATATTCGAGTTCCGGGACATGGATTTCGACGACCATCTCTTCTTCAATTTCCTTACGTTCTTGTTCGGGAATGGTCCCTTCTAATACTAGGTTTGTAGATTCTAATGTAAGAAGAGGGGATTCAAGGTCTTCGGAGACTTCGCTGACCGTTCCTGAAAAAGCGCTTGTCACGGTGATTCGATCACCTTCGTCCTGAAGCTGGTCCAGCTGGTCTTCCACCATTTCGAGCATGGCTTCTTGTTTGGCAAGTTCTGTTTCTTGTTCGGCCATCTTCTCTTCTTTCATGTACTCGGTTTCTATGTAAGAAGGAGGAGGAGCGTCACTTGTCCCGGAATTATTGTTGAAGGGACTTGAGTTATTATCGTTTGTGTCTGGAGGATCAGGTACGCGATAGCTCTCAATTTCATCAATGAAATCTTCAATCGCGTCAATTTCTTCCTCTAACCGGCTGACTTCACCCTCAAGACGAGCTTCCTCCTGATAATAGTTCAGGACGTCGTACGTATAGAGGTCATCGCCTTCACTGACGGTGTCTCCTTCTTCAACTAGAAACTCATTGAAAGATCCCACATCTTCATTGAAATAGACAGGTTCTGTTTCTTCTGACGTGAACACAGCTTTTGTATCCATTTTTTTAAATAAATCATACGTGATTGTCTTGGACCATTCATTGATATAAGACTTGCGATCCACTTGTTCTCCTTCATCAAGAAAGATGAGGAAAGCATTGGTCGTAACGAAGGCGACAATTAGAATGCCTATGATTCTGCCTTTTACATTAATTTTTTTCATAGATCTTTACACCTGCTGCTTTCTTATCTGAGTAAATAAAGGAGATACAAATCGAATTTAGATAGGGCGGCGGTACCTGCCCACAACAACATGTGCCAGAACACAACACCGACCCAGATCCAGCCGATTTTCGTCCTGGAAAGCCAGGAAATACATTTCACCTGGTACCAGATGATGAAAAGCTGGAAGATGGAGATGGCTCCGCATAAGTAAATGACCCAATCAATGCTGGTGAAATAAGAGGCGATTACTCCGAAAGAAAAGGGTGAGACGTACCAATCAATCCCTGCATAAACCATCAGAGGGATCCAGGTAATCCGTTCGATCAGCATGATAAGCAATACGTTCATCTGTAAAATAAAGAGTTTTTTATAAGACACATTGTTGAACAACCAGAAAAAGAAAGATGAAATGAAAATCGTGAACAAGAATAAAAGGATGGCGAAACCGGCGCGTCCAATTAAGAACCATGCTTTCCTCATTTCATATTCGACTCTGTTCAGGTCAGACATGTTGGCAGAAATCGCATCCGTACCGAGACCAAGCCAAGCTGTCCAGACATATGTAAGAATCGTCAAACCTAGTAAAAAGAATAATAGATTCCAAACGTTTTTGAGCCGTTCCGCTTCGTTCAGTTTGAACAAATGGTCTTCCCGGCTTGTAAATAGCTTTATTAAATGAATCGAGTATGTCATGCGTTCCATCCTTTAATATAGAAATAAAACTCTCTGTCTTATTCTAACGGAAATTGTCAGTTGTTGCTATAATTACCTCATAAACTATATGGAAAAAGTTAGGTGGGTAGATTCCGGAGTTGTTTTTTCATATAAGCTTCTGATTGTGGAAAACTCTCGAAATCGATTCTTCAACAATCCTGCCATTCTTTAATAACTGATGATTAACGTCACCGTTTACAGAGCAAAAAATTAAGCACGGTGCTGGATGCACCGTGCTTTTCATTTAGCCTTGAGAAGGCGCTGCCTCGTAGGGCGGGTCTTGATTTTTCGCTTTAAAAAACAGTGCTCGATCCTTATAAAGGAAGATCATGGATAGAACGAAAGCGAACAGATCAGAAAGAGGGAAGGCGAGCCATACGCCTGTCACTCCGAAGAAGTTCGGCAAGATCAATACGAGCGGAATCAAGAACAGAACTTGACGCGCCATAGACAAAATAAGTGCAGGCTTTGCCATTCCTAATGCCTGATAAAGGCCGCCGCTGACTACCTGGGCTCCGATAAGAATGGCAAGAGCAAACATGATCCGGATAGCATAAGCCCCTGTTTCAATGGTCGCTTCATCTCCAGTGAAGATGTTCATCAAACCTTCTGGGAAGGCCATCATCAGGATGAAAATGCCCGCGGATATGATCGTAACGACTTTCATACCGAGCATAACCGTTTCTTTCAAACGGTCGTAATTTTTGGCTCCGTAATTATAGCCAATAATCGGCTGCATGCCTTGAAGGACACCGATCATCGGCATGATGGTGAACATCGCAAGCTTTTGTACGATTCCGAAGACACCGACTTCGAATTCACCGCCGAATTTAATGAGCATCAGGTTGATGGCGATCATCATGCCGCTTCCGGATACTTGCCGGATAAAAGCTGGCATACCGATGGTTAACACTTCACGGATGACGGACCATTGCGGTTTCAAATAGGAAGCTTTGACTACCAGTGAAGATTTCCCTTTTAAGAAATAATTCAAGACGACGATCGTTACGGTCGCCTGGGAAATGACGGTGGCAACAGAAGCTCCCTGTACCCCCATATCCAAACCGAAGATGAAAATCGGATCGAGGATCATGTTCAAAACAGCCGGGATGATCATTGTCATCATGGCAAACTTCGAGTTTCCTTCTGAACGGATGATGCTGTTCGTCGTAAAGGCGAAAGAAAAGAAGAACGACCCAAGCATAATCGGGAACAAATAATCCGTTGCATAAGGCATGATGTTATCCGTTGCTCCAAACAGCTTCAGCAAGGGTTCAAGAAAGGTAAAGGCACCGATGAACCCGAAGCTTGAGACGACAACGATGGTAAAAAGGATATTTCCGAAAACTTGGTTGGCTTCTTCTTGTTTGTTTTCCCCTAAACGTCTGGAGATGACGGAGGCACCACCGATACCGACGGCTGCGGCAATGGCCATGATGATCATCATCACCGGGAAGCCGATGCTGACACCAGATACGCCTAAAATCCCGACACCACGTGCGATGAAGAGCGTGTCAACAACATTGTAGAGAGCCATGACAAACATGCCAATCATGGCGGGTACGGATAAGTTCGTTAATAATTTCGGGATGGGTTGGGTCCCTAACCGCTGACTTTGTTGTTTCATTTGTCTTCGCTCCTTGATGTTTTAGGTTTCAAGTTGGCTTGCATCTTTTTCAACCAGGAAATCATGACTTGCTGTTCTTCTTTCGAGAGCCCTTGGTTCGCTTCTTCTTCAATATCAGCAATGATTTTTAGAATGGTAGCATGCAACTCTAATCCTTTATCCGTAAGCTTCACAAGTTTTGTCCGTTTGTCTTTTTGGCAGGACCTTTTCATGATGCGTTCGTGCTTCAGAAGTGTTTCAATCAAGCCGTTCATCGATGATGCTTTAATATGCAGCTGTTTTTGCAGATCCGTTTGGGATTGCTCGCCCGCTTTGGCCAGGAAGTAGATGACTTTCGCCTGCGAGTGGGTCAACCCGTACTCTCCTAATCGCTGGTTATATATATTTTGTAAAAAATGTGCGACCATATTGATGTTGTATCCTAAGTTTTGATCTATGTTTTGTTTCATATTTACTTAGCCCCCTAAACAAATTATAGTATAATATGACTTCGCTTAGAAGTAAACGAAAGTGTTTCACGAAAGGGGAGGTATGGCAGACTTATGAACATTCATCGGTTGCATGAATGTTTCATTATAAAAACACAATCACCTCAGCTTCTTTATAGTAAAATAAAGGAAAAGAAGGGGCGGTCGTTATGGTACAGATAATAAAAGCGCATCCGAAGTCGTTTTACGGAGGTTTGCTTTTCATTGCAGCCTTACTGCTTTCAAACTTTTTGATTCAAAAGATGGAAGTGACGGGCCAAGTTCCACCGCTTCTTGTGTTAGCGACGGTCATTGATATCATGATTGTTCTTCCAGTCGTTCTTTTTTTACTTGTTCTCCGGAGAAAGCCAACATTGTCATTGCTTGCTCCTCTTTGGCTTTTAGGAGCGGGTTTCGTTCACTGGATTGTTCCCGCGTATGCTAAAGAAC
The DNA here is from genome assembly GCF_009856415.1 of Halobacillus litoralis. GTDB lineage: Bacteria > Bacillota > Bacilli > Bacillales > Halobacillaceae > Halobacillus > Halobacillus litoralis_C. The sequence goes on along the minus strand of NZ_WMEZ01000009.1, from coordinate 30,128 downwards.
ACCTGCAATACATGAACGCTTCCATTATCCTCGTTGAGGCAGGTTTCATCCTCTTAGAGCTTTTCCTCTTCGTTATTTTCATCAGGAATCTGAAGACGTGGAGACATAACTTCAAAGCTTCGTTCCATACATGTCCGCATTTACTTGCAAGAATTTCTGCAGCGAACCAGCAAACGTTTGGAGACTATCCCAAGTTAAAACGGCTAATTGAGTTCATACCCACAGATGCTTCTGCCATCCGCTATGCTTTCTTCCCACATCTTGACGCTAAGCCGGACGGTGATCACACCTTCAGTTACCACAAAAATAGTGAGTACTTCGGTGTTTTTCTCATGTTGGTTCATGCGATGCTCATTGAGATCATTGCTGTCCACGTCATGCTCATGCAATACAGCCACACGATCGCATGGATTGCGACCCTCCTTGATATGTATGCACTCGTCTTCCTAATTGCAGATTATCAAGCGATTCGTAAAAGTCCTGTCGTCATCCAGAATAACCATCTTCATTTTCAAAAAGGGCTTCGTTTCCACATGGAGGTCCCATTAGAAAAAGTGGTGGAGGTTCGTCGGTATGAAGGGGAAGCCTTGCCTGAGGAACGTCATTCCTTCACTTTGATGCTTGCTGGGCTTGAAAAGGTGCCCCCACAGTTAGAAATTCGATTGAGTGAAGCGGTGGAGGGGTATCGTGTATTTGGTTTCAAACGAAAAGTGATGAAAATATTCTTGACTGTCGACGAGCCGGAAAGATTTTTACAAGCATTAAATGAAGCGCGACTGGTTTCAAAGAAAGACATTTAGTCAATTATGATAAGAGGAAGGAAGGGATTCTATGCCTCGTTATCAAAGTGGAATCTTTATATATAATGGAAAAAAGGACGAAGCAGAGTTAGAGACGGCTCTTTCGCAGATATTGCCGGTGTTGAGTAAAGGGGTGAAGGAGTTAAAGATCATCCAAACGTTGTCGTTGGACGATTTGTATGCAAACTGCCGGCATTACGGCCCCGAAGTTGAAGTGTTTTTCGTCTTCGGAGGAGATGGAACTTTGCATGAGGTCGTCAATTGCCTTGCACCGATGGAAAAACGTCCGGTGATCGGTGTGCTGCCAGGAGGAACGTGCAATGATTTCAGCCGTGTTTTGGATACACCTCAGCGACTCAATCAAGCGGCTGCATCCATCATTGAAGGGGAAGAGGTTACTGTGGATGCAGGGAAGACCGAGGACGATTACTTCATTAACTTTTGGGGCATCGGTCTTGTGACACAAACCTCCTTTAACATTGACGAAAATCAAAAGAACCGGTTCGGTGTGCTGAGCTACTTCATGAGTGCATTAAAAACGATGAATCAGGCAACACCATTTCGTTTTAAACTGACCGTAGATGATGAAGAGATCGATGGAGAGGCGGTGATGATTCTTGTCATGAATGGCCAATTCATAGGCACGAGGCGCTTTCCTGTCCCCACGATTGACTTGCAGGATGGGAAGTTTGACGTTCTGGTTGTGAAGAACTCCAACCTTACATTATTCAGGGAACTCATGACGATGGGTCGGCCGCAAACGGATGAGAGTGACTTCCAGGAGCTTTCCCACTACCAAGGAGAGAAGGTCAATATCGATGTTGAATATAAGCAGGATGTGGACATGGACGGAGAAATCAAAGGGAAGACACCTGAAAAATTAGAGGTGCTTCCGGGACATTTCACCTTCTTAACTGGAGGGCCGAACGCATTGCATAATATGGACAACCCTTAAGGAAACCGTGAATTTGCGGAAAAGGGATGGTTTGACAGTTAGAATTTGTTAAACTTATACTATCTTTATCTTTTGTAAAGGATGGGCGAACGTGATGAACGAACAAGAACTGTACCGCAAGAAAAAACAAGATCCTTCGTTGAAGCTTTTTGTCGTATTGACAAAAGCCCAGCGGACCATCGCAGATTTAGTGAAGGATGATATCCAACGATATGAATTGAACCCGACTGAATTCGGAGTGCTTGAGCTTCTCTATCATCAGGGAGAGCAGCCTCTGCAGAAAATCGGAGAGAAAATTCTGCTTGCAAGCGGAAGTATCACTTATGTGGTGGACAAGCTTGAGAAAAAGGAATACTTGAAACGCGTGCCATGCCCAAACGACCGGCGTATCACTTATGCGTCCATTACGGAAAAGGGACGGGACCTATTGAACGGGATCTTCCCGGATCATTGGAAAGAGATAGAATCGATCATGGATGGACTGACAGATGAAGAGAAGAAGGATGCTATTGAACTATTGAAGAAACTTGGAAAGTCTGCGGACTCCAAAAAAGAGTAGCAAATTTTCTGACGATCCGATATAATGGGATTAATTCTAAAGACAAAGGAGGGTATGAAGATGTTACAGATGCACGTGCTTGACTATCAAATCAACTATGTACGCCGTGCAATTATTCACGATTTAGCTGTCAACGGGACACGTATGTCCGAAATGGCATCTGAATAGTGAAGCACTGTAGCGTCTCATACCTGATTATTCACAGATAAAAGTCAGAGGTAACGGGACCTCTGGCTTTTTTTGTGTCTTCAAAAAGTCTTTAGGAGGAATTTCAATGATCATTACATTAAAGAATTTATATAAAATTGTCGGTGGGGAAGTATTGTTTGAAGCTTTGGATATGGAAATTAAACCTGGTCAGCGGGTCGGGCTTGTCGGTCGTAATGGCAGCGGAAAATCGACCCTTTTCCGAATCATCACGAAAGAGGAATCCTTGGATGGTGGAGATCTCTTCATTCAAAAGGGAGCTTCCATCGGTTATTTGAAACAGATTCCAGTTGATTGGACGGGGACAGGGAAAGCGTACTTGCAGCTTGCTTTTACCGAGCTCGTCTCATTGGCTGAGCAGATTAAAGAATTAGAAGAGGATATGACAGATCCTGATAAAATGGAGAGAGCCATCGCTGCCTATGGGGAAATACAGGACCGCTTTACTCACCGCGGTGGATACGAAATGGATGCCTCCATTAAACAAGTGGCGAACGGCTTGAATATCCACCACCTGCTGGATCAGCCATTTTCAAGTTTGAGCGGAGGGGAGAAAACAAAGCTCGGTCTTGCCAAGCTGTTGTTGGAAGACCCCGACGTTCTTTTGCTTGATGAACCGACGAACCATTTGGACCTGCAGGCGATTGAATGGCTGGAAGCGTATTTGCAAGCTTATGACGGGACCATTTGTGTCATTTCCCATGACCGCGCATTCCTTGATCACATCGTGACAGACATAATGGATTTGGAATCCGGAGAAATTGATACGTACAAAGGCAACTACACGGCATTTGAGAAACAAAAAGAAGAAAAACTGCTTGCTGAATTTCATCAGTATGAAGAACAGCAGAAGAAAATAAAAAAGATGAAAGAGGCCATACGAAGGTTGAGACAATGGGCAAATGAAGCCACTCCGCCGAACCCTAAGCTTTTCAAAAAAGCGAAAAGTATGGAAAAAGCGTTAGAACGGATGGAGAAAATCGATAAGCCGGTGATCGACCCGAAAAAAATGAACCTTTCCCTTGAAGCGGATGGACGGACAGGGAAAGACGTATTTACTGTTGAATCGCTGGAGAAGCAGTACGGCAGCGAAACGATTTTGGACGGTGTCAACCTTCATGTCCGTTATCAGGACCGGATTGCGATTGTCGGAGCCAACGGAAGTGGGAAATCTACACTCTTGAAAATGTTATTGGAAAAAGAAACACCAAGCGCGGGGACAATTAAACGGGCGCCTTCCATCAAGGTGGGATACCTACCGCAAAACCCTCTGCAAGAAGCTGATCGCGACCAGCGGATGATTGATCACTTCAGGGATCACATTCGGGTGACCGAGGGGGAAGCGCGGCACAGGCTTGCGGGCTTCATGTTTTATGGGTATGACGTCTTCCGGAAAATCCGCCACCTGAGTGGTGGGGAACAGATGCGTTTGAAGCTTGCGATTTTCATGCACCAGGATATTCAGGTCCTGATTTTGGATGAACCGACCAACCACCTTGATGTGGAGTCGCAGGAAGTTCTGGAAGAAGCACTCAATCAATTCCAAGGAACGGTCATCGGAGTTTCCCACGACCGGCATTTCCTGGATCAGTGTTTCACCCACACCGCTTTTCTTGTGGATGGAAAACTTCACCGTTATATCGGTACGTATGAAGAAACGAAAAAACATTGGCACGCCCTTTTAGAAATGCAGGAAGAAGAGCAGTCGGTAAAACCTGAAAAAACAGCGAAGCCAAAAACCCTCCTGAAAGAAGAACCAGTCATTGATTGGGAAAAGGAAATCGCTCGTCTCGAACAAGAGATCTCAACCCTCGATCAACAGATGGAGAACGGTGATGATGTAGAAGAGTTAATGAAACTCCAACATCATAAAGAAGAGTTGGAAAAAGACTTAGAATCTCTTTATGAAAATTGGATGGAAGCACAGTGATGATCTGTCCAGTCCTGGAAAAGGGTAGGAAACGAAAAAGTTTCCTACCCTTTTTTGATGTGTGCAACCAGCATATCCCTATCTATAGAATGGAAACATGTTTAGAAGGATCGCATCTTTTTTCACGGTAATAGTCGACAAGGGCGTCGGTATAGGAGAAAAAATCAGAACAAAAGATGTCTGAGGCAGCCAGATCCATTTCTGCCTGGCGGTTGTCATAGTCTGCGCTACAGAGGAAGTAATCAAGAGCTTCCCTTTGAATGCCTAGAACTTTCCGTAACGGACGAATCTTTAATGATTGATTGGCAAGACTCAGCGGTAGGGAGAAACGCGGGTGTTTGTCCGCATAAACATAACTGAGCTGCTCATAGATTTCTTTGGCTGTGTAAGGATTGGGATCTGTAAGATGATACGTCTTACCGCTGCTTGCAGGGTGATGGGCCAGGTAGTTTGTCGCTTGGATGACATAATCCTGAGGCACCAGGTTGACGCGGGCTTTTCCTTTTCCGAAATAAGGGAGGACGGGCAGACTTTTTAAAGCCTCTATTAAGTTCAATATAAAGTAGGGGCCGTCGAATTTGGCAGTGGCACCCGATTTTGTATGCCCGACAACGATTCCCGGGCGGATGATCGTTGTCGGGATTTCTTTGCACATCCGGTGAACGAGATTTTCAGCTTCATGTTTCGTATATTCATAATGGTTTTTAAAACCATTCCCATGGGAGAGGTCCGTTTCGTAAACGACTCCTTCCCGTTTCCCTGAAACATAGGCGGTACTGAAATAAATATAACGTTCCAATTGCAGACATTGGGAAAGCCAGCGATTCACTTCTCTTGTGCCTTGTACATTGACTTTCCATGCCGGCATGAGAGGGACGGCCAAATCATAAAGAGCAGCAAGATGGAAAACGTGAGTCACCTCTTGTAGTAATTGTTTGGATGTTTTGGACGGGAGTCCCAATCCTTCTTGAGTAATGTCCCCTTGGACGAGTTCGATTTTTCCAGTATCTACATTTTGGTCTTCTTCCCACGTCTCTATCTGCTTTTTTGCTTGTTTTTCCATAGAGGGAAGGTGAAGGAGGTAGATTTTCTTTATGGAATTTCTGACCCTGAAGAAATCTTCGATTAAGGCTGTAGCTAAATATCCTGGAAAACCAGTAAACAAATACGTGTTGGACATGAATAGATCGCCTCCGTAATCCTTTTGATTACCTTTTCGTGATGAATCAGACAACTTCCTTCTTTTGCCTATTCACTTGTTTAGTGTGAAGGAGGAGGGGAAAATAAGGATGAGGAACAGATTTCATAGGAGGTTATCAAATGAAAGTTCTCGTTATTGGAGCCAATGGAAAAGTAGGTCAACATATTGTCGATAAACTGGTAGAAACCGAGCACACACCTTATGCAATGGTCCGTAAGAAAGATCAAATCCCTCAATTCGAAGAAAAAGGCGTAGAAACCATACATGCAGATTTGATGAGAGATTTTGGACATGCTTTTAAAGGAATGGATGCCGTCATCTTCGCGGCAGGATCCGGCCCTGATACAGGTGCAGACATGACGATCGTCATTGACCAGGAAGGGGCGATCAAGGCAGCGGAGCATGCGGAAGCCAATGGGGTCAAACGGTACATGATGTTAAGCTCAATCGGAGCAGACCGTGCCGAAGAAGCTCCTGATGATTTCAAATTTTATCTTTATGCTAAACGACGCGCAGATGAATACTTGAAAAGTACGGAGCTCGATTATACCATCGTCCGTCCAGGCGGTCTGACTAACGAGACAGGCACCGGTAAGGTGACGCTAAAAGAACGTACAGACCAGGGAGAGATTCCGCGTGAAGATGTGGCCGCCACACTTGTTCACCTTCTTTCTGTGGAAAATTCCATCCACCAAAGCTACGACCTCATCAGCGGCGACACACCGATTGAAGAACTATAATAAAAGAAGGAGCCTCGTGCTCCTTCTTTTTTAGTCGTTTATTAAAGTTTATGGCAGGGTTGTGGGAGGCTCAGTGTCGAGATGTTTCAGGGTTCGTTTGCCGTGTTGAGCGTTAGGGATGGCCGGGAAGCAGCTCGCTTTCCTGTGGGGGAGTGCCGAGCTTCCTCGGACTACGTCCTGCGGGATCTCGCCTATCTCCTTCTCCCACGGGAGTCTCGCAGCTTCCCAACCACACCATTCCATGAAGGTGAAACGAACCTCTTAACTGAGGAAGGGTGCCTTCCACTATCCTGGTGTCATAAGCATAAAGCACTTTACAACAAGCTTTTTTCATGCAGTATAGCGCCCTTAGGAGTTCATTCCATTGGAATTACCATGTGCATAAAAGCAGCTTATTCCAGAAGTGGTTTCGAGATACTTCTATGGCAAAGGGGCGGAGGGGAATGGCGAGACTCCTGCGGGAAAAAAGTGCATGGTGAGACCCCACAGGACGCAGTCCGAGGAGGCTCACCGCGCTCCCGCGGAAAGCGAGCTATTCCCCGCAGCCCCCATCCACTCAACAAAAGCCTCGACACTGAGCCTTCCACAATTGGGAGCATGTATGTAAAAGGAATGTGATGAAAATGACAGAACCATGACGAAAAATGAGCGGATTTTAATGCGGAATTAGGTTTAGCTGTTCTGAAAACGGGTATAAAAATTCTAGACAGAATTGCAATAGACACAAGGAGGGGGAGCTTTGGGTAACCCGGAAGTGATCGTGTACACAAGTCGGAACTGTCACTATTGTGAGAAGGTACTAGGAACATTGGAAGATTGGGAAATTGATTATGAAGAGCGGAATGTATCAGAGAACCGTGACCATTTCAGAGAACTGCAAAGAAACAACATTTACGGTACACCCGCTGTATTTATAGATGGAGAAAAAATTCTCGGTTATCAAGAACGTAAAATGAAACAGAAGCTGAGAATAAAAGAAAATCCTCAGTATATCAGGACTGACTCCATGAATTTTTCCTAAGGGTTTCGACAAGTGATGATCATCACTTGTTTTTTTTGTCCGAAATCATCAATAAGCCAGGGATATCTATCGCTTTCGTTTCACTTTTTCATGAGCTTTTTCATAGGCTGAAGTATCATACGTTAAAGGTGGAACGTTCATGTACCCATATAATCCTTACTATTACTACAATAATGGCTGGTACCGGTATCCTTCCAGTCCCCCTTACCAACAGGCGAATTATCAGCAAATGTCCAATAACCAGGGAAACGTCTGGGGTTATGCCCCGTACAATCAACCCATGTATGGTTTTCAAAATCCCTACGTGAATAGTTACGACTATACAGGTTATACTGAGACCGGGAATCAGAATTCTTCATTCAACGTCGGTAACATGTCCAAAGGTGTCATGAGTTATTTTCAAAAAGAAGACGGCCAGATCGACTTCGACAAAATGATGTCGACGACTGGTCAGGTCGTAAAGACAGTTAAGGATGTCAGTCCAATTGTTAAAGGGATCGGGACATTCGTCAAAGGAATCAAGTAAACCGCGCGCTATTCATTTAGCGCGCATTTTCTTTAGACATTGGTTCATGTAAACAAACATTTGGCTGATTTGTTTATGCGATGATCACAAAGGAGCTTTAACTTTCCATACCTTAAGTGGGGTAACAGAGCGAGTCCCTCTTTTTAAACAAGGTGATTTTTCATGTAAAAGATGGAAAATGGTTATGTTATAATGTTTCGCATAACGAAATAAATAATCGGGTGGAGGCGTAGGAACATGAGTATCGGGTGTTTATGTATTCACGGGTATACAGGAAGCCCGGATGAAGTCCAGCCCCTTGTCGACTTTCTGGAAGCACGAACGGATTGGGAGATTGTCAATCCTACGCTTCCGGGACACGGAGAGGATTTGGACCTTGAAGGGCACTATTATCAAGAATGGATTGCTACAGCAGAGCTCGCTTTGCTGGACCTCATGAAAAGACACGATACCATTTACATCATCGGCTTTTCCATGGGCGGAATGATTGCTGCTTACTTGACAGCGAAGTATCATCTGAATCGTTTGGTGCTTTTATCAGCGGCTGGGAAGTATGTGAGTCTCCCACAGATGTATAAAGATATTCTTGCAATGATCGCAGATGCATGGAACGGCGTGCTTGCGGATAATGAGCTTTTTCTCAGGTACCAGAAAAAGTTGAAGGATACTTATCTTTTTTCTACATTCGAATTTATGAAGTGTGTGCAATTCACACGGCCTTATTTACAACAGGTGCGCTGTCCTGTGCTGATCATCCAAGGCGAGCTGGATGGGATGGTGCCAAAGAAAGCGGCTTTGTATTTGGAGGAAGAAATTCCGTCAGAAGAAAAAGAGGTCATTTTCTTGAAGAAGTCGAAGCACTTGATCTGTCATGGGGATGACAGCGACGAACTGTTTGATAAAGTGATGGATTTTGTAAGTCAACCATAGGGGGAAGAGAAACATTGAAGAATAATCGTGGACAACCCATCCAGACACCTTTTTATTATGGATGGGTTGTTGTGATGATTGCCGGTTTGAGCGTGTTCTTTTCAGGACCTGGTCAAACCTATTCCATTTCCATTTTTATTGATTATTACATAGAAGATTTTGAGTATTCACGGTCGTTGGTTTCTGGTATTTATTCAGCGGCTACATTGTTAGCGGGAATCACGTTGTTTATGATGGGGCGCCTCATTGACCGTTTCGGACAGCGGACGATGATGGTTGCGATTGGTTCGTGTTTAGCTTTAGCTTTGTTTTGGAATGCTTTTCTTCTCGGGCCAATCATGATGTTTCTTGGGTTTTTTATGATCCGATTATTCGGGCAGGGATCGATGACATTGATCCCGAACACGCTCGTGCCCCAATGGTTCATAAGGAAAAGAGGAAGAGCGCTCAGTATTATGGCGATTGGTGGATTTGCCAGTTCTGCTTTGTTGCCGCCGCTGAATACATGGTTGATTGAATCGTTCGGCTGGAGGGCAACGTGGGGGTTATGGGGATCCGCGCTGTTAATTCTTTTTGTTCCTTTGACCCTCTTCTTTGTCCGTAACAAACCTGAGCACATTGGTGAAGTGCCTGACGGGACACCGAAGCCGGTCAAAGGAGAAGAAATGAAAAACCCGAACGTTGAGGTCAATGAAAAAAGCTGGACATTGAAAGAGGCTATGGCGACGAAAGCCTTTTGGTTTCTTTTGTTTTGTGTCACCGTCCCAGCTCTCGTCAACACGGCCATTACCTTCCATATGGTATCAATCATGGATTTAAGAGGGTTGGATACAGGGGTAGCTGCGATGGTACTGACGTTGATGGCCGTCGTCGGATTTCCGGTTACATTCGTCAGCGGTTATCTGGTCGATCGTTTCAAGGTGCATTATATTTTGGCCATCACGTTCTTCGGTCACATCTTTACCCTGGTCATCCTTTTGTTCACCAATTCATGGTGGATGGCGGTTGCTTTCGGTATGTTTTGGGGCTTTGTCAACGGCTTTGAGCGGATCGTATTGAATATTGTCTGGCCGAATTATTTTGGAAGAGAACATCTTGGGAGTATCAAGGGGCTTGCGCAAACGGTTATGGTCGTCGGTTCCGCGCTTGGTCCACTGCCGTTCGGTTTGTTTTTTGACTGGCTCGGTGGTTATCAGGAAGTCATTTTGTTGACGATCCTCTTCCCGGTGACTGCAGGAATTCTCGCTTTATTGTCACCCCAGCCGGAATATGAGGATTATCATGCATAAGAAAAACGTCAGAGGGAAAAACCTCTGACGTTTCTTTAGTCTTTAAAGAATGCGATGACGAGTCCGCCTTCTCCTGCATAAGTAGAAATGAGTGGTCCTGTCTCCATAAAGAGAGAATCTTTGAAGTTATACCGTTCTTTAATGGAATCCAGCACTTTCTTGCCTCGTTCTTCATCGTTACAGTGAGACATCGCAATGACGCGGTCTTCCAAATTGGATGCATACTCACCGATTTGTTCGACGAAACGGCGCAAAGATTTCTTGTTGCCTCGTACTTTTTCCGTTACTTCGACTGCACCTTCTTCATCACTTGCTTTCATGAGAAGTTTGATGTTCAATGTTTTGGCGAGTGCACCTTTCACTTTATCAAGTCGGCCACCTTTGATGACATTTTCTAACGTCTTCAAAATGAATAGCGTTGTTGTCTTCTCAATTCGTTCCTCCATATGGGAGATGAGCTCTTCAAAGTTGTACCCTTCTTCCATACGGGCCGTCGCTTCATTTACAAGCAATGCAATGCCACAGGAGGCTGTTTTTGTATTGAGGACAGCGATTTTACGGTTCGGTTCTTCCTCAAGGAGCATGTCCTTCCCCATGACAGCACTCTCATAGGTGCTGCTCAGTCCTTGAGTGAGGGCAAGAACAAGAATTTCATCGTCTGCGTCGATTTGTTTGTATTTTTCATAGAAGTCATTCGGGCTTGGAGAAGAAGAACGAGGAAGTTCCTCAGACTCCTTTAATTTTTTATAAAACGTAGGCAAATCAATCGTTTCACCCGTTTTATAGTGTTCGTCTCCGAAGTGTAAATTTAGCGGGACATAGTGTATGCTGTGTTTTTCCATCATTCCATGAGGCAGATCGCCGCCTCCATCTATGATCAGTTGTATCGTCATTCCTTCACCTGCTCTCTTAAATTCTTCGTACTATTGGGGATTTCCCCTTCTTATTCCGTATTATATCAAATTTAACGGCCTATCGACGGTCTGTTTCATGTGTGAATTTCGGTTTTACCTTTTTCATCGTGCTCAATATGAACATCATCAGCCCGAAAATCACAATGGATCCTCCTAGCCATTGTGTCCACGTGATCACTTCATCCAAAATCCAATAGGCTAAAATAGAAGCCCCGATTGGTTCGACGAGTACAGCCATGGAAATCGTCGAGGTGCTTAGCCATTTCAACGTCCAGTTGAACAGCGTATGTCCGAAGAAGGTCGGAATAATCGCAAGACCTAAGAAGATAAGCCACTGATTCCTGTCGTAACCGGTAAAAGAATAACCGAGCGTCAGGTTATAGAGAAGAAGTGTGGCCGCGGCCATCCCATAAGCAATGAACGTATAGGTCATGATGGACTGACGTTTACGTAAATTCTGCCCAAGCAGGAAATAACCGGTAACGGTAATCGCACCAAGCAGGGCCAGCAGATCACCGAACAAAGCCGTACCGCTAATTTGAAAGTCGCCCCATCCGATGATCACGCTTCCTGTCAACGTGATGACAAGACTCAGAATGGCTCCCATGGTAAATCGCTCTTTGAAGAAGAGATAGGTCCCCATAAAAGCGAAGACCGGCTGGAGGGCGACCAGGACGACGGAACTTGCAACGGTCGTGTAATCCAATGATTCAAACCACAAAATAAAATGGAACGCGAGAAATACTCCAGATAAAATGGCGAGAACCCAATCTTTCTTATTTGTTTGTTTTATTTCATCGAAATGTTTCCATAATACATAAGGAGCCATAATTCCGACGGCAATGGCCAGACGGTAAAAAGCGATCATCGCAGCTGGCGCATCTCCTGCGAGCTTGACGAAAATCGCGGAAGTGGAAATGGAAAGGACGCCAATGAACAAAATCATATATGGTTGAACTGGAGGCTTTTCCAAGCGAGCCCTCCTCTGGTATACGTCAGTTTTTCCTCATTTTATCATTATTACGTTTGAAAAGCATAGCCGAAATGTGTAGAATTAACTATGTTATATGTGTTATGATGAATGAATCTATCAGGCAGATACCAGAGAAGCCTCTCCCGTTTCCTGTGGCAGAAGGCTTTTTTTACATGTATATAGGTAGAAGATTTAAACAATAAAGGAGTATGAAATTACTGTGACAACATTTCAATCACTAGGATTATCAAAACCTATCCTAAAATCATTAGACGTTATGGGTTTTGAAGAAACAACACCAATACAAGAACAAACGATCCCTCTAGGACTAGAAGGGAAAGATGTCATTGGTCAAGCTCAGACAGGTACGGGAAAAACGGCTGCATTCGGTATTCCGATGCTCGAAAAAATCAACAAGCAAGTGAAAGCCGTTCAAGGACTTGTCATCGCCCCGACAAGGGAATTGGCTATTCAAGTAGCAGAGGAGCTGAACCGTCTAGGTAAAGGAAAAGGCATTCGTGTCCTGCCAATTTATGGTGGGTCGAACATGGAGCGCCAAATCCGTGCCCTGAAAAACAACCACATCGTCGTAGCAACACCAGGACGTTTGCTGGACCACATCCGTCGTAAAACGATCAAGTTGGAAGATGTACACACAGCTGTACTTGACGAAGCGGATGAAATGCTGAACATGGGCTTCATCGAGGACATTCGTGATATTTTGAAGGCACTTCCGGAAGAGCGTCAAACATTGCTTTTCTCTGCGACAATGCCGAAAGAAATCCGCGATATTGCCACAACATTGATGAACAACCCGGAAGAAGTGAAAGTCAAAGCGAAAGAAATGACGGTTGAAAACATCGAGCAGTTCTTCGTTGAGATTCCGGAAAAACACAAATTCGACACCCTGACACGCTTGTTGGATATTCACGATCCTGCATTGGCGATTGTCTTCGGTCGTACAAAACGTCGTGTTGATGAAGTAGCTGATGGTCTTCAAGCTCGCGGCTTCAGTGCGGAAGGCATTCATGGTGACTTGACGCAAGGAAAGCGTATGTCCACATTGAACAAGTTCAAACGCGGACGCATCGAGATCCTTGTTGCAACAGACGTTGCTGCACGTGGTTTGGACATTTCCGATGTATCTCACGTGTACAACTTTGATATTCCGCAGGATCCAGAAAGCTACGTTCACCGTATTGGACGTACGGGACGTGCCGGTCGTAAAGGGAAATCCATTTCCTTCGTAACCCCTCGTGAAAAAGATCAGCTTCACCTGATCGAAAAACTTACGAAGAAGAAAGTGGAACGTCTGAAAGTGCCATCTTCTGAAGAAGCGGCTCGCGGACAACAAAAAGTTGCTGTTGAGAAGTTGGCAGAAACGATCACAAACAACGACTTGAATAACTACAAGCAGGCAGCTAACGAACTGCTTGAACAGTATGAGTCCACAGAACTTATAGCTGCTGCGCTGAAAATGATGACAAAAGAGCGCAGTGAAGTACCTGTCCGTTTGTCTTCTGTTCAACCGATCAGTGTGAAAAACGCGCAGCGTGACAAGAGTAAAAAAGGTGGCTACCGCAAAGGTGGAGGCGGCAAGCGCAACTTCAACAACAAAAATAAATCCCGCAACCGCAACTTCAGCGGTAAAGGCGGAAGCAAGCGCGGCAATTATCAAAACAAAGGCCGCAGCTAATAAAGGTCATTAAAGTAGATCAGTCCTCTGTGTGAGGGCTGATCTTTTTTGTTTCGGTAACAGTTGGTGGGGGGGCTGTCATTGAAGGATGTGGCAGTACGGTATTTTATCAGTTGGTTTCAAGCTTTTATCGGTGGGTTTTAAGTATTTATCAGTCACTTTCAAACCTTTCTCGGTAGGTTTGACAATTTCATCGGTGACTTGGTTATTTTGAGCATCAGGCGGTCTGGTAGAAGATATAAAAAAGACTCCACCCCGGAGGGTGAAGTCGTTACATGCGGTTCACAAGTGCGAATAAAGCCAGGAAGATAATGATTCCCCAGATGATGTACTTGCCTGTGTTTCTTCCATATTTTCTTTTCTGCCATCGATTCGGATCGAAAGATATGTCATCACTGTCCGAACGCGAATGACGGGTGCGGACCTGCCATAATGAGAAACGGCGGGCATTTTTCAGGATGACAGGTGCAATGGCAAAACCGCCAATCAGTCCGAATAAGTGACCGAAAATATTGATGTTTGGCCGTGCAAACGTCATAAATAAGCCGATCGCAAAAATGGCAAGGATGATTTGTGAATTGGCGGTATCAATCAAGTGTTTCCGGTTCATGACCATAAATAAGTAAACACCGAAAATACCGAAGATGGCTCCCGAGGCCCCAAGGTGCCAATAATAAGCATCCGGATTAACGATAAACGTCCCGAGGTTGCCGACAATGCCGGCGAATAAATACATCACGACGAACTTTCCTTTTCCTAACATCTGCTCAAGGGCTGGTCCGAAAAGCACGAGGGAAAAGGAGTTGAACAGGGCGTGGGTGAAATCTCCGTGTAAAAAAATCGGAGTGACGAGGCGCCAATATTCGCCGTTCAAAATCAGGGCATTCATCCCAATGCCCCATTCTTTCAAGTCAACCGCAAAGCCCAACTGAAGAAAATCCATCAATAGCCATAAGGCGAAATGAAGACCGACAAGAAAGGAAACAATCGGATAGAACCGTATAAATTCTTTAAAACTCTCCGTTCGTACAAACATGACTAATCTCCTTTTTTACATTCAAGGTTAATATGATGGGCAGGGAACGTGCATGAAGTTCATGGGACTTCTACTCTAATGTAATCCGTGCCGCTTCTTCGTATTCTTTTTTACCGTGAAAAGATTCGGGTATACTGTTCATAGATTGTTAATGAAAAGGAAGATGAATCGTGATCAAAGGCATCGGTGTGGATATTATTGAATTGGATCGTATTAAACAAAGTATAAAGCGAAGAGAACGCTTTGTTCAACGAATACTGACTGAAAAGGAGCATATCCGTTACGAAACGTTGAATGAAAAAAGGAAAGTGGAATATTTAGCGGGACGGTTTGCGGCGAAAGAAGCTTTTGCCAAAGCGACAGGTACAGGGATCGGCAAGCTGGGCTTCCATGACGTTGAAATTTTATCAAATGAAACGACGGGGGCTCCTATGATGAAAGCGAAAGGCTACGATTGCTATCAGTTGTGGGTGTCCATCAGTCATAGTTCAGAACATGCCATTGCTCAGGTGGTTTTGGAAGAGTGCTAGGGAGGTATAGGAGGGCAGACATAATTACATAGGTTGTCTCATAACATTGTAATGCGGGTAGGAGGGAACGAATTGGATATTGTTACCGCACAAGAAATGTACGAACGGGATCGAGTGGCCATGGAAGCTGCTGGACTAGATGGGAAGATGCTCATGGAGAATGCGGGGAGAGCGGTTACGTATGACTTGCTCCGCCACATTCGAAAAGAGCATACGATTGTCGTCCTGATAGGTGCTGGCAATAATGGCGGCGATGGTTTCGTCATTGCCAGGACGTTGTTGAACCTTGGATACGATGTGGAGGCTTGGCAAGTCGTTCCGGACGCAAAGATCACTGGAGATGCAGAAGCACACAAGAGGATATTCCAAGCTTCTGGTCACCCGTACAGACTATTGAAGAGTTCGGAAGACTTGAATACTTCTCTAGGTCGTGCAGATGTATGCATCGATGCGATGCTTGGGATCGGAGTGAAGGGGAGGCTGAAAGAGCCCTACGTGGATATTGTCCGTCTCTGTAACGAGAAATCAATCGTAAGACTTGCCGTGGACTTGCCTTCTGGTGTTCCTGCAGATGAAGGCCAAGAGGATTTTGAGGCATTTCAAGCTCATTACACGTCGATCATCGAAGCGCCGAAGCAGAGTGCCTTTTTGCAACACACACAGCCATACTATGGCGAATGGTCGGTCGTGGAAATCGGAATTCCACCTAAACAACTTCCGGATCCCCGGAGGAGGCTTTGGGATGGAGCTGATGTGAAAAGGACCTTGCCTGAACGAGATGCTCATTCGCACAAAGGATCGCACGGAAAAGGATTAATCATTGGAGGATCTCCCTTGATGCCGGGCTCTGTCGCTATGACGGCAAGAGCGTCTCTGCGGAGCGGGGCTGGATTGATTGCGGTATCTACGGATCCTGAAGCGATCCCTGCGATTTCTCCTTATGTGCAAGAAGCGACTTTTGTAGAAGGGAGAGATGGCGGACAAGTACCTGACCTGGAAGGATACGATGGTATTGCTTTCGGCATGGGATTTGGCCGCGACTCTAAGAAGGAGAATGTGGTGGAGCGATTGATCGAGGAGAAAGAAACTCCTTTACTGGTGGATGCCGATGGGTTGTATCTTTTAAAAGGTTTCCTTCCAGCGTTGGAAAAGAGGGAAGCTCCGACCGTTTTAACGCCCCACCCAGGTGAGTTCGCCCATTTGTCGGGTCTTTCCATCAAAGAGATCTTGAACTCTCCTTTTTCCCACTCCAAAAATTTCGCTGAAGAGCATGGCGTGTACCTCGTTCTGAAAGGACCCTCAACAATCATTACAAGTCCTGATGGGGAACAGCGGGTGGACATTTCAGGCAATGCAGGCCTCGCTAAAGGTGGAAGTGGTGATGTTCTTTCTGGTATTCTGCTCAGCTTGATGATGCAGACAGAAGATGTGTGGGATGCCTTGAGCAATGGTTGTTTCCTTCATGGAACGACGGCTGATTTACTCGTGCAGGACGGACATTCGAAGGTTGACCTACTCGCCTCTGACGTCATTGAAGGTTTATCCCGGACGTTCCGTACATTTTCTTCTTGATCCATATCATACGTTCCCTTTGTCCTTAAGTAGAGACAAAGGAGTTGAGTCTTATGCAAAGACGTTTTCTGATCCTGTTGTTCAGCCTGTTCGTCTTAGGTGCTTTGACAGCTTGTGGCTCACAGTCGAAAGAAGATGTCGTCAAAAAGCTCGAAAAACAGTCGGAAGAAATGGCTGGATATAAGACCGAAGCGAATATGAAGATGCGTACAGGGAAAGAAGAACAGAAATACAACATTCAAGTGTGGCATAAAAAGGATGATTTTTACCGCGTGAAGCTTCAAAATGATCAGGATGAAAAAGGGAGCCAGATCATTTTGAAAAACGATAGCGGCGTGTATGTCTTGACGCCTGCCTTGAACAAGAGCTTCAAGTTCCAAAGCGAGTGGCCTCAAAACACAAGTCAGCCTTATCTTTATGCTTCGCTGCTGAATGATATCAAAGCGGATCCGGATGCAGAGTTCAATGCTTCCGAAAACTACTTTGTGTTCAAGACGAAGACAAACTATCAAAATAACAAAACCCTGCCGTTCCAGGAGATTTATTTTGATAAAAAAACGTACCACCCTGTCATGGTGAAAGTGTTTGATCAGGACATGAATGCACTCGTGGAAGTACAGTTCGCGAACTTCTCCAAGGACGATTCGATGAAGAAGGAAGACTTTGATGTCGATAAGAACATGGCCATGGCGCCGACAGAAGCCCCTGTTGCGAACATGGAAGGGGAAGAGCTTGAAGAAGTGCTGTATCCACAAGAGACTTTCGGAGCTGAACTTGCAGATGAACGTGAAGTGAAGACGGACGAAGGAAAACGATTCATTATGACCTATGCAGGTGATAAAGACTTCACATTGGTTCAGGAAAAAGCGGAAGTTCAAGCGGCAAGCGCTCAATACTCTGTCCAGGTAAATGGTGAACCTGTCCAGCTTTGGGATGGAGTTTTTGCAGCCTATGAACACAACCGTCTGGAATGGAACCATAATGGTACGACATACCAGCTGGCGAGTAATGAATTGACGCAAGATGAAATGGTCGCTGTCGCAAGCTCAATCAACACAGCTGCGATGGTGAAATAAAACTGGAAGGAGCAGGCTTAACGGTCTGCTTTATTTTTTGGTCTTCCATCACTATGATTAGGAAGATGTTCCTCAAGCTTCAACCTCCGGACTCACGAGATTTTTTGTTTTCTTAAGAGTCCATCATCAAATCTATCCAATATTCCTGCTTTTTTTATGATATTTGACACCGGCTTCTTCTCATTCAATAATAAAAAGATATAGAGAGAGAGGAGCGGTCATGGTGGCAAGGGAAACGTATTACAGAGATTCAATCGCAGAAGTTGAATTGACGGCGATTGAGTATAATATACAGCAATTGAAACAACGATTGGACAAAGAGACAGACATTTGTGCGGTGGTCAAAGCGGATGCCTACGGTCATGGGGATGTGCAAGTCGCAAGGACTGCCCTGAAAGCGGGAGCGAAGAGTCTTGCGGTCGCACTCCTTGATGAAGCATTGAAATTGAGAAAAGCAGGAATTGAGGCCCCGATTCTCGTCATGGGCTGGACGCGTCCTCAGGATGCTGCCGTCGCTGCTGAGTACAACATCGCTTTGACGGTTTTCCAAAAAGATTGGCTGAAGGAAGTGGCGGGTCTCCAGAGTTCTGATCCTTTGAAACTTCATTTGAAGATCGATACAGGAATGGGGAGGATTGGTGTACGAACGGCGGTAGAATTAGAAGAAGTCCTCGCTGTTCTTGCTGAAACCCCCGAGTTTCATTTGGAAGCTTTGTTCACGCATTTTGCTACAGCGGATGAGGAAGAATCAGCGTATTTTAATGAACAACAAGAGCGTTGGGACGAAATGTTTTCTTGTTTTAAGAGGAATTGGGCAGAAGATGTCGAAATTCATACTAGTAACAGTGCGACAAGTATGAGGGTTCCGGAGCGGATGGATCATTTTGTCCGTTTTGGCATCAGCATGTATGGGCTTTATCCTTCTCCACATGTCAAAAAAGAACGACCGATCGACTTGAAACCTGCTTTTTCACTGTCGAGCCGACTGGTCCATGTCAAAAAAATAGCGGCCGGAGAATCGATCAGTTATGGGGCGACTTACACAACAGAAAAAGAAGAGTGGATCGGCACCATTCCGCTTGGTTATGCGGATGGTTGGATCCGTAAGCTTCAAGGAGCGGAGGTTCTCGTCGACGGGAAACGTCAGCCGATTGTCGGAAGAATTTGCATGGATCAATTCATGATTCGGCTGGATCAGGAATATCCTATAGGGACAAAGGTTACCTTAATTGGTAAACAAGGGGATCAAGAAATTTCAGCCGATGAAATAGCAGAGCATCTCGAAACGATCAATTATGAGATTCCCTGCATGATCAGCCAAAGGGTGCCGAGGGTTTTTCAAGAAGATGGGAGAACGGTAGAAGTGAGAAACTCCTTATTGTGAGTAAGCTTCCCGATTTCGGACAATTCTCCCGATGTAAGGATAAAAGCTTTCATTATTCACGAAAAAATTCCAACACTCCTTTGCAATGGACACTCCCGTTTGATAAGATTAGAGTGGACTAATTGACTGGTTTCTTTTGAGAGAAGATGGTGGAGGTGTATGGTTTTGTCCGATAGCATGCAGGAGATTGTCATCCGGATTCCGGATAACCTACTCAATGAAGTGGATGGCTTCATTCAACTCGATAACAGTGATCGGAGCGATTTCATGTGTCAAGCAACGAAAATGTATTTGCGTGAGAAGAAACAGCGACATATTAGAGAATCCATGCGTAGAGGCTACATGGAAATGGCGAAAATCAATTTAAATATCGCTTCAGAAGCGTTTCAAGCTGAAGAGGAGGCCGAACACACCCTGGAGCAACTAGTGAGCGGGGTGTGAAGCCAGTGATAGTCAAACGAGGTGACGTTTATTTCGCTGATTTGTCCCCAGTTGTGGGATCAGAACAAGGCGGGGTTCGTCCTGTACTCGTCCTTCAAAATGATATTGGTAATCGTTTTAGCCCTACCGTGATCGTAGCCGCGATTACAGCGCAAATACAAAAAGCCAAACTTCCAACACATGTCGAAATTAATGCAGAAAAATACGGGTTCGAGCGAAACTCTGTGATCCTACTGGAACAAATCAGAACGATTGACAAACAGCGTTTGACCGATAAGATTACTCAACTCGACGAACCGATGATGCAGCAGGTCAACAAAGCCTTGCAGATCAGCCTCGGTTTGATCGACTTTTAATCGGAAAGTACGTCGTGGATGAAAAATAAAGTTACCTCTTTATGGTAACTTTATTTTTTTTTGCTTTTGTGGTTTATAATGGGCATATACAGGGTATTGATGATGGCGTGTTTTTTATTTATGGATTTTTATTAGGTAGATTTATCATATTACAGAGGGTTTGGGAAAGATACTCATGTGTAAGTGGAACGGATCCTGCCCTTGCTAGGAGAACGAGGGCAAATAGTGTTAAAGAAAGTCTTTTTCTGATAAAATTATATCCAAATAGTATAAGGACGAACAATAGAGGGTATGAGGCGGAGGTTTAGATAATGGACGAAAGACTGAAAAATGTAGTGATAGAACATAGTGATGACATTGTCAAAATGTGGTTGGAGGAAGTCAACACACATAAGAAGAATGATTATACATCGACGATTTCTGATGAAATGTTCGAAAGCACTAACCGTGAATTTGTCAACGTGATTTTTTCCAGTATTGAGAAGCAGGGATTATCTTCTGACTTGGATGATTTCTCTGAACGCTTAATCAATCTTGGGTGGCCGTTGAGTTATTTAACGGATGGGATGCAAGTGTTCCGTCGTGTAGTGACGGATTTCATCCTCAAACAATCGGATAAAATCGATTCGGATTACTTTTCTGAGGTCCTTCGTAAAGTAGATGGCTGGGTCGACCCGATCATCAACCGTCTTGTCAACGAGTATTCAGGAAGCTGGGAGCACATTGTTTCCTTGCAAAGGGTAGCTTTACAAGAGCTTTCCGCACCCTTGATCCCCGTAATGGAGAATATTACGATCATGCCTCTGATCGGAACCATTGACACGGAACGGGCCAAGTTAATCATGGAGAACCTGCTGGATGGAGTGATCAAACATAACGCCGAAGTTGTTTTGATCGATATTACAGGTGTTCCTGTTGTGGATACGATGGTTGCCCATCATATCATCCAGGCGGCTGAAGCTGTGCGGCTGATCGGTTCACGTTGTATATTGGTGGGCATCCGACCTGAAATCGCACAGACGATTGTGAATCTCGGCATCGATTTAGGGAAGTTCCCTACGAAGAGTTCACTGCGTAAAGGGTTCCAAACAGCATTAGAATTGACAAATCGTCGTATTGAAGAAACCCAGAACAACGATGAAGACATCGAAAAACTAATAGATTCACTAGACAGGGAGTGAAAACATGAGGATACCTATTTTAAAGCTTCATAACTATTTACTCATTTCCATACAAATCGATTTGGATGATCAGACGGCCATCCAGTTCCAAGAAGATCTTTTGAGCAAGATTCATGAAAGTGGAGCGACAGGTGTCGTCATTGATTTGACATCCGTTGATATCATCGATTCTTTCATTGCTAAAGTTTTGGGAGACGTTGTGACGATGTCGGATTTGATGGGGGCCAAAGTTGTTTTGACGGGGATTCAGCCGGCAGTTGCGATGACTCTGATTGACCTAGGTATACACATGCAAGATGTCCCGACAGCTTTAGATCTAGAACAAGGATTGATCAAACTTCGCCAGGAATTGGAGGAGTGAATATGGACTTCCAATCCTGTGTCAATATAAAGAAGGAGTGGGACATCGTCGGAGCCAGACAACTTGGACGAGATATATCCAGAAAGATCGGCTTCGGGACTGTCGATCAAGCAAGGATTGCCACGGCCATCTCTGAACTGGCACGGAACATTTATTTATATGCTGGAACAGGCAAAGTCTGTTTCGAAGCGCTAGAAGACATGAATAAAAAGGGAATTCGGATCGTCGCTACGGATGAAGGACCCGGAATCAAAGATATCAGCCAAGTGATGGAAGACGGTTTCACCACGTCAGGAGGGCTCGGAGCAGGACTGCCAGGGGTGAAACGGTTGATGGATGACTTTGATATTGTATCTGCAGAAGGTGAAGGTACGGAAATCACTGTCGTCAAATGGCTCCGTTAAAGGAGGTAATAAGCAATGAACACATTAAAGCTCGATTTAGAAAATTATAAAGAACTATTACAAGAGTATATTAAGACCGAGGATGAGCAAGCTCTATATCAAGCGGAACAGTTCAGTAAGCACTCCATGCAGCAGAACATATCGCCGGAAGAGATCATCAATGTTCATATCCAATCGCTACAGGAAATATACCCGGATATGCCTAAGTATATTCAGTCATCTATGAACTTTCTTCTAGAAACCATGATCTCTTATGGATTGGCTTACCAGGAGTACCAGACGTTACGGGAGAAGCAGCTTGAGCTCAAATCGGAAATTTCCGTCGCAGCCAATATGCAGAAAACGTTATTGTCTACAGTGAAACCTGATCTGTCCGACATTGATGTAGGGGCTTTGAGTGTTCCTGCGAAGCAAATGAACGGGGACTATCACCACTTCGTCCACGATGGAAAAGGGAGTCTGGGAATCGCTGTCGCCGATGTCATAGGTAAAGGTGTACCCGCTGCTCTCTGTATGTCGATGATCAAATATTCGATGGACAGTTTTTCAGGAATGCGGACAGACCCTAGTGTTATTCTGGGAAGTTTGAACCGTGTGGTGGAGCGGAACGTGGATGCAAGCATGTTCATTACGATGTTCTATGGTTTGTATAATTCGAACGAGCATACGTTTACTTTCTCATCAGCTGGTCACGAACCAGGTTATTACTATCATAAAGACCGTGATGAGTTTGAGGAAATCGATGTACCGGGACTTGTACTCGGCGTATCTCCTGAGGTCACTTATAAGCAGTATGAAAAGAGGGTGGAAAAAGGAGACATGATCATCCTTCTGACCGATGGTGTAACCGAATGTCGACAAGGAGACCGATTCATCGACCAGGAAGAGATCTTGCATGTCATTAAACAATATTCCCATCTTCCGGCACAGGGAATTGTGGATCAAGTGTATAAACATTTTGAACGTCTGCAGGACTTTCAGTTGAGGGATGACTTCACATTAATTATTTTAAGAAGAAACGTTTAACAAGTGTTTATACAGGGTAACAAATTATGTAGTACGTTTTTAAGGAAACATTGGGAGGGATTACGATGAATTTATCAATAGATGTTACGAACAATGAAGGTGTTTCAAATGTCGTCCTAACCGGAGAGGTGGATGCATTCACAGCACCCAAATTAAAAGATACATTGCTGCCGTTAACAAAGGAAAAAGGCCAAGTCGTAGAAGTGGATTTTCAGGATGTGAATTACATGGATTCCACAGGTCTTGGTGTCTTTATCAGTGCCTTGAAATCGACGAAGGAGCATGAATCAGAGATGCGCCTTGTCCATATGCAGGACCGTGTTTACCGCCTCTTTAAGATTACGGGATTAACAGAAATTATAAACATCGAGTCTACAGTGCAAGGTGGAATGTAAACATGGAACCATTTGATTTTGTTGAAGTGAAGGTACCTGCCAAAGCGGAATACATCGGGGTTGTTCGCCTGAGCATCTCAGGGATTGCCAACCGGATGGGATTCACTTATGAAGATATCGAAGATTTGAAAGTAGCTATTTCAGAGGCGATTACCAATGCAGTGAAACATGCATATAAAGAAACGGGTGAAGGGGAAATCACCATCGGTTTCGGTGTTTATCAGGACAGGCTGGAAGTCATGGTCGCTGATCATGGAGGAAGCTTTAACCTTGGCGAAATTAAGGAAGATATCGGACCTTACAAACAAGATGATGATATCGAAGAACTGCGCGAAGGAGGCTTTGGCCTGTTTCTTATCGACGCTCTGATGGACAAAGTTGAAATTAATAGCAAATATGGAGTCATTGTCCTTATGACAAAATATCTCCATGAAACCGGGGTGGGTCAAGATGGCGACCAAATCACAACACCACAATGAGGAAGTTTACGAATGGATCGCCTATCTACAAGAGAACCCGAGAGATGAAGAGATCCAGGAAAAGGTTGTTCTCGTTTATAAGGACCTTGTAGAATCCATTGCTCGTAAATACTCTAAAAACAGCACGATTCATGAAGACTTGGTTCAAGTCGGCATGCTTGGGCTGTTAGCGGCAATCAGAAGGTATGATCCCGAATTCGGGAAGTCCTTCGAATCGTTTGCCATACCGACGATCATCGGGGAAATCAAACGCTTCATTCGTGACAAAACTTGGAGCGTCCATGTCCCTCGTAGAATCAAGGAGCTTGGACCGAAAATCAAAAAGGTGTCGGAAGAACTAACGAACACATTGCAGCGGTCTCCATCCGTTAAAGAAATCGCAGATGAGTTAGAAGTATCTGAAGAAGATATCCTTGAGACGATGGAAATGGGTAAAAGTTACAAAGCTCTGTCAGTTGACCGTAAGATTGAAGCAGATTCTGACGGAAGTACCGTAACTATCCTTGATTTAATTGGAAATCAGGAAGATGGCTATTCCAACATTGACCAGAGGATGCTTTTAGAAAAGATTCTGCCGATCCTTAGTGAACGTGAACAGGAAATATTGCAATGCACGTACTTTGAAAATATGAGTCAGAAAGATACAGGCGAACGGCTGGGAATTTCCCAGATGCATGTATCCCGTTTACAAAGACGGGCCTTGAGAAAGCTGAGAGAAGCCTTGCAGTCTGAATCTGTCGAGGTATTCTAGTGGAAAAGGAGAATAAACGGGTGGATTTATCTATTTTCCAAAAAGCCAAGAAGGGGAACTATTATTGCGGTGACAGCTATTTCTACAAGGAAACAGAGGAAGCTTTCCTTTGTGCCTTAGCTGATGGTCTCGGTAGTGGTGAAATGGCCCGTGAATCATCCAAAGCTGTAATGGAAGTGATAGAGGAACATCCTGATTTGTCTTTAGAAGCTCTCATCAAGAAATGTAATGAGGTATTGGTAGGGAAACGAGGAGTCGTTCTGGGGATTTTGAGGATCGACTTTGAAGCTCGTACTTACTCTTATTCTTCGATAGGTAACATCGGGGTGATTACGGTGGACCCGGATGGGAAGCGAAATCGCAACATTCCGTTGGCTGGTTACTTATCAGGTTATCCACGCAGGCTAAGAATTTCTCACGGAACTGTGCAGAAAGGGATGGTATTCCTGATGTTCTCAGACGGAGTCAATGACCGTCGCCTGTCTTCGAAGTTTACTCATTCCAAAGACGTTGAGCAAATCACTCAACATTATAAAGAATTATACGGTCAATCACGTGATGATGACATCACTCTGATTGCCATGGCTTATAATTAAAACCCTTCATTCGAACCGTAAGGTAGAATGGAGGGTTTTATTGTTTTTGTAAGTGGCAGTAATCGAGCCGGATCTATCTAGGTAGGTATTGGGTGGACGCTCCTTTTTTTCTGTACCGGGTACCAGTTTTCTGAATTTGGTACCAGGTACAGAAAAGTGTCTCTCTGGTACCAGGTATGAAAAAAGGATGTTCTGTACCTGGTACCTATTCTTTAATCAGTGGTACCAGGTACGCATCAGCCCTATAAGTATTCTTTTTTATAATTTGATACAATGGATGAGACGTTACTGAAGGAGGTCTTTTATTTGAGTGAAATTAATAAAAGTACCGAGCTTATGAAGCTCGTAGCAAAACAGACGAAATTGAAGAATACGACAATTAAACAAGTCATTGAATTGCTTGAAGAAGGAAATACGGTCCCGTTTATCGCTCGTTATCGAAAAGAACTGACAGGCGGGTTGGATGAAGTACAGATTAAGGAAATTGAAGATCAGTGGAACTATGTGACCAACCTTGTCCAGCGTAAGGAAGAAGTCATACGCCTCATTGATGAACAGGGCAAACTGTCCGAAGATTTGCGTCACCAAATTGAATCCGCTGAAAAACTTCAAAAGGTGGAGGACTTATACCGACCTTATAAACAGAAACGTAGGACAAGAGCGACAGTCGCAAAAGAGAAAGGGCTGGAACCTCTCGCAACTCAAGTTTGGGAACAGCAGAACATCGATTTTGAGAAGGAAGCAGAAGCCTTCATTTCTGATGAGCATGAAGTGAATACGGTTGAGGATGTCCGGGCAGGAGTGAACGATATCATTGCCGAATGGATTTCGGATGACCCTACATATCGAGAAAAGATTAGAAAGCAGACGCACGATAAAGGTGTCATCGCTTCATCTGAGAAGAAAGCAGATCAAGATGAAAAAGGCATTTTTGAGATGTATTATGACTACCAAGAACCCGTTCGCTCTATTGTGTCCCACCGTGTCCTTGCTCTTAACCGTGGAGAAAAAGAAGAAATCATTAAAGTTTCCGTTCAGCCTCCTGAAGAAGCGATTGTTCAATACTTGGAGAGGACCGTCATTAAGCGTCATACGGTAGGTAAGATCCGGGTCATCCTGGAGGAAGCAATACAGGATAGTTATAAGCGTTTAGTTCAGCCATCTGTTGAGAGGGAGATTCGAGGCGCATTATCTGAACAGGCCGAGGAACAAGCGATTGAAGTTTTCTCGAGTAACTTGCGGAACCTTTTGCTGCAACCCCCGTTGAAAGGGAAGGTGGTTCTGGGAGTAGACCCAGCCTACCGTACCGGATGTAAGCTTGCCGTCGTAGATGAAACAGGGAAAGTGCTGGACATTGGCGTCATCTACCCAACAGCACCTAGGAATGATACGGCAGGAGCAGAGAAAAAGATTCTTGCCTTCATGGATACGTATGACATTGAGCTGATGGCCATTGGGAATGGGACAGCTTCCAGAGAAACGGAACAATTCATCGCAGATATGATTCAAAAACATCAGCTGAACGCCTCTTACATGATTGTGAATGAAGCGGGGGCAAGTGTGTACTCAGCTTCCAAGCTTGCACGTGAAGAATTTCCCGATTTTCAAGTGGAAGAGCGAAGTGCAGTATCCATCGCTCGTCGTGTCCAGGATCCATTAGCAGAACTCGTGAAAATTGACCCTAAATCGATCGGGGTCGGGCAATACCAGCACGATGTAACCCAGAAAAAACTGAATGAATCGTTATCGTTCGTTGTCGAAACGGCGGTAAACCAAGTTGGGGTTAATGTGAATACTGCTTCTTCATCTCTGTTGCAGTATGTATCAGGGCTAAGTAAAACGGTTGCGAACAATGTGGTGAAAAAAAGGGAGGAGTTAGGGAAGTTTACAAAACGTACCGAACTCAAAGATATTCCACGCTTAGGTGCAAAAACATTTGAGCAAAGTATCGGGTTTTTACGAATATTAGATGGAAAAGATCCTCTTGACCGCACACCGATCCATCCGGAAAGCTACAAAGCGACACGGGAACTGCTGAAGAAGTTTGGATTTACAACCGGAGATATCGGAACGGACAAGTTAGCAGAAGAATTGAAAGGTGTGGAGCCATCCTCTGTAGCTGAACAACTGGACATTGGTGAGTTGACACTGCAGGATATTGTTAAGTCTCTCGTTCAGCCCGGCCGAGACCCAAGGGATGACTTACCGAAGCCATTGCTGAAAACCAATGTTCTTTCAATGGAAGATTTGGAACAGGGGATGGAATTAGAAGGAACCGTAAGAAACGTCGTAGACTTCGGTGCTTTCGTAGATATTGGTGTGAAACAAGATGGGCTTGTCCATATCTCGAAGCTTGCCGACAAATTCGTCAAACACCCCATGGATGTAGTGGCGGTAGGGGACGTCGTTACCGTTTGGGTCGATCAAGTGGATGTACAAAAGCAGAGGATCGCTTTGACCATGATTAATCAAGGGTAATGCTAATGAACTGCCTGGGGAGAGAAAACTTTCCGGGTAGTTTTTATTTGTATAGGTGCTGATAGTAATACCAGCATTGGTTCAGCATTTTAATCTGATATTTATCTTTGTTCAAGAATGCTTTTGTCATTTGGTTCTTCAACCAGGAAGGCATAAGAAGTCATCTCCTTCATATTCAACTTTTTTCATTCTTATGATACAGTATGCAAAGGACAAGGGAGGTGTTCCTATGACAGATCAGGAATTGCAGCAATGGACCGATGACTTATCGAAAAAATACTTTGACAAGCCTTTTGTCCATGATGTATACTTCAACTCTCGTCTTCGGACAACAGGAGGGAGATACATTCCTTCAAAAAAAGTGATTGAAATTAATCCGAAATATATAGTAGAATTAGATGGTGTCGAATTAGAAGGTATTATTAAACATGAGCTTTGTCATTATCACCTTCATATTGAAGGAAAAGGTTTTGGGCATCGCGATCCTGAGTTCAAGGCTTTATTAAAAGAAACGGGCTCTCCACGCCACTGTTCACCATTGCCCTCTGAAAAAAGCGGGAACTTCCATCACTATGTTTGTACAAAATGCGGACAAACATACAAGCGGAAAAGACGGGTGGACACGAAACGCTTTGGATGTGGGAAATGTAAAGGGAATATAAAAAAGAAGTAAATTTTCCATTGACGAAAGAATGGCCACATGTTAAATTAATTAAGTCCTAACAAAACAAGCCAAAAACACATGGAAAACGACTTAAAATTTCATGCGAAAAAGGTTTGACAGCAAGGGCGAAATGTTATAAGATATAAAACGTCGCTGATAAACAGCAACGAACAATATTAATTATTCCAACGTAGCTCAGTGGTAGAGCAATCGGCTGTTAACCGATCGGTCGTAGGTTCGAATCCTACCGTTGGAGCCATCACGGAGAAGTACTCAAGTGGCTGAAGAGGCGCCCCTGCTAAGGGTGTAGGTCGCGTAAGCGGCGCGAGGGTTCAAATCCCTCCTTCTCCGCCATTTATTTTTGGCCCGTTGGTCAAGTGGTTAAGACACCGCCCTTTCACGGCGGTAACACGGGTTCGAATCCCGTACGGGTCACTTGAATTTATAAAGGTCCGGTAGTTCAGTTGGTTAGAATGCCTGCCTGTCACGCAGGAGGTCGCGGGTTCGAGTCCCGTCCGGACCGCCACTCTTTTTTGGGCCATAGCCAAGCGGTAAGGCAACGGTTTTTGGTACCGTCATGCGCTGGTTCGAATCCAGCTGGCCCAGCCATTTTCTTTTCAAAAAAGAGTTGACAAAAAGCTGAATAAGTTATATGATGTTTCTTGTGCTTCAAAAAACAACATCATCATTGAGTGTTACAGATTCCTTTAATAGGAGCCATTAGCTCAGCTGGTAGAGCATCTGACTTTTAATCAGAGGGTCGAAGGTTCGAATCCTTCATGGCTCACCATTTATTATGCGGGTGTGGTGGAATTGGCAGACACGCTAGATTTAGGATCTAGTGCTTCACGGCGTGGGGGTTCAAGTCCCTCCACCCGCATTATCCAATTATCATGATCAGCATCCCATTGTTTACTACAGCAATTTGCGGTCGTGGCGGAATCGGCAGACGCGCTAGGTTGAGGGCCTAGTGGGAGGTAATCCCGTGGAGGTTCAAGTCCTCTCGGCCGCACCAACTTTTTTAAAAAAGTACTTGCGTCAAAACACAAAAGATGATAACATATTGAATGTCGCTTTTTTAATGCGCCCGTAGCTCAATTGGATAGAGCGTCTGACTACGGATCAGAAGGTTAGGGGTTCGACTCCTCTCGGGCGCGCCATTAACGGGAAGTAGCTCAGCTTGGTAGAGCACTTGGTTTGGGACCAAGGGGTCGCAGGTTCGAATCCTGTCTTCCCGACCATCGAAATCCTTAATAACAACATGATACACTTGCGGGTGTAGTTTAGTGGTAAAACCTCAGCCTTCCAAGCTGATGATGAGGGTTCGATTCCCTTCACCCGCTCCATTTTATTGAATGTCATCGGGGCCTGTAGCTCAGTTGGTTAGAGCGCACGCCTGATAAGCGTGAGGTCGGTGGTTCAAGTCCACTCAGGCCCACCATGATTCATTTGATCTTTGAAAACTGAACGAACCAACCAGTACGTCAAAACATTTCTTCTTTATAGAAGAGATTTGAAACAAAGCACATTCGGTGTGCAAATGAGCAAGTCAAACTTAACTTTTATGGAGAGTTTGATCCTGGCTCAGGACGAACGCTGGCGGCGTGCCTAATACATGCAAGTCGAGCGCGGGAAGCGAGTGGATCCCTTCGGGGTG
>NZ_WMEZ01000008.1 GCF_009856415.1 Halobacillus litoralis | reverse complement strand
GAAACGTACATGTATTATTATAATTATTGTCGACCATTTAAAAAACTAAACTGCCAAACTCCAATTGAATTCAGAGTAATGGCAGCCTAGGTGTTTTATTGAGTCTTATTTAACTGTGTCACTCCAATCATGTGCTTCAGAGGTCTTTTCCAGGGAGCTCGCCTGTTTCTTTATAATCTTCTACAACTTCTTCCATTTCACCGCGGAAGTTTTCTGGAATACTTGGACTGTATTCCCCCATCTCTATGGCACCTTCCTGAAAATCAAACGTAAGCATTTCACCAGTTAGGTCATCATTCATATAACGCTCCATGGCTAGTTTATATACTTCATCTACCTTTTGGACAGTACTCGTAAGCACCGTATTTTCAGCCACGGAGGATTGGTCCTGTACATAACCGATTGCATAATTCCCGTCTTTTTGCGCCTGTTCAATAACCGCAACATTAAAAACATCTCCCGCTGGATAAAACACATCCACTCCCTCTTCTTTCATCGACTCATAATACATGAGGGCCATCTCTGTATTTTCCCAGCTGTTTGTAAGGGAAATGTCAACTTCGGCGTCAGGATTTTGATAAATGACACCTTCATAAAACCCTTCCACTTCTGGTTGCCATTCAAATACTCCAATGATTCCAACACGATCCGTTTGGGTCATTTCTCCGGCCACCATTCCCGCGAAAAACCCCATGGCTTGAGCATCGAAATTGAGGCTTGTTACATTTTCAGCTGAGAATTGACCATTAAAATAGACAAAATCCATATCAGGATAAACCTTATGCAACTCCCTGAAGTGATTTCCATATAAGCTGCTATGTCCGAAGATAACATCAACGCCTTTGGCTGCAAACTCATCAACCGCTTCGGCTGTATGTGTATATGTGCGTATGCCTTCTTTAAAATAAATGTCTACTCCATATTCCTCCTGGATCGCTTGCAATCCTTTGTACCCTTGCTGCCCCCATGCTTGATCATGGATGGTCGTTTCGACAAGCATCCCGACCTTAATGTCTTCCTTATAATCCGGGAGACCTTGACATGCGACAAGGGAAAATAATAGAGAGAGGATCATGATGGACTGTAATTTCACATTCAAGCACTCCTAAGTACCTACTTATATCCTCTCCCTATTCTACATTTTTTTCATAACAAAAGTAAATGACCAACATGGGAAGCTCTAGATTTTGCGAAGCAGCTGTTCACAGTTCCACAAAGCATCCACTCTTTCTGTGATGGTATCCTTATCTTCAACTCGCTGTTGGATAATAAGGGGTTGGTGATCGAGGAAGTTTCCCATGAATGTTTCCAGGAAATTTCCAATATAGATCGCCTGGTGCTCCATGATCCATTGCACAAGCTCCTCTTTTTCTTGTACCCCTGTCTTTTGGATATCCATCCATTCACCATAAAGGAGAGGCAGTTCGATCCAATCTCTTTCTTCATCTTCTTGCCTGACTAGCAAGCCGCCATCGACCAAGTCCACTTCCCACTCGTCCTTTGATTGTTGAACGTGATTTTCTTTATCACTTCGTTGAAAGAAATGTTGAAAATTACTGTTTCTGCCGACATACATATATAAGAGATCACTCTTGGCATCCACTATGGGGTCAATACCGATCACTTCGATCCCTTCTTGAAGAAGACTTGATGTCAAATGATATCCAATCCAATGAAAGCAAGGGTTAACGGTCACCATCATAGGCTATCCTCCTCTTCCTTGTCTTCCTACATTTTATTCAATGAAAACGCCATTCATGAAGCGATTTCATATTTCCTTTTCCTATACTCTCTGATAAGATAAGAATAGATTGTGTAAAAAATGAGGTGAATAATGATGCGGATGATTTGGACAATCATTTGGGCTTTCCTATTGAGCTTCATGTCCGCTTATGTAGTCAGCAACATGGCTGGGAGCAGTTTCGCTTTCTCTCAAGTCATCATTATGACAATTCTTTTCACATTGGCTGCAGTTGTTCTTGGGGAAGGAATTATCAAAGAAGAAGCATAAGCCACACTCAAGCGTTGCTATCCTTCGGGAGGCAACGCTTTTCATTTGGAAAATGATGAAATCCTCCTCTAGCCATAGGAACAAGCTTCCTTTATAATCGGAGGGTGCGTGAACATAATCACAAATGTTCTATCAACACAAACGTAAAATATAGATATAAATAAGGAATACAGTCGGGCAGGAGGAACAAGCGATATGGAACAGATATGGTTGATTATTAAATATTTATTTTTGGGGATCTTTCAAGGATTTACTGAACCAATTCCAATTTCGTCCAGTGGTCACTTGGTCATAGCACAGGAATTACTAGGGATCGAACTAGAAGGACTTACATTTGAGGTGCTCGTGAACTTTGGGTCTCTCGTAGCGGTTTTAATCATCTACCGGGAAGATCTCATTCGTTTGATTAAAAATGGATTTGGATACTTATTCAACCGCAGCCAACGCGACCATCAGCAGAAAGACGATTTTGATTTTATTATCTATCTGATCATAGGAACGATTCCCGCTGGGGTACTCGGCGTTCTTCTAGGAGATGCTATTGAGGTACTATCTACTGTTCAAACGGTAGGAATTACGTTGATCATTACAGGAATTGCCCTTTGGCTTATTCGTAACCTGAGAGGTCGTAAAGGTGACGGACAATTAACGTGGAAGGATGCCTTAATTGTCGGTATTGGACAAGCAGTCGCTCTCATACCGGGAATCAGCCGCTCAGGAGCCACAATTGTTGCCGCTATGTTTTTAGGAATGAAACAAGAAACGGCTTTGCGTTTCTCGTTCCTATTATTTATCCCTGTCAGTCTCGGGACAATGCTTCTATCCATTGAAGATGTGATTCATCATGCGAGTGCTGAGAATGCCTGGTTCGCATATGTCATGGCCTTTGCGGGATCTGTTGTCGCTTCATATTTCTCATTAAAGTGGTTCATGGGCATCATGGCCCGTGGGAACTTGAAATACTTCGCGTTTTACTGTTTTATCGTCGGTGGACTAGTCGTGCTCTTCTTATAATTAACAAAAGCCAGCACCACCCCTCAAGGGTGGTGCTGGCTTTTTTAAATAGAAATGGCTAGGTAGAGTTACCCACCACTGACCGGGGGAATGAAAGCAATCGTATCTCCTTCTGTGATGGTTGTATCTTCTGGAGCAAATTCTTCATTGACGGCCATCATACAATTGTTCACTTGGTCGAGAGAATATTCAGAGCGCACTTTTTCTTTCACTTCTCCCAACGTCATTCCTGCTGCTGCAAGTCTCACTTCATCGGTTCCAATCGCTTCCTTCAATCCCGCAAAAAATAAGAGTGTATTCATTTGATTTCCTCCTTCAACGGAACTCCCGGGCGGATCTCTTTCTGGTCTCCAATCCACTCTTCACCGTCTTCCCAATGTTCTTTTTTCCAAATGGGGACGATCTCCTTAATTCTTTCTATTGCATAACGGCTGGCTTCATAAGAGTCGTTACGATGGGGAGTGGATACGGCGATGATTACAGCAATATCTGTAACCTCCAGACGTCCGATCCGGTGGCTAATGGCTACTTCGGCGCTCGGCCATTGCTGATCGATTTCCATGGCGATTTGCTCTAGTTTTTTTTCCGCCATCTCTTTATACGTTTCATATTGTAGGAAAAGTGTCCGTTTGCCTTTCGTGAATTCTCTTACTGTTCCAATAAACGTATTCACGGCACCCGCTTCTCTTCTGATTACCCTTTTTGTTACTTCTTCAATCTCTAGAGGTTCTGTTGTAATCCAACAACGTTGTTCCATCATGCCCCCTCCTTCGCTAAACGGTAGACTTCTGGTAAGCGCTTTCTCCACTCTCTAAGTGGTATGGCAGGCAAGGATAATCGATCAACCATGCGCTCATCCCAGCAAATGACTAATTGAATATTCGTCAACTGGTCAAGCATAGGCAAATCATCTTCTCTTTTTATAATGACAGCCTTGGGAAAGTGTTCATGCTTGTATCCTTCCACAGCAATCAGATCAGGAGAAAAATGTTGATAAATGTTCACAAGTTGTGTGAGCGGAAAGTCATCTTCGTGTGATAACTCAAGCTGAAATCTGCGAGGGCTGTCCACTCCTGTTAAAAAAGCGCCCGATTCATGTAGCCGATAGCTGTCTGTATCCAAGTGCATGACCTTCAGCGGTTCCTCGTGACCATGGTGCTTTATGGCGGCTACTTTCTCTCCACGGTCCGTTCCATAGGCAATCAAATCCGAAAGCAATGATGTCTTTCCACTATTCTTGTACCCGACAATCTGAAAAACCGGCGTATTGGCCATTCGTCTTCCCTCCTTGGTAATCACTCGCACACGTTCAATAACAATGGGGCTTGGATGATGTGCACTGGACCGCGAACGGAACAGAAAAGGCAACGCTCTTCGCCGGATCTATCTTCCTTTGTTATGTAAAAACCCCTACCGTCGTTCACACGGCAGGGGCATAGCTTCCATAAATCAATCGGGAATTCCAAGAGCTATCTTCGCATAACGGCTCATACGATCTTTGGTCCATGGTGGATTCCAAACGATGTTGACCTTTATTTCATTCAATTCAGGCAAATCCGCAAGAGATCGTTTGACGTCCTGTTCGATATGACCCGCAAGCGGGCAGCCCATCGCCGTTAGTGTCATCGTTACCGTGGTATCGCCATTGTCATCTATATCGACGCCATACACTAAACCTAAGTTGACGATATCAATGCCGAGCTCAGGGTCAATGACATTCTCAAGGGCACCCATTGCATTTTCTTCAAGTGCAGTTGTACTCACATTAGTTCCCCCTTCACAATTCTTCAAACTCTATTATAAACAAAATTCCAAAGAGAATAAAATATTCCCATCGGTTACAATACTAACTCCAACCAATTGACCATTTCCAGGACAGCAAAACGACTGACTTTGTGATCACGTCCGACCTCTCTAAGAAAACGAATATTCTCCGGGTTCTTATATTGATCGATGGCTTCATTATAAAAATCATAGGAATGCTCAAACGGAACAACTGGATCTGCATCGCCATGCCAGAAAAACAGCGGTCGTCCATAAAGTTTATCCATTTGCCTGGAAAGATCAATACCTTCAAGTGATCTGTATAGTTCATCAAGATCTGCTTCTTTTAGAGGGAGGGAAATCCCGGAGTTCTCTACATCCTGTATGAGTTTTTCAGCAAATTCAACAGGCTTAGGTGACCCCATCATAACAGCAGACGCTTGAATCCAGGGATACATCGTCAATGCAGCACTCGTCGTGATACCGCCCATGGACGTTCCGCCGACACCGATGCGTCGATTTTTAATTAGATCCTGACGATCGAGTTCATCTTTTATATCTTGAAGTTCTTTCAGATTTTGATACACGATATCCCAAAATTTGAAGTTCAGTTCCTGTTTCGGCAGCTCTTCATCACGTTCTCCATGATGAGCGCTATCAGGAAGGATGACCCGGTACCCCTTTTGAGCAAGAAGATAAGCTTGGGGTAAGTTATGTTCTTTTGCGGAGGTAAACCCATGGAAGTAGATGAACACGGGTAAAGGCTGGTCTTGTTTCGTCGAATCGACAACAGTTAGAACGGGTACATTTTTATATGTGTTACGGTAAATCCCAATCATTGTTCCTATTTCCTTTCTGAAAAAACTTTACGTTTTGTTTAAGTTGTGTTTAAAAAAGGTTTATATAATATGTATCGTAACACTGCCATCTTTAATTGGAAAGTGTTAGGTTGTCACATGGGAAATTCTTTACAACCCACTGCTCTCCCCGATAAACTATACATATAAATGAGGTGAAGATTATGGAACGACATCTGATTGCTTTAGATTTAGATGGAACATTGTTAACCGATGAGAAAGTCATCAGTGAAAAAACGAAAGACACGGTCCTCCAAGCAATGAAACAAGGCCATATCGTAGTCATAGCGACAGGAAGACCACACAGGGCGAGTATCGATTATTATCATGAGCTCGGTCTCGATACACCTATGGTCAATTTCAATGGAGCGCTGATCCACCATCCGAAAGACCACCGTTGGGATGCTATTCACTCTCCTTTAGGAATCCGTACAGCTCATAAAATCATTCACACCTGTCAGGAACTAGGTGTAAAAAACATTCTAGCTGAAGTGAAAGATGACGTGTATTTGGATCAATATGATGAGGAAATCATGAGTATTTTCCAAACAAAAAACGATCCCATTACCGTCGGCCGCCTTCAATCGAACTTGAAAGAAGACCCGACATCCATTCTCATCCATCCGGAAGAAGAAAAAATTCAAAGGCTGCGTGATGAACTGGACGATCATGCTTCTCTCATCGATCATCGTAAATGGGGCGCTCCCTGGCATGTCATCGAAATTGTAAGGGCAGGCATGAACAAAGCCGTAGGTCTCGATAAGATCGCCCGATACTTCCACGTTCCTAATGAACGGATTATCGCCTTCGGAGACGAAGACAATGATTTTGAAATGATTGATTATGCGGGTGTGGGCGTAGCCATGGGAAATGCCATTAATGAACTGAAAGATCTTGCCAACCATGTCACTCATACGAATGAAGAGGATGGCATCGGCGCATTCCTTGACGACTATTTGAAAATAAATAAGCGTGCGATATAAGGTACATTTTTCCTCGCGTAAAAAAGGACCCTTCAGCCATACTAAGCTTGAACGTGAAAGCGTTCAGGCTTTTTTATGACAGGAGGGTCTTGTCATGGAGCAGCAAAAGAAAACCAATCGTAAACAGGATCGCTGGACAGAAGTTCGAAAATTCGACGAAAGCGAGATGGAGCCGAAAAGGCTTTCAGAAGCGAATCGTAAAGAAATCGAAGCCGACCAGCATACGGTAGGAGGGTTTTAACCATGGAGAAAAACCTTTTTGAAAACGCGCGCGAAGCGGTCAACCGTTTCACCCAAAAGCGTGGGGGCAAACACGACGCGACTAACCAACATGATATGGAAGCCGCGAAACAAGCGATTCAGTCTGCCTATAGCCAATGTTCTCAAGAGGAGAAACAACAGCTACAGCAGTTTGAACAAGAAGTGGAAGCTCACCACAACAACTTACGATAACCATCGTAGAGGATCAGGCCGTTCCCAAACGGCCTGATCCTTTTTAAATTAAAGCTCCCGATTGTAGAAGACTCAGCTTCGAGATGTTTCCCGGGTTCGTTGCTTGGTTGAGCGTTAGGGTTGGCTGGGGAGCGCTGAGCTTCCTCGGACTGCGTCCTGCGGGATCTTGCTATCTCCTTCTCCCACGGGAGTCTCGCAGCTCCCCCCCATTCGTTGAATGTGAGAACGAACCCCTGCACCAAGTTGGGTTGTCTCCCACTATCCCACTGTTAGAAATATAAAGCTCTTTGTATCAAGCCTTTATGTACTCTGGAGCGGTTTATACGATCCGCTTCTTCAATCATACATACTGATTATTGCGGTAGTGGTTTCGAGAATCTTCCACGGCTAAGGGGCGGAGGGGAATGGCGAGACTCCTGCGGGAAAAGAGTGCTTGGTGAGACCCCGCAAGGCGTTAGCCTGAGGAGGCTCACCGCGCTCCCGCGGAAAGCAAGTCATTCCCCGCAGCCCCATCCACTCATCAAAAGTCTCGAAACTGAGTCTTCCACAATCCTGCCATATTGTTGAAGAACTATGAGTAATAATAGGTGTTTTCATTGGAGTGTGGTTTAGGGAGTTATAAACTTGTCTTTTCGGGTATATAATGAGTACCCCCCTAATGATTTTCTATATACATCGAAGCGCCCGATTGAGTGCACAATCGGGCGCTTCGATGTGTTTATGGACAAATATCTTCTAAACTTTTCACCACTTGGAGATTGGGATAGTCAAACTCCACATCCGCCAGCTGAACAAAAACAGCTTTCATCCCCATATTTAACGCAGGTGCAATTTCATTAAGGAAATTATCACCTATGGACACGACTTCTTCAGGGTTCAGATTGTAACGATCCAATATGGTCTGAAAGTGCTCTTCAGTCTTCTGCGGTTTGAATGCAGATGGAATATGATCATGAAATAATCCAGAGAGATCAATTCTGTTTAACATATTTTCTACATCATAATCCTCACTGTTCGTTAAAAGAACGAGCAACTTATCTTCTTTCCATCTTTCCAGCGCTGCTTTCAGCCCCTTTGTTTTAGACATCAGAAACTCTTCAGTCGCCATAAAGTCTTTTGTTTTCACATAACATTCACGAGCTTCTCCAATTCCAACCCCATAATGCATGGCAACGGCGAAGGGTAACCACCATCCGTCCCCAATCGCTATGTAATGCTCAAAATCGTATTGCAGTGATTGGGGGTACGCTTTTCTTACCGCTTCCCTATCCCACAGGTCTCCATACCAGGACGTCACTTTTTCAACTCTTCCCGTGAATGGGTCCACAGTCACGATCGTGTCGCGCTCCATGTCATACACTTTGCCAATCATAAGTAAATGTTCCCCATTCAATATGGCCTTATAATCTTCATCAAAACTCTGTTGATTTTTTTGACTCACGCGTTCTTTCAAAAGATCCGCATAATACTGGAAATGATCGACATCTTCATACAGCGTCCCATCCAGGTCAAAGATTAAACACTCCGCATTCTCAATCAATATTCTAGCCTCCTTCGAAACTTACAATTGTATTTGGTATGGATATGTTTTACCCTTTCCATGTGTCATAGGGATGAATGGCCCTTAGGGATGCCACCGTCAGGAACTCCCATATCCAGTTCATTTAATTATCCGATAAAGGGGCGTGAGACTACTTCCCCACCCTCATCATTTCCTTATCACCATTCGTCCATTCCGGAGTACCATAAAGAAAGGAGGAATGAATATGGGCAGGCAGAACAACCAAACCCTTATCGGTTCTTGGATCGTTGCGGCGGGGACCGTTGCTTCAGCCGTAAATGCGTCAATTAATGCCAACACAGGTGACGATGATGAAGGTCTTAATCTTATTGGGAATACATTACAGGCAACTGGAAATGGAGTTGTGGCGAATGATTCAGATTCTATCCTCTCTGCGTCAGGTAATATCATTCAGGCAGCAGGAAACTCTACGATCATCTACAGTATTTTAACGGACTTAGAAAAGAGAGACGATCTGAACCTTGTGATAAAAGGGAATCTGCTACAAGCCTTAGGGGGACTTGTTGGATTTTCTGTAACATTCGAAGCGGATCCTTCTTTAACGAACGCCTATAAATTAAATGGGGAATTATTAGAAGTCGTTGGGAATTCTATTCAGGCCCTTGCAGCAGGACGTGAGTTGGAAGGAATAGATGCCGGTCATTTTTCTGCATTAGGAAGCTGGATTCAAGCAATCGGAGCCATTCTTGTGGCCCTTGCCATTACCAAACAAGAACGGAGGAGAGCATAAAATACATAAAGGCCGGGAGTATTCCCGGCCTTCTACTCGAATCTGTAATACGACTTCTTTAATGTGAATGCGTATAGGACATGGCCGATTAGCCAATATAAAATCGCTGTCCCATCCGTGAGAGCTGGAGTTTCTTTAATCGCTAAAATCGTTAGCGGTACATAGGTTGTGGCAGCAAAGGCTGTAAGAAGAATGGCCAGGCCCCATCGATTCCGGTTGGTTTCCTTCAACTTACGCATAAACGCATAACTATAGAGAATACCGATAATCCAGGAAATGATCATGTGAAAAAGCCACTCCATCACAACAGGCCAATCGATGTCCCCAATAACAGGGATAAAGTCTACGTTCATCAATAATGTGTACACTTTCTTTCCTGTTATTTTCTCTACAAACCACATATACAAACCAAGAACAATTCCAGATGTTGTCCCTATATAGATTCCCCATCGAATCATACGCATCCTCCAAGGTTTTAGTAAGCTTCCTGTTTCCTAAGTTCCCTTAATAGCATCTCTAAAACCTGCCTAAGCTCTCGATAATCCCCTTCGAGCATACGAAAGTAAAGAGCTCTCATCAAGTGCTTGCTGTTATTGATGATGATATCCTCATTGGGGTTCTGCCAGCTGTCACGGATATAAAGCAATGTTTCCAGCCACTCGACACGCTCAGCATGGCTGATTTTCCCGAACATTTTCATAACCGCTGTCACCATCCGCTCCTCTTCATCAAACAGGTAGGGATGATCGATCAAGAACTGTCCCCTAATTACAGGAAGCATCTCCAGGATTTCTTCTTTCGTAATTTCATCACAGGCAGCTACACTGTAAATCGCGTCCGCCGCATGTGCCATGGCATGGGCCCATCCTTTATCTTTCACATACCCGCGGTGATCTTTTTCTTGCTGCATATATTTTTTCAGGTGATCCCACACCCGGTGGACTTCTTCTTCTTTCAAAAATGGGGAATGTCTGTGCTTTTCCATAATAGGTGGAATCAGCAGTACAGAAAAACTGCGTTTGAATACAGCATCCTCTTCTTTTTTCGAAGTTCCAATCCGGTAGAATAAATAGTTTTTATTCAACACTGACTGCAGTATATTTTTTAACTGTTCATTTGTATAATGACCTCGTTCAATAAACGTCGTAAATATCGTATGGATCAAATCATCTCTCAATACAGGATGGACAGATCCTATTTTTTGTAGCATCATAGTGGTGAGCTCTTGTAAGTTCTGACCTTCAGGTAGCGTGTAATCATTCTCTTTAATCGGCTGCAATACTTCGATCAATCTTGATTCCATCGCACACACCTCCTAAACATTGCTCTCATTGTACCACAGTTACAGGGCAATCATATATCAAAGAGGTTCATAGTTTTGAAGGTCGTTATTTTTTGATAAAATAAGAAGAGACGTAACAGAGGAGGATACTATTATGGCGATTCAAGTACAGGAAACACCCAATCCTAATGCACGTAAATTCACAACTGAGTCTATGATTTTCCAAGGGGACGGCAGTGTGTCTGTCATGCCTGGTCAAACAAGCGAGCACAAAATCATGAATGACTTGATGGAACTTGATGGCGTTGATAACGTCTTCGGTTTCCAAAACTTCATCACAGTCAATAAGCTCCCTCAGGCTGACTGGGACGAGTTGACTCCTAAGGTGATGAGTACACTAGAAGAATACGGCTATTAAAAAAAATCCGCCATCATGGCGGATTTTTTTATTCTTCCGGCTGGAAGTTTTCTAATGGGATGTAATTCACATTCGTCGGACTTCCATCCTTTGCACTTTCTTCAAACAACGTAAGGGTCAGGGTCCCAAACATCGGCAGATCTTCTTCAGGAATATCAATCTCCAGCTCAAATGTAGACCAGGACGGAGCTCCTTCATCGACCTGGAAAGCTGTGGGTTCTACTTGCACATTATGACCGTCTTCGACACTGTACATGAAACTTCCTTCGAAGACACGGGCCTCTCCCTTAACGACGTACGATCCTTTTTCTCCTGTGACGGTTATGTCACGAAAAGCCTGGCCATCCCCATCATGTTGAGATGTTGGTGCATCTTTTTCAGAATCTTCCTCTGCTGACTCTTCGTCCTTCTCTGTGTTCTCTTCAATCGTAAAGCTTTGCGTCACTTGGAAAGGATTCGCTTCTAAAGGCTGGTCATTGATTGTATTTACAAGAAACGTCATCGTTGCTTCATAAGTTCCAGGTTTTTCAATCCCCGTCCACGTTTCTTTCACATCAAAGACATCCCCTTGCGTCAACTCTTCTGTCGTCAATTCCTGTGTGAACATTTTATCAGCAGAGAAGGTGTACACACTTTCTCCTGCTTCATTCTTCACCTGCACTTCATACTTTTGACTGGAAGTAAATCCAAGTGTGACCGGCTCTTCCCCGGCATTTTCTAAAGAAAAGTTGAAGGTAGCCGTGTCTGTTGTCGTTTCAACCATCGCGTCCATGGCTATTTGTTCAATAAGAGCTTCCACATCCACTTCTGGTTCTTGTTCAGATGGTTGTTCCGTCATCTGATCCTCCTTTTCTTCTCCGCTCGCTTCATTTTCTGTTTCATTTCCACATGCTGCTAACGAAAGCACCATGTATCCTAACAAAATGGCCAAAAACTTTTTCATGACCCCACTCCTCTATTTTTTTCTACTTATTTCATGAGTCGTTTGTTTATGGAAAAAGTTACACTATTGGTCATCTTTTCTAAAGAAACCGAAAATACCTGTCGTTTGCACAATGTTCGTGAAGGCTTGAGGATCCACTTCCTGAATAATATGCTGCAAATCATAGAGTTCATATCTTGTGATGACCATGACGAGCATATTCTTATCCTGTTGAGTGAAAGCTCCTCTCGCCGGCAACGTGGTAATTCCGCGCACCATGTGTCCGTGGATCGCTTTTTCTAAATCGGCTGCTTTCGATGTAATGATCATCGCCGTCAGTTTCTCGTGACGTGTATGAACGGCATCAATGACCCTTGTGGTCACGTACAAAGTCAGCAACGTGTAGAGCGCATTCTCCGGCTTATATAATAAACCGGCAATCGCAATAATTGCACTATTAAGTATAAGAAAATAAATGCCGATTGGGCGGTCTTTCATCCGGGACAGAACCATTGCTACGATATCAAGACCACCTGTGGAAGCACCCCACTTCAAAGTGATTCCAACACCCATCCCGCCGATGACTCCCCCAAATACAGCATTGAGGATGATGTCCTCAGATAATTGCTGGACAGGAATCAATTCAAGAAATAGAGTAGTAAAAGCGACGGATATGGCACTGTATACTGTAAAACCTTTCCCTACTTTCAGCCAACCAAGAATGGCGACCGGGATGTTAAGTAAGAATAGTAGAATACCTGTACTGACCGGTATGCCAGCAAAATCATTCAAAATACTAGTGAGCAACTGGGCAACCCCTGTAAACCCACTCGCATAAACATTGGCTTCAATTAAGAATAAATTCAGCGAAACCGCATTTAACACGGCGCCGAACAGAACAATCAAGATACGTTTTATTTCAACTGTAAACAATAGCGGACCTCCTTGCCTAAATTCATCTATTCATTTTTATCACCGTAGTAGAGTAAAATCAAGATAAATTTGGTAGAATCGTGTAAAGTTTTGTCGGATGGTTTGCAAACAGTATATTTTGACTATCTCGCGGTTTGTGCCTAAACTAAAAGTACATCCTAAAAAATAGAAGGTGACGCGTATGCATGTACAAGTATTGTGTGATTCTGCAAGTGATTTGAACCAAGAAAAGGTCCAGCAACTCTCTCTCCATTCCCTTCCATTAAAAGTCATTATCAAGGAAGAAGAATATGAAGACGGAATCGACATCACTCCAAAAGAAGTCTACGACCGGATGCGAAACGGAGAAGCACCTAAAACAGCCCAAGTCTCCCCCCAAGCTTTTCGAGAAACGTTCACTTCTTTAGCTGAAAAAGAACAACCTTTCATTTATTTTGCTTTCTCTTCCGAACTATCAGGTACATACCAAACGGCAAAAATGATTGAACAAGAAGTAAAAGAAGAGTATAAGAACGCCCAATTCGAAGTAATCGACACAAAAGCTGCTTCCCTTGGCTACGGACTCATTGTTCTACGAGCTGCAGAACTGGCACAGGAGGGCGCCTCGTACGATGAAGTCCTAGAACTTGGACAATACCATGCCACTCAT
Source organism: Halobacillus litoralis (assembly GCF_009856415.1). GTDB lineage: Bacteria > Bacillota > Bacilli > Bacillales > Halobacillaceae > Halobacillus > Halobacillus litoralis_C. The sequence continues at coordinate 165,228 of NZ_WMEZ01000008.1, read as the reverse complement.
ATGGAACACATCTTCACAGTCGATGACCTGGAATACTTACAGCGCGGAGGCCGCGTAAGCCGAACAGCGGCATTTGTAGGCGGATTACTGAAAATTAAGCCCCTCTTGCATATGGAGGAAGGAAAACTCATTCCTCTTGAAAAAATCCGCGGATCAAAAAAAGTATTGAAGCGCATGATCGAAGTCATGGATGAGCGTGGCGCAGACCTTCAAAACCAACGAATGGCCATCAGCCACGGAGACGACCTGGAAAGAGCCGAACAGCTCGCGGAAATGATCAGAGAAACCTATGGAACAAAAGAAATCCATATTGATTATGTGGGAGCAACTATTGGAGCCCACGCCGGCCCAGGCACCATTGCCCTCTTTTTCTTGAATGACACTTATAAATAAACATTCCCAAATACATGTAACCCTACTCCCTTAATTACGACTAATGAGTTAAGTGCGGAAGTGTCCTGGTAGACACGACAAGCATAAGTCAGGCCACGCCGTGGTTTTTTGCCACAGAGTGGAATGACTTATGTCTCGAGTGTCTGGACACTGAAGCCGGATAACTAAAGGCGAAGGGAGGTTGGGGATGCTCTTTCGATTGAGCATCCCCCCTCTTGCCTTGCTAAGTCTAATTTAGGGGGTCTTTTATGTACAGAAAAAGAATAACGGTCTTACTTATTTTCACCCTCATCACGCTGCTTGCCGCATGCAGCGGAGAAGACAGCAGCGAAGAAATCACAACGGAAGAATCCACAAGTGAAAGTAATACTGACAGTGTCAATGACTCGATGAACAAAGAGTCAGAGGATGCATCGAAAAGCGGCCTATCGGAAGCAGCAGAAAATGAAACGGAGCAGACGCAAGCGCAGAAAGAAAGAATGATGATCTACGAAGCACACATCGACCTTGAAACCAAAGATTTTGACAAATTCCAACGAAACCTCCAATCACATATGAATGAACATGAAGCCTATATGGTGGAAACCAATGTTCAAAGGACCGAACGCGGAAACAGGCAGGGTCATATTCGGATTCGCGTCCCTCAACCAAATTTCGAGAGTTTATTAAGTGGTTTTGAGACGATATCAGACCAAATTAAGTCCAGAAATATCAATAGTAGAGACGTGACGAAGAATTACGTGGACCTTGAATCCAGGTTAAAAGCAAAAGAAGAAATTGAAGCAAGACTTTTGAGTTTTTTGGAAGAAGCCAGCGCCACGGAAGACTTAGTGAAAATATCCCAGGATCTTGAACGCGTACAAGCAGACATCGAATCCCTTAAAGGCGAGATGAATTACTTAGAAAATCAAAGTGACTTTTCCACCATCACCATTTCCTTTACTGAAACCAAAGTGCTCGTTGGTGGAGTCGACCAACAAGACTTGAATACATGGGAACGAACAAAACAAGCCTTTTTCAACAGTATCAACGGATTAGCAAATGTCGCTTCCTGGTTGTTTGTAGCAGCAGTCGGTTACTCACCAGTCCTTGTACCGGTGCTAATCGTTATCGCCCTATGGATCTGGCGTCGTAAGAAAAGAAAGAGCCGGTCTGATGAAGAATAAATGCTTTTCACATGTTTTCTGCTTAGAGTTATAGGCATGAGGGCGTTGAGTGGAACATATGGAACATTCTCCAGAAAGCACTATTAAAAAGAAAACAGGCCTAAAAAGGGCCCTGTTTTTTCGTTTATCCTTTATCCGCTTTACGATTCTTTAAGCTGATTGCCGTGACGGCAATGACAAACAAAGAGAGTACTCCACCCACGAATCCTATGAACAACCAATTGTAGCCGCTATTAGGCTCAACAATGAAGACATCAGCTGTTTCACGTTCCATACCAAGGCGGTAGGAGCCGTCGCTTTGCTGGCGGACAAGACCATCGTGAAGCAAGCCTCTCAACTGGTGGTCATCTTCCAGTTCTTCCAAGGTCATTGTACGGGTCTCTTCCGCATTATTAATGGCAACAATCATTTCATTATCCTCATACGTGCGTTTGAAAACGGCAAGCCCATCCTCATTGTATAGTTCGCGATAATCCCCTCTTGTGAGAGCTGGAAACTGCTCTCTCATCGAAGTCAGTTTTTCTATCCGTTTTTTCAGCTTTTCATCCCCGGCCTTAAAATTCATCATCGGGAGATTTTGCGGATTTCCTCCATCATCCAATGGGGTTTCTGTTCCGTAGTAAACGACTGGAACGCCCGGCGCCGTAAATAAATGCGTTAAAGCCATCTGCCACCTTGTGATAGGATTTTGTCCTTCTACGACAGCTTCATGTGTAAAACGAGAAACATCGTAAAAGTCGAGATGGTGGGGCTGAGTAAGATCCTCTTCAGTTAATAGATCGGTTAAAGGGTTGCCCGCTTGCCTAAAAGCTTCCCTTGCCTCTTTTCTGAACGGGTGATCTTCCTTTATCGATGAAGTGTACATGATTCGTGGATCTTCCTGCAAGGAGGTTTCACTTAAATCCGCCCCATTCGTAATGACCCTGAAACCATCCACCTCTGTTTTTTCTTTCCAGAAATCCATCGTTTCTTTGTAATAAGTGCTTACAGCTTCCTGATTCACATCAACCTCGACCAATTGATTAAACCAAGGGTGTTCGCTGGCTACTTCTTCTCCAGTCAGCCATTCGGACCTATCACCATCTTCCACCCACGGATGGCTTTGTGATACAAAACCAATTGGAAGATCAAAAATCACTTTTATATCACGGGCATGGGCTTCTTCCACCACTTGTCTCGCTTCTTCCATTGTACCGAAATGTTCTTCAACATTACGGAAGTCCGAAACATGGAAACCGTGGTAGCTATCTCCTTCATTCTGCATGATCGGGGAGAGTTGAATTGTAGTAAAACCCAATTCTTTTATGTAATCTAATTGATCGACTATCCCTGATAAATCACCGCCATGATAAGCGTTGGGATCTTCCAAATCTACTCCCTCATTGTTGTTCATGTCTCCGTTCATAAATCGATCGACAACAATATAATAAACGCTTTCATCCTGCCATTGTCTCTCTCCGTTTTCTGCAGCCTCTGCACCCATAGGCAACCCTAGCAAAAACGGGAGGCAGGCCAACAGCATTCGTGTTCTTTTCATCTTCTGTGTCCCCCTTACAGATGTCATACCTCATTCTAGAGTAGCCTTTCCCCCCTTCCCCCGTCAATCTCCTGCTCGATTCTCCATGAAATTGACACAGGTCTCCCTCTCTCCATTAAAAAACAGACCTACGGAAGGTCTGTTTAACAGATTGGTATTCCAATTTAAGCTTTCTATTCTTTATGACTCCGTTTCGAGATGTTTTCGGGGTTCGTTGCTTTGTTTAGCGTCAGGGGTGCTCGGAGAGAAACGGACCCCTATCTAAAAAGTAGATGTCTTCCACTACCTGTGTGTTGTAAGTAAAAACAATAATTTTTTAGAAAGTGATACGTTTGTAGGCTTGCATCATGTTTAGGTTATGTTGGTCAGAGCCGTCGACATTTCCACTTTTGAAAACAGGGGGCGTTTCTCCGCCTCTTTCGATTCTTTCAATCGTTCTTGTCATGAGTTCGTGTAAAATTCCCGCTCCTACCACAGAAGAAACGGGTGAATAAGATCGATTCCCCTTTTGCATGATCGCATCCCCTACAGGAACTTCCATGTCGATGACATCATCTACGATATCCTCAAGCCTCTGATCGCTGCTGTGACGCGAATGTTGACTTCCTTTATAGGCAAGAGAGGTCAAACCTACGGTGTACAAACCTTTCTCCTTACAATAAATGGCTGTTTCTATAGGAGCTGGATTTCGACCGGAAGTAGAAATAATCAGGACGGCATCTTTTTTCTGCAAGTCTTCCGATTCTAAATATTTTTGAACCACTCCAGATTGGCGTTCATTTTCACTAGCCTGCCGTGCTCCTCGATGCAGCATCAATTCTTCGATCCATATTGGCTGCACAGGTACAAGTCCTCCCGCCCGATAATAAATGTCCTGAGCAAGTAAACTGGAGTGGCCACAACCAAATGTATGGATAACTCCTCCCGCTTCAATGATCCGGAAGAGGTTTTCACTAACGAGCTCGAATTTATGGGCCTGGGAAGATTCAACATCCAACAATTTCTGGGAAACTTTTGTTAAATAGCTCATTTCGAACCCCTTATCGATCAATGTCCGTGATGAACTTATAACGATCGGCACGGTAGGTAGATTTAACAACCTCAAAAGGAACACTGTGAGCAAGAAAGCTTTTCCTTTCAATATGAAGCACCGGGGAATGAGGAGAAATGTTCAAATATTCGGCTTCCTTCTCATCTGCTGCACGTGCCTCGATAATCTGGCGTGCTTGACTGATTGCCTTGCCTAAATCGTGCTCTACATAGTTATAAATCGAACCATGTACAATATCTTCAGTTAAATGCGGCAGCAATTCCAGAGGCATGAACGTGGTTTCAATCGCCATTGGTTTATCGTCGGCAATCCTTATTCGCTGGATACAGTACACTTCATCCTGTTCACCCAGATTCAGTTTTTCACGGATATCCCTTGGTGCTTCAATGACATCAAAGGCCAGCAGTTGACTGCTCGATGTCATTCCTCTCTGCTTCATGTCTTCCGTGAAGCTCGTCAAACCCTTAAGCGGTTGTTCGATTTTCTTTTCTGCCACATACGTCCCTTTTCCTTTTTCGCGATAAAGGATACCAGCGTTCACTAAATTCGTCACGGCCTGCCTTACGGTCATGCGACTGACTTCAAAACGTTCAGAAAGCTCACGCTCGGACGGAATCATTTTACCAACTTCAAACTCTTTTTCTTCGATTTTTTGTTTTAGGTACTCTTCAATTTGATAATACAAAGGTAACGGAACGTTTTTCTTTATCAAAGAGTTCATCCTTTCTGTTGGACTTTCTTATAAGCATCCTCATCAACGATTAAAGTAAGATCATCATGGTTTTTCAGTGAAGAAGCAGGGAACTGTTCATCTGGCTCACCATGAATCAATTCATGAATGGCGTCAGCTTTTCGTTCACCGGAAGCCAGAAGAATGATTGTTTGACTTTTCAATATGGAACGGATGCCCATCGTAATCGCCTTTGTCGGTACATCTTCCTTAGATTCAAAGAATCGGGCATTGGCTTCTCTCGTTGAATCTGTCAGGTTCACAATGTGGGTCTCACTATCAAATGAAGTGCCTGGTTCATTGAAACCAATGTGGCCATTTTCTCCAATTCCAAGAAGTTGCAAGTCAGGTGGACCAATCGTGTCAATCACTTCTTCATAACGTCTGCATTCTTGTTCCAATCCCTCTGCTTTTCCATATGGGATGTACGTGTTCTTTGCATCAATGTTGATAAATTGGAAAAAGTTTTGATCCATAAAATAACGATAGCTCTGATGATGCTCCGGATTCAGACCAACGTATTCATCTAAGTTGATTGTAGATAGAAGACGATAATCCCCGCGCCCCTGTTTATAACTATTGATTAATTCTTTGTAAGTGCCAAGAGGGGTTCCACCTGTAGCTAAACCTAGCACAGCATCCGGCTTCTTGGTGATTTGGTCTTCAATCATTTGAGAAGCTGTTTGGCTCAGTTGCTTATAATCCCTTGCAACGATGATGTTCATGATGCTCCCCCTTTACCATTATAACTGATGACTCCACGGCAAATCGTTGTAACCACATAACCATTTTCATCCAAAAGAACGAGATCAGCGTCTTTCCCTTTAGCAATGTCCCCTTTACGATCATAAACCCCGAGTTCACGGGCTGCATTGGTGGAAGTCATTTTAACCAATTCATTGAGGTCAACCCTGGCAAAAGTGCGCATTTTTCGCGCTGCCTCATCCAGCGTTAATATACTGCCCGCAAGCGTGCCGTCAGAGAGACGTGCTTCTCCATGATTCACGGTCACATTTTGCCCGGCAAGATCATAGTTGCCCGCAGGAAGGCACTTAGCCCTCATCGCATCGGTAATTAGGATTGTCCGGTCACTTCCAAGAACCTGATAGGCTAATCGGACCGCTTCCGGGTGGATGTGAATGTGATCGACAATCATCTCCACGAGAAGCTCCGGGTTCGTAAAAGCAGCTCCAACCAAGCCCGGTTCCCTGTGGTGCAGTCCACTCATCTGATTGTATAAATGGGTGACATGGCTCGCCCCTTTTTCCACCGCATCATTGGCTTGGGCTAAAGTGGCTTCGCTATGTCCTAATGAACAGATGACACCTTTTCTCCTAAGCTCTTCAATAAAAGGAAGTGCCCCTTCCAGTTCCGGAGCCAAGGTTATGAGTTTAATCTGTTGTTGACTTGCGTTTTGCCATTGTTCAAAAATTTCGAGGGATGGTGCAATAATATGCTCCAAAGGCTGAGCCCCAGCTTTGGAAGGGGAAATAAAGGGGCCCTCAAGGTGAATGCCAAGAACTTCTGCTTGTCCAGCTCTTTGCTGTTGATCCATATACGTCCCTGCATTTGTGACGGCTTGAGAAATCCTCTCTCTTGATTGGGTCATGGTTGTGGCGAGAAAACTCGTAGTCCCCTCTTTTGGGAGCTGAACCGCCACCCCTTGGAGAGCTTCCATCGTAGCGTCCATGACGTCATGACCATTTGCTCCATGGATGTGTACGTCAATGAAGCCCGGAAGGAGTGTTAGGTTTCTACCTTTCCCATCAATGACAAAAGCCTCATCCTTGAACACGGACCCTTCATGAATTTCTTCTATCTTTCCATCGCGGACCATTACAGAACCAGAGGGGATCGTCCTGTTTTCCGTCACAACAGTTACGTTCGTAATCACCAGATCACTCATTTCCTTTGCCTCCTTCCGCTACTTTTACTACCCCTTCTTGACCTTTTTCCTGGTATCCTTCTTTCAAAAGCTCCACAGTTGCTCCTTCCGCATTCGTGAAGATGAACGGTGTCACTACAGAAGGCGCATTCGCTTTGACAAAATCAAGATCCACACGCAGCAATGGCGTTCCCTGTTCCACTTTTTGTCCAGACTCAACAAGAGATTCAAACCCATCACCATTCAGCTTAACTGTATCCAAGCCAACGTGAATCAACATTTCCAATCCATTTTCAAGCTCAAGACCGATGGCATGCTTCGTAGGGAAAACTTGAAGGACCTTCCCATTAACAGGCGAATGGAAAGTTTCTTCAGACGGATCAATGGCAAAGCCTGGTCCCATCATCCCTTGGGCAAAAACTTCATCTGGTACTTCAGAGAGAGGAAGCACTTTTCCATTCAACGGCATTTGAAAATCTTCTTCTTTTACTTCTCTTGATGGAACCTTTTCTGCTCCTTGCTTCTCAGGTGGTACTTTTTCATTCTGTGTACCTTCAGAAACGTGAGATCCATGTTCCATTTGTTTTTTCATCGCATCAGCCACAAACTCGACAGAAGTACCTACAATCACTTGAAGGTTTCTTTTTCCGAGTTTCATCACTCCACGTGCACCTTGACGCTTCAATTCCTTCTCATTGACTTTCTCACGATCTTTCATTTCAAGACGGAGACGAGTGGTACAATAATCCAAGGTTTCGATGTTTTCAGGACCACCTAACGCATGTAGATAATGGGAGGCTTTCCCATCATAATCACTGCTTTCTGTTTCAGTGGATCCATCTTCAACATCCTCGTCTTCTCTCCCTGGTGTTTTCAAATCCAGTTTGACAATAAGGAAATAGAAAATCAGGAAGTAGATGGCTCCCATAAACAATCCGATTAAAATCAGAGTAAACGGATTCTGTGCAATGTTGTAGTTCAGTAAATAGTCGATTAATCCTGCTGAAAAACCGAAACCATGTCTGACATCAAATACAAAAGCGAGAATCATCGACACACCGGTCAGCAAGGAGTGAACGACATATAGAAGTGGAGAAAGGAACATGAAAGAAAATTCAATTGGCTCTGTGACCCCTGTAATAAAAGAGGTCAAACCAATACTCAAAAACATTCCTCCAACCGCTGCTTTCCTTTCCTTTTTTGCTGCCGCATACATAGCGAGACATGCAGCCGGGAGACCGAACATCATGACAGGGAAAAAACCAGCCAGGAAATAACCTGCGGAAGGATCGCCATTTAAGAAACGATTGATTTCTCCACGCACAACCTCTCCAGCCTCTGTGGTGAACGTCCCGAAGTCAAACCAGATCAACGCATTCATCACGTGGTGTAAACCGACCGGAATAAGGAGACGGTTCAGCACGCCATAGACACCTACCCCAAGTTCTCCCCCGTTCAAAATCCAGTTAGCCGTAGAATCAAGAATTGCTTGTGGGTACACCCATACATATCCGAAAACAAAGGAAAGCACTACCATAACCGCTGACGTGATGATTGGAACAAAGCGTTTACCTCCGAAGAAAGATAGGAAGTCCGGGAACTTCACATCATTGTACTTGTTGTAAAGCATTCCGGCGATCACACCCGCAATCACACCGGCAAAAACCCCCATATCTACGTCCTTATTTATAGCCTCTATACCACCATCCAGGACCAAATAACCAATAGCACCTGCTAAAGCAGCCGCCCCATTTCCATCTTTCGCAAATCCCATCGCGATACCGATGGCAAATATAAGTGCCAAATTCCCGAGAATTCCGTTACCTGCTGCTGTAATAAAAGGAATATTCAACATATCTTCCATCCCTAATCGCACAAGCAAAGCCGCAGCCGGCAAAGTAGCGATCGGGAACATTAATGATTTACCTATTCGTTGTAAAAAACTTAGCATTATCGCTAACCTCCTTCAAATTGAAAACGTTTTACTGAAGTCATCTTACCACCATGAATTATAGTTGTCTATACCAGTAAATGATGTTTGAATATTCTACAAAATTACAACGGAAATATTCTTCCTATCTACATTTTCTACACATTCCTATGTTTTAACCTTATTAAAGAATATGACAGGATTCTTGAAGACTCAGTTTCGAGTTGTTTATTGAGTGGATGGGGCTGCGGGGAATGACTCGCTTTCCGCGGGAATGGATTGGCTGGCAAGACCCCACAGGACGAAGTCCGAGGAGGCTTGCCGTCATCCCCGCAGGAAAGCGAGTAGCTTCCCAGCCACCCCTAACTCCCATTATGGTAAACGAAACCCGAAAGCATCTCGAAACTGAGCCTTCAAGAATAGGGAGCTTATGTGGGTTCGGGAGAAATAAAAAAACCGCCCTTGCTCGGGCGGTTTGGTTAAAAGGTGACTTTGTAGGTTCTGAGCCAGTGGTCAATCTGGCAAAGATGAGCAATGAGCTGCGGCCCCGTCATAAGCTGACCAAACCAAGGTGTATCAATCGACTTCCCTTCCGAATCATTTAGTTTCCGGACTTGATCACGATCAAAAATATCAAACAAAGGCGCATTCGGATCTGCAAGTGTCTCTTCCATCCACGTACAAACAGCTTTTGTATAGTCAGGATGGAATGTTTTCGGATACGGGTTCTTTTTACGGAAAAGTACTTTATCTGGTAAAATCCCTCGAAGTGCCTGACGCAGGAGTCCTTTCTCCTGATCATTATGAAACTTCATGCTCCATGGCACATTCCATACATATTCAACGAGACGATGGTCGCTGAATGGTACACGGACCTCAAGGCTCGCTCCCATACTCATCCGGTCTTTTCGCTCGAGTAAGGTCTGCATAAACCAGTTCATGTTTAAATATGACATTTGTCTGTGTTTCTTACTATCTTCATCTTCACCTGTAAGCAGCGGTGTTTCTGCAACAGTCTCCTGATATCGCTTCAACATGTACCATTCAATATCAATATCCCCTTTTAAATCTTGACGGACAAGAGTAACCCTCTCATTGAGGGAGCGGATCCAAGGGAAGCCTTTTCTTTCTTTATCTTCTTTTCGGTAAAACCAAGGATACCCTCCAAAAATTTCATCCGCACATTCACCCGAAAGGGCAACGGTCACATGGTTTTTAATTTCCTCACAGAACCATAATAAAGAGGAATCCACATCCGCCATCCCGGGCAGATCCCGTAGTTCCACGGCCCGCTTCAAACGCGAAACAAGGTCCTCCGTCCTCGCTTCCATGACGGAGTGTTTGGTTTGATTTTGTGCACTGACAAGATTGATGAACGCCTCATCGCGATCTGGTTGGAAGGCATTCTTTTTGAAAAATTTCTCTTGATCTTTATAGTCGATGGAAAACGTCTGCAGCGCGCCCAACTGATCTTGTTTATATTTTTCAGCGGCCACGGCCGTAATGGCACTTGAATCGACGCCTCCAGATAAAAATGTACCAAGTTTCACGTCAGATACGAGTTGGCGCTGGGAGGCATCCATAAATAGTTCGCGTACGCGTGCAACCGTCTTATCAAATGAATCTTCATGAGGAGCACTTTTTACGTTCCAATACCTGTCGATTTTCAGTTTCCCATTTTCAAAGACAGCTCGATGCCCGGGGCGAATTTCATTGATTTCTTGGAAGATCCCCTCTCCTGGAGTTCTCGATGGCCCTAAAGATAAAAGTTCATGGAGACCATCGCTGTCCACTGCAGATGTAACTTCGGGATGGGCTAATAAGGCTTTCATTTCAGAGGCAAACATGACTCCGTCACCTCTATCACTGTAAAAAAGCGGCTTAACTCCCAAGCGGTCACGGGCTAGAAAAAGCCGTTCACGGTTTTTCTCCCAGACACTGAACGCAAAGATTCCATTCATATAGTCGACACATGCGGTTCCCCATTCCATGTAGCTAACGAGCACCACTTCGGTATCTGAATGGGATTGGAACGTCCATCCTTTTGCCTTCAACAGGTCTCTGACATCGTCTGTATTGTAAAGCTCACCATTATAGCATAAAATGTATTCTTCATCCCTGGCCTTGCGGATCATCGGTTGTTTACCTCCGGCAGGGTCTACAACAATTAAACGTTGGTGACCGAACGCAGCCGGGCCCTCGACCCATTTCTGGTAATCATCAGGTCCGCGGTGCTGCAACGTGTTTGCCATTTGATCCAATATCGAAGCCTTTTCCTTTGTTTTATGTGCTGCATCGATCCATCCGACAATTCCACACATCTAGCCTCACCATCCTTTTTCAGTACGAAATGCGCAAGTCACGCTCCAGCGCTGGATTTTTACATAAAAAAACCATCATGACTCACTATATGATGGCATCGTTCCCCTTATGAAACCCTCCAGCACTATTAAAGATAATGGCAGGATTGTGTAAGACTTGATTTCGAGACTTTTGTTTGAGTTTAGGGGCTCCGGGAAAAGGTTCGCTTTCCGTGGGCGAGTGATGAGCCTCCTCGAGCTAACGCTTTGCGGGGTCTCATCTACCACGCACTTCCCACAGGAGTCTCACCTTTTCCCTCCGCCCCTTTGCCATATGTGGTTCTCGAAATCCTTCTTATAGTAACCTGCCCAGTTGTGTTGTGAAATCCTGCTTAATCTGAGTCGGTATAGGATTCTTAACTACAAAAGCTCTTAATACTGGAAGGTAGTTTCGAGAATGTCTTACGAAAAGTGGGCGTGGGGAAACGGTGAGACTCCTAGCTTAAGTGTGAAGGCGCCTTGGTCAGCGGCGTATGGACTGGACTGAGCTGCGGAGATAAAGGAAACACGAAGAGCGTAGCGATTCGATATTGACTTATCGTACAGAAGCGAGGGAAGTCTCACTAGCCGCTAGGCGCCGGAACCGGATAGCTAAGAGGAAAAAAGTTCATGGTGAGACCCCGCAGGACGCAGTTAAAGTCCGAGGAGGCTCACCGCGCTCCCGCGGAAAGCGAGCTATTCCCCTCCGCCCCCATCCACTCAACGAAAGTCTCGAAACTGAGCAGAAAAGGGAGCTTTTATGGAAGAGAGAAAAAATGAAAAAATGTGTTGACATATATAGTGAGAATGATTATCATTGTAATTGATAATAGTTATCACCGTTATCCCCCCCAAATAACGGACGAACATCAGACACATAAACACAGCCCCCTTTTTTCGATATTAAAAAGCTGCATGCGATCGCCGCATGCAGCTTTATTTTTATGCTGGCAGAATTCCAGCTGGTAAGAAACCAAACCCAAGAATAATCGCGATGATCCCAGCGATGACAAGCTGAGCCCACCAGATGCCTGTTGGTTTCTTTTTCTTATATTTGACGGCAACCATTTCCATGGAAGCGATGGTCCATAGACCGACGAGCAGTTTAATGATTACAAGCGGGCCATATTCGGCGTAGCTTGCAAAAAGTGAACCACCGGAATAAAGAATAAGCAAATAAAAAAGACGAAGAATCATGTGAGAGATTTTTGCCGCTTTTTCACTGCCTTTACGGATGAACATGGTTACAAGACCGACAAGTACGAATGCGATGACCCATGAAGTAATATGTAAGTGCGCCATATTTTGTTATCCTCCTTTTCATATGAATCTACGAATTATGATACCACGACTGATCTGTATATTCCTATCATTTTGATGCCGGAGTCATTTTCTAAATTATAAGAAAATAAAGAGCAAACCTGTTATAATGATGAAAGACTGAAATGAAAATGGAGGGATTGCATGTCTGTAATTAGTAGTCAAAACATTATTGATCAAACGCAGGAATATGGTGCGAAGAACTATCACCCACTCCCGATCGTCATCGCTAAAGCGGAAGGTGTATGGGTAGAGGATCCTGAGGGAAATCGTTATATGGATATGTTAAGCGCTTACTCTGCCGTCAACCAGGGGCATCGTCACCCGAAAATCATTCAGGCGCTGACCGATCAGGCGAACCGTGTAACCTTGACTTCCCGCGCCTTTCACAATGACCAGCTTGGTCCTTGGTATGAAAAAATTTGTAAGCTGACGAATAAAGAAATGGCTCTTCCGATGAACACGGGAGCTGAGGCTGTCGAAACGGCCATCAAAGCGGCAAGACGCTGGGCTTATGATGTGAAAAAAGTGGAAGAGGACAAAGCGGAAATCATCGCCTGTACAGGAAACTTCCACGGCCGGACCATGACCGCTGTTTCCCTTTCTTCTGAGAAAGAATACAAACGTGGCTTCGGACCAATGCTTCCAGGCATTAAACTCGTTCCATATGGAGATATTGAGGCTCTGAAAGAAGCGATCACAGAAAATACGGCTGGTTTCATGCTTGAGCCAATCCAAGGAGAAGCCGGCATCGTTATGCCACCGGAAGGCTTCCTTAAAGAAGCGTATGACGTTTGTAAAGAAAACAATGTCTTGTTCATTGCTGACGAAATCCAAGCAGGTCTTGGACGTAGTGGTAAGATGTTTGCATGCGATTGGGAAAATGTCAGTCCAGACATGCTGATTCTCGGTAAAGCTCTCGGCGGTGGCGTCTTCCCGATCTCCTGTGTGGTTGCAAATCGGGAAGTCCTCGGTGTCTTCAACCCAGGCTCCCATGGTTCCACATTCGGTGGTAACCCACTTGCCTGCGCCGTTTCAGTCGCATCCCTTGAAGTGATTGAAGAAGAAAAACTGGCAGAACGTTCGCTTGAACTTGGAAACTATATGATGCAGGAGCTTAAATCGATCAACAACCCGAAAATCAAAGAGGTGCGCGGAAAAGGTCTCTTTATCGGTGTCGAAATGACAGAACCTGCCCGCAAATATTGTGAGGAGTTAAAGGAAAAAGGACTGCTCTGTAAAGAAACGCATGAAAATGTGATTCGCTTTGCTCCCCCTCTCGTGATTGACCAGGATGACCTGGACTGGGCCATCAGTCAAATCAAAGCAGTTTTAAGTTAAGTATGAAAAAAGACGGCAGACCTAAAGGGCTGCCGTCTTTCTTATTTAAGAGAAGCGATTTTCTTTTGTTTCCAGGGGGCCAGAACGACCTCTACCTCCTGTTCTTCTCTCCGCTCCCAAAACGTTCCTGTATTTTCTTCAATGTAATACCTTCCAAGGCCGATATCCACTTGGTATCGTTGGAGTGAAGGATCAGACCATTGATACTTAGAAGAAAGAACCACTTGATTGCTTTCTGTTTCCGGCCATAAGGTGGAGGCTTCTACAAGCTCGTAGATTTCCTCGTCATTTTCCTCGAGCAGCAAAAACACTTTTTCTCCTCGATTTAAAGGTTCTTCAACCAACCATTTCTCTTCAGGAATTTGTTCGATGGCATAGTCCAGCGTTACATAATCCCCGTAGAAAGGATCACGTGGATCCACAGGGGCCGTCTTTAGAGTAATCGTCTGTCCCCAGATATCCATCGCATAATAGGAGGCAGACATGAGAAGAAGAAACAGGAGCTGCAGAGAGACAAGTCCATAAAACCACCAGCGCTTCTTCATTTCTCTTCCCCTCCTTTATGGATGGTGCGCCGTTTTTTCTCTAGGAAGTAACTGAGTACAAATAATAAAATGCCGCCGATCAAGAAGAACAAAGAACGATCCATGAAATCCCAGGCGAGCTGAAAGTAGGCAATAAAAGTAGTCAGCAGGAAAGCGACCGTCCCTTTGTTGACCCACCTTGACACTTCCTGTTGATAACCTGAGACCAACCACAGCAGGGAATAAAGAAACAAGATGAGCAGGGAAAGCATATCTCCAGATTCAAAACGGAAAACCGGGACAAACAACAGCAAATCAATCCAGTAGTAGTTGGTCGAACTCATGGCCGACCTTACCACAGAAAAGAAGAACAAAATGGCCCAGGCAAGGAAGAAATAAAGCGAAGACTCCGTCAGTTCACCGACATATTCGTTTCCAAGGAAAAAAACCTGCAAAACCAGCATGGTAAAAACCGACAGGATGCTCAGCGTCTTAAATATCCGCACATTCCCTTTTTCGAGTAAGAAATCCTCCACAACATACAAGAGTAAGAAAAACGCAATCAACCAATAGTAGGGCATGCCTTCACTGAATACGAGAATGACAGCATGAAGCGTGTAACTCGCGCCAAATGCAGCTAATTGAGTCACTTTCCGTGAACGCAACACGAACCATCCCAATCCGAGAATGAACAGAAGGCCAAGCCATATGTGAAAATGCTGAAAAACAAGTCCGCTGTACAGCTGTCCGACCGTCATAATCCCAAGTGTGGCGTAAAAAAATAAATCGTCTTTAAAAATGAGAAACAAACCAAAGGCCACAATCGACCATAAAAAGAATGGAAACGCACTATAGGATGTATAGTGATACATTTGACCAACTAGGAAAATACTGGAACCAAAGATCAGAAGAGCAATCAGGATGAGGCTGATTCCGACCCGTTTAGATTTTTTCCTGTACACCCAATCCCCGCACAAATAAAAGACCGTCAGTGAAGTCAGAAGAATCACCATTCTTCCGAGATCCGTCAAATATGACCAGTTTGAAGCAACGAAAGTCAAAAACGCAAGACCTATGAAAAGAGCTGCAAAAGTGAGCAGCACTGGCTTATTCTGCTTTTTAGAGTAGCGTTCCAGCAATTGTTCACGTTGACCTTCACTGATAATTGCTTCTTCTACCCACTTCCTACTTTCTTTAACGAGGTGATCACGATTCATGACATCTGCCTCCTTCTCTTATGAAGCGGCCTCACTTTTTCTCTTCAATGGCTGCTTCTTCCCGTACGTCAACGTCCGCCATAACCATTCCAACGGACCATACCGGAACTTTTTCAACCAAGCCTTGCTCACAAAGACTTGAACAGTAAAGATAACCAGGACGATGATTAAACTTCCTATCGGTGGGACGGTACCGTATAACCCAAAACCGACGGTATAAAAAAGAATAAAGCTGATCAATGACTGCAGAATGTAATTAGATAAAGACATCCGGCCGACCCATGTTAAAGGATGAACGATACGGGCACCAATTGATGTCTTGAACAATAGAGTAATAGATAAGACATAAAAAATAGCGGACGCTGAACCACCGATGCTATCCTGAGCCAGCTGAAACCACTCCGGGCTTCCGAAAAGATGTGGTCCTGCTTTGAAAATGAGAAACAATATTCCTGTCAACACCCATACAGTTTTAATGGAACGCAAATGGTGATCCGGTTTATGAAGCCACCGCTTGCGGCAAAAATACATGCCGAATAAAAACATAGGAATTAAACTCAGAGCGAGAAATGGAAGATTTCCCCATTGATTGGCATATACCCAATCCGCTAAGTTTTGACGCCAGATATCAACGAGAGACCCACTCCCATAGTTCACCAAGGCTTCCTGAATCGCCGGCCGGTTAACGATGCCCTGAACCTGTTCTCTGACCATGTACAGTGAAAAGGTCAGTGGCAGCACAAGGAATGCAAGCATCCCGAACGCCCAGCCTATCAGGGCTTTATCATTCACATTGAAAAATGCCAACAGCACTATACCCATCACTCCGTAGGAAAGCAGAATATCCCCATGCCAGATCAGAAAAGCATGAACGAGACCGAATCCAGTAAGTACAAGGAGACGTCTGAAAATGACACGCTGATACGATATCTGCTTTTCAACGAGACGATCTTTCATCATTTGGATACCAAAACCGAACATAAAGGAAAACAACGTATAGAAACTGGCTTGGAAAAAAATATCAATAAAATTTTGCACGGTATGACTGAGAGGCGATGGCCAAAATTCCGCGGCACCACCATACAAAAAATATGGAGCGTTAAACGCAGGTACATTGACCATGAAGATTCCGAGAATCGCGAGCCCTCTGGCCGCATCGATCCAGTCGAGCCGTTCCGATTCACGAAGAGGTGAACCTTTCCTTTTCATATGTATTCCCCCTATGATAGTTATTTTACTTTTCTTACGTCATTTAGACAATGAAGTTTCATAAACTGTAGAAAGGAGTTTTTCGTTATGCCAGCAAAAGTCGGAGCCGTTAAAGTAATTTCTCTCTCGTCTTCGAGCATTTTCAATATCGGTGATGTGTACAATATGGCTCCATATGCTTCTGCAAAGACCTTTGCTGGGGGTGGATCTTTTAACACGGGCGACGGCATACGAATCAGGCTGAACCGGGCAGATACGTTTGTCAACGATTCAGAAGCCATTGATCAGCCGATCGTCAATAATGCCTAGGAGGTTTATCTATGAATCTCACAGTTCATCAATCCATCTATATCCATTTCCTGCGTATCGGTACAGTGGCAAATTCCTCTGTTGTACAAATTGGAAGTTCAGGAGTCATCCAGGCAAAAGCTGATCTCTATAACTCAGGAGGATACGTCGAGCCTGCACCGGAAGCCCAGCCACAGGATGGTGAAATTCTCATACCAGAACCTGGCGCTGGCACGCTTGTTCCACTTTCCATAACATAGATGTCCCCCTTTTTTCATAAAGATAGGATAGGGGGTGAGCGGACTTGAACCAATATCAATCCTGGCAGTCATGGATCCAGCAAATGATGAATCAAATGGAACAACAGCAGAAAATGATCAATCAATTGCAAAAGAAAATCGACGAGCTTCAATCGGTCGAACACCCACCGAGGACGGTTATTGAGAAAATTGAATACAAATTTGATCAACTGAAAATCGAGACGCTCGAAGGAACCCTGCAGATTGGCCTTACTCCAAACGGATCCGACTTGTCAGAAATCGGGGATCTATACAGCAATCAGAATAAACAAATACCTCAAACCGATGATCAGGCCCTACATTTCCTGCAGGAGTATATGACATCTGACGTTCCTGGGTGGATGAACCACTATGTACGGGATCACGATATCCAAGTGAGTGATAAACATAAAGAACGAATGATCGCAGATATTCGGAAACAACTGCCTCAGCGCCTTGAATTTTATCGAAACGAGAATCCAGAAGCACCGCCAGAAACCCTGTTCCATCAAATTCAAACGGAAATTCAACACTCCATTGCCCAGTATTTCGAAACTTTTGAAGGAGATGGTGAGGAATGAACCATATTGTCCACAACTACGGCCTGCATGTCGGAAATATCCGCGTGACGGGCGTTTCCGGTTCTTCATTGTTCTTGATCGGCGACAATAAGACGGTTCGCTTACATTCTTTTTTTGATACGCCTCCAGAATCACTCATTGTCAGGACTCAGGATGAGGTTGTTGAAGAAGCTAATGCCAATGTTGATCGTAAAGGAAGCGGAAACGAACAAGATGATTAAGCGGATGGTTTATGTAGAGGAGATCGAAACCCAATCTTTAGCTATAGGATCCGTCATGGAAATTGGAGACGTTCACCGGGCCGCTCCCTATTCCAGGATCTTAGCGGTACAAAAAGAAGGCGGCGTAAAATCCGATGTTTACGATTTTGACGACTACTCTATTTTTTCATTGAAAAGCACACCACCCCTCTCCCCTATTCAAATCAACTCATTCACTTACCACCATCGCCCGATACAGGTTGATCAAGTACGCGTAATCGGTGTATCGACGGCAGGGATTTTTCAAGTCGGCGGGGTGGATCATGTCGACGCAACTAACTATACGAAACACTTTCGCGTTCTCGAGAATGAAGAACAATAACTGCCCATCATGCATACCTTAAAACTATAATGCTTGAATCGCACCAAAAAGGAGGCGATTGCGATGCCGGCTATTGTCGGACCTATTAGTATTAACAGCGTCGGTGGTGGTGTAGTTAACTTCGGAGATTCTTTCTATCTGTCCCCTAAATCTTCAGGCAAAACGAATGCCGGGTCGGGAGCTTTGAACACAGGAAACTGGATTATTACAAACAACGGACTCAGCTCTACGAACCCATTTGATCCAGACGTTGCTGATCAAAATATTACTGCAAATGCTTAGATGTACGGAAGCGCCCTTGTTCCTCAGGGTGCTTTTTTGTTCTTTCGTTTGCCGTTTGGAGTTAAGTCACTTTCCTTCGGCGTTCGGGCACTTTCCCACGATCGAGCACTCGTGTCGATAGATTAGGAAGTTAAATAGCCCCTTATCAAAAAAAGAAGCCGGACGTGTGTGTCCGGCTTCTTCATTTTTTCTTTCTTCGATTCGATTTTCTTGTCGTTATTTTTTTCTCCGGGTCCTGCTTTTTCACCCACCGTAAATACTTCTGCATATCCGGGTGGTCTTTCAAACGTTCGACACTATGATAAAAAGCGGCCAGTTCTTCATTTGTAAATAATGCATGAATCTGGCGGTGACAGGCATTGCACAGCATCGCCGTCGGTCCTTCTACGCCCCCGTATTGTTTCGGAATCAAGTGATGTTCTGTCGTCTTGACCGGCGAGCGGGAACATAGATCACAGGTCTCTCCCATGTGTATCGACCTCCACCATGAAGGATCCTTCAAAGAAATACAAACAACTCTTTCGGACAGGCTGTTTCCAAATCTTTTCGAGCGCGGTTTGGTACAAACTCAATTGTGTTCGGTACCTGTCCGCCAATTTAGATGCTGCATCCTCTGCACCTTCAGGAATCGCATCCGATTTATAATCCAGGATCATCCATCCGTCTTCATATGGAATCATAGCGTCAATGACCCCCTGGATGAAGACTTGCTCTTCTGTCGCTTCTTCCCAGTCTGCGTAAACTTCATCGGCAGGCAAAGTCAGACTGAATGGAACTTCGCGTTCAATCTGATCCGTTTGCAATACATACGCCCCTATATCGGTTTCGAAAAAATCAGCAACGGCTTTGAAATCAATCACATCCGCTTCTTCGCGCCGAAGCACTTCTTTTAGAACCAGGTGCTCCACGTACTCCTCCACTTCGCCGCTCGTCCATTTTTTTGTGAAAGGCAGGTGTTGCATGACGGTGTGCATCGCTGTTCCGCGTTCTGCTGCCGTCAGCTGTTTTTCCTCCTGCATGAAACGAGGACGTTTCACGATTGGTGCGCGATAAGGGACGAGCAGCTGGTCGCTGGAGTATTCGTCCTTCGTCTCACGCTGACGTTTGATTTCTGTCACAGTCTGCTTGGCTCTGGTATAAGCCGCTTTGACATGTGGGTACACAAAGTCAAGCCGCTTCACATAAGCTTCATCCACTACTTCAAGGACCTCGACCGGTTTCCAACCCTCAACCGCCTGCTGCAGCTGTTCATCCCGTTTTTCTTTCACTTCATCAAGAACACTAAATTCACTTCCGTGAGCAATGTGGACCCGCCACTGAGATTCATCATAGTGAATTTCTTCAGCCGTCATCACTTCCACGTCACCCCGAAGATCTGACGTGTGCTGGTGACGAATTAACGCAGGACCCACCCAATCGAGGTAAGATTTCGCCTCCAGGCGATCGTGTGGTGGAAGGACCCAGTCACGGGCTTCCACAAAGTTCTGCCACTTCTCCTGTTTCTTTTCAAAAGAAGCAACATTACCGACCATGACCAGTTTCTCCTTCGCTCTTGTCAATGCTACGTACAACACTCTCATTTCTTCCGCTAGAAGTTCCCGACGTTTGGCTTCTTTCAATGCGTGATAAGCAAGCGTCGGGTACATGAGCCTTTTTTCAGGATTGATATAGCGTGAGCCGAACCCATAATCTTTATGCAGCAAATATCGATTCTTCAAGTCCATCATATTGAACTGCTTGTCCATGGCCCCAAGAATGACGACAGGGAACTCAAGCCCCTTACTCTTGTGAATCGTCATGATCCGGACAACATCTTCCTGCTCACCAAGGGCACGGGCCGCTCCGAGGTCATCCCCTCTTTCTTCCATCCGCTCTATAAAACGAAGAAAGCGGAACAATCCACGGAATGAGGTGGCTTCATAAGAACGGGCACGATCGTACAAAGCTCTCAAGTTTGCCTGTCGCTGACGCCCACCCGGCATTCCACCGACAAAGTCGTAGTAGCCTGTTTCACGGAAAATGTCCCAAATGAGTTCAGATAAAGCTCCTTGACGCGCCTGTTCGCGGAAACTTTTTAACAAACCCAGGAACTCATCCACTTTACGGCCCAGCTCATCTTTCGCCACATAAGCCTGCATGGCTTCGTAATAGGTCGCCCGCTTCTTCGCAAGACGAATTTGTGCAAGCTCATCTTCATCAAGACCAACAATCGGCGATTTGAGTACAGATGCGAGCGGGATATCCTGCATTGGGTTATCGATAACCTTGAGCAGGCTGAGCATCACTTTGATTTCAATCGCTTCGAAATACCCTGTGGAGAGCTCTGCATAAATTGGAATACCTTGCTGTTTCAATTCGTCCACGATGGTGGATGCCCACGTCATCGAACGCATCAGGATGACGATGTCTCTGTATTGTAATGGTCGCTTCGTTCCCGTTTCTTTATCCACGACTTGAATTGGTTCCCCGCCTTCATACCCTAGCCATTTGCGAATCAATCTTCCATAGGCACGGGCTTCAAGCTGGGCTTTTTCTAAATCTTTATAAGCTTCATCCTCGTCACTGTCGCTTTCCTGTGACTCACGGTCGATGAGGAAAAGCTCCGCATCAGCATCATCAGCCGTTAATTCATCATAAATTTTGTTGCTGTAAATGAGCTCCGCGTCCTTCTCATACTCCATCTCACCGACTTCTTCATCAAGCACTTGGCGGAAGATATAATTTGTCGCATCCAGCACTTGTTTTCGGCTACGGAAGTTACGAGCCAGGTCAATCCGCTCGCCATCATTTTCTTCATTTCCGTAAAGCTTGTACTTGTTTAAAAATAAGGAGGGTTCTGCATGCCGGAACCGGTAGATGCTCTGCTTCACATCTCCGACCATAAATAAGTGGCCGGCGTCTTTTCCTTCCGTCAACAGCCGAAGTAACGTTTCCTGTACGAGGTTCGTATCTTGATATTCATCAATCAACACCTCTGAAAACTGCTTTTGGAAACTTTCTGCAACTTGGGAAGGGACAAGATCCACAGGAGTTGCTGTTTCATCCAGTAAAACATGCAGACAATAGTGCTCCAAGTCAGAAAAGTCGACAATTGCTTTCTCTTTTTTCAGCTGCTCGTATCGCTCTTTAAAATCTTTCACAATGACGGCGAGCTGTTCCATGACGGGATGCAAGTCCTGCATATCTTTCAAATAACTTTGCAGCGAACGGGAAAACCATTCATCACGGACCTCATTCCAACGCTTTTTATAACGGTCCCGGATCTTTTTCGCCTGTTCCTTTTTCTCCGCATTACAATCCATCTTCTTACGGGATAACGTGGCAAATTTCTGTCCAGCCATAAAGCTTTGCATCTCTGACCAGGAATGAGCAAGTGCTCCTTTTGCCTGCTGGATCAACTCAAGGTCCGACTCTGCCGTCTCCGCATAAGCATAGGGACCATCCGGTTCACGTGTGAGCTCCATCACTTGCTTCGCTTCTGTTTCCATCGCTTTCAACTGGCTTTTCACTTCCTGTTTCAACAGGTTGAGCCACGGAAGGTCTCTCTCACTTTCGACATCACCCACATTGTACATTTCTACCATTTGATCGATCCACGCATCCGGCCACGGGTTTTGCGTAGCGAATGTGTACAGGTCGAGCACCAATTTCTCTACATCCAGATCACTCCGGTCGCTTGAAAAGCGTTCAACCACATCGAAAAAGCGCTGCTGCTCTTCGCCTTCTTTTCCGTACCAGTCCTCGAACAGCTCTTCCAGCACCTCCTGCTGAATCAAGTCTGATTCAACCGTATCGGCAATCCGGAAACCAGGGTCGAGATCAAGCAAATAGGCATAGCGGCGCACCACTTCCATACAAAACGAGTGAAGCGTGGAGATGGAAGCGTTTTGAAGCAAGGACAGCTGCTTTTTCAAATGGTGGGAGCCTGGGTTTTCTTCTAAAGCCTTCGCCAATGCCTGTCCTACACGGTTCCTCATCTCCTGTGCCGCAGCATTCGTGAACGTCACCACTAGCAAGGAATCGATATCGACTGGATCATCTTTATGAAGAAGCTTCTGAATAATCCGCTCTACCAGAACCGCTGTCTTCCCTGATCCTGCAGCCGCAGCCACGAGGATGTTCGATCCATGAGAATATATGGCCCTCTCCTGTTCTTTTGTCCAACTGACCATTACGCATCCTCCTTCCCTTTCGTCAGTCTCTCCAGAACATCTTCATCCTTCATGTCCTGCAGTTTCCGATAGTTGTGTTCTTCAAGTGTCGGGTCGAACTGACAGACAGATCGGTACGAACAAAATTCACAGGCGACCTGCTGGTTTTTCTGAAACGGATTAAGATCGACAGCTCCATCCGTTATTCTCGTCCCTGCTTCTGTCATCAACCCGCGGATGTACTGTTTCAGTTGTTCGAAACGCTCCGCATCCGCTGTTTTTGAACTCTTATAAAATCCACCCTTCGCTTTTAAAGCGGCAGGCACGATTTGGCTGTATCCTTTTTCAAGACCTGTATCCATCATTTGAACGACACGCTCGTTTTCTAAAAGCAGGCCTTGCATTTTGAATTTCTTGAAAATCTCTTCTTCGATCTGCTCGTCTTGAAGAAGCTGTTTTCCTGTAATCATCGGGTTGTGCACGTGGAAATAAAGCACGCCTCCAGGGGATGCATTCTTTCCAAGCCAATGCTCAGCGTTCGTCAGCACAACATCTAAATAAGCGAGCATCTGCAGCGACAAACCATAAAAGACATCAACAAGACTCAAGCCTTTGCTGCTGGATTTGTAATCAATGATCCTTAAAAATAGATCTTCTTCCGAAAGAGCTTTGTCTACACGGTCGATACGTCCGCGAAGCATGAGTTCATATCCATTCGGCAAGTCAAAGGACAGTGGTGGAAGTTTCGAATCTCCCCCAGTGCCGAAACCAAGTTCCAGACCGACAGGAGAAAATTGACTACTCCTTGCCTGCTCACTGAGGACGAACGTCGCTCGTGCAATGACCTGCTGCAGTTTTTTCTGAATATATTGGTAGCGGTTCGAACTTTTCAAGATTTGATTCTGTAAAATTGGGGCCAGTTCATTGGTCGCTTTTTCTGCATAAAGGTTCGTATCCTGACGTCCCAGTTGAGAAAAGTCACGTCCTTCCGCCTGCACCCATTCCGTAATCTGCTTGAGCGCTTCATGGAAGAGCTGGCCGATATCAGGAGCATCCAACTTGTAAGTCCTTCGTTCCTCAAGCCCCAGGCTGTGCTGGGCGAAATACTGATACGAACAACGATGGTACGTTTCCAGTCGTGAAACACTCGTTTTCACTTGTTTATCAAACAACTGCCCCGTCGTTTCCTTTGAAAGAGATACAGGCTTGTTTTTATAAAAAAGACTCTGCAAAACACGGTTCGTTAATCCATGGGAAGGCTCATGCTCAATATACCAGTTCAACAGCTCCCACCAGACCGGCTGCATCAAATACCCTTTCAAATACCGGGCAAACTGCGAGGTGAGTGCCGACCTCGTCTTCTGCGGATTCGTAATGAACCGCTCCGCATCGTACAAGTCATCAGGATCCTGCAAAAGTACATGCTCCTTCGTATTTGGAAACAATTCCTCAATACGTTGGATGAGCGTCGCAGGAACCTTAGACTTCCCCTCCTCATTACTGAGCGGATAGCTGATCCACAATTGATTTGCAGGCATCGTCAGAGCCAAATACACATAAAAACGGTCATCCAGAAGTTGACGGTTGCTGCCATCCGCAAGCTGAATGCCATGCTCCGCAAGCAAGGAACGTTCCTGTTCAGAAATCATCCCATCACTTGGCGGCTTCATCGGCCACATCCCATCAGTGACACCGAGAAGGAACGATGCTTTGATGCCCGTCATTCTTGAACGGTCGACACTTCCGACGATGACATGATCCATGCTTGGCGGAACGTGGGCGAACGTCAGAGATTCCAAGCCACTGTCGATGGTACTGCGGAAGACTTGGAGCGACATTTTTTCATCACCAGCCATTTCCACCATTTCATCAAGCAGTTGCAGGAAATCATCCCATACTTGGGCCTGTTCACGGCCGCGCTCAATTTCTCCTTTTTCATCATAAAACGTACGCCAGGACTCAAGCAGATCCGGTACGCGCAAACCTTCCAGCCATAAGTAGATGACCCGTGCCCGCTCTTCAATCGTCTTGGCTGCTCTAAGCTCCTCATCAAATGGCTGCAGCGCTTGGCGCACTTGGTCACGGTACGCATTGATCCGCGTTTGTTTCGCTTTTTCTTCATCCGTCTGTGCGGACTGTTCAAATCCACGAAAACGCTGGTAAACCCATGGCTTATCTGAAAACCATTGACTGCGTGCCCGTATGCCGTACTCAAGTACGTAATTTTCCAGTTCATCAATCGCATCTTCATTCAATGGATGGCTGCGGTCTGTCGCTGGAATAAAGCCGGTTTTTAATAGCCTAAAAACAGCATCATAACGGAAATTCCCTTCTATGACATCAAGGCCCGAGCGGACGAGTTCGATCATCGGATGGTTGAGCATCGTCCTTTTTTCATCGATAAACACCGGAATATCATAATCATCAAAGAGTGTTTCAATCAGACTATGGTAAACGTCCGGCTCACGCATCAAGATAGCCATATCCTTATAACGATAGCCTTGATCACGAACGAGATGAAGAATCTCCTGTGCCACCCCTTCGACTTCTGCACGAGGATGAACCGCTTCTGCAATTTGAATCGGTACTCTTCCTTCAAACGGATCTGCTGGCCGTACATCATAATACTTTTCTAAATGTAGAAATGCGGGCTGGTCCTTCATACGACCTGAGGTATGGTCAAGCACCTCCGTATCTTCCAGATGGACGCCTGCTTCTTCAACCACCTTTTTCAGATCAAGGTACGTTTGTTTCGTTTCATGAAAAAGGTCAAGCTCAGGATTCTCTTCTCCCGCCGGTTCCTCTGTCGTCAACGTCACATGAACCGTCTTCACCTTTCTCAAAAGAGTTTCAATGACTTGATACTCCTGAGGTGTAAAGCTGTGGAACCCGTCGATGTACACTTCTGCTCCTTCTAGAAAAGAAGCTTCAGGAATTTTGCTGGCTAGAAGCTGGAGCTGATCCTCACTATCTATGTATTGATCTTTCAGCGCATCAACAAGACGATCATAAATATAGGTCATATCATCCAACTTGTCTCTTAAACCCTGTTCCTGACTCGTGGTGTGAACGAACTGATCAAGCGCGTCCATCTGTGCTTGAAGATCCTCCGGTGTAATGCGGTAACGCTTAAATTCTGTGATCATCCCCTCCAGTTGTTCAATGAATCCCTGCTTCTCAACCGCTTTTTGAAAAACACGCCAATCAGACGTCCGTTCCTCCACAATTTTGCGCAGCATCATTTGAACCCCTGTAGATGTAATGAACTGTTTCGTTCCCCCTCCAGTTTCCTGGAGCACTCTCCAGGCAAGCCGTGAAAAACTGAAGACTTGGGCACGAATCGAGCCTTCCACTCCCTCTCTTTTCAGAAGGCCGTATTCCTGTTGGAAGGTCATCTGGTCCGGAACGATGTAAATGATCGCCGGTCCTCGTGGGTCATCTTTTAACTTTGCTTCTATTTCATTTAAGCAACGTGTACTTTTTCCTGCTCCTGAACGACCGAGCAAAAAACGCAGCCCCATACCGACCGCTCCTTTCTTTCTCATTCTGTTTATATTTTATCATTTTTGAACCGTTTATGATGCTCTCCCGCTCCTCAACAATCGCTCCCTTTACTTGAAGACTCAGTTTCGAGACTTTTGTTGAGTGGATGGGGGTGCGGGGAATAGCCCGCTTTCCGCAGGAGCGCGGTGAGCCTCCTCGGACTGCGTCCTGTGGGGTCTCACCATGCACTTTTTTCCCGCAGGAGTCTCGCCATTCCCCTCCGCCCTTTTGCCCTAAAGCAGCTTTTCAGCATAAGGGAGGTTCTCGTATTCAAACACCCAAGCTAAAGCTACTCGCTTTCCTGTGGGGGAGTGGCAAACGCTCATCCCCAGCAACGAACCCCGAAACATCAGTCTTCCACAATCCTGCCATATTGTTGAATAACGATAGACATAAAAAAAACCGCCCTTAAGGACGGTTGTGTTTTAGAACTGTACGCCTAGTTGATTCATAGGCCAGTAACGTACATCCACTTTTCCGACGACGGTATCTGCGGGTACGAAGCCGAAATATCTACTATCCAGGCTGTCCCTCCTATTATCCCCCATCACGAATAAGTGGCCTTCCGGGACCTTTTGATGTCCCGTCACTTCTTCCAACGTGAAATCTTCTGTA
The DNA here is from genome assembly GCF_009856415.1 of Halobacillus litoralis. Taxonomy (GTDB): domain Bacteria; phylum Bacillota; class Bacilli; order Bacillales; family Halobacillaceae; genus Halobacillus; species Halobacillus litoralis_C. The sequence goes on along the minus strand of NZ_WMEZ01000008.1, from coordinate 138,266 downwards.
AAAGGCAGTCCATCATTCGGACGGAGTGGGTCAAGGTAACTTTCATCAACGCGTTTACCATTGATATACAACTGATCATCTCGAACAGCGATCTCATCCCCGCTGACTCCTATCACCCGCTTCACATAATCCTCTTCCTCATTTGCATGAAAAACGATCACCTGCTGCCTTCCGATATCCTGCCAATCGTAGACAGCTTTATTGACCATCAATAAATTCCCGTCATAGAGCGTCGGCTCCATTGATTCGCCGTCTACAATGTAGCTTGCGAATAAATAAGAGCGGAACACAAAAGCCAGCAGCAGGGCGAATAGTACCGTTCTGATCGCTCTTTTATATTTTTTCATTGTTTGCGCCTCCAGGTGTTATGCTACAAACATTTTACCCCGGCTGAGACAAACTTAATCCCCGCTGTACGCTTTCTGTTCCGCTTTTATTTGTATTCTCTTTTCGATATACTTCCCAAGCACCCAAAAGAGCAGAATGCAAACGCCGACGACAATAGATTTCACTGGGTTCTGCGCAAACGATGCGATACTCGAACCTACATAGGCAATTGTAAAAATCATGACGGCTTTGCCCAAAAGGACGGCTAGAATGAATTGCTGTCGACTGACATTGGATAACCCAGAAACCACGTTAATGATCGAGGATGGAGAAAAGGGGAAGCACATGAGCAAGAACAATGGGCCAAACCCATGCTCCTCCACCCACTTCGTCACTTTCTTCACTTGCTTTTGCCTTGTAATCTTCTTGAACAAACGCTTATCCCCTAATCGGCGAATAATAAAAAATACGCATAAAGATCCGAAAACAGCCCCAAGCCATGAATAAAGAAATCCTTTGAATAATCCATACACGACAGCATTGGCTAATACAAAGGCGACAAGTGGCAAAATCGGTAAAAACGCTTCGATAAGAGGAAATAGGATGCCCGGGATTGGTCCAAACCGTTCCAATCCTTCCAGTTGCCTGATAATGTAATCAAATAATTGATCATTCTCTGCTAAATGGCGCCATTGGTTGATTTTTTCAAACACTGAATCCATGATGCTGCTCCTTATGTACACTAGTGAACAGTGTATGCTTTTCTTTATTTTATCTGAAATCCCGCTCCATGCCTACCAGTATGTGAGCCCTTATCTAGCATTTCCCCTTCTTGCCACTTTCAACCTTTTTGCAAAACTATCTTGCATACATTGGACCTTTCCGTGGTATAATACAAACAAGAACACTTGTTCGTATTCGGAGGAGAATGACATGAGGTATCTAAAACAAAACGAATTGGATCTCGCTTCCCGCTATTTGTTTTTATCTATGGCCATCACTGTGATTAGGCAGGATCGAAAACACATGGAACAAGGGAAATTCAAAATCAAGGAGCCCTACATGGAGATGCTCGGTAAAATGGAACTGGAAGCGCGAAAGGAACGGAGAGAACTAAGAAAGCAAATGGACCAGATGAAATTGCAGGTGGTTGAATCAGGAAGGAACGATTCATTTACCTCTTTCCTTTTTTTAGCTCATGGATATGAAGAGAAGCGCAACTATTTCAATCCAGCCATCAGAAAAAAAGTGGAAAACATTTTGTTCGAGCTTATGAGAAGGTCTCAGCGATCCGTTCGGCACGATGATCAGCAACCACAGGTGTCGAATGGAAACGGTCCTCAAGAATGACGCGCAAATGAGCGGTTCGCTGCACTTGATTGGCAAACATGCCATCAGAAACGGGAAGATTGACGGTCATACCGTTCGTAAATTGAACCGTCGTCGTTTTATTGGGCTCTCCACGGTAGGAGCGGATATATTTGTGGGCGATCCAGGAGCAGTCTTTTCGTTTCGGGGAGATAATCGGGAAGAAGTAAATGCCCATCGCTTCTGATATGACAATCGGGGGTTTGTGCGTGTAACCGGTCAATTGTTTTGTGCCAGCAATCCGGCCATCAAGGCTGCTTGCAAAGTAACGGCAGGAACGATCAATAAGATCACTTGGACATTTCGAAATGACAAAGCGCTCATCCGTTTCCATAACTTCTGTAATAGCTTGTCCATCCTCATTGTTTGTGGCAATAAGAGCAATGGTCTGAGGATTAATCTCGTATTCTTTTCCATGAACATATGTCATCCACTACAACACCTCTTTCATTTCAAGTGGCGGCAGCTCTACACTCAGGTCGAACCTACCGCTCATCTTCTTTAATTTACCAAATCACCCGACAAAAGTCTAAACATTCTTAAAAAATGTTTCATTTCGACGATTCTGCTATACTACAATTACACCTTTTCTTCTTTCTGCCCTTTGTTTCCTCTCTGCTCTTCACCACGACCAAAGTCAGGATTAAGTAATGTGAAGAAATCGAGTTCAGGCTGAACCGGTTGATCTTTCATTTGAAACACCTCTCAAGCAAAATTTCATTTAGGAGGAATACACCATGTGGAGCCGAAAAAACAAGAAGCCGAAGCTGGAGAAGAAGGATTTATCCATCCACGATGTCCGAAAAGCCGTCCATGCCTATGCAGATGCCAAACCGAAAGATGTTCCTCTGAGTGTGATCATCAAAGAGGACCTTTCCTTGGATTATGAACTTTTAGCCCCCTATTTAAAGGCTGTGCCTATTCAAAACTTCTACATGTCTCGGGAAACCTATGAGTTGTTTGAAGAGCAGGACCGGGACCTTGCGCTGGATATCGATCTCGTTCAACATGCTGTCGACCAGTATATGAAACAGACCCAGGAGCTCCCTGTCATAGATGATGACCCATACAAACGGATAAGTTATTATAAGCTCGAAAATCACCATTTGTTACAACGCAGACCAGAACGTGACTTTTATCTTACAAAAGAAGAATTTATGATCACCTACAAAAAGCCTAAATGATCATCGATCAGCCGTCCCTAACGTCATCCCACCATCTACAACGATTTCCGTTCCCGTACAATAAGAACTATCGTCAGAAGCAAGGAAAGCAATAGCTTTAGCTATTTCCCGGGGCTGCCCGATCCTACCGAGAGGGATCGAATCATAAAATTCCGGGACCCCTTTTCCCTCTGTTGCCATCTCGGTCTCCACTCCACCTGGGTGGACCATATTGATACGAACCCCTGAGGGTCCGAGTTCAATAGCTGCAGCTTTCGACATCGCCACCACAGACGCTTTCGTTGCTGCGTATGCAGATGACTGGCTAATCGGAGCGAAAGAAGAAATCGATAAGTTATTCACGATGGAACCCTTTCCCTGTTCAATCATATAAGGGATGGCTGCCTGCATTCCGAAAAAGACCCCCAGCTGATTTACTTGGATTAATTGCTCATACTCCTCCGTTTTCATCTCTATAAAAGGCTTTCGGATCAAAAGCCCAGCATTATTGACAAGTACATCCAACCGACCGAATTTCTTAACGATCTCAGCTGTGGCAGCCATCCATTCCTCATTCTTCGTTACATCCAACTGTACAGCAAATGCTTCTGAAGACCCTGTGGATGCCACCACCTCTTCAGCATGGTGGACATTTCGTGCTCCAAACGCCACCGATGCTCCAAGAGACAATAAATATTCTGCAATGGCCTTTCCCTGTCCACGATTTGCCCCAGTCACCAACACGACCTGACCATCTAATTTTCCCATCATCATTAAGCTCCCTTCCATTCATCATTCCGTTATTTTAAACCCAATCAGCCATGCTCATACACTTAAATCCGCCTCTCGCACCCCAACACTTGTTATTAAAGTAAATGGCAGGATTGTTGAAGACTCAGTTTCGAGATGTTTATTGAGTGGATGGGGCTACGGGGAATAGCTCGCTTTCCGCGGGAGCGCGATGAGCCTCCTCAGGCTGACGCCTTGCGGGGTCTCACCTAGCACTCTTTTCCCGCAGGAGTCTCGCCATTCCCCTCCGCCCCTTTGCTATATAATAGTCTCGAAACCACCTCCGGAATAAACAGCTATTTAGTTTGATTGAAGTATAAGATTAAAACTCCCATCCCCGGGTACTTAAACTCTGAAAGCTTGATACAGAGCCTTTTATGCTTTTAACAATCGGGATAGCAGAAGACAATCCCACTTGGAAAGGGGTTCGTTTTTCACAAAAAGAATGGGGTGGTTGGGAAGCTGCGAGACTCCCGTGGGAGAAAGGAGATAGGCGAGATCCCGCAGGACGTAGTCCGAGGAAGCTCGCCACTCCCCCACAGGAAAGCGAGTAGCTTCCCAACCAACCCTAACGCCCAACACGGCAACGAACCCCGATACATCTCGAAACTGAGTCTTCCACAATCGGGAGCTTATATTTAAGAGGCTAGATAAAAAAAGGACCCATGCTCACGTGAGCATGGGCCAAAAGAGACGACTGGTTAACTTTTGAGTGAGGGAATAAATTGTTGGAAAAGTTCTTTTGAGAGGAAAGACTTTTCCGTGACACTCATCAGTAAACAACGTTACTGACCTATTTATGACAACCAAATCATAAATAGTTATGAGATAAATAAGCATCACCGCTTATCTGTTTCTATTGTAATATATCCTAGGTCCAGGTTCACCGAAAAAAATTTGCGGAGGTCCGCAAATTGGTGCGAATTTTCTAGTAAATGACATACGACAACTTAAAATTCCAGTTAGGTATGCCGGACAATTCGATCCATCTCTTCTGTCAGAGCACCTTCTTCTTTTTCAAATTGACGATTCAATGTTTCAAGATCAAGAAGAACAGCATGGGTCTTTTTTCTAACTTCTCTCACTTCCTCATGAGAAGATTGGAGTTTATTTTGGACGAACCAATCCACAAGTAAGCCATCAAAAAAGTAATCGGCAACCTTCAAACCACCGGATATGTGAATATGAATATCGTAATGATTGCCTAAATCATCAATTTCATTTGCGAACTTCCGCAAATATCTTTGTGCGGTATGGATAGCGGTATCTGCATCATCCACTCGTGAATGTTTGACGGCTGTAGTTAGAAGGCCACCACCTAGCATATCTAGTGCTCCCCAGTTCTCAGCAGAAGTCAACGAAGTCGATGCATCTTCTAATGCTCGGATTGCGGATTGGCCTGCATCGATTGCCTCGCTTATTTCAACCAATTCCGCCTGGAGCATGGATCGCTTTTCACTAAGTTCAAGCAAACGCTCTCCTTTCTCCTCGCCTTTTGATATAAGGAATTGCTTCTTTCTTTGATACAGCCCATCATACTCCTCTTTTGGATTTCCATAAGCTGCAATACTCTCAGAAATATTTTCTACTTCTTTCTCCACCTCTAGAGAGGATTGATGGGCTTCTCTCCATTTCAAACGTGCCTCCAAAGCCTCCCGTTTTTCTTGTTCCACTTTCTCCAGCTTCTTACCTGTAATGGTAACGAATAGATTGGTAAGGCTCATGCGTTCCAGCTTTTCGACATCTTCTTGTTCTTCCTCTAGCATTTCTAAGTAGCGCCGTTCTTTAGCACGCAGTTCTTTATGTTCTTTTTTCAATTGTTCCCTCTCTCTATGTAGACGTTCTTTCTCGAGATATCTTCTTCTAGCTTCCATTAATGATTCATGTAATTCTTCCATCACTTTTCCCCCTTTCTTTTTTCTACGTCTCACAAAAGAAAAAGTTCCAATACTCCCCAATGATCAGCGAAAGCTTATCAACAATCTGGCAGGATTCTGGAAGACCAGGGTTCCAAGACTTTCGTTGAATGGTTGGAGCTGCCAGACACCCATGGGAGAAGGAAATAGGCGAGCTCCCAGGATGGGAAACGAACGCCGATGATCTCGAAATTGGGTCTTACACAAACAGGAGCTTTAAATGAAAAGAGGAAAATCTTAAAAAGCTCAAAGTATGGGGACTTTGAGCTTTGAATGCACCTTGAAGTTATTTAGAATTCGTAAGTTGTTCACGTAAATTTTTGCGCAGAATCTTCCCTGTCGTGTTTTTAGGAAGCTCAGACATAAATTCGATACGTGAAGGTACCTTATACTTCGCTAAATGATCCCGGCAATATTCGGTTAGTTGTGCATCTGTTAACGTTGGATTTTTAGAAACGACAAAGCTGATGACCGTCTCCCCCAGTTCAGGGTCGGGGGCTCCTACGACCGCGACTTCCGTCACATCTTCGTGTTGGTACAATACTTCTTCTACTTCTCTTGGATAGACGTTATATCCTCCAACAAGGATCATATCTTTTTTACGATCCACGATGTAGAAATATCCGTCTTCATCCTGACGAGCCATGTCTCCTGTATATAACCAACCATCACGAATCGTTACAGCGGTCTCTTCAGGAAGTTTATAGTATCCCTTCATGACGTTCGGGCCTTTGACGATCAATTCACCCACCTCACCGGCAGGGAGTTCTTCGCCAAGTTCATCCACCACTTTATTTTCAACATTTTTGATATTCTGCCCGATGGAACCTGCTTTTCTTGGTCGATCCAGGGGATTGAAAGCTGTGACAGGTGAGGCTTCGGAGAGTCCGTAGCCTTCTGAAACACGTACGTTGAACTGCTTTTCGAATGATTCTAATAAAGCGACCGGCAAGGAGGAACCTCCAGAAATACAAAGACGCATGTGGCGGAACGTTGGTGCCTGTTCTTTTCCTGTGTGTAATAAATAGTTATACATGGTCGGGACACCGGCGAACACCGTGGCCTGGTGTTCTTCTGCCGTGGCAAACACTTCTTGAGGAGAGAATTTAGGTACGATTAATACGGTTCCTCCATTCATGACGGGAGCGTTCAAGCAAACCGTCAAGCAGAAAACATGAAACATCGGTAACGTTGCTATCACACGATCGTCTGCGGTGATTTGCAGGTAATCCGCTACATCCGTAGCGTTGGAGTATAGGTTTTGATGTGTGAGCATTGCGCCTTTCGGCTTTCCTGTCGTTCCGGATGTGTAAAGAATAACGCCCACGTCCTGATTATCGAGTGGAGAGGCTTCATAATCTAAACTTCCCTCTGCTACAACGCTTGTAAACGATTTCATTTTTTCTTTCAGTGAAGAAGTCTCCAAATCCACACCTGTTCCCGTGTCTGCAACAAAATAGTGACCGACATCAAGATCATGATCCATAACTTCAAATTTGTCGATCAATACATCCATCGTCATGACTGCCCTAACGTCTCCATTTTTCAAAATGTAACTCATTTCATCAACGGTGTACGTAGGATTAATTGGTATGACGGTTGTCCCTGCTCGAAGTGCTCCGTAGAGTCCAATCATGAACAAAGGACTGTTGCCACTCACAAGTGCCAAATGATCCCCTTTTCCATAACCTAGTTCAGACAACTTAGAAGCGAATTTAGTGACTGTTGCATCAAACTCTTGATAACTCACCCGCTGGCCTTGAAATATGTAGGCATCTTTAGCAGGATGACGCTGAGCCGTAAGCGACAGTTGTTCGCTTAGATTCATGTATGCTCCCCCTTGATTATGAATGAATAGTCATTCATTTTAATAATTTTCAATATAATTATAAAATACTGAAAACTTTTTAGCAACATTTGTCGTCTTAAGGTACCAGGAGTGTAATATAGAAAAAAGGAACGTTCCTTAAATAAGGAACGTTCCTTTTGGTTAATACACCATATCAAGAAAGTCTTCTTTGCTGATTTTACCAAGATAATGAGAAACATCCACATCACCTAGAGCTTCAGATATCGCCTGGCGTTCATACTTCGTGCCAATTAATGTTTCTTCAATCTCATTGATGTCTCCAACACCAAAGAAATCCCCAAAGATTTTCGCATTCTGAATGCGTCCTTTGGCTACATCAAGACGAATATCATAGCTCCCAGCACCTTCAATTCGTTTCGTATGCTGGATGTTAAACTTTGGTGACTTGCCGTAATTCCAATCCCAATTTTTGTAGCGTTCTTCTGCCAGATTGTAAATATTTTCCCAATCTTCTTTTGTCAACTTATATTGAGGAACATCCTTCACATCTTCGACATCGAAAATGTAGCGGAGGATCAAGTTCTTGAACTCTTCCATAGTAATCTTTTCATCAAGGAATTCAGAGATGTTTGCAACACGACTTCGAATCGATTTAATTCCTTTCGACTTGATCTTCTCTGTTTTCACGTTAAGAGCAGAAACAACGTTCTCAATTTCAGAATCAAGCATCAATGTCCCGTGACTGAACATGCGGCCCCGGGTAGAGAATTGAGCGTTTCCTGAAATTTTCCGGCCATCTTCTGCCACAATATCATTACGCCCGGACAATTCTGCGTTTACTCCCAGCTTCTTCAATGCTTCTGTTACCGGTTTTGTAAATTTAGCGAAATCATGAAAACTGTCCCCATCGTCCTTTGTAATGAAACTGAAGTTCAAGTTTCCTAGATCATGATAGACCGCACCTCCGCCAGAAAGACGACGAACAACATGGATCCCGTTCCCTTCTACATAGCTTGTATTGATTTCTTCCACCGTATTTTGATTTTTACCAATGATGATAGAAGGTTCGTTGATATAGAACAGTAAGTAAGTGTCGTTGATATCGAGATTTTTTAATGCGTATTCTTCAATGGCCAAGTTAATACGAGGATCGTTAATCCCCTCATGGTCAATAAAAAGCATGCGTTTCATCCTTTCAGTCCGTATTGTCCATGTACCATTGTAATCGTTTAGGAGCTTGGAAACAATTCATTTACTCCATGAAAGCCCTTCATCCGCCAGTTGAATGGTTCCGCTGAAGATATCTTCCGCTTCCTGACGCAACCTCGTCAGCTGGCCAAAGTGTGGCAGATGACTGAGCCATAAAGTCTTTACATTGGCCTCTTCAGCGATGGTGGCTGCCTCTGTACTCGTCATATGCCCTGCTTTTTTTCCGTCCATGTCCTTATAAAAGTTTGTATCTGTAATCAGAAGGTCCGCATTTTTTGCAAATGTCGCCCACTCCTTGAAATAGCTTGTATCTGCTGTGTAAACCGCCGTGTCATTACCATCAGAAATCCGCATACCATAACAAGGGGCTGGATGATTCGTTTTTTGGAATTGGATGGAGAAAGGCCCTATCTCCAGCGTTTTTTCAGGTTCATAGGCGATGCCTTTTGTATATTGATGGGTTAATGTTTCAAACTTTCCTTTCTCTTCTTTATGCCCATAAATCGGAAGCGTTTCATTTGTTTCTGCAAGAGTGTTCTGAACAAGGCAGGCATATTGAAGAGGGCCAATATCTGCAATGTGGTCATGATGATAATGAGAAAGTACAACCGCATCCAGTTCATCTACCTTCATAAATTGTTGCAGCCGTGATAACACACCACTTCCACAGTCGATAAGCATCGAAAAACCATCTTTTTCAAATAAATACCCCGAAGTTGCACTACCCGCTGCAGGGTAAGCTCCCCAATAACCGATAATTGTCACTTTCATTTTCATCACTCCTAAAACTTTTTGCCTAATTACACATTGTTTTATAACAGATGGTTGATTTCTGAATATTGTTATAATACAATGGTTTTACATTAAAAATTAATTGGAGGCGATTTACAGATGATGAGTGTCCTTGAGTTCTTCCGTAACCTTCCGAAAAAGCACTGCTCCAACTGTGGGAATGTGATCCAGGAAAAAGCTGACTGCTACGGCAACATTTGCGACGAATGTGACCATCCTGCCCGCTAAGTCTAGTATTCCACAAAAAACATAACAAAGAACATCCGATTTGGAGCAGCTGTCAAAGGCTGCTATTTTTTTTGCCCTTTCATCCCCTTCATGGAAAAGATGGTTTGGAAGCTGCGAGACTCCCGTGGGAAAGGATTGGCTGGCGAGCCCCGGCATTGCAAAGCACCCTTGCCTCAATCACCAAAGGAAAGCGAGTAGCTTCCCAACCACCTCTGACTCTCAATATGGCAAACGAACCCTGGTTATCTCGAAACTGATTCTTCCACTATCCTGCCATATAGCGAAATAAAAAAACTATCCATCCGGCAGCGGTGCTACTGGATGGATAGTTTCTTTCGTTTTGTGGAATTTCTTACAAGCAGCTGATGAGGAAAGACATATCTGTTCGGGGCATGGGCACCAGGATGTAAGAGTTGTTGGATTAAAACTTCAACCGTCTTATCAGCCATTTGCTTCACAGGTTGTTCAACCGTTGTGACGGAAGGAACCATCAACAAAGAAATCATCTGGTTATCAAAACCTACGACGGCCAAATCATCAGGAATCACCCAATCAGATGAAGAAGTCGCTTCATAAATTAACCCGGCAGCAACCTCATCGCTTCCCGTAAACACACCATCTACATGGGGAAGCTCGTCCTTAATCATATGAAAGACTTTTTGACCATCACTGACATCCATGGCCCAGTCCATCGCTAAATCTGACTGGAATGGAAGTCCATATTCGGACAAAGCTTCGGTAAAGCCTTCTTTCCGTTTTTGAGACAAGTGGCTTTCCGGTCCACCACTTACATAGGAAATGTGCGTGCATCCCTGTTCCAGCAGGTGAATGGTCGCTTCGTATGCCGCTTGCTTGTGATCCATATGAATCATAGGAATGCTGGACTCGTCCATATATTCGTTGCAAAAAACAATAGGTCCACATTCTAAAAAAGATTTGACATCTTCCCATTCATTAACAAGTGAAGCCATAATCACACCGTCCACTTGCTTCGTCTTCAATAATTGTAAATAATCCATTTCTTTTTTCTTGGAATCATGTGTTTGACAGACGATGACTTGATATCCCCACTCAGAAGCCTTTTCCTCCATCGCCTCTATCAAATTACCGAAAAAAGGGTTTGTCAGGCGTGGCAAGAGAACGGCAATCGTTTCCGTCTTTTGACTTCGAAGACGACGGGCGGAAGAATTGGGGACATATCCAAGGTCGTTCATGGCTTGAATGATTCGTTGTCTTTTTTCATCTGTCACGTAAGGCTGATCATTGATGACTCGGGAGACCGTTGTCCTCGATAATCCAGCCAGTTTCGCTACATCTTCAATCGTAGCCATACTTACTCCCCCTTGATGCTTTCTTGAAAACGTTTCCAATTTTAATCATACTAATCATTCGGTTTTCTTGCAAGCCCTTTCATACTTAGATAGGGATTTTGCTAAAACTTCAAATACTTGATATGACCCTATAATACATAATCGCCTTTGAGTTTTAATAAAATGAAAACAGGAAAAAATAGGGAGATGATCCACCTGAGAAAAGTTCTGATCATCGCAGATCCTGGTGTGGATGATGCGTTTGCCATCATGTATGCTCTTCTACATCCGGAAATAGAAGTTGTTGGTATCGTCGCAGAATATGGGAATGTCAGCCAGGAAGTCGCCTTAAGAAACACCGCATACTTGCTGCAATTGGCTGATAAAACGGATATTCCTATTATAAAAGGGGCTGATAAACCACTCACAGGCACAGATCCTGAGTTTTTCTTTGATATACATGGAGCCCACGGCCTCGGAGAAATCATCCCGTCTGTTCAAACACCTGACCATGATCGTTTTCAGAAAGTCTATGAACTGATCGATACATATGGTAAAGACTTAACCATCATAAATCTTTCCCGCTTTACTTCACTCGCTTTTACCTATATTCAATCGGAAAGTAATATCGATGAAGCGGGAGATGTCTACGTAATGGGAGGCGCCTTCTTCGTACCCGGTAATCGTACGTCAGTAGCGGAAGCAAATGTGTACGGAGACCCTCAAGCCGCCAAAATTGTAGCCGCTCATGGAGAAAATGTTACCTTTGTCCCTTTGAATGTCAGCAATCGTGCGGTGATCCCTCTCGATACTATGAAAAAAGTTGCCGCTGAAAACGACACGCCCTTTTCAAAAATCATTTTTCCAATCATGAATTACTATAGTACCCAATACGAATCCATCATTCCCGGAATTGATGGAGCCCCTCTTCATGACGTGACCTTATTTTCCTACTTAATGAATCCTGAAGATTATAAGGTCGTAGAACGGCAGGTAAGTGTAACTGCGATCGGTCCATCTCAAGGATTAACCTATGCGGACTTCCGTCCTTCACCTGAATATATAGAGGGTTACCCAATGCATAATATTATTATTGACTTCAATCGAAATGCCTTCATCAAAGACTTCGTCGATATCATGACAAACCAAAAATAATGATACAATTATTACTCTCAATTGTTGAAGACTCTTTTCGAGACTTTTATTGAGTGGATAGGGGCTACGGGGAATAGCTCGCTTTCCGACCACCCCTGACTCTCAACCAGGCTACGAAAACCCAAAGCATCTCGAAATCAAATCTTCAACAATCCTGCCAAATAGTTGAAGATAGAGTGGATAGAAAAAAGGAAGCATTCTTGGGAATGCTTCCTTTTTAATGATAGAGATAGTCTATGACATTTCGAACAGCCGCTTCTCCCTGATCGATACAATCTGGCAAACCGATTCCTCGGTAAGAACCACCAGCAAGGTACACGCCTGGAAGGTCCTTTTCCATTTGTTCCGTAATCTCATTCACCCTCTGTTTATGACCGACCGTATATTGTGGCATCGCATCATACCAACGGGTGACGACCGAGAATTCAGGTTTAGCTGTGATATTCATCGTTTTGTTCAAGTCCTTCAGAACGATTTCTTCAATCTCCTCATCCGTTTTTCGAACCACTTCCTGATCGGAAGGTTTTCCGACATAGCACCTTAGGAGAACCTTCCCTTCAGGTGTCGAATGAGGCCACTTTTTATGTGTCCATGTACAAGCGGTAATCCGGAAGTCACTGTTTCTTGAGACGACAAAACCAGTCCCGTCGATATCCTTTTTGATGGCTGAGGCATCGAAAGCCATCGCTACGTTTGCTACAGAGGTAGCATTGGTTTCTTTGAATGGTTCTAAAAAGTCATACTGCGACAGCATGCGCTGTACGGCATAATGAGGAGCCGCTAATATAATCCCATCTGCCTCTTTTACCGTCCCATCACTTAATAAAAGGTGATAGCCACTGGCCTTCTTCTCAATATGATCCACCTTCACGCCTTTTTGGACAGTTCCAGGTTCCAACCGATCTTCGATAGCTTCCACAAGAGAACCGAGTCCATTTCTTAACGTGCGGAACATGCTCGGTTTCTTTTCACCTTTTTTCGGCTTCTTCATCGGATACGTCTGACGCAATCCTTTAATAAGACTACCGTACTTCTGTTCCAGGTCATAAAAGTTCGGAAACGTGGATTGCAAACTCAAACGATCAATATTTCCTGCATAAATACCGGATAAGAGCGGTTCTATTAGGTTTTCAACGACTTCATTACCCAGCCTTCTTCGGAAAAACAAGCCGAGGGACTGATCTCCTTCGACCGTTTTTTTCGACTTGACCAAATCTAAAGCAGCTCTTGTCTTTCCTACTGGACTGAATAACCCTGAAAAAAGGAATGGGCGGATTCTCGTCGGGATGCCCATAAAAGAGCCGCTTGGCATTTTATGAAGTTTACCGTTCACCAAAATATAGGACTGACCTGTACCGTTTGGCACAAGTTCCTCCCCGAGACCTACTTCTCTCGCAAGACGCCCGGCACTTTCTTTACGGGCGAGAAAAGAGTCCGGGCCACGCTCGATCGTGAAGCCATCTTTTTGTACCGTATCGATTTTTCCACCCAGGTGATCACTGGATTCCAATAATTGAACATCCAGTGGATAGCCTTGCTCCTGTGCTTCTTTTAGTAAGTAGTACGCAGAGGTTAACCCTGAGATTCCCCCGCCTACGACGACGACACGCTTTTTCTCTTCCATAAAATCTACTCTTTCACTTTATCCAGGACAACATCAGCAAGTGTCCGGATAAACTTCGGATGAGTGTTTGGCATTTCTGGGCGGTAGTAGTCTGCTCCGACTTTATCACAGACAACTTTACACTCGTAGTCATTATCATATAGGACTTCCAAATGATCGGATACAAACCCAACAGGCGCGTACACAAAACTGCGGTATCCCTTTTCATGATAAAGTTCTTCTGTTAAGTCCTGTACATCCGGACCGATCCAGGGGTCTGGTGTGTTGCCTTCACTCTGCCAGCCGATTTCATATTGAGTAATTCCAGTAGCTTCTGAAATCAATTCCGCTGTTCTCTTCAATTGATCCGGATAAGGGTCTCCCCCTTCCAAAATCTTCATCGGTAGACTGTGCGCAGAGACAATCAAGCAGGCTTTCTCCTTGTCGTCTTCCGTCATCTTAGCGTATTCCGCTTCAATGACATCTTTCCAATAATCAATGAAACCAGGCGCGTCATACCAGCTTTCTACGGAACGTATAGAAATGCCGTGCTTTTCTGCTTCCTCTTTAGCACGACCATTATACGATTTCACGCTGTACGTGGAGTAATGAGGAGCAAGCACGATAGAAACAGCTTCTTCGATCCCGTCTTCAGCCATTTGTGCAACCGCATCCTCTACAAACGGTTCAATATGCTTCAAGCCAAGATAGACTTTAAACTCAATCTCGTCCTGCTTTTCATTCAATGCATCTTTCAAAGCTTCCGCCTGATCATCTGTAATACGGGCAAGTGGAGAAATACCACCAATGGCATCATAACGATCACGGAGATCCTGCAGCATCTCATCCGATGGTTTGCGTCCGCGTCGGATGTGAGTGTAATACCTTTCTAAATCTTCTTCTTTGTAAGGAGTCCCATAGGCCATTACTAATAAACCCATTTGTTTTTTTGCCATGTTCCTTCACCTCTTCATCTTTTTTAAACCACCATTATGATTTCTTGGAATAATCATGAATCAGTTGAGTTAGCCGCTTCAATGTTTCCGGTTTGATATCCGGAGTTACACCGTGGCCGAGGTTGAAAATGTGAGCAGGGTGTTGTCTTCCCTCATCAATGATTTTCTTAGTTCTTTCCTCAATGGTATCCCAGTCTGCTAAAAGCATCGAAGGATCAAGGTTTCCTTGAAGTGGCTTTGTGATCCCTTCATTCCTTGCTTCAGTAATGGACATGCGCCAATCCAGTCCAAGCACATCAACAGGAAGGTCGTCCCATTCATGAATCAGATGTCTGGCTCCAACGCCGAAAGTGATCAGTGGCACGCCTTCCTCTTTCAATTCAGAGAAAATCCGCTGCATCACTGGTTTAATAAACGTACGGTAATCTTCGACATTCAAAGAACCTACCCAAGAGTCGAAAATCTGAATAGCACTGGCCCCGGCTGCGACTTGTGCTTTTACATAAGCAATAACCATGTCTGCCAGTTTGTCCATGAGTGCGAACCATGTCATCGGCTCCCTATACATGAGTGACTTGGTTTTATTGTAATTTTTTGATGGGCCACCTTCAATCATATAGCTCGCAAGGGTGAAAGGTGCCCCACTGAAACCGATCAATGGTACGGTCAGTTGTTCTTTCGTTAATAGACGAATCGTATCCATAACATAAGGGACATCATCTTCAGGGTCGATGGTCCCCAGCTTTTCAATATCCGCTTTCGTTTTTATTGGATTGTGAATGACCGGTCCGATGCCTTTTTTAATTTCTACGTCCACGCCAATAGCCGGAAGTGGAGACATAATATCTTTGTAAAGAATCGCCGCATCGACGCCATATTGCTCCACTGGAAGGCGTGTCACATAAGCGCAAAGCTCAGGGTCATGGGTGATTTCAAACAATGAATATTTTTCTTTCAATTTACGATATTCCGGCTGCGAACGCCCGGCCTGACGCATGAACCAGACAGGGGTATGGTCTGTCTCTTCTCCTCGGAAGGCTTTTAAAATCGTGTCGTTTTCAATTTTGTTCATCTTCAGAACTCCTTTTCCCGTTCAACATTTATCCGCTTACAACTATAACGATTTATTGTTCTTCTGTATAGAAAAATAAAACATTTGTCATGATTTTGTGCTTTTTTTCACAGGTCCCAACTCAGATTCACTGTATTGGAAGGCTGACCTTTCTTCCCTGTCAGTGGATCCACGGGTACGATGTAATAGCTCGTCTGATCGAAGATACCAAAAGCACTGACCTTAAACTCATTCTTTCCCGTCACTTCACCGACTTTAACATCTTCTCCGTTTTCTTTCCTGAAAATACGGTAGACAATCCGCTCATCGTCAGAAGCGGACCATCGTATCGTCCCTCTTAATGTAGCGAGGCCGGACAAATTCAATCTTCCTGTTACGTCCGTTAAAACGGGAAGATCAACAGGTTCAGGTAAGCTTTCTACCCCTTCCGGTTGTTCAAATGTTACAGCCAGACTTTTTTCCTGATCGATTCTTGTTAATATTTCTTTCATGAGACGCGTCGGATAAGCACTGCTTCCTTCAATCTCTCCTGATTGATCGTAGCCCATCCAAAGCGATCCCGCGTATTCAGGCGTGTATCCGGCAAACCACACATGCTGGTCCTGATGAGTCCCCGTTTTTCCTGCTAATGCTTTAGGATACTCACCAGCCTTCGCTGTTCCTTCCTGTACAGCCGTCTGGAGGATTTCTGTTAAATACCATGCCGTCTGCGCATTAAATAGTTCTGTTTCATCAGACGCATGTTCATGGATGACCTTGTCGTTGCGATCAAGAATTTTTGTAATGGCATAGCTTTCTTTTATTTTTCCATTCTGCGCCAGCGAACCATAAGCTTCCGTTATTTGAAGAGAAGTATATCCATCCGACAATCCACCAAGAGCAATGGATAAACCATTGTCTTTTGTGGCTAAACCGGCTTTCTCCAAATATCCTTTGGCAAAAGAGATACCAATTTGATCAAGGAGCCATACGGCTGACACATTCTTGGACTCGATCAAAGCCTGGTACAAGGAGACTTCACCTTCATATTGGTCGTCATAGTTATTGGGAGAATAATCATTTGAACCAAACGTCTGCTTTTCATCAGATAATAGACTGTATGGGTCATAATCTCCTGTCATCATAGCCGGACCATAGACGGCAAATGGTTTGATGATGGAAGCAGGAGCCTGCTTCGCCCGGACACGGTTGAAATCCCCATGTTTAAAGTCACGCCCACCAACAACCGCAACGAGCGCGCCTGTCGAGTGATCCATAAGAGTGAAAGCCCCTTCGATCGACTCTGAGGAACCTGGGACAAACTCGCCGTTTTTCATTTCTTCTGCCGCTATTTTCTGGATTCTTGGGTCCATTTCTACCACTAATCGGTAGCCACCACGTTTTAACTCATCACGAGAGATATGATACTTCTCTGCTGCTTCATGGATGACGAGATCCACATAGCTGTTGGACCACGTTTGATTTGTATCCTCAGCCTGCACAACAGCAAGCGTCGACCCTTGCATTTGCTTCATTACTGCTGCATCAATTTTTCCTGTGTCGTACATCCGTGATAACACAACATTCCTTCTCTGCTTGGCGTCATCCGGGTTATCGAATGGCGAATACGTATTCGGTGCCTTAGGCAAGCCTGCAAGCAGAGCTCCTTGAGCAATCGTCAATTCTGAAGCAGACTTTTGAAAATAATGCTGGGAAGCCGTTTCAATGCCATACGCCCCTTCCCCAAAATAAATACGATTCAAATACAATTCTAAAATTTTATCTTTTGAGTAGTTGCGCTCTAAGTAAAGAGCCGCCATAACTTCTTTCGTTTTTCTCATCCATGTCTTTTCATTTGAAAGAAAAATGTTTTTGGCCAGCTGCTGAGTGATTGTACTTGCACCTTCCACCTTTTTCATGGCGATGATGTCTTTATAGACCGCTCGCATAATCCCTTTGAAATCAACACCGGAATGCTCTCTGAAGCGGCTGTCCTCTATACTTATGAACGCATCCTTGACATGTTCGGGTACCTGTTGAATGGATACGTTCTTTCTGTTCTTCGTGTATATCCGTTCAATGACTTCGCCTTCGGCTGTCTCCACCGTAGTCATTTCATCAAGAATCAGATCCTCTTCATTTACGACAAACCGTCCTCCGAATAATATGACCAGGTAACCTATTCCCGCGAGCAACACGAGTGTCAGGAGGATGAGGGCCGGCCACTTCAATCGCCCTGACCAGGAAGGTAAGCGTTTCTTTAAATCTTTGATGTTCAAATTACGTGCATCCTTTCTGTTCTAACCTTCAAACTTGCCACCATGGAACCCTGCTTGCTAAACTGAAGATACCGCAGGAAAGGAGACATCGGCTATGAAAGTATCGATGACCAATGGTACATTGAATTACTTATCCAAACTGAGTCAACAACACCCTGAAGCATCCCTGTTTTTCATGCAGGATCAAGACAAAACGGTCGCCTATTATGAAGGGGAAGATACGTCCATATTTGAAGAAGGACGCAACTATGAAACCGTCGATCATGTGGGTACGATGCAATCGAACGGTTATGTTGTCATGAACAACATCCCTGTCAGTGACGAAGGCCGTCCTGTTTTTGAAGACCGTTTCAAAAAAAGAGCGGGGAATGTAGAAAATCGTGAAGGCTTTCAAGCCATTCGCATCCTTCGCCCTTTAAAAGGCAATACGTACGTTGTCCTTACTCAATGGCGCAGTGAACAAGACTTCGAAGACTGGAAAAACTCCAAGTCCTTTGATGAGGCCCATAAAAAATCAGGCCCTCAGCACCAGAAGAAGCCTTCGTTTATTGATGGCGATGCCTACATTACAAAATATCAAATGATAGAACTTGAAGAGTAGCATAGGAAAAGTGAGCGGAAAACCGCTCACTTTTTTTATTTCTCTTCTTGTTCTGATTCACTGTCCATGACTTCCTGCTGGAAGAAATCGTCTAAATCACGAACGGATTGTTCACCGGAAACTCGCGCCTGTTCTTCCCCGTTTTCGAAATGAATGAGGGTAGGTGTTCCTTCAATCCCGTATTTGTTCCACTGATCTTCAAATTCTCTTACGTTCATTTTTTTGACATCCAGGTCGTATTCATTCACGATCGGCATCATTCTTGGAGTCGTACGTTGACAGTGCACACATGTCGGATCGTAAAAATAAACAGTTGTAGGATCTCCTGATTGAATTTCTTCCTCAAGAGCATCTGGTTGAATCTGGTTTTGATAATTAGGATCATCCATTTGATCAATGGTTGCCTGATGCAAGTCTTCTTTTCCATACGGATTATCTGCTGTTTTCTCGGAGTTTTGATAGTTCACGACAAATACAAGAACTACAACAAGCACCACAAGGGCACTTGCAAAGATGATCATACCTTTTTTCATACGTCAATCCTTCCTTTCTTTACAACGACAAATAAATGAATAATAAAAATAATGATGAAGGCAGTGCCTGCTAAAAACGGAATGGTCACGAATCCGAAAACATTGATGTATTGACCATTACAAGGTACAAGGCCGCATGTGTCTGCCGCTGAAAGCGACGGGATCTTCTGCAGCATGTAATGGTAAATAGATACGAACATACCCATTCCGCTCATGATGATGCCAGGGAAAGCCACATCCCACTTCTTTTTCCATAAAGCTGTCCCATAAATGAGCACCAGCGGGTACATCAGGATCCTCTGATACCAGCACAATTCACAGGGAGCATAGCCGAGAACCTCTGAAAAGAACAGGCTCCCGACAGTAGCAACGAGTGAAGTTGCCCATAGCAGAAACAGCGCTGTTTCCATACTTTTTTTCATAATGTGTATCCTTTCTACCTCTCTCTCATGCCATTATACAAGGTATTCTCTCGAAAACAAAGTAGTTTCATAGTCGTCCACACCTTTGTCATTTCTATAAAAGATATAGCTCTTAAAATGAAAAAAACCGCCTATATGCGGTCCTCTTCTTTCATTTCTAATTTTTCAGCAATCCATTTCGATGGGCATAAACGGCCGCCTGGGTACGGTCCTGAACCTCTAATTTACTTAAAATGTTACTGACATGAGTCTTCACTGTTTTGACTCCTATATAAAGCGCATCACTGATCTCCTGATTCGTCATGCCTTCCCCGACACATTTGAGTACTTCCAGTTCACGTTTCGTGAGCTCTTCATGTGGTTTTCGATCTTGACGGAAACGGGTCATCATTTTTGTAGCCACTTTCGGCTCAATTACATTTTGACCAAGCGCGGCTTTCCGTATGGCTTCTGCAATTTCATCGGCTGATGATGTCTTCAGCATATAACTAAACGCACCTGCTTCAAGCGCCGGAAAAACCTTCTCATCATCATAATAACTTGTCAGAATGATGATTTTACAAGATTCTGTTTTCATGATTTCTTCTGTCGCTTCAATTCCAGTCCCATTTTCCATAATCAAATCCATGAGAACAACATCCGGTTTCTTCTCTTTAACCAGCGCTGCTCCTTCATACCCACTGCTTGCTTCTCCCACGATATCCAAATCTTCTTCTGTACTTAAATAGGCAATCACACCTTTACGGACGACATCGTGATCATCAATGACTACGACACGAATCATTTCTCTTCCCCCTTTTCATTTGCTTTTACAGGGACACGGACATCGATATGTGTCCCTTCTCCTTTCCTCGAACGCAAAGAGTATGTACCACCAATTTCTTCACACCGTTCGCGCATCGTTTTCAATCCATAAGAAGCCTTATTGGCTTTTTTATCCTCTGTGTCAAAACCGACTCCATTATCAGCAATATGTAGGAAGATTTCCTTTTGGTCATGAGTGGCTTCCACCTTCACCTCAGAGGCATTGGCATGTCTTAATATATTCGAAAGCGCTTCTTGAACAACCCGGAACAACTGCTCTTCTACTGATGTTGGGAGATCACCTAAATCTTCCATATCCACATCAAAATCAATCTGACACTTTTGACGCAATTCTTCTATAAGTGTTTTAATCCCCTCCGTCAGTGGTTCTCCTGACAAATGAACCGGCCGTAAATGAAGAAGGAGCGCCCTCATTTCTGTTTGCGCCTGAAGGGCCATTTGGGTAATTTCCTGAAGCTGTTCTTTTGCTTTTTCAGGTCGACGATCAAAGATTTTTTCTGTCGCCTGCGCCATCATCGTTAAGGCGAATAACTGCTGGCTCACGGCATCGTGCAAGTCGCGGGCAAGTCGTTGTCGCTCTTCAATCGTTGCTGCTTTGTGAGCCGTACGCGCCAACTCGCTTTTTTCATCAGCAAGCTTTACAAGCGAATCCTTCTGCTGCTCCAACTTTTCGCCAAGTACATTCAGTTCATCCCCTACAGCAGCAATTTCATCATTCTCATTAAAGTAAATCCGCTTGCTGAAGTTCCCGCGCGAAAGCTGGGTAATCATCATCGATATGTAGTCCAGCCGGTGTTTGACATCCCCACTCGACCGAAAGCCTGCATATAGAGACATGATAAACCCAAGGACAACATAGAGCAGGATGAACATTAAAATGGCCCCTGCGCTCAACCAATCAGGCTGAAACCATACGTAAATAGACAACAGGATACTGAGCAGGATAAACGTATTTAAAATGAGTCCATAAAGGTGTGATCGGATATACATGTAACGTATACTATTCAATTGCTTTAACATGCTCCCCCCACCTTTCACACCTGTTCGATTCGAATCGAACCTACTTTAAGATCGACACCAATGGTCAACCTGCGAGTGGCCATCGAGTAATCATCGGTTTCATATTCCACACTTCTGTGCATTCCATCAGCTTTCTGTCCACCGACACGGATATCCCCTGTCTTCACTTTTGCCTCTACACGAAATGGAACTTGTTTCGGAATTAACATTTTGACGTCGCCAACCCAGCCACGCACGATGATTGGCGTATCTCCATCTGGAATGAAAGCACGTGTAAAATCGAAGCGGTAGTCACCCACTCCATTCCATAAATCCATAGGCTCCACCTTCCAGTTCTCTTCATTAAAAGAGTGATCTCCAATCATCATATGCTTGGACTTCAGCTTGTTTGAAGAAGAACCATTAGAATCATATTCAATTTTCACTTTAGATTTGTTTTTACCTAAAAAGATACTAAATCCAAAGTATATGAAAAGAAGCGGCCAAAGTTGCCATACATCACCAAAGGAAAATTCAAAGATCCCCAGTCGATCCAACAATAAAAGTGTACTGAAGATGGTGAGGAAGGAACCGAGGATCCAACTCCCGCCTTTTTTTAATAACGCATCCAACCAAACCTTTAAACCAATCACCAATAAAATGACCGGATAAATATTGCCCCACGTCCATCTCATTTCCAGGGAAATAATGTTCAAATTCGACAAGAGAAGAACAAAACCAAATAAAACTAATATTAGTGCGATGACGACTTGTGAAATTTTATTATGCATAGTGCTCACCCTTTTTTAACCTTCCGTAAATTACATTCGACAGAAGTTTAATATTTCCTTTTCTTTCATAAATGGTGCAATGATATAAAGCTTCATTCAGAATGTAGCCTAATCTTATCTGGAAATGAAGAATTGTAAAACAACCTAGAGAACGGAGTTATCTCCGTCTCTAGTCGGAGGTGATGTTTAAACCAGATTGTGATGGGAATATTTATAGTAGAGCATAAAAGAAAGGATGTTGTTGTATGGATCAAAAAATGCAAAATTTAATCGATGGACTCAACGAAGATTTAGCTCATGAGTACGCAGCCTCTATTATGTACACCTATAATGCGGCTGTCGTAACGGGGCTTTATCGTTCAGTCCTCAAGCCATTTTTCGAGAGCGAAGTGACCGATGAACAAGGGCACGCTCTTTATCTAGCTGAAAAAATCAGTACTCTTGGTGGAACTCCGACGACAACACCTGCGGAAGTCAAGCAAATGACTGAAGTTAGACCAATGTTAGAAGAAGCACGTGAAGCTGAGCGTCAGACCATTAAACGCTACGAGGAACGCAAATCCCAAGCGGAAGAACTTGGACTGACCGAGTTATCTGTGAAACTGGATGATATGATTGCAGACGAAACTGGTCATATGGAAGAAATCGGTCGTTTACTTCAAGATTCCCGCTTACAAGATTAACATCTTCATCCCCTGTCTCAGACAGGGGATTTTTTATTGACACTCGATAAGGGAACGCATTTGAGAATATTCTGAATGTATATTACAATTTATAAAAATAGTTGCCAACCATCACCAAGAAAACAAGGAGGAGAACATATGTGGGAAAACGTTTTTCAAGCCATTGATGAACAATACGAGAAAATGGTTAAAACGCGTCGTCATTTGCACCAATATCCAGAAGTCTCATTCAAAGAAGAGAAGACGGCTCAATTCATTGCAGATACATATGAGAAACTGGGGATTCCGTATGAAAGTCACATCGGAGGAAATGGAGTGATTGCCAGGCTTGAAGGCGGGAAACCAGGGAAGACGGTTGCGCTGAGAGCAGATTTTGATGCCCTTCCTATTCAGGAGGAAAATGACGTACCTTATAAATCCAAGAACGAAGGGACCATGCATGCGTGTGGTCACGACGGACACACCGCAGCTCTTCTAGGTCTGGCGGAAGCACTTCTACCTTATAAAGAAGAACTGCCAGGAACGATCGTTTTCCTTCATCAGCACGCGGAAGAGTATGCGCCCGGGGGAGCAAAACCGATTGTCGAATCAGGGGCTCTTTCCGATGTAGATGCAGTGTTCGGCACTCATCTATGGGTGAATGCTCCCACAGGAGTCATCCAAACGTCCAAAGGACCTTTTATGGCCGGAGCAGATCGATTCGAAATCAAAGTTCAAGGCAAAGGTGGACATGGAGCCCAACCACATCAAACAAAAGATGCCATCGTCATCGCCTCTCAAATGGTTTCTTCCTTGCAGCAAATCGTCAGCCGTCGGGTAGACCCATTGAAAACAGCTGTGCTTACAGTAGGAACGTTTGAATCAGGAACCACATTTAATGTCATTGCGGATTCAGCAACCTTAACAGGTACGGTAAGAACATTTGACCCTGACGTGCAAAACTTGATCATTGAAGAGATGGAAAAAGTCATAAAAGGAACATGTGATGCAAACGATGCTACCTACGAGTTCATATATGAAAAGGGGTACCCTCCCGTTGTCAATCACACCGAAGAAGCGGACTTAGTTTTACAACACGCCCACAAGGCGGACGCTTCTTTACGTACAGAAGAGATCGAACCGGTCATGGCTGGAGAGGATTTTGCATATTACCTATTGGATAAGCCCGGCACTTTTTATTTTACAGGTGCTCAAATTCCGGATCATTATTATCCCCACCACCATCCAAAATTCGATTTCGATGAAAAAGCGCTGCCACACGCAGCTAAAACATTATTCCAATCCTTTATTAGTTATCAAGAACGTTAAAGTAAACGGAGGCGGCTGGACTGAATGGTCGTCTCCCCTAATTGTTCTAATAACCTCCCATTCGCCACATACCCCACAACGGCCCCGAAACCCGGAATCAATTGAAGAAGCTTCACAAGATCCAGGGTATCTCTATACTCAATCTGCAAAGTCTTCCAATCCACGTTCTTTTCCATCATTTCTAAGTCATTCCATCCCATAACCTTACGCTTCACTTCCCCACGAACCTCGTCACTGGAAAAAGCGAGCATGAATACATGAAGCAAATAAACTCTCTCTTCATAAGAATGAACATTCCACCCATAAACCTGAGCCGCATCAAACAAAAACTTCATCTTTATGCTTAATAGTAGTGGGAAATCAGCCACCCCCAGCCAAAAGCCTCCAAAACCCGTTCCTGCGCCTTCCACAGCTGCTGCCTTCTTATATTTATTAACTAATTCACGGACTTGCCTTTCACGCTCTTCAAAGCTCCAATCCGGATGGACGTTTACAGGACGAATGTACTCTGATGTGGTTAAAGCAAGCTCAATCATAGAACGAACGCTATCCGTCACTACCCCGTGGACGCGACTAGGGATTTTTTCATTCATTTTCGACTGCACCTGCTTTGAACGCCTCTGTATTAGGGAAGACCGCTTGTCCAATGATTTACTCCAACGTAAGGCTTCCTGCTTCGCCTGCTCTTCATAACTCATATCGAACACCTCCGAATGTTTTTTCATAAGTACAAACAATGAAATATTGATAAAATTGGATATGAAACAGGGAAGACTGCTTAAGTAGTCTTCCCTGTTACGTCAATTTCTTTTTCACATAGTTTTGTATAAATAGATAACTGAAGATACTTCCACCTATCCATACGAGCACAAGCCCTATAGGGTTCCATTGGAATACAAACAGTAGACCGAACAGGAACGTTTGAAACAACATGATCTGCTGTAACCATTGCAAGATTGCTTTTTCTTTCCATTCTTTCTTAACTGGATATAGATCCAGCCAAGCAATGGTGCGGTGGTGATTCCACAATGTCATCATTTGAAATGCACTCAAGTAGAGAAATAGAATGGCAAACGCGACCTTCACCCATAGATTGGATACAAACCAAATGGCCAGTGCACCAATGACTATAAGGCGGATATACATACCTAAATAATCGCTGCTTCGTATAAACGTGATTTTATACAAATAGGAAAAGGTCTGGTTTTGCCGGTAAGGAACCCGATCCACAATCGCTCGTACAAGCGTGTTTCGCTTTTTCACTGTATTTTTTAAATGGGGAACATCCACAAACATATTGGCAATTCTGTAGAAGGTTCTCATCCGCTGCTGATCTTTTTCTACAAGTATGTCCCAGGCGAGTCCGGCTTTTTGCCTGGAGAGTGAATATGTGTAAAGAACAACAGCTACAAGGAGCACGGTCACGATACTGGCATATACCCATTCTCCTTGAGCTAGAAAATAAAAAATGGTAATGTTCAATACCACTTTAATGATCTGGTCCACGAGTCTCGTTCTCAGGTTTCTCTCTTTCAACATCCACCAATTGGACATCATGTTCCAAATCTTAATGACAAGGACTACACCGATCATCATTAAATAATGCCGGGTACCAAGTTCTGGATAAGAGGCAAAATACAAAGGACCCAGGGCTGCCGATACTAGAAAAATAAGATAAAGTTGGACAACGTAGCTGTAATATAAACAGCGGCGGAAGTAGTCACCCAATTGATACTCACCTGGAAGCAGGAAAACCAAATCCGGCTCTTTGAGGAGCGTACGCACAGGACTGTACCCTGTGATGAATCCAAAAGCGAGCGCAATAATCCATGCGGTAGGAAAATCTTCCGGCAAGCCTTGCAGCCATTGCCGGTAGTAGTAAGCGAGCGCTGAGATAAAGAACAACAGGGCAATACCAATGTGTTCATTAAAAATATACTTTAAGTAACGGCTGGTCTCTTTCGTGTGTTCAGAAAAACGTTTCTTCCAAAACTCCTTTGCATTAATCATATTGTTCTTCCTTTGTCAGCTGCACATAGATATCATCAAGAGATGCCCCCGGCTGATTAAATGACGTGCGCAGCTCTTCAAGCGTCCCTTTAGCTCTGATTTCTCCTTCATGGAGGATGATAAAACGATCACAATATCTCTCTGCAGTAGCAAGGATATGAGTCGACATTAAAATCCCCGCCCCTTTTTCTTTCATATCCTCCATCAACTGCAGATAGGATTTTATACCGAGAGGATCCAGACCAACAAACGGTTCATCAACGATATAGAGGTCCGGTTCAATTAAAAATGCACACATAATCATAACCTTTTGGCGCATCCCTTTAGAAAAGTGGACCGGAAACCATTTGAGCTTTTTCTCCATACGAAATTCTTTTAGAAGCGGCTGCAACCTCTGTTTGAATACATCTTCCGGCACATTGTAGGCCATAGCGGTCAAGTGTAGATGTTCATACAATGTCAATTCATCATATAAAATAGGCATCTCCGGAATATAACCGAGCTGTTGTCGATACTCTTCCGGGTTTTCTTCAAATGATGTTCCATTGATCGAGACTTTTCCTTTTTTCGCCTGCATCATCCCGATGATATGTTTGATGGTTGTACTTTTACCTGCACCATTCAAACCGATGAGGCCGACGATTTCATTTGGATGGACATCAAAAGAAATGCCATGAAGCACATTTTTATGAGTGTACCCTCCGTGGAGGTCTTTGATATGTAATAAAGGTTCCATCTTATCCCTCACTTCATTAATTTACCTGCACAAATTTTATCATACTTTCCCATCCGTTACACTTTTCACTCACCGTCTTCATCGAGTTTTAGCTCTTTCATATGGTACAATGCTATCAAACGGAAAGGAGTGTTTGCATATGGCAGATGAATGCATTTTCTGCAAAATCATTGATGGAGAAATTCCTTCAGCGAAAGTGTACGAAGACGATGAGGTGTATGCTTTTCTTGATATCAGTCAGGTAACAAAAGGGCACACGCTAGTTATCCCGAAACAGCATTGCCAAGACATTTACAACACACATCCAGAAACAGCAGAGAAGCTGTTCTCAAGAGTGCCGAAGATCGCAAATGCAATTAAACAAACCTATGCTCCTATTGGTTTGAACGTCTTAAATAACAATGAAGAAGCAGCAGGCCAATCTGTTTTCCACCTACATATCCACCTCATTCCGAGGTATGGTGAAGGGGATGGATTCGGCGCGAAGTGGGATGTCCACTCCGATGATTACACCCCAGAAGATTTACAGGCCATCGCTGGTGAAATCAACCACCACATCCCTGGTTAAATGGTTTGATTTTCTCAAGAGAAAACTGCTATAATACTAGCATGCAATCGCAAACGGTCATGAGGACACGTTTGGATGGCAAATTCAGATGAGATTAGAATAGTTGAGGAGAGATGTTTAAATGAATATTCGTGTTTTAGTCATGTTGTCTTTATTTGTAGGAATTGGTGCAGTTCTGCATGCTGTCGCACCCCCGTTCTTTTTCGGAATGCGACCGGACATGATGCTCGCTATGATGTTCCTCGGGATTTTATTGTTCCCTAAACCATCGTATGTCCTATTGTTATCTTTAGCGACAGGCTTCATCTCAGCGATGACAACCACCGTTCCAGGCGGCCAACTGGCCAATATCATTGATAAGCCGTTCACAGCATTTGCTTTCTTCGGGCTTGTCCTTTTGACTAAAAAAATATCACATCAAAAATTCGTACAGCCTGCTTTAGCGGCTATCGGTACGATGATCAGCGGCTCCATTTTCTTAGGGGTTGTCCTTTACATCATCGGACTTATGGAAGCGAGCTTCGGCCTCATGTTTGCTACAGTCGTTCTACCTGCTGCGGCGTTTAACGTGCTTTTCGTAGCCGTCATGTATCCGATCGCCCAAAAGATCTTAAGACGATCAAACCTTGCTAAAGCTGCTCAACCTGCCTCTTAAGAGGATATACAGAATGAACCTTAACTTACACCAAAGGCACTACATCAAATGTAGTGCCTTTGTTTTACCTTTACCACTTAAAGAATATTTTTTTATGTTTTTAAGGTTTCATTCATACATATTAAGAGAAAATATAAAATAGAGAGTGATTGAAAGGAGACTGACTGATATGCCAAATGGAAAATCATTAGCGCTGGGATTCTTAGTCGGGGGAGTCGTTGGAGCTGCTTATACGTTACTGAACACCCCTTCCTCCGGTCGTGACTTTAGAGAAAATGCCAAACTGAAAAGTGAGAACTTAAAAAATACAGTTCTCAGCTTAAAAGAAGAAGGTATGCAACTGAAAGATCAGATTACCCAAACGTCTAAAGAAGGCGCAGAGCTGATCAAAGAACTTTCTGAAGATGTAAAAACTTCCATTGAAAGCTGGAAGCGAACCGTTGAACCCCATCAAAGAAACATTCAGAAATATTTAGAACAAATCGAAGCAAGCTTAAAAGAATTAGAAGAAAAAGCAAAGGCTGAGCAAGCCGATCACACGACACAACCGAGTCATGAAGTCATCAACCACCAATAATCTCACACATCCCGCCTTGTGCGGGATTTTTTATGTTTGTCCTTCTTCCCCTATCTATATTCCATCCCCTTCCATTCTATGCCCAAAAAGCGCAGTTAAACGCTGTTGTTAAATGTTCATTATTAAAGTATATGGCAGGAGTGTGTAAGACTCGATTTTGAGACTTTTGTGGGTAGTTAGGGCTCCGGGAAAAGGTTCGCTTTCCGGGGCGAGTGATGAGCCTCCTCGAGCTAACGCTCTGCGGGGTCTCATCTACCACGCACTTCCCACAAGAGTCTCACCGATTCCCTCCGCCCTTTGCCATATGAAATCCTCAAAATCCCTCTAACAGTAACCTGCCGAGTTCTGTAATGTAGACCTGCTCACTTACGAAACTGAGTCTTCCAGAAAAGGGAGCTTATATATAATAAACTGCGGGATTTACCCGAGCCTAAAATAAAAGCGTGTAGAGGTTTATACCTCTACACGCTTTATCAAACTTATTATTCAGCTGCTTCTAAATCTTCAATGGAATCGACATCCATATACTCAGGAACGACTAGACCAATCTTAGCACCTTCAAGGTTTGCTCCAAGATCTTCTAGCTTATCTTTGTTTTGCTCATACTGATCACCGTGAGTTCCTGGCAACCATGCAGCAACCATACCATCTGCTTCACCAGCGGCAACAGATTCCCACATCGGGCCATTATCAAGTGGTGTAATCGTTACTTCAAAGCCTTGTTCCTTCATGACTTCTGCAACGACGTTTGTTGAAGCAATCTCAGAATCCCAGTTTACAAGAACAAGCTCAACTTCTGTACCATCCACTTCTTCAGTACCTTCAGTCCACGCATCTACTTTGTCTTGATTATTGGAAATCCAGTTTTGAGCCGCTTCTTCTGGGCTTGCCCCATCAGAAACCTCAAGCATCACTTCTTCCATGTCTGAAGCTTCCCAGTTGAACTGATCTAAGATTTTATAAGCGTTTGGCTTCTCATCTTTAAGCCCTTGACGAACCATTGTTTTGATTTGTTCTTCTCCACCAAAAACTTCTTTTGGATCTTCAAGGTATTTCAAATCATATTTTGCGAACTTCCAGTGTGGCGTCCAGCCCGTAACAACGATTGGTTCTTCGTTCTCAACCGCTTCACCTAGAGCTGTGGCCATAGCACCAGAAGAAGATGTAGATACTTCCCAACCACTCAAGTTTTCATATTCTTCAACAGCAGCTTCGGCAGAACTTACGACACCTGCACCTGCTTCGATACCAGTAATTTCATAGCCCATTTCTTCCCCATAATTCATTTCAGAAGCGGCTTCATCACCGTTAGAATCTCCATTTGACTCTGTGCCTTCATCTTCTGAAGATCCACAACCTGCAGCTACAAGTGTTAAAGATAGTCCGGCAACCATACCGAAACGTTTCCAATTAAACATGTAAATCTCTCCCCTTTTAAAGATTTTATATAGAAAAAAGGTCCAAGGACCCTTTTCTAACGTTATTTACTAGTCACCACGCTGGGTGTTCAAGTTTTGTGTGAAACGGTCAATGATAATTGCAAGAATAACGATACCAAGTCCTGCAACGAATCCAGTTCCGACTTCAGCACGCTGAAGTCCGGTAATAACTGTTTGACCAAGTCCCTTCGCACCAATCATGGATGCAATGACCACCATGGATAGTGCAAGCATGACTGTTTGGTTGATTCCTGCCATAATCGTCTTTTTAGCCATTGGCAATTGGACTTTAAATAATTTCTGAGTTCCGGTCGTACCGAATGCATCGGATGCCTCAATCA
The DNA here is from genome assembly GCF_009856415.1 of Halobacillus litoralis. Classification (GTDB taxonomy): domain Bacteria; phylum Bacillota; class Bacilli; order Bacillales; family Halobacillaceae; genus Halobacillus; species Halobacillus litoralis_C. Next base: position 107,822 of record NZ_WMEZ01000008.1, on the reverse strand, counting down.
ATTCATGGGACACCTGACGTATTCCCAGGTTCGTAAAACGAACGGTCGGTGGTGTTGCGAATATGACAGAGGCAAACACCCCTGGTACCATACCGATACTGAAGAAAGCTACGGCTGGAATCAGATAGACAAAGGCAGGCATCGTCTGCATGAAGTCAAGGACAGGTGTAAGGATTTTCTCAGCCATTTTGCTTTTTGCCATCCAAATTCCAAATGGAACTCCGATAATAACGGAGATCAGACTCGCAAAAATAACGAGCGTAAATGTATTCATCAACTCTTCCCATAACTCCTGGTTGGCAATAAACCATAGGCCGATAACTGCAAAAGCTGTTAAGCCCAACTTTTTCCCAGAAACAAAGAAGGCCAAAACACCTACAACGATAATGAATAGCCAAATGGGAATAGCCATCAACCAATCTTCTGCTACGATTTCAATAAAGTCACCAAAATCTTCTTTTATAAAATCAAATAAGAATTCAAACGTATCTGTTGTCCACTCTGTCGCTGTATCAATCCACTCAGCAACAGGAAGCTTAGGAATCAAACCCATTTAAATTCACCTCACTTCCAGCTAACGCCGCCAGGACGGCTCCTCTCACAATAATCCCTCTCAATTTTCCTTCTTCAATAACAGCTACAGGTACAGGGGCATCATGGATAATATCGAAAATTTCCTGCATCGGTGTTTGAGGCTCTACCTTCGGCACATCCGTGCGAAGAATCCCCTTCAAGTTATCCGAATCCTGTTTTACAGCATTAGAAACATCATCAGCGGTTACATAGCCATGCAGATTTCTTTTTGCATCCGTTACATAGATGCTCGAAAGACCTTCCTTCCGCATCCGCTCAAGAGCTGTACGCGGACCGTGTTTTTGAATATCCACCGTTTCTGGTCGTTTCATAATGTTTTCGGCGGTCAACACTTTGGAACGATCTACGTCCTCAACGAACTTCTCAACATATTCGTTCGCTGGATTCACTAGGATTTCTTCTGGTGTACCAATCTGAACAATGCGTCCGTCTTTCATGAGAGCAATACGGTCACCGATTCTTAACGCCTCATCAAGGTCATGGGTAATGAATAAAATGGTTTTCTTCATGGATTCTTGCAGCTCCAATAATTCATCCTGCATTTCTTTACGAATTAATGGGTCCAATGCAGAAAAGGCTTCATCCATCAATAGAACTTCTGGATCGTTTGCCAGGGCTCTCGCAAGACCAACACGCTGCTGCATCCCCCCGGATAGTTGACCAGGGTATTGGTGGATATAGCCACCTAGGCCGACCATTTCTAAAGATTTTTTCGCTTTTTCTTTACGCTCATTTTTATCAATTCCTTGGACTTCAAGACCGAACTCTGCGTTTTCCAGTACTGTACGATGTGGGAAAAGACCAAAGCGTTGGAATACCATACTCAACTTTTGGCGACGGACTTCTCGTAAATTTTTGCTGTCCATCTTAGCCAAATCCTGACCATCAATATATACACTACCTTCTGTTGGTTCAATTAATCGGTTGATTAATCGTACAAGTGTAGACTTACCACTTCCGGACAGCCCCATGATGACAAAGATTTCCCCTTCTTCTACATCAAAGGACGCGCGGTTAACACCGACTGTGTTGCCGGTCTTTTCAAGGATATCTTCTTTTGATAAACCCTCATCTAAGTATTTGGTAGCCTTTTTGGCATTTTTACCGAAAATTTTCGATAAGTTTTCTACTTGAATAATCGGCACGTCTCTCACCTCTTCTGTTTTTGTTTATTATGGTACGTTTCATCGTTTTTATTTCCGTCCACAATCAAGCACCTTACATAATGTAACCTATTTGTAATAGAAAGTTCAAACGATAAATACTTTAAATCAAGTACAAAAATTATGTACAGTTGAAACTGTACAGAGTTTAAGGGGTGTATTACGCCAATTTACTTCTAAATCCTTTATATTTAAGCCCTTTCAGTAATTTTTATAAAAATGGAAATTATAGTAACGTTGTACATAGATTTTTTGCGAAGGAGGATCTTATGGTAGTAAAAGACCACCATTTCCTTGAAGACATGCATACGAAAGTCACCCACGAATTTTCTAAGACACTGGAAATGTTTGGACTTACCCCTGCTGATGCTCGGTTGTTTGTTACTCTCTATCTGCATCAGGGTCCAATGACGTTAGATGAAATGAGTAAGGCTTTGGGTAAAAGTAAAACTTCTATGAGTACAGGCGTAAGAGGTTTATTGGATCAAGGGCTGGTTGAACGAGTATGGAAGAAAGGCTTCCGTAAAGACCTTTACCAAGCCAATGAAAACTTATATCGAAATTTCATGTCTTCCTATATAAAGAAGTGGCAGTCAGCCGCAAATGGACAAATAAATAGGCTCGAAAGTATGGAAGGCGAGTTGAAAGACAGAATAAAGGAATATGTCAATCAAGAGGAAATGCAACAGGCGGATCAGCTTTACAGACGTCTGGGAGATATGGTCCGTTTTCACGAATGGATTGCTGGAGCTTTCAAAGAATTAGATCCTAACGAACCCCCTTCTGATTAACCCCTCTTCCCACACATGCGGAGCCAGTTTTTCCTCGCTCTGCATGTTATTTATTTTTTCAGCACATTATATCTTGATAATTTGCTCAAATTTTATATTATTATAAGTGGGTAACTCTTTAGAAACTAATAGCCTATTGATGATAGAATAGTTTTAAAAATACCTTAAGAGGGTGAGGTAAATGAAGGAAAAAATCTCAAAAAGAGAAGCCATTTTCTACAGTCATAAAATGGCTCAACTCTCTAAAGCACTTTGGAAAGCCATTGAAAAGGACTGGCAGGATTGGATCAAGCCATTTCAATTGAACATCAACGAGCATCATATTTTGTGGATTGCTTACCATTTGAAAGGGGCAAGCATTTCTGAGATTTCCAAGTATGGTGTCATGCATGTTTCAACAGCCTTCAACTTTTCAAAGAAAATGGAAGAGCGCGGCCTCCTTCAGTTTTCTAAACGTGAAAACGATAAAAGGAACACGTATGTAGAACTAACGGATCCAGGGATTGAACTTCTAGAAGCAACGCTGAATGAGTATAACCCAGAAGATAATTCTGTACTGAGAGGCGTTATGCCCATGACAGAAATGTATGGAAAGCTTCCTGAGTTCTTGGATTTATCTGCTCTGATCAAGGAGATCTATGGAGATGAATATATAGAAATCCTGGAACGTTCACTAGAAAACATTGAAGAGGAACCTTTGGTCCAACAGCCTACGGATATTGAAGACTATAAAAAGAAATCAAGATCTTCATAACGTGTAAGACTATATAAATAGAACCCTTTCCAATATCTATTGGAAAGGGTTCTATTTATGATGAAGACGATGGAGTTGGTTCGTCAATTTCGGGTAAAGCCCCTGCTGATTGAGTGCTTCCAATGCCTCATCTATAGGAAGCTTGTAACAAAGCATGCCGGCAAAGTAAATCATCAAATTGGAATGATTAATCAAACCGTTGGCTATATCCTCCTCGTAACGCTCATGCAAGATCTCTAACAACTGCAACGTTTCCTTATATTCTTTTTTTGTTAAGCTTTTTTCAATGACTAATTTCGTAAATGGATATTTCTTCATCTCTTCGACTTCTAGTAATAAATTCAAGTGGAATGCAAAGGTTTCACATTGATTTTCCTTCTTCAAAATACTCCCTCCACTACCTGCTGTCACCCTTGTCATACCAAGGTTTAAAAGATCTTACAACAAAAGAGTAAAAAGCAAATATTTTTTTTACAAAAAACCTATTGCTTTTTCTCTTCAAACATACTATTATTCGTCTTGTGCCAAACAAACGAAACATAAAACGTACTACTATCATATCGATATTCATATAAAATTCACAGTATTTTTTGTTGTAAGGGAGGGATTCTTATGATGAACTGCTGGAAAACAGTAAACATCAATAAAGAATTCGGTTTGAACCGTGTTTACCTGATGTCTTTTCTTACAGGACTACTTTCTTTCCTAATTTTATACTTGCCGTATTCAATGATACACGGTACGCATGAGATGAATGATCACGGTTTTCTACCGTTGTTGGTTATTTTGTTTTTCTTACCATCGATGCATCGCTTAATGCATATGCTTCCATTGATGCTCAGCTACAAGCGATTGCGTGTGAAGTTCAAATTCAGAAAACGATTTGTTCCGACCTTCACCTACCAGTGCAAAACTCGGTTATCGAAAAAGACATCCATCATGATGGCTCTTGCACCAACATTTTTGATTACAGTTCCTGCACTCATCATGGGATATGTCTTCCCTAACTACTTTGCATATCTTGTACTTTTTGCATCTGTGAACATTGGATTATCCTTTTCTGATTTTCTCTATTTAAATTATTTCGCAAAAGCACCGAAGAAGTGCTTGATCGAAAATGCCAAAGAAGGCTATGATATCTTGATCCATCAGCCAAAAGCATAAAAAACAACGTTCTCCCTTTTGAACGTTGTTTTTTTACGCCTTCTTACAACATATGTCAGTATTCTGGAAGAATCGATCGAGGCGTTTGTGCGATTCTACGGGCTGCGGGAAAAGGTTCGCTTTCCATGGGGGAGGCACTAAGCCTCCTCCGGCTACACCTTCCCGGGTCTCAGCTGTCCCTCATACCCTTTAGGAGTCTCGCCGTTTCCCTCCGCCCCTTTGCAATATGAGGTTCACGAAATTCCTCTAACAGTAACCTGCTAAGTTCTGTAATGAAGACCTGCTCACCCACGCCGTTATAGAGTCGTTTTACCAAAGATCCTGCACGAATAAGGCATGGAAACAGGGTCTGGGAAAGGTCCGCATGAAAAGCGAATGGAAACACGAACGTGTGTGTTTTTCTACTGACTGATTCAGCACACCGCAAATCGTCGTTTCCCTGACGTATCCATGGCAAGGGATTCATCATTCATTATACCAACCAGACATGGCTTTCTTAATGGCTACATGAGAGGTGCTCCTTACGCTTCCGCGGAAAGCGAGCTATCCCCTAAAGCCCCATCCACTAAACAAAAGTCTTGAAGCTGTGTCTTCCACAATCGGGAGCTTTAGTTTAAGTCGGAATTTGTCTTTTCTTTTCTGAATCAGACTTTTTTGTTCTAAGCGGGAAATCCGACCTGCTTTTTTCTGTTCAATCCACCCAAACTTTGATAGAGTAGTTTCATAGGGAATAAAGGAGGTACCAACATGGCATTTGGATTCAGCTTGTACGCGCTCGTCATTTTATTCGTGTTTAACTCACTCACACATTCCTTATGCACAAAGACGAAAATGTCGAACGAAAAACAAACGCGGGTATTCCGCACAATCAACGTACTGATTACAATATTATTGATTTCTTCATATGTGGAAGTGCTTAATACACTTTAAGAACAGGCCGGAGATGGCCTGTTTTTTCTATGTCTTGTTTGAATTGCTATATTTTCTCAACACAGTATGGAACATTGCCTATATAATGTGTTATATTTACTCATAGGCTGTGAGCAAATCTCTACGTCACGAAATTCACAATAAGTTTTAGGAGTGTCAGGATTATGAAAAAAATAGCCATCACGGCTGCTTTAGCAGCGAGCGTATTCACCTTGTCAGCTTGTTCATCAAATGCCGATGAATCAGAAGTTGTTGTTGAAACCAATGGTGGAGAAGTCACGAAAGAAGAATTCTACCAAGAATTGAAATCTCAATCTGGGGAGCAAGTGCTTCAGACTCTTGTCATGAAGGAAGTTCTTGCAAATAACTACGAGGTTTCTGATGAAGAAGTGAACAAGGAACTAGAAACAATTAAAGAACAATACGGTGATAATTTTGAGAACATTCTTCAGCAAAATGGCTTTGCAGATGAAGAAGCTTTCAAAGAAACCATCCGTATGAGCCTATTGCAAGAAAAAGCGGCTTCTGAAGGAATCGAAATCTCAGAAGAAGAAATGAAAAATTATTATGATCGTATGAAGACAGAGGTTCAAGCGAGCCATATCCTAGTCTCTGATGAAGAAACTGCGAAGGAAGTTAAAGAAAAAATCGATAATGGGGAAGATTTCGGAGAGTTAGCTGCTGAATATTCTTCTGATGGTTCTGCTCAGCAAGGTGGTAAGCTTGGTTGGTTTGGACCTGGAGAAATGGTTGCTGAATTTGAAGATAAAGCCTACGAATTAGAGCCAGGCAAAGTAAGTGAACCTGTGCAGTCTCAATTTGGCTACCATATCATCAAAGTGACGGACAAGCGTGATAAAGAAGATATCAAACCTTATGAAGAAATGAAGGAAGAAATCAAGCGTACATTGACGAGTCAGAAAGTCGATCAGGCTGAGCTTCAGAAGAAGATGGATGAGCTTATGCAGAACTCTGAAATTGATGTGAAGCTCGATGAGTTTGAAGGACTCTTCGATAAAGAAGAAGCACCAGCGGCAGAAGGAACAAATCCAGAGGGCAATAACTCTGAAGAAAGCTCTTCTGAAGGTGAAAATACAGAAGAATAATAGGAACAAAAGCCAGGTGAGTGATTCACCTGGCTTTTATTCTGACATCATGGCATCTCTTTTCTCTCGCCGCTCTTTCTCCTTTTCCATCCTCTTCAAATACACCTGACCTTCCCGTTCGATATACTCTTGTTCGAGGTTGTGCTCCGCTCTCATCGCGCGGATAGCCATATATCCGCTTATGAATATAAAGACAATGCACAGAAAGACCCAAATCGGAAGACCGAATAACATAAATTCATCCTCCCTGCTCCTTTTGTCTCTAGTCTATGAGCACTCTTGGTCAAATATGATACAAGCTCCCCTTCCCTTCTATGTAAAAGGCTATGAAAAATCCGATGAGTGCAGCAAACAAGCTGCACCCATCGGATTTTTACTTTTTATCTTTTTGGTCAATTTTCGGTACGTATTGGAAAATCTCGCCGGATTCTACTACATGAATGAATCTCATAAGCCAACGATAGTAGTTTTGCGCATACTCCAGTCGATCGATATCTTCTGTTATTTTTGCCTGAAGATCTTCATCTGTCGTCTTCTCTTGTAGCTCTTTCAACTCCTGGATGGCTTCATCCGCTTCTTCAATATTCGTCTCTGTATGATGCCTCCAACGGCTTCCGAACAAGGATGTGAAAGATTTATACCAATCTTCTTCGGACTTGTAAAGATCTTTACGGACTCCTTTTTTAAAAGACGGTTCGACCATCTTCATATCTGATAAAGCACGGACGCCTGTTGACATACTTGTCTTACTCATCTCCAAAGCTTCCCGCATGTCATCCAATGTCATGGGCTCCTGTGAAAAGTATAGCACTCCATACAAGCGACCGATGGACGGGGTTACCCCATAAAGGCTCATATTCTTAGCTATGACTTGAATAAATTGTTCAATCGTTTCTTCGTATTTGTTCCAATCCTTATTGTTCATTTCTGGCAATGGAAACCCTCCATTTGCTTATTCCTCAGTAATCTTAAAACATTTTATCATTAATGTTCTTACATTGCGACCTTATTATCGATTTTAACTCAATCGCAGGACATGAGGAGATTGAAACACTTCTTTCAAATCTTCTCGCCATGTGAATAGAATAACCTGGTGTTTCTTAGATAACTGCTCCAAAAGTTCAATCATCAGGTTTAATCTTTTCTGGTCAAAATGAACAAAGGCATCATCAACAAGAAACGGTAGCGACAAATCATCCGCCATCGTTTCCCCAAGTGCCAACCGAAAAGAAACATACAATTGATCCTTTGTGCCCCGTGAAAGTTCCATTGGGAAATAAGTGAATCCCTGCTTACTCATGACTTTAATGTGATCATCATCCGGGGAAATTTTCACATCAACATAATTTCCGTCCGTCAGCTTATGAAAATAGTCAGTAGCTTTTCGTAAGATTTGTGGTAAATATTTTTCTTTATACGCGCGCTTTGTCTTCTCCAAAGCCTTCAAAGCCAGTTGATAAGCCGCCCATTCTTCCGACTGCTTTTGAAGTTCAACTTTTTCCCTGTGAAGTTTGTGGGTAATACTTGAGCGTTCGTCTGAATGCTCAAGCTGTCGGATAGCGCTCTGGTTGTCTGCCATGGTTTGCTGAGCTTTTTTTTGTTCCTCTTCAATCTTTTGCTTTTCGCTTTTCATTCGTTCCAGGCGGGCTGAAAGTTCAGATTCCTCAGGGACATGTGTCCACACAAGATAATCCTTTTGCTCTTTTTCCGACAACATACGCTGCAGCTGGCGTTCTAGATCTTGGAGCTGATTTTGTTGCTTCTCTTGTTTTTCTTTCTTTTTCGCCTTTGAGTAAAAGTCTGCTTCATCCTCTACGCCGGCTTCTTTGAAAAGCTCAAACTGCTGCTCCAAATAAGTAGAAAGCTTCACGCTAATTTCTTTGGAACGCTTATGCAAGGACTCTAATTGCTGTTCTGCTTGATTGATCTTTTGCCGTCTCTGATTCTGCTCTTGGACCCATTCTTTCAGATGCTGCCACTGCTGTTCCATATTCTCTTCGTAGAATTCCCACTTTTTTCCCCTGTAAAACGCTCCCAGATCTTTTTTGATACGATTTATTTTGGATAGCTGTTCTTCTTTGTCCTGCAGCAGTCGTTTATGTGTTCGTTTTTTTTCTTTCAATTGTGTCAAAAGATGATAGAGCTTTTCCCAGTGCTCCACGTGTAAGTATTCAAGGAAAGGATAGAGGTTACGCTGTTCATCGAGTGTACCTTCCAATCTTATTTTTCGTTGCTGGAGATGGTGAGTCTTCTCCTGCAGCCGAATCTCTTCCTGGTTCAACTGCTTCCACTGCTCACGCAAATGATGGTACTCATTCTTTTGTGCATCATATTTTTGCAGCTGCCATCTCGCTTGTTCCATTTCTTCAGCAGGTATAGATGTCGGCAAGCTTTCCTCTGACGCTTCCACTATTTTTCTATGACAGCTGAAACTGTATAATCCAAGTCCAGCCGCTACGACCAAACATAAGAGGAATAGGATCATCCCTTCAAGGAGACCTCCAATAGCAAGCGCGAGGATGGCCAAAACGCCTCCTAACAAACGTCCATTCCTTAATCCCGTTTTGCTTTGATCAGACGTTGCCGCCATTTGATAATTCCGCTGCAACTTTTCTTCATACTCTTTGGCTGTTTCCTCACTGATCCTCTCGTCCTCTATCGAATGTTTACGCTTCTCTATCTTTTGAAACTCGCGGCCGAGGTCTACGGATTGTTCCTTAATGAAAGCTTCCTCACGTTCCACTTCTTCTTTTTCCTTTTTTAAAGCCCGCCATGTTTCTTCAGTATAAAATGGCAAAGGGTATTCCTCTATTTCATCTATATCCAAAGGAACATCAATATGACTCCTGTCTTCCTCAAGCTGTTCATCTAATCGGCTGATTTGTTGTAAGAGGCGTTCGTACTCATAGACAGCATGTTCATATTTTGGATATCCTGTTTCTACAAGCTTTCCACCTTCTTCTTCTTGAGATGGATCGTATCCATCTTTCCAGCTTTGAATAGAAACTTGGAGTTCTTCGATATTTGTTTTCAATAGCTTTTGCTCCGATTGAAGAGGCAATAGGACTTCCTTCACTTGCTGGTACCGCTCCACACCGGCTTCTGGAAAGGAGAGCGTATGTTGATTCTCTACTTCGGCCTTTATTAGATGGTAATCAACAATAATACCTCTTACTTTTAAGATTTGTTCCGTTATGTAGATTTGATTGATGGTTTCCTGCCATTCCTCTTCCAATGTGCGTATGCGTCCGTTCAATGTATCTTTTGCTTTTTGAAGCCGTAGATAGTCTTCTTCTTCATCATCTAATATTTTTTTCTTCTGCTGCAACTCTTCAACCACTCGAAGCTGTTCATTGATGAGCGGCTTTTTTCCTTTCGGCTTAAAACGTTCATCCATTTGTTTTTGCAGCCACTTTTCTGTCTGGAAAATTTGATCAGATCCCGTTAACCCGATATTCAAAAGGGCTTCTCCAAGCTCATGTCCTGATAGATTCTTTAGTTCCATCAAGTCATCCGCATTAAAACTATAGGTGGATTCAAAAACTCTACGATCCATTCCATCAAGTAAGTTCCGAAGCCAGGATTCATCTTTTTCCTCTCCCGTCTCCAACCGGCAGACCGCTTTCCCGCTTTCATGTTCGTGCGTTCTCTCAATCGTCACTCTTCCATAGTCTTCCGTTAATAGGACAAGGCGTCCGCCCATACTTCCTCCGGTTTTAGGTATAAAAGACACCCTTTGCTTTGGAGGTAGTCCAAATAATATAAACAAGATAAATTCATAGAGCGTCGATTTTCCTGCTTCATTTTCACCAACAATTAGATGAGGAGATGGATCGGTTAAATCCAAAGCGTGTTCCTTCCATTTGCCGAATCCGAAAATAGATAAATGGAGAATCTTCACATCGTCCCCCTCCCCTCATGGTTCATCATCCGTTCCATTAGCAGTGATTTTGCTTGCTCGATCACATCCGTCGCTTCTTCATTTTCAATCGAATGAATATGCCTGGATACTTTTCTATGAGAAAACAAAGGAGAAAGCCACTGTTCTACTTCTTCCTCACTTAAATCAGAAATGGTGCGTAACAATTCACCTGTAAAGTGTGAGCCTCTCATTAATTCCTCTTCATCCCAAGTTGTCCGACTCTCGACCTTCACTTCCTCTATCCAGATCCAATCATCGGAATTAAAATCTTCATTTTCATTGAGGACTTGCACCCATTCTTGAATATCCTCTATGGATCCTGCGTATCCCACCATCGTAATTGTCAACATCACGGGAGAACCGACAGCTTCTCTTTCTTTCGCCTTTTCCAAGACTTCTTCCAACTCTTCAGGCGATGTAGTTTCAAGATCATCCACTGTGGTAGAGACGTATGTGATGCTTTGCAACGGGACAAACTGATAATTCCATTCTCCGGATCGGTGCTCGACAAGGTAACATCCTTTGTCTCCCGCTTCCTTACGTGATCTCCCCTGGATATTCCCTGGGTATAGGATGGGTGGATCTGTCGAGATAACCGAACGTTTGTGGATGTGACCTAATGCCCAATAGTCCATCTCTTGTCCTTTTAACTCTTGTAGTGAAAAAGGTGCGTAAACATCATGGTCTGTATTTGTATCCAGACTGCCATGAAGCATTCCAATGTGATAGTCAGCCCCCTCTAGTTTCATGAAAAACGGGGCTTTGCGTTCTCGTACTTCTCTTGTCTCATAGCTGAACCCGTAAATATGCGCCAAAACGTCTCCTTCTTTTTCAAAAGGGAAGAATTCAACGTTCTGACTTTGAAATATATGTACATTGGCGGGCATTTCAATGGGTAAGGTTTTCCCTTCTATATAATCATGGTTACCATAACTAATATACACTTGAATATCTTTCTCTTGAAGACGTTCGAACCCACGCCTAAGATGGACTTGAGCTTTGATACTCCGAATTTCTTCATTATATAAGTCACCAGTAATCAAAAGGAAATCCACCTTATTATTTATACAGGTCTCAATTAAACGGTCGAACGCTTCGAACGTGCTTTTTCGCAACCTATCTAACAGTTGTTCCGGGAAGTGTCCCTTAGTTTTAAAAAGGCTGTCGATATGTAAATCTGCACTGTGTATGAACCGAATCGATGATCCCACCATGATCAGCCTCCTTTTCTATTATTTCCTTTATTTTAACAGAGCCCAAAACCGAATGCACGTTCTCATAAAACACGGACGTATAATCATCACCTTAAGTTCTTCAGGACGAGCCATCCATAAGGAGGATCTCTAACATTTCTTAATCAAATAAAAAAACCCCTTCGTTAAGGGGTTTTTTCTACTTTTCTTTTTTAGAGAGTTGCAAAGCTGTTTTTAAATCTTTTAAGGAAGTGGATTTCCCATACATCAGTACACCGCCACGATAGACCCGAGCTCCAATCAACGCAAGCAGAAGAATGGAACCGATGAGAATACCAATAGATAAAGCGACTTCCCAAATTGGGATTTCCAACATTCCTACACGTAAAAACATAATCAGTGGTGTAAAGAACGGGAAATAAGAACTGACCGTAATGAAGGTGGAATCAGGAATTCCAAGGCCAAACATCGCAATAAGAAAACCAGCTACAATCAGCATAATCATAGGTGCCAATAATTGCTGCGCATCCTCCAAGCGACTGACGAGCGACCCCAAAGTCGCCGCTAAAGTAGCATAAAGCAAATAGCCGAGAATGAAGAATACGACGGCATAGATGATTGTGCCAGGGTTGATGTCAGTGAAACCGAAAAACTCCAGCATCGAACCATCCCCAAGGGTCTTGCTTTGTTGGATGCCTAAGTATCCAGCCAAAATAAGGATTGCGAATTGAGTCAAACCTAACAAAGCAATCCCAAAAATTTTGGCAAACATTTGGGATACGGGGGATACGCTTGAAACTAAAATTTCCATGACACGACTTGATTTTTCTGTTGCTACTTCCGTAGAGATCATCTGCCCATACATGATGACAGAAAAATATAAGAAAAAGAGCATCACATACACAAGGCCGCGCGTCTGGTTGAGCTCTTCTGCCGTTTTTGCACTCTCTTCAAGAGCTACCAGTTCAAAATTCACAGGGGCATTCATCTGTTGAATGATTGCAGGATCGACATTGGCCTGCTCAGTCACATACTGAACCTTCACTTGTTGAAGAGCCTGTCTGACAGGATCACTTTCCCCAGTGTTTGCGATTTTATTTGCATAATAAGTCGCTTCAGGCAACCCCTCTTCTCCTTGTTCTACTTCTACGACAGATTGAAAGTCCCCTTCTTCTACTGCCGTTTGAGCTTCCTCAAGACTTCCAGTGTATTTCTCAATACTAAGATTCTCATTCATCGACAGGACTTGATTTAATGATTGAAACCAGTCCTCATTGTCTGTCACAACAGCCACTTTCTTTTCTTCATCCACATCGCTGAACGTCTCAATCAGGGATTGCAAATTCGATAAAGCGAAAATAAGTGCAACAGTAACAATCGTGGTAATTAGGAAAGATTTGGATTTTACGCGGTTTTTATAGGTCTGGGCAACCATGATAAAGAACTTATTCATAAGAAGCACCCACCTTCTCAATAAAGATATCATTCAAAGTCGGCTCTTCCAGATCAAATTTTCGTACAAACCCTTTTCCTTGAAGTTCCTCAAAAACGCGCTGTGCAATTTCCTCACTCTCAATCTGGATTTCACAGCCATCCCCCAGGGGCTTATATTTCGTAACTCCAGGAATACTCTCCAAAAATGCAAGATCAAAATCTGCGATGACTTTCACATTCTTTTTCCCGAATGATTTTTTAATTTCTTTCAACTTCCCATGCACCACGGGTGAACCGTGATGAAGAATACACAGACTTTCACACAACTCCTCTACATGCTCCATCCGGTGGGAGGAAAACACAATCGATGTACCGGATTCTTTCAAATCAATGACTGCTTTTTTCAGCATTTCAACGTTAACAGGGTCAAGACCTGAAAAAGGCTCATCCAAAATCAACAATTTCGGTTTATGTAACACAGCTGAGATGAACTGAATTTTTTGTTGATTTCCTTTCGATAATTCTTCAACTTTCTTATTTTTGTATTCGGGGACTTTAAATCGTTCAAGCCAGCTTTCAATCTGTTGAACAGCCTCAGCTTTCTTCATCCCTCTTAATTTCGCTAAATAAACCAACTGCTCCTGAACCTTCAGCTTAGGATAAAGTCCTCTTTCCTCCGGTAAATACCCGATTAAATGACTTTGGTCGTAACCAATATCCCCACCGTTCCACGATATTTCACCTTTGGTTTGATCCAACAAACCGAGAACCATACGGAAGGTTGTGGTTTTACCCGCTCCGTTCGCACCGAGAAAACCAAAGATCTGCTTTTCTGGAATCTCTAATGACAAGTCATTAACAGCTGTAAACGACCCAAACTTTTTTGTGACATTCTCCAATCGTAACGTCATCATTTCTCCCCCTTTTCACCTTATGTACGTAATTTCTAACTCATTGGTTTCAATAATCCTTCTTCCTTACAAAAAATATTGCTATTAAAGAATATGGCATGATTGTGGAAAATTTGATTTCGAGACTTATGTTGAGTGGGTGAGGCTGCGGGTAATGACTCGCTTTCCGCGGGAGTGCGGTGAGCCTCCTCAGGCTAAACGCCTTGCGGGGTCTCACCAAGCACTCTGTTCCCGCAGGAGTCTCGCCATTCCCCTCCGCCCCTTTGCCATGGAAGATTCTCAAAACCACTTCCGCAATAATCAGTCTTTATGATTGAAGAAGCGGATTGTATAAACCGCTCCAGAGTACGTAAAGACTTGATACAGAGCACTTTACACTTCTAATAGTGGGAGACAATCCAACTTGGTGCAGGGGTTCGTTTCTCCCTTACATGGAATGGGGGGGTTGGGAAGCTGCGAGACTCCCGTGGGAGAAGGAGATAGGCGAGATCCCACAGGACGCAGTCCGAGGAAGCTGGGCGCTCCCCCACAGGAAAGCGAGTGGCTTCCCAGCCACCCCTAACGCTCAACCAGGCAACGAACCCCGAAAACATCTCGAAACTGAGTCTTCCACAATCGGGAGCTATTGTGAAAGAATGGGATGGGTGATTTTTTGATGAAAATTTACTGTTCAAGCAGGAATATCGACGTTGTATGACAAAAGTAAATAATGAGTACCTATTCATTCAAGGAGGCACAACAATGAAGACATACTACTTAACTGTATTCGAGAAAGATGGTACCAATGTCCTCGATGAAACTTTTCAAGCAGAAGATGATGACCAGGCAAAAAAAATAGGGTCAGAGAAACTGGAAGAGAAAGGGTATAGCCATCATACTCACCGCTGCGCTGCACCTGAAGGACATTTGGTTTTGTTCCACAGATAACCCAAAAAACTTTAAAACCATAAAAAGTCGCGCTCTCGGCGCGACTTTTTATTATTTGCCTTGGAACTCTGGTTTTCTTTTATTCAAGAAGGCTTCAACACCTTCTTGATGATCATTCGTTTGAAGTAACCGCCATTGGGTTTCACGCTCCTTCTCCAAATAGCGGGATAACCGTTCCATCCCATGTTGATGATAAATTTCTTTTGTAGCAATCATGGATTTCAATGGACGGCTGCCCCACTCTTCCGCCAGACGCGCGCCCTCTTCTTGAACAGGACCATTGACAACAATATCCACAAGTTTATGATCATAAGCTTCTTTGGCTCTCATTTGCTGACCTTCCCAAGCGAAATGTTTTGCCTGGTGTGTTCCTAAACGTTCCTGTAACCAAAAATGACCTCCACCATCTGGTGCCAATCCAATACCTATGAAGTTCATAGATAAATTGGCGTCGGGTTCCGCTATAACATAATCAGCAGATAATGCGATACTTAAGCCTAGGCCTACGACAGGTCCATGTAAAGCAGAAATAACAATTTTCTGCATGGAATAGAAGGTTTTCACGATTGTTTCGATATTGTCCATAACTTCATCATACGTATTCCTGTCAGACACCTCTTTCATCATGCTCAAATCTCCACCTGCGCAGAAGCCTTCTCCCTCTCCGTACAGAAGTACAATCTGAGCCTCAGACCGCCTCACTTCACGGGCTGCTTCAGCGAATTCCGCTAATAGTTCCGCATTCAATGCATTATATTTTTCTCCTCGGGCGATTTTCAAATGAACCACATTTCCCTTTTCCTCTACAATGAAATGCTTCATGATTTTCCTCCTATATATGGAAAAATTCTTCATGTTTTAGCTTTTCGTCACGGAGCACCCACTTTCCTGCAAGAGACGACAAAAAATCCAGTCGAAAGAGCTCTCGTAGAGATGAAATATAGAGGGCTTATCGGCTGCTCGCTGAATACAAACCTACCCAAAATGACCCACAGTTAGGAATTGCGGATATAAAAAAGGAGCTGGTTCACCAGCTCCTTTTTCTTTTTATTTATTGTTGTGGTTCTTCAGGATTGCCGTAAAGCTCTTCAAGAGGTTTCGTAATGATACGGCTGATGTCGTTGATGACTGTGTTTAAGCGTTGCTCTTCTTCCATTAGCTTGGAGATTTGAGGGTGTTGTTGTACGAGCTCAACGACTTTACGAGCCTGTTCTACTTCTTCCTCAGAAATTTCTTCTCCTTGCATCTGCTTTTGTTGAAGCGTGATTTGTGTTTGACGGAAATCGTCGAACATTTTTTTAGCAGCTTCGTCGTTCATTACTGCTTCATATGCTTCTTTCAATCCGTTGAATTCTTCACTGTTGCGGATTGCTTTTTCTAGATCATACGCGTAATCATATAGATTTGCCATAAAAATAAGAACCTCCTAAAATTTCGTTCTGACACTCCTCCCCCACTATAACAAACTCCTATACGTCTGTATAGGAATACACTATTATCCGAAAAATAGCACAATAATGCCTTGTAGCAAGCCGATCATTCCTCCTAGCAAAGCACCCAGATAGGTGATCATCTTGAACTCCCTTCTGGAAATACCGAGGACCATTTCTTCGAGACGGTCAACTTGGAAAGCTTCGACTTCCTCCTGGACAATTTCAGATAATCGTAGCTGTGTCATCATGCTCTCCACCTTGGATGATATCAGTTCACTGATTTGATCAACGGCTGCAGGAACGAAAGTATCCAGAATTTTTTCTTCATAAGGACTTGTCCACTCCTTCACCGTTTTTCCCATCCATTGATCCACCGGCAAGGCATGAGCTACAACTTCTCCGAGCTTTGTGCCCAATGTTTCACGCCCGATTTGATCTTCAAACCATCCCACTCGCTTGGTTAAAAGTTTATCTTTCTCTGCATGCAACATCGTTTCCAGCCAATCTTTCATCTCTCGATCAGAAACATATTTGAGAATTAATGGGTATATACGTTCTGTGAGACCATCCGGACCCATGAACGATGAAATCATGTTACCGAGAAACCCTTGATTATCCAAGTAGTTATCGATTAAAGCAGCCACTTTCTCTTTCCCTTCGTAACTCCGGAAGTAATTTTCTATACTTGCCTGAATATGAGCAGCCGCCTGGTCCACCCCGCGATCTGCCCTTTCTCGTAACTGAGAGGTTAACAACTCCTCGACCGTCTTTTCACGATATTCGTTCATAAGCGATTCATAGTGATGTTCCACCCATTGAGAAACATGACTTTGAATCAAAGCGGACGAAACGTCAATATGAAACCTTTCGAGCAC
Organism: Halobacillus litoralis; assembly: GCF_009856415.1. GTDB lineage: Bacteria > Bacillota > Bacilli > Bacillales > Halobacillaceae > Halobacillus > Halobacillus litoralis_C. Next base: position 90,625 of record NZ_WMEZ01000008.1, on the reverse strand, counting down.
TTCTTTTAACGTGTCTTCTTTTTTGAGCACCGTTTGAACTTCATCTTTCGCCCATGTAGTCATCTGCGCCTTAAAACTTGAATGAGTGAGTTTTCGACGGATACCTTCGGGAGTTAATAGATGATTCACAACCATTTTCCCTAATTGTTGGGCTAATTCCTTTTGTCGTTTAGGGATCAGTCCCGGGGTAAAAGGAAGACGGTAGTTACCGATATGAATAGCTCGGTATGGTCGGAATAACATTTTTATAGCTAATGAATTGGTAAGCCCTCCGATCAAGGCCCCGATTCCGATCATCATTAAAATTAATAAAACAGGATTCATGTCCCAACCTCTTTCTACACATGGTGTACCAAGTATAATCCATATAAAAGCCAAGTGCCAACGGTAAAACACCAAACAAAAAAGGCCTTATATAGACATGGCCTTCAAATTGGAATTATTTTAGTCTTCCATAAATGGTACCGAACCGAGTCGCATGCTCCATCTCATCCATCATGGCTGTAAATAATGCATGATAAGCGCCGGGTGTAGGGGCCATAAACAGCATTTCCCTGTACATCTCGGCTGCTTTGAATTCATCTTGTTGAGCCCTGACCACTCCATTCTCAAAAGAGCGATAACTGATCGTCTCAGGTTCAAATTCATGATATTTTCCTGTCAACTGCAAGTGAAGAGATTGAAACATCCGATAATGTTTTAATTCATCGTCTTCCACATGCTTAATATAGTCCCTGAATAAACGGTTACTTGTATCCCCTTTTAGCCGGCTGTAAAAATCATGATCCTTCCATTCTTCTTCGATCGACCTTTGCAGCCTTTGGATAAAGGACTCACGATAGCCCTGCATTTGATCTCCTCCCTTACTACAAGGATATGAAGGGAAAAGACAAGTTTATGCTCCTCGTTCGTTCATTGAATTTCAGAATCCGGGCAAAATGAAAGGAGGAGGTGGATTACCATGGATAAGCATAAAAAACAAGCAGCACCCGAAGGTAAGGGGAAATTCGAACTTGATGTCGACCGGATGATCAATGAAGGGATGGCAGGTGGTACGATTAAACCTGTCTACGGGCATGAACAAATCGGAGAAGCTCACGAAATTCCTGAGCAAAAAGTGGATCAATGAAAAGAAAAAGCTGTCCCCTGTTTGCCTTTCATCAGACGCAACAGGAGACAGCTTTCTTCTTTACCGGCTTTTAACAATCATCTGTACAGCTTCGTTAATTAGTTCTTCCGCTGATTCGCCTTCCTCATGTGCATCACGAATACAGCCTTCTAAATTCTTTGCTACAATATATCCAATCGCACGGTCCATCGCAGAACGTGCGGCTGACAACTGGGTAATAACATCTTTACAATCCTTATCTTCATCCATCATTTTGAGGACACCACGAACTTGACCTTCTATCCTTTTTAAACGGTTTTTCGTTTCAGGACCGTAGATACTTTTATCCTTCACTTGATCCAATTCCTTCTCCTCCTCTCTTCAGGTACAAAGTTTTATACCTTCAACGCTTTGCGGATTTTGTCCATTGTATTACTATAATAGTAAATATCCAACCAAAAAGGAAGAGATTCATGTCAGTTATAGACCAACTTAAACGATTATACCCTTCAATCACTATAAATAAACTCGGGTTTGACAACCATACGGACTACAAATGGTTCCAAACCGAAGACGCTGAAATTGTGGGAATTAAAAAAGATGAACTTGATCAGCAATCTTCTGAATTGCTCTCCATCTTTCTCAAGCCTTTAAGCTCAGAAGAATCCACCATGACGGAAAGGGAGAAGCATTGGTCATCACTCCTTTATAAAAAAGAAGCGGCTCAAGAAATGATGTGGCCGGTATCCTTTCGTTTTGTTCTCTTTTCCATCGAGGATGCTGAAGCAGAGAAAAATATTGTAAAGGAAGCCCTTCAATCTTTATTTCCTCAAGAAATGCCTCTCTTATGGACATCGGACCGTGAAGGGGTCATCATCGAAGAAATTCTATCTAAGGATCAGGAAATCATGGAGTTTGAAGGCATGGCAGATGTTTTAAGCAGTGATTTTTATACAGATATCCATTTCTTTATTAGTGAATTCACTTCAACACAGGAGAATGCCTCAAACATATTGAAGTGGGCTCACCACGGAGCAAGAATAGCCAAAGAACATAAACTAGGTTCAATTATTACCTATAAGGATATTATCCCCTACTTATATATAGACGCACTTCCAGAAGAAGAGTGGGAACATATTCGTAGATCTATCTTTAAGGACATCGAAAAGGACAAGGAATTATTGCAGACCATCCGGATCTTCCTGGAATCTGGTTCTAATACGTCTCTAGCTGCTAAAAAACTGTATATGCACAGAAACAGCTTGCAATATCGAGTGGACAAATTCATTGAAAAAACGGGCCTTGATATTAAACAATTCGAGGGAGCGGTCATTACGTATCTCGCATTATTACACATGGAATACTGACAATCGACAAAGTGCACAAACCACCCCTTCACAGGTTTGTGCACTTTGTCCATTTACCGTTTTCAGAAACTTCGATACACTGTAATCAATCAAGAAAGCGATTTCAATTTTCTAGGGGGATTTAAAATGGCAGAAATAAAACTGAACAATATTGATAAAGTTTATGATAAAAGTGTTAAAGCGGTAGATGATTTCAACTTACACATTAAAGATAAAGAGTTTATCGTATTCGTTGGTCCATCCGGTTGTGGTAAATCTACAACGCTTCGTATGATTGCAGGTCTTGAAGAAATTACAAACGGAGATTTCATGATTGATGAAAAACGCATGAACGATGTAGCTCCGAAAGACCGAGACATCGCGATGGTTTTCCAAAACTATGCATTGTACCCACACATGAACGTCTATGATAACATGGCATTCGGTTTGAAACTCCGTAAGATGGATAAAAGTGAAATAGAAAAACGCGTAAATAATGCGGCGCAAATCCTTGGTCTTGAGGCTTTACTTGATCGTAAACCGAAAGCGCTGTCAGGTGGTCAGAGACAACGTGTTGCTCTTGGTCGTGCGATTGTCCGAGATGCAAAAGTATTCTTGATGGACGAGCCTCTTTCCAACCTTGATGCAAAGCTACGTGTTCAGATGCGTGCGGAAATCCAGAAGTTGCACCAACGCCTTCAAACAACGACCATCTACGTCACGCACGACCAAACAGAGGCGATGACGATGGCTACACGACTTGTCGTTATGAAAGACGGCGTTATCCAACAGGTAGGCGCACCAAAAGATGTTTATGACAAACCTGAAAATGTTTTTGTCGGCGGATTTATCGGTTCCCCGGCTATGAACTTCCTAAATGGAAAACTTGCGGATGGACATATCGAATTGGGAGAAGTGAAAATCGCAGTTCCTGAAGGAAAAATGAAACCTCTTCGTGAACAAAACTATATCGGCAAAGAAGTCATTCTTGGTGTAAGACCGGAAGATATGCATGATGAGCCTGTGTTTATTGATGCAAACCAGGACAAGAAAATCACTGCAGACATTGAAGTAGCAGAATTGATGGGATCTGAGTCCTACTTATACTCCAAATTGAATGATCAAGACTTCATCGCTCGTGTAGACTCCCGTTCTGATATTAATGGTGGGGATCAGATTACATTGGCCATTGATATGAACAAAGTTCACTTCTTTGATAAAGACTCTGAATTACGTATCCGCTAAAAAAATAAAAACGCAGCCTTGTTGGCTGCGTTTTTTTATGTGGCTTGAATATCATTCAAACCACAATCTTCGCAAACAAATAAATGGACACATTCTTCCGTGATGGATGAATTCAAGTCACCATCCACAAGGTCTGTATATTTCTGATCAAGATAAGGACTATAATCATCCAAGAAATCCGTGACACGCCCTTGATCTCGCATCGTTCCTTCGCATTTCGGGCAGGGCCTTTCAGAAGCTGCCCATCCATTGCATACACCACATTCTTGCATTACTCGCCACTTCTTTCAAAACGATCTAAAGAATTCAATCTTCGTGCAACGTATGAATGCTTCAAGACATCCAAAAAATAAGGAGGAAGGGCGCACCCTTCCTCCTTCGTCACAAATATTTATTTGTATTGTTGTCCGCCGAACTGCTGCTCAGCCATTTGGACAAGACGCTTAGTGATCTCACCACCTACAGAACCGTTAGCACGGGATGTAGAGTCAGCACCAAGTTGTACGCCAAATTCTTGTGCGATTTCATATTTCATTTGGTCTAGAGCTTGTTGTACACCAGGTACAACCAACTCGTTTGAACTGTTGTTGTTAGCCATGTGTCTCACCTCCTGTCTTGTGTAATCGTAGTATGGGTCGGTCTGGTTGTTTTTATGTCAAAAAAACAGGTGGTAATTACTGGAGAAATTATATTAGGCTAATAAACATGGCTAACAACATAAAAATTCACTTCGCGTTTGGCTTCGTCATCGCTTTAGGGTCAACGTATTCTTCGAATTGATCTTCGGTAAGAATATCTAGCTCAACTGCTGTTTCTTTTAGTGTCTGATCTTTTTCAAAAGCTGTTTTTGCAATTTTCGCTGCATTCTCATATCCAATATGAGGATTAAGAGCAGTCACCAGCATTAAGGAATCACGCAGGTATTTTTCTATTTGTTCATGATTCGGTTCCAGTCCGCTTACACAACGTTCATCGAAAGAAACGATGCTGTCCGCAAGAAGTTGTGCAGACTGTAAGAAGTTATAAGCGATTACCGGTTTGAATACGTTCAACTCAAAGTTCCCCTGACTCGCAGCAAAACCGATGGTCGCGTCATTCCCCATGACCTGTGCCACAACCATCGTAACGGCTTCACTTTGGGTTGGGTTCACTTTACCAGGCATGATGGAACTTCCTGGTTCATTGGCAGGAATTGTTATTTCACCAATTCCACAACGAGGTCCACTCGCAAGCCATCTTACATCATTGGCAATTTTCATGAGATCTGCAGCTAATGCTTTCAATGCGCCATGTGTGTGGACGAGTTCGTCATGGGAGGTGAGTGCATGGAATTTATTCGGTGCGGAAATAAAGCCTTTTCCTGTGGCCTCATTAATTTGAGACACAACCTGTTCAGAAAAATCTTCATGAGCATTCAATCCCGTACCTACAGCTGTTCCACCGATCGCAAGCTCTTTTACATATTCTGTGCTTTCTATAAGCATTTTTTCTGTTTTTTCAAGCATGCGGTGCCAACCACTGATTTCCTGACCGAGTGTTAATGGAGTGGCATCCTGTAAGTGAGTGCGTCCAATCTTAACGATATCGTTAAACGCTTCCATTTTTTCTTGTAATGTATGTTTGAATTGGATCAAGGCTGGAAGAACGACATCCTCGACCTTTCTGACAGACGCAATATGCATCGCTGTCGGATAAGTATCATTCGAACTTTGAGATTTATTTACATCATCATTCGGGTGGAGACGCGTTTCACTACCTTTATCCTCCAACCATTGTGAACCCACGTATGCGATGACTTCATTCACATTCATATTGGATTGCGTCCCGCTCCCCGTCTGCCAGACGACAAGAGGGAAATGCTCGTCCAATTCTCCAGCAATAATGAGATCCGCCGCATAAGCAATAGCGTCTGCTTTTTCCTCTTCAAGCAACCCAAGTGCTGCATTTGCTTTGGCCGCGCTTTTTTTAAGGATTGCAAAGCCCTCGACAACTTCTTCCGGCATTTTCTCATCGCCGATTGGGAAGTTTTGTTTGCTTCTCTGTGTTTGAGCTCCCCAAAACTTTTCGCTCGGTACTTTGATTTCTCCTATGGTATCTTTTTCAATGCGATAATCCATGAATATCCTCCCTTTGTTCAAATCATTGCATGCCCCTTCATTGTATCAAGAATCTTTTGAACAATCACCAGAAGCCCGTTCTTTTTGACAATTTTCTTCATTTTATAAGTCTGATTATTTACATTTTTCAGATATTTATGTATAATGAATTCATCAAGCAAAGGTACATATCGTCCTTCCTTGCTTGATCTCTCAAGTGGGTAAAAAGTGGTGAAAAGAGCCTTTGCAGAAAGGCTCTTTTTTTTGAACTCACACTTCCATGAAAGCTCCCGATTGTGGAACACTCAGTTTCGAGATGTTTCCGGGGTTCGTTGCCTGGTTGAGCGTTAGGGTTGGCTGGGGAGCGTCGAGCTTCCTCGGACTACGTCCTGCGGGATTTCGCCTATCTCCTTCTCCCACGGGAGCCTCGCAGCTTCCCAACCACCCCATTCGATGAATGTGAGAAACGAACCCCTTTTCCAAGTTGGATTGTCATCCACTATCCCACTGTTAGAAGCATAAAGCGCTCTATATCAAGCTTTCATGCTCGAAATTACCAATGAATCGTATATATTACCCCAATCATTTGAGCATACAAGCAGAGTTACTGAGAAGTGGTTTCGAGACACTCACATGGCAAGGGGCGGAGGGGGATGGCGAGACTCCTGCGGGAAAAAAGTGCTTGGTGAGACCCCACAGGACGCAGTCCGAGGAGGCTCACCGCGCTCCCGCGGAAAGCGAGCTATTCCACGTAGCCCCCATCCACTCAATAAAAGTCTCGAAACTGAGTCTTCCACAAACCTGCCATTTAGTGGAAGGGAATTTTATAAAGAATGGAGAATGATGATGCCTAATATATGGACACATATACTGTTTGTGGATCAATTGTGCGAGGAGCTTGATAGGAAAGACGTTTTAGAAACTTCCTCGGCCTCTTTACATATGGGAGCCCAGGGTCCTGACCCGTTCTTTTATCATAATTTCCTGCCTTTTCTACCTGACAAAGAGGTAGCAGAAATCGGGATGTTGTTGCATACGGAAAAATGCGGCCCTTTTTTGATGGATATGATTAAACGAGGAAAGTCAGAGAAAAACTCCCTTCAAGCCTTTATCCTTGGTTTTGTGAGTCATCATATCCTTGACCGTCATACTCATCCTTACGTTCATTACCACGCAGGTTATGAAGAGAATAAACACCAGGAACTAGAAGTACTCTTAGATACAGTCATGCTCGATCGTGAGAGGAATTTAGAAACATGGAAAAACCCGGTCCATAAGGAAATTAAAATCGGAAAGCAAATCCGTCCGATTTCTTCCTTTATGCATTTACTCCTTTCCGATCATCACCCTGAAATAACGACGAAACATAAAAAGAAAGTGGTTCAAGAATCCTTTTTCCATATACAAGCGGCTCAAAGGGTGTTATATGACCCGTGGAAATGGAAGAATCAATGGTTCGGTTCGCTCGTATCTTCATTCTCCCATCAGCCCATTCGAGAAAAAAGAGATTTTATGAATGAGAGCCATATGGAATGGTATCATCCGGCAACGAATGAAAAGCGCACCGAATCATTTTTGGATTTATATGAACAGGCTAAAAAGGAAGGTACCCTTCTATTTCAGTATATCTTCGAGTATTGGAAAACAGGTTCCCCAGACACATTGGCTCACATTGAAGAAATCGTCGGAAACATTTCGTATGATACGGGGGAACCCCTTGATAAAATGCTGATCAACCAGTACAGTCAACCAATTGTGTAAACTACGAACGAATGATGGGTTCTTCATCAGAGCGGGTGTAGGCCTGCGCCTGCTCCACCCCTTTATCTACATCAAGCACGTATAAAAGGATCATGCCGACGATAAAGAAGAACACGAGAGACAGAATGCCAAAACGGCTGGACCCTGTCAATTGTCCGACAAGTGCAAAGACAAACGGTCCAAAAATGGCAGCGAATTTTGAAGAGATGCCGTAAAAACCAAAGAACTCCGCATGACGATCTCCTGGAACCATTCGCCCAAAAATGGAACGACTTAAAGCCTGAGCTCCACCTTGCACGAAACCTACACACACAGCCAGGATGTAAAAATGAAGAGCCGAGGTCATAAAATACCCAAGTGCTACGATGACCAAATAGATCGATAATGATAGCATGAGCGCACGTTTGGGAGTTATTTTTCCTGCCAGCCAACCAAAGAAGAATGTACATGGAATCCCAACGAATTGAGTGATGAGTAACGCCGTAATCAGGGATGTGCTATCAATCCCAATATCCCTTCCATAAATCGTAGCCATTTTGATAATTGTCGAAATTCCATCATTATAGAGCCAAAATGCCAATAAGAAGATGAGGAGCTGCTTAAATTGTCTCAATTCCTTCCATGTCCGACCAAGGCGTTGAAAACCGATGGCTACATAAGAGCTCTCCCGTTTTTGCTGCATCTTCTTTTCCTCTACAACGTTTTTCATAAGAGGGATGGAAAAAACAAACCACCAAATACCTACAGATAAGAAAGCAAGCTTCGTACCTATCAAGGTACTAGGCAGCCCGAACCATTCATACTTCATAATCATCAGCAAGTTGATGGCCAAGAGAACCCCGCCACCGACATACCCTAATGTGAAACCAGCTGCGGAAATGCGGTCGATATCTTTCTCATTAGCTATTTCCGGTAAAAAAGCATCATAAAATACATTAGCCCCTGAAAACCCAATGGTCCCTACGATCAATAATATAGAGGCAAAGATATAATCCCCTTCTCCAACAAAGGCAAGCAAAACGCTAGCAATCATGCCCATATACGCAAAGAACATTAAAAACCTTTTCTTCGCTGCCGAATAATCACTGATTGCTCCAAGAATGGGAGCAAGGATCGCAACGATTAAAACGGCAATGGATTGGGAATATCCCCAATAGCTTGCAGCTAAAGATTCTTGAACACCTTTAGCTGCTACATCATAATAGAATACAGGTAAAACAGCAGCCATGATGGTCGTAGCAAAAGCTGAATTGGCAAAATCATAGAGCATCCAGCTCCAAACGGGCTTCTTCTTCATGGTCATATCCCCCATCTACATTCTTTTGAGACAAGCATAGCAAGGAATTTTTACATTATTACGTAGTCATGATTAAACTTTACAAATCTTTGAGGTGATTTAATGAAACTGGCTTTATTCGGTGGAACAGGAAGAGTAGGATCTGAAATTGTACGATTAGCTCTGGATGATGGGATGGAAGTAAAAGCGCTCGTACGTGATGAAAAGCGGGCAATGGAAGTTATCTCTGGAGCGGATTTCATTATTGGTGATGCGAAAAATGAAGAGGACGTCAAAAAGACGATCGCCAACTGTGATGCAGTCATAAGTGCCTTGAACACAGATAAGACGGACACTCTATCAAAGAGTGTACCTTTGATCATAAAAGCGATGAAAGAAGAAGGGATCAAGCGAATCGTCACCATTGGAACGGCAGGCATTCTCAATAGCAGGTTTGAAGAAGGAAAATACCGCTATCAGACAAAGGAATCGAAACGAAAGAAGACATTTGCAGCGGAAGAACATGTGAAAGTATATGAATGGTTACAGGAAAGTAACCTGGACTGGACGATCATTTGTCCGACTTACTTGCCTGATGGTGAAAGATACGGCAACATCCGATTTGAGCGCGATTTGCTTCCGGAAGACGGCAATAAGATTACCGTGGCAGATACGGCATTATTCACTTATGAGGAATTACAAAATCAAGCTTTTTTAAATCACCGTGTTGGAATCTGTTATTAAAAAAGCCATTTCTCTCTTGATGGAGAAATGGCTTTCTTTCATTCATCCGACGGGTAAAGACCAAAAAACTCCTCTAACGTTACGGCCTGTTCATGAACATCTGTAGAGATCTCTTTCCCTACATACCTCAAATGCCAGGGTTCGTACATGTAACCAGTAATTTCTTTGGCACCTTCTCTATAACGGATGATAAACCCGTATTCATGCGCATGGTCCGCAAGCCATTCTCCCTCCGTGGTTTCACCAAAGGATTGCTCCAGTTTAAATGCAACCTGAGCAGAAGTGACATCCATGGCAAGTCCTGTCTGGTGTTCACTCGTACCCGGTTGTGCTGAGAATGTATCCGTTTCTTCTTTGCCATAAACTTCTACATTTCTTTCGTAAATCCTTTTTTGACGGTCATAGGAACGATAGCCGGAAGCGGCTACTAAATCAATTCCATCTTGTTCAGCAGCTGCAAAAAGCTCTTCTAGAGCACGTGCTGCTTCTTCTCTCATCTGTTTTTTTGGATGGTCTTCTGTGAAGTAAAAAGGTACATTCGGGACTGTCAAATCTTCAGGTACATAATCACCCGGCAGTTTCCTGGTTTTGTTGACGACCACCTGTACACTTTCTGGCTCTCCTACTTCGACCGTTCCATCTTCTAAGACTTTATCTTTTTCTGTTTTCTCAGACGCTGTATCCTTTTCTTCTTCAGCAGGCGCCTCCTCGGTTTCTTCAGAGGAAGAGGATTGATTTTCCTTATCAGCAGCATTTTGTTCCGATTCCTTTTGGGAAGAAGCAGGAACATCTTCTTTCGACTGTTGTTCGTTCCCTGATGAGGAAAAAGAACAAGCCGTCAAACTGATACTTAAAATGGTTAGAATCCATACTTTTTTCAATTGTATTACCTTCCTAGTCTATGATGTTACCCTTACTATAACATTCACAGGAAGATGTTGTATATCTTCTCCCCTCTTACGAAGCTGTTTTCCTAAAACTCAGCTCATTCACTCTGTGGTTCGTTGAAGAAATTACCTTGACGAGTTCCATTTGGTCTTGCGAAAAGTCTTCCACTGCAGCTTGAAGTTGTTGAATAGTGGCAGATGTTTGCTCCACCAGTAAATCAAACATCTGCCACTGTATCATCAATGGTTACTGATGCCCTTTTCACCGAACTTGACTGCATTTCAAAAGAGCTATTCCACCTTGAAATCCTTTTAAAAATGAGAAAAGCTTCATGAATGTCTGTTTACGCCACAAAAAAAACCGCTGCATCAGCAACGGTTTTATCTTATTCCCATGTGAAGGGTTGATAATGATAACTTAAGCGTTCAAATTCATCGCGATCATCGTTATCAATGGCCTGGTTGATTTCCTTATCCAGACGTTCTTTATTAAACTGATAACTTAGTTGATCTAAAAGCAGACGTGAGGCTAACTGTATTCCAAAGGACAACTCTCTCTTTGCCGTAATCTCTTTCCCTTTGTACTCGGGGTGGCGACGGATAACATAATCAATCTTTTGCTTTCTCATGAGACTACCCCCTTCATGCTTTTTTTCATTATGCAGGATATAATAGAATTTCGCAACAAGTTTTCTGAATATTTAGTATTATGATTCCCATATTGAAAGATTTTAAACCTCTCAACCCTATTGCTAGAGGGATTTACCAAAATTCACTTCCACAAAATAGTTACTAAATTCCTAAGAGAGTTCTATGAACATCTCTATTTTCTCGAATAAAATAGGATCCGCTCATCTCTCCTTGTCACATTTAGAAGAAAGAACAGCAATCATCAGCCTTTACCCATAAAACTCACAAAAGGGCCCTCATTCCCCAAACTTCCTATAATATAGCTCCATGATCACTCAAGATTGATTTTAGTTAAGATCCCAATTGTAAAAAAAGAGTATGAAACACAGGAGGTTCCATACTCTTATCTCAATTATTTAGTTAATGAATTTGCTTGCCACATCTATTGTACGTTTCACTTGATGACGTACACCGCCTTCTACTTCTTCTTTCATATTTCCTTCACCATCTACACTCACACTCGTACCGTATGGGTTTCCTCCGGAAGCAAACACGGCATCGTCTGTGTAACCTGGCGCTGCAATGATGGCTCCCCAGTGGAACATCGTCGTATAAAAGTTCAACAGCGTTGCCTCTTGCCCACCGTGCACGTTTTGAGCCGATGTCATTGCACTGACAACCTTGTTCACAAGTTTTCCTTGGAACCAAAGTCCGCCTGCCTGATCCATAAATTGCTTCACTTGCCCTGGAACGTTACCAAAGCGGGTAGGCACACTGAAAATAACAGCGTCAGCCCAATCAAGGTCGTCGATTTTTGCTTCTGGAACAACGTCTTTCGTAGCTAAGTAATGCTCTTTCCATGCAGGATTCTGTTCAATGGCTTCCATAGGAGCTAACTCCGGGACACGTACCAGTTTCACATCTGCCCCTTCTTGTTTAGCTGCATCTTCCGCCCATTGCGCCATTTTGTAGTTTGTACCTGTGGAACTGTAATAAATGATCGCTAATTTTACGTTTGCCACTAAAATCTCTCCTTTTGAATACTATTGGAATCCAAGAATGCCTGTTTATTATTTCCTAAGATACGATCAGGATTCACAGATACTATATACCCGCGCATAGTAAAACTCAAACTCAAGACTCTCAAATTCAAGATATTATATAAAACCTTTACAATATCTCCATAATAGTTGAAATAAAGGTGTTTTGCGCGAAGGCAATTAACATGAACATGGAAAGCTTTTTTTCTCTAGACCCACTGAACTTCTATTTGGTAAGCTATATCAAGCCTAATTGATCGATCTGGAGGTAAAAGCCCATGAATGAATATGCAAATTTAAAAAAAGGGGAACGTGGGGCCTGGGTAAGTATTATTGCATACCTTGTTCTTGCTACGACAAAATTGATCATCGCCTCCATAGGAAACTCTGAAGCACTCCGAGCGGATGGGTTAAACAATACGACTGACGTCATTGCATCAGTGGCTGTCTTGATCGGGCTTAAAATTTCAAGAAAACCACCGGATGAGGATCATCATTACGGACACTTTCGCGCCGAAACGATTGCCTCTCTCATCGCAGCCTTCATTATGATGACTGTTGGAATAGAAGTGATCATCGGTACGGTTCAGGATATAATTCAACAAAAAGCCAGTGAACCTTCGTTGCTCACGGCATGGACGGCTCTAGTGGCGGCTTTTGTCATGTATGGTGTTTACCGATACAACTTGAACCTATCAAAAAAAGTGGATAGCAATGCTTTGTATGCAGCTGCTCAAGATAATCGATCAGATGCTTTAGTAAGTGTAGGAGCAAGCATCGGTATCTTCGGTTCTCAGTTCGGAATTTCCTGGTTGGATCCCCTTGCTGGTTTGATTGTCGGACTCATCATTTGTAAAACAGCTTGGGACATTTTTGTCGATGCCACCCACAGTCTGACAGATGGTTATGATGAAGAAGAAATTGAACACATCCGCGAGAGCATTTCCGATCATCCTGACGTTTGGGCGGTTAAAGATGTCAAGGCACGGATGCAGGGAAATAAAACTCTTGTCGAAGCCACGATTCATGTCAACCCTGATATTACTGTGCAAGAAGGTCACGACATTACCGATGAAGTAGAAGAACGATTAGAAAAAGAGAAAAATATCGGCTATGCCCACATCCATATCGAACCCTATGAAGAAGAAGAGACATAAAAAGCCTGCCGATGATGGCAGGCTTTTTGACGAATATGATCTAGTTTATGCTAAACGATCGGTCAAGCTTTTTAACTCACTCCAACCATAAGCCGTCTCTTCATAGGTCCCTTGACCGATTGTAACTCTTTCAGCTTCTACGGGATCTGCTCCATACTTTATGTAAAATTGACTGGAAGGGTTATTGGTCAGCACCCATACAAGAAGGGATTGGTACCCTGCTTCAAGCATCCCGTTTGAGAATACCCGGAGCATTTCTTTTCCATACCCCTTCCCCTGATAATCATCCAGCAAGTAAATCGCATAAATTTCCCCGTCATAGCCATAGTTCTTTGTCCTTTCTTTTCCTCCAGAAACAAAGCCTACGACTTCGCCATGGTCATTTTCAATAACATAGGCAATCTGTCCATTTACAGGAGTTCTGAGCACCGTCTCCCAAAGGGCAATACGGTGCTCAACCGTCGTATTGCTTAAATCCCTTTCATCAATCAAGTCTTTATATGTTGATTTCCAACTCTTTACATGAATTTCTGCAATCGTTTCAGCATCCTCAAAGCGGGCAGCTCTTACTTCAGGCATATGGAGATCGTCCCTTCTTCCTCTAATTAATTCTTATTGTAACAAAAAGATGATGCCAAGAGTGACATCACCTTTTATTTGCGGTTTATCTACATTGGAAACTAGAAATTTGTCGTGTATCGAAGCCTGTGTAAACCCACTGACGACGGCGACGCTGCCAGCGATAACCAGCTACAGAAGTGCGGCCGATGAAAGTCGGGTAGAACCAGAACGAGCGACCGTTAACAAGAGTCATCCACGTGTATCGATAGAGACAGCCATATAATGATCCAGGGTCAACAGCAAACAATGAAGCCCCTTGTGAACTAGGCGGCTGATCCGGTGGCGGTGGAAGCTGTATGCCAGGCCCGCCTGGCCCTCCAGGTCCTCCAGGCCCTCCACCAAATGGTGGCTGTCCTTGCCCGCCTCCAAAAGGTGGTCCACCCGGAGGAGGTCCTGGGGGTGGTTGACCCGGGCCGAATTGTCCTCCCTGTCCGGGCGTCGGAAATCCGAAAATCTGCCCGAAAGGAAACCCAAATTGTCGGTGCATAACGATCAATTCCTTTCTCGGAAGTATCCCTATACGATATGCACTGTGTGGGCAGGTGTGATTATAATGTCATCAAGAATACAGACGCAATGGCTCCAAGTACCACAAAAATAATGTGGACATTCAACCATGCAAGGAAAATTCCCACTAATCCTGCGATTACACCGATTTGCGGTGCATCAGGCTTTACTGATAGGATCCCTGGAAATATAAGTGCTCCGAGAGCAGCGTAAGGAATAGCATTGAGCCATCGGTCTACCCATTTCGGGAAAGTCACAAAACCAACAATCAATGCGGGTAAAAACCTCGGAACAGCTGTAACGACTGCCATCCCGATAACCATCCAGATGATCATTCTGTCTCCCCCTCATCTTCAAGAATCCAAATTCCGCTGAAACCTGCAAGAACAGTACCCATAACAATGGCCCAGCCTTGACTCATTCCCCAAAACTGACAAATAAAATTAATCAACATCGCGAGTACTGCGATGCCAGCAATTTTGAAATCCTTTTTCACAGAAGGGATCAAAAGTCCGATGAACATGGCATATAAGGCTACACCCATGCTGTCACTTAACTTTGATGGCATGACATCCCCTAAAACACCACCAAGATAAGACCCCCCTACCCACGATAAATAAGCGGTTAAAATTAATGAAGCATAAAATAAACTTCCATATTTCTCTTTTGCTTCGTTTCTATACAGAGCGGACATGGTGAATGTTTCATCCGTCAATCCTAAGGTAAGAGGGATTTTCGCTCTTAGGGCCACCTTTTTCAAACGGTTAACAAAAGATAAACTCATGACAAAATGCCTGAAATTCAGGACAAACGTAGCGATAATGATTTCAATCATTCCTGTTCCCGTTGCCACCATCCCTACCGCAAGAAATTGAGCAGCACCAGCAAACACAAGGACACTCATTAATGTAAGCTCAAGATTCGTCATCCCGGTCCGGCTCGCTAAGACACCATAAGTTAAAGCGATTGGTAAATAGCCCAGCATGATCGGAAAACCTGCGATCATCCCTTTTTTGACCATATGTAAACGAGTAGAAGAAGCCGTTGTGCGTATGGCTTGTGACTCCATCCTTCCTCCCCCCTGTCCATCCAAATTTCCACTATTATACACAACAAGTGATACAATTTGAAGGTTCACCTAATAAAAAAATCCGTTGACATCCTATGAAAAATAATCTATGATAAACACACAATACTTCACTGCTTAAAAGCGTTTAAGCAAAAAAAGAATAGATCGTATCATGAATTCCGAAGTAGATGGTTCGAGAGCAGCAGAACAGAGACCAAGTGGTTGGTGTGAACTTGGGCCTCCTTCCATCGAATTACAGAATTCCAGACCAATGATACACCAACAGAGTGGGTAAAGAAATTTACCAACAAGGGTGGTACCGCGGAGTGAAAGCTTCGTCCCTGTTTATTCAGGGACGGGGCTTTTATTTTTTATAAACGCGCCCAGGGAGTAAAGAATAATAAAACTTGAGGGGGAATTCATATGCTTCATCTTCAGCCAAAAAAGCTACCAGGCATCATTGAATCAACATTACTATTACTCGTAACCATTGGAATAATCAGTTATTTTATCATCGATATTCAAACCGTTCCACACATCCCGATTCTGATCGGAATCCTCATTATGATTGCCTATGGGTCTTTGAAAAAAATGAGCTTCAAAGATCTACAGTACGGGATGACTCAAGGAGCACAGACTGGAATGGGAGCAATCCTGCTATTTTTTGTCATTGGTGTCCTCATTGCGAGCTGGATGGCTAGTGGAACAATTCCTGTTTTGATGAATGCAGGCTTTCTTCTAGCTGGAGGCCCATGGTTTTTAGCCATTGTTTTTGCTGTAACAGCCATTGTCGGTGTTGCCTTGGGCAGCTCATTCACAACAGCAGCGACGGTCGGGGTAGCACTCATCGGGGTCGCTCAATCGATGGATGTATCATTAGCCATGACAGCAGGAGCCATCGTATCCGGGGCATTCTTTGGTGACAAAATGTCTCCTCTATCCGATACGACCAACCTGGCTTCGACGGTTGTGAAAGTCGATTTGTTTGATCACATAAAAAACATGGCATGGACAACGATTCCTGCTTTTGTGATTACCTTTGTCCTATTCATGATACTTTCTCCAAACGGAAGTCCAGATGTTGAGCAACTGAACACGTTTCAAGCCGGCCTTAGTGAAACAGGCTTGATGCACTGGAGCTCCTGGATTCCATTAGTTTTACTTGTAATCATGACTGTAACCAAACGCCCAGCTTTCTTATCCCTTGCCATCAGCAGTATTGTCGCTACATTGATTGCCGGCATACGCGGTGTTATGGAATGGGGCTCTCTATTCGGAACATGGTTTGACGGCTTCCAAGGAAATTCAGGGAATGATATCGTCAACGATCTGTTGACACGCGGTGGAATGAACGGCATGCTCTTCACCGTATCCTTAGTTATTCTCGCCCTTGCTCTTGGAGGACTGTTCTTTGTTACTGGGATCATTCCTTCTATCTTGACCCGCGTACAGGAATCGTTAAAATCTGCGCGATCCGCTACCCTGTCTACCGCCTTTACAGCAATTGGAATCAACATCGCCATAGGTGAACAATACTTGTCAATCTTGCTCACAGGGGAAGCTTACCAAGACATCTATGAAAAAGCGGGACTTGCAAGGAAAAACTTGTCCAGAACACTGGAAGACGCCGGAACCGTTATCAATCCGCTTGTACCATGGAGTGTGTGTGGTGTCTTCTTATCTGGTGTTCTCGGGGTACCTGTCCTTGAATACCTGCCATTCGCTTTCTTCTGCTTACTCAGTCCATTGCTCACGATTTTATTTGGATTGACAGGGAAAACACTGACCCCAAAGCAAGCAAAGGTTCAAGCACTCGATAAAGCGAATTAACCCAAACCGTCTCTTATCATATAAGAGGCGGTCTTTTTTGTTCCTTTCTTCACATAAAGCCTGGCACCTGATTACCACGTTGGGGTGCCAGGCACCCGTATTTGTACTCTGGTGCCTGGCACTATCATGTGACGGCTCGGTCCTAATTAACAAAAGACCGGTGAATAATTCCTCTTCTCTGACTTACACTAATTAAAAACAATGGGATATAGAGGTGATGGGCATGGATCACACGGAACATGAGAATCAGTCGAATGAAGAATATCATATGGGGCATGCAGAAGCTGAACAAGTGTTGGATGATATCGCCTTTTACCGCACGTTAATTGTTAATGTCATTTTTATTGGTAAAGAGGGTGCCGAGGATTGGGTCCTCATAGATTGTGGAATCGGACATTATAGTAAACGGATTATGGAAGCTGCGGAAAAGAGATACGGACGAACAAAACCAAAAGCCATTATTCTGACGCATGGCCATTTTGATCATGTCGGTTCAGCAAAGCAATTGGCAGATGAATGGAAAGTCCCTATATATATTCATCCGATGGAGATGGATTATGTCACAGGTAAACGAGATTATCCTGTTGGTGATGCAACCGTCGGCGGTGGGTTATTTTCGCTTTTATCGCCTTTCTTCCCCACTCATCAGGCCGATTTGAGTAAATACATCCATCCGCTTCCAAACGATGGGACCATTCCTTTTCTTGAAGATTGGCGCTTCATTCACACCCCTGGACATACACCGGGGCATATCGCTCTTTTTCGTGATAAGGACAAAACTCTCATTGCCGGAGATGCATTCATTACAGTGAAGCAAGAGTCGAGTATGGCTGTGTTTATTCAACACCAGCATGTACATGGTCCCCCAGCATACTTCACTCATAATTGGGAGGAAGCTGAAAAGTCTGTCAAAGAACTCGCATCTCTTCAGCCGGCGGTAGCCATCACCGGCCACGGCCTGCCGATGGAAGGCGAAATTCTTTCCAAACAATTAAACGACCTCGCCACTCATTTCAAAGATTTGGCTGTGCCGAAACATAAAAGGAAGCTTCATTAAAAAACAGCAAGTGACGAACTCACTTGCTGTTTTCTTGTTTAACGACCCCAGAAATTTTTCTTAGACCTTCCAATAAACGTGGACTTGGTCGGCAAAAGAGGGATTCTTCCAGTACATGAATACGATCGTGCTTCACAGCTTTAAGTTCAGACCAACCCGGTCTCTTCTTAATAAGGTCAGGATTCATTTTTTCTTCCTTCACCCCTACCCACACCATACAGATATGGTCAGGATCGCGATTTTTCACTTCCTCCCAATCTGTTTGAAAGCTAGCTAGCTCTTGGTCTCTGAAGAGGTTAACCCCACCAGCAAGTTCACTAATTTCATTCAGCCAGTTTAACTTCCCTGGTGTAAACACCGGTTTCGGCCACCACTCCCAATACAAAGAAGGCTTTTTCTCCATTTGTTTCGTCTGATTTCTGAATTCGTCGATTTCTCTCAGAAAATCATCCGCATGCTGATGACTTTTCTCTTCCACTCCAATCGCCTTTCCTACACGACGAATATCCTCAGATATTTCATATAACGTGTTCGGATTCAATATGATATAGGGCAGGTCGTATTCGTCTAACCCTTCAATGTTCTTTTCCATTCCAGGGACAGACAAGGATGCTAAAACAAGGTCCGGCTTCAGGGAAGCGACCTTTTCGATATCAATGGATAAATCCGGACCTAGCTTCGGAAGGTGTTCCACTTCTTCAGGATAATCAGAATAATTATCGACACCAACCAACAGGTGCGTCTGCCCAAGATAAGCGACAATTTCAGTATTGCTAGGACAAATCGACACAATTCTCATTTTTTAACCCCCTTTTTCAGAATCGTCTGATGTTTCATTTTCTTCCATTATAGCTTATATTGAATGTATGGAAAAATGAAGAAAGAAAGGGATGAACCCATTGACGACGACACTCCTCGATACATCCAAAGGAATAGTAGAGTTTACATATAAAGGGTCCGGCCCTCCTGTTTTGTTATTGAAAGGTGGACACTCCACTAGAGATACCGATTTATCTCACAGCAGTCTGATTTATGAAGGTTTTTCTTTACTTACGATTTCTCGACCCGGCTACGATTACACAGAGCTCTCCACTGGTCGCACGCCTGAGGATTTTGCCGACACAATCGTCGAAGTACTTGACCATCTCCAACTTAAAAAAGTGAATGTCATCTCTATATCTGCGGCTGGTCCTACAGGGATTGCTTTAGCCGTTCACCACCCAGAACGTGTGGACCGCTTGCTGCTTGAAGCGGCACTCCTCACTTCATGGGAAAGTGATATTAAAAAAAGAGCCACGGTCCTTTTTGGACCAGCAGAGAAATTTGTTTGGAGCAGTCTCCGCACCATGTTGAAATTCTTCCCTGATTTGGTGATGAAACAACTGCTTGCTGATTTAACAACAGAGAATGTTGACGATTACTTGGACAATCTTTCCCCCAACGACCGACGGTTTATTGTGGATATGCTCGCGACTTCCCAATCCGGAAAAGGTTTTATGACAGATCTTGACCACGAAACCCCGGATATAAGTGGAATTCAAGTGCCTGTTCTTGGAATGTATTCACAAAAGGATCGCAGTGTTCCGTACACAAACGCTCTACTGTTGAAGTCTTCCGTGCCTGATTGCGAAATTTTTGAAGTCGACTCCGATAGTCATTTGATTTGGATAGGTAAAGATGCTCACATGGTTTGGAAGAAACGCCTGGAATTTTTGACTAATACTTAAACATTCGGAGGGATCATCATGGATGATGTCAAATGCAAACAAATGTTGGATCGTTTTCTAACGTTTTATGACCAAGCCTCTCTAACACCGCTGCACAAACGCTATGAATTATGGACCGATCAATATGCTTTTCCCTACACCCCACCCGGCTATCAGCAAGGTCAGCTGGCCAAAGAAATGATTGAATACGCATGGAATAGATACGAACAAGTCTATGACAAAATTCAATATTTTGATATTGGCCCTTTAGAAGTAAATGGGTATGTTGAATCCATTAAACAAATCCTTCACTGTACCTCGCCCGTAAGAATGACCGTCATGTTTTTTGTGGGAACGTTTGAAACCGATCCATTCATTATGGAAAAGAACCAGCATTATACCCTTTGCTTTCCTGTCGAACTCACATCAAGCCGGACACGATTGATTCAAGAATTGACTCGGGTCGTCCACTGCGCTCAATCTGGACTCGCTCCAAGCCATACGCGAACATTAGGGCAGTTGATCTTCCAGGAAGGAATGGCGGCCCACACAACCGAAGAAGTTTTGGAAGAGAGTGGAATGATCGATTTCCCATTGTGCTGGGAACAAGAAAAATGCAGCCGTGAACCGAACCGAGTCATGATGAACATCCAACCGCACCTCCACCGGACCGATTATGAGGCGCTTTATTCGTTTACGAAAGGCACAGGTGCTTCTGGTTTTGAAAAAGAAGCCAATTACACAGGCTATCTCATTGTCGAGCATTTATTAGAACAAGGACGCCCTCTCTATGACCTTGCCCGTATTCAAAATACTGAGGTGGATGCCATTGTAGAAAAGTCCCTATTTTCCTTAATGAATCAAGCTTATCTCACTCAGCCTCAGGAATGAACATTCCCAGTAGTTGGGAAAACTTTTTCCTCACAGGGCTTTCATTCCTTTTGGCCATCTGTTATACTAAGGTTAATTATTCGTTGTTCGATCAGATTCATGCAAGAGAAGATGTTTCGTAAGATGTCGTCTTGATGGAACTTGAAGAGCAAGAATAGTAATACAATGTGGAATTTTTCCACGCAGGAGGTAACGTACATGGTTGAAGGTACAGTAAAATGGTTTAACGCAGAAAAAGGTTTTGGATTTATCGAAGTAGAAGGTCAAGACGACGTCTTCGTACACTTCTCTGCTATTCAAGAAGAAGGTTTCAAGTCTCTTGAAGAAGGACAAGTTGTAACTTTCGAAATTGAAGAAGGTCAGCGTGGACCACAAGCAGCTAACGTTCAAAAATAAGAACGTATAAAAAACTCCCCTTTCACAGGGGAGTTTTTTTTATTACCTAAACCAACAACCTTTTTCCAAGATCCTGACATATTCTTCAACAAAAAAAGAAGGCTCATTAGAGAGCCTTCTTTTTTGCTTATTCTTCGTCCTGCTCGGTAAGAATGATCGGACCTTCTTTTGTAATGGCAACGGTATGCTCATATTGTGCAGAAAGCGAACCGTCGGTGGTACGTGCGGTCCAGTTGTTTTCATCCATCTGGCTTCCCCATGCACCAATATTAATCATTGGTTCAATTGTTATGACCATGCCCTCTTTCAAACGGGCTCCTTTTCCAGCAGCACCAAAATGAGGAATATAAGGATCTTCATGAATCGAATCACCAATTCCGTGCCCTGTAAAATCACGAACTACAGAATAACCTTCCCCTTCTGCATATGACTGAATGGCATGACCGATATCGCCGATGCGCTTCCCAGGAACGGCTTGCTCAATCCCTTTATAAAGAGAAGTTTTCGTGACATCCATCAATTTTTGAGCTTCTTCACTAATCTCTCCTACGGCGTGCGTCCAGGCAGAATCAGCAAGAAAGCCATTTAAGTTAACGACCATATCGATGGTCACGATGTCGCCTTCCTTCAGCTGTTCTTGGCGTGGGAACCCGTGACAGATTTCATCATTAATAGAAGCACATGTAGTGAATTCATATCCCTGGTAGCCTTTCTGCTCTCCAGTAGCTCCACGTTCAGCTAAGTACTTTTCAACGAAATTTTCGATCTCCATCGTAGTTACGCCTGGTTTAATGAATGTGCGCAATTGTTTATGAACACTCGCAAGAAGCTTCCCTGCCTCGTGCATCTTTTCGATTTCTCTTTGACTCTTACGTTTGATCATTTGCTCAATCCTCTCTTCTTTCTATTACGTATGCATGCATCCTCTAGTATGATAACGAAAAATTGGAGGAACGACTACCCTTTCGAATTCAGTCTACCTTTCGAACTTGCTTTGCAGGGTTTCCAGCTACAAACACATTTGGGGGAACATCCTTCGTCACCACTGCCCCTGAGCCAACTACGACGTTCTCTCCAATGGTCACTCCAGGGTTGATGACAGCACTTCCTCCGATCCATACATCATCCCCAATGATAATCGGTCTGCCTGACTCTAATCCACTCGCCCTTGTCTCACGATCCATTGGATGAGTGGCGGTGTACAGTTGGACATTCGGACCGATCAACACTCTTTTTCCGATGCGAATCTCACAGACATCCAGAAATACACAGTTGTAATTAGCGAAAAAGCCGTCACCTACATGAATATTGTAACCATAATCACAATAAAATGGGGGTTCGAGTCCCATCTCCCCTTCAATCGTACCAAAAAGGTCTTGAATCAGCTGCTTACGATAATGGTCCTCTGTATCTTTCGTCTGGTTCAATTGATACGTCAGTTGTTTAGCGCGAGACCGTTCCATCGTCAACTCTTCGTCCCAGGATTTATACAATTCGCCTGCCAGCATCTTTTCCTTTTCAGTCATGAGATCACCTCATTCATTAAATACGTTCTCTCTTTACTTTACCATAGTTTTTCGCTAGTCTAGGAACAACCGAAGGAGGTCATTTTTATGCAAGTACGCGAATTGAATCAAGCGGATGCTAAAGAATATTATCATTTAAGACTAGAAGCCCTACTAACTAACCCTGATGCTTTTATCACTACATATGAACAGGAAAAACAAAGGCCTGATCCAATCAATACGATATCACAAAGGCTGGAAAGTGAGACCGCCCGCACGTTCGGGCTATTTGTAGAGGAGACGCTCGCAGGTGTCGTCACTTTAGTGAGAGAAACCCACCCAAAGTTTTCCCACAAAGCTTCCGTCTTAGCCATGTACATAAACAAAGATCATAGACGAAAAGGTGGCGCAGAACTCTTAATCAAAGAGTTGATTCAATTTGCATATGCGATCGAGCTGGAAGTGCTTCACTTGAGCGTGGTCACTGATAATCATCCAGCACGTGAGTTGTATAAAAAGCTTGGCTTCCATACGTACGGCACAGAAGAAAAAGCCATCAAGTTACCCGATCGCTATTTAGACGAAGATCACATGGTCCTCTTCTTATAAGCTATACGACAATTCCACTTAAGCTCCCTTTACTTGAAGACTCAGTTTCGAGACAATTGTTGGTACTAGGGGCTCCGGGAAAAGGTTCGCTTTCCATGGGGCGGGCGGTGAGCCTCCTCAGGCTACGCCTTCCGGGGTCTCACCTGTCCCACACGTCCCATAGGAGTCTCACCGTTTCCCTCCGCCCCTTTACCTTATAAGTGTCTCGAAACCACTTCTAAAAGGGGAGCATGTATGGTTGAGGGAAGTGGATGATTAAAACACCTCCAAAGTACGTAAAAGCTTGATCCAGAGCTCATTACACCTCAAATGTGTGGTAGTGGAAGACCTTCCAACTTGGTACAGAGGTTCGTTTTTCACATACCTCGAATGGGGGGGTTGGGAAGCTGCGAGACTCCCGTGGGAGAAGGAGTTAGGTGAGATCACGCAGGACGAAGTCCGAGGAAGCTCACCACGTCCCCCACAGGAAAGCGAGTAGCTTCCCAGCCACCCCTGGCGCTCAACACGATAACGAACCACGAAACATCTCGAAACTGAGTCTTCCACAATCCTGCCATATACTTCAATAACCAGAGGAAATTAATATCCAAGGGAGTGTGGGAATAATGAAACATTGTTCCCTTCTCTTTCGTATAGAAATGAGGAAAGCAACTTAGGTAAAGGGTGAAAATATGATAGAAATTAATCGTATCTCTAAAAGCTTCGCAGGAAAGCAAGCAGTCAAAGACCTCGATCTTTCTGTTCCAGATGGGAAAATCTTCGGGTTCCTTGGTCCGAATGGGGCTGGAAAATCAACAACGATCAAGATGATGACAGGGATTTTGCCCATTGATGAAGGTTCGATCATAATGAATGGCATCGATGTCTCGAAAGAACCGATGAAGGCAAAGCATCAATTTGGGTATGTCCCTGATCGTTCAGACATTTTTCTCAGGTTAAAAGGAATTGAATATTTGAATTTCATTGCTGATGTATTCGAAGTTCCTAAGGATATAAGAAAAGAAAAGATTGAACACTTAACAAAAAGTTTCGGCATTTATGAGGCTTTGAATGACCATATTCAAACCTACTCTCATGGAATGAGGCAAAAAATTGTCGTCAGCGGTGTCCTGCTTCACGATCCAGATGTATGGATTTTGGATGAACCGCTAACAGGGTTGGATCCGAAGTCTTCCTACACCTTAAAGGAAATGATGCGCGATCATGCCAAAAGAGGGAAAATCGTCTTTTTTTCCACCCATGTTTTAGAAGTAGTAGAACAGTTGTGTGATGAAGTCGCTATCATTAACAATGGTCATGTGCAATTCAAGGGGAATATGGCTGAAATGAGACAGCAATTCAAAGATGATGATAATCTGGAGCAATTGTTCCTGGAGCTGACGCAAAATGAGTAAAGCGTGGAAATTGATGCGGGTCATGGTTAAAATGCAGTTGTCTATGGCTAACAAAAGCAGCATGGAAAAATTCGGATATATCATGATTGGTTTAATGATGATCCCTTTCGGCCTGCTCATATTGTTTTTTATTCAAGGGATCATTGGTAACATGTACGCTGCCCTAGAACCACTAGGAAATGAAGGGGTCATTCTCGGATTATTGTTTGTGATGATGACTTTTATTTTCTGTTTCACAAGTATTGGAACCGTCCTCAGTTCTTTTTACTTCGCTGAAGATGTGGAGTCCTTTATTTCTTTACCTTTTCAACCGTATCAAATTTTATTTGGAAAGTCTGCAGTTCCATTTCTATCGTTGTACGGTTTGAATACGATTTTGCTGCTTCCTTCCCTCGTATTTTATGGGTTACATAGCGGGGCTGGAGCCCTTTATTACTTATTGGCGTTAATAATTTGGGCATTGACGCCCCTCATTCCTTTCGTTTTAACTGCTATCGTCTTAATGTTTATCATGCGATTTGCTAATATATCGAAAAATAAAGATCGTACGAAGGTTCTCGTCGGGCTCCTTGGATTTGTCTTTGCCATCGGAATCAATGTATTGGTACGTTTGGATTCAGGAACAAGTAACGTTGCCGAAATGTTAACACAGCAAAACGCTCTTCTTGAACTTGTAACGAAATTCTTCCCGACTGCTTATTTCAGTAGTATTGCACTGACTGAAATAGGGTCTTGGACTGGACTTTTTTACTTTCTCCTGTTTGTCGTTTTATCGCTGGGGGCAATCCTGTTATTCCTCACAATCGGACAGAAATTCTACTTCAAAGGAGTCTTGGGGTTATCTGGAGGAAAGCGGAGCGAATTCGACGAAGAGAAAGTTCAAAAGCACGTGAAGCAGCAATCTATACTCATGAGCTTGTGGAAAAAAGAAATGCGAATCATCTTTCGGACGCCCACTTTCTTCACACAAATAGTCGTCCAAAGCCTTTTCTTCCCTGTATTTTTGATTATTATCATCATGCTGGACCCCAATGGACCTCTGACGGGCTGGGGCACGCAGCTCAATGTGATTGAAGGAAAAAAAGTTATTCTAGGGATGTTCGGACTTACAGTGGTCGCACTAGGAATCAACCCTGCATCCTTCTCTTCTGTTTCTAGAGATGGAAAGAGCTGGTTCAACCATTTATACTTGCCGATCCCATCATCAACGGTCATCTTAAGCAAATTGCTCGTTTCTTTTTTCATGAATTTACTTTCCATACTACTTCTGAGCTTAGCCGCATTAATTGTCCTTAAAGTGCCTTTTATCATATGGCTGCTCTGGTTTGTGATTTCATTGATTACAGGCTGGGTCGCCAGCATTGCTGGGCTTATGATTGACTTGTACAGTCCAAAGCTGAATTGGACGGATGAAAGAGAAGTATTTAAAGGAAGGTTTATTGGAATTGTTCCTCTAGCACTGGAAGTTGCGGTCTTCGGGATTGTCATTCTTATTTTGTGGAATAGTGGCTTGGAAGGGATTTGGACGGTGAGCAGTGTACTGATCTTTATCTTGTTGATCATCACTGCGGTCATCCAATATTCCCTGAATCGTATGGTCCAAAAAAAATACTATAAGATCCTTTGAATAGATAAAAGCTCTGAGTAACAAACTCAGAGCTTCCCACCATATTTCAATTGGTATTTAGCCTCCGAAGAAAAAGTCAAGAATGTTACCGGCTTTGGAAGCATTTTGATTATAAAATTCCGAGTACCCGCAGTTTTTGCAGTAAACGACAGTGAATTTATTGTTTTGTACATCCATCATTTTTGATAGACCTGATCCTGTCATAGATACATCCTTTTTTCCTGCATCTGTACTTCCACATTTAATACAGCCTTGATCACTCATTCAATATACCTCTCCCTTCTAGATGATAATGAACATCATTTCACAATCATGACTGGACACTTCGCTCTCTTCGCCACTTTATGGCTTACACTTCCTAATACCATTTCCTGAAGGGTGTTCAAACCTCTACTTCCAATGACTACAAGATCAAAGTTATTTTCATTTGCATAATTAACGATCGTTGGACCTGGTTCGCCATGTTGAATTTTTATTTGATAAGAAGCATTTTTCTGTTGAAAGATTTCTTCAATTGGTTTCAATCTCTGATGCCGACGCTGTTCCACCATGCCTTGATCACCTTCAGATAAGACATCTGACTTCGACTGTTCGCTATCAATCACATAAACGATTGTAATTTCACCGTCCCCTTGTAAATTAGCAAGCTCGGCAGCGCGTTCAGCTGTTCGGATGGAGTGATTGGATCCATCTGCTGCTACTAATATTTTCTTATACATTAGAATTCCCCCAGTCAATCATCCTCTATTTTTTCCATTTTACCATTTTCATTCATGATAAAGGTTAAAAATCTCCCATTAAATAACACCCAATAAAATTAATTTTGTATAGTTAGGGTCTATACAAGCGATAAAAAGAGAAAAAAAGAGAAAAGTATTTATTTATGCGCTTACATGGGGTTATGTAATATCCCCTATAGGTGATATAATCTGATCGTTCTTGCCGGATTTCCGTATTGTCACGGACAATACAAAACAAAAATAATAGAAAGAGGTGCGCAATTGAACACAGAAACAATGAAACAACAATGGTTTGGAAACGTAAAAAACGATGTGCTTTCAGGCATGGTTGTCGCTATGGCACTCATCCCTGAAGCGATCGCTTTCTCTATCATCGCTGGAGTCGACCCCATGGTAGGATTGTACGCTTCCTTCTGTATCGCTGTCGTCATTGCTTTTATAGGTGGTCGTCCTGGTATGATTTCTGCCGCGACCGGAGCCATGGCTGTCCTGATGGTTACTTTGGTCAAGGACCATGGTTTGGAGTATTTACTGGCTGCTACGATTTTGACGGGGATTTTACAGTTTACACTAGGCGCATTAAAAATTGGACAGCTTATGAAGTTCATTCCTAGATCTGTCATGATTGGTTTTGTGAATGCTCTAGCGATTCTTATTTTCTCATCACAACTTGTCCATTTTGAAGGGGCAGGATTAGCGATGTATGCGATGGTAGTAGGTTCATTAGCTATTATTTATATCCTCCCAAGATTCACCAAATCTGTTCCATCACCACTGGTGGCTATTGTCGTAATGACAATTATCGCCATCACCACAGGAGCTGGATTGAAAACAGTAGGAGATATGGGTGAACTGTCCAGTACGTTGCCTATTTTTCTACTACCAGATATCCCATTGACGTTTGAAACACTACAAATTATTTTCCCTATTTCACTAGCTCTTGCTTTTGTAGGGTTACTTGAATCATTATTAACTGCACAAATCGTAGATGATATGACTGATACAGTGAGTGATAAAAATAAAGAAGCCAGAGGACAAGGAATGGCCAATGTGGTTTCCGGGTTCTTTGGTGGAATGGCTGGTTGTGCGATGATCGGTCAATCCGTTATTAACGTCTCCTCAGGTGGACGTGGACGATTGTCGACACTCGTTGCAGGAATATTTATGATGATGCTGATTATTGTATTCAATGATCTTCTCGTCCAAATTCCTATGGCGGTCCTAGTCGGAGTCATGATTATGGTATCCATCGGAACATTTGATTGGAGCTCGCTGACACGCTTCAAAAAGACTCCCATTACAGACAGTATCGTCATGGTCGTAACCGTTGGTACAGTAGTACAAACGCATGACCTGTCTAAAGGTGTCATTGCTGGTGTCATCTTAAGTGCTATTTTCTTCGTTGCTAAGATATCAAAAGTTAAAGTTGAGGAAGTATACGACCAGAAGGCAGAAAAAATGGTTTACCATGTCAGCGGTCAAGTCTTCTTCGCTTCCACAGACAGTCTGATTAAGCATTTCGACTATGATGTTAAAACATCCCATGTAGTCATTGATTTTACCCATTCCCATGTTTGGGATGACTCGGCTGTGGCTGCGATTGATAAACTTGTAACGAAATATGAAGAGCGTGATATAAATGTTGAGATTGTCGGATTGAATAAGGACAGTTCTCAACTTGTTCAACGACTTACAGTCAATGACAAACTAAATGCTTCATAAGAAAAGCGCAAGGCTTAAAGCCTTGCGCTTTTTTCTATCCATTCTTCCCTTAACATACTGTAAACACAGGAATCCTGCCATTTCCCTTTCACAAGCAGATCCTTCCGAAGAATTCCCTCTTTAATCATCCCGACCTTTTCCAGCACTCTGATCGATCCGATATTCTCCGGATGTGATGTTGCGACTACTCGCTGAAGTTCACAGTGTTCAAAACAATAGTTGATCATCAATTGAACGGCTTCCGTTGCCAGACCTCTCCCCCAATAATCATGGTGAATGATAAAGCCGATTTCACCGACACCATCCCAGTCCCTGATATTCATCTCTATATTGCCAACCACTTGGTCCATTTCTTTCTCTACAATGGTAAAAACATAGCGACTTCTATGTCTTTGTTTCCGATCAATAATTACTTGACGGACGAAAAAGAGACTGTCTTCCTCTGTGTTCGGCCCCCACGGCTGGTGTTTTACCGTCTCTTCATTCGATGAATAAGGGTGAAAAGCTGACCAGTCTTCAAGTAAGACCTCTCGAAGATAAATACGGTCATTCTCTTCAATCACTTCCACTCCATCACGTCCTATACACTTTTATTTATACAAGTTTCTCTATTAATTTTTTCATCCAAGGACTAGGGTCCTCTTTCACCATGTATGCGCGCACACCTTTGTGTGTATGCAAATATAACATGCCATACATGGCTGAAGACCTTCGATATGACACATCATGAATGGCATGAAGAGGAAAAGTTTCCTTTGGTGACACGACCCTCGTTTCAAACAGCTCCAGTTTGTTTTCTATTTCTATATAAAGCTGCTGATTATTTTCAATGACACGTGTTCTCTCAAATATAGGTTGAGAACATATCAACATCTATCGCCCTTTCCTTCTCTTTAACTAATCTAAGTATATCGTACTTTTCAAGACCATGTATATACAATCCACTATGTTCAACAATATGGCAGGATTGTGGAAGAATCGATTTCGAGATGTTTCGGGGTTCGTTGCTTGGGATGAGCATCAGGGGTGGCTGGGAAGCTACTCGTCCAGCTCCATCGCCCAGACACTCGCGTCATAAGCCGAACAGCAAAGGAATGAAAAGGCACATTCCGTTGCTATTCGGCTTATGCCAGTCGTGTTTACCAGGGCGATTCCGCATTTGAACACTTTCCTGTGGGGGAGTGGCGAGCTTCCTCGGACTACGTCCTGCGGGATCTCGCCTACCTCCTTTCTCCCACGGGAGTCTCGCAGCTTCCCAACCACCCCATTCGATGAGTGTGAAAACGAACTCCCGATACTTAGGAGAGGCGTCTTCCAACCTCATTGTACAGTAGTTATGAGAGCGCTCTGTAACAGCATTTCAATGGGGAGGCCACTGACTTCTGCATTTCCGGCAGACCCTGGAAACTCTACTTTTGTGGGAGTGGTTTCCAGACACTGATATGGCAAAGGGGCGGAGGTGAATGGCGAGACTCCTGCGGGAAAAGAGTGCATGGTGAGACCCACAGGACGTAGTCCGAGGAGGCTCACCGCGCTCCCGCGGAAAGCGAGCTATTCCCCGTAGCCCCCATCCACTCAACAAAAGTCTTAAAACTGAGTCTTCCACAATCGGGAGCTTTTGTGGAAGGAGTGCTTCTGGCTTTCTTTCGAGGATTTTTTGTATTAGGATGGTAAAGGTGTTTTTTTTGAGCAACCTAAGTACCACTGGAGGAACCATCATGAGCAATCGAAATAAAGGGATCATACTTCTACTCATTTCAGCCTTCGGCTTCTCTATGATGGCGGCACTAGTCAAGCTGTCTGGAGACGTTCCGACTGTTCAAAAGACCTTATTCCGTAACCTTGTATCAGCCATTATCGCCTTTGGTTTTGTCATATACAACAAAGAACGATTATTTGGTAAAAAAGAAAATCAGAAGCTCCTGCTCTCTCGTTCAGCACTTGGTACAATCGGGATGGTTTTGTTTTTCTATGCCATTGATAACCTTGTCTTGTCAGATGCAGATATGCTTAACAAACTCAGTCCATTTTTGTTAATTATTTTCTCAGCCATTTTTCTGAAAGAGAAAGCACGTTTGTATCAAATCATTGCCATAATCGTGGCGTTTATCGGTACACTGTTCATCATTAAACCGGCTTTTTCCGTTGAGTTCATCCCTTACCTTGCCGGTATTTTCTCCGCCGTTTTTGCTGCGGGCGCTTATACTCTGCTTCGTGTTTTGGGAGATAAAGAAAAGTTTTATACCATTGTCTTCTATTTTTCATTTTTCACAACGGTGACCCTGCTCCCTTTCACCATCGCTTTTTATGAACCGATGAGTTTAAAACAATGGGTTTACCTACTATCGGCCGGGGCATTTGCGACATTAGGACAATTCGGATTGACGATCGCCTATAAATTCGCACCGGCTCGGGAGATTTCGATCTTCTTCTATTCCACCGTTGTCTACTCGGCGCTCATCAGTATCATCTTGTTTGATCAAGTACCCGATATCTTCAGCATCCTCGGTTACTTCATAATCTTCGGCGCCTCTCTTTACATGTTCTTGAGAAATAATAAAGAGGCAAAGAAAGTCGAGACGTCTCGGTAGCTTGTCATGAGAAGTGCTTCTTCACGCAACGTGATCTCTCTTATTATAAAAAAGCGACCACAGCCGGTCGCTTTTTTTAATTCTTTTTCAGTTTCTTTAATTGAGACAACGTTCGTTGATATTCAGACTCCAACTCGTCTACATCATCATTAGGCCCTGGCATGCTCAGCCGACTGATAAGTTCCGTCAACCTTGTTTCTAATGCCATTTGATCGTAGACCTCCTCGTCTGCAACGGGTGGATTCTCCTTATACTCTTCCCATTGTTTCCATGTGCCATCAAAAGTTTTTAACCGTGAATCATCAATCATCCATAATTGATCTGCTGTCCTTTCGATGAATGTACGATCATGGGTCACAAAAAGAATCGTCCCTGGAAAATCACAAATCAACCGTTCTAAAGCTTGAATTGCCTCGAGATCCAGGTGGTTCGTTGGTTCATCCAACACGAGGAAAGTTGCCCCGCTGGCCATCAGTTTCGCCAAAGAAAGCTTCACCCGTTCTCCCCCGCTCAATTGAGCTATGGTTTTGTTCATATCATCGGCAAAAAACCTTAGGCGTGCGAGGATGATACGAATCGTGGTTTCGGATAGTGAACTCCCTTCACTTGCATAGTCGTATACTTTCTTTTCTAGAGGCAGATCTTCCAACGTCTGGTGGAAGTATCCGACTTTTACACCTGGCGAAAGCCAATCCGTTGTTCTTAAAAGGTGTTGGATAAAGGTGGATTTTCCCGTTCCATTACCACCGATGAAGGCTGTCTTCGACCCATTTTTCAATGACAATCCAGGACTGGTAAAAAGAAACCTGGATCCCGCTTTAACTTCAGTCTCCCCCACCGTCCCCACTACCTTTTTACTTGAAGAATGCAATTGGTTGAACTCCATTTTCACTTGATCCCATTCCATCGGTTTATCTGCCTTCTCGAGACGGTCCAACCTGTGTTCAAGTGTTTTACTGACGCGTTCCACCTTCTTTTGATGGGCAGCCGCTTTATTTTTACCCAACTGCCACTCTGAATTCCCCATTCTCTTTGGGGGTTTTCTCATTCCTTTCGATTGGGACTGCTTCTGGCGGATGCGTTCTTCTATTCTGTTCTTTTCTTTCAAATACTGTTCGTGCTTTTCGTACTTCTGCTTTCGTTCCAGTTCCTTTTGTGCTTCATAAAAATCATAATCCCCATGATATTCCGTTATCTTCCCTTGCTCAAGTTCCCAGATTTTATTGCAGCAGCGATTGAGCAACTTTCGATCATGAGAAACAACGACATAAGCGCCTTCATGATGGCTTAAGTTTTTTTCTAAGTCTTCGATGTGCTCCCAATCCAAGTTATTGGTTGGTTCATCAAGAAAAAGCAATCGATGCCCCATTTCAAGCACTTGCTCCAGACGGGCGAGCGTTTTTTCTCCACCACTCATTGTGGAAGTTTTCCATTCATCTTCATTCATCTGTTGCAGCCATCCGTATGAAGTGTGCCATTCCACTTTCGGCTCTATGTCAAGTTTCCCTAACAAGTATTGCAACAAAAGACTTTTTCCTTCTCCGTTTCTACCTACTAGACCAATCCGCTCCCCTTCATGAATCCTCAATTCTTTAATATCAAGAATATCCCGGCTCCCGATTTGATACTGTATATTGACTGCACGCATGTTCAACATAAATAAACCTCCCTGAACCGTTCCAGAGAGGTTTGAGCCTGCCATCGCTTTTGGGTACACCACGACATAGGTAAAGGGTGAAGTTAAAAGCAATAAAATCCTTTTTTAAAAAAGGACAGACCAATCCTGTATCTGGAACGAGTGTTATTTCTTATTCTCATACTCGTTTAGCAACAGGATTAGTACTTCATTGCTTTAAACGTCAGTCCCTTCTTTTTTTGTTACGTTTATTATATGATGAAGTGGCTTGGAAATACAAGACAAAAACGAACGGAGGAGTCTTATGGGTAAAGTCATTTTATTCATTGCTCAAAGTGCCGATGGTTATATCGCAAGAGAGGATGGCAGCATTGACTGGCTGCGGGATGGTGCAGATGAAGATTATGGATACGAAGAATTCTACCACACAGTCGATACCGTATTTTTGGGGAGAAAAACATATGATCACATCTTCGAATTAGCTGAAGAATTCCCTTACAAAATGAAGGACGTTTACGTGGTCAGTAACACGCGCGAAGGCCATGACGATTATGCGACATATCTACAACCTGAACAAATCCTCCCTCTCGTGAACATGCTGAAGAATGAACAGAACAAAACCATATGGGTCGTCGGAGGAGCAAGTCTGATTCACTATTTTATTTCCGCTGGATTGATTGATGAATACCGGATCTTCATGCAACCAACGTTGATTGGCAGAGGCATTCCACTTTTTCAAAAACATGACCACGAAGAAGAACTGCAGCTTACAAAAACCAATACCTATGAAGACGGCATGCTCGCGATTACTTACCAAAGAAAGGAGCAGAGCCATTGATTCCAGAAGATCTAAAAAAGAATCTCTCTGAAGCGTATGACCGGCAATCGACACAACGTAACCAAACCCAGACACAAGATTGGAAAATTCATGAACGGGAAGCTTTTCTACAAAGATTGAAGGGTGAGAAAAAACAATCGCTGCTCGAAATCGGGTCCGGGCCGGGAAAGGACAGTCTTTTCTTTTCACAAAAAGGATTCGACGTTCATGCAACAGATTTATCTGAGGAAATGGTACAACGCTGCCGTGAAAAAGATTTAAAAGCAGACGTCATGAGCTTTGATGACTTACAATTTCCAGAAGAACATTTTCATGCTGTCTGGGCATTAAATTGCCTGCTCCATGTACCCAAAAAGAACCTTCCTGAGATTCTCAGAGGTATTCATAGTGTTCTAAAAAAAGATGGACTTTTTTATTTAGGTGTTTATGGCGGTATCAACCACGAAGGAATTTGGCAGGGAGACTTTCATGATCCTAAACGCTTCTTCTCTTTTTATGAAGACGATACTCTTGAATCCATCCTAACCAGGGAATTCAAGCTCGAAACGTTTCATAAAATTCCAATGGAGCAAAGTGAAGATGGACCCACTCATTTTCAGGGAGTCATTTTAAGAAAGTGAAGCAGGAGACCCGATTCACTCTCCTCCCCCATCTCCACCGCCATCCGAATGGTCGAACTGATGAAATCCAGGCTGCCACGTTGTGTCATCTTTTTTAGAGGCTATACTGCGACTGCTCGTTGATTGTCCTACGAACCTGAAGACAAGAGCTAAAAACACAACGACAAGGATCAGACCAAAAATCGTTGGGAACATACCATACCTCCTTTCTCATACATACGAGTGAATTTGAAAATAGTTTCGGAATTTTCTTAAAGTCATAGACGAAAACATGCTTATTTGGTATAGTGATGTAATTTACCAAATAAGGCAGGAGGTAAGCCCATGATACCCGATAAATTGAAAAAGGGAGATGAAATTCGAGTGATCTCTCCCGCTAAAAGTTTAGCGATTGTCGCACCTGAACAGCAGGATCTTGCAGTAGCGCGATTAAATCAGGCGGGATTCAACGTCACATTCAGTACATATGCTAGAGAAAGCAGTGATTTCATCTCGAACCCCGTCCATCACAGAGTGGCTGATATTCACGACGCTTTTTCTGATCCTCATGTCAAAGCCATCCTGACTACTCTCGGAGGATATGACAGCAACCAACTGTTGAGCCATCTGGATTTTGATCTTATCCAAAAGAATCCAAAAATCTTCTGTGGCTATTCTGACATAACGGCTCTGTCTAACACGATCTATAAAAAGACAGGTTTAGTCACCTATAGTGGTCCTCACTTTTCCTCTTTTGGTATGGAAAAAGGAATCGGCTATACGTTCGACCATTTTATAAAAGTGTTCACTGAAAAAGAAAGGCACAGTATTCACCCAGCAGGTGATTGGAGTGACGATCGCTGGTATTTGAATCAACAGGAACGACAATTCCATTCCAACCCCGGCTATGAAGTGTTCCATGAAGGAGTGGCTGAAGGAATCTCCATAGGTGGAAATTTGTGTACATTGAATTTACTCCAGGGGACGGAATTTATGCCATTTCTAATGGATTCAATCCTATTCCTTGAAGATGACCTATTATCAGATCCCTCTACCTTCGACCGTGATTTACAATCATTGATCCATCAACCTGCCTTCAACGGCGTGCGGGGAATGGTCATCGGCCGCTTCCAAAAAGAATCGAACATGGATGACGCTACTCTTCTACAGATTCTCAAATCTAAAAAGGAACTCGAACTTATACCGATCATTTACAATGCAAGCTTCGGTCATACCACACCGATCTTTACTTTTCCTATCGGGGGTAAGGTAAGAATGGAAGCAAACAAACAATCCCCAACGATTGAACTTTTGGAATATTAAAAGGAGCCCTGTACATCACTGGGCTCCTTTCATCACTTTCCTACTAAATCATAAAGCTTATACACCTGACCATTTTCGATTTTATCCTGTTTCTCTAATAGGGTCATTAATACACTTGCTACCTCATCAGGCGAGCGTAACTCCCCTTCTTCTTTCAATTTCCGGAATTTCTCCACATCGGCAAAAGCGTCTTCTGAAGAGGAACGGATTTCCCCCTGCATATCTGTGTCAATAACACCAGGACTATAGGCAAGAATGGTGTGACCCTTCCCTTCCTGCTCGAGAGCCAGCGTTTGTGTAAAACGGTTAATGGCTGCTTTGGAGCTGCTGTATGTACTCCAGCCATGAATCGTCTTCTCTGCCGCACCTGAGGTAATGTTGATGATACCAAGGGGGAGGTCTCTTTCATTCGCTTCTTTCACAAAACGGTTCACGATAAGAATAGGTGCCGTTACATTGACTTGCATATGCTTTTGCACAGCGTCTGCTTCCAACTGACCAACGGTTTCAATAGGATCGATGACACCTGCATTATTGACGAGATAAACATAATGAGTGTCCTTGTGAAAAACAAGACCCACGATTTGATTGAGCCCTCGATTTAAATCGTCCATATCACTCAAGTCACAGTTGACATGATGAAAATCTACTCCTTTTTCATCTGCCAATGCTTTCAATTCTTCATTACCTGAGCGCGAAACGGCCACCACATTCACATTCTTTAAAATGTATTGACGTGCAATTGCTTCTCCTAAGCCACGAGAAGCCCCTGTTACAACGGCATATTGCATACCTATCATCCTTTCTTTCATTCTCTATTTTGCTTTCCCTTTTGAACAATCGGCAAACGCTCTGTTCAGAAACTTTACATCAAAGAACCCAAACGATATGATTAACGGAGCACAAGTGGACACATAAAGGAGTCTACCTATGAAATATTTATTTCTGTTTATCATCTATGTTGCAGGACTTGTCGTTTCAAGTCTTGGCCTTGCGCTGATCATAAAATCTGGTTTAGGAGTCGGTCCAGGAGACAGTATTGCTGTCGGCCTCTCCATGCACTTTCCTGTCACTGTCGGAAGCGTCATGATCGTCGCTTTTGTCATCCTATTACTTGTCAATGCCAAGTTGGAACATAAGCGCCCCCAATTCGAATCACTAATTCCGATTATCATCCGTGGAAGAACGTTGGATATCTTCCTTTACGGAATGCTTGAGAATATGGAGTATGAAGCATGGTGGGCTCAATGGGGCATTTTCTTAATCGGCCTTTTAGCCACAGCTGTAGGAATCTCTGTTTATTTACGAACTCCATTTCCACGTATTCCTCTGGATCACTTCATGATGATCATGAATGAAAAAACGAACCAATCAAAAAGTACAGTGCGCATTTTCTCCGAATCCGGAATGGCTCTCATCGGATTTTTGTTAGGAGCCCCCGTCGGCTTTGGAACATTGATTGTCGCCTTGCTATTAGGGCCGCTCATTCAATGGTCGTTCCAGTGGGCCCGGCCGATTGCAGCACTTTGGACAGAACCGAAGAAAAAAATGACTCAAAAAGCGTGATGCTTCCATCACGCTTTTTTTCATTCCTCAAAGGAGAGCTTTGTCACACCTGTCTCTTCAAGCTTTCGACCGATTTCTTCCTCTACGGCCAGTCGTTTTTCCATTTGTTCTTCTGTCAGCTTCCCATCGATGGGACCATAAATTTCCGTCATCTCTTTTTCAGCGAGTTTCTCGACCAGCTTATCCCAGAAGCTGAACTCATCGTATTCTTCTACGTGTGTATCTAATAGTTTCGATTCATAATCCACATCAAGATCATGGACACCGATTTGTTCCTGATAAGAAACCTTGTCCTCAAGATTCCCTTCCTTATATTTTGACAACACAAGTTCCCGGACATCTTCGAATTGTTCATCCAGCTCCAACTTTGTCGAATTGACCATCCATGTCCCTAAAAACACCATCTCAACCAGTGTTTCATATTGTTCTTTTGTCATTTCAAGTTTTACATTACCCATAAAAGACCGCTCCTTTCCTCTTTTCCTTAGCATTATAGCATATCCCCGAGCCTCTATTTATTATCCCGCTTGCTCCCATTTTCGTGATGTCCCGCACTATGGCTTACCAGGTACAACGGCCTTCCTTTTCGGTACCTGGTACTTCAGGCGGAGACTTGTCATCACTTTGGTACCTGGTACTGCCTGAAGTCTTACGGGTGTCGGTTATGATGCTCACTATTTCATAAAGTAGCGATTAATAAAAAAACCGGTAGCTATATAGCTACCGGTCTTCCAGTTATTCAGCTGCTGTCTGGCTTGTAAAGATCGAGTCTTCCTCGTTAATATGAGCATCTGCTTCATAACATTTTTGCAATTTTCGTGTAAGGGCACCAGGACGGCCATCTCCAATCGTTTGCCCGTCAACCCTAAGAATAGGCATAATTTCTGAGGTGCTGCTGGATAAAAACAGTTCATCCGCATAAGCAAGGTCTTCTACTTGGAAGGCTTCCTCAATAAAATCAATATTCTCTCTTTTACAGAACGCTTCCACCCTCATTCTTACACATCCATGCAAAATGTTCTTCTTCGCAGGATGGGTGTACACTTTCCCCTGGCGCACAAAATAGACGTTGGAAGAACTGCATTCTGTGACTTCTCCATTTTTATGGAGGATCGCCTCATAACACCCATGTTCTTTGGCTGTCTGTTTAGCGAGTACATTCGGAAGCAAGTTTAAACTTTTGATGTAGCACCAGTCCCAGCGGACATCTTCGTGAGTAATGGCACTTACGCCATCACGTAAGAATGTATCCGGACGAGGAAGGTCTTTCACATAGGCATATAAATTGGCTTGTGTTTGATCGGGAAAGGCATGATCCCTCGGTGCAGAGCCTCTGGTAATTTGCAAGTACACTTTGGCATCTCCATCGATCCCATTTTTTTGGAGCAGATCATCCAATCGTTCATACATGTCTTCCTTTTTATAAGGAACATCGATTTTAACAGCCGCCGCTGAACGGTACAGCCGATCAATGTGTTCATCGATTAAGTAATAGTTTCCATTATACACGCGGATGACTTCATATATCCCGTCACCGAACTGAAGCCCCCGTTCCTCAAATGGGTATTTCAATGTATCCTGTTTCACAAAATCATTTTCTGTCAAAATGTGGTCATGAATCGTCATTGCTTTGCCTCCTCAGGTCATCTCTAGGTTTAACGAATAGTTTATCAGAAAAAAGGCCTGGGATGGACCCTCCGTTCGAAAACTTTTTAAATGGCGTCGTTCGACCTACTCCAATGTTTGAAGCTTGGAGGGTCTATGTGAAATCAGAGTACCCTCATCTGTCCCCGTACAAACCCTCTTCATAAGCCCCGGATGGTCAAAATTGAAAATGTGGACGGGCAGCTTAAAATCTCGTGCAAGAATGAGAGCGGACTGATCCATGATCTGAATGTTATGAAGGAGAATATCATCATAATTTAACCGGCCGTACATTTTTGCTCCTTTATGTTTGGCAGGATCTGACGTGTACACACCATCCACTCCCTGCTTAGCAACAAGGATGGCATCACAGTCCAATTCAATAGCCCTTTGTACCGCAGGATAATCGGTCGTCACGAACGGCTGCCCGTTCCCTCCCGCCAAAATGAGAACCATTCCTTTAGCTAGGTGGTGCAAAGCCTTCAAACGAATATATGGCTCCGCTACACTTGCCACCGGAATAGAAGTCATGACCCGTACTTCTTTTATTGATTTTTTCTTCAGCACACCTCTTAACATCAGACTGTTGATAATCGTGCCGATTGTCCCTATGTTGTCGGCCTCTACCCTCTCTATCCCCCAGTCTTCAGCGGTTCTACCTCTGAAAATATTGCCTCCTCCGACGACGACCGCAACCTCCAGTCCACTTTCAAGAAGGGAGAAGATTTCGTTTGCGATATGCTCCAGCCGTTGATTGTCGAAGCTGTCCCTGCTATCTCCTTTCAAGGCACCACCACTAATTTTAAGTAAGACACGAGAATATCTCATTAGGAGTCCCCTTTTCATCGACCATTGTTTATTAGAAAAAAAGAGCCTAGACCTGTGTCTAAGCTCAAAACGAACCTTACCTCTAACTTTCTTTCCTGTTATCTTATGCTCTGGCAAGCTTTGTTCATTCCACTTCCACCGTGGTTTCTAACCAGGGATGCTCGTAGGGGACGCCCCCCTTGCCGTCATCCATCATAGGATAGAAAGCCAACTCAAGCTCGTCCAGTTCCTTGTCAAAGCGGAAGTCATCAAATTGGATATAGCGAAAAGTAGTGAACGTCCCTTCCTTGGTGCCAATTGTGTGTCCATTATAGGTAGTGCCATTGGAATCGACAGCTTTAACTAAAAATTCGATGTGACCTTTCTCTCTCAGCCAATCCTCTTCCTTATTTTTCATCACAGCATTTCTGTCTCCATACCACATTCCGAGATACAGTCCTTTTGCATCGTTCCGGCTGTAAAGCTTGGTCAAATGGACTTTGGTGTTCCCAATTTCCTGAGAAGAAACCGTAATGGGTTCGGGGTGTTGTCTGGGATCTTCCACCATCGGATAGGTTTGATTGTTTTTCAGTGCGTTGACTTCCTTGTTATCCACATAAAAAAAGACAGCGGCAATCAATACAGCAACCAAACTGAATATAGCCGTGCGCACCTTTTTCATCCGTCTCACCTCTTTGTTATAGGAAGGTTAATCGTACCGCCATTATATCAAATTCCTTTTCCCAACATTGTCAAATGAGGGGAGAGTTTTTGTCGATTTCTTACCGATTACGTCTCTGACATTCTTAAATGCACAAAAAAACTGCTCTTTCTTTTAAAAGAGCAGTTTCCATCCTATAAATACTTCTTCTGTACTTTTTTACCGCCATAGCTGAAAACTACATCCCGTCCCTCGACTTTCGTTTCTATGTGAACATTCCGTCCCCACAACTGATAGACATATGGCAATGTTTTCTCCAAATACCCGACATCGAGTTCAACGTCTTCGTAGTGGTGTTTCAAATAAAGTTCTCCGCCCTTCACATAATCACCATCTTGGACAGTGATATACGGGAAGCCCCCATTCACCCTCATGGTGACAAGCTGATCGCGGACCGCTTCATGATCTTTATCGGTAATTTTATATTTTTGCCCTTGTTTTTGGAAAAGGTATAAATCCTCTCTCCGAGCTAGTTCTTTCGTTAAATAATTGCGGATGAAGCTTTGATCGGATTCGATTTCCCGGACTTCGAACATTTTCTCTCTTCCCGAACCTGGTTCGACCCCATGTTTGATCATTTCTTCCGTCGGGTTGTCATACCGATCTTCAATATCCTCAAAAATCTTCAACCCTAGATAATACGGGTTAAGCTGGGTCTTACTTGGCTGCACAACGCTTGCATTCAGTTTGGCGAATTCAATGGACTCATCGCTCGTCAAATCCATTTCCCTTAAAATTCGCGCGTGCCAGTAAGAAGCCCATCCTTCGTTCATGATCTTCGTTTCCAACTGTGGCCAGAAATACAACATTTCCTCCCGCATCATCGTCAAGATATCCCGCTGCCAGTCCTCAAGTTCACGGCTGTACTGTTCAATAAAAAGCAATAAATCCTTCTCAGGCCTTGGTGGGAATTTCTTTTTCTTTCTAAACCTTGGTTGTTCTTCGGAAGATGATTCATCGATCTTCCAGATATCATCATATTCTGTTTGAAGCGGCTTTTCTTCACTTTCTTCTTCGTCCATGGACCAGGCAAGCTTAGGGCGGACCAAAGATGGATCAATATGTTCCTGAATAGCAAGGACAGCATCAAGGAATGATTCGACCTCATGTTTGCCATATATTTTATCGTAAGTAGCGATTCGTTCTGCCGTCGCCGCCATACTTTCAACCATGTCCCTTTTCGTATTTTGGAAACGGGCATTATTCTTAAAGAAATCACAGTGAGCCAGGACGTGAGCAACAATCAGCTTATTTTGAATCAAGCTGTTTGAGTTCAGCAAAAAGGCATAACAAGGATTCGAGTTGATGACGAGTTCATAAATCTTGCTTAATCCTAAGTCATATTGCAGCTTCATCTTGTAGTATTGCTTTCCAAAGCTCCAGTGGGAAAAGCGTGTCGGCATCCCGTACGCTCCGAATGTATAAATAATATCATCAGGACAGACTTCGTAACGCATTGGGTAGAAATCAAGCCCGAAACCTTTAGCGATTTCAGTTATTTCTCTGATCGCATATTCGAGCTTCTTTTGGTCATCTGGTCTCAAAGATGCCCCCTCCTTCGATTTCGCTTATTTTACTATATGAGGGTAAAGCAGCGAACATGAAGGTTCAGACCATCTTCTTGTCCTCTATACTAGAATTTTAGCCATGAGGTACTCATCGACGGGCCTTCTATTGATGATGAGGGACTGTCTCTTTACTC
The DNA here is from genome assembly GCF_009856415.1 of Halobacillus litoralis. Classification (GTDB taxonomy): domain Bacteria; phylum Bacillota; class Bacilli; order Bacillales; family Halobacillaceae; genus Halobacillus; species Halobacillus litoralis_C. The sequence continues at coordinate 48,234 of NZ_WMEZ01000008.1, read as the reverse complement.
CTTCTTTTTCAAAACCCATGCGTTCATAAAAGTGGACGGCCCTTTCATTATGGACCATAACCGTAAGTTCAAGCCTCGTCACTCCTTTTTCTTCCGCCCATTCGAATAGATGAAAGAAAAGCTCTCTAGCGACTCCTTGGCCGTGGAAATCCTTCAATACTCCCGTAATAACGCTAGCTGTATGTAAAACTCTTGGTGCACCGCCGCCAAAGACGGTCACATGTCCATTAACTTTTCCGTTTAATTCGGAAAGGAAGATCGAGGAGTTTTCCTCCTTTTTCACCTTTTGAATCAATCCTTCCACTTGTTCTACAGTGGATTTCCTTTCCCCTTTACCAAACAATAAATAATCGGATTCTGCCTCCAGTCTCTCAATGAGATTTTGATAGTCTGCTGCATCAAAGACCTCCGCTGTTCTAATCATCGTGGCTCCCCTCCCCTTTTCCCACATTTTATCAAAATACTAAGTGCCTATGTATGAAGTGAAAGTTATCCCATATTTATACTCTTTTTAACCAACCAAAAATAAGTATGGGTCTACTTCAAATGAATGAAAATGGATTTTTGTTAGAGTTGAACCATTTTCTGGGGTACACTGAAATACATAAGAAAAAAAGGAGTTTTTAAATGAAAAAGAATGTACTTCACTCCTATGAGCATTTATCTTCGCACTATGAGTTCGATGTCGACCGAAAGCCGTACAATGCTTACCTTGAACGTCCCGCTATGGTCGATCTCCTACCTGATCTTCAAGGAAAAAAGGTGTTGGATGCTGGCTGTGCAGCAGGATGGTATGCACGCTACATGGCTGATCAAGGATCAGATGTCACAGCGATCGACCTCAGCCCTTCGATGATTGCCGCAACCAAGCGGAGAGCAGGAAATGCCAAGGTTCATGCTTTCGTTCACGACTTGATGGACCCTTTGCCAATGAATGATGAATCTTTTGATATCATTATCAGTTCACTCACTCTGCATTACATAAAAGATTGGACTCCTATTTTTGAGGAGTTCCATCGCACATTAAAACCAGGAGGCACCCTTCTCTTCTCTACCCATCATCCGTTCATGGATTATATGAACCATGATGTGGATACTTATTATGGCTGTCAGCAAATTCAGGAGGAATGGACGGTGGACGGAGAAAAAGTTCCAATGACTTTTTATAGGCGTCCGCTTGAGGAGATTATTTCTGCTGTGACGGATCGTTTTCGTTTCATTCAACTTACTGAACCAAAACCAACCCCGGAATTTGAAGAAGTACATCCAGTAGGATTTCATAAAGTTTCAACAAAGCCGAATTTCATGATTCTAAAAGCTGAAAAGCCAGGACCTAAATAAAAGGTCCTGACTTTTTTTATTATGAACGTTGGTCAGGGAAAATCCGGTCAACCATTTCTCCGAATTCACGGAAAAATCCTTCGACAGGTTCGCCATTTTGAGCATCTTCCACATAATTGTTCGTCAAATCAACAAAATCTGGATTTGTTGAAATGTAAACATTATTTATATCTTGATCCGATGCTTTGACCGCTTTTTTGATTTGCTTTTCCATTTCATCAGAGACTTCGTTCTTGTCTCCTTTTGGATTATCTAGCTCTGCCGCTACATAGGCATTATCACGTGTTTTCAACACGTATACATTATCCACGCCATCGACATTCTTTTCGATACGGTTAGCTGCATCTTTGGCCACTTTATAATTCGTGTTATGAACCATTCCGCGATCATTGTCATACTGGTTCGCATTTTGACCATTTTCGGACATGTCATCAGCTGTACGTTCGAAGCTTGTATTTTCTACTCCATTGTAATTGCCATTGTCCCCAGCTTCTTGTTCTGCCTGGCAGGCAACAAGAGATCCAGCTGCTAAAAGACCGATGGCTAATACTTTGATTTTCATGATGTTCTACCTCCTTCCATCCATGTTTACGGTTAGTATGTGTGGTTGGAAGGCAAATATGCGATTGCTAAAAACAGGAAAAGTCTCGGACATAAAGAAAATCCTCAGTCGAAAAGAACTGAGGATTAACGATTCAGAAACGGGATGCTCCACCATATTTGAATGAAAATTAAATAAACGAAAAAAATAGCGTTAATAAATAAAAGGAAAGCAGAAACAAGTTTATAATGACCTTCCACTTTTTTATAACCGATCCGAATAAAGATAAAGCCAGCGATAAGAAGAATATACAAGCAAATAAACCATATCCAAGTATAAGGTGTTGCAGCATCAAACCCTACTTCGTACCCGATCCCATACAACAACCAGGGAGCTAAAAAACATACGATGGATAAGGGGAGATACCGTTGATCACTTTTTATGTAAAAAAGAGAAAGAATGGCAGCAACCAGGGTTATTCCTCCGATGATTTCCGAAATAAGAATCATCACCTGTTGGGCGCCATCAGCTTCGGCTGTTACAAAGCTGAGGAATAGTAACAGCCCAAATGAGATGACACACCCCACGTTTGCATAAAGAAGATTTTTTTCAGACATCACGAAGACTCCTTCCGTCAAAAGCAAAACTTTTCCATACTATCATAACAAAATTTCCAATACTTTGCGGAAGAAAAAAGCAAAAATGTGTCGGCATTCCCAGAACTGTGACGAACTCTCTGATTGAGCATGAACACTCACGGGGATAATAAGACCACTCCTTTCATAAAGGAAGTGTCATACAATGAGTCACTATGATTACGACAAAGCCCTGCACTTTATGATATGGGGGCAATGGGACGACCTACTCGTCCTCATGGTACGCACAAGGGATGAATTTCTTTCTAAAAAGATCGAAACATTCCTTCACTCGGCTTACTATCCGAGCAAACAAAGTGAAATGCTGGAATCTCATGAAGCCTTGTTAAGTTATATCGATCATGCCCAAGCAACTACACTACAACCCAACTTTTTCACATAAATAGACAGACCAGGTCATCCAATTTCTGGATGACCTGGTCTGCATTTATTTTCTATTTATACCCGCGGGTAATCTTGGATGAGTGGGTGCAGGTGCATTTCATCAATAACCATATGTTTAGGCGCGAGCGCCATATAAACGACAGCTTCCGCAATATCATGAACCTTGAGCCACTCCGACTTTTCAGGGTCTCCCTGAGTCCCATTCGCAAAATAAGTATCCACCATTCCCGGATTAATCGTACCTGCCCGGATGCCATCTTTTCTCACTTCCTGAGCGAGGGAACCCATAAATCCTTGAACCGCATATTTTGTGGATGTGTAGAGAGCTCCACCTTCTGGAATCGTATAACGGGATACATCGGATGCAACCGTAATGATGGTGCCGAACTTTTGTGACTTCATGATAGGCAGAACAGCTTTAGTCGCGAGAAATACGCCCTGTACGTTGATATCGTATGTCCTGCGCCATTCTTCAACAGTCACTTCTTCGATTGGTTTGAAGTCTCCAATACCCGCATTGTTAACAAGAATGTCTACTTTGCCGTACGCCTTTTTTGTTCCTTCCACGACCTGATCCACTTCGTTTTCATCACTGACATCGGCCGTGTAAGCCAAAACGTTTGTGTACCCTTGCTTTTCTAACTCTTCCTTCGTATGATGAATTTCTTCAGAGCTGCCTATGATGGATAAATAGGCCCCTTTTTCAGCAAGTTGAAGAGCAATTTCTTTTCCAATCCCTCTTGAAGCTCCTGTCACAATAGCTACTTGTTTGTCCAACACAAAAAATTCCTCCCTTACGTTCGTTCTGGTTTTTCTACTGTGTCTAATTTAAATCGTAAATCAAATAAATCCCGACGTCTGTCTCTTAGCTGCCGGACTGTTCCTGACTTCCGTTGTCTTCTCAGTATTTCCAGATCAACATCTCCAACAACGACCGTTTCCACATTGGGATTACATTCACCAATAATTCCATCGCGGGCGAACTCAAAATCAGATGGAGTAAAGATGCCCGATTGTGCATACTGAATATCCATATTCTCCACTTGCGTTAAATTTCCTACCGTACCTGCAATAACGGTGTAGACCTGATTTTCCACTGCACGAGCCTGAGCACAATAACGTACGCGTAAGTATCCTTGTCTGTCATCTGTACAAAATGGGACGAATATGATGTTCGCTCCTTGATCGACCGCATAGCGAGCGAGCTCAGGAAACTGGATATCATAACAAATCTGAATCGCGATTTTACCACAATCCGTATCAAAGACCTTGACCGCATCTCCAGGCTGAATGCCCCACCATGTTCGTTCGTTCGGTGTTACGTGAATTTTGTATTGCTTTTCAATCGTACCATCGCGTCTGAATAGATAAGATATGTTATAAATTTGCTCTTCTTCCTCCACGAAGTGGGACCCGCCGATAATGTTCACATTGTATTTCACAGCAAGGTGCGTGAACATTTCAATATATTCTTCGGTGTATGCACTCAATTTACGAACGGCTTGGGACGGCACTTTTTCTTCTAAGAAGGACATGAGCTGGGTAGTGAAAATTTCGGGAAATACGGCAAAATCAGATCCGTAATCAGCAGCAACATCTACGTAATACTCACATTGCTTCGCAAACTCTTCAAAGGAATCGATATTTTTCATCATATATTGAATAACCATGATTCTCACTGGATGACTTGTCTTAAAATAACGCTTTGTACGGGCACGATAATCAATATTATTCCATTCCATCAACGTCGCATACTTCAAAGACTGCTCGTCATCCGGAAGGTAATCCGGGTTGATCCGCATGACAGTAAAGCCATTCATGATTTGGAAAGTGAGAACAGGATCATAAATGTTTTGATTTCGGACTTCCTCCACATATTCCCGAGGGGTCATTTCATCTTCGTACTTGTGGTAATTCGGAATACGCCCTCCGATGATGATACTCTTCAAGTTCAACGCGCGTGCTAATTCTTTCCTTGCTTCATACAAACGCCTTCCTATTTTCATGCCTCTGTATTCAGGATGGACCATCACCTCAATTCCATACAGGTTGTACCCGTCTGGATCATGATTTGTGATATACCCTTCATCTGTGATGTCATCCCACGTATGTTTATCATCATATTCATCAAAATTAACGATCAAACTGGAACAGCTTCCTATGATTTCCCCATCAAACTCAACAACAAACTGACCTTCTGCAAAGTGTGTCAAGTGGCTCTCCAGATGTTCCCTCTTCCATGGATCCATATCAGGGAAACAAACGTTTTGCAATTTAAAAATCTGTTCAATATCTTTATCCTGCATGTTTCTAACAATCATTTTCTTTTCATACTGAGTCAGATCAAGTTTCGACATCTTATCTTCCTCTCCTCATCATGATCATTCAACCACTTTCATCGTACTCAACCTCAATCCTTCTTGTCTAGTTAAATAGAGAGTTATTCAAGTATATGGCAGCATTGTAGAAGAATCGATTTCGAGACTTTTGTTGAGTGGGTGGGGCTGCGGGGAATGACTCGCTTTCCGCAGGAGCGCGGTGAGCCTCCTCAGGCTGACGCCTTGCGGGGTCTCCCCAAGCACTCTCTTCCCGCAGGAGTCTCGCCACTCCCCTCCGCCCCTTTGCCATATCAGTGTCTCGAAATCACTTCACGAAACAACACATTGCCAACTTAATGGATCTTCCTGTGTACAGCAAAGGGATAATAGAAGGCCTCCCATCATTGTATAGCGGTTCGTTTCTCTCCGATATCGAATGGGGTGGTTGGGAAGCTGCGAGACTCCCGTGGGAATGGATTGGCTGGCGAAACCCCACAGAGCGAAGCTCGAGGAGGCTTGCCGTCATCCCCACAGGAAAGCGAGTAGCTTCCCAACCACCCCTGACGCTCAATCAGGCAACGAACCCCGAAAACATCTTGAAACAGAGTCTTAAAGAATCGGGAGCTTATGTGGAACATTTGTGCGATAAAGTATGGGGTGTTCAGAAATGAAATGTATGAATTGAATCGGTTCATAACTTCGTGTATGATGGTGTAAGAAGAGGTGTAGACAATGAACGGATTTGAAAGACGGAAAGAACGGAAAAAGCAAAATATCTTGAACGCCTCCCTCAAGTTATTCTCCGAATATGGGGTGCAGAAAGTCAGCATCCAGGAAATTGCAAAAAAAGCACAAGTTTCTCAAGTCACCATTTATAATTATTTTGGCGGCAAAGATGAACTCCTATTCGAGACGGTCAAAAAATTCATTTACGAACGATTGGACCGTTTTCGTGACGTCGTCCACAATGACGATATGGACTTTAAAAATAAGATTCGCTTTGTGATTCAAGATAAAAAAGAAAACATCCTCCATATGGACCCTGGATTTCTTCAAACGGTGATGAGGGACCAACCTGAGTTACAGGAACTGATTCAGACCTTCACAGAAAAAGATGCGGTTCCTTTACTGATGGAACTCGTGGAACAAGGAAAAGCCCAAGGGTACGTTCACCCAGATATCTCTTTCCGCTCCATCATGTTTTATATAGAAATGTATTACCAGGCGATGCGTTCGAAGGAGGATTTCTTCGATCATTCTTTGCCGGAATTAAGTGAGGAGATTACCCATATGTTTTTCTATGGACTGATGGGTAATCAGGATGAGCATTTACACAAAGACAAAGAATAGCCATGAAAAATGCGTAGAGATTATTTCTCTACGCATTTTTTTACCCTTTGTTTATCTCCATTTTCTCACATACCAACGAATAAGATCGTTCCATTTACTTCCGAACAGTTTCTCTCTCCAATACTGGTCTGCGGTTTGAGAGACGACATTGTTTTTCGCAGGATAAGGGTGTACAACATTCGAGATGCTTTGAAACTTCTTATTGAGTGCCTGCACGGTCCCAACTTCCTGCATCCATTCTCCAGCCCCTTCTCCAATAGCATGGGCTCCTACAATTTTCCCTCGGTTCGTTGTCAAAACTTTTACAAGCCCCTCTTTTTTCCGTTCCGCCATAAAACGATCGTTGTCAGCTAATTTTGTTTTGAAGGTTAACAAGTCCTCCCCATACTTCTCATGAGCTTCTTCTTCGGTCAAACCAAGGTGATAAATCTCAGGGCTTGTGTAGAGAACCCATGGAATCTTTTCATAGGAAGCTTTTCTGGAAAGGCCCAGAACTGCGTTAGATACAGCGATTTTCCCTTCCATTCCTGCGACATGCGTGAAAGGCATCGAGCCATTACAGTCTCCGACAGCATAAATATGTTTCTTATTGGTTCTTAAAGTCGCATCCACCTGGATGGAACCTTTTTCACTCCTAATACCTGCCTTGTCCAGCCCAAGCTTTCCGATGTTCGCTTTCCTTCCAGCCGCCACAAGGATCGTATCCGTAGTAATGCTATTTGAAGACCCATCTTTCGTATAGTGGATATGAATCTGATCCCCGTTTTTCTCCACGCGTTCTGCCTTTGTATTCGTTAAAATATTCAACTCTTCCGATAACAAACGTTTGGACAGATTTGCAATTTCCTTATCCTCTTTGGATAAAATTTGTTCACTGCCCTCCATTACTGTCACATCCACACCTAAACGACTCATGGCCTGAGACAATTCCACTCCAATAACCCCTCCACCAATAACCACCATAGAAGAAGGCTTTTTATTCAGTGAGAAAATGGTTTCATTTGTTAAGTAATCCACTTGATCCAAACCATCGATCGGAGGGATAGCAGGGGAAGATCCAGTGGCTATGACAAAGCGTTTGGCTGTAATTGTCTGTTCCCCTACTTGCAATGTATGTTCATCTAAAAATGTCCCTTCTGCTTCATAAATATCAATACCAAGATTGATAAAGCGCTCCTTTGAATCATGTTCTTGGACGTCTCGTAAAGCATCTGCCACCCGTTCCATCGCTGATTCAAAAAAACTCCTGTAATCATCTTCCGTCCATTCAGCGTATTTGGAGGCCTCTTTCACCTCTTTAGCCGCTTGAATCAACGCCTTCGAAGGCATGCATCCATAATGAAGACAATCCCCACCAAGTTCGGTTTTTCGTTCAATAAGAGCTACTTTCGCTCCAAAACTCGCAGCACCTGCTGCTACCGTTAAGCCTCCTGAACCGCCACCTATGACAGCAATTTGATAATCAAACGTCATGGGATTCTCTCCTCATCGACTCATAATGTTCGGAAATGGCTTGCATTCGTTTTTTATTGACTCCAAAGTCGGAATATCCCATTCTTGAAGCAGACCTGAAATGCACAACCTCTTCCTTCTGGTCAAGATAAAACTCGACATCGTCCTTGAATTTCATCCACTTCGATTCGACCACGGCATGAATATAATTTTCGTTTTCTGTTTCAACCGTTGTCCTCGGTCTCTCATTTAAAATCTCTTTAATCAAGGACTTTGTAGTCTCCAAATCCTTGGAAAAGAGCAGGGACTCCATTTTCTTATCTTCTTGATCTGTTTGAGTACTGACACAGTTTGGAGACTTCGGGCAGTCAGAGAGTCTCCCATTCTTAACACCTATATAAGGTTTACTCATCATTACTCCTCCTTTTCTACACGATACCCTTATACTCACTGAATCTTCAACAAAAAAGCACTCCTAACTGTCTAGGAGTGCTTTCCATTTGAAGAATTTCCATTACCGCGAGGAGGTTTCTCTTTTCCGTTCGACCCTTTCCCTTTGTTTTGGTCATCCTTCTTATGTTGGGAACCAGAATGCTTGTTCTTCTGTTTCTTATTTTCTTTCTCTTTGGATTTAGAAGAAGGTGGTTCAGATTTCCCCTGTTGTTTACCGTTCGCTTTCTTATCTTCTTTTCGTACCTGTTCATTTACTTCATGTTTTTTCTTAGTATCTTTCTTTTCTATGTGCTTTTTCTTGTTGCTTTTCTTTTCTATGTGTTTTTCCCCTTGCTCAGCCTTTTTTTTCTGCTGACCAGGAGCTTGGGCTTTCCCTTTGGAACGTGCTGCTTCGGGTTCCCGATTTTTTAAATCCTGCTTTTCAGGCTTTACATTAACGGCAGGAGGGACCACTGGTTTCACATCAGAATCAAGCCATTCCTCTTGTTCTTTTTCAGATGAATCTTCTTTATAAAAGGATTGAATAATTTCTCGGTCATCATCTTCAACATGAACAGGTAGTTCTGATTCTCCTGTTTGGTCCATTTCTTCATTCTTTATTCTGTCTGCAACCATTTCATTGACCGACGCCTTTTGATCAATGGCTTCTCTCCTTAGATCCTTCGGAACCATGAAGGTAGCAATGCTTATATTCTCAGCTTTTTCCATGAGAAACGTTTCAATCTCTTCGGTGTAATTCTGAGCCGCTTCTTCTTTTAAATAACTGATACCAATGAGGACCTGATTCGCATCATTGACATACCCATTTTCTTGACTTAATTCGATTAACTCAAAGGTTATTTCCGAGGCATCTTTCTTTTTCCAATCCTTCAATGAAGAAACAATTTCTTCAGCTTCCTCATTTTGAGGGATCATATCTATGACTTGCATCTTATCATTCAATTCAAGTTCAACACTAGGATTTATATCAATATTCATATAAGCAAACGCTTGGTTGCTTCCATACCAGGAAAAGACAGGAAACACCATCAGTAGAAAAATAATGGCTACCATCGCTGCACGCATATGGTGATTACGCAAAAGCTGAGTCCATTGATACAGGACTTTACGCTCATCGGCTGTCCTAAATTGGACTTCCATCCCAATATCTGCATGGTCTATCTTCTCAGCTCGATGAAATTTGCCATCACTGGTCATGACAATCATATATTCATTCTGCTGTTCCATGACAATACCTTTTTTCACATACCCACCCCTTTCAGATAATCCTTTAGATATACGTAATCCCCGTTCAGGATGAGAACTAATGCAATGATGAATTTCCGGTTTCGTTCTAACGTTTTCTTACTAACATCGACACGATCGACCAAGTCTTTGATAGGTAATCGCCCTTTGTCAATGACTTGCGAACATAAATATTCATCTTCATAAACGAGCCTAGCTACCTGAACAGCAGATTCTCTAGCATCTCTATGTTTAGGAGATGCATCAATCAGCTCATCAAAGGATAGCTTATACTTTTGCAGCTGGGCCTGAAATTCCAGAATTTCCTCTTTACGATGCCAAGCTTCTGTTTCCAATTGAAACTTTTCCTTGGCCGCTGAAATTTCTACAGGATTTTCCATTTGTTCTTCATCATGGAAATCCTCATCAAGCGAAGTGACTTGCACACGTTTCTGCTCATTACGAATGTAATCAATCACTTTCCGCTTGATTACAAGTCTTGCAAAAGAAAGGAATGAACTTCCTTTATCACAAGAATACGATTGGATGGCCTCATTGAATGCAAGCAAACCGATACTGAACTCATCATCTTTTTTAGGGTCTATATATCTTTTACAAACTTCAGAAACACTTTTGGCGATGAAAGGTTGATACTGTTTCAGCATTTCATTACGTGCATCATCATCTCCCTGTTTGGCTGAAGCTACTTGTTCATCCAGGGAGGGATCTGCTTTTTGAAAAAGACGTTTGATCAACCTTTATCACCTCCAGCCTATTAATGTTTTCGATAATGGCTTTTATTTTTTGGGTGTCTTTTTTAAGATTATTTCAATTATGTTACAAAATCGTATCAACCAATATTTCTGAAGTTTGCAATAAACAGGTCAGGTAAAAAGGTATTGTCCTTGACCATGACCATTTTACTGAACAACGCCTGGTCGGTCTACTTCATTGGGGTTACATTTTATTAAATAACCATTTCAAAAAATAAGACCTAAGACTCTTCCGTGGTATACAAGAGGCTATAATTAATGATAAAGGTTATTTTTTAGGTAAAATTACTCACAAGAGTGATTCATCGCGCCCCATTTGATAGTAGGGAGAGAAAAACAAAAAGGAAACCTAAGGGAGGTTTCCTTTTTCAGTCTGTTCATAATAATAATCTATAGGTACCGCGAGGCCGACCCGTCCCTCTTCATCGTCATGGAGAGTGGCGAAAACCACACCAATCACTTTTCCTTGATCATTGATGACCGGGCTTCCTGAGTTACCACGGTAGATCGGGGCATCTAGCATGAGAACTTGTTGGTCCCAATCAGACAACTGTTTATAGCCAATTACATTTCCCTCATTAGCAATCCCTGTAAACTTGAGCGGATTCCCGATGAAGTACACATGTTCACGCGCATCAAAAACCGCTTCATCCGCTAGTTCTAAATGAGGGAGGTTTTCTCCTTCCACATCAAGAACAGCAAGGTCGACTTCAGGATAAGAGGCTACTACTTCCGCCCCGAAGAGCCCATCATCCGGAAACCCAACAGAAATTCTTTTTTCATCTTCTATGACATGATGGTTCGTAAGGATATAACCATCTTCGGTAAAAGCAAATCCGGTTCCTTTGCTTTGTCCAGCCTCCACCACTACGACGGACTCCTTATAAGTCTGCACCTTTTCATTTGTTGAAAGTTTTGCAGAAGTGGTAAGGAAATCAATCGCTGGAATAGAAAATGTATTTGGAAGGACGGCGACGATATTCAACACCATCATAAAAGCAATCAACCAAAATATCCACTTAGGGAAAGGACGTTTCTCTTTTTGCTGTTCTTTCTCCATCCTTTCCCGTTCATATGCTTTTCTCTTCTCTTCCTGAACGAGTTCATACAATTCTTCGTCATCTATTTCTTCATACAGGTCATCATCGATGATGTCTTTCTTTTCGTATTCTTGCTCATGCATGAAACCTGCCTCCATGTCAGCAGTTTTGAGACCTATACCGCTTCTATACCTACAGCGCCCTGCTGCATCTGGTACATACGATAGTACTCACCCTTGCTATGAATCAATTGCTGGTGGGTCCCTTGTTCCATTATTGTACCATGATTCAGGACAAAAATTTGGTCCGCTTGTTGAATGGTTGACAGTCGATGAGCAATTACTAAAGTTGTTCTTCCTTCCTTCAGTACTTCCAATGCTTTTTGTATCAGTTGTTCTGTTTCTGTATCAATGTTAGCTGTCGCTTCATCCAAAATTAGTATAGCAGGATCAAAGGCTAACGCGCGGGCAAATGAAATCAGCTGTCTTTCTCCCATTGACAAGGTATCGCCTTTTTCATGAACTGGTTCATCATATTTTCCGGGTAATTTTTCCACAAAGTGATCAGCTCCGACAGCTTTCAATGCTTGTATAGCCATTTCCCGGGAAATACGCTGATCATTCATGGTCACATTCGACAAAATCGTCCCACTAAAGATAAAAGGATCTTGAAGGACAATGCCCATGTGGCTGCGAACTTGTTGTCTGGACCACTCGCTGGTTTTCTTTCCATTAATCCGGATTGTCCCCTGCTGTGGGTCATAAAAGCGGAATAACAGATTCATAATGGAGCTCTTTCCTGAACCCGTATGACCAACGAAGGCGGCAGTCTCTCCAGAATTCACCTTGAATGATAGATCCTTGAGCACCTCATTCCCCTTTTCGTAGGCAAACGTCACTTGGTCAAAATGAATATTCCCCTTATAACGTTCAATGGGTGTATCATCGACAGGCTCTCCACCTTCATTTAAGATTTCAAAGACACGTCCCGCCGCTACACGGGCTTCTTCGAGCTGCGGCAATTGGTTGACAAGATCTGTTACCGGCTGGAAGAGTCTATTTAAATAATCAACGAATGCATAAAGAACGCCGGCCGTAACGATGCCTTCCGGACCAATGGAACCTGCTCCGAAGTACCAGATGAATGCTACGAAAGCCAGATTTCTCAGTACATTCACTAGATTAAATGATGTTAAAGCATTTAACCTGATCAATTTCCTCTGATAGGTGAAGTGACGGGCATTCAGGCTTTCAAAATCTGCTGACGTTTGTTTTTCCTGCCGAAAGGATTGGATGATTGACATTCCTTGTATCGCTTCATTAATATTCCCGTTCATGTCACTGACAGTGGAACGCACAACTTCGTTATACCTTCCCGCATACCCTTTGAACAGCTTCATCCAAACAAGCAAAATCGGAATTAATAATAAGCTCAACAAAGCTAGCTTCCAATCCAATAACAGCAAGGCAATATAAATACCACCCATATAAAAGAAACTCGTCACGAATGTCGCTAACACTTTTACATACAACTCACGGATCGACTCTGTATCATTCGTCACGCGAGCGACCACCTTCCCTGCCGGCTGATCGACAAAGAATTGCATCGGCAGTGTCTGTATGTGTGCGAAGAGGTCATCTCTCATCCTTCTTATAATCCTGTTTGAAGACTTTTGCAACAAGAAAGTATGCGAAAATTGAAACACTGATGCGATGAGCAATAACCCTACGTACAAACTTAGGAGCCAGTAAATGGACTTCATCTCAGGCAGGAAAAAGCGATACAATTCCTGAAGCTCCAATTTATCAGCACCTACTGCATACGTTTGATCTGACGTTTCAATCGTCAAAACTCCGTTCTCCCATTGACGACTTCCCGCAACGGGAACTTGTTCTTCCGTGATGTAATAGTTTCGACCAACTTGTAAAATCGTACGCGTCTGAAGAATTTCATCCGACTCTTTTTTTCGATCGGAGCGTATATAGATATCCCCTCTGTACGTAACCGTATGTTCATCCTTGGTCTCGACCTGATGCCATTGATTTTCTATTCCAATGATATGCTGATCAATTAGCCTTTTGGCAATGAATGGACCGGTGAGTTCTAAAGCGACGGCGATGATTAAACAAACCAAACCAATGAATATTCGTTTACGAAACAACCATGCATACTGAAACAGTTGTCTTTCGGTCGATTTTTTCATGGTCCCACCTCCCCGTTTTCCAACTGTTGATGCTCATACTGCTGTTGATACCACCCGTGATTATGAACCAATTCATCGTGCGTCCCCTTTTCGACAACTCTTCCATCGTCGAGGACTAGGATTTGATCTGCATGGGTTACGGCTGAAAGTCGGTGAGCGGCAATGAACGTCGTCTTTCCTTGCCGTTCTCTTCTCAAGTGTTGTAGAATTTCAGCTTCCGTTTTCCCATCCACGGCTGACATGGCATCATCCAGTAATAGAATTTCTGGATCCATGATGAAGGCTCGAGCGATGGAAACCCTTTGTTTTTGTCCACCCGAGAGCGTAACACCACTTTCCCCGACCTTTGTGTCCAGACCTTTAGGTAGGTGTTGAATATCATTTGCAAAATGAGCAAGTTCCAACACGCGGTTAATTTCCTGGTCGGATGCACCAGGTTTACCAAATTGAATATTTTCTCTGATGGTCTTTGAGAACAGCACCTGATCCTGTGGCACATATCCGATCCAGGCTCTTGTCTGATCAAGACTAAGGTCCTCTAAAGGAACACCATTCATCTCCAGACGTCCCGAAGCCCCTGGATATTCGCGAAGAAGCTGACGGAACAACGTAGTTTTCCCTGCTCCTGTTTTCCCAACAACCCCAATGGTCTCCCCTTGCTGCACTGTTAAATGAATGTCTTCCAGACTTTTCTTATCTGCCTCTGGATAAATGAAGGAAAGCCCTTTGAACACAATCCGCTTCGGTTCTTCTATGAAAGCAGGTGACTGAGGGTCCTTCACGTCCGGTTCATAATCAAGCGTAGACTGTACACGATCTAAGGAGGCATTCCCACGTTGTAAAACATTAATCAGTTCTCCAACGGCGAACATCGGCCAAATCAACATCCCTAAATACACATTGAAGGAAACCATTTCTCCTAAAGTGATTTGATTTTGAAACACGAGGTTCGCTCCATACCCTAATCCGATGGTATAAGAAAGACCAACCAGTATTTTTATCGTTGGTTCAAATAACGCATCAATCTTCGCTACTTCTATGTTCTTATCGTAAACATCCGTAGTCATCTTGTTGAATGACTTTTCATCATTTTTTTCTTGCACAAAAGCCCGAATGACACGAACACCTCGAATGGACTCAAGGACTTGATTGTTCATTTCTCCGAAAGATTCCTGTGCTTCTGTAAAACGCTTATGAATCACTTTGCCGTAACGGTTCATGACAAGAGCCATAATCGGCAAAGGAATCAATGCCGCAAAGGTCAAAGGCCAGCTGATCGTAAAACCCATCACAGCAATAATCATCATCATGAACACGGTCGAATCGACCAGGGTAAGGATACCGAAACCCGCTGTCATCGTCAGAGCTTTCAGATCATTCGTAGCTCTAGCCATAAGGTCCCCTGTTCGGTTCTTTCCAAAGAAAGTCGGACTCATCCTCAGAAAATGATTCATCAAACGTGACCTCATCGTTTTCTCCATCATCATCGCACCACTAAAAAGCGTATAATCCCACAAATAGGAAATGGTATAACTCGCGATGATAATGACCCCATAAAGGAGTAACAATTCCATTAGGCGTTCTCTCGTAAAGGAATTGAACTGTATTTCATCAATCGCTATTCCCACAAGTTTCGGAGGGATCAGATCAATCATACTGACAACGATTAAAGCAATAATCGCTAATGTGTAACGCTTCCAATAAATTTTAAAAAACCAACGCAGCTTAAACAATACACTAAACATTATTTATCACCCTCTCTTCCAAACAGTCGCTAACCGCTTTCTTTCCAATCTTCGTTCCATTCTTTCTTTTCCATGTAGTGAACCATTTTAACTCCTCCTCTAACATTCATTGATTTATATAAAAATCGGTCCTGTAACCGATTTCTATCCAAACAAAAAAAGACATACGTCCTTTGACGTATGCTTTCACACATAAAAAAAGGCACGTACCTACGTGACCTTGTTCCTTCTATACGTTTTTTATAAAGTCAGATAAACAAGCGGCTTTCAGTCACGATCGATATGAAGTTGTCTTTATATTGAAGACGTTGCTTTTTCATCATCGTGACCTCCTTTTTGTATCAATGATTATACATTATATATTTTTCTGAATTTTAAATCAACCATTATTTTCAAATCATGTTTATTAAGCAATATGGCAGGATTGTTAAAAACTCAGTTTCGAGATGCTTCCGGGGTTCGTTGCCGTGTTGGGCGTCGGGGATGGGAAAGCCACTCCATTCGATCAGTGTAAAAAACGAACCCCCCTATACATAGAAGGAGCGACTTCCAACCTCCTTGTCCAGTAGTCATAATGCGCGCTGTAACAGCATTTCAATGGGAGGCCGCAGATTCGTAACATCTCCACAGATATTGGAAGCTCTGCTATTTGTAAAAGTGGATTCGAGATACTGATATGGCAAATGGGCGGAGGAGAATGGCGAGACTCCTGCGGGAAAATAGTGCATGGTGAGACCCCATAGGACGCAGTCCGAGGAGGCTCACCGCGCTCCCGCGGAAAGCGAGCCATTCCCCGCAGCCCCAATCCACTCAACAAAAGTCTCGAAACTGAGTCTTAGAGAATAGGGAGCGATCGTTAGATAAGGTTCTGACCTTCCAGGATGACGAGGGCTAGGATGAGGACGATAATAATAACGAATACGATGGAAAGCGGGCGGGAAACGTTCGCTCTTTGGACCTCCTCCCAGCGAACGGGACGTATTCCGCTGAGCGAAAAGATCGATACGGCAGCCAGAAGGATGGACATGATGTTTACCGTCACTAATAAGAATGCACCATACGCTGCAGTCATCGATCCATCTCCGATCGACATCCCCATAGCGACAGACGGTGGAAGCAATGCTACAGCTACCATCACACCAACCAAGTTCCCAGATAAACGGTTTAAAAATGCAAGTGCTCCAGCTGCTCCAGAAGCAACCCCCAACGGAATATCAATCAAAGTAACCTTCGTTCTATCCAAGTATTGAGCGTTTTCCATCCCGACATCCGTGAAATAACCGAAGGCTATAGAAATAAACAATACAATCGCTACACCATATAAAGAACTAACAGCTGATTGTCCAAGCCCTTTATAATCACCAAGAATAGCAAAAAAAGCAACGGAGATCACCGGACCAATCATCGGTGCAATGACCATAGCCCCGATGACAACCGCTTCACTATCTTTAATAATCCCGACAGTGGCTACAATGGCTGATAATAAGATAAGTAAGGAATAATTCATTGTAATATGACTACTTTTTTCAGCGGCATTCATCAATTCATGCCGACTCGCTCGAAGCAGGCGGGACTTCTCCTCCTCGTCCTCTTCCTTCTCCTCTTTTTCTTTGGTTTCTTCATGAATAGTTTCCTTAGAGAGATAGGTTTGCACCGGTATTAACAAGGTCTCAAATCCTTCAACTACATTGGAAACTCCCTCTAAATAGTTGAGGATTTCCTCCACCTCACTCTTTTGGACGAGGATCCGTACAAGCATACGTTCTTCAGATTCACTGGAAACCCAATACGAGCGATGATCATATTTTTTTAACTTTTCATCGATGGATTCGAAGTGTTGGTCAGGTATATACACTTCAATCAATTGTAAGTTCATGCGTTTCACCTCTCTTCTACTATTCTGTACAAAAGCTGAAGAACCATGGATTTATCGAACCGTCTTCATAATGTCTCCTATTTTTCACATACTAATTCTACTTAGAGAAGAAGAGAAAGGGGGTTCTGTATGTCTCTCCTACTACCGATGAAGAAGGAAGAATTTCTGTCGTCATCCAAAGATTTGCTTAATCAAAGCCCGGACCTCGTCCAAAAAGTGTTTAACCATGAGGGGCGGCTCATTATTGTCCAATTCATTCATTATCAAGTAAACAAAGACCAACTAGAAGATGAAATCTTAGAAGTCATCACAAAATCCACTAGTCCTTGGACAAATGATGAGTTTATGAATAAAATCCCTATGGCTTCGACGAAACAAGAGAACAAGATGGATTCAATCATTGAGCAGATGATTCATGGAAGTGTCTGTATTTATCTTGAAGGTGAAAAGGAAGCGACACTTTTCGCTCTGCCTCAGCAAGAGCATCGTTCCTTAAACCAAGCAGAGACAGAATCGCTGGTCTTCGGTCCTCAGGTTTCATTCACTGAATCTCTCATGACGAACCTGAATGTCATACGCTGGCGTTTAGATACACCAGATCTTGTTACGGAAAAACTGATTGTCGGCGAGCGGATTAAGTCGGAAATCCGAATCGTGTACTTGAAATCCCTTGCCAATACAGAAAATGTAGATACCATGAGGCAGCGGATTAGTGATTTACAAGTCTCTGAAGTAGAAGACACGAGCGTCCTAGGGCAATTAATTGAAGACTCATCAAGTACCGTTTTCCCACAGCTGATTTTCACAGAACTGCCAGATCGCTTTTGCAATGCCATTTCTAAAGGGCGCGTAGGGGTAATGGTAGATAAAAGCCCGACCATGTTGATTGGCCCGATGAACCTCTTCAGTTTTTTCGAGTCGACGGAAGATTTGTATATGCGCTGGAATATGGGAAGTTTCATAAGGTTGCTTCGTTTCATTTCTATGGCTTTGTCCATCATTTTGACACCGATGTATGTTGCTGCGCTGACGTTTCACTATGAAATCATTCCAAGTACTCTCCTTGTATCCTTAGGTCAATCCAGGTCGACGGTTCCCTTCCCTCCCGTATTAGAAGCCCTTTTATTGGAAATATTGATTGAATTGCTGCGCGAAGCAGGAGCCCGCTTACCTACGAAGGTCGGGCAGACCATGGGTATCGTTGGAGGGATCGTCCTCGGTCAGGCTGCTGTAGAAGCTGGATTCACAAGTAACATTCTTATCATTATTATTGCTCTTAGTGCCCTGGCTTCCTTCACTGCCCCTAGTTATTTAATGGGTACAGCGATCCGGATCATCCGCTTCCCCATGATTCTTCTAGCAGGTGCCTGGGGGATCATTGGCATTGTTTTCGCTCTATCTTTTCTGGTCATCCACTTATTAAAGCAGAAATCATTGGGACGTCCATACTTGTCCCCCATTTACCCGTTGCAGTGGAGTGACTTCAATGAATCCATATTCCGAGTACCTTTTCAAAAAAATGCAAAACGGTCTAAAGCCCTTATGACCAAAGACGAATCCAGATATAGTGAATCAAAAGCGACTGAACGAAATGATGTGGATCGACTATGAAGACCAATATCCCCTTCCACCCTGATCGTGCTGTCCAATCTTTCTACCTTTTCTTTATCATTCACACCTCTCAAATCGGTGCTGGGTTAATGGGTGTGCCCAGAATTCTTGTCCTTGAAGCAGGGGTAGATGCCTGGATTTCCGTTTTAGTCGCGGGCCTTTACCTTCATTTTATTATTTTCATCATGCTTCAAATATTGAAGTCTTATGAAAATGCGGACATCCTTGGGATCCAACAAGATTTGTTCGGCATATGGATCGGAAAAGCGCTTGGCACCGTGTATGTCCTCTATATTTTCATGCTCTTGTTGACGGTAATTAAAAATTACATTGAAGTTGTTCAAGTGTTTGTCTTTCCAGAGATGCCGATCTGGCTTATGGCTCTCTTTTTACTCTCACTCATGGTTTATAGTATTTTAGGCGGGTTCAGGGTGGTCGTAGGTACGAGCGTCATTTTTTTCTTCCTTACCATCTGGCTTGTCTTTACGATCTATAAACCGATTACCTATATGGATTGGGAACACTTCTTACCAGTCTTTCAAACACCGGCTCCTGATTTACTTAAGGGCGTGCAGCAAGTCACCTTTTCCGTACTTGGACTTGAGATCCTCTTCTTTGTTTATCCGTTTATCCAGGACAAAAAAAGAGCGGCGTTACCTGCACACGCGGGTGTATTCTTTACAACTTTCCTTATCCTGTTAGTCACGGTTGTTTCTATCGGTTATTTCAGCCCTGATCAATTGAAGGCGACCGTATGGGCCACTTTATCCTTGTTTAAAATCATTAGTTTTTCCGTTTTAGAACGGTTTGATTTTATTGCAGTAGCGTTATGGATGATGGTCATCATCCCGAATATCGTCTTATTTGGGTGGATGATTGTCCATTCCTTGAAGCGACTGTTTAATGTTCCTAAGAAACCCACGCTATATGGGTTGGCGTTCCTTTTATTCATCACTTCAATAACGGCTGAAAAAAGGGTCGCCTTGAACGAGCTGACCAATTGGACGGGGCAAATCGGGTTTTGGATTGTTTTTGTCTATCCACTGTTCATTTACATGATGGTTCTATTAAAAAAATCATTGAAAAAGAGGAATGCTTCATGAAATGGTCCTCCATTTTGATTATCGTTTTCATACTCGCCGGTTGTATCCCGAAGTCTTATATCGAAACATTAGGAATCATTACAGCGGTCGGGTATGATTTGACTGAAGACCAACGCATACGAGGCACTCTTGTCATGTACCAGTTCGATACGGCTGAAGCGAGCACCTCACAAGTCGTTACAGGAGAAGCAGATACATCAAAAGGAATCCGGTTTGCTACAAGCCGGCTTACCAGTCATCAGCTTGTATCCGGTCAAGTGAGACTTGAAATATTCGAAAAAGAGTTGGCCAAACGAGGAATGATGAAGTATATGGACACACTTCAAAGGGATGCGGCCATATCAGATATGGGTTATTTAGCTACAAGTGAGGTCCCATCAGAAGAACTGCTGAAGTCTGGAAATGACGAAGATCGTCCCAATACAGGGAATTATATTCAGGAGCTGATAGAAAAAAGCATTAAAGAAGAAGCACTCCCTAATGCTGTTCTGACAAGCTTCCTGCACGACTATTACGATGTCGGCAAAGATCCCGTTCTTCCATCTCTTACCCTTGAAGATGATAAAGCAGTGATCAATGGGATCAGTTTATTTCAGGATGATCGTTACGTTCATACCACTTCCCATGAAAATACGTTCTACATTATGTTGATGAAACAAGAGTTCGATCACGGGCAATTTCAAGTCCAACTGGCAGATGATGCTTTAGAGAAGTATCACAAGAAGGAAAGCATCGACAAACCAGGTGAAGGGGCCCTGCATGTATCAATTCATGAACTCAAAACAAAGCATGACATTCATCCATCTAAAGGAGATCCGACAAACCAATCACTCACAATTAAGATGGAAGGTCGTTTGTTGGAAATCACGCAGGACATCGACTTGAAAAGTAAAGAAGCTGTCGAAGCTTTGGAAAAGCAAATTGAAAAAGAAGTCAAACAACACCTTCAAGAAACATTGCAAATCCTCATCGAACACCAGGTTGACCCGGTGGGATTCGGCGCTAAGTATAACACCCAAAACAGAACCAATCGGGTGACCAAAGTGAATTGGCGCGAACAAATTCCAAGTCTTCAAGTTGATTTTGATGTATCGTTTAAACTCCTCCGCTATGGCATTTCAGAATAAAGACAAAAAACCCTTGGGAATAAAGGTACTCCTTTTCTTCCCAAGGGTTTCCATCATTATACAGTCCTTCAGACCGTCATGGTGGGCATGAATCGCTACCCGCTCCTTTCTCAAAAGCCCTTAATAAGTCCAAAGTCCATCCTTGGCTGTTAAGAGAAAATCCTCAGGCTGCCTGCCGATCATATATAGACGATGGAGAGGTCTTGTCATAGCTACATAAAGCATTTTCAAATCCAGTTCATTTTTCTCATAAGAATGTTCATTGCAATAGAGAAAAACGACATCAAACTCCAGGCCTTTAGCGAGGTATGCCGGTAAAATGACACGATCCCCTAACACATCCGCATTCTCTTCCATAATCTCGAAAGAAGGAAGTTCATGAGCCAGCTGCTCCGCCTCTTGTTTTGTTTTCGTAACGAAAGCGAAATTGTTCATCCCTTTTTGAACTAAATCTTGAATCAACTGATGGATGTTCTTTTTCCCATGGTCATCCCTATAAAGAAAAGTAGGCACATCCCCATGGCGGACAACAGGTTCCGCTTTCGGAAGTGCATCTGGCATATCGTCTAAAAGGCTATTGGCTAAGTTCATGATTTCAATGGTCGTCCGGTATGTCTTTTGCAAAGTGAGGTAGTTCGCTGTTGGGAAGATTTCGTTTTGCAGGGTTTCCCAATCCTCCAACCCTCTGTAATGATAGATGCCTTGAGCCAAGTCTCCTACGATGGTGAACAAATCCGTTTGAAAAGCCTTCCTCAAACTGAAAATTTCCATAAAACT
This sequence comes from Halobacillus litoralis, assembly GCF_009856415.1. Lineage (GTDB taxonomy): Bacteria > Bacillota > Bacilli > Bacillales > Halobacillaceae > Halobacillus > Halobacillus litoralis_C. Next base: position 26,260 of record NZ_WMEZ01000008.1, on the reverse strand, counting down.
ATAATCCTGCGCTTCGTCAATGACCACTTTCTTTGCACGGTCCTCAGGGTCTAACCCTGTGATAAAAGTCTTCAAATACAAAAGAGGAGCCAAATCCTCCGCACAAAGCTTCCCGCTTGCGTGAACTTCTCTTGTATTCTTTCTCATTTGTTCCCAATCATATGAATCTTCTGCATGAACCGGTGAAAAGGCTCCCTCCTCAAAGAGCTGCTGATAAATTGTCCATACATCCACTCTCGGGTACTTCTTCATGTAACGATTCACCGCTATCCTGGATGCTTTTTTTATTTCGTCCAATCTTTCCTCTTTCCTTGTGATCAAGAAGCTGACGCGGATTTTCCGTTTTTCCGCATCCTTCATCCCATAAAGCGCATCATCCAGGGCTTCATCATATTTAGCGGCCATTTTGTCCAATATTTGCTTCTTTTTTCTTCTTAATTCACTTTGTAATACGGCTTTTATTTTTTGGACGCGCACTTCGTAAGGAAAATAGCTGTATTCCTCAAAAAACAGACGATTGATGGCTTTAGCACTTTTGATCTTGAATCCTGCGAGCGTAAAATCACCCGCTACCTCGTAAGACTTTTTCCATTTTTGCAGATAGCGATCCAGAATTGCCTTGAAGGATTTCGATCCTTTTATCCGTGCACTCTGAATGGAACTGTGATCCGTAGATTTTTCCACCACATTCATGAGCACCTCATGCTGAGAGATGACAGGCAAGTGAATACCTGTAGCTTGTTGTACAAAATCGGTAAACGTTGTTTGTCTCGCTCGATCCACCCCAAGTTCCGGCAAAACTTCAGATATGTACTGAATAAACAAGCGGTTGGGGGCAAGAATAAGCATTTCTTCCGGATGGAAGATTTCTTTCATCGTGTACAGAAAATAGGAAATCCGATGAAGAGCAATCGTTGTTTTCCCACTCCCCGCGGCGCCTTGCACGATAATCGGCTTTCGTAAGTCTGCACGGATGATTGTGTTCTGTTCTTCTTGAATCGTTGATACAATTTCAGTTAAACGCTTCTCTGCGTTTTGAGCTAATGAATCCTGAAGCAATTCATCCTTGGTCGTAAGATCGATATCCCGGTAATCCAACAGTTCTCCATCTTCGATCTGATACTGTCTTTTTAAAGAAACATCCCCATCATATCTTTCTCCAAGAGCTTCATAACTCACTTCTCCCAGACGGCCTTCATAATAAACATTCGCTAGTGGGGAGCGCCAATCCAAAATGATAGGAAACTGAGTTTCGCGGTCAAATAAAGACGTCTTACCAATATAAAAAATTTCTCGATCGGGCTTTTCTTTTTGGTGAAAATCAATGCGGGCAAAGTATGGTTTGTTTCGTAGATGTTTGAGGTTCTCCAGCTGTTCTTTTGACATTTTCATGAAATTCGCGTGAGAAAGCATTTCTTGATATCTCAGACTGCTGTCCTTGAAGCTAAGGTTCTCAAGGGTGTCTTCCTGGCGCTTCTTCAGTGATTCCTGACCTGTTTCCTGTGAGGTGATCAGTCTGTCCATGTAAGTTTTCGTAAATGATAGCCGGTCTAGTTCTTTATCAAATTCCGGATGCCGTTCCGTCATTTGAGCCATTCCTCCTTCTTTTCGTTCTGCAAGGTTCACAGAACTTCTTCCTAATGGAATGACGCGTTGAGCGCTGGCCCTTCATGCAGTTTTTCAAAGCAACGAATAAATAAGATACCACAACCACGTTGGAAGCGCAAACATTATTTGAAACATCTCACACACGCTCCCTTTTGTTGAAGATTTTGATTCGATTAGTGAAAAGAAAATGAAAAGCAGTTTAGTTTAAGTGTGCGCTTTTGTTTTGCGCTTACACCTAAACTAAACTGCTATCGAAAGGGCATCCTATGGTCTGTTTTTGTTTTCCACATATTTCGGCAGATGCATCTCGAATATGAAGAAAGAAAGAATACGTAAAAGAACAGGATATAAGGCCAGGAATCCTACCAAATCCCCGATCCCTCCAAGAAGATCGGTAAAAAGAAGAACAATCGCCAGAACAAGCATAAGTAAAACCGTCACAAGCCCTACTCTGCCATTGATAGGTGTCCAGGCTCCTGCGATTGTTTTCGTATCCTGTTCTAACAATTCAAAGCAACGGTAGTGATAAGGACGTATTCTGAACCAGTTGGATGCTGTGACAAGCTCATCACGGTCCTGAATTTTTTTGAAACAATACCGACAGATGTTTGTGTTCACGAAATCTACTCCTGATTGAGATATTTTTTCATTAGCAAACACTCGTTGCCCTTTTCATTATATCGCAAAATATCCATAACTCTAAGCATTAACGTAATTCCACGCCCACTTTCCTCCAAGTCTTCCACACTTGGGAACCAGTGCTTCACATCACTTGTCACCTGGTAAGGCCTCCAATCAAATCCGTCTCCATGATCATAGACCCTGACGAGTAATCGTGAATGAAGAAAGTGAATTTTTAACAAGACGGGGTAATCCGTCTGCTCATGATGGCCATGCACCCATGCGTTCCATACGGCTTCGGTGATGGATGCGTCTACAAGAAGTTGGTCGTTCCCGTAGTATTTGGCCAGATATGGTGAATATTTCCGCCGGACATCTCTTAGTTCTCTCGGATGTCTGATATTGGCTTCTATAGATGCCTTCATCATTCAGCCTCTCCTCTTCTAAGTTGATGATATAGAATCATCTTTCTTAGTAAATGGATTTGTTCACTTTCCTATTCCCTTTATCCTAAGCACTTAAAAGGGGGAGGGGTAAATTTTTCATAAAAATGGAAAACGATGAGGCTACATTTAAGTTGGGCTAGTGAGCCATCGCCCTCGCCTAAGAGCAAGAAGATCCCTCACTTTCTTCTTTCATGACTTTGTATGATATCCATCACTTTTTCTTTGGTCCGTTCACTTTGATAGCTTTGCATCGATTCAAGAATCTGGTCATGTTTGTGAATGAGTTGACGAAGATCTTTTAATAATGTTTCATTTGTAAGCTCTTCTTCTTCTCTTTTCATTGCATATCCCTGCTTAACGAAAGAGTCTGCGTTCAAGATCTGGTCTCCGCGACTTGCTTTTCTTGATAATGGAATGAGAAGCATGGGTTTTTTCAAAGCCAAGAATTCAAAGATCGCATTTGATCCTGCTCTCGAGACGATATAATCTGTGGCAGCAAACAAATCCTTCAGCTCATCCTGGACATATTCGAACTGGGCATATCCACGCTTGTTGATGGACGTGTCTTTGTGCCCGTGTCCACAAATGTGCACGATTTGGACTTCCTGCAGCAATTCATCTAAATTGTCACGAATGGCATCATTGATTCTTTTCGACCCTGTACTCCCCCCCATCACCATCACTACAGGTTTCTGTTTGTGGAATTCACACAAGGCTAAGCCTTTAGAGCGGTCTCCTTCAAACAGTTCTTCCCGGACAACGGCTCCGATATATTCGCCCTTTCCTTCCGGCAGGTGTTTCATTGTTTCTGGAAAAGTGGCCAAGATTTTTTTTGCAAAAGGGAAGGAGAGTTTATTGGCCAGACCTGGCGTATAATCCGATTCATGAATGACTGTCGGAACGCTCTTCAGGCGCGCAGCCATGACGACTGGCACGGAGACAAATCCTCCTTTTGAAAAAATGACTTGTGGTTTCCGTTTTTGAATGATGCGGAGAGATTGTGCTAATCCTTTCAGCACCTTAAAAGGATCCTTGAAGTTTTCCTTGGACATATACCTTCTCAGCTTCCCTGTGGAGATGGCATGGTAGGTGACGCCATCTAAAGGCTCGATCAATTTTCTTTCAATCCCACTGTAGGATCCGATGTAATCGACAGTATATCCTTGTTTCTGGAATTCTGGAATAAGCGCAAGGTTCACGATGACGTGTCCAGCTGTTCCTCCACCTGTAAATAAAATTCGTTTCTGACTCATATGTTAATCAACGTCCTTTCAGAGGGCTTCTTAAGTAAGTCTGGATGTGTTACTATGCTATAATCCTCATATTCCTCTAAAGAGAATTGTACCAGAAAAGAGTGTGGCCTATGTATGAAACAAAAACTTTAAAAGAAAAAATCAAGTTGTTCGGCGTCATCCTCATTCCTATCCTGATCACACAAATCGGGATGTACCTCATGAATTTTTTCGATACGATTATGGCTGGTCAATCCGGTCCTGATCAACTGGCAGGAGTAGCGATAGGGTCAAGTATCTGGATGCCTGTATTCACAGGACTGAATGGCATCCTCATGGCTATTTCCCCAATTGTTGCCCAACTAAAAGGCGCAAAGAAAGAAAATGAAATTTCTTATTCCGTTAAACAGGGGATTTATTTATCCATCGTCTTAGCAGGGGGGATAGGGACGGTCGGCTTCTTTTTATTGGATCCTATCTTGTCTTTGCTGGACATCACTCCAGAAGTCCGGCACGTAGCGAAATATTACTTAGTGACACTAGGAATCGGAATCATCCCCTTGTTTGTTTTCAACATCCTTCGGTCATTTGTCGATGCTCTGGGACAAACCAAAGTTTCAATGGCTGTCATCCTGATGACGCTGCCCATCAATGTACTCTTCAATTATATGTTCATCTTCGGTCGATTGGGTGCTCCTGAACTTGGGGGAATCGGAGCGGGAGTAGCTTCTGCTCTTACCTATTGGGTGTCATTAGTCATCCTTGTTACCATCATTCACAAAATACGACCACTAAGAACCTATAAGATTTTCCAATCATGGATTTCTCCCGAATGGAAAGAGTGGTGGGCACAATTAAAAATTGGCCTTCCCATCGGTTTTGCCATCTTTTTTGAAACGAGTATTTTCGCCGCCGTCACATTTTTCATGACGGCTTACGACACGAATACGATCGCCGCCCACCAGGCAGCCATCAATTTTGCCTCCCTTCTCTATATGGTCCCATTGAGTATCGCCTTCGCGCTTACCATTGCCGTTGGGTTCGAAGTTGGGGCAGAAAGACACAAAGATGCGAGAACGTATTCCTATTTAGGAATTGCATCAGCTGTAACGATGAGTGTCTTCGCAGGTCTGATTTTGTTTTTGTTTGATGATACGATCGCAAGACTTTACAGTACAGATCACAGAGTGATTGAATTGACTAAGAATTTTATTATCTATGCCATTTTCTTTCAGCTCTCAGATGGATTCGGCGCGCCTCTGCAGGGGATTCTTCGTGGCTATAAAGATGTGAACATTACGCTTGTCATGGCGTTCATCTCTTATTGGGGCATAGGCTTGCCGAGCGGGTACTGGCTTGCGAACTATACGGCCCTCGGGCCTTATGGATACTGGTTAAGCTTGACAATCGGCTTGACCGCAGGAGCCATCACGCTACTCATCCGTATGGTATACATCCAAAAAAGAAACACCCAAGTCAGTACCACTTCCTAAAACTATTATTAAACAAATTGGCAGGATTGTGGAAGACTCAGTTTCGAGGCTTTCATTGAGTGGATGGGGGCTACGGGGAATAGCTCGCTTTCCGCGGGAGCGCGATGAGCCTCCTCAGGCTGACGCCTTGCGGGGTCTCACCTAGCACTCTTTTCCCGCAGGAGTCTCGCCATTCCCCTCCGCCCCTTTGCTATATAAGAGTCTCGAAACCACTTCCGGAATAAACAGCTATTCAGTTTGATTGGAGTATAAGATTAAAACTCCCATGCCTGGGTACTTGAACTCTCAAAGCTTGATACAGAGCGTTTTATGCTTTTAACAATCCGCATAGCAGAATATAATCCTACTTGGAAAGGGGTTCGTTCCTCTCATACATCGAATGGAGCGGTTGGGAAGCTGCGAGACTCCCGTGGGAGAAGGAGATAGGCGAGATCCCGCAGGACGCAATCCGAGGAAGCTCGGCGCTCCCCCACAGGAAAGCGAGTTGCTTCCCAGCCACCCCTAAACGTTCAACCAGGCAACGAATCCCGGGAAAGATCTCGAAAGTGAGTCTTCAACAATCGGGAGCATATCTTGAATATGAAAAGAAGCGTCCGGTGAAGATGGACGCTTCTTTTGTTTATTGAAAGTTATTGGTTTAAGTTAAGGACGATTAAACGTTCTTCTGTCATGTCCTCGATTGTGTATTTCGGACCCTCTTTGCCCCATCCACTATCTTTCACACCACCATAAGGCATGAGGTCGACACGGTATTGGGAGGAATCATTGACCATTAAGCCTCCAACTTCCACATTCTTGGCTGCATAAAAAGCAGTATCGATATTTTGTGTGAAGATACCACCTTGAAGGCCATATGGGGATTCATTTACTTCTTCAATACAGGATGAAAGGTCAGAAAATGGAATGATGCTCACAACGGGAGCAAATATTTCTTCGCAGACGACTTTCATATCTGGTTTTACATTTGTTAAAACCGTAGGGTGAAATAGAGCGGCTTCACGATTGCCCCCGTGGATGACTTGGGCTCCTGCTGCCTTCGCTTCCTCCACCCACTCTTCGGCACGTTCGGCTTCTTCCTCGCTGATCATCGGACCGACATCGGTATTTGGATCGTTCGGATCCCCTACATTCAACTTTTCAATTGCTTGAATGAACTTGTCCTGAAAATCTTCACGAACACTTTCATGCACATACAATCGTTGGACGGAAATACAAACCTGCCCCGCAAAGGCATAACCTTTAGCGGCTACGTTTTCTGCAGCTGCATCAAGGTCCGCCTCTTTGTCGATGATGACTGGTGAGTTATTTCCAAGCTCCAGGACGAGTTTGTTCAGGCCTGTATTTTGTTTCAACTTCAACCCGACTTCTGCACTGCCTGTAAATGTGTACAGGTTGATTCGCTTATCCTTCATCATTTGATTTCCTACTGTAGATCCAGAACCAACAACCACATTGAGAAAACCTTTCGGGAGTCCTGCTTCTTCGAACAATCCGGCTAATTTCAGCGCAGATATCGGGGTCTTACTTGCAGGCTTCAAAACCACCGCGTTCCCGGCCGCTATTGCGGGGGCGATTTTATGAGCGACAAGGTTAACCGGAAAGTTGAACGGACTGATAGCTCCGACAACTCCGACAGGCACCTTAATGGTAAAAGCCATGCGATTTTCGGACCCAGGTGCTGCTTCTACGGGAACTCCCTCGCCATGAATGCGCTTCGCCTCTTCAGCTGCCAATTCAAAAGTCTGGGCGGCCCGTTCCAATTCGGTTAACGCCTGTTTGATCGGCTTTCCGGCTTCCATCGTTATGACTTTTGCCATGTCCTCTTGGTTCTCTTTTAATAATTCACTCACACGTTTCAATATTTCAAAGCGTTCATAAGGAGACATGGCACGCTTCTTATACGCATGCGTGGCTGCTTCAATGGCTGCATCGACTTCTTTCTCAGAAGCTTTAGCCACTTGTGCAAAGGTTTCCTGTGTGTATTTATTCCATACGTCCAGTTGATCATTGGTGTCTATCCATTCTCCATTAATATAGAGCTTATGACGATCCATGAACCTCTCTCCTTTGAAATAGAATCTACGGCTTTTCCTATTCCCTTATCCACGGTTGGATAACACGCACGTATGCTTAAAAACAAAAAAAGCCTGAATGGAGGAAACCCTCCATTCAGACTTTTCGGCACTTTATAGGAATAATCCTGCAATTGTTGCAGAAAGCATAGATCCTAGAGTCGCACCGATAAGAAGCTTCATACCGAAACCAGATACTCGTCCACCTTTTTCCGCATCAATACCCTGAACAGTACCAGCAATGATACCGATAGAGGAGAAGTTAGCGAAACTTGTAAGGAAGACTGTTACAATACCAACGGTTTTCTCAGATACACTGTCAAGCATGTTAGAGAATTCAAGCATCGCTACGAATTCGTTCGTTACGATTTTCGTACCCATAATCGCACCAGCATCAACGACTTCAGCTGCTGGAATTCCCATAAGCAGACCAATTGGTGCAATGATATAACCTAGAAGTTCTTGAAGCGTAAAGCCATTGAATACCGCGCCGAACACCCAGTTCACAAGTTCAAGAGAAGCGATGAAAGCAATCAGCATAGATGCAACAATCAAAGCGATTTTACCACCATCAAGGGCACCGTTACCCATGGCTTCGAAGAAGCTTTTCGCATTGGATACATCTTGAATATCAACTTTGTCCTCTTCTTTAGAAACTTTAACCGGTGCAATGATGGATGAAACGATCAAAGCACTGAACATGTTTAATGGAAGAGCAACAAGGATATATTGACTTGGTAGCATACCAAGATACGCACCTACGATGGATGCAGATACAGATCCCATAGCGGAAGCACTGACAATATACAAACGGTTATCATTCAAGTTGTGGAACTGTGATTTGATAGCAATCAAAGCTTCAGACTGACCGAAGAAAATACTGTTGACTGCGTTGAAAGATTCAACCTTCGGCAAACCAGTAATCTTAGATAGTCCCCAACCGAGATATTTAATAATGAATGGCAAGATCTTCAGATATGTCAAAACAGAAAGAATGGTTGCGAAGAAAATAATGATGAGTAGAACGTTGAAGAAGAACACACCGTTTTCTCCTACCTCTACGCCACCTAGTACGAAGTTAACACCGACCGTTCCAAATTCAATCAATTTGTTGAACCCTGCAGAAATCCCGTCAATGATGAGTTTTCCGATGGTCGTATTGAACATGAAAGCCGTAATCAGTAACTGAACGACAATCATAACACCTATACCTTTGTAATTAATGTTCTTACGATCGTTGGACATCAGAAAAGCGATTCCAAGAATGATCGCAACAGCAAGAATTCCTAAAAGAATACCCACAATAAGTCCTCCCCTAATTGTTAAATAAAGTATTTATGAAAATGCTTACATCAAGTAATTCCACTTTGGATTTTATCAGGTTGTCAGACGTCATGCAAGGTTTATTTGTATGTAATAAATAACAAATCATGACATGCTAGTGACCTTATGCTCTAATATGCCTTTATTCCTAAGGGTTTATCCTCTTTTAAAGGTCTTAATAAATTTTTGTCACATGGGTATACACATGTACACAGCAAAAAAGAAACGCCGTTTGGCGTTTCTTTTTTTATGACTTTTGCATTTTTCTCAATAAGAACAAAAAGTACGGAGCTCCAATAACAGCAGTAAAAATTCCTGCCGGGACTTCTGTAGGTGGAAACAAGCCGCGGCCTAGATTGTCAGCAACCATCAAGAGTAACGTTCCCGTTAGCGCTGAAACCGGCAGCAGATAAATATGCTTGTTCCCTACCAATTGGCGGGCAATATGTGGAGCAATTAACCCGACAAATCCGAGTGTACCCACAACGGCTACTGAGGCACCTGCAAGAATCACCGCTATAATCAGTAATAACAACCTGGCTTTTCTGACGGGTTCACCCAGCCCTTCTGCCACGTCGTCTCCCAGACTAAGTACATCAAGCTTTGGAGCTAGGAAAAGTGTGATTGGAACCACAATGACAATCCAAGGCAATAACAGCCACACATCTGTCCAATCTTTTCCCCATAAACTGCCTGTCAGCCAGACAAGCGCTGCATTGGTTTCCAATGGGAATTTAACCGTCAAAAATTGAATTCCTGCCTGACAAATCGCTCCTAGAGCTATCCCAACGAGAGCAAGAGTCGCTGGCTGGACACCTCTTTTAAAAGCGAAGATATAGAGGCCGAGCGTGACGAGCCCCGCTCCTATGAAGGCGGCGATTGGAAGGCCGATGACAGGCAAAGAAGGAAAGAGGATGATTACAGCGGCCGCTGCAAATCCAGCTCCCTTGGTAATCCCAATAACATCCGGTGAAGCCAGTGGATTACGGATAATTCCTTGTAATAAAGCTCCAGATACCCCCAATCCAGTTCCTACCAACAGGCTCATAATAATTCGTGGCAAACGAAAATTGTCGATAATATACCCACTGCCTCCTGCGTCTCCTCCAATAAAGTAGTGGAATATGGAACCAGGCGGGATCCACACAGCACCGACACCAATGGAAAGAAAAGCTCCTAAAAAGACGAGTATAGAAAGGGAAACAATCATCGTCATGGGATGCATCTTTTTCAAGCTCATGCTGCTCGTCCCCCCCTGCTAGCAAGATATAAGAAAAATGGGGCTCCTAGTAATGCCGTTACGATACCCACTGGGGATTCTGCAGGAAATGAAATAAACCTTGACAGTACATCAGAGATTGTTAATAATGCCGCGCCAAAGATGGCTGACACCGGAAGTACCACGCGGTAATCTGACCCCATAAGCTTTCGTACAATATTCGGTATAATCAAACCTATGAAGCCGATTGGACCAGCAACGGCTACAGAAATGCCGGCCAATAGGATGACTAAGATGGCTGAAGAAGCCCGGATCCATCCAATCTTCTGTCCCAAACCTCTCGCGACATCGTCACCTAATCCCAGGATCGTCAACCCCTTACCTAGGAATAATGCACCGATGAGGCCCGTCAGCGACCATGGAATCATTAATTGGACATCGGCCCAATTTCGACCATCGATGCCACCAGCAAGCCAAAAAAGAACATCCTCCGTTGATGTTTCATGAAAAAGGACGATACCTTCGATTAAAGAAGATAGAAACAAGTGGACAGTAATCCCTGCCAAGGCCAATTTGACCGGCGTCATCCCTCCACCTGTAGAAGAGAGCGAATAGACAATCGCTCCTCCAACGGCTGCACCTAGGAATGCGAAATATACGAGCGTTGAAGAACCAAGCCCCGGAAAGAGAACCACACCGGCGACCACCATTAACGAAGCCCCTGCATTGACTCCGAACACTTGAGGGGAGGCTAAAGGGTTGTTCGTAATGGCCTGCATGATTCCTCCCGCAATAGCTAAACATGCACCGACAATGATTCCTACAAGGGCCCTGGGTAAGCGGATGGTATGAATGATGGAAGCAGCTTTCCCCTCATCAGGGGAAAACAAAAGTTTTACCACATCAGAAAAAGGAATCGCATAGGCACCAATACTTAAGCTCGCAATAAAACTTGCAATGAGGATGAAGAGCCCTAACAAAAAAATAAGGGCCCATTTATATTTAACTACAGATGATTGTTCAGATATATGCTGCACTTGAATTCTCCTATCTATATACTCTTTTCACCATACCACAAACGATAGGAAGCGTCCTTTGGTAAAAAGGAAAGAGCGAAGGGCCTCCCTCCGCTCTTTGAATTATTTCTCATATAAATAGTTGATGGCGTCTTCCAGAATTTTTTCAGATGAAATCAACCCCCGGAAACGGGACCACATGTTACGATCCACTTCGTGGACCTCTCCATTCTCCACAGCTGAAATACCCTGATATAAGTCATTGCTTTCCCACTCGTCAACGACCGTTTGATCTCCAGCCACCATATGGAACATCACATCTGGATTAAATTCAACGACCTGTTCCAGGTTGATCTTGTTGTAGCGCTCGTCTCCACTCTGGATGGCGTTTTTCAAACCGATGGATTCTAAAAGTGAACCCGTGTAGGATTCCATGTTGTGGGCGAAGTAACCACTATCCGCTACCACCGCAGGAAGGACTGTACGCTCCTCGTCCTCGGGCACCTGAGCACGAAGCTCTTCCATTTTCGCTTTATGATCCGCTAGTACTTCCGCCCCTTTTTCTTCCATTCCCATCGCTTTTGATACAGTCTCAAAGCTTGAAATGATTCCTTCATAATCAGCAGCTAGAGAAGGAAGAATGATCGTCGGAGCAATGTCAGACAACTGATCATAAATATCTTTGTGTCTTTTCATGTCTGCAATAATCAAATCAGGTTGCAAAGAGCTGATGACTTCTAAGGAAGGCTGCTTTCTCGTACCTACAGAAGTATAATCACCGATTTTCTCACGGATTGGTTCAATAATGCGTTCGGAATCATCATCATCTGCGATGCCGACAGGGGAAACACCTAAAGAGGCAAGGTTGTCCACAAAGGAAAACTCCAGAGCAACAACCTTCTCAGGCTGGCCTGTAATTTCCGTCTCTCCCATTTCATGTTCAATGACTCGTGTATCTTCGGTGGCTTCATTGCTATCATCCTTGGAGTCTTCTGAAGTTTGATCTTCGGAAGAACTTCCACACGCACTTAAAACAAGAATAAGAGCGAGCATGAGGAATGAAAATAAGCTTTTCTTCATATGTAATACCTCCATCGTTATTGATAATCATTATCAAATGCTTTATTCATCATACTTAAATTCGAGATGATTGTAAAGGGAACAACAAAAGGACTGCCGCATCCATCAGAGCGACAATCCTTTCATTTATTGCGAAATGAACATCTGGGTCCAATAATGACCGTAACTTCCACCTTCTGCGTAACCCACGCCAATTTGTCTTAAATTCGGATCTAAAATGTTCTTCCTATGTCCAGGGCTATTCATCCATCCATTGACCACTTCCTGTGGTGTTCGTTGACCAGCAGCAATATTCTCTGCTGCACGATTGTAAGAAATATTGAAATCTCTCATCATATCAAATGGTGAACCGTAGGTAGGAGATGTGTGGGAAAAGTAAGTTTTATTCGCCATGTCTCTAGACTTGTACCTGGCCACGCGTGATAACTGCCAGTTCGCTTTCAAGGCAGGGAGTCCATTTTTCGCTCTTTCTTGGTTCGTCAAATCAATGACTTGGCTTTCAACTGATTTGATGTCCCCTTTCAGAGGAATCGTCACCCTATCTCCTGGATAAATCAGATCAGGATTGTAGAACTGTGGGTTTGCATTGATGATTTCCCTCAAGCCAATTTTGTATTTTTTCGAGATCTTCCATAATGTATCCCCGCTCTTAACTGTGTAAGTATCCGTTGCTGCAAGGCTCATTTGAGGGGCTTGCACAAACAACACCGCAGCAAAAATGATGGCGCCTAACCACATCCATACTTTCAAGTGCTCTCACTCCTTTTTTAGTGTCAGATGTAGTTTGGCTCTTACTGATAAAATTATGTATGTAGAGGAAAAGTTTAGGAACTAAAAACGCACCCACCGGTGGTCAGTCGGTGGGTGCTATACCATAGGGGAGGTATAATCATTTTATGAATGAAACGAGCGGGCCACTTCAACCAATTGTTGTCGTGTCACACTCTGTTCATTACCTTCTTCAGGCGCCACACTGGTGCGGTAAGTCATCAAATAAGTCACTCCATCTTTTTCCCAGGTCAATTTTTTGGAAAAGCGATTATCTTCGTAAACTCCGTCAATATCATCATTGATGGGAAGCTCTTCCGGATCCATCCACGGAGTATCGATTTCCTCTTGGGAAAATTGTATAGTCAACAAATCATTATCAGGAGTATAAAAACTCAAGTCCATCAATTCTGAACCATCATCCTGGTAGATGTCTGAGACGACACTGATCATCGGTACAGGAATATACTCAGGTAAATCTGGTTGAAACTCCAATTGTTCAACAGCCGAAGATACCTTCTCCAAATTGTAGGAATGGTACCCACTAGGAACCGCATGGGTTTTACTACCACAAGCACTAATCATCAACAAACTGAAAAATAAAACACCAAACCTTCTCCACACGCTACTTTCCCCCGTCTTTCTATGTTTCTAATATAGAGACGAGATGACTCCCAAAAAGGTTTCACGTATGAGAAAAAAATTTTAATTAATGATTCCGTGCTGAATAATTTCTACTTCTACCTTTGGTGTAATTGATATCTCCGGATAGGTTTCACTCCAGTCTAATTCTTTCCATACATCCGGGTGATAAGCCTTTACTCTTCTTCCTATCCCGAAGACATCACTATTCGCTTCTTGAAGCTGATCGATAATATCTACCGACTCTTCGGTAAGTCTCTCTGAAAGCTTCTTGCCAATTTCCTCTATCCTCCCCTTTACATATAAGTGATCGGAAGGATATTCGGCGATTTTTACTCTCATATCTAAGTGAATGGTGACAGCAATCTCTCCATCTTTATTTTTGACTTTCATTTTTCGATCATTTTCAGCAATACTTACAGTGACATAATCTAAAATCTCATCTTCCCCATTATCGTCAATTTTTTCAGTCAAGCGAGCTACCCTTCCCTTCACCCCTTGCAAGAGCATATACATCGTTGTCTGTTCCGCTCCAATTTTTTCCCCGGTATAAGCTTTCTCATGAAACAATCCCATCCCGTTGAAAGTCAGCAGGCTGCCATCATCCTCTATCTTCAATAAAGGCACAGAAAAATCAATCCCTGGTTCAAGTAATTCAGCACAAAGCAGTTGCAGATTTTCACCAGTTGCATGAGTTGACGAAACTGCAGCTTCCAATAGGCCCCCGATATAATTACTGATTCTGGTCGCTCCACTATGATTCATACTTATAACATCTTTAGCCGTTCCTTCTTCAACTACAGCAAGATAAGCATTCAAGTTGCTCCGAGGGTTGCGATACATGTCATCGAGAATAGGATAGACATTTTTTTTTGCAAGATCTTCCCCTAATAGGACCACTTTTACTTTTGATGGATCATACGTTTCAGATATCATTCGATCAATTTTATCTCTTGCATGCAAGGGTGTGTTCGCAGAAGTCGATACGATTTGTAAACTTTCACTTCCAGGACCTTCGGATGCTCTGCTTACAGTAGGAATGGACACAGTCTGCATGATTTCTCCCTCTTCTCCTTGATCAAACCCGAGAGAAAGTACAAGTTTGACGTTTTTAAACTGTTTTTCGTCCCAGCATCCAGTAAGGAACAAAGCGCATACCATACATAGCAGAAAATATTTCTTCAAGACGAACTCTCCCCCTTCCTTCTGTTTTTCATGAAGTAACTTAAAGGAACCATGATTAATGGCAGGCTGACAGAAAAGATATACCCGGAATAGGTCACAACCTTGTTAAATGCTTGGATCCTTGAGAGGTCTAAACCAACGTATATGCTGATGGAAAATATGATTACACCAATAAGAATAATAAAGTGACCCTGCGACTGCCTCTTAAATAGGTCTGACAGTCCTAAACTGGCCACGTACAAATAAGTAGCGAGTGTAGTCGCCACATTGATTACCCAGATCGAAATGAAAAACAAGTCGATTCTAGCAATGATCGGCAGCGTAAAAGCCTTCAGCATATATAAAACAGGTTCTGGCACCAGTTGAATCTCACTTGTACTGAAAAAAGTAAAGCTCGCAAAAACAGTAAACATATAAAAAGTCGTAACAAACCAGTGCGCATAAACAATTGTTTTCAATTTTTGTACATGCGACCCTTCAACCTTTGAGAAAATGACGAGGGAAACGATAAATCCAAAAAAGGAAAAGATTGCTTTATTAATACCAGCAAAAACCCTTCCCCACCCCGCTTCTAAAATGGGAAACAAGTACATGAGGTGCATTTCTTTTGTAGCAATAATCATAAAAAAGATCAGTAACCCTAACAGTAAAGAAAGCATCGTGTACATACGGCCTAATACGATCAAACCTCCACTTACCATGTATATACAAACCGAAATCAACAAAAAAGAAGTAACCCATAGAGGCGTATTAGGTAACACCCACATATTAATCATCCTGCAGAACAATAAAATGATTAACGAGCCCACGCCGATAAAATATAAAATATACAAGATGGAAATCGGTTTTCCTATCCACTTTGTAAATAGTTTATCGTTTATGGTGTACAAGGTATCTTCGGGAAAGTTTTTCGCTACCACCCAAATCCCAAGAAGAATAACTTGAATAGCTAGGGCACCCAGCAGCAGGGAAATCCACCCCGCTTGCTTCGCTACGCTGTGCAAATCATAAGGGACAGAAAGGATTCCTACTCCAATTTGAGTTTGAACGATAATAAAGAAAAACTGTCTTCGCGACAACTTTTGATCATTGTTCCCTGTCTTTTGTCGAGGAGGTTCGCTCTTCTGGACTTCCTTGCTTTGATTGGTTCTGTTCATCACCATTTTTCCACTCCCTTGAAGGGTCCAAAGTTACAGGTTTAAGCGCATGGGCGTCCTTTGGTCTAAGCTTCATCATAAACATGGGCAAACGGACGAACGTATCCTTCAGATCAACGAGACTCAGCGGAGCGAGAGGGGCAAAATAAGGGACGCCAAAAGAATGAAGCCTCGTCAAGTGAGTCAGTATAATTAACATTCCAAACACAATTCCAATAAACCCGAGCGTCCCTGCGAGTATAATTAACGGAAAGGTTAATAAACGAAGAGCTGTGCTCAATTCATTAGAAGGGACTACAAAAGAAGCTATGGCTGTCAACGCAACCACAATGACCATTAAATTTGAAACAAGGCCTGCCCTTACCACTGCGTCTCCAATGACGAGACCACCGACAATACCAATTGTCTGACCAATCGGGGCAGGAAGCCGTATCCCCGCTTCCCTGATCAGTTCAATGATGATGACCATGACAAGGGCTTCTAAAATGGGTGGGTAGGCAATTTCATTGATTGAAGCTTTTACTGGAATAATTAATTCGTCAGGAATAACTTCAAAATGAAAGCTGACAACAGCAATATAAAAAGCCGGTAGCCCTATCGCTATGATGAAACTGAACAAGCGTATCAATCGAACGAAAGTTCCGGTGAACCAGCGCATATTATAATCATCCGGGGCCTGATAAAACATGAAGAAAGTCGCTGGTGCAATAAGGGTTGTAGGACTCCCCTCCGACATAATGGCGACCCTCCCCTCCACTAAATTGGCCGCCACACGATCCGGCCTCTCCGTATTCAACATTTGAGGAAAAGGAGAGTTCGACTGATCTTCAATAAACTCCTCAACATGTCCCGGACTATGAATCATGTCCGAATCAACTGAATGCAGTCTGGTTTCAATTTCCTGGACAAGCGTAGGATCCGCTATACCATCCATATAAATTACAGATACATTCGTATTCGTCTTTTTACCAAGCTTAAAGTATTTGATTGTTAAATCCCTGTGTTCCACCCTTTTGCGGATGAGGTTGATGTTTGTCATCATGTTTTCCACAAAACCATCATGAGCTCCACGGACCACTTTCTCATTCTGTGGTTCCTCAGGGGTCCGACCAAATGAAGAAGTGACACTGAACTGGGAGATTTCCTTCTTCCCTTCTTCCATATAAATCGCATGTCCGCGTAACAGTGTTCGTACAGCTTCTTCTAAGTCGCTCGTCTTTTTTGCGTTAGGGAGTTGGAAAACATCATCGGTATGCCCCATCTCAAGTGGTGCAAAAATCTTTTCATGGATTTTTTCGTGTTCAGCTAAAGATTCAAAATATAATAAAGCCGCGTCACCTTTTTTTAAGACCCGTATCTTTAAATCATTGGTTTGATGAAAAGCATCTAAAATATACGTAACGTTCTCTGACAACCTTCTTGAGCATTGTACTTCTTTCTCACCCGAAGGTTCGGACATATGGCGATCTGCTAACTTATCACGGTTATTTTTGAAAAATCGCGTAAAGATTCCCATTTTCGCATCACCTAACCTTAATTTGCCACGGATAAATTGGAATATACCAAACAAATCCTATCCTCCCGAAATTCATTTTCCTCAAATGCTCCCTATTTTTGAAGACTCAGTTTCGAGACTTTTGTAGAGTGGATGGGGCTGCGAGGAATGGCTCGCTTTCTGAAGGTGCGGCAGGAGCCAATACCGCGCATCATTAAAGGAAGCCCTGCCTGGTTGAAATAATGAACGGGATTCGAGATGTTTGTAAGAGTTTAGAGGCTGCGGGAAAAGGTTCGCTTTGCATGGGGTGGGCGGTGAACCTCCTCAGGCTAAGCCTTCCGGGGGCTCACCAGTCCCACGCGTCCTTTTAGTTATTTGGCTCCGCCGCCTAGCGGCTAGTGAAACATCCCTGGCTTCTGTACGATAAGTCAACATCGAATCGCTACGCTCTTCGTGTTTCCTTTATCTCCGCCAGCTCAGCTCATTCCAGTCCATACGCAGCTGACCAAGGCGCATCCACACTTAAAAATAGGAGTCTCACATTTTCCCTCCGCCCCTTAACCATATGAGGTTCTCAAAATTCCTCAAACAGGAACCTGCCAAGTTCTGTATAGAAGACCTGCTCCCCCACGTAGTTACAAATTAACTAAAGATCCCCCACGAATAAGGCGTGAGAACAGGGTCTGGGAAAGTTCCGCATGGAGAGCGAACGGAGACAGACACATGTGTGTTTTTCTACTGACTTCAAAACACTGCAAATCGTCTTTTCCCTGACCCTATATCCACGGCCAGGAAATTATGTACAAAAAAGTCCTATGGCTTGAGAGCCATAGGACTTAAAGGATTAATGGCCCGGGAAGAAGACCATTTGTAGTATGAAAATAACAGCAAACATATACAACATCCAGTGCACTTCTTTTCCTTTTCCAGTAACCAGCTTTAACAATGGGTAGGTGATAAAGCCAAAAGAGATTCCTGTTGCAATACTGGAAGTCAGTGGCATGGAAAGGATGATGATAAAGGCTGGGAAAGCATCATCAAAACTACCCCAGTTCACCTTTGCAAGACCCCCCATCATAAAGCAACCAACAATGATCAATACAGGAGCTGTGATGGCTGGTAATCCGGAAACTGCTCCAACAACAGGTGCGAAAAACATGGATAGAATGAACAATAGCGCAACGACTAAAGTCGTTAATCCTGTCCGGCCTCCAGCTGCTACACCTGAAGAGGATTCAATATAAGCGGATGAAGGACTCGTTCCGAACATCGCTCCAACAGTTGTAGCTGAAGCATCCGCCATCAAAGCCGCACGCGCTCTTGGTAGACTTCCATCTTTGCGGATGAAGCCTGCTTGTTCGGCCACACCAATCATTGTTCCTGTTGTGTCAAAAATCGTGACAAGAAGGAAAGCGAAAATGACCGTGTAAAGACCATTGCTGAAAACCGCTCCAAGATCCATATCCCAGAAGACAGGAGCTGGCGGTGCATCGATGAATCCTTCAAGCTGGAGCTGACCTGTGAATAATCCAATCACTCCTGTCACAAACATGCCGATGAACAATCCTCCCGTCACGTTTCTAGCAATCAGGACCAACGTAAAGAAAAGTCCGAATACAGTCAACAATGGGCCTTTTGCCGTCAAGTCACCAAGCGTAACCAGCGTCTCTTCACTAGGCACGATGATTCCTGACATTCTTAATCCGAGAAAGGCTATAAATAAACCGATTCCTGATGTGATTCCATATTTCAAGGAAGGAGGAATCGCTGTAATTAATGTTTTACGTAAGCTTGTCAAACTAAGCAGGACAAATAATATCCCAGAAACAAAAACAGCTCCAAGAATAACGGAATAACTGACATCCTGTTGGACGACTTCCGTAACAAAGTATGCGTTCAATCCCATACCGGGAGCAATGGCGATGGGGTAATTAGCGGCAAATGCCATAATCAACGTACCAACGACTGCCGCGATAATCGTTGCCATGAACACTTGGTCGAATGGTACACCTGCACTGGAAAGGATTGCTGGGTTTACGACAACGATATAGACCATCGTCAGAAATGTCGTCACTCCTGCAAGCAGCTCTGTTTTAACATTTGTATGATTTTCATTTAATCGGAACCATTTGTTTAACATTCGGAAACACCAAACTTTCAATAAGAATTACAACGTGTATTATAATATTATTTTTACGAACAAAAATCAATAGAAACAACAAAAATGTTCGTTTTTATTGATTCTACAGAAAAAAACCGTCCAAGGAATTATTCCTCAGACGGTTTTTCACCTGCTCGCTTGACTCTATACCATTCCATCATTTCTTCCGTGTCCTGTTTCTCCAGGTAGTAGCAGGAAGCGAGTGACCGGCCTCCTCCCGACGTCAACATGACCTCTATGCTTGAGAGATGAGCCCTTTTCTGAAAATACGTCTGCTTTTCGTAAGAGGCCTGGATCCGGTACTTTTTCATCAAATACGTCTGTTTGATGATTCCTCTCGAACGCAAGGTCAACTGGTCCCCAAGAATATTCCATCCTGCATCATGGAAGGCAAGCCAGCCAAGGGCGGCTAAGAAAAATCCTGCCACAATGGATAGGAGACCATAAGGAAAAAAGAAAATGCTAATGGGGATTGCCGCTAAAAAGCCGAACCATGAATGACGCAGAATGTAACGGAATAACGATCGCCTGGGTGGTTGATGAAACTCATCCACACCATCATAATCAGGCAGCACTTTTTTTAGAACTTCCCCTACTTCTGCTTTTTTGATCATTGGCAGCAGTCGTAACTGATGCTCATCATTTTTCAGAACCGAGCCTCCTGCACTGATCAACGTGACGGAAGCATACCCTAAAGGCTGACGGATTAAGTTTTCTTCCATTCGAATGCCCTGGATCCTATTCAAAGGTATGGTCATCTGCTTTTTTTCCAGCCATCCACGGGTAATGATCAAGTCGTCTTCGTCAATAAAAACAGAAAAGTTCGCATACCTCAGAATCGTCAACACAATCGATATCCCATAAGCCACTAACACAATCATCAGAGCGGTAAAAGCGATGACCAGCACACCAATTTGAATCCAATCAAGAATTTCATTGTAAATCGTTCCTACGGGTAAAAGATCCATGAATTGTGAGAAGAAGACAGCTACCCCGGAGATGACTACTCCTGCTCCTCCAGAAGTGATGGCCATCATTACAATCTCCTTCATCGACATGGCATAGACCTTTTCACGCTTCGGTTCCTCCACGTCAGATTGGACTTCTTCAGTATCCCAAGTTTCGTCATTCTGTCTCCCGTTTCTTCGTTTCTTCTCCTGGAAAATGGCTTCTTCCAAAGAATCCGCTTCTTCTCTTCGGATCGCAGTAAGTTCAGCTTCTGCTTTTTCATTTCCTGTGGATCCGGCCGTCTCCACCGAAACTTTCACGAGATTTAAAGGGCGGTGAAAAATGCCCTCCGAGAAATCAAGACTCTGGATGCGATCGATAGGGATATACCTCTTTTTACGAAAAATCAGTCCATATTCAATCCGCAGCTCTCCCTCTTCCATACGATAGGTAAAGCGCAGCCAGCGAATGATTCCTGACCCCAAAACAAGGAGGAGTACACCAAGCCATATGAGCAATGGGATCCAATCCACTTCTCCACTGAAGATGTTTCCATTTAAAACGATCACAATAATCAATGGCAGCGCCGCATCTTTCAACGTCTTCACGAAGTTGATAATCGCTGAAACTGGGTGAAGTCTTTTAGGTTCAAACATCATCTTCCGCCACCCTTGCTAAGGAAGAGATGGACTGACGTAAACGCTCGGCTTCCTGTTCATCCAATGCTGGGATTTTATGTACCGTCGCAGCCGTCGAAATGCTGATGGTGGATAAACGGAATTTCCTTAGTAATGGCCCCTGTTCTGTATCGACGTGTTGAACTCTGACCATAGGTACCAGCGTACGCGTCACGATAAATAATCCATACTGCAAATCGATCTCCGTTTCAGTGACATCATACCTCCACCTCTTCCACCGTAAGCTTGGCACGAGCCAGACAAATGAAATCACTTCCAGCAAAGCAAGGCCGAGCCCAATCAAGACAATCCACCATGGCCAATCCCAAAGGAAGACAGTGACGGTTAAGCCGATGGTCACCAAAAGGATGATTCCTACTTGAATCCACCCGTAAATGCGCCATACCGTTAGTGCTCGCTGTGATATTCTTTGTGTCGGTTGCTGCTCCATTCTTCCACCCCCTGTGTATGATTACGATTGAACGATCGATATGTTTCATTATTTACAAAAGAAGCCGGACGCAACAGCCCGGCCATTCCTTTTATTTTTTTCCTTCTGATAATGCTTTAGACTTTTCTGTACATGCGGTCATTCCTTGAATGACCGCATTCCTGAAGCCAGCTTCTTCAAGCTTCGTTACACCCGCAATGGTTGTACCTCCCGGAGTGCAAACGGCATCCTTCAATTCACCAGGGTGACGGCCGGTCTCTTTGACCATTTGAGCTGCCCCTTGGACAGTCTGGGAGACCATTTTATAAGCTTTGTCTCTTGGAAAGCCTTGTTGCACAGCCGCATCTGCCATTGCTTCGATGAGCATGTAAATAAAAGCTGGAGAAGAGCCGCTTACAGCCGGAACGGCATCCATCAATTTTTCTTCTACGATTTCAGCTTCACCAAAGCTTTCAAACACTTCCATCACTTCTGCTAATTCTTCTTTTGTCACAAAATCGTTCGGACATAAAACGCTCATGCCTACTCCGACAAGCGAAGGGGTGTTCGGCATGGAACGAATCACTTTCACATTGCGACCAAAAGCTTCTTTCATTGCATCAAGTGTGATTCCGGCAGCAATGGTGACGACTACAGTATCCTCGGGTACTTCATCCTTAATTTCCTGGACGACCCCTTGGTACACATAAGGTTTCACCGCTAAGAAAAGCAGGTCACTTTCTCTTGCCACTCGTTTATTTTCATTGGAAATGTTAATTCCATATTCATCCGTCACGAAATCAATCGTTTCATCGGATAAAGCCGTCGCAGCGATATCACGTGCCTTTACAAGACCTGCATCAATCATGCCTTGAATCATCGCCTGCCCCATCTGACCACAGCCGATAAAACCTATACGTTTGTTCACCGTACATCCCTCCTTGGTGATTCTTATTGTATAGGAAGATTGTCGAACGTACAATTCCATATTGGATTTCCCTTGTTTCTCTAGTAAAAATTACATGTTTTTTCTAGAAAAGGTTTACAAAGCCTTATATCTTACCTATAATAATAACTGTATTCTTCATATCATAGTGAAACGCCCAAAATATCATAGCTGCTACGAAAAAAGCCGAGCTGCCTTAAGCTCGGCTTTTTTCGTGTTCGACTTCTTCTTCTTTAATTGCTTCAAGCAGCTTCTTCACTTCTTTTTTATTTTTTCTCGCTACAAGGATATACAGCGTATCCCTAGCTTTAATTTCTGTTTGACCATAAGGCGTAATTACATCCCCGTCCCGGATGATGGCATTGATCAATGCTCGATCCGGCAATTCCATATCTTCTAAAGTCTGACCAACCACAATGTTTCTTTCCGTTACATCGAACTCAATCATTTCAACGTTCGCTTTGCCTATGGAAATCAACTCAAGGGAATGAATCGGATTTCCAAGCTTATCGGATACAAGTTTGAAACGTTCAGCAATCCATGTGATAGAAGAACCTTGTACAAGAGCTGAAGTCAGGACAGTAAAGAAGACGACGTTAAAAATGAGCTGGCTGTTCTGAATGCCGGCAAGCATTGGGAAGATGGCAAGGACGATAGGTACAGCCCCGCGCAAACCAGCCCAGGATAAAAAGTACTTTTCCTTCAGCGTAAAGGAAAAACCGGCTAGGCTTAAAAGGGTGGCTACAGGTCTTGCAATAAAAATGAGCACAAGGGCTATTAACAGACCATCCACCATTACGGACCATGTGAAGACCTCTGTAGGAGAAACGAACAACCCTAGTATAATGAACATAAGGATTTGCGCCATCCAACCAAACCCTTCATGGAAACGCAAGATGGAATAACGATACGCAAGTTCAGCATTTCCAATGACAACAGCTGTCACGTACACAGCTAAAAGACCACTCGCTTGGAGAAGTGAACTTGAACTGTATGATAAAAAAGCGAAACCAAGGGCGAACAAAGGATAAAGTCCACTGGAATCAAGGTTGATTCGATTTAGCGATAAGCTCGCCAGATAACCGATTCCAGCACCAACAACGAGCCCAGCCCCCATCTGCCAGAAGAAAGATCCCACCAACCCGAACAGGTTGACTTGATCAAGCGTGAGCAATTGAATAAATGAAATCGTCAAAAACACAGCCATGGGATCGTTTGTACCCGACTCCGCTTCCAGTGTGGCCTCGAGCTTTGGGCGAACATTCTTGCCTTTCAGAACGGCAAATACAGCAGCCGCATCTGTAGATCCTACAATGGAACCAACAAGGAAAGCCTCAATCCAACCGATATGTAAAATGAATTTGGCAGCTAAAGCTACGATGGATGTCGTAAGCACGACCCCGGCTGTTGCTAAAGAAATGGAAGGAGCCACTACAGGCCTTATGTCTTTCCACTTTGTCAGCATACCACCCTCGAACAAAATAACAATCAATGCGATGACACCGATCAACTGAGCAATTTCAGGGTTATCGAAGTAAATGAATCCAAGCCCATCATTCCCCACGACCATTCCAACCGCTATAAACAAAACAAGGGATGGGACCCCGAGCCTGGAAGAGAATTTTGTAACGATGATACTGACAATAAGTAATAGAGCCATCAGCATGATGAATTGGTTCGACTCTAAAATTTCCTGAATCATAAACGATACTCCTTTTCTTATCTATATAGAGACATTATAACAAGGAGATCTTAGGTTCAAGTAATAAAAATACTCGTCCAGCTTTTTAAAACACAAAAAAGGCCAAGCAACAAGATGTTACTTGGCTTCTTTGCAACATCAGCTTAGCATCTCTTCAACTTGTTCACTGAAGAACTGTTTCATAGCATGGAACACATCTGCTTTTCTTCTCAAAATGTAATAACGGAATTTCGGGTGATCGATGGACTTGTAGGCCTGCATTAAACTTGAGGAACGATTGTATTGGTTGACTTCACCATAGCCGAACATTTGTGAGACTTCAATGAGTTGTTCAATTAATCCCAGGCAACGTTTATTATCGGATGTTAAATTGTCCCCGTCGGAAAAGTGGAACGGATAAATATTGTAACGCTCCGGCGAATATTTCGTCTCAATCAATTCTAATGCCTTACGGTATGCTGAGGAGCAGATCGTGCCCCCACTCTCTCCTTTGGAAAAGAAATCATCCTCACTGACAACTTTTGCTTGTGTGTGGTGAGCAACAAATTCAATTTCCACCGTTTCATAATTCCTGTTCAGGAACCTGGTCATCCAGAAAAAGAAACTTCTGGCCATATACTTTTCCCATTGCCCCATAGAACCACTTGTATCCATCATCGCAATAACGACAGCTTTTGACTCAGGCTTAGTTTTCTCATTCCACGTTTTAAATCGGATATCTTCTGGATAAATCGGTGCAAATGAAGCTTCTCCGCCCAGAGCGTTTCGTTTGTACGCTTCAAGCATCGTTCTCTTCTTGTCAATGTTACCGGTCAATCCTGTTTTCCTGATATCACTGAACTCGATATCGGTGTGGATGATATTATCTTTTTCCTTTTCATCCAAATTCGGTAAGGTCAATTCCTTAAACAAGGCTTCCTCTAACTCTGCTAATGAAATCTCTGCCTCATAATAATCTTCGCCAGCTTGATCACCGGCTCCATCTCCATCGCCAGGCTTACCTTTCGATTGTTGCGGCGCTTGAGCAACGACATCTCCGACTTCACTATCTCCTTCACCTTGTCCTGCATGCTTATTCTTCTCGTGATTATAACGGATCTTATATTCATCAAGTGAACGTATTGGAATCTTAACGACACGCTTTCCATTCGACATCACAATATTTTCTTCAGTAATGAGATCAGGTAACTGCTTGCTCATCGCATCCTTTACTTTTTCTTGATGTCGCCGCTGATCGTCGTAGCCTTTCCGATGGAGGGACCAGTCGTCTTCGGCGATTACGAAACTCATCTCTTCATCCATGTAATTCCCTCCTAATCGAGTATTACTCTATCGTATGCAGGTCCACGGTAAGGGATGAAAGATATTGAGATATACATGGATTATTTGTTTCTTTCGCCTATATTGTCTACCTTTTCACAATCAGATTGATAGTCCATGCTGATAAATAAGTTATTCAAGTATATGGCAGGATTGTGGAAGACTCGATTTCGAGATGTTTCGGGGTCCGTTGCTTGGGATGAGCGTCAGGGGTGGCTGGGAAGCTACTCGCTTTCCTGTAGGGGAGCGCCGAGCTTCCTCGGACTACGTCCTGCGGGATCTCGCCTATCTCCTTCTCCCACGGGAGTCTCGCAGCTTCCCAGCCACCCCATGCGTCGTATGCAAGTTACGAGCCCCTTACACCGGGGGAGACTGTCTTCCACTATCCTGGTATTATACGTATAAAACGCTCTATAGCAAGCTTTACACATCCGAAATATCCACCGTGGGAGTTTTTTTCTTCTGTTTTTAGTGGGGTAAAAGCTGTTTATTCTGGATGTGGTTTCGAGAAACTTATATGGTAAAGGGGTGGAGGGAAACGGTGAGACTCCTATGGGACGTGTGGGACAGGTGAGACCCCGGAAGGCGTAGCTGAAGTGAACCCCAATAGTTGGACACTTATCCAACCAAAAGGGGGTACTTGTTTTGAAAAGATTTTCGAATGACGAGAAACATCAAGCTGTGCGTCGATACTTAAACGGTTCGGTCGGCTATGGTCA
>NZ_WMEZ01000007.1 GCF_009856415.1 Halobacillus litoralis | reverse complement strand
CACCCCGAAGGGATCCACTCGCTTCCCGCGCTCGACTTGCATGTATTAGGCACGCCGCCAGCGTTCGTCCTGAGCCAGGATCAAACTCTCCATAAAAGTTAAGTTTGACTTGCTCATTTGCACACCGAATGTGCTTTGTTTCAAATCTCTTCTATATAAAGAAGAAATATTTTGACGTACTGGTTGGTTCGTTCAGTTTTCAAAGATCAAATGTTTCGTCCGCCGCTTAAAAACAGCGACTTAATCATCTTATCACGACTAGTTGCTAATGTCAACAACTTTTTGCGATTTATTTTTCTGTGAGCCGTTTACGGCTTGTCGCTCTCTTAATGCGACAAGTAATAATTTATCATGTCTGTCGTTTCGTGTCAACAACTTTTTTCATGATTTAGTTTAGCTCGTTGCCGCTCTCTTAATGCGACGCTTATTAATATAGCATGGAGAGAATTCTTCCGTCAATAACTTTTTCACAATAAAAATCCCCCTCTTCTATTACCTATTCAGAAGAGGGGGGCTTTTTACTGATCTACATATTGATCGACAGGCTTGTATCTTCTATGGAATATTTGCGGTCCTTTCGTATCCTGAGGCACAACTTCAATGACATGATGGTCCACAAGATATTCGATCATTGAAGATAAGTCCAAGATGTATTCTTGAATTTCAGGATGCACTTTCAGTTCTCCAAACGACCAGGGCTCTTCTCTTTCACTCATAAGCTGCAGCAAATGCTGAGCACTCGCCCTTGACCTTTTACTTATGGAATGTTCAACAGCTAGGATCATTAATTGTATTCTTTTATCTGTAGGTTCACCACTTTCAATGAGTTCCTGATAAAGTTTATAGATTTCCGGTTCTATCCGTTTCACCTGGTTCCATACCGTTACTTCTGGGTGGAACCCTTTTTCAATAATGGATAACCGCGCTAGATAATGGAGAGAGTTAACCATCCGACTGTACGAATCCAAGTATTGCTCTGAATCATACAAGTCTTTGGATTCACTATAACTACGAATCAACTTCGCAAATTCAATCGCCTTCTTTAAATTGCGGGTTTGTTGAGGGAACTCCCGCAAGTGTTCCTTCAAAATTGTCAGATACTCATTTCTCTCAAAGATGATGTTGCCGTTAATGACCCACTCTACCGCTCGACGATAAGAGCTTGTATCGATCCAATGTTGGAGAAGCTTTTCATCCACTATATGCATAGCGGCTGATTTATTTTCAAATTCATAATGTTTTACATACCATAGTTCCTCCGCATCCCGGACAATAATGAATAGAATGACATCAAAATTATCCGTTACAGGGCTAATTGGTTTCTTCTTTTCTAATATAAGAATGCCCAGCGTATTACTTTGACTGGCTTTTTCTTGATAAATCGGGCGTAATAGATCTTCCATATTCTTTCCCCCACATTCAATTTCCCTTTCTTTGTGTTTATTCGCTATGTTTAGGCAAAATCCTTTTTTCCTATTATATTTGCCTAAAGAAAATATGGTATACTACGTGGTAGATAGTAAGGAGGGACCCTGAGTGGCGTTAAAATACAGTAGCAAAATCAACAAGATTCGTTCCTTTGCTTTCTGGCTGATCTTCCTTGGCATCGGCGTGATGTACATCGGGTTGTTATTCAAAGATACGATGTGGGCGATGGCTACATTCATGATTCTCGGCGTGGGTTTTGTCGGTCTCAGTACAGTCGTATATTTCTGGATCGGCATGCTTTCCACGAAGACCGTGCAGATTGTTTGTCCATCTTGTGAAAAACCGACCAAGATGCTTGGGCGTGTGGATGCGTGCATGCATTGTGACCAGCCTCTTACCATGGACAAGTCCTTAGAAGGAAAAGATTTTGATGAGAAATACAATAAAAAGAGATACCAGAAGGAAACTCAAGGCCAGCAATAAATGAACAATCAAGTGACTTCAAGCAAAAAACTCCGCTGCATGGGCAGCGGAGTTTTTTATGTTCAGCTATGGTTCAAAAATAAAAAACTGAAAGCCTAGCGCTTCCAGTTTTAGTGAGCGTTATTCGATTGGCATTCTGGGCACGTTCCATAGACTTCCATGCGATGATGACTTACATTAAATCCAGTCACCTGTTCAGCTAATGATTCCACTTCGTTCAAACTTGGGTAGTGGAAGTCAACGATTTTTCCGCATGATTCGCAAATCGCATGATAGTGATCGCTTGTATTACAATCAAAGCGGCTTGAAGAATCACCGTAAGTAAGCTCCCGTACGAGTCCAATTTCTCTGAATACACGGAGGTTGTTATAAACCGTGGCTACACTCATATTCGGAAATTTACTTTCTAAAGCTTTATAAATTTCATCAGCTGTTGGGTGAGTCATAGAATTCAGCAGGTATTCAAGCACCGCATGACGCTGTGGAGTAATTCGTACACCAGAGCCTTTCAGTGTATCAATGGCATCTTGGAGTCGATGGTCTGACACGGTCATGCACCTCGCTTTCATAAACTGATTCTTGATTTATAATATTATTAAATTAGAATCCTTACAATTAGTGTAACCTTTCCATAAAGGAATTGTCAATATAAAGCACCACTCAAAAAGTCGGTCCCTTATACATCCGGATCCAGGGGTGTCTCTGTTCCTCCAAGTTGACGATTCACATATCGAGCCGCTACAAAGAGAAAATCCGATAGTCGATTCAAATAAGAGACAACTAGCTGGTTATCCAATTCGTCTTCTAAAGCTACTGATATCCTTTCCGCCCTGCGTACCACCGTACGAGCAAGGTGAAGAGCGGCTGATGCCTGGTGCCCGGAAGGGAGGATGAAATTCTTCAAAGGTTCAAGGGACTGATCCCATTTATCAATTTGTTTTTCCAACTCATCTATATGCTCCTTTTTCAATTTCCACATGACATCTTTCCCCTTAGGTGTAGCCAGTTCCGCCCCGACATGAAACAAGACCGTCTGGATTTTCTGGAAGGTTTGTAAGAAAGCTTCCTTATCCGTCCAATCTTCATGATTCAAATGGCTGAGAGCAAGACCGATCATTGAGTTCGCTTCATCGCATGTGCCATAAGCCTCTACTCGGATATCATTTTTCGCTACACGTTGACCATATATTAAAGAAGTTTCCCCTTTATCCCCTGAACGCGTATAAATCCTCATCTTAATACCCCCGTTTTGGATCAATAATATTTCGTAATTCTCCTTCTCCACTTATAAAGACAGACAAATTCTTTTCAAAAAGATCAAACCCTCTCGGAACATAGTGAGGAGAGATCCCTGATAAATGTGGCGTTACCGTTACATTTTCTTCCCGCCAGAACGGATGGTCTTCAGGTAAAGGTTCCTGCTCAAAGACATCAAGCACTGCATGTGCAATCTCTTTTTGACGCACCGCATGTAAGATTACTTCTGATGCCACCAAATCTCCTCTCCCCATATTGAGAAAAATAGAACGCTTCGGCATTTCTTTAAAATGTTTCTCCTCAAGTAAATACCTTGTCCCCGAAGTACTCGGAAGCGCAGCTACAACGAAATCCGCGAGAGGAAGAACAAGTTCCAATTGTTGTACCGGGAAATTCTGGTCGAAGTGCGGTTTCTTTTTTCCTGACTTAGATACACCAATCGTTTTCATTTTGAAAGCTTTCGCTAAACGGGCGACTTCTTGTTGGATGGCTCCTGTACCAAGGAGAATCATTGTACGTCCACTTATTTCATTCATGACAGGACGGCGGCTCCACTCTGCTTTCTGTTCCTGTTGGAAGAGGGTTTTTGATTGACGGGAAACTTGCAGCAACATGGAAATCGCGTACTCTGCCATAGGTTGTGCATGTATGCCCCTTACATTCGTTACGAGGATGTCTCTTTTAGCAATCTCATCAAAAGGCATCCGGTCCATTCCTGCAGATAAGACCATGATCCATTTCAGCTTCTTGGCTGACTGTATCTTTTCTCGGTCCAAATCTTCTCCATATGTAATGAAGACATCGGCTTCCTCAAGGTAATATTTAGCTTCTCCCATCCCATGACAGAAAATGAAAGCAGCTTCAGGAAAACGCGTTTGAAGTCTCAGTTGGATTTCATCCGGGACTCTTTTAATCGCAGAAACGATTTTCATGAAATCAGCTCCTTCCCCTTTTCTTCTATAATAGATGATAAAGAAACCATAGTCACTTGTAGACTATGGTTCGGTTGATTTTACGATAGATTTTCTTTGATATATTCTAGAGCTGATTCCACGTGACCTTGAACTTTAACTTTTCGGTACTCTTCAGCAAGATTCCCTTCTTTATCAATGATAAAGGTGGAACGCTCAATGCCATAATATTCTTTGCCGAAGTTTTTCTTCAGTTTCCATACACCAAACTGTTCTGCGACTTGATGATCTTCATCTGCAAGCAAAAGGAATGGAAGATCATGCTTGTTGATGAATTTTTCATGAGATTCCACTGGATCAGGGCTGACACCTAAGATAACGGCATCCAAATCTTCGAAGCTTTCGTGATGATCACGGAAATCACAAGCCTCCGTCGTGCAACCAGGAGTCATGTCTTTTGGGTAAAAATAAAGGACTACGTTCTTCCCTTTATAATCAGAAAGGGATACGGATTCGCCGCTGTTTGCTGGTAATGTGAAGTCTTGTACTTGTTTTCCTTTTTCAACTGTCATAATAAGACCCTCCTAAATGGTTTCTACCACTTAGGTTACCTTAAAAATAGACAAACTTCCAACTTCAGCCTTCTTCTTTATGCTTCAACCAAACTTTCGCCACAAGTGCAGCGGGTAAAGTGTACCCGACCATCGCCTCAATGATTGCGATCCATTTGCCGATCCCTACTGGCGTCAAATCCCCATATCCGACAGTAAATAAGGTCACCCCACTGAAATACACACTTCTTATCATATCGTTTATCCAATAACCTTGAATAAACGGCATG
The DNA here is from genome assembly GCF_009856415.1 of Halobacillus litoralis. Taxonomy (GTDB): domain Bacteria; phylum Bacillota; class Bacilli; order Bacillales; family Halobacillaceae; genus Halobacillus; species Halobacillus litoralis_C. The sequence continues at coordinate 177,771 of NZ_WMEZ01000007.1, read as the reverse complement.
TCTGCTTTATAAACCTCTATTCCTTGGAGGATCAAAGCAGCATAAATAATTCCAAAACCAACCATAACTATCGTATATAACATCATGATGGAGACGAAGAGTTGAACAGAGAATATTTTGTGTTCGAATTCGAGGGAATTAAAAATTTGTCGGAGACTCACTCCAATCACTGCAAGGGAGAGCGTTGAAATAATGATTGTAATCATAGGTATGCCCCTTTTAAAACGAGTAAACAAGCCCTACTTGTTCATATGAATGGCAGGAGGCTTTTATTCCCTTCCTCTCATAGGCCGAATTGGATGAAGGTCCATTTTTGAGACAAAACCGGGCGAACGCACAGCCCGCGAATCGAAGTCTGCATAAGATACAGTAAACAATGGAAAGGGGGAATTGTGAATGGGTTACGGATATGGCGGAGGCTTTGCGCTAATCGTTGTTCTTTTCATCCTTCTAATCATCGTTGGTGCAGCATTCCTATACTAAGAACAGCTCGCACTGAGGCTTGAGTGTGCTCAGTGTTACTTTCCTCGTAATCGATCGGACTACTGTTTCAACGCTCTAGAGTGAAGGAACCTTTCAAAGGCTGCTTCCTGGGTCCATGATCCGGGAAGCACCTTTGTAATTCTGGATGGACAAGCATGCTACAATAAACATTGAATAGCATTGTCTAGGAGGTTACTTATGAATTTCAATCAATCAGAACATTTATATAAGGAAGCAAAAGAACATATCGTTGGGGGCGTCAATTCACCTTCCCGCGCTTACAAAGGCGTCGGTGGCGGAACACCCGTTTATATGGACCGCGCAAAAGGGTCACATTTTTATGATGTTGATGGGAATGAATTTATTGATTACTTAGGAGCATACGGCCCTATTATTACAGGACATGCTCACCCGCATATCACAGAAGCTATAACAAAAGCTGCGCAGAACGGTGTGCTTTACGGAACACCAACCGTCCTCGAAAACCGTTTTGCGAAAATGCTGAAAGAAGCCATTCCTTCGTTAGATAAAGTAAGGTTCGTCAACTCAGGTACAGAAGCAGTCATGACGACCATTCGAGTTGCCCGTGCCTATACTGGCAGAAACAAAATCATTAAATTTGCCGGATGTTACCACGGCCACTCTGATTTGGTCCTCGTAGCTGCAGGTTCCGGGCCATCGACTCTAGGGACACCAGATTCTGCCGGGGTACCTGCATCGATTGCCCAGGATGTCATCACCGTACCGTTTAATGACATCGAACCATTCAAGCAAGCCCTTGAAAAATTCGGCGATGAAATTGCTGGTGTGCTCGTCGAACCGATTGTAGGAAACTTCGGAATTGTGGAACCTAAACCAGGTTTCTTACAAGAAGTGAACGAACTGACCCACAAAGCCGGCGCTTTAGTGATCTATGATGAGGTCATCACCGCTTTTCGTTTTACATACGGAAGCGCCCAGCAACTCTTGGATATTGAACCAGATATGACAGCGATGGGTAAAATCATCGGTGGCGGCCTCCCGATTGGTGCTTACGGTGGCCGTGCGGATATTATGGAACAAGTCGCTCCCCTAGGACCAGCCTATCAAGCAGGAACGATGGCAGGGAACCCCGCTTCCATGTCTGCAGGTATTGCTTGTCTTGAGGTACTTCAAGAACAAGGGGTGTATGAAGAAATGGACCGTCTCGGTGCGCGTTTGGAAAAAGGAATTCTAGATCGTGCCGAAAAACACGGAATCCAAATTCAAATCAATCGTCTGAAGGGCGCTTTGACCGTCTATTTCACAGATGAAAAAGTCGAAAACTATGAACAGGCAGAAAGTACGGATGGCGAACAATTTGCTCGCTTCTTCAAGCTCATGCTTGCTGAGGGAATCAATCTTGCTCCATCGAAATATGAAGCATGGTTCCTCACAACCGCTCATACAGATGAAGATATCGATCAAACGTTAGAAGCGGTCGAAACTACATTCCAGACCATGGCCAACGATTAATCCCCCTTCTCCCCTGTATCGCAGGGGAGATTTTTTCACTACTTTTTTCTGAGTATTTAGTTGATTATATAAAATGTTCATGCTATTATAAATACATAATTCTGAATATTCCCACGAATTATGATCTTTGTTTCATTTCTTTCCCTTTTCATAGGTTCCAGCTTGGGCTGGTTCCCCTTTGGCTTATGCGGATCGCGCATAAGCTTTTTCTTTTGTTCTAACGCCTATGAAATGATGTATAATGGGGGCATCCGATTTTTTACATGAAAGGTCTCTAGGAACCACCTTCATGTTAAAAACATATTATTTTTACGTTTAAAGGATGATGTCTTCCATGAAATTAGGCGCACGAATGATGAAGACAGGATTAGCTGTAGGGATTGCCCTATATATCGGTCATTTGATCGGTTTCGTCTCTCCTCTACTTGCTGCAATTGCTGTCGTCTTTTCCATTCAACCTTCCATTTATCGATCTTATCAATCCATCATCGAACAAGTACAAGGAAACACGATTGGTGCGTTGATCGCCATTGTTGCTGTTTTCACCCTTGGCAATGACCCGTTTATCGTAGGATTTGCCATTATCCTTGTCATCGGATTGACAACGACTCTAAAAATGAACGAAAACACGATTGCTTTAGCCGTTGTAGCTGTCATTGCCCTGATGGATTCTACAGACCAAACCTTTTTATATTTCGCGGGTTCCAGGTTCACCTCTATGCTACTCGGGATCCTCGCGGCATTCATCGTCAACCTTGTCTTTCTTCCACCGCGATACGAAACAAGGCTGTTTACGAAAATTGACCGTGCCACCAACGATATTCTGCAATGGCTGAGAGTGACGACAAGAAACTTATCTGATGAACCAGCCCTTAAATATGAAATTACAAGAATCCAGGACGATATGCGTTGGATTGATCATACCTATCTTCTTTACTCAGAAGAAAGAACGTATTTCAAAGGGAGTCACTTCTCTAAGGGAAGAAAAATGGTGCTTTTCCGTCAATTGATTACAACGACAAAAAAATCTTTCGATGTCCTGAAAGCTTTTTATCGTCTGGAACATAAAATTGAACAAATTCCAGAACAGTTTCAAGATGCCGTCGTACAAGAGCTTGATAAGTTGGTCAATGCACATGAGAAATTAATTCTTAGTCTTAAAGGTCGTATTAAGAATACACATAAACAATCGTTGAGACGAATTGAGGAACCTGACATCCCTTTGCTCGTAGAGCGACTGATGAGTGTATATGAAAAAAGCAATAACCCTGATAAACTGGTCTTCCTTCCCCTTGCTTCACAATTGATGGAGTACCACTATCAGTTGGAGCGACTCAAGAAGTTACTGAAAAGTTACCAGGCCCGCCATCAAGATGACTTTATCCAAACATCAGAAAAATAAAATCCAAAGAAGCCGAGTGTGCCTGACATACTCGGCTTCTATTATCCCTTCTACTATCCTCCCTATTGTTAAGGCTTATTAATGCAAAAGCTCAAAAAGAGCTCAAGGTTATGAACCTTGAGCTGTTGATTACGTTCCCATATATTCTTGTTTATGATCATCCAGTTCCTGCACTTGATACAGGTCATAATAATGGCCTTGTTTTTTCATCAACTCCTGGTGGGAGCCGACTTCTACAATTTCACCATTCTCGATGTGGACAATCCTGTCCGCATGGGTGATGGTAGAAAGCCGATGAGCCACAATAAACGTTGTCCGTTCTGAAGCTAAACGTTCAAGAGCATTTTGAATGAGGTGTTCACTTTCCAAATCAAGAGCAGAAGTCGCTTCATCTAAAACGAGTAACGGTGGGTTTTTCAAGAATACCCGCGCGATTGCCACCCTTTGCTTTTGACCACCCGATAATTTCACACCTCTTTCACCGACCAACGTATCATAGCCGTTCGGAAGATTCATGATAAACTCATGGGCATTCGCCGCTTTCGCAGCCTCAATCATTTGTTCATCCGTGGCATCCGGATTACCCATTCGTATATTCATTGCAATGGACTCACTAAAGAGAATATTATCCTGAAGCACCATGCCAATGTTATCCCTCAGAGATCTTGCCTCAAAGTCTCTAATATCTGTTCCATCAATAGAGATGCGCCCTGAAGTGACATCGTAGAATCGGGGAATTAAACTAATCAGGGTCGACTTTCCTCCCCCACTCATGCCGACAAAGGCGATGGTTTCTCCTTGATTGATGTCCAGGTTGACATTTTTAAGGACGAGCGGATCTTCTTCATCATATCGAAAGGAGACACCCTCTACTTTGACATCGCCTCTCACGTGTTCCATTTTCTTCGCTCCCGGTTTATCGATAATGTCATATTTCTCATCCACAAATTCAAAAACACGATCCATGGAGGCGATGGATTGCGTAAGCACTGTCGCTGAATTGACGAGGCGGCGTAGCGGATTATATACACGATCCATATAGCCGACAAACGCAACCATAGTACCGACTGTCAGGGACCCTGTGATGACTTGATACCCGGCAAAAGCAATGACTAATAATGGAGCAAGATCTGTAATTGTATTGGTTACAGAATAGGTGTAAGCGTTCCAGTTGGTATGGGTGATCGCTTTATCCAGGAAGTTCTTATTCTTCACATCAAACTGTTCTTGTTCATGATCCTCTAAAGCGAAACTCCTCGTCACCGGAACCCCCTGTACCCGTTCATGCAAATGCCCCTGTACTTCTGCAAGGGCCTGTGAGCGATCGCGTGTAAGCTTTCGTAACCTCGCGTAAAAATATTTGACCGCAAAGCCGTAAAAAGGGAACAAAGCAATAGACACCAATGTGAGCCAAGGATCCATCGTCAACATGATAATGATGGCAATGACTATGGTGAACATATCGAGCCAAATGTTCATAAGGCCTGTAATCACGAATGTCTTCGTTTGCTCCACATCATGAATAACACGGGAGATGATTTCCCCTGTTTTCGTTCTAGAATAAAAGCGCAAGCTCAAACGTTGGATATGGTCGAAAAGTTTTTCTCTAATGTCATATAAAATGTTGCTTCCAATCCATTGGGCCAAGTATTGCCTGATATATTCAATGGGCGGTCGCAGAATGAGGAAAACTAGAAAAGCTCCACCTAAAATGAGAAACAATTGATCCAGGCGTTCTGCCTGTGTCATGTCTTCTGCATTGATGATATCATCAATGACATATTTAATGATAAGCGGCATTAACAAAGGGATGGAAAATTTAACGATTCCTATAAGTACAGTGAGAATGATTTTCCCTTTGTAAGGCTGCACAAATCGCAAATACCTTTTTATACTGTCCAAAACAACACCTTCTTTCTTTCAAACAACAACGAAGCGCACTTTTTATAAGTGCGCAATCAGTCATTATCTATACGTTAAATACCTTTCATACCACTGATCGATGAATTCTGGGGAGAACGGTCCTTTTCGCTGACGAATCCACCTGATTAAAATATCGATGTTGTTATAAAGGATACGATCCAACACATGTGGATAGTTCATCCGTTTTTTATGAATTTCATATTCGTCTTCATCGAGTATTTTATAGGTCATGTCAGGAAAAATTTTGACGTCCAGGTCATAATCAATATATTTGATGGTTTCATCTTCATAAACGAAGGGAGAACTAATATTGCAGTAATAATATACTCCATCATTTCTTAACATGCCGATAATGTTGAACCAATATTTAGAGTGGAAATAACAGATGGCCGGTTCTCTGGTGATCCATCTTCTACCATCACTTTCTGTTACTTCCGTACGGTCATTGGCTCCGATAATCACATGTCTTGTCCCTTTCAATATGGTGGTACTGTCCCAAACTCGGTGTAACTGCCCATTGTGCTTATAGCTCTGGATTTCTAGCCGTTTACCTGCTTCTGGGCCGGGCATACAATCCCCCCTTCCCTTTCTATTCCATTTCACCTTCTACCTATTATAACGACAAATGAAGTGGATTGAAAACAATTGGGCCAGAGACAAGAGTATTGAACAAAACCATCCTCTTTATCCCACAATAACTCCCTATCCCTATTTATGAAGACTCAGTTTCGAGACTTTTGTGTGAGCTTAGGGGCTCCGGGGGATGACTCGCCCCTTTGCTATATCAGTGTCTCGAAACCACTTCATGAATAATCAGCTATTCTATTTGATGAGAGTATAAGGATAATACTCCCAAGCCGAGGTACTTGAACCCCGAAAGATTGATCCATAGCGTTTTATGCCTACAACCTGGATAGTGGAAGACCATCCAACTTTGGCAAAGGGGTTCGTTTCCCCCCTCTTGGAATGGGGGGGTTGGGAAGCTGGGAGACTCCCGTGGGAGAAAGGAGATCGGCGAGATCCCGCAGGGCGTAGCCCGAGGAAGCTCGGCACTCCCCCCAGGAAAGCGAATAGCTTCCCAACCACCCCTGACACTCAACCCGGCAACCCCCCGGAAAGTCTCGAAACTGAGTCTTCCACAATCCTGTCATATTGCTTAATAAATACTATAGAAGTATGTAAATAAAAGAAGCCGCCCGCTAAAGGGGCGACTTCTTCAATCGGGGGATTGATACAGGCTAAAAGGCAGCCTGGCCAACCTACCAACGACTCAGGTTATTTTTTCTTAGCCTGAGATTTTTGGTTCTGCTGCTGTACGTGCTGCGCGTCAGTTTGTTGAGCGAATTCAGCGCCGTATTGGGATTTCCCTTGTGCAGCTTGTTGGTTTTGTTGTTTCACGTGGTTAACGTCTGTACCAGCTGCTGTTTTGTTTTGTTTCGGTTGCTTAGCCATGATTATCACCTCCGCAAAAATTATTGTGTACAGGAGGGGGTTGTTTCATTCCAAAAAACAAAAATTTTTATATAAAAAACCGCTCCTAGTGTTAGGAGCGGTTCTCACAATTAATGGGATAATCTTTTCGTACCGATATAACGTTGGCTCCAGTAGTTACTGGATAATGAACTAATCTCAACACCATTTGTGGATCCCGTGTGGATGAAACTGTTATTACCTACATAAATCCCGGCGTGGGAAGCACCTGGCTTATAAGTTTCAAAAAACACTAGATCTCCAACTTGACGATTTGAACCACTTACAGAATCCATTCTGCTGTCGGCATAGATCGAAGCTACTGTACGTGGGATACTTACGCCTTCCTGAGCAAATACGTATTGAAGGAAGCCGCTGCAATCAAATCCTGCCGGGCTTGTACCTCCCCACTGATAAGGTGTACCTATATGCTTTTTCGCTGCGTCTATCAGACCTGAATTTGAAACCGCGTTATTGTTTGTAGAAGTTTGTGTCGGAGAAGAAGTGACTTCACCGGATACTTTCAACTTTTGCCCTGAATAAATGACATTACTGGATAGGTCATTCAATTTCTTAAGGTGACTGACAGACATTCCGTATTTCGTAGCAATTACCCATAATGAATCTCCACTCTTCACCGTATATGTATCATTCGTTTCTTGTTTTGGTTCAGACTTCTGTTCATCCGATGTTTCTTTTTCATCAGAAGAGGTGGGCTTTGTTTGACTTGCTTCTCCTGTGAGGGTTAGATTTTGCCCTGAATAAATGACGTTACTTGTCAATCCATTCAGTGCTTTCAATTCTGATACCGACAAACCATAACGAGTAGCAATGGCCCAAAGAGAATCTCCACTTTTCACTTTATAAGAAGTGGTTGAAACATCCTCTGTCTTTTCTGGCTGTGATTGTGGTGTTGTGTCAGAACCCTTATCAACCACCAAAGTCTGTCCCACACGGATAAGGTTTGAATCGAGATTGTTCCATGTTTTGATTTCAGAAACGGATGTATCGTATTTCGTACTGATCCTCCACAATGTTTCCCCGGATTTCACTTTATGTAATTCGTCAGCAAAAACGGAACTTCCCCACAACGAGGCTCCAATCAAAGAACCACAGACAGCAGTGACCACCTTCGTTTTATTCATCTATACAACCCTCTCATATGTATGACATTAGTCAAAAAAGATAATCGTTATGTTCTATTACTAATTATTCATAAATGACACTGAATTGTAAATAGTCTTAAACTTCGCCAAATGAGGACATTATTTGTCTAATCCTTGTCACATAAAGGATTGTATGCTTTGGTTACATTTACGTTACAAGTTTGTTACGTTTTATCAGGTGACTTTTTACATGTATGAGGAAATCAAATGTACATAAATTATCTAAGAAGGAGGATGGAATGCTATGTATGTGGGACGAGATTTATCGGCTTTATCTATGGAACCAAAGCAAGAGTGGCAAGAAAAAGAGCTGGGTTACTTTCACTATGCTCTATCCCAATCTTCTCCTTATTTGAACTCGGAAGGAATTACCCTTTTACGTGAAATCAATGAGGAAATTAAGCGCCGCGGCGGCTTGGAGCAGCAAGAAGCTACCTGGACCAGCGGCACTCATCCTGTCATCGATTAATATGAGGGTGGGCTTTTTGATGGGAGACCGGAAATGGATAGTCTTCCATGTCTTCAGGTGCAATGAATTGTGCACGCTCATGGTCAAGCGTTCCTTCTTTTACAGTAACCTTGATGACTTCCATTTCCCATATCAAATGAGAAAATACATGTTTGATGCGATCTACAGATTCCCCTATTTCCACTTTCAAACCATATTCACCATAAAACCAATGAACGACCGCTTCATGACCTACGTCTTCAAGTGGAACCATCGGATACTGCCATAAAGAAGCGAGCAGACCTGTGTCTGGTCTTTGTTCGATCAGTACGTCTCCCTTTTCATTTTGTACGAGCAGCAATAAATAAGGAGATTTCTTTTGTTTCTTTTTAGAAGCTTTAACCGGCAACTCTGTTTCCACTCCTTCATCAAAAGCTCTACAGTGCTCTTGAACTGGACATAGCATGCAGGAAGGGGTTTTTGGCGTACAGACCAAGGCACCAAGTTCCATCAATCCTTGATTAAAAGAAGAGGGATCCTCTTCAGATATCAATTCACTCACAAGTTCTTCAAAGAGCTTCCTCGTACTTTGTTTGCTGATGTCATCCTCGACACGAAGAATTCTTGATAAGACCCTCATCACATTCCCATCCACCGCAGGCTCTGGTATATCATAGGCAATACTTAAAATAGCGCCTCGCGTATAGGGTCCCACGCCTTTAAGATTGCCTAATTCTTCAGCATTATCTGGAACGACTCCCTCGTATTCAGATACAACTTCTCTCACAGCGTTTTGCAAATTTCGCGCACGGGAATAGTATCCTAAACCTTCCCACGCTTTCAAGACCTCCTGCTCATCTGCCTGAGCTAATGATTCAGGCGTAGGAAACTTATCCATAAAATGATTAAAATAGGGAATGACCGTATCAACCCGTGTTTGTTGGAGCATAATTTCTGATACCCACACCCGGTAAGGATCTTGATTTTCCCGCCATGGGAGAATCCGCTGCTCTTCTTTAAACCAATGTATCAAATCCTTTCTGTAGGAATCCTTGTCGAAGTTATTTAAAATATGATTAACTCTTTCAGCTCTTTTCATCTTTTTTCACCCTTCGTGATAAACTACTGTTGGAACGTCCGACCTGCCAAAGGAGGTATGGAACTTGGATACAGGCACACATGTCGTCATGGGCGTCGCATTAGGGGGGCTGGCTACGCTTGATCCCGTAGTCAATGCAGACCCCGATCTTTTTAATGCCGTTCTGATTGGAACAATGATCGGTTCACAGGCGCCCGATTCAGACACAGTACTAAAATTAAGGAATAATGCGGTCTACATCCGGCACCACCGTGGCATCACGCATTCCATTCCTGCTGTGATACTATGGGGCATCGGCATTCCCGGTATCATTTATTTGTTCACACCTGAGGTGAACTTTCTACATCTTTGGCTATGGACTTTTCTTGCGGTCATATTGCATGTATTCGTTGATGTGTTCAATGCTTATGGCACCCAAGCGTATCGCCCTATTACAAAAAGATGGGTCGCCTATGGGTTCATCAATACATTCGATCCGTATATCTTCACCCTGCACATTGCAGGTATTGTTGCATGGAATTTAGGCGCAAACCCTGGAACTTTGTGGCTGATCATATATTTTGTCATCGCCCTCTATTACTTGAAAAGGTACTTTGATAAGAGAGAACTGGTTCGTTTGATACATGAGAACATCAAGGATGTCACCCAAATTGCCACCTCCCCTACAATGAAGCAAAATGTTTGGAGGGTTGCCATCACTACGCCTACTCACTATTACGTGGGTAGGGCTGAAAATGGACACTTAACCATCCTTGATACATTCACCAATAAACCGATTGATTATGATGATCCGGTCATTCAAAAAGCTTTAACCGATCATAACATCAAAGCTTTTTTATCGTTTTCCCCAGTTTACAGGTACGAAATGAGCTATTATGATGAATATACAGAAGTGAGGTTCATCGATCTTCGGTATCGCTCCCGGGGCCGTTATCCGTTTGTAGCATTGGCTCAAATTGATGATGAGCATGGAGATAATTTGAAAATTCTCAATTCCTATACAGGATGGGTGTTTACCGAAGAAAAACTTCAGAACAAAGTAAGCCCCATGTGAACGAATCGTAAGCGTGAGGAAAACATAAAGAAGGAGTCTCTCACGATGAGAGGCTCCTTTTCAAATCCTGTACTTTTTTTAATGAAGATACCCTTTTTTCTCAAGCATCTTTTTGTATTTTGGATTTGTAGCGACAAATTCATGAAATTTCGGGCCATAATGATGAATCCACTGCAAGACAATCTGTTCAGTCACCTGTTTTCCTTGGTAATCATGACCAGCTTTTGCTCGCGTTGATTCAAAGTCTTCCCATAAAAGTTCCACCCATGTTCTTGCTTCATCTATCGTTAACTCAGGATTTTTCTCATATAGCTTTTCAGCTAAACGCTGATATATTTCATTCATGTGACCACTCCATATTTGGCAATGTTTACACTGCCATTGTAACACATACAGGCTCTAAGACGGTACATACTAATATTGTCTCTTCAATGAGACTCATGAGGAGGGTAACTGATGCGTAATAAGGCAAAGAATTTCCCTAACGTAAAAATGACGCACGCACCGGACGACCAAAGCGAATACCTCGCGAAACGTCCAGATGGCACGATCAATAGTAAACCTCAAGAGAGAGCGGCTAGATCGAGACACCGTGACGTCAACGATGTAGGGAGGAATTACCATGGGTAAACGTAATTTCAAATCGAAAGCCTCTGGCGCCTATTCACACCGCAGCATCAAACATTTGAGCAGCCGTGTAAATGGGGAAACAGAACAAACGCAAGCAGACCAAATCACTGAAATCCAAATGCGTAAACGCAACTAAAAATACCGGGCACGTTTACACGTGCCCGGCTCCTTTATTTTTCAGTCACTTTATGCCCTAACATAGAAATGGGCAAAGCTTCTTCTTCAGCACTTGCTTTCTCACCTTGCTGGGTTTTCCTGTATCCCCAGGCAAATACACCGTTCATATATTCAATATAAAAGGTGTGCTCGGGGTCCACCTCAATTTCGTACGTTTCCCCAGCCTTAAAATCGCCTGGATCCATCATATAAGATTTCGCCATAATGATTTTGCGTTCATGAACAGCAAATTCGTTTACCATACCTAATTGTTCAGCCTTTTGAGCTTTTTCAGTCAGCTCAGCAATTTCAAGTCGTAACTCTTCTTGTGTGTACTCACTATATCTTTTTTCCATGATGCAACCTCCTACATACAAGCTCTCTTTACATTCTAGCAGGGTTTGTTCACAATGAATATAAAGCAATACAGATAAGGAGAGATAGGTATGAAAAATGTGTGGATTACAGGGGCCGGAACAGGCTTGGGACGAGCTCTTGCCCAAATTTACGCTAAGAACGATTATAAGGTATTCCTTTCAGGAAGAACCGCTGAGCATTTACAAATCACTCAGAACGAAATTATTAATGAAGGCGGAAAAGCAGAGGTTCTCATTTGTGATGTAACGGAGCAATCATCAATCAAAGAAGCTGTTAAACAGATCGATTCCTTAGATGTATTGATCAACAACGCCGGTCTTGGGCATTTTGGAGATCTTTCCTCCTATACCGAAGAAAAAATCGATCAACTTTACAACACAAACGTTAAAGGGACCATAATGACCACTCAACTTGCTGTTCCGATGTTAGCATCTACAGAAGGTCGTGTGTTGAACATCATCTCAACTGCAGGTCTACGCGGGAAGAAGAATGAAAGCATATACTGTGCAAGTAAGTTTGCTGTACGCGGATTCACCGAAAGCCTGCATAAAGAATGGGAAGAATCACCTATGACAGCGACTGCTGTGTACATGGGTGGGATGAACACTCCATTTTGGAAAGAGACGGATCACGTGGCAAATCCAGGCAAGTTAAAAGGTCCAGAAATTGTCGCTGAACAAATCTTTGCAGAGGATGACGGTCGAAACGAAATATTCATCGATCGCTAATCGTATCGAGCAGCTGTTTCGCGCAGTTCGACTGCCTTTTTTCGCGATTCGCTTGTCCTTTGGCGCGATTCGACTGCTCTTTGGAACAAACTCAATACGTACATAAAAGAGGGGCTCGCCGTAACGGCAAGCCCCTCTTTTTATGTTTGAAGAGATTACTCTCCAAGACCTTCTTCTTTTGCTTTTGCTACAACAGCTTCGACAGCTTCTGCTTCGTCAGAGCCTTCCGCTTTGAACGTTACTTCTGCACCGTTTGGAATTCCAAGGGACATTACGCCCATGATGGACTTCATGTTAACAGATTTGCCTTTATACTCGATGTTTACATCGGATTGGTATTTTCCTGCTACTTGTACAAGTGCTGTTGCTGGACGTGCGTGTACACCGTCAGCTGCTGTGATTTTCATTGTTTGTTCTGCCATGTTAAACTCTCCTCTTTATTCGTTAATTTCAATGATGTCTGGATCATTGTGATTGACTTTACCTGATGCTTTAATGTTTACAGACTGTCCTTCTTGCAGGTTCGTGAACACGATCGGCGTTACGATGGATGGAGCATTTTCTTTTACGAAGTCCAAATCCACTTCCATCAATGCCTGACCTTGCTTCACTTCATCTCCTTCAGAGATCTTAGCTGTAAATCCTTCCCCTTTCAATCCGACCGTATCAATTCCGATGTGAATCAGGATCTCCATTCCATTTTCGGCTTCAAGGCCAATCGCATGTTTTGTAGGGAATACGTTCAAGACTTTACCATTAATCGGTGAAACAATATTACCATCTTCCGGCTCAATTGCAAAGCCATCGCCCATCATTTTACCAGAGAATACTTGATCGGGCACTTCAGTGATTGGCATGATCTTTCCTTTGATCGGGCTTACAAATTCCAGTTCACCTTCAGTAACCGGCGCTTCTGCTGCTTTTTCTGCGTTCTTCATTTCAGAAGCGTCTTCTCTTGATCTTGGTGTTTTACCATCTATGATGTCTTGCATTTGGCCACGCAGAGTATCAGATACTGGTCCGAAAATAGCCTGGATGTTGTTCCCGACTTCCATTACACCGGAAGCTCCAAGTTTTTTCAAACGGTTTTTGTTTACATCGTTTTTATCATTCACAGAAACACGTAGGCGGGTAATACATGCATCCAGGTGGTCGATATTCTTTTGTCCACCCATCGCTTCAAGGATTTCGAACGGCAGATCGCCGACTTCGCCATCCTCCTCTGCATCTTCCGCTTCATCTTCACGTCCAGGTGTCGCCAAGTTGAACTTGAGGATTGCCCAGCGGAATCCAAAGTAGTAAACCACAGAGAATACAAGACCTACGATGATGACCCACCACCAGTCGGTACGGTTTGGAAGAACACCGAACAGGATAAAGTCGATCAAACCACCAGAGAATGTCTGTCCAATTTTAACTCCAAGAATCTCCATAATCATAAAGGAGAAACCAGCAAATACAGCATGAATCGCGAACAATAGTGGTGCTACGAATAAGAATGAAAATTCGATTGGTTCTGTAATACCTGTCAAGAAAGAAGTCAAGGCTGCAGAAGCCATGATTCCTCCGACCACTTTTTTACGTTCAGGCTTTGCTGTGTGATAAATCGCAAGTGCCGCAGCTGGAAGTCCGAACATCATGAATGGGAATTTACCAACCATAAATGTTCCGGCAGTGAATTCAACACCGTCTCTCAACTGTTCGAAGAAGATCGTTTGGTCTCCGCGAACAATCTCGCCCGCAGCGTTCGTATAAGAACCGAACTCAAACCAGAATGGCGAATAGAAAATATGGTGCAAACCGAATGGAATCAAGGAACGCTCAATCAGTCCGAAGAAGAATGCCGAAACCGTTTGGTTCCCCTCCAACATTAAATGGGAAAGAGCATTCAATCCTGTTTGAGCAAATGGCCATACCCACAGCATGATAATTCCTAAGAAAAGGGAAGAAAAAGCGGTGATGATTGGCACGAATCGCTTCCCGGCAAAGAACCCGAGAAACTGTGGTAACTCAATATTGAAGAACCTGTTGTATAGAGCAGCGGCCAAAATACCGACTATAATACCGCCAAATACTCCTGTTTGAAGCGTCGGTATACCGAGCACTTCTGCATACGCAGGGTCTGAGGTCATGTCAGCATCGACATTTCCAAGCACCCCCATGACCACGTTCATAATCAAATAACCGATGATGGCAGCAAGACCTGCTACCCCATCCCCTTTCGCTAATCCGATGGCAACACCGACAGCGAATAACAACGGCAAGTTGTCAAAGACAATTCCTCCGGCTTCAGCCATTACTTGCAGCAATGTTTGAACCCAAGGTGTTCCGAAGAATGGCACTTTATCAACAAAGTTGTCTTGAGCAAAGCTTGTACCAAAAGCAAGAAGAATACCAGCCGCAGGCAAAAGTGCGACAGGAGTCATCAAGGCTTTACCAACTTTTTGCAGTGTGCCGAAAGCATTCTTGAACATTATGTTTTCCTCCTTTTTTTTGTGACGCAAGCCTCTGGCCCCATAAAATCCATTTGTCAGAAAAATAAAACGTTTTCAACAAAAAAGGAACGATAAGCGTCCAGTTTGGACGCCGAGTATGGATAATAGCTCGTCCTACTTTCTTAGCAGGACATAAAAAAGCATGAGCACACGAGGTGAATGGGTTCCATAAGGATAGTCCTATCCCTATGATAACCACTTCACCTTCATGTACTCATGCCTGATCGTGTCAGTAACACGTACGTTTTAGGTTTTATGGGTTAAACGTTGTAAATGGATCGTCAAA
Source organism: Halobacillus litoralis (assembly GCF_009856415.1). Taxonomy (GTDB): domain Bacteria; phylum Bacillota; class Bacilli; order Bacillales; family Halobacillaceae; genus Halobacillus; species Halobacillus litoralis_C. Next base: position 162,559 of record NZ_WMEZ01000007.1, on the reverse strand, counting down.
TAAATCGCTTCCGACTCATCTACAGGTTTATTCAGTTGCCTTTGCATCACTTTTATCAGTTTCCATGCTAAATTATAGCACACAGGATATTCTTCTTTCAACATGTTTGCCAAACGAATTTCATCCCCTACGTGTTCATCTTGATAAACACGGTCGATGGCTCTGTGCAAATGTTGAACAAGCCTATGGTAGTCCACACTCTTTTTATCAATTTGAACGTCCATCGTATCTTCAACAAGTTGAACGAGATGTGTGATGAGCTGGTTATGACGGTTGAGTTCCCTTAGCGTCTTGTCCGTTACAGCACTATGAATATGAAGAGCAATGAAGCCTACCTCTCCTTCTGGAAACTGGATGCCCATTTTATCGTAAATCATCGTCACAACTTCCATCGCAATTTGATATTCCTTTGGATAAAGGGATTCAATTTCAAGCAAAAATGGATTCGCGAACTGGAGGTTTTTTTTTGCTCGATTGATGGCGAATGCCAGGTGATCTGTCAACGCGACGTGAATATGTTGGTTGAGATCTTGCCCCATTCGCGATTCTACGTGATGGAGGATATCACTCATGAAGTCAATCAAACTCTCGTCGATGTATGGCAATAAACTCACATATTGTTCTTTTTCCTGTTCATTACTCAGCAAAAATGTCTTGTCGGCTTTTTCGGAAGAAATTTCGTCTCCCTTCTTCCTGTTAAAACCAATTCCTTTCCCAATTAACACCACTTCTTCATAAGTTGGGTGGGAAGCAATGACTACATTATTATTGAGCACTTTTTTTATCTTTATCTGCTTTTCCATAATGGTCCCCCACTTAAATTACACTAAAAGCGTTTTCAGTCATCTCATAACTTCTATCCTATATTTGATTTGTTTTTTTTACAAGTGGGATGCTATGGAATAAGCTTTCCTCTTTGTGTGAAAGCGATTACGTCGTGTACAATCATTTAGGTGCTGGGGAATTCCCCGGAAGGAAAGGAGATGAAACAATGATCAAACTATTTGTCACAGACCTTGACGGTACCCTTCTTGGTGTCGATCATTATATTAAAAACGAAGATATTGATGCATTGAAGCGCATGGTTGAAGAGGGCCTCCCTCTTGCTGTCGCCTCCGGTCGTATGGATCACGAAATTGTAGAGGTTCTAAAACGTGTAGGTGTAAACGGACACCGCGTCAGTCAAAATGGGGCCTTTGTATTCAATGACGAAGATACACAAATCCATGCCAAAACGTTTGAAACAGAACTGGCGAAACGAATCGTTCAAACCATTGATCAAGAACCGATGATTAAAACAGTGTCTACAGCTGATGAAACATTTACGAAAGAATCGAACAGATTCATTGACATGATTTCTGAACAGATGTTCCACGAAATTATTGTCAAACCCGAACTGAACGATCAAGTAGGTGAAACAATTACCCCTTCAAAATTTACCCTCCATGGGAAAGAAGCGGATGTTGTGAAAGCTGCCAATCGGATTAAAGAGACATTTGGAGAAGAAATCGACAGTTTCATTTCTCATGAAACATGTGTCGATATGATGCCTAAATCGATTAACAAGCAAAGTGGTCTTAGAAAGTTGATTGAAGGCCTCGGCATTCACCCTGATGAAATCGCATGTGTTGGAGATTCTTTCAATGACTTGAGCATGTTTGAAATGACTCCCCACAGCTATGCCATGTCAAAGGCTCATGACCAGGTGAAGGAAAAGGCAAGTACGGTTGTCGATCATGTACATGAGGCAATTGAGGACTTGGATAAAAAAGGACTGTTGAGTAAAAAAGAACAAGCGGCTGACATTTAAGTCAGACGGCTTGTTCTTTTTTTATTCCTTCACATACTCATCGATAAAACGATCAATAAGATCGAAAGAGAAACCTTTTCTGTACAATCCTGATTTGACTTTCTGCGTCAACTCAAACCCTTCAGCTTTGGATTGAAATTTGCGAAGCATTTTTTCTCCCTGATAAACGACCGCTTCCCATTCTGTGTCTTCGTCCTCATCTTCCGGTAAATTCGCAAGCACTTCCTGGATGACGTCTCCCTGAAATCCTTTTTGCATCAGCGTCTGCTGCACGTTTTGAACTTGCTGACGGTATGATTTCCGGCCGTCGTTCCTCAATTTCTTTTCAGCAAATTTTATCGCTTTTTCATATTGCTTCTCAAAAGAATAATGAGTGATGGCTTCATCCGCTTTTACTGCAGACACCCCTTTATCCAATAATTCTTTTTTCAAAAGGAGCGGACCTTTACTGGAAGTCATAATCCTTGTCCTCACAAGGGAGTTCGCGAACTCCTGATCATCCAGCAACCGTTCTTTATTCAATCGTGAAACAATTTCTTCGATGTGCTCCGGGTCCGTCTCTTTGTCTTTTAAATAATCACGGATCTCTTTTTCCGAACGCATACGATAGCTTAAATAATTGATGGCAAGGGTATAGGATTTATGAAGCGTATCGGTCTGTATCAACGCGTTGATTAGAGCATCGTCAAGTTCCATGTTTTTTTGAAGACGATACTTCACGAGAACATCTTCATCGACACTGAACCCATACTCTTCTCCATTCCCTTTATCAAGGAAGATATTGTAACGACTCTTATGCTTTTTTTGTGTCGTAATTTTTGTAAGTTTAGCCATCCGCTTCACCTCTTTGACCATATTTTATCATGGATTCGGCGTGTGTATCGGTAAACCGAATCAAATGGAGTAAACTATTGACAACCTCACACTGACAGGAGGAATGAACATGAAAATCGCCATTACAGGAGGTACTGGTTTTGTCGGTACCCAATTAAAAGAGAAGTTCGTCCAAGAAGGGCATGACGTGTACATATTGACACGGAGTCCAAAGAAGTACAACGACACGGAGCAAGTCACTTATGTCGGTTGGTTGAAAGAGGAATTCCACCCGGAACAAGAGCTCCCTGCTCTTGATGCCATCGTCAATTTAGCTGGAGAATCATTGAATAGTGGACGATGGACCGAGGAAAGGAAACAATCGATTTTGGAAAGCCGTATCAAATCGACAGAAGGGGTATTGGACTTGGTTGATGCATTGCCGGAAAAGCCCGAGGTCCTCGTCAACGCCTCTGCTGTAGGTTATTACGGGCAATCTAAAACAAAGACTTTCACAGAAGAAACAACCGAACCAGGGAACGACTTTTTAGCTAATGTTGTAGAGGAATGGGAAACGCGTGCTTCACAAGCCGCAGAAAAAGGTATTCGGACCGTGTATGTCCGCTTCGGCATTATATTGGGTGAAGAAGGTGCGCTTCCGAAAATGATCCTCCCTTACAAAATGATGATTGGCGGGAAACTAGGGTCAGGTGAACAATGGATGTCCTGGATCCATATCGATGATGTCGTCGGGCTTGTTCATTTCGCCATTGAAAACAAAGACATTCACGGCCCCTTAAACGGAACAGCTCCCAACCCGAAAAGAAACAAAGATTTCGGTCAAACCCTTGGGGAAGTATTGAATCGTCCCCACTGGATTCCCGCTCCCGCCTTTGCCCTGAAAGCTGCACTCGGAGATATGAGCACACTCCTTTTAGATGGACAATGTGTCATCCCTAAAAAAGCAATGGCTTCTGGGTACACGTTTCACTACCCAGAATTACAGCCTGCCCTTTCATCCATTTTAAACAACTAAAGGTGTGCAATGAGTAAAGCTTAGCTTTGCTCATTTTTGTTATCCAAAAGGCTATTTTAAAGTATAATAATTGTATAACGAAGGGAAAGGCTGTATGTCTATGAACACTGTAATAAAAAATGTCAGTATCCACCCTATCACATCTCCTTCTATAAAAAATGGATATGTCCATGTAATCGATGGGAAAATACACGATTACGGTGAGAGCATCGATTTGCCGGAGCAAGCTGAATTTATCGATGGCAAAGGGTTGGATCTATACCCAGGATTCGTTGATGTCCACACCCACCTTGGTCTTTATGATGAGGGAACGGGCTGGGCAGGAAGTGATGCAAATGAAACCATTGAGGCCGTGACCCCACACTTGAGAGCAATCGATGGAGCCCACCCTCTTGACCCTGCTTTTTTTAATGCGAGGAAAGCTGGTGTTACCACGGCGCACATCATGCCGGGGAGCGCAAATATGATTGGTGGTACGACCTCTGTTATTAAAACCGTGGGCCATACGATTAACGATATGATCCTCAGAGAGACGGCCGGCCTTAAACTCGCTTTGGGAGAAAACCCAAAACGGATTCACTCCCAGTCTAAAAATGCCTCGATAACCAGGCTTGGAATTATGGGGACATTAAGGGAGACCTTCTATGCAGCAATGAAGGACCCAGAACCCGGCCTCCGTGTAAAACCGATTCTACAAGTCTTGAACAAAGAGATACCTGTGAGAATCCACGCTCATAGAGCGGACGATATCATTACAGCTTTGCGCTTTGCAGACGAATTCGACCTGGACTTGCGCATCGAGCATTGTACGGAAGGGCATTTAATTGCTGATCACCTGGCAGGAAGAGAATTACAAGTCTGTGTAGGGCCGACATTTACAAGGGCATCGAAAATTGAGCTAAGAAACAAAACGTGGCAGACGTATAAAATTCTGCACGACCACGGGATCCGTGTCTCCATTACGACGGACCATCCTTATACACCCATCCAATATTTGAACATATGTGCAGCACTCGCAGCTAGAGAAGGTCTCGACGTCGAGGACGCTCTTCGAGGAATCACGATCACCCCTGCTAAGAACCTTGGAGTTGATGACCGGGTCGGTTCGATTGAAAAGGGAAAAGACGCCGATCTTGTCTTGTGGAGCGGACATCCATTCGAGTATCTGTCTAAACCTATATGGACAATGATTGACGGAAAAATGGTATATTTCCAAGAATAGTGAAGCACTCTAACACCGGAAGGATTTTCCGGTGTTTTTTCTATGTTCTCTAAAAGCATATTGAGCATAGCAAAAGGTTTGAAAGTTGTACAAAGGGTGTATATGATGAATATACAAAACTTGTACAAGATTTTTACAACGCGTTGTGAAAACCCCCATGGTAGAAATTGCCGTTCTATAGAATGGCAGTGGATATAAAAAATTTAAGGAGTGGGAACATGAAAAAATTATTTTCGTCATTAGCTGCTGTTGTATTGATTTTGGGAATCTTCGCACCTTCTGTCTTGGCTGACAGTCACGATCAGAACGCCATGGTCCGCGTTCTCCACGCATCACCTGACGCCCCTGCAGTTGATGTGTATTTGAATGATGAAGCTGTTGTTGAAGGTGCTGAATTTAAAGCAGCTACAGATTACTTGGAAGTGCCGGCCGGCGAACATACAGTAGAGATTTATGCAGCTGGAACAAAAGGTGAACAAGAGCCTGTCATTTCTACCACAGTAAATGTAGAAGCTGGTATGGCTTATACAGCTGCAGCGATTGATAACTTAGAAAACATTCAATTGAAGGCCATCCAAGATTCTATGGAAGCAACCGAAGGTAAGGCTAAAGTCCGTGTCGGTCATTTCATTCCTGGTGCACCAGCCGTTGATGTAGGTCCAATTGGTGGAGATGCTCTATTCTCAGGTGCAGAATTCCCAATGGTCACCGATTATATGGAAGTGGACCCAGGTTCCTACGACCTTGAAGTACGTACAACAGATGGAACACAATTGATTGATCTTTCAGGTACAAACCTTGAAGCAGGAAAAGTTTATAGTGCGTTCGCTGTTGGAACAGCAGATAATCCAGAAGTATTGCTTCTCCAAGACTCTGCTGCTATGCCGACAATGATGCCTGCTACTGGTTTCGGTGGAACAGCTGATTCCTCATCAAATGCTTGGATGTATGCTGCTCTTCTAGGTGTTCTAGCCATGGGTGCTGGCTTTATGCTGACACGTAAACGCTCAGAAGCATAAATGGTAAGAAAACTTTTCCCTTTAGCCCTGGGTCTCCTCGTATTTCTCATCAGTTTCCAATGGCTGAATGAAGAACCTGCAGAGGAACCCAGGGCTCTTTCTACATCCGAAACCACACGCACCCAAGGTGTAGAAGTTAAAAAGGAATCTTTAGTCCGTGATCAATTAGAAAATGCACCAATCAAAAAAAATTACACGCCTGCTGTACAGGCTTCATCCGAACAATACGGCATCACTCCTGACCGAATTGAAATTCCTTCGATAGATGTGGACACCTCCGTTAAGGCTCTTGGCTATACACCAGATGGAGGAATGGCGGTACCGAAAAGCTTAACTGATGTCGGATGGTTTGAACCAGGGACAATGCCTGGAAACCAAGGAAATGCGGTTATTGCAGGCCATGTAGACGGTAATAGCGGGCCCGCTGTTTTTTATGACCTTAAAGATTTGAAACCGGGAGATGAAATTCATGTTTATGACGAAAACATGAAACTTACGTTTGAAGTAAGCAGAATTGAATCATATCCTTACCAAGATGCTCCGATCAGGAAGATCTTCGGGCCCACAAATTCACACGGTTTGAATCTCATCACTTGTACGGGACCGTATGATAAAGAAGCCTCCACTTATTCTGAGCGACTAGCTGTATTTTCCGTTTTAACGGATCAACAAAAACCATAAGAATTTGTAAAAAAAATCCACGTCCATTTTACAAAGTTTTTATTCACTTTTTTCTCGGAGTGGATTATTATAAGTTTAGATGATATTTTATAAGCTTTTGGTGTAGGGAAGGCAAATGGTGCGCCACCAGTCATAGCACTGGTTCTAGTGGGTTCGATTCCCACCCCGAATTTTTGTGAGCAATTGATAAAAATTCGAGGGTGGTCCGAACTGGCCAGTGAACGCCTATTTCCTATGCGTTTGGACCACCCTCCTCATTCAAGGAGGGATTTTTTATGCTAAAAAAGCGTGACTTACATGACGCCCCGGTTTTATTTGAGTTGATGAGCCATCCTGAAGTGTTTCCTTACGTCCGTCACAAAGCATCTTCCAGTGACGAATTCTACTTTTTGACCAAACAAACCATAGAAGCTGAAGATCGGGGGGAATTGGTTTCACGTACCATCCTTGATGAGTGGGGGCAGCCCATCGGAACCATCAACCTTTTCGATATACAGGAGAACAAGGGCTTTTTAGCTACCTGGATCGGTCAGCCATTTTTCGGCAAAGGATACAATCAAATAGCCAAAGAAGCATTTTTCGAGGAATTGTTTTTCCAATTGAATATTGAAGCTATTTTTATGAAAATCAGACGTACCAACGTCCGATCAATGAAAGCAGCTCTCAAAATTCCTTATGTATCCATTGGCAACGACGCTTATCCAGAGGTATTTTCTTGGATTAATCGCACCGATGATGTCTATGACCTGTATGTCATTACAAAAGATCAATATTTGTTCCATTATTACGGAGAGCAAAATGAAGAAGAAATGTTAGAAGCATAAGCAGCACTTATGCTTCTTTTTTTGCCTGTTATTAACATTATCCACAAGGTTGTGCACAATGTGAGTAAGTGAGTCAAAGGCCCGCCATAAAGATCATGCACCCTGATTATCTGTGGATAGAATTTTTGCAAACACTTGTTAATTATGTGGATATACTCCAAAAACCTCGTTAGTGCGCTATTCAATATGTGGATAATGTATAGGAAGGCAAAGGAGGCACTTTTTTCTCTAATTCTTCCTTAAGTATCCCTTTTAGAGGGACTGATATCTCAGGAGTGCCGTGAACACCAGCAGCGACCTCAAACTTATTGAATACAAGGACAAGGTGTTCATCCTTCACATAAAAAGCGGTATTGTCTCGCACACCAGCAAAAGGCTCCTGCAAATACATCTCCGGGTCAGCTTCTAATGCCTTCTTCACTTCTTTATTTAATCGATCGATATACACAAGGTCTTTCAATTTCTTGATTGACCCCCCTCGGTCATCTTGAAAATTGATGGAGGTGACGGTTGAATTGTAGCGATTCCCCCTGGATATGTGGGAGGTCATCACGACAGAATAAAAAGTCTTTTCTTTAAACACCGATGTTTCTTCATAATAAAGATAAGGGACACCCATCATTTCTCCGGCCCCTCTCTTTACATCTCTCAACGTATCTTCAAGTTTCTGAACGATTTGAAAGTTTACAGTATCTTGAAGATCTTTACTTTCCAAGTGCTCAAACCTTGGATAATCGACATGGACTTCCCAATCTTCTGTTACTTTATCTTTATGGACGATTTTATATTCGCTTTCAGCTGTAACCGACTGCCCTGCAATGAAAAGTATCCCAATAATGAAAAAAACGATTGAAATGCGCTTCAAACAGCATCCCTCCTGTACCTTATAGTTTGACCTAAATCATAAAAACTAAAGGGATGTTTTAAATATTATTGGGTTTTTTGCATGCGGGTTCCGTTCAAAAAGACTCAAAAGAACTAAAAAAGAGACAGGAAATTTCCCGTCTCTTTTCCTACTATTTAATCAAGAAAGCTTGTGTCCACCAGACCAGTCAAGTCCGGCTTTTCTTTCAGAAACTCAAGATCATAAGAAGCATCCGCGAACTCCTGAAGGTTTTCTTCTTTCACTTCATAAGTGAAATCAATACGCTCCCAGGCACGGTCGATGACTTCTTTTGAAAGTTCTTGGTCCGTGATGTCTTTGATTTTATCAATGGCAATCTGTTTCGCTTCTTCTGGGTTTTCATTAATAAAGTCTGTCGCTTTTTTATGAGCTTCTACGATGCTCTCCACCATATCCGGGTTTTCATCCACAAGTTTTTGAGAAGTGACGAACACGGCTGCCGGTAAAGTTTCACCAAAAGCAACATCCGGTGTGTCGACAAGGACTTTACCGCTTCCTTGTTCCTCAATGGAAGATGCCCAAGGTTCAGGAACGGTTGCGACGTCCACATTTTTCGTTTCAAACAAGCTTGCATAAGTGGCCGGCTTACCTGTGACGTGCTTCATTTCACCGTCAATACGGTCAGACGTTATACCGAATTCCTCTTTCATCATCGTTTCAAATTGTACATCATGTGTACATCCTACCCTTGGAGAAACAAACGTCTTTCCTGCCAGGTCTTCTGGGGAGTCAATATCCGCTCCTTCTCTAGCCATGATGACTGTACCACCTGTTGAGCCTGCAGCGACAACATTAACTTCCGCTCCACTTGTGAAGTGGTTCATCGCCGGGCCAGGTCCTACAAGGCCTCCCTGGATATCCCCCGTTTCTATAGCTGTCATAAAAGAAGATCCATCAGGAAAATATTGATAGTTCACTTTTGTTCCATCCGGCAATGTCTCAGAATACAAATCCTTCGTCTCTGCCACCATACCCGCTACGTGGTTGATGTTCGGAAAGTAACCAATCGTAATTTCTTCTGTACTTCCACCATCATCAGAATTCGCGCCTGCATCACTACCGCAAGCAGCGAGCACCAGACTCATGACAGCAAGAGCAATTATGGATAACCATTTTTTCATTTTCTCCTCATCTCCTATCTATGATTTCAATAATCCCCAGCGTTTCCTAACATTTCTTTCTAACTTAGAAAAGACCACTTGATCCACTACTGCACCGATGACGCCAATGATAATGATGATTGCAATCACTTGATCCATGCGTGCATAATCCTGAGCGTACCGTAAAGAGTAACCCAATCCAGGACCATTGCTTAACAGCTCACCAGCCATGAGAGCTCTCCAACTGAAAGCCCAAGCGAGTCTGAGACCTGTCATAAAATATGGAATGCTCGATGGAACTTCCACTCTGAAAAAAAGAGGAATTCCATTGGTCCCCATCGTCCGAGCTGCACGGACCAACTGGGGTGGAACACTATAAATGGCCGTCCGTACGTTCAAAGCCATAACAAATGTACCTCCAAGGACGACAACGAACACAACGGCAAATTCAGAAAAACCAAACAGCATAATGGCAAGCGGCACCCACACAATGCTTGGAATACTCTGTAAAGCAATGAGATACATTCCTGCTGTTTCATCCGCCTGTTTCGATTTCCCAAGCAGGACGCCAATGACGGTCCCAAACAATATGGCAAGGGACAAGCCCATGAATAAGTGACGGAAACTCGCGCCCAATGCTTTAATGAAATCCCCATCAGCAAACCCCTCATACAGCGCACCTGCTACTTTGAGCGGTGATGGAAACACGATATCTTCGAAGACACCAATGGAGTACACCAGCTGCCATAATCCTAGAACAACAACTAAAAAACCAACCCTTTTAATAGCTATCTTCATAACGAAGTTCTTCCTTCAATACTTTGTTGATTTCACCTTCCAGCAGATCCATCACTTTTCGCTCAAGCTCGATAACCCTCTCATCTTCCCTCTTTCTAGGTCGTGGAAGATCGATGGAAAAGTCAGCGATGATCCGTCCTGGTCGTGTACCCATGACGACGACCCGATCAGATAATTTAATCGCCTCCTGAATGCTGTGTGTAACGAACAGGATGGTCTTTTGCGTCTCCTGCCAAATCTTCATCAGTTCTTCATGAAGAATATGTCTCGTCTGTTCATCAAGGGCCCCGAAAGGTTCATCCATGAGCAACACTTTAGGATCCATGGCAAGTGCTCTTGCAATGGCTACCCGCTGCTGCATCCCTCCAGAAAGCTCATGGGTGTAATTTTCTTTGAACCGGCTCAGGTGGACCATCTGTAAGAAACGATCCACTCTCTCTTCTGCCTCTTTTTTTGACCCATGCCCTTTTAACGGAAAAAGAACATTTTCCTTTACATTCAGCCATGGAAAAAGAGAAGGTTGTTGAAAGACCATGCCTCGGTCAGGACCAGCTTTCTTAATTTCTTCTCCTTCCAATCGGATTGACCCCGATCTGACGCTCTCCAGACCTGCAACCATTGAAAGGAGCGTTGATTTCCCACATCCGGACGGTCCTAGGAGTGAGACAAATTGATTTTCTTCAATCTTCAAATCGATTCCAGAAAAGACCTCAAAACCGTCTTCTCCTTTACCATTGAAGGTTTTCCCTACTTGATCTATGGACAAAAACAATACGTCACATCCTTATGATTATAATTCCTATAGAAATAGTATGCTTTATGATTATATTATTAGATTATACAGTTGAACAGAATATTGTGTCAATGAACTGTGGTTATTCCTTGCACCGTATTTAAATCCAGCATGTTTTACCTCATCCATGACGTGTTAAACAATAAATGAAGGATCATGAATTATTTTAGAAAGGTGGTTATCCTATGGATCAAATTATCTTCATTCAGACAGGTACTGGAATTGATGTTCATGGACAAGACGTAACAAAGGCATCCGTTCGGGCGATCGAGAATGCTATCCATTCAAATTCTATGCCAGGTGTCCAGGAAGCGTTGCCGGAAGGGTCTATGGAAAATATGAAAACCACTGTGAAACTGGCCTTACCCAGTGACATTGATGAATTAAACCATACGAAAATTAAAGAAACGATTCCATATGGACAGGTTGAAATCAAGTTAATGGATGGAGGAATGCGCACGACAAGCGGCATCACTTTAAACGATGAGGGAGATCATAACGATCAAATGTATATTGTGAATGCTGCTGTAGAAGTCGGATATTGACGCTAAAAGGTCAGGGGATCCCCCTGACCTTTTTATATTAAGAAATGCTAGCGCGATGGATATCAAAGATGCCACTTTCTCAAATTATGATATGATGGAGAAAAATAAAAGGGGGAATAATCATGGATCATTTGATGTTTATCCAAACAGGAATGGGAACAGATGTACATGGTCAGGATGTGACAAAAGCTTCAATTAGAGCCATCAAAAATGCCATACATACCAATTCCATGCCAGGAATCCGTTCAGTGCTTCCTGAAGAGTCTCTAGACAATATGAAAATTAACGTGAAATTAGCCGTACCATGCGACTTAGACCAACTTGATTTTAATCAATTAAAAGACGCTATTCCTTACGGAGAAGTTAACATAGAAGTGATGGAAGGTGGCATGCTTACTACAAGTGGCATCGTCTTAGAGGATAAACAAGATAAAAATGATCTTATGTATATTGTCAACGCAGCAGTAGAAGTCGGATATTGAAGGTGTGACTTCCATAAAAAGACGCCAAGGCTATCAGCCCTGGCGTCTTTGGTAGTTAGTACGTATCTTCAGCTTCATCCTGACTATCCATATACTTATCATAATGCTCATTACGCTGAAAGCTTACCCCTTCAGACCCTGTATAACCATGCATATCTGTAGATACAAAAGGTTCGAATTCTTCTACATACCCCACGCCATCTTGATTATCCATTAATGAGGAATCGTCATACGTCATGCTGCTTTGATTAAAAGAAGCTGCCTGCTCATAGGCATTCTGTTCATTATACTCTGGATCATCTGCATCCCGACCATAATGATTTTCTAAATCTGTAATCACATCTTCTTCCACTGGTCGATCTCCTGATATGTCTTGATTTGATGAAGCTTTCGCAATTGTACGCGCAGTCGGCAACGCCTCTAGCCTTTCCTTTGGAATTTGTCTTCCCGTTTCTTCACAAATCCCATAGGTACCTTGTTGAATCTGCTTCAATGAATATTGAATATCTGATAATTCTTCTTCCAAATGTCCTAGCAAAGCGATATCTTTTTCCCGCTCGTAAAGTTCAGTGCCTGAATCAGCGGGGTGATTGTCATACTGTGACAATTCCCCTGATGCCATATCACTCGCCAAACCTCTTTCTAAACCAAAATGATTATTGTCAATTAATCGTTGTTCGATTTCTCTTTTACGCTCTTCCAATTGCTTTTTATAATGTGTGTAATCCATGTCATTTTCACTCCTGATTGATAATCCTTTTTAGTTTGGCTCAGGTGTTAAGGAGCTATACAAAAAGGAGCCCTCCTGTACAGGAGGGCTCCTTTTCCGATTACTTTCTTAATGCTTGTAAAAAATCTTCCTTCAGATCTTCAATATCTTCAAGGCCGATGGAAACACGGACAAGTCCATCTGTGATCCCAAGTTCTGCCCGACGCTCTTTTGGAATAGAAGCGTGAGTCATCATTGCAGGAACGGATATAAGGCTTTCGACGGCTCCAAGGCTCTCTGCCAGCGTGAAATATTTTACGTTCCGGAGAACTTGATCCGCTTTCTCCCCACTACCGACGTCAAAGCTGATCATACCGCCGTTGCCACTCGCTTGTTTTTGATGAACATCGCTACCTCTATGATCATCGAGACCGGGGTAATAAATATCTGTCACTTCCGGCAGACCTTGGAGAAACTCCACAAACTGACGTGTATTCTCCTCAATTTCTTCCATGCGAATCCCAAGTGTCTTGATTCCTCTCATAAGAAGCCATGAATCCTGGGGTCCCAAAACACCACCCGTAGAGTTCAGCACAAAGTGGACATCTTCTGCCAACTGCTCACTGTTCACAACGACGAGACCAGCGACGACGTCACTATGTCCGCCTAAATACTTGGTTGCACTATGCAAGACGATATCAGCGCCAAATTCAATAGGATTCTGCCAATATGGTGTGCTGAAGGTATTATCAACGATGAACGTCAATTCTTTTTCCTTTGCTAAAGCAGATACTTTTTCAAGGTCTGTCACTTTAAGCAATGGGTTGGTTGGGGTTTCAACGTAGATCGCTTTTGTACGATCGGTGATCGCTGATTTAATATTTTCCACGTCACTTGTATCAATAAAGCTTGCTTCTAGTCCAAAGCGGTTGATGATCTTAGATACAAGACGATACGTCCCTCCATACACATCATCGGTGAAAATTACATGATCTCCATGATTAAAAGTCATAAGAACAGCTGTAATGGCTGCCATTCCTGATCCGAAAGCGAAACCTTTATGTCCGCCTTCCAAGTCCTTGATCAATTCTTCCAAAGCAAACCGAGTCGGGTTTCCCGTACGCGAATATTCATATCCACGGTGCTGACCGACCCCATCTTGTTTGTAGGTGCTTACCTGATAAATGGGTACGCTGACAGCTCCAGTCTTTTCATCACCCGTGATTCCCCCATGGATCAGCTGTGTTTTTTTCCTCATGTCATCACTCCTCATATATGCCCTGACTTAAATATCGCTCGCTACTGTCCGGAAAGACGGTTACGATTTTTGCCCCTGGCTTTGCTTTTTCAGCTTCTCTCCACGCAGCTTCAAAGGCTGCTCCCGATGAACTGGCTACGAGCAAACCTTCATTTATAGCCAGTTCTTTTACACGACGAAAAGCCATCTCATCAGAAATGGTAAGAATCGCATCAAAATAATCGGGGTTCATATAAAAAGGCAGAAACTCCATCCCGATTCCTTCTGTTCGGTGTGGGCCAGCTTCTCCTCCGTTCAAAATGGAGCCTTCTGGTTCAACAATTACGGTTTTCACATTTCCCATTCGCTCTTTCAAATAACGGGAGGTCCCCATAAATGTCCCACCTGTACCAGCACCAGCCACGAAAATATCAAATTCGCCATTCATATCCTTAAATATTTCCGGTCCGAGGGTTTCGTAATAAGCATCTGGATTCGCTTGATTATGAAATTGCTGCGGACTAAAGGAACCGGAAATTTCTTTAGCCAATTGATTCGCTTTCTCTATGGCTCCCTTCATTCCTCTTTCAGTAGGAGTATTTACGACTTTAGCCCCTAAGGCTTTCATCAAGGTTTGTTTTTCCTGACTGAACTTCTTTGGTGTCACAAAAATGACGGTGATCTCTTTTCCGATCGCAGCAAGTGCGAGGCCAATGCCTGTGTTTCCAGCCGTGGGTTCAATAATGGTTCCCCCGGGTTTTAACAATCCACGTTCTAACGCATCCTCAATCAGTTTTAAACCCAGACGGTCTTTGATGCTCCCGCCTGGGTTCATGAATTCAAGCTTAGCGAAGATTCTAGCTTGATTCGGGATTTCGGAATGAGTGAGTTCGATCATCGGTGTCTGACCAATTAATGATTGTATATTCTTCACGTAACCCATCGCATCCTCAACTCCCGTTATTTATTGAAAAACTTCCGTCCATTCTTCCCGTTTTTCGAGTAATTCTTTTGCCAGTTCCTGAGCTCCTTCCAAGCTGTGACTCGCAGCAAATCCGCACTGAACTTCGTTGCATGCAGGAACTTCATCCGCTTCTAACACATCTTGAAGAGTCTTCTCGATTACATGAAGCACGTTATCATAGCTGTCATCATTCAGGATGGCAATATAGAAGCCTGTTTGGCAGCCCATCGGTCCAATATCGACAATGCGGTCATGGTGATTCCGGCTGTTCTCTGCCATCAAATGCTCCAGAGAATGAAGGGCTGGCATTTCCATATGTTCCTGGTTCGGCTGCTTGATACGAAGGTCATATTTGTAGATTTTATCTCCCTTTTCACCTTCTGTTACTCCTACTAGACGTACGTAAGGGGCACTGACTTTCGTGTGGTCAAGATTAAAGCTTTCAACGTTCATTTTTGGCATGTGATCATTCTCCTTTTTTGGCCTGAATGAGCCAGGCGTATTTGTTCAGTTGTTCAAAAGTTACCTCGAACCCGTTGAGGACAAACATCTCTCTTAGTTCTTCTAGAAATGGGTAGTATTCTTCCTGCAAATCCTGAGCTAAATTTAAAAATCCTTGTCTCTTTGCGTTTTCGATCAGCTGTTGTTTATGTTTCTCGTCTTTAAAGATTGTGTCTATAAAAACTACTTTCCCATCATATTCAAGACGATCCCGAAAGCTCTGGATTGCTTCAACTTTCTCACTAGTCGTCAGGTGATGAAAAGCAAACGAACTGATAATGGATCGGATGGGTGTAAGTAGTTTCGGGTAATCGAGAAAGTTCCCATCATAAATGGCAGATTCTGGACATTTCACTTTAGCAATTCTCCGCATTTCAGAAGATGGTTCAATGCCTAGAACGACCTTATTTTGGTCAATGACCTTTCTCGTTAAATTCGCTGTACCTACTCCGAATTCCATAACCGGGGATACGGAAAGCTCGGCTAAGCGGCCCAACATTTCATCGTACCCTTCAAACACTTCACGATATTCCGGATCCTTACCAGCTACTGTATCGTCATATGAACTCGCCCATTGGTTGAATAGGTCGACGAATTCCATCCCCATAAATTTCATCTCTCCTCATTATTTATAATTCCAATGCGTTAACTCGGAATTATGCTTATAATGTATCATATTTCAGAACTCCCCTCAATGTTATTGTTTTTTTAGTAGCAATTTTTTATAAAGACCAAATAAAAAACCAGAGTCTAGAAGGGACTCTGGTTTCAGCTTATCTTCTTCTTTTTTTATGGCGGGGATTTTTCTCTTCCTCTTTTTCTCTTTTCCCAGGAGAAAGATGCTCCATAGACCTTCTTTCTAACTTTTGTTTGATATGCTGTTCGATTTGTTTAAGAGCAGCCTTATCTTTAGGCGCTGCAAAAGTAATCGCCAATCCCTTGCCTCCTGCTCTCCCTGTTCTGCCGATCCGGTGAATATAACTTTCAGGGTCTTGTGGAATATCATAGTTGAACACGTGTGTGATCCCTTCCACATCAAGGCCCCTCGCCGCTACGTCTGTAGCTACAAGGTACTGAATTTTAGCATCACGGAATCGCTGCATGACCTTTTCCCTTTTAGCCTGAGAAAGGTCACCGTGGAGTTCATCAGATTCATACCCTTTGGCAGTCAAGGCGTCATTCAGCTTTTTCGCTCTGCGTTTTGTTCTACAAAAGATGACCGCAAGAAATGGTCGGTGCTCGCTCATGATTTGAATAAGAGCATCCTGCTTTGCTCGATCGGTCGTTTCATATAACAGTTGTTTAATGTTAGAGACCGTCACTTTTTCCTCTTTGACTTCAATCCGCTCTGGATTATGGGTAATTTTTTTTGCTAATGAATGGACTTGGGAGGTGATTGTCGCTGAAAATAACATCGTCTGCCTGTTTGATCCACACTGCTCAATAATATCCTGTACATCAGGCAGAAATCCTGCTTCCAACATTTGATCAGCTTCATCAATGACCAGCTGTTGAATATTCATAAGCTCGACCGTTTCTCGTCTCAAGTGATCCAGTAAACGGCCTGGTGTCGCTATGACAACATGGGCTTTTCCATTTAATTTGTTCGCTTGTTTCGCTACATCCTGACCACCATACACAGCTAAAACATGCGTATCCTCATTCTTAAGTTTATTTACTTCATGAGTTATTTGCAAAGCCAATTCTCTCGTCGGGGTGATGATCAAAGCTTGAACAGTTTCCAACGACGTGTCTACCTTCTCTAAAATAGGCAAGACGAATGCGAACGTTTTTCCTGTTCCCGTCTGAGCTTGACCTATGATGTCTTTCCCATCCATTAATGGCGGAATCGCTTGTTCCTGTACAGGAGTCGGTGAAGCAATTCCCTGCCTCTTCAGCTTTTCAGTCAACTCTTTCGATATTCCTAATTTTTCAAATGGTTTCATATATTTTTCACTACTTTCTATAAATTTAAATCCGTCATTTATCCCACATAAGCTCCCTTTTCTTGAAGACTCAGTTTCGAGACTTTTGTTGTGTGGATGGGGCTGCGGGGAATAGCTCGCTTTCCGCGGGAGCGCGGTGAGCCTCCTCGGACTGCGTCCTGCGGGGTCTCACCATGCACTTTTGTCCCGCAGGAGTCTCGCCATTCCCCTCCGCCCACTAGCCGGAAGAAATTTTCGAAACTACCTTCCAGTAATATGAGCTTTTATGGTTAAGAATCCTATATCGACGCAGATTAAACAGGATTTCACAACACAACTAGGCAGGTTACTATTAAGAGGGATTTCGAGAACCTCATTTGGTAAAGGGGCGGAGGGAAAAGGTGAGACTCCTGTGGGAAGTGCGTGGTAGATGAGACCCCGCAGAGCGTTAGCTCGAGGAGGCTCATCACTCGCCCACGGAAAGCGAACCTTTTCCCGGAGCCCTAAACTTTAACAAAAGTTTCGAAATCGAGTCTTCAACAATCCTGCCAGTTAGCTGAATAAGACCATTCCTTTATTGTACCTGAAAAAGAAGGTGTATGTTGGGATTCATGAAAATTGGTCGAGAGATGTTTGTTCATCAATTCATCCATTTTCCATATAGTTATAAAAAGGACTGTAAAAAAGGGGGGCTCTTATGGACGTTAAAGTAAGAAGTGGTGATTCGTTATGGTACTACTCGACTCTTTTTAACGTACCGTTGGATTTAATCATAGATTCTAATCCACAAGCGGAACCATCTTCGCTTCAGATTGGACAAACCATTCGTATCCCTGGTTATGAAACGAGCCAATACCGGATTCAATCCGGGGATACCTTTTGGAAAATTGCCAGTGAGCGTAGGATTTCTTTGGATGCCATCGCATTGTTAAACCCTTCCGTCAATCCTAGAATGCTTCAAATCGGTCAGTTTTTATCCCTCCCCGTCCAAGTAAGCTATAGAGTAGTCGATGGAAACCGCCCTTATGACTTTAACGTACTAACTACTGATTTGAGTGAACTTTACGAACTTTATCCATTTGTCAGGAGACAGACGATTGGTAATAGTGTAATGGGAAAAGATCTTGTAGAACTTCAAATTGGCCGTGGTCCGAAAGTGGTGCATTGGAATGGTTCTTTCCATGCAAATGAGTGGATTACCACTGCCGTCATTATGCAATTTTTAAATGACTACTTGCTCGCCTTAACAAATAAAGAGACCATTCGAGGCTTAGAAATCAATCCTTTTTACAATGAAGTGACACTATCTATTGTTCCTATGGTCGATCCTGATGGCGTTGACCTCGTTTTGAACGGACCACCCGAAGGAGATTTCGGGGAGTTGGCGTTACGTATCAATGATGGAAATACTGATTTTTCCGGATGGAAAGCAAATATCCGAGGGGTGGATTTAAATAACCAATACCCGGCCAAATGGGAGGTCGACGCAGCAAGAAAACCAACATCCCCCGCTCCAAGAGACTTCCCTGGCTATCAACCGTTAACAGAACCTGAGACGGTTGCAATGGCTGAGCTTGCGGGTGCCCGTAATTTTGAAAAAATGCTTGCTTTCCACACACAAGGAGAAGTGATCTACTGGGGATACGAGGGCCTTGAACCTCCTCGATCCATGACGATTGTCAATGAATTTGAAAGGGTTAGTGGCTACAAACCCATCCGATATGTAGATAGCTTTTCGGGCTATAAGGATTGGTTCATTCAAGACTTTCGACAACCTGGATTCACAGTAGAATTAGGGTCGGGGGTGAACCCTCTTCCCCTTGAGCAGTTTGATGAAATCTATCAGGAAACGATGGGAATCTTTTTGGCAAGTTTGTATATGTAGGCGGATTATTCACTAAAAAACCCCTGCGGACTCATTACGTCACTGCAGGGGTTAATGTTTTTAAAAATCTTTTTTGTCCATATGACCATTATGCTCTTTGATCACTTGGATGGCTCGATCGTATTCCTCTTCTTTAATAGAAAAATGGAGCACGTGCGTTAAATGCTTTTTATCAGATAGTGCACTGTCCCGGTCATGTTTAGGCGAGACAACCTCCGTAAAGTTGAAAGTTCCTCCCCCAGAATTCGTTGACCCTGCCACAGGAACAATTGGAGTCATGTCTGCATCCTCAGGGATTGCTTCTACTGTATCCTGATCGACCGATAAAGATTGTAACGATGCTTTTGCACTTTCTGCATCATTTTCTGTGGAAAAGTAAGCTTGAATTGTCTTTGCCATACGATCATCCCTCTCTATAAAAGGTGGTATGGTTATAATATCCTTCTCTTTTCTTTTTCAAACCTTTGACGAACCTCTTGATGGGGCCATAAAAAAGAACACCTCTTTTAAGAGAGATGTTCTTTTGCCAGCTGTATTTGTTTTTGCACTTGATCAAACCCCGTTCCGCCTTCACTGTTCCGCGCAGCTACGACTTGATTCGGGTTTAGTTTATCAAAAATATCCACTTCAAAGAGTGAAGAAAATTCCTGATATTCTTTAAGCGTCAAATCCAACAAGTATTTGTCCTTTTGAATTGAGTACAAAACAATTTTCCCGATCACTTCATGCGCTTCTCTGAACGGCATTCCTTTGACGGCCAAGTAATCAGCTATATCAGTGGCATTCGAATAGTCTTCGTTTACAGCATTCTTCATTTGATCCCCTTTGACCTGCATCGATGCAAGCATCGGTGCTAACAAAGACAAGGCACCTTCAAGGGTCTCAACCGTATCGAACATCCCCTCTTTATCTTCCTGCATATCTTTGTTGTAAGCGAGAGGCAGGCCTTTCAGTAATGTGAGCAATCCCATTAAATGGCCATAGATTCTTCCCGTTTTTCCACGAAGGAGTTCAGGCACGTCAGGATTTTTCTTCTGGGGCATGATGCTCGAACCCGTACAAAAAGCATCATCCAATTCTACGAATTGAAACTCCTGACTTCCCCATAGAATCAGCTCTTCGGACAAACGAGAAATATGTGTAATCATAATAGAGGAAATAGATAAAAACTCAAGGATAAAATCACGATCACTGACGGCATCCAATGAATTCGGATAAGGTTGATCGAACCCTAAAGCATCCGCTGTCATTTGTCTGTCAATTGGATAGGGCGTCCCTGCAAGAGCCGCTGCCCCAAGCGGAGACCAGTTGATTCGTTTCAAACTATCCCGCAAACGTTCCTTATCTCTCTCAAACATCCAAAAGTAAGCCATTAAGTGGTGCCCAAAAGAGACGGGCTGAGCACGCTGCAAATGGGTGTACCCCGGGAGAATGGTTTCCACATGTTGTTCCGCCTGCTCCAACAGGGAGGATTGAACCGCTTCTACTAATTCCATCAAACCCTTTGTTTTTTCACGTAGATAAAGGTGCATATCTGTCGCAACTTGATCGTTCCGGCTTCTGCCGGTATGCAGCTTCCCTCCGACCGGTCCGATCTCATCAATGAGCAGTTTTTCTATATTCATATGAATATCTTCGTGCTCTACTGAAAAAGTGACGTCCCCTTTTTTCACTTTCTCTTTAATCGTAAGCAGTCCTTCCTTAATTTGCATCACTTCATTCATTTCAATGATGGCACATGCACCGAGCATTTCCACGTGAGCAATACTGCCTTCGATATCCTGTAAGGCCAGTTTTTGATCAAAGGTGATGGAAGAGGTGTACTCTTCCACCAATTTATTTGTAGGCTTTGTAAAACGACCGCCCCACAATTTAGTCATGCTGGCTCACCACCGCTTGATCCAGTAACTTCGCTCCTTTATGGACGTCCGCATGGACTTTTGTCGGCAATCCCCACAACTTTATGAAACCGACAGCTGCATTGTGATCAAACGCATCTTCCTTTGAATAGGTGGATAGTTCTTCATTATATAGACTGACCGGTGATTTCTTACCAATCACTGTATGGTGCCCCTTGAACAACTTCACTTTAACGGTCCCTGTGACGACTTGCTGCGTAGAATCAACGAATGCAGATAGAGCCGGTTGTAGTGGTGAATACCAAAGACCGTCGTAAATGATTTTAGAAAGCTGCTGATCAACATTGGTTTTGTATTGAGAAACCTCTCTCGTTTGAGTCAGGAACTCCAGTTCTTTATGCGCATTGATCAAAATCATAGCTGCAGGGTTTTCATACACTTCTCTTGATTTAATTCCAACAAGACGATTTTCTGTATGATCAATTCTGCCAACCCCATGTTTGCCTCCCAGTTCGTTCAAGTACTCAATGAGCGGAACAAGCTCCATTTTTTCTCCATTCAATCCAACAGGCTTTCCTTCTATGAAATCAATTTCAAGGGTTTCCGGCTGATCAGGTGTCTCTTCAATTGGATTGGTCCAAGCATACGCTGCTTCGGGAGCTTCTTTCCAAGGATCCTCAAGCACTCCAGCTTCACAAGCACGGCCCCAGATGTTTGCATCAATAGAGAATGGGTTCTCCAGGTTGACAGGAATCGGAATTCCATTCTCTTCTGCATAAATGATTTGTTCATCACGTGTCATTCCCCATTCACGAACAGGTGCAATGACTTCAAGATCAGGATTCAATGCCTGTATAGAAACTTCAAAACGGACCTGGTCGTTCCCCTTACCTGTACAACCGTGAGCGACAGCAACTGCTCCCTCCTGCTCGGCTACTTCAACGAGCAGTTTAGAAATGAGCGGACGGGAAAGTGCAGAGGATAAAGGGTACTTCCCTTCATAAAGAGCATTCGCTTTAAGGGCCGGCATCAAGTATTCTTCAGCCAATATCTCTTTCGCGTCCACCATAATCGCTTTGATCGCTCCAACATCCAACGCCTTTTTACGGATCGTTTCCAAGTCTTTCCCTTCACCGACATCCAAGCCTAAAGCGATGACATCATACCCGTACTTTTCCTGAATCCATTTAATAGAAATCGATGTGTCCAATCCACCGGAATAAGCTAATACTACTTTTGGTTTTGTCATATGAATAACCTCCTCAATTATTGTCCATAAAAAAATCCGTCTCCTACCTGGGGTAAGAGACGGATTTTGAATCATCCGCGGTGCCACTCTCATTGTCTGTATGTCAGACCAACTCGAAGCTGATAACGGGGGCTCCCGGTTCTGGCTACTTGTTTCACCGAACATCTCAGAAGTGCGATTCCGTATCAATCCGTCACCAGGCTTCCACCGCCCCCGGCTCGCTGTCGATCAGCTTCATACGTACTCTCTTCGTCCATGAATGTATTTTTATAATGAATTGTTTATAATTATACAAAATCATATGCAGAAGTCAACACAATAAACACATTCTTCTTAAAAGTTTTTCAGTTTCCCATTTTCATAGCCCCTTCTTCCATTATCGCCCCCGTTTGTGTAAGACTCAGTTTCGAGATAACCGGGGTTCGTTTGCTATATAGGCGGTCAGGGGTGGTTGGGAAGCTACTCGCTTTCCTGTGGGGATGACGGCAAGCCTCCTCGAGCTTCGCTCTGCGGGGTCTCGCCAGCCACTCCATTCCCACGGGAGTCTCGCAGCTTCCCAACCACCCCATTCCATGCAAAGGAGAAACGAACCCTTATACCAATTTGGCTTGTCTTCCACTATCCGACTGTTAGAAGCATAAAGCGCATTGTATCAAGCTTTCAGGATTCATAAACCAAGGAATGGGGAGTTTAACCTTACACTCCCATCAAGGTAGATAGCTACTGAACTTAGAGGTGGTTTCGAGTCCCTGAATATGGCGAAGGGGCGGAGGGGAATGGCGAGACTCCTGCGGGAAAAAAGTGCATGGTGAGACCCCGCAAGGCGTTAGCCTGAGGAGGCTCACCGCGCTCCCGCGGAAAGCGAGTCATTCCCCGCAGCCCCACCCACTCAACAAAAGTCTCGAAACTGAGTCCTCAAGAATCCTGCCATATTGTTCAATAAAGCTCATGTAGGTAAACTATATATGTCAGGGTTTCCAGGGGCATATTGTCGTGTTAAGATGAGTAGGGTAAATTAAATAAAGTCTGCTTCAGGGCAGGAGAGGTTCTAGCGACACCCTCTATAAAAAACTAAGGATGGAACTGTACCTTGCCTTAGGTGCGGTTTTTTTAATGGTTTTGGGTGTGTAGAATTCTCTTTTTCAATGATGAAAGGAGAATTTTTTAATGGAAAAAAATAATAAAGCTGTGGTTGTATTCAGCGGTGGACAGGACAGTACGACTTGTTTGTTCTGGGCATTGAAGAAGTTCGATTCCGTTGAAGTCGTTACTTTCGATTACAATCAACGTCATAAAGAAGAAATTGAAGTGGCGAAAGAAATCGCTGATGATCAGCAGGTGCGTCACCATATCCTCGATATGTCTTTACTCAACCAACTCGCCCCTAATGCTTTAACTAGGGATGATATTGAAGTGAAAGATGGCGAAGATGGAGAACTTCCTTCTACTTTTGTACCGGGAAGAAATCTATTATTCTTGTCTTTTGCTACCATTCTTGCGCGACAGATCGGCGCGAAACATATTGTTACGGGAGTGTGTGAGACAGACTTTAGCGGTTATCCAGACTGCCGTGATGTTTTTGTTAAATCCTTGAATGTCTCACTAAATCTCTCGATGGATGATGAATTCGTTATTCACACCCCTCTCATGTGGCTCGACAAGGCAGAAACGTGGGAAATGGCTGATGATCTCGATGCCTTTGACTACGTTCGTGAAAAAACATTAACTTGCTACAACGGTATCCGGGGAGATGGATGCGGGGAGTGCCCAGCTTGTGAACTTCGCAGAAATGGACTTGAAGCTTATGTGGCGAAAAAAGAGGTGACTGAATAATGTACGGATTTACCATCGTGGAAAACTTGCAGAAGATCGACCAGGACATCAAACGTCACGAGTTGAAATACCACCAAAAGCGTGTGCTTGTCAGTAAAGAATTCACTTTTGATGCTGCCCATCACTTGCATTGCTATGAAGGAAAATGCAAAAACCTCCATGGACACACGTATAAAGTGATTTTTGGTATCAGCGGCTTTGTTGATGATATTGGGCTAGTCATCGATTTCGGTGACATCAAGTATATTTGGAAAGAACAGATCGAGGTCCATCTCGACCACAGATATTTGAATGATACGCTACCGAATATGAATACAACCGCTGAAAATATGGTTGTCTGGATTTACAAGAAAATGGAAGATACCTTAAAAGATGACCCGAATAAATGTCGTGTTGAATTTGTAAAGCTTTATGAAACACCGACAAGTTACGCAGAAGCAAGACGGGAGTGGATGACGGATGAATAAGTTTCCCGTGTTAGAAATTTTCGGACCGACCATTCAGGGAGAAGGAATGGTTGTCGGGAGAAAAACGATGTTCGTCCGTACAGCCGGATGTGATTACAGTTGTGCTTGGTGTGATTCCGCTTTTACATGGGATGGAAGCGCCAAGCATGACATCGAGCGGTTAACTTCAGAAGAAATTGTGACTCGATTGATCAATACCGGTGGCGATCAATTCGATCATGTTACGATATCAGGTGGGAATCCTGCTCTTTTAAAAAATCTGCATGAACTTATCGATCCATTGCATGATAGAGGGATTGAAGTAGCCCTTGAGACGCAGGGAAGCCGTTGGCAGGAATGGTTCACTCAAATTGATGACCTGACCCTCTCGCCTAAACCGCCTAGTTCCGAAATGAATACGGACTGGGATATTCTCGACGATATTATTGCCCGTCTTGAAGCTGCTGGCCGTGGGAAAAACACGAGCTTGAAAGTCGTCATTTTCAATAAAGACGATTTGATTTACGCTGAAAAAGTCCACGGTCGCTATCCTCATGTGCCTTTCTTTTTACAAGTCGGAAATGATGATTTGGAAGAAAACGAAGCAGGAACATTAGCCAGCCACCTCCTCGATCAATACGAGTGGCTCATTGATCAAGTTGTCGCTTCATCAAAGCTGAATAAAGTCCGCGTCCTCCCACAAGTGCATGCACTTGTCTGGGGCAATAAGCGAGGAGTATAAAAGAAAAAAGTCTGACAGCACGTGAAGTGCTATCAGACTTTTTCTTATCCACGTTTTTTTTCGTCATAATGCCCCTTCACTACTACCGCCGCATGGACGGCTCCCGGAACATAAAAAATCAAAGTTAAAATTAAATTCAATAGCGCCTTTAGTGGTTTTCCTGTAAACAAAACAGCTAAAGGTGGTAAAAATATAGCTAAAATATACAACATGATTCGATCATCCTTTCTCTTGCTTCCTCTCAGCTTTCCCTTTTGAAAGGGTTTGAACACTCCCTGATTGTCTTCTCCTCTGATTCCATATGGTGATTTCCAGCGCTGCTATGCAAACGAGCAGCCATGCAAGACCGAATAACGTGCCTCCAACAACATCCGTAAAAAAGTGCACCCCGAGATAAACTCGAGAAAGGCCGACAAGTGCAATTAATAATCCCAGCGCTATATTTATTGTCCATTTCCAAGGCTTCCTCAACGGGCTGATGACGATTAAATAAATGAGAAATCCGTAAAAAACAACAGACCCTGTCGTATGTCCACTCGGAAAGCTGAAGCCCGTTCCATCATATTCCGCCAGCACTTCTGGACGTTGGCGCTCGAAGGTAACTTTCAACAATTTAGTTAAGGAACTAATACCGATCATGAGGATCGCAAAATAAATCCCTACCCACCGGCTGAATGGTGAAAAAAACAATAAAAAGATAAGTAATGCTACAGAGGCTATAGAAATGAATAATACGGACCCTAAATCCGTCGTCCATCCCCAAAACGTATCCATCCACGGGGTCGTGATTGATCTCACTACATCTGTCGCTGCCTGATCCACAACGAATTTTTCCTGTTCAAGGACTTCTGCCGCAAGTTCAGTAAAGAAATATACGGCTCCTCCTACCAATAGGAACCCCGCCAAAATAAGAATAATAGACGCTTTCGAAAGGTCTGAAATCTTCGTTCCTGAAAACAACATCACAATTCCTCCTGACTGCCAATGACTCTTAATTCAACCCTTCCCCTAATCACATGAGGTTAACCTTGAAATACCAGCCTCAATACTCTCTAGTCGCCAATCGTCACTTAAGTGAACACCCATGAGGAACGTTCACATCGCTTATACAAGAATAAGACTAGACCTATGCCTAGTCTTACCGTTACATCACGAAGGCAACCATGAGGTTCATTGATATAGCTTCTATCCATCCTTCCGTCATTTCCACATCTCACATAGATGGTCTCCAAAAAATGAAAACTCGGATGCTATTCCTGCATCCGAGTTTTATTTTTTCTTTATGCTGTTTTTTCTTTGCTCATTAATGCTTTTCGCTTTTTCCGTTCATCAACCTTGGTCAGAATGGATACCACCAGGGCGATGACAAATAAACCAGAGAAGAAAATGAGGCTGTTCTCATAGCTTCCTGTCGTATCTTTCATCCAAGCCGCAAAAATCGGACCTGCAAGACCGGCAGCCGCCCATGCTGTCAAAATATACCCATGAATGGCTCCAAGTTCTTTTGTTCCAAATAGGTCCCCGATAAACGCGGGTATAGTAGCAAATCCGCCACCATAGCAAGTGTAAATAATAGAAAAAGCAATGACAAAAATCCAAGTCGCGGTTGTCCAAGGCAGAACAAGAAATAACCCGATCTGCAGAACAAAGAAAGTGATATACGTATTCGCACGGCCTATATAATCGGAAGCACTTGCCCATCCGATTCTTCCCAGTCCATTAAAAACTCCCATCACACCAACGAGAGTAGCTGCAGTAGCGGCCGATACCCCGACACTTTCCTCCAACAACGGTTTAGCGGCAGAAATAACAGCGATCCCACACGTGACATTAATGAACAACATTGTCCAAAGGTAATAAAATCGCTTGGTCTTCAACGCTTCCTTTGCACGCAAGTTTGCTAAATCTTGATTTTCCGTATCCGTTTCCTTATCTGCATCATACCCTTTAGGTGTCCAACCTTCAGGAGGGCGGGACATGTAAAGAGAAGAACCAATCATAACAACAAAATAACTGATCCCTAAAATATAGAAGGTGGCTGCAATTCCAACTGAATTGATAAGAAAATCCATCAATGGACTAGCAATGGCGGCTGCAAACCCGAAGCCCATAATCGCCATCCCCGTTGCCAAACCTCTACGGTCAGGGAACCATTTGACTAATGTAGAAACAGGTGCGATATAACCGACACCTAAACCTATTCCTCCAAGAACACCATAAAATATGTACAGCATCCATAAGGACCCTGCGCTTACAGCAATTCCTGATCCAGCCACACCAATCCCGAAAAAGATGGCAGCTGTGATTCCGGCGACCCTCGGTCCATATTTCTCCACGAACCATCCTAAAAAGGCTGCAGATAATCCTAAAAATAAAATAGCAATGCTGAAGGTCAACTGAACTTGACTTGCTGACCAGCCAAACTCTTCGCTTAATGGGCCTGTAAAGTTACTCCAGGCATACACAGAACCGATAGAAATATGAATCCCTACCGCTCCTAAGGCGATTAACCATCTGTTCTTTACTTTTCTTTCTGACATTTTTTCACCTCTTCTTCATTAATTACCTGTCTTTTTCCTATAATCTCAATTTCTAAACAAAATTCCATTTATTATGACACATTTTGTCCATATTCTTCCTCTATTGAAATATTTCCTGGACAATAAAAAAACACCTCCTATCCAGGAAGTGTCCATTAAGTATAAGCTCCCAATTGTGGAAGATAACTTTTCTAAAAAGCTCAACCTCTAAATCCAGCGTTGTTTTTTTCTGTAAGACTTTACGTCTCTGTAATTTTTGCGACCTTCTTCATTCATACCTAAATAGTGTTCTTGTACTTCCTGGTTAGAAAGCAGTTCTGATACAGGAGCTTCCAAAACAGAGCGTCCATCCTCAATGATATATCCATAATCTGCGATGGAGAGCGCTACATTGGCATTCTGCTCAACGACGAGAATGGACATCCCTTCTTCTTCATTGATCTGTTTAATGTTTTGAAAGATCTCTTTCACGAGAAGCGGTGCAATCCCAAGAGATGGTTCGTCCAACAACAATAGCTTCGGTTTCGCCATGATCCCTCTGCCGATGGCAAGCATTTGTTGTTCTCCTCCTGAAAGTAAACCTGCATGACGGGAACGTAACGTTTTTAATTTTGGAAAATAATGATAGACTCGTTCCATATCTTTTTTTATATTCCTTCGATCTTTTCTCGTGTGAGCGCCTGCGGTCAAATTTTCTTCGACCGTAAGATGCTTGAAAACTCTTCTTCCTTCCATACTTTGAAAAATACCTTTTTGAACAATTTTATCAGGGCTCATCGAAGTTATATCTTCCTCTTGATACGTAATTCTTCCTTTCGTCACTTGACCACTATCTCCCCCGAGCAAACCTGAGATCGCTTTCAATGTCGTAGATTTTCCAGCTCCATTACTTCCTAACAATGCGACGATGTTTCCATCTGGCACCTCGATCGACATCCCTTTTAAGACTAGAATCATCTTCGAATACACCACTTCAATATTATCCACTTTTAACATGACCATTCACCTTCCTTTTGAAAAAGGGGGCCTCTTTACGAGACCCCGCACTCTTTTAATCTTCATAACTGAAATAATCCGTGATGACTTCAAACTTCCCATTCTTAACTTCTGCCAGACGGACTTGGTTCGTTCCTGCATGGTTGTCTTCTGAAAAAGTGACAGGTGCAGCCAGACCACCCAAATCCATGTCTTTAATTTGTTCGATTCCTTTTCGGATGCCTTCTCCATTCAACTCTTCGGCATTTCCAATACCCTCAGCCATAATCTTTGCTGTTACCCAGCCTTGAACGAATTTTTGACTGACATCTTCTAGACTTTCTCCTCTAGACTCCAGGTACTCTTCCATTTCAGCCAGCCCTTCCAAGTCTTCATATGGAAAAGCGTGGGTGACGACTCCTAACATTCCTTCAGCCGCGTCACCGGCAATTTCTACAACTCCTTCTCCAGTTGCCCAGTTCAAACCGATGAATTGGGTATCAATGTCAAGCGTCTGTGCTTCACGTAAAATCGTGGCTGTCGCTCCCCATGTTTGCTGAATGATGGCGTAATCTGGATCTGCCTCCTCCATATTCAACATTTGGGACTGGGCTTCTGTCGCCGTCACCGGAATGACCTGTTCATCCACCACTTCAACACCGACTTCAGCTGCATAGGCTTTAATGTCCTCAATCGGGGAACGTCCGAACGCAGTATCGTTATAAAGGAGAGCGAGCGTCGGATTGTCTCCTTCATGATTATCCTTGATCCATTGAACAACAGCTCGTCCCTGGTCAGAATATGTAGCTGCTGTTAAAAAGTTGTACGGACTCTCTTCTAAATTTTTCAGGTTTTCTGAATACGAAGCAGAGAAGTATGGAAGTTGATCATTTGCTACTTGCTGACGGAGCGCTTCTGTGTCCGCCGTGCCCCATCCAAGAATCGCCGATACGTTGTCTTTATCACGCAACTCTTGATACAAGCGTTGACCTTTTGCCATATCATAGGCATAATCGTCACCAATCAGTTCAACTTGTACACCATCAATTCCTCCTTGACTATTCAAATATTCATAGTAAGCTTTCTCACCTTCGGAATACGGAGTACCCACATCACCCGTACCGCCTGTAATATCAAAAAGCGCTCCAATTTTTACTGTGTTGCCATCAGAAGCTTCTGCATCTCCACCAGCCGCTCCCTCGTCTCCACTACAAGCAGCCATTATCCCCACCAAAAACATGAAACACAACAAAAGCATCGTCGACTTTGCGTACGTTTTAATCAAATCCTCGACTCCCTTTCTTTTTGTTTTATAGTTTTGAGTAAAGAGCGCAGAACCCTCCCTCGACTTACTAATAAGAAAATGGCCAAACTTTGAAGTAATTTTTGATATTACTCCATATATGTGCCAGCCCGCCTGGTTCAAAGATAAGAAACAGGATGATGGCTGCACCAAAGGCAAGTTCCTGGAAAGCCGCTAACGTGTTTTGCATATCGGGCATATAGACAGCGATAGAATCCATGACAAAACCAAGGCCCACAGGCAAAAGCGTTATGAATATGGCTCCAAGAATTGACCCAAGGATACTCCCGAGACCACCGACTAGAATCATGGCCAAGTATTGAATTGATACTGTGATGCTATATAGTTCCGGGCTGACAATCATCGTATAATGAGCAAGCAATGCACCAGCGATCCCAACAAAAAAGGAGCTGATGGCGAAGGAAAGCACTTTGTAAGTGAACAAGTTGATGCCCATAATTTCCGCCGCTACGTCACGATCCCGAACAGCTAGAAAGGCTCTGCCCGTACGGCTCCGGAATAAATTCAAAGCATAGACGATAGTAAAAAGCAGAATGATGAGACACAAATAGTAGTAGCTGCTTGCAGACATAAGAGAAAACGACCCGATGGACGGACGCTGAAGTACCATTCCAGAGGTCCCACCAGTTAAGCCCGTCCATCGGCTAATGATGAACAAGATGATGAACTGCGCCGCTAATGTCGCGATCGCCAAGTAAAGCCCTTTAAGTCTTAGAGACGGAATTCCGAATAACGCCCCTACAGAAGCTGTGATGAGACCTGCGACAGGCAAAGCCACCCAAAAGCTCAACCCTAACGTACTTGTTAAAATGGCAGATGTATAACCTCCTACACCAAGGAAGGCACCGACCCCGATGGATATTTGACCAGTAAAACCTGTCAAAATGTTCAATCCGATGGCGCCTATCGAAGCAATTGCACATAAAGTCGCAAGGCCGATGACATAATTATCAGCCAGCAAAGGAAACAAGAAAGCGAGAATGGCCAGTCCAAGCATCCTGATTTTCACCCGTTTTATTGAGAAAATGGCCATATCTTTCTCATATCGAGTTTTGTAATTGCCACATTCCATTACAAATGGATTTTTCACATCCTCACACCCTTTCCATTCCACCTTTTCCAAAGAGACCATAAGGCTTGATCATTAATATCAAGATGACAACGATGAACGGGAAGACTTCTTTCAATCCCCCTCCGACCAGGGGATCAATGTATCCACCAGCCATGCTTTGCAATATTCCAATGATGAATCCACCAACAATAGCTCCAGGAATACTATCCAGTCCTCCCAGAATAACCACAGGTAAAACGGTAAGACCGATGACGCTCATCGTTGCGTTGACTCCGTTTATGTTTCCAAGCAGCACCCCACCGACAGCGGCAACAATACAGGCAATCGCCCAGGTGATGGCAAATACTCGTTTCACATTAATTCCCATACTAGCGGCTGCCTGAAGGTCATCCGCTACAGCACGCATAGCCACTCCCATTTTTGAAAATTTAAAGAAAACAGTAAAAGCAAGAAGCAGAGCCATAACAATAATGAAGGACCATAAATAGACAGGTGTAATAAGGACTTCACCAAAAGTCACCGGGGTGTTCGGAAAGAGATTGGGATACACGCGCGTCTGGTGTCCCCATACCATATGGACCAACCCTGCAAGCAAGTTACCAAGACCAATCGTCGCCATAATCACCGAAATGGTCGGCGCGTTCAATAATGGTCTCAGTACGACTCTCTCAACCAATAACCCAAGTACACCACACACGCCCAAAGTAACCGCAAGAGCCACTAAGAAAGGCAGTTTCAAAGCTGTGACAAGTGTCAAACAAATATACGATCCGATAAGTACGAATTCTCCATTTGCCAGATTCAAAGCATCGCTAGCTTTATAGATAAGTACAAACCCTAAGGCTACGAGCGCATAAATACTTCCTACTACAACTCCACTGACCAGCATTTGCATAAAGAAAGTCAACTCAAGCCACCCCCTGTGATCGATCCAATAAGATGACAGGCACGATTTCCCCCTCATTCGTTCCTTCAGCATATAAATTTGAAAGGGTATCAAACTGTCCAGCATCGTTATATAACGCAGCTAAATAACGCTTGTAATTCTTCTCCACAGTTCTCCGTACCGTTTTCTGTGTGGACGTCATTTCCCCATCACTCAACCGTAACTCTTCAGGAAGGATGACGAACCGTTTGATTCGACTTTCTTCAGGTAAAGATTGCATCATTTCAACAACTTGATCCCTGATGAGTTCCATGACCTCCGGATGCGTGGTTAAATCCCTGTAACTCGTATAAGAGATCTGATTCTTTTCTGCCCAACGGCCCACGCTGGCTCGATGAATGGTGACCATAGCCGTCAAATAAGATCGTCCTTCTCCGAAGACTACAGCTTCTTGTAAATAATGACTCTTCCGAAGCTCGATTTCGATTTCACTGGAGGATTGTCCGTCCGTCGAGTCCAAAGCCAACCGTTCCTCCATTCTTCCGCGGATTTCGATTTCACCTGAATCAAGAATTTTGCCGTAATCTCCAGTAGAAAGTTCCGTTACAGGGTGCTCCCCCAAATAGCCGGCGAAAACTTGAAGACCCTCGACTTGAATTTCTCCTCTGGACGCTATATTCATAGATAAACCAGGCAATGGTTTCCCTGCTCCTTCTGCCGACCACTCGTCATCCCTTTGAATAGAGGCATACCCTGTGGTTTCGACCGTCCCATACGTTTGTTTCACATTGACACCTAATCCTTGGAAAAACTCGAAAGCATCTTTATTTAACCTGCCGCCCGTCACGTAAGCCCGTCTTAAACGCGAGAGGCCTAAATGGTCACGGATGGCACTATACATAAAGAAGTCATTGAGAAAATAGTTGAATCTCGATAAAAAAGAGACCGAACGGTTGCTCAATTTTGCTCGTGCGTTTTTTTCTATACCAGATTCGGTACGTTCATATACTTTTTTCTTCAAGCGTGTGGAATCATTCATTCGAATTTGGAAGCGGGTCAATATGTTCTCAAATGTTCGTGGAGGTGCTTGGATCAAGTGTGGTCCGATTTCCCTTAAATCGTTTAATATGGTTGAAGGTTCTTCAGGAAAATTGATGGTCATGCCTCTTGTCAAGGAGAGTCCGACCGCCATTACTTGCTCACAAATCCAAGCGAGCGACAGGAAGGATAAGTAGTCATCATCGGCTCTTACAGCGTCTACTTCATGAATAGATAAAGCCGTTTGAATCAGGTTGGTATGCGTGAAAGTTGCAGGTTTTGGATATCGGGTTACGCCCGAAGTGAACGTAATTAAAGCAATATCCAGCGGTTTCACTTTTTGTATTTGATGCTCAAAAAAAGACGGGTCTTCACTGGCGCATGTGCTACCAATGGACTGTACGTTTTTTAAGTCCATAAGCTTTTCATGAGAATAGGACCGGAGACCTTTTTCATTGTAGTAAAGAATGGCATCAATGGTTGGGAACGAATCGATGATTCCAAGAAGTTTGTCCACCTGTTCCTGGTCTTCAACCACTAAGATTCTCGGTTCACATTCGTCTAAGTAATGGGCCATCGCGTCCGGCGAAGCATCCTGATAAATCCCTACAGGAACAGCTCCAATCGACTGGGCCGCAAGTTCTGCGACAATCCATTGCGGTCGATTGTCCCCGATGATTCCAATGCGGTCTCCTGCTTGGATCGAAAATTCTTCTTGGAACCCTAGGGCAAGTGATTCTACCTCTTTGTAGTATTTATGCCAGGTCCATTCTTTCCAAATGCCTAAATTTTTCTGGCGAAAGGCCACTTTCCTCCCTTCTTTATCTGCTTTTTCAAACAAAAGCTGAGGCAGCGTTCGGTGCGTCATTCCACAGTTCCCTCCTTATGTGGTCACTTCTTGTTCTCCCAAATAAGCTTTAATGACTTCCGGGTTCTTCTGAATTTCCTCAGGTGTACCGAAACCGATTCGTTTCCCAAAGTCAAGGACAGCAATCTTGTCAGAAAGATCCATGATGACCCCCATATCGTGTTCAATGAGGAACACCGTAATTCCATTCAGTTCATGCATATCCAAAATAAAACGGGCCATGTCTTCTTTTTCAGCACTATTCATTCCAGCCATCGGTTCGTCAAGCAAAATCAATTCAGGTTCAAGGGCAAGCGCTCGTCCGACCTCCACCCTTTTTTTCAATCCGTATGGAAGTGTACCGACTGGCGTATGACGGATATCCTGCATCTCAAGAAACTCAATGACTTCTTCGACCGACTGACGATGCACGACCTCTTCCTTCTCTGCACCACCCCAGTAAAGTCCACCCGTAAAAATTCCCGCTTTCATTTTGACATGACGCCCGAGTTTCAAATTATCCAAAACAGACATATGTTCAAATAAAGCGATGTTCTGAAACGCACGGGCAATACCTAGAGAAGTCCTTTTGTACGGTTTCATCCCCAGTAATTCTTTTCCGTTAAAACGGATCGATCCTGCTGTCGGTTTGTACAGTCCGCTTATACAGTTCAGCATACTTGTCTTCCCTGCTCCATTCGGACCAATCAACGAAAAGATCTCACCCTTTTCCAGGTGATAGGACACATCGTCCAGAGCTTTCACACCACCGAACTGTAGCGAAACATTTTCAACCTCTAAGATAGGCAAAAGTGAGAATCCCCCTTTATGTAAGCGTTGTCATAGCTATAAAAGTATTATATAACCTAAGAAGGAGAAGTCAACATAGTTTTTGTAATTTTAAGAATATTAAGTATATTGTTAGATTATGTAAAACTTCTTCGCTTTTGATGTGTCGGGGTTGGAATCGGTCCCTAGTTCAATCGACCTTCTCTCAAAATTTTTCAATGATATCATAACCCACTCGTTCCCTTAGAAATACTTTCCTCACTTTAATAACTACGATTGGAAGAAGAATACAAAAAACTCTTGATTTTTTCCATCTGTCTATATACAATAATAATTGTCGAAAAACATACGGGGCATTAGCTCAGCTGGGAGAGCGCTTCGCTGGCAGCGAAGAGGTCAGCGGTTCGAGCCCGCTATGCTCCACTACACAAAGCCACCATTTCTACTACTTGAAATGGTGGCTTTTTCTATTCTCATTTTCAATTATGAGAAACTCTTCCCTTATAAAATATTTTAGTGTCTATTGAAATTCACTTTTACCATCCGATAAATGTAGAGGAACGCTGCTGTTAAATCAGCACAGATTTTACATAAGAATCGGAGGTACACCATGTTAAAAAAAAGAAAGAAGAGTAAACAAGAATCCTTTTGGAAACGAACCCTGCAAAGGCAGATTTTAATTCCATTCCTCACATTGATTACCGCCGCTGGCATCATCATTGGATATGCGAGCTATACATTCGGCGTTT
This sequence comes from Halobacillus litoralis, assembly GCF_009856415.1. Classification (GTDB taxonomy): domain Bacteria; phylum Bacillota; class Bacilli; order Bacillales; family Halobacillaceae; genus Halobacillus; species Halobacillus litoralis_C. The sequence goes on along the minus strand of NZ_WMEZ01000007.1, from coordinate 126,962 downwards.
CCATTACGACCGATGAACTGACCGACAATGTGGAGAAACAAATGAACTCGTTAAATGATTCATTCGAATTGTTTTTCCAATCCCAAGAAGACATCGTCAATCATTATTCTCAGGAACAAGCATTCATCAATTATGCCTCTGAAGAAGACCGCGTAATCCGGCGTATGGATGATATCCGCTCTTCCAATGAAATAATAAAAAATGCTTACATGGGCATCGAAGATTCAGGTGAAACCATTACAGACTCTACCTTGACTTTACCATCTGATTTTGACCCTAGAGAGCGGCCCTGGTATAAAGATGCCGTCGCAAACGGAGGAGATTTAATATGGACAGCTCCTTATATGGATACCAATACCAACGAAACAATTATGAGTGTAGCCCGCGCAGTTATGGATGGCAATGAAGTGATGGGAGTATTCTCCATTGATCTTAATATGAACTCCCTTCTTAATCTTGTGGAAGGTGTGAAGATTGCCGAGACAGGTTATGCAGCGATTTTCTCTAAAAATGGTACATTCCTTTCCCATCCAGATCCTGAGCTTGTGGGTGCAGACGTATCAAAGGAGAGTTATTATCTAAAGATTATGGGGCAGGATCAGCCTTCAGGCATCATCACTTACGAGTATGATGGAAAAGGTAAAACATTAGGCTATTCAATCAATGAAACAACTGGGTGGACCATCATCGGAACAGTAGATAAAGCAGAACTCGAAAAAAAAGGAGCTGCCGTTCTTCTACCGATTACCATTACTGTCTTGGGCATTTTGATTATATCCGTAATCGTTTCAGTGATTATAGCGCGCCGGATTCGTCGACCAATTGCTGACTTACAGAAAAATATGAAGCGTGTTGAAGAAGGCGATCTAACGGTTGATCTTATTCAATACAGAGACGATGAAATTGGACAATTGTCAGGTTCCATTCACGAAATGAAAGAAAGCATCAAACGAATCATCGAACAATTGCAAGACGCAACAGAAGCTGTATCAGAACAAAGCCGGGGATTGAAACAATCAGCGGATGAAGTTCGAGAGGGAAGTGAGCAAATTGCTTCCACAATGGAACAGCTTTCTGCTGGTTCTGAATCACAAGCGCACAGTTCTTCTCGTTTGTCCGAAATGATGGATTCATTCGTAAATGAAATCAAGGAAGCCCGCCAAAATGGAGAAAACGTTGCGGAATCTTCTCAACAAGTTTTATCCATGACGAATGATGGCAGTGAGATGATGCGGCATTCGGTAAACCAGATGCAGAATATTGATCAGATTGTTAAAGAAGCCGTTGAAAAAGTACGTGGACTAGATCAACAATCCCAAGAAATTTCTAAACTTGTACAAGTGATCCAAGATATCGCAGAGCAAACCAATTTACTATCTTTGAACGCTGCTATTGAAGCTGCTCGAGCTGGAGAACACGGAAAGGGCTTTGCCGTTGTCGCGGATGAAGTTCGTAAATTAGCTGAGCAGGTCACCAACTCGGTAGAAGATATCACAGGAATTGTCACAGGCATTCAAAAGGAGTCTACGAATGTCGTCACAACATTAAAGCATGGATATGAAGAAGTCGATCAAGGCACAAAACAAATGAAGGTAACGGGGGACACATTTAATAGAATTGAAGAATCTGTAACAGATATGGTAGCCAAAAGTCGTGAAATTTCCGACAAGCTCACAAAAATTTCTGATGACAGCTATGAAATGAACGCTTCTATTGAAGAGGTGGCGTCTGTTTCACAGGAATCTGCAGCCGGTGTAGAACAAGTGACAGCTGCTGCTCAACAATCCAACAGCTCTGTAGAAGAGGTTTCCCACAGTGCTGATGAATTATCTTCTCTTTCCAAGCAATTAAATGAACAAATCCGCCAGTTTAAAGTAAAAGAGTAAACAAAAAAACCTCCCGGTACCGGGAGGTTTTTTAAAATTATGAAGCTTTTGCAGCCTTTTCGGCTGGAGATCCAGATGTCGTCATTAACGTTGCGACAATCAAGACAATAACCGCAACAGGTACAGCAACGACTACACTGTTTACTTCGAATGGCTGCCCTAGAACAATTTCCCATGTCAGAGTTGCCATTACACCAGCGATCATGGAAGACACACCACCGACCGCGTTGACGCGTTTCCAGAAGAATACGGCAAGTACAGCCGGAGTCAATCCTGCGCCATAAACCGTGTAAGCATACATTTGCACACTTAATACGGTTGGGAAATAACTGATGATGACAAATGCGAAGACACCAAGGGCCACAATGAAGATTCTTGTCATAGCCAGAAGCTTTTTGTCAGAAGCATCTTTATTTACATATTTACCATAAAGATCGTAAGTCAAGTTCGTAGCCGCAGACAGCAAGTAAGAGTTTCCTGTCGTAATGATGAAGGAAGCCGCTGCTGCAAGCAAAATACCACCGATAGCGACTGGCATTGCTACTGTTGTAGCCATCAACGCCATTCCTGGATCGATATCCGGGAATAAGGAACGAGATGCGAAAGCAATTAATGAAATAGATGGTGAAATGACGATCATCGCAATCAGCCAACCCATCTGTGCACGCTTCGCAGATTTATCTCCTTTGGAAGATGCGAGACGCTGATACATGTTTTGGTCACCAAGCAATAAGAACAAAGAAGGCAATAGATAACCGATCATTTGAATTGTCGTTAAACCGCCCGTAGCACTCATGTGGGACTCGGGAACATTAGCGACGATTTCGCTCCATCCACCAGCAACCATAATGATTGTAGGGACAGTAATGATCAAGCCTCCGACCATTAGAAATCCACTGATCGCGTCCGTTTGTGAAACAGAACGAAGTCCCCCGATCATCGCAAGGAAGATGATCATGGCAGCCCCAATCATCGTTCCTGTCTGAACCGTCATTCCTGTGGTTAAATTAAGAATAAATCCGAAACCTTTCATCTGATAAGAAACGATACCGACATAAGCAAGAATGATAATAACACTCGCAAGGTTACGGGATGTACGCCCATATTTCGACTCTAAAATACCAGCAACGGTGAATTTCCCGTGTTCGCGGATTTTAGGTGCGACGACATAAAGAATGATAATACCGACTAACGTTGGGAGCATCATCATCAAAGAAGGAAGAATACCGTAAGAGAAAGCCATTGACGTTTCTCCACCTGAAATACTTCCACTTCCTGTCCATGTAGCTAGAAGCGTTCCCATCAATACAAAAGGTCCTAGACTTTTACCGGCTAATACGAAATCTTCACTGCCAGCTACTTTCTTCGACATGAATACACCTATGCCGATCATTAATATTCCATAGATTGCTATAAACCATAACAAAGTTGGATCTTGTTGCAGTTCCATAACTACTAAATCATCTCCTGATGTTTTTTGTTGTTGGCTGGTTCTTGTTGAGCTGCTCTTTTATAAACATCGGCCGATGTGAAATCGCTCTTTGAACACAACGCTATTAAAACTAACATAGATTTTATTTTTGTGAAAATAGCAAATGAAGAAGTGAAAAAGGGCTATTTCAAGCGTTTTTAGAGGATTCCATTTTTTCACATACCTTTATGAAAGCGATAACCACAACCTTTCCAAGAATTGCTTTATTCTTACGAAATTTCTGTTAACTATGCAAATCCTCGCCAGAATTTTGTAGTAAAATTAGTTCTAATTACCTATAAAAGAAGTTGAGTTAGGGCATGTATGAAAAGAAAAACACATACCCGCCCCCCTTTTGCTTTTCATACCTATTAAGACATGTAAATCCGTGAGTTTGTTTTGCTATAACCGAACTAATCATATACCGGTGACTTTCAACTTTATACAGTGGCACTTGAAAGGTTTATATGAAGGTCCAATTTGGTTTACAGCACTCCCACCGAAAATTTACTCCCCCACTTTTAAACATAAAAAAAGCTGGCACCCCTTTGGAGGTACCAGCTTTAGTTTTCTGTTATATAAATATCACGTTAAGGGGTGAAAGCCTTCACACGGTTTTGGATGACATTTTTCAATAATTGTTTCCCCTCACCTGTACCAATAGACTCCGGGTGGAATTGAACCCCTTCAATGGGGAATTCGAGGTGGCGGATGCCCATCAATTCCCCTTCGACTGTTGAAGCCGTCACTTCAAAGCACTCTGGTAAATCTGAGAGCTCTACGATCAGCGAATGGTAGCGCATCGCCTCCATTGGGTTGCTTAAGCCTTCGTAAATCCCTTTTCCATCATGGAAAATGCGTGATGTTTTTCCGTGCATCAGCTTCTCTGAACGTACGACACTTCCACCGAACACTTGAGCAATGGCCTGGTGACCAAGACAAACCCCAAAGATGGGAATGTCTCCTTTGAATCGGTCGATGACCTCGAGGGTCACCGGCGTTTCATTTGGGGAACACGGACCTGGGGAAAGAAAAATCAAGTCCGGTCTCAGTTGTGTAATCTCATCTATTTCTATTTCGTCATTTCTCTTCACTATAACTTCTTCTCCAAGCTCTCCAAGATACTGGACAAGATTGTAGGTGAAAGAGTCATAGTGGTCGATCATATAGATCACTCTGCTCCACTCCTCTCAGCTCTCACAAAACTTACTGAACGAGGGCTCTGATTTCTTGGGTGAAATGTTCGAGAGCTACGTCCATTCTACCTTCTTCTATAGTTTCAAGCTGTGACTCGATCAACCGAATGATTTTACTTCCAATGATGACACCGTCTGCGTGATTTCTCACAAGTTGGACGTGATCGTTCGATGATATACCGAATCCGACAGCAACAGGAACTTGACTGTGCTGTCTTACTTTTTCAATGAATGACAAAGCCTCAGAAGACATTTCCTTTCGCTCTCCTGTTACTCCTAGAGAAGAAACACAATAGAGAAAGCCTTTCGCATGTTCCGCAATCTGCTTGATCCTTTGATCAGAGTTAGGCGCCACAAGGGAAATGAATTCGATGTTTCTTTCTTCAGACTGGGTGCGAATTTCCTCACTTTCTTCAAATGGGAGATCGGGTATAAGAAGGCCCTCGACTCCATTCTGTTCTAAAAGATTAAAGAATTCTTCATGCCCGATTTGTAAGACAGGATTGTAATAAGTGAAAATGACAACTGGAATTTCGAGTCCATTTTCTCGTAACTTCGGAACAAGCTCAATGGCTTTACGTAAAGACATCCCTGACTTCAATGCGCGCTGAGCTGCTCGTTGTATAGTCGGTCCGTCTGCAAGTGGATCCGAATAAGGGACGCCCAATTCCAAAACATCTGCACCTTCTTCCTGCAAACGCAAAGCGAATTGAATCGTTAATTCCGGACTTGGATCCCCTGCTACAAGGAAGGGAATGAACAGATTTTCTGTTTTCGTTAGTTTTCCTTGAAATGATGTCTTCGTCAGCATGTCAAACCTCCTCCTGGAAATGTTCCATTAATGTTGCCATGTCTTTATCCCCACGACCAGAAAGGTTGATCAGAATCGTTTCGTTGTGGCTCATCTGAGGTGCTTCTTTAAATGCCTGAGCAAGGGCGTGGGCACTCTCAATCGCCGGAATGATTCCCTCCGTCTGTGTCAGAAGCTTCAATGCATCAAGCGCTTCTTTATCTGTGATGGCTTCGTAGCGTACTTGTTTCGTTTGGAATAAATGAGCATGCTCTGGACCGATCCCAGGGTAGTCGAGGCCTGCGGAAATGGAATAAGGCTCGGTAATTTGTCCATTTTCATCCTGCATGAGATAAGTCATCGATCCGTGAATCACACCGGGAGTTCCTTTTGAGAGCGTCGCTGCGTGCTCGGGTGTGTCGATACCTTTCCCGGCAGCCTCTACCCCCACCAATTCACTCGTGTCTTCAAGGAATGGGTAAAAGATTCCCATAGCGTTGCTTCCACCGCCTACACAGGCAAATATACGATCTGGAAGCTCTTTCTCGACCTCTAAAAACTGACGTTTAGATTCGTCCCCAATAATCCGCTGAAAATCCCGAACCATGCGAGGATAAGGATGAGGGCCGACGACAGAACCGATTAAATAAAAGTGGTCTTCACAGTTGGCGACCCAATAGCGGATCGCTTCATTTGTCGCATCTTTGAGAGTGCCGTTTCCACTAGAAACCGAAACGACCTCCGCTCCGAGCAGCTTCATCCGGAAAACGTTCAGCTCCTGTCTGCGGATATCTTCTTCTCCCATAAACACGATACACTGAAGTCCAAATTTAGCGGCAACCGTAGCTGATGCAACGCCATGCTGGCCTGCTCCTGTTTCCGCAATGATTTTCTCTTTCCCCATTCTTTTAGCAAGTAAAGCTTGACCAATGGCATTGTTAAGCTTGTGTGCGCCTGTATGGTTCAAGTCTTCACGTTTTAAATAAATTTTTGCTCCTCCAAGGTGGCCGGTCAATTTGTCTGCGTAAGACAAAGAAGTGGGGCGCCCTGCGTACTCTTTCAATACATGATGGTACTCTTCCAAAAAGGCCGGATCCGCCATCGCTTGATCAAGCGCTTCTTCCAGCTCTTGCAACGGCCCCATGAGGGTTTCCGGTACATATTTGCCTCCAAAATCACCGTAGCGTCCTTTTAAATCAGGAAATACTTGCAACATTTTGCTCCACCTCTTTCATGATTGCTTGAATTTTGCCGATGTCTTTACCGTCCTCAATTTCAATCCCACTGGAAAGGTCGATGCCGTCCGGACGATAATGCAACAGCTCTGTGACGTTTTCTGGTTTAATCCCTCCTGCAATTAAGCACGGGACACCCTGGCCATACGCTTCATTCTGATAGGTCGGCACAGACTCCCAGTCGAAGCGGACCCCGGTTCCACCTGAAACACCGTCGACTTTACTGTCCACAATATATCCATCCGCAACACCACGGAAGACCTCCATTTGCTTAATGCCATCCGATTGATGGTGAACCACTTTCCAAACCGGCAGTCCGAACGCTTCTTTGATTCTCAACAACTGAGATACCGTTTCGTTTCCGTGCAGTTGAATAACATCTAATGGCACAAAATGAAGAATCTCTTCGATTTCCTCAATCGTGGGCTCGATGAAAACCCCGACGATCTTTTGTCTTGGTCGAATTTTTTTCACCCAGCGCCCGACATATTCAGGTCGGACATATCGTTTTGTTCTCCTGACAAAAATGAAACCAAGATGGGAGGCTTGGGAGGAAGATGTTTTGGCTACATCTGATAAAGATCTGTTTCCGCATAATTTCACAATCGGTTCTTTCATCGAACATTCACTCCTTCCAACAACTGACGGACTGCTTCTTTGATGTTCTTCTGACGCATAAGAGATTCTCCAACAAGCACTCCCTCAGCTCCGTAACCAGCTACTTTCTGTAGATCATCATGGGAAGAGATGCCACTTTCTGAAACCAACAAACACTCCTCCGGTGCAAGTTTCGCCATTCGCTCGGTTTGAAAAAGTTTCGTTTCAAACGTATGAAGGTTTCGATTGTTGATGCCAAGGATCTTTGGTGTGAACTCATTCAGGACTTTCGTTAATGTTTCTTCACTGTGTACTTCGACAAGGACTTCCAATCCAAGTTCGTAGGCTTGAAGATAAAGTTCATGCAGCTTCTCCGCTTCCAGCGCTTCCCCGATTAGGAGAATAGCATCAGCACCGATATAAGCACTCTCAGCTATTTGCAATGAGTCGATAATAAAGTCTTTGCGCAATACAGGAACATCCACAACTTTTTTGATATTCGTCAAGTAATCACGGTGCCCTTGGAAAAAATGCTGATCGGTAAGAACCGAAATGGCTTGCACACCTGCGGCAGCATAGTCATGAGCAATTCGGACAGGATTGAAGTCCTCACGGATGATGCCCTTGGATGGAGATGCTTTTTTCACCTCTGCAATCAACCCTGCTGCAAACGGTGCGGTTTTCAGAGATTCATAGAGGGAATGATGAGCGAATGATTGCTCATCTGGCAAATATAGTTTTTCGATTTCTTGTTGTTTTACAGCTAAGATGGTTTCAAGCATATTGACGATTCTCCTTTTCATTCACAATCGATTCATAGTATTTGCTTGTGACGCCTTCACTGATCGCTTTTTGAACAAGATGAACACCTTCTTGAAGGTCTGCTGCTATTCCTGCCACGTAAAGTCCCGCGGCTGCATTCAGTGTGACAATGGAAGCGGCACTTTCATTGGAGCAACCATACAAGACATCCTTAATGATTTGGGCACTTTCTTCTGTTTCTGAAATACGAATGTCTGTCAGATTCCCTAAAGGAAGACCGAAATCTTCAGGAGAAACCGTGAAACGAGTGATCTCCCCATCTTTCAATTCAACGAGGTCGCTTTTCCCTGTAATCGTAATTTCATCCAAACCATCTCTTCCCGTTGCTAGGAGTACGTGAGTAGAACCCAGGTTTTTAAGAGTTTCAGCCATTTTCTCTGCGTAATTCGTATCATAAATGCCGATCAGTTGTCTTTTTGCATTCGCAGGGTTTGACATGGGACCAAGCAAGTTGAAAATGGTACGAAAGCCAAGCTCTTTCCGTGCAGGTCCTGCGTGTTTCATTGCTTTATGGTAAAGAGGTGCGAACATGAACGTCATCCCTTTTTGAGATAGCGCCTGTGCCCCTTGTTCTGGAGTTGTGTCAATCGGAATGCCCAGCTTTTCCAGGACATCAGCACTCCCACTTTTTGAAGAAACTTTTCGATTCCCATGCTTGGCGACTTTTACGCCCATGCTCGCAAGAACGATGGAAACAGCTGTGGAAATATTAAATGTAGAAGCCCCATCGCCACCTGTGCCACATGTATCTACAATGGAAGGATCATTCGTATCCATTTTCGTCATGTTCTCACGCATCGCCCGAACGAAACCGGTCATTTCTTCAACTGTTTCTCCTCGGTAACGCATCACGCTGAGCATGCTCATCAACTGGCCGGTCGTCGCTTCTCCATTCATGATCTTATCCATTGTTTCAAAAGCTTCCTGTTCCGTCATGTTCTCTCCTGTGACAACTCTACTCAATGTATCTTTCATCTCGACTCCACTCCTTCTCCACTCTTCTCAAATATCTTCTCAGCTAATTGAATCGTCTTCTTCAAAGCACTCGCTTTACTTAGCGTTTCCTGATACTCTGCTTCAGGGTCAGAATCAGCAACGATCCCTGCCCCTGCCTGTATATATAGATCTTTTCCTGTTATTGTCATCGTCCGAATGGTAATGCAGGAGTCAATGTTTCCATCAAAGCCTAAATATAAAATTCCTCCACCATAGAGGTTTCTGGGTGTGGGTTCAAGCTCCCGGAGAATCTGCATGGCTCTGACTTTTGGTGCTCCCGATAATGTTCCAGCCGGAAAGGAAGAAATCAGGGCGTCAATCGGTGAAACGCTTTCCTTCAATCGGCCGGTCACTTTACTGATGATGTGCATTACTTTTGAAAAACGCCCGATGGTCATATACTCGCTTACCTTTACCGTTCCATATTCAGCTACGCGGCCAATATCGTTTCGTGCTAAATCCACGAGCATGCGATGTTCCGCTAGCTCTTTCTCATCATGCAGTAGTTCTTCAGCAAGGGCGTCATCTTCTTCTTTGGTTCGTCCTCTTTTTCTCGTTCCAGCTATGGGATGGATTTCAAGGTTTCGGTCACGGACCTCAAGAAGTCGTTCTGGAGAACTTCCGATGACTTCCACTTCATCCATTTTCAAATAAAACATGTATGGAGAAGGGTTCACTCTCCGGAGTACCCGGTAAAGTTCAAAGCCACTTCGGTCCGTTACTGTATGAAAACGTTGAGATAAAACGGCCTGAAAAACATCTCCGGCACGGATATACTCTTTGATTTTTTCCACATCGGATTTGAATTTTTCTGGTTCATAATTGCTGTCTAACTGAAAGGATTCATCATCTGTTTCATTCTCGATAAGCATTAAATCAGGAAGCGTATCGACCTTCTGCAGTTGGCTTGTAATGGATGTAATTCGCTTTTTCGCCTTAGAATAAATTTCTTCTAATGAGCGATCCGCTTCTTTTCTAGCGAAGGATAAAATCGTCGTTTCTTTTGTCTTATGATGATAAGCAATTAAAGTCTTGCAGAAAAGGAGATGATAATTTGCGAGATTCAACTCATCCGTCTTGGCTCTTTCTACAGGTTCATAATCTGAAATGGCATCATAGCTGATATATCCGACCCCTCCTCCTTTAAAAGGAAGGTCGATCGGAGGCTGTTTCACATTAAGCTTTGCAAGTACTTCCTCATAAGCAGACTTAAAGTCTTGAGCATACGTGACATCATTTTGATCAAAGTCTTTGATTTGAAACTGCTGCTTCTCCTCTTTGATTTGAACCATCGGATCAAGACCAAGGAAAGAATAATTCGACCATGGCGATTCAGGATCCTGGCTCTCCAGCATGTACACGGCTTCATGATTCAATGCATGAAACATGTGAATCGGTGTTAACGTATCCGTATAAAATGATTGTGTTACTGGGATGGTCTGATGCTCTTCAGCATCGGTTTGAAATGTATTAAAAGTGGTCATAAAGGCTCACCTCTCCATAATAATCATGGAGAATGAGACGTTGAGGGATGAAAACGAGTGGATAGAAAAGGGGTGAAAATTGGCCAGGCAATCCGTCGGCTCCTTACGTCCGAAGATCCCTCGCTCACTCAGCTCAGCTCATCCTATACCTCAACTCAACTCATTCTCTACTCAACTTGCTTATTTCGACTTTATAATAAAGCCACTTTTTAAAAATATCTTTCCAATAGTCTATAAAATTCAGATAATAAAGTCAACCAGTCTGTCCCAATAATTCTTATGGCATGAATCTCCATGCAATTCAAAATAAGCTCCCTATTGTGAATGACTCAGTTTCGAGATGTTTTCAGGGCTTCGTTTATCATAACGGGAGTCAGGGGTGGCCGGAAAGCGAGCCATTCCCCGCAGCCCCATCCACTCGACAAAAGTCTCAAAACGGAGTCTTCCACAATCCTGCCATATAGTTCAATAACTTTTTCAGATCATGGACCTTAATAAACCATTATGATGGATAATAGGAAAATAGAAACTTTTCAACATTCATTTGAACGAATCAATCAAATCTTACGTCTTATAGTCAGGGAACGAAATGAGGGATGTTTATGGATTCGGATCTCATCAGGAGAGCACAAGATGGAGAGGATCAGGCGCTTGCTGAACTTCTGAAAAAACACTATAGCTTCATCGTTAAATATGTATGGAAAATGAGCGGGGATGAACAATTGGCTTATGATGTAACACAGGATGTATTAATCAAGGCCATCCAGAAAATCAACCAGTTTAATCATCGATCCAAGTTCTCTACCTGGCTCATCCAAATTGCTACACACACATACTTGGACTACAAACGAAAGCAAAAAAAGAAAGATAAACTGGATGAGAAACTGCGGAAAGAATTCCCCCGCTCCTCTGTTTCTTTTCCGAGTGATTGGCATGAAGTCCAGGAGGCTTTATGGAAACTGGAGGATGAACACCGGATCCCCCTCATCTTGAAGCATTATTACGGCTATGACTATAAAGATATTGCAAAAATGACAAAGCTGAAAGTAGGGACAGTGAAGTCCAGGGTCCATTATGGGCTGGAGAATTTACGAAAGGAGCTGAGAACGGATGACAGATGACAAGACACCGAACAACCTGGAAGAAAGGCTTCAGGAAGCAGCCCGGCACACAGAAGAACAAATGGAACTAACGGAACCTTCCCTCTCCTACTTCGAGAATCTTATCGAAGAACAGGCCGCCCTTTGGTACCGGCGACTATGGTTTGAATTGACTTGTTTATGGGGGATTGCGTTCATTTTTATTTCTTTCCTTATTTTCAGCTTATTCTATGTCCCTCTTTTGTTTGTTTTCGCACAAATCTTTTCCATTATCATTTTAATCCGCTACTTCTATAAAGAACGCTATGAAATGGTGGAGATGCGGCAATGAAACATTATGGACCTGAAGAAATGCCTTTATGGGGATGGCTTCTCGTTATTCTCATTCTGATGACACAAAGTTCTATTCTTTTTATTAAAGCTAGAAAAATTGGAAAAGCTCCCTGGTTGTGGGGAATCATAGGGCTGATCCAATTCCCTGTGCCAAGCATCATCTTTTTCATCTTATGGAAAACGGTCTGGCAGAGGAAAGAAACGAGGACAAAATCATAATATTTTCTAGAGGAAAAAGAACCTATAAGGAGGTGATCTTATGTTACTCACTCAAAACGCCATTCAATTCATCAACGAAAATTTAGCAATTATTGCTCCCCTACTCATCATCCAAGTCGTTTTGATGATTACCGCTCTTGTAAGCTTAATCCGTGCAGAAGCTACAAATGGACCGAAATGGATGTGGGTCCTCATCATCTTATTCATCAACACGATCGGTCCCATCGCTTATTTTATTTTTGGAAGGAGCCATGAGTCGTGATTACCCTGAAAAATATAACGAAAACATTCGATAAAGAAAATGCAGTAAAAAACATTACCTTCCATTTGTCACCGGGAAAATGTGTCGCATTGCTGGGCCCCAATGGTGCAGGGAAAACCACAACATTAAAGATGATCGCAGGGCTCATGCACCCCACCTCAGGCCAAGTTGAACTAGCGAATGGGGGAAGCGGGGATATCCGAAAACACATCGGATATTTACCTCAGCATCCACAGTTTCATAATTGGATGACTGGGAAAGAGTTTCTTCACTACGTCGCCCGTCTTTCCCATATTTCTAAGCAGGAATCTCAAAAACTAGCGGAACAGTTGCTGGATCGTGTTGGTATCGCGGATGCCAAAAATCGAAAAATATCCAAGTACTCCGGTGGCATGAAGCAAAGACTCGGGATTGCACAAGCGATGATCCACAAGCCGACCGTTCTTTTGCTTGATGAACCGGTATCCGCTTTAGATCCAATCGGTCGTCGCGATGTATTAAATTTGATGGAAGAATTGAAGCAGGAATCTACGTTGCTCTATTCCACTCATATCCTAGGGGATGCGGAGGAGGCAAGCGATGAAATTCTCCTTATGCACAAAGGAGCTATTGTAGAATCAGGTTCTCTTCAAGAAGTAAGAAAACGACATCAGGTAGATAAAATCACTTTACGCTTTGAAGGAAACATGCAGGCTTATAAAGGGAAAATCGAGGCGTTCCCGTTCGTCACACATACAGACATTCAAAAGCAAAATATCCATGTGTATGTACAAAATGTCCATGAGGCTCGTGACGTTTTGTTAGAGCATGTAAACAAGGAACAATGGCCCCTTCTTTTCTTTGAAGTAGGACAGACGACGCTTGAGGATCTATTCATGAAGGTGGTGAATGAGCATGCAATGGATGACCATCTATAAAAAGGAATGTCTGGAGTCCGCAAGAAATTACAAGTGGGTTTGGGTTCCTCTTGTCTTTATTCTTTTTTGTATCATGGACCCTTTGACAACCTATTACCTCCCTCAAATACTTGAATCTACTGGAGGGCTTCCGGAAGGTGCGACCTTTGATATGCCGACTCCACCACCAGCGAATGTATTCATGATGAGTATCTCGCAAATGAATACACTTGGAGTGCTTGTCATCGCCCTGATTACGATGGGAACGATCGCTGGAGAACGAAAATCGGGTGTAGCGGAACTGATTCTTGTAAAGCCGGTATCCTATACCAACTATGTGACCGCCAAATGGGCAGCCCACATCTCACTCGTTCTTCTTTCTATTTTCGTCGGCCTGCTTGCAAGTTGGTATTATGTTCAACTTCTTTTTGGTGACATATCCTTCATTTACGTATTGATTACAACTGCCTTTTATGGCGTTTATATCATTTTCGTTCTCAGCATTAGTCTTTTCATGAACACATGGACGAAAGTTCCCGGCTTTGTCTTGTTTTTAACCATCAGTATCCTCATGATATTAAATATCATCTCAAGTGTATTTTCTCACCTTTTGGAATGGAGTCCAACAAAGATTCCTTCCTATCTCCCCTCTTTGCTAAGAAGCGGAGAAGTGGAGACAGACCTTTGGTTCGCAAGTCTATTCACCATTGTTACAATTGTTCTCCTTCTTTTCGGAGCCATACAGACCCTAAAACGAAAAGAGATTGTATAGCCAAAACACACCAGACCAGGTCATCCAAAATTTGGATGACCTGGTCTGGTTATTTATGGGGAACAGACGTGTGATTTGTTCTTCTTGGTAATTGGGTATAGACTATTAGCATCTATTGCATTCGAAGTTGATAAAGGAGAGATTTTCATGAAGCCAACTGCATTGATCACAGGAGCCTCGGGTGGTATCGGATATGAGCTTGCCCGTCTATTCGCTAAATCAGGGTATAACTTGATTGTCGTTGCACGATCCGAAGACAAGCTTCATCAGTTAAAAGAGGAACTGGATGGTCATCCGATCACAATCATTCCTAAGGATTTATCAGAACCTGGAGCAGCTGAAGTTGTGTATAGTAAAGTGAAAGAGCTTGGTCTCCATGTTACTGTTCTTGTAAATAACGCTGGTTTTGGTTTGAATGGTCTTTTTGAAGAGCTCCCTCTACTAGACCAACAGAAAATGTTGCAGGTAAACATCAATGCCCTTACTGAACTTACCCATCTGTTTTTACCTGAAATCAAAGCCGCACGCTTTCGCTCCATCCCTAAAGGGGTATTGAATGTAGCGAGCACGGCTGCCTTTCAGCCTGGTCCAAAAATGGCGGTGTACTACGCTTCCAAAGCTTACGTCCTATCCTTTTCAGAAGCTCTTGTAGAAGAGCTTAAAGATACAAGCGTGACAGTTTCAACCTTGTGCCCAGGGGCAACAGAAACGAACTTCTTCAAAACAGCGAAAGCAGAGCATACGAAACTTGTAAACAGTACCATGTCTCCAGAATCAGTAGCCAAGTCCGGATTTCTCGGCTTTGTGAAAGGAAGACGAGTCGTTATTCCCGGGGCGATGAACCAGGGGTTAGCCTATGCCTCCAAGTTCATTCCACGCTCATTCGCCGCTAAATTAGCTCATTATGTCGATAGCTAAGGAGAGGTCATACAAGTCTATTTGCGAACATTCTCTTTTTCTCCTTCCCCCCTTCCTATATAATAGAAATTACTGGTAAACACTTTTAAGGGGGCTGTACATGAAGAGATTAATTGTATGGTTTTCATTCTGTCTATGTATTGGTGCCGTGACAGGAGCTTATTTGTATGTACAAACTCAAGGGGCATCCACAGCGCAGGGTGTAACAGGAACAGTGAATGCAGAAGAACTGAAAGCCTATGAAAGAGATGGGAAGAATCCTTTTGGAGGAGAGATTTCAGGGCCGGAGTTGACTGACAAGGAATACCAGGAATATATTCATGGCATGTCACATCAGAAAGTGAAAGCAGATGAAAAATGGACGTTTTTTGAAATCCACCCCCTTCGCATTTCCTGGCTGCTTGAACATTTGGAAACGAATGACTTGACCCATAAGCATGTCTATAAACAAATTTTAATGAAATGGGCTGATGAGGATTTTTCAAATGCTGTAGCTGACCATAACACGATTTGGGAAATGCAACGTGGCACGATTGGAAAAGCGAAGCGTCTCCTCAGTCCTGAGGAAGAAGCCGAATATATAAATGAAAACAACTGACCCGATCATCTCGAGTCAGTTGTTTTTTTACATTTCTTCAGCGGATTTCCTGAATCCATAAAAAGAGCGGTACCCTTGATGAACATAGTAACCCTCGGATTTTGTGGATGCTAACATTTCCACGCGTGTACTTGGATAACATTCGTGAGCGGTTTGGATCAACTTCTCCGCAATCCCTTGATTTCTAAAACTTTCTTTCACGAGCAGATCACAAATATACAACGTTATGGAACCATCTGTCAGCCCTCTGAGGAAGCCGACGAGTTCATGATCCACAACCGCAACCAGAGCTGGTTCTGAATTCAACCAGGAGCATAACGTTTCCTCACCGCGTTCCACAAGGCCGCTCCATCCTTCTTTTTCATTCAATTGCTGGACAGCCTCAAAATCTTTTTCAAGAAACGTACGAATTTGAATAGTCTCCATGTCATCCTACCTTTCGCTATGATTAAGATTTTCCCCTTTGAGCCGTCACCCAGTCTATTGATTCTTTTTATCTATTCTTTATTACGTTTGATTCCCTTAAACGTTTCAAGTTATATAAGAAAATCTGACTATTTTTCAAATAACCTTTAAATTCTTCCTACTTCCTGGAAGCAAACCCTACCTGAAACACTAGCAATGGGTCGGAAAACAAATCAGAATTATTAAGAATCAGATGGAGCAAAGTATGGTAAAATGTGAACGGGAGTTTTTCTTTTTATGTTCAAGGAGTGGAAAACATGTGGAAAAGAATTTTACTGTTCGCGACATTGATTTTTCTCGCCGCTTGTTCTTCGCAGAATTTATCGCTTGAGGATTTGAAAACGGCTTATCCGGAAACGTTCGCTCAGCCGGTAGATGACTTATCGGAGGAGAAGAAGGAGAAGCTTGGTCTTCCTGAAGATATGCCATTCGAAGTCACCCAGGTTGAGTCAAATGTCGAAGACGAGAGAGTCGATGTCCTCTACCAATCGAATGGTTCAGAAAAAGCCATGGTGAGCACTTTGTATGAGCCAGGGAACATTCTTCAAGAATCTGAACTGCAAGTCCCTTTGAACTCTGGGGCTATCGCTGGTGTCCAGGAAAAAGAGGATCATATTTTTGTAGAATGGTATGATGGAGATCTCGATGTCATCTATCAACTGGAATACTATGGTCCTGAAGAGGAACGGGCAGAAAAAGCAATGAATGTTGCAAACGCTATATAAAATCCTATGTCTCTTTCTAATAGGATTTCTAAAGAAGAGCCGTCACGTATCGCGTGGCGGCTCTTCTCACTTTCCTATAGTTTTTCTAGTTTCTTAAAGTTCCGACTGATCGGTCTCGGAGCTTTAAGTCGATCAAAAAAGACCATGTAATTGTTTTTCTTCTCATCGACTTCCTCAATAGAACCTTCACCAAAAACAGGATGTTTAACACGGGTTCCTTTTTCGAAGAAGTCACCAGATGGTTCTTTCTCGAGGCGGTGAGATGCATGTATATACTCTTTTGCCTCTTCTATGAGGGATTCATCCAGCTCTCCGATGCGGTCATAAAGCTGGTCTTCGACTTCAAATATAAAACGGGAAGGGTATTTCTTTTGTCCACCATTTTGAAAGCCTTCAGATTCTGTTAAGTAAAGTTCCTGTTCCGCTCTCGTCACAGCTACATAAGCCAGCCTGCGCTCTTCTTCAAGTCCTCTTTCTTTCCGCTGTCTAATCGCACGGACATTGGGAAGAACACTTTCCGACATACCTATTACGAATACATAAGGATACTCCAGCCCTTTGGCTGTATGAATCGTCATGAGTTTAACGGAATCCACCTGGTCTGCCCTGTCATCGTCTGTATAGAGGGCAACCATTTGTAGGTACTCGTCCAAATCAATATCTTCGCCGAGCGTTTGCTCATACTGGACAATGGAATGAAGGAGCTCGGTCATATTATCCAACCTCTCCTGATCCCCGTCTTCTCTCCGGTAAGCTTCGTATCCTGTCACTTGCATGGCCTCTTGCAATAGTTCCGATACTTTTCGCTTGCTTCGGATCTCCTTCAAGTACTCGATGGCTTCTATGAAAATGCGTGCACCTGTACGCCTTAGGCGATCGTGGTCAGCATATTTTTTCAGGGTTTCATAGAGGGATTGCCCCTCCTCTTCCGCTTTTTCTCTAAGAAAACTCATCCGCTTCTTTCCAATTTGACGTTTGGGTACATTAATGATGCGACTGAAAGACAAATCATCCTGAAAAGCAATCATCCTCAAATGAGCGAGAGCATCCTTAATTTCCAGACGGTCAAAAAATTTAAAACCTCCGAAAATCTTATATTCGATGTTTTCAGCAATCAGTTCTTGTTCTACAAAGCGTGATAAGTAATTCGCTCGATACAAAATGGCGATTTCACTCAAATTTGCTTTCTTTTTTTCCACGATTTGTTTAATCCTACTTACAATCCACTTCGCTTCCTGTATCTCTTCCTTTCCATGATAATGAACCACTTTCACTCCAGAAGGATTGACAGGAAGCATGTCCTTATCCACCCTGAAATAATTATTCCGAATCAAAGCATTTCCCAATGATAGGATTTCCGGTGTGGAACGGTAATTTTCCTTCAAAAAGATGGTCTGAGCATCAGAAAAATAATTCTCGAAGTCAACCATATACTTAGGATCGGCTCCCCGCCATTCATAGATCGTTTGATCGGGATCACCAACGACGAATAAATTTCCTTGTTTTTCAGCAAGCATCTTCACAAGTTCGAATTGCTTAAAGCTGCTATCCTGAAATTCATCGACTTGTATATAAAAAAGTCGATCCTGCCATTTTTCAAGCACTTCTTTATTCTGCTCGAAAAGAGTAAAAACAAAATTGAGTAAATCATCGAAGTCCAGCCCGTACACACGCTTTTGCTTCTTGAGATATTGCTGAATGATCTGACTGTCAAGGTCTCCTGAATCTTCTACGGAAGGCATGGCCCCACGCAAGATCATTTGTTGGACATAATGGGTGTTCCCTTTAAGTATTCCGATCTTATCGAGAATCCTTTTGAATGTTTTATCATTGAGTTTTAACCCCATATCTTCAAAAATCTCTCTCAGTAGAACTTTCTGATCTTCCACGTCCAAAATGACAAAATTCTTCGGATAAAAAAGTCTGTGGATATCTTCACGTAGGACACGGACACAAAAACCGTGATATGTGGTTATAAAACCTGTGTCCTGTTCTCCCCCAATTAATTTTTTCACCCGCCGTCTCATTTCATGGGCGGCTTTGTTTGTAAAAGTTACAGATAGTATATTAGCAGGGTCGATTCCAAGCTCATTTACGATGAAGGCATACCGGTGAGTTAAGGCTCGTGTCTTGCCAGAACCTGCACCAGCGATGACGCGGACGTACCCTTCTGTAGATACGACTGCTTCTTGTTGTGATGGATTAAGCTCGTCCAGTAGTTCTTCCATATCGATCACCTTTCAAGAACATTTGTTTGTATTATAGCACATTAGGTAGTTGGCAGTCTGTGTTCTTATGTTTGAATGAAAGGATTCACTGAACCATTTTGAGAGAAGAAAATAAATATGGAGGAAGCACCCAAAACCGTAACTGTTTTAAGTGGATATTGTGAGGGAGTTGGGATAGCCGGCCTTTTCTTCACTTCTTAATGGGTGGAATCATTGGAGAATGGCTGTTGGGTTGATAAAAATGGGGTGCACGACCACCTTCTGGAAAATGAGGGCTGCTTTCCTTTAATATCTTGTCTTGGGTAAGGAATTGCGTACTTAAAGGGTTTGCTTTCGATCACCCTCGTGCTTATGAATTACGAAGGGAGGCCGGTTTTCAGGAAACGGATAAAGCTCTGAACTAGCCCCCATGGCCGGTCGGAAACCCTCTTTCACACCTATTCGAACCTCGGCTTCAACCCCGTTTCCAAGAAATACTTCGTTGCTTGTTGGACGTTCATAAATGTCCGTACCCCATCCAACTGGATACGATTCTCTGCAAATTGCATCACTACCTGGGGGCGCATGCCGGCAAGAACAACTTCAATGCCCAACAACTTAAGACTCATCATAAGGTTTTTCAAAAGGACCGCCCATTCTTCGTCAATCGAAGTGATGCCCGAAAACTGGATCGCCAAACGACTCACATTCTGTTCCTGGCATAAGACAGGTACTCTTTCCAATAAGATATGACGCTGTTCTTCTCTTAAAATCGGCTGTAATGGTAAAAGAGCATACCCTTTAGCAATGGTTACAATATTAGCCGTCATTTCTTCAATCATATGAATCAATTCTTTCTCTCTTCTTGATTGCTCCGTCATATTGAAAATTCGGATGAGGATAAAATTCTCCCCTTCATGAGTGAAGCGTTTTGTGTAAATGTGCAGCACCATGTCCATACCCTGCCACTGAAACTCCATCCCTTCAAAATCTATGTCCTTTTTCTCTTTGATAGACTTAGACAGGAGCCTTTTTTCTGGCGCTAACTCTGGATACAAATGATTGAGTTTTTCTCCAACGATGCGCTCTTCCTCTAATTGGAACATCCTTACATAGGCAGGGTTGACATAAGTGATGGTATATTCTTCGTCACTAATCAGTACTCCCTCATCCAAAAGGTCCATCGCATTCCGTAATAGCATGAGTATCCCCCCAGTACAAATCTCTTACTTTTATTATGATGATATACATGAGAAATGCAAGGTAATTCGCCACTATTGTCGAAATATTACGACTAAATAACAATCCCCTTCCATATCTTCAACTTAATGGCAGGATTGTGGAAGAATCAGTTTCGAGCCTATTGTTGAGTGTATCGGGGCTGCGGGGAATAACTCCCTTTTCGCGGCAGCGCGATAATCTCGAAGCTGAGTCTTCCACAATCGGGAGCTTTTGTCGAATAAAAAAGAAGAAGTGCGTCAACGGTTCAAGAGCTGAGCCGCTGACGCACTTCTTCTTAAGCTTTTTCCATCTTGTCGCACTTAGACAAAATCGCTACGTGTTTTAAATTACCAATGGAATCAAATTCTATTTCAACATAATCTCCTGGTTTTACAAAGCTAAGCCTCTCTCTGAGTACAGAAAGTTCATTCTTAAATTCGGATTCTTCGACCAAAATCGCATAAGCCCCTTCGTATCGATCCAGTTTATATTGATTCACCGATTCAATCCCCTTCTGTTTTAAGATCAGGCACCATGCAGGACAGGCGTGCCTTGGTTGTTCCCATTTCCTTTTATGGTATAAATCCACTTATTACAAAGCATTCCCTTCCTTATTCATGACTAAACATGTCGAAATTAGAGGTCTGGACAACATTCATATGGCGTGGTAAAATAAAACTAACAAACGTTAGTTAGTGAAAGGAGAGAGCTGAATGACAAAAGAAACAATTATTGAAGAGAGTCTTAAGCTCTTTGCCAATTATGGATACGAAAATACGACACTTGCCAATATTGCGGAAGCTGTTGGAATAAAAAAACCTTCTCTTTATAATCATTTTGATAATAAAGAAGATATTTTTCTCCATGTTCTTTATGACGTGGGAGAAAGAGAAAAGAGTCATTTGATGAATCAAGCAGGCTCCATTCAACAGGATTCAGTGGCTGATCACCTTCATGAGATCTATCGTGTCTATCTCGACCATATGGCTCATTCTACAGAAGGCATGTTTTTTAAGAGGGTAACCTTTTTTCCGCCCGACGAATTCGCAGATGAAATTAAGAAAGTATTCTTGATGGTCGAAGATTGTATGACTGATCTTATCCGCCCGGTATTTGAACGTGGAATAGAGAAGGAAATCATCCGCCCTCTTTCTACAAATACGCTGACTTCCGCATTTTATACGTTGATTGACGGTTTGTTTCTGGAAGAAAATTTTTATGACCGGGATGTTTTTGAAAAAAGACAGGAAGCGAGCTGGCAAATTTTTTGGCTTGGCATTAAAAACCCGGAACATTAGGGAGGTATGAAACGATGGCATGGATTTATTTATTCTTCGGTGCTTTTTTCGAAATCGGCTGGGCTGTTGGATTGAAATTGTCAGAGGGCTTCACGGATCCCCTCTTTTCAACCATTACCGTCATTTGTATCATTATCAGTTTCACTTTTTTCACGAAAGCATTAAAAGTCATTGATATTGGAACAGGTTATGCGATATTTACAGGGATTGGCGCAGCAGGTACAGCTTTAATCGGGATGATCTTTCTTGGCGACGGAGGCGGAGCTGGGAAAGTCTTTTTTATTATGCTTTTAATTACAGGCATTATTGGTTTGAAAATGTCTGAAACCACTTCAGAACAGGTACAACAGGAGGGATAAGGATGGCATGGGTATTTTTAATGATGGCTGGAGTAGGCGAAATGACGGCCATGTTCTTCTTGAAGCTGTCGGATGGCTTCCAAAAACGTAAACCGGCGTTCATGGCTATCCTTGCAGGGGCAGCGAGCTTCTATTTTCTTTCTTTATCCCTAAAGGACCTTCCAATTGGAACGGCTTATGGGATATGGACAGGAATTGGGTCGGCAGGTACCGTTTTGCTGGGCATTTTTTTCTTCAAAGAAAAAGCGAATCGAAAGCGTCTGTTATTCATTACTTGTATCGTTGCCGGCGTCATTGGTTTAAAAATGGTTTCTTAGACGTAAGATACGCTTGTAATCTTATTTTCGAACGCTTACAATAAAATAAGCAACAATCTACAATATTCGACAAAACCTGCCTTTTTCTGTCGTTTTGTAGTGATGGAGGAAATATAATGAGAAGAATTTTACTTGCCATTCTTATGATTATTGTCATCGGTTTCAGTTATGTCGGCTATACAAGTATGGATACGGATGCAAATCCTTCCATTCCTAAAGAAACAGAAAGTTATTGAATTCAATGATTTAAAACCCCTTCGCAGAAGCGAAGGGGTTTTGTTTTTGTATAAAAGATGGCGTCGAATAGTGAAAATGAAAAAGCTTATTTCTTAGGAAAATCCACTTCTAAGTCTTCTCCCCATTTTTCTTCTAAATATTGATCGCGACCGGAATTTCCACGGTAAAAATCGTACCTTAGATTATTTTTCTTATAATAATCCTGATGGTATTCCTCCGCTTTATAAAACTCTTCCGCTTCCAGGATAGGAGTGACTAATTCATTCTGAAAGCGACCTGAATTTTGAAGTGCTTGTTTGGATTGTTCAGCGATTTCCCTCTGCTCAGGGGTGTGATAAAAAATGGCGGTCGTATATTGGTACCCTCGGTCCACAAACTGCCCTTCGTCATCGGTCGGATTGATTTGTCTCCAGAAGACATCGAGAATCTGTTCATAGGAAATGACGTCTGGATCAAAATAGACTTGGACAGACTCAATATGTCCCGTTCCTCCAGAAGATACTTCATCGTAAGAAGGATTTTCTGTTTCCCCTCCCGTATAACCGGATACGACACTATGGACGCCCTTCAGTTTTTCAAATGGAGGCTCCATACACCAAAAGCACCCTCCCGCCAAAGTTGCCACCTCGTACCCTTCAGGGATCTCACTTGCTGTCACAGCTTCACTATCATAATTTCGTTTTGTTAAATAGGCATAAGCTTCCGGGATGGCAAAAACAGCAACTAATGAAAGTACGGCTATAATCATGACCCATTTTGTCCGCTTCTTCACATCCTTCACCCCTTTTGGCTATTTTCTTCAGAATAACACGTTTATCTGTGGCAATTGAAATGCTAACACTCTTTCTATGTGCACGCTCATTCTTCCTCTTCCAAAGTTAAGCCATCCACATGTTTTCGATCCATTACTTTTTTTATCTTCCTATATTCCTTGGATTTGAAAATAATATCAAAATCATAATCCTCCGGGTAAAGTTCCTCAGCTGAAATGTGGAGTTTCAAGCGCTTGTGGTTGTATTCTTTCTTTTCCCCTTTGATTTGGACAACATAATTCCCTAAAGCATCCGGTCCTTTATAGACGATCCCCATTTCTTCTTCTGAAGGGATCCAGACATTATCCCCCATCTGAAAACCTGCTTTCTCTTTCTTCTGAGCTTTGCGTTTTTGCCTGTACCGATTAATCGCCATTTGCTTAGCATAGGACGGATTTTTTAAAAGTTGATCGTCTTTCGTAAAGCTCCCTTTTTGCTTATATGTGATGTCATAAGCATGATTGAGGATTTCCGGATGCAATCCTAATTTATAGGCGATATCAAACGCCTGACTTTTCCCAGCTGTTCCGATTTGCAGCTGGTACGTAGGCTTCAGAGTTTCTAAATCGAATGCCATCGCTCCATTAACAAATCCTTCTTTTTCCATGGCATAGGTTTTCATTTCACTATAATGAGTGGTCGCCAAAATGGTCGAGCCTTTGTTCGCAAGTTGATCCAGAATGGCAGTCGCCAACCCCATGCCTTCCCCTGGGTCTGTTCCTGAACCGATTTCATCCAGAAGAAGCAAGGAATGATCATTCGCTTGTTGTAAAATGTGAATCAAGTTCGTCAGCCTTGAACTGAAGGTGCTCAAATTTTCTTCAATGCTTTGCCCATCCCCGATATCGACAAAAACATGTTGGAAAAGAGGTAACCTGGTACCAGGCTGTGCAGAAATCGGCAGACCACATTGGGCCATCAAACAAAACAGACCGACTGTTTTTAAGGTTACCGTCTTCCCTCCTGTATTCGGTCCAGTAATCAGCAGGGCTTGATCATCTACACCCATATGGAGATTCAGCGGAACGGCTTTTTCTCCTAATAAAGGATGACGCCCTTCCTTGACCTCCATTTCCCCCTGGGAAAAGGTCGGTGAATGACCATCAATAGCCTTGCTGTATTTCGCCTTTGCAAAAAGAACATCATACTGGTGCATCGTTTCCATAGCGATATTCAATTCATACTCCTTTTCCAGAACAGAGGCAGTTAAGGCATAGAGAATTCTTTCCACCTCCTGCTCTTCCTGCATTTTCAAAAGCTGGACCTGCTCTTGAAGGGACGTCACTTCATGTGGTTCTATGAATAACGTGGCTCCAGAAGAAGATTGGTCAAGGATCACACCCTTCACTTTGGATCGGTTTTCTCTTTTGACAGGAAGGGTCAACCGCCCCCCTTTATCTACTGGCCTTGTCTCTTGAAGAAAAGAGCTATACTTTTTAGCTGAACTTTCCATTCTGGTTTTCATGTTGCTGAGTGTTTTGTCTATTTTTCTTCGCAGCTTTCCTAACTCTTTTGATGCAGACTCATCGATTTGGCCATGGCGTATGTTCCCATAAATCTCTTCTTCCAATTGGGATAAATCCGCAATGGAATCGACATACAAGGAGATGGTCGGGGCTAGAATCTGCTTATCTTTCATAAACCGTTTCAACTTTGTACAATGCTCCAGAAAAGAGACAAGGGAACCAAATTGCTGCGGGCGTATATAGATGCCTTTGTTCCCTTGATCAATCATGACCTGAATGTCACCCAATGTATGAATGGGTACATGACTGTGACGATCGATAATAGCTCGAGCTTCTTTGACTTCCTCATGCATTCTTTCCAATTTCTTTTGGTCATTGGATGGTTGCAACCCCAAAATCGTTTCTTTCCCACGATCCGTATGAGCAAAGTCACTGACCCTTGTTAAAATAGTGTTCAAACCTAAACTTTCAAATGTTTGCTGATTCAATGTTTTTTCCTCCTCATTTTGACAGGTGATCAATAAAAATAAAAAAGTCCGCAACAAGCTGAAGATAGCTCGCTGCGGACTTCGTAAGGACACATAAAGAATGTCGTTCCACGAATGTACGAAAAAAAGCTATGACTGAATAAGCCAGTCATAGCTTTTAGGATCGTTTTATCCAGCTATGCTTATGCTTGTTCTTAACTGTTCCTGAAAAAGGGTATAACAAACCAAGCATGCTTTCGCACACTTTTTTTCAGGACGTATCCGGTTCATGGATTAGTTAAGAACAACCACACTCATAAATCATTTCTCCTTCACGGGTTAAAAGTTACATTCGTGGAACCATCACCTGTGTTCCCTTATAATATATGACAGGTTCCCCCAACTGTCAACGGCTGAAGATATCATTTAAAAGAGAACTATCCAACAAATCTGTTCTGGCACCTAAAGAACGCTTCATAATTCTTAAAGCATTTTCATTATCATTTTTATACTCAGAAGCTGTCCCATTTTCCGGCACCCAAATATTGTATTCCCTCATATAAGCATCATTCGCTGTAAAAATCACGCAGATATCACCCGCTACTCCAGTCAAAATAAGGTTTTTCACATCTAGATGATCTAAGAGAATACTTAACTGTGTTCCAAAAAAACCCGAATGCTTTGGTTTAATAATAAAGTAATCATCTTCATCAGGCTCCATTTGTTCAACCACAGGTTTTCCTATCCCCTTTTTACACTCTTCCAGTAATTCCGTTGCATTGTCCTGCCAAAGTCCAAAGTTATCATTCACATAAATCACTGGCACGCCTTGCTGTTTGACCTCTTTTTTGAATTTACGTAAACGCTTTGCGACAGGAAGACTGTTTTCGAGTAGGTTTTCTCCACCATCAAAGTCCATTTTATTGATCATATCAATGATGATGAGTGCTGTATCCTGCTTCATAATTCTACAATCACTCCCCTTAGAAACGTTCGGGACCAGCGGGAATTTGCCGCTTATGTTCCGTCTTCTTGTGAAGTTCTTTTAAATTCTTTTCATCTTCGGGATCGATCTTTTCCCCTCTCAGATAAGCATCGATCGTATCATATGACATCCCCAGTTCTTCTTCATCTGTCTGCCCTTCCCAAAGTTCAGCACTTGGTTTTTTATGAACGATTGAGTCCGTGACATTCAGTGCCTTCGCCATTTCCTTCACTTCTTCTTTTCTGAGATTGATCAGAGGAACAAGGTCCACTCCCCCATCTCCGTATTTCGTAAAGTAACCGGTATAATCTTCTGCGGCATTATCCGTACCTACGACAAGGTAGTTATAGTTGTTTCCAACAGCATAAAGCGTACTCATACGGAGACGGGCCTGAAGGTTCGCACCACCGAGCTGAGACTTCTCATCATTCCAATCCCCTTTTTCATTCAACTGATTCTTAATGGTGTCGTAAGTGGTTTGATAAGCATCCGTCAATTCAATACCAACATAATCAAGCTCTGCTCCTTCTACGACAGCCAACGCATCAGTTTGGTCTTCCACCCCTTTATTAATGGGAAGAATTACACCTAAAGAATTTTCAGGAAACGCCCGCTTGATCAAATAGGACACCACTGCAGAATCAATCCCGCCGCTGATACCGACCAAAAGACCGTCAGCACCTGCTTCTTCTGTCTTCTTCCGCAGCCAATCCGTCAAATACTCAATTCTCTCTTCCATGTTCATAAACTCCCTTCATTTTACAATCTTAAAGATTGCTTTCCTTAAAAAGGGAGAACATAAACCTAAAGCTTGCTTAAGAGAGTAATTAAAGTATTTTGCAGGATTGTGGCAGACTCTATTCCGAGATGTTTCGGGGTTCGTTGCTTGGGATGAGCGTCAGGGGTGGCTGGGAAGCTACTCGTCCAGTTCCATCGCCCAGACACTCGCGTCATAAGCAGAACAGCAAAGGAATGAAAAGGCACATTCCTTTGCTGTTCTGCCTATGCTAGTCCTGTCTACCAGGGCGATTCCGCATTTGAATACCTTCCTGTGGGGGAGTGCAGAGCTTCCTCGGCTATGTCCTGCGGGTTCTCGCCTATCTCCTTTCTCCCACGGGAGTCTCGCAGCTTCCCAACCACCCCATTCGATGAGGATGAAAAACGAACCCCTATTACTTAGAAGGAGCGCCTTCTAACTTCCTTGTCCAATAGTCATGAAGCGTGCTGTAACAGGATTCAGCATTACAATGGGGACGTTACAGACTACTCCATTTCGACAGATCGTGGAACTCTGCTTTTGTGGAGTGGTTTCGAGACACTGATATAATAAAGGGGCGGAGGGGAATGGTGAGACCCCACAGGACGCAGTCCGAGGAGGGTCACCGCGCTCCCGCGGAAAGCGAGTCATTCCCCGCAGCCCCCCATCCACTCAACAAAAGTCTCGAAACTGAGTCTATAAACAAATGACTTTTCATTTTTTCTGATTTAAGCAATAATGTAGGTTAGTGATCCTCTTGAAGGAGTGAAAGAAAATGATCGAACAAGAAAAACACGTACTCGTTATTTTCCCGCATCCCGATGATGAAGCTTTCGGAGTTTCCGGGACCATTTCATCTTATATAAAACAAGGAACCCCCCTTACCTATGCGTGCCTCACACTCGGAGAAATGGGACGTAACCTCGGTAAACCAACATTTGCAACGAGAGAATCCCTGCCTGAAATCAGAAGGAAAGAATTGATTAAAGCTGCGGAAGCGATGGGCATTGAAGATCTTCGCATGATGGGATTGAGAGATAAGACGCTTGAATTTGAAGATGATGGTGAAATGAAAGCTATGGTCCGCCAATTGGTTGATGAACTTCAACCCTCTTTGGTCATCAGTTTTTATCCTGGATTTGCCGTCCACCCCGATCATGAAGCGACTGCACGGGCAGTGGTGCGGGCTTTGAGGGAAATCGATGAAAAAGATCGACCGAAGTTTCACGCGGTAGCGTTTGCTAATGATACGGAAGAGAAGTTAGGCCAGCCCGATGTCATCAATGACATCCGCTCCGTGCAAAACGAAAAATTAGCAGCGATGCGCGCCCATATCTCACAAACCGCACGTATGCTTGAAATGCTCGAAGAGGGTATCAAGGTCAATGACCCTGAAGCGTTGAAATGGGTGACAGACGAACGGTTTTACACGTATGATTGGAATAAAGACAATGTCGAGTAGAGGGCAGCTTTAATAAGCTCCCCTCTTTTTTGTGAAATCATCAAGTATTGTCACAAGATAGTCTAAAATCAAGCAAGAATGTCAAAGCTTTAGATGATATCCTGAGTGTAGGTGTTGACTATCAATGACTCCAATACACAGATAAAGGAGATGCCTAATGAAAAAAGTATTCTTATTCATTCTTTTATTACTTGTGGTCAGTGCTTGTTCTGTAAACAATGACGAGCAGGATTCCTCATCAGCGGAGGAAAATAATAAGGCAGCTGAAGTTCCTGAAGTACAAGTGGAATTTGAGCATGAACCAATCCCTATTAACGAAGAAACGACCATCCAAGCATCTGTCACCCAAGGCGGAGAGCCTGTCCCGGATGCAGAATATGTAGAATTTGAAATTTGGAATAGCGAAGATGGACAGGATTCTTCTGAAACGTTCGAAGCAAAGCATACAGAAAGCGGCGTGTACACGATTACTCATAGCTTTGCAAAAGAAGGTACGTATCAGGTGATTGCTCATACTCAGGTCGATGACCTCCATACGATGCCTCAGAACGAGGTGGCCGTTGGGCAGCAAGCGGATGCCAGTGGACACGAACATGGAGATCATAGTGGAAAGTTCATGGTTCACTTGATGACAGATCAAACCTTTAAAGCTGGAGAAGCATCGACACTCACTACACACATCAACCACATGGAAGAACCTTTTTCTGAAGCGCTTGTGCGTTACGAAATCAGCTCGGATCAAATGGAAAAACACATGTATATCGATGCTGAAGAAAAGGAACCTGGAGAGTACACAGCGAATTATACATTCCCTGAATCTGGTTCTTACACCATCAATATTCATTATGAGAAACCAGCCGAGGAAATCCACGCACACCAAAAAGAGAACATCGAAGTTGTCCAATAAATATAAGAAAAGCCCGGAGCATACCGATATGCTCCGGGCTTTTCTATTGAGTCATTATACTTCTGTGTTTTGAAGCTTCTTCTTCTTCGCCATTTTCTCACGTTCGTTCTTATTCAAATACTTCTTACGAAGACGAACATTTTCAGGCGTTACTTCGCAATATTCATCATCATCAAGATACTCAATGGCTTCTTCCAGCGTCATTTGGCGAGTTTTCTTGATTGTGTTTGTGGTATCTTTGTTCGCTGAACGGATGTTGGTCAAGTGTTTCTCTTTAGTAATGTTAACGGTAAGATCATTCTCACGGTTATGCTCACCGACAATCATTCCTTCGTACACTTCTGTACCAGGTTCAACGAAAATGGTTCCACGGTCTTCAAGGTTCATGATTCCATAAGTGGATGCTTTCCCTTTATCAAGAGAAACCAGAACACCTTCTCGACGTCCGCCGACTTGACCTTTTACAAGTGGCGCATAGCCATCAAAGGTATGGTTCAAAATTCCATAACCGCGTGTCTGGGTCATGAACTCTGTCGAATAACCAATCAAACCACGAGATGGAACGAGGAACTCGAGACGCACTTGGCCATTCCCATCGTTGACCATGTCCTGCATTTCACCTTTACGGTAACCAATGGATTCCATAACTGCACCTTGGTATTCTGCAGGTGTATCAATTTGAACACGTTCTACCGGTTCACACGTTTGTCCATCGATTTCTTTCAGGATAACTTTCGGCTTGGATAGTTGAAGCTCATACCCTTCACGACGCATATTTTCCACTAGGATGGAAAGGTGTAGTTCACCACGTCCTGAAACCGTAAAGGCATCCGGGGAATCTGTTGGATCGACACGCAAGCTGACATCCGTCTCAAGCTGTGTCATCAAACGTTCTTCAATTTGACGGGACGTTACATATTTTCCTTCTCGACCAGCAAACGGACTGTTGTTGACAAGGAATGTCATTTGTAGTGTCGGTTCGTCAATACGAGGGATTTCCATCGCATTCTGGTGTTCAGGTAGACAGACAGTTTCTCCGACGTTAATATCTTCCAAGCCAGCCAGCGCGATAATATCTCCAGCTTTTGCTTCTTCAATTTCAACACGTTTCAAACCGATGAAACCGAACAACTTGGAAACACGGAAGTTTTTCACTGATCCATCCTTCTTCATCAAGGATACTTGCTGCCCCACTTTGATTGAACCATTGAAGACACGCCCAACTCCGATACGGCCAAGATAATCATTGTAATCAAGCAACGTCACTTGGAATTGTAGTGGTTCTTCTTTTGTATCTACAGGAGCTGGAATGTTGTTCATGATCAATTTGAAAATTGGATCCATTGTTTCCTGCTGATCCTCTGGTTCATCTCCAGAAGTTCCGTTCAATGCAGAAGCATAAACGACAGGGAATTCCAACTGCTCATCATCAGCGCCAAGCTCGATGAACAGATCGAGAACTTCATCGACAACCTCATCCGGGCGAGCATTCGGGCGGTCGATTTTATTCAATACGACGACAGGTGTCAATTTTTGTTCCAATGCTTTTTTCAACACAAAACGTGTTTGAGGCATACAGCCTTCATAAGCATCGACAACAAGAAGTACACCGTCAACCATCTTGAGGATACGTTCTACTTCTCCACCGAAGTCAGCGTGACCCGGGGTATCTAGAATATTTATACGCGCATCATTATAATTGATGGCGGTATTTTTGGCTAAAATCGTGATTCCGCGTTCTTTTTCCAAATCATTAGAGTCCATGGCGCGCTCATCGACATGCTCGTTATCACGGAACGTTCCGGAATAGTGAAGCATTTGGTCGACCAATGTTGTTTTTCCGTGGTCAACGTGCGCGATGATCGCTATATTACGAATATCATCTCTGTGTTGCATGAAGCACACACCTCTTTCGTATCACAAATTATTCAACCCTTCTATTATAACATAGTTCTATTACCATAGATACCAGCTTTACATATCGTTAACATCAGAAGCCAAAGTACACCCTCTCAAACAGCCAGAAGCTCCACAGTTACAATCTTACACTTCAAGCCTGACCCCCCATTTATTCCCAGGTGTACCAGGTACAACATAGAGGTGATTGCGTAAAGGGTACAGGAAAGAGTACAATATAGGGCAGTTCGTACCTGGTACCAATATGTGCGATTAACGCCCCGGGTATTCAGTAATTCAGGAAATTAGGTGTAGAAATGAAGACGAAACGTATGGGAGATTGGCTTGAGGTCATCATCCCTGACCAATGGGACGGGTTGACGATCGAAAAAATTCTGAAGAAAGAATGGAATGTACCAAGAAAATTAATGCATAGTTTCCGTTCCAACAAAGAAGTGACTTTAAACAATGAGAACCCTCATTGGAAAACGGCGAAAGTCAAAAGCGGTGACACTTTACGTGTCCGGCTCTTCCGCCCGCAACCACTTGAGGTGACGCCGACTTATATGGATATTGACGTCATTTATGAAGATGACCACCTATTGGTCGTCAATAAGCCAGCCGGCGTATTTACACATCCGAATACACCGCACGAGCATGACACCCTTGTAAATGGAGTGGCCTTTTATTTCCAAATGAATGGCATTGAGGCGACCCCGAAATATGTCCATCGTCTGGACCGGGATACTTCAGGGGCCATCCTTTTTGCCAAACACGACCTTGCTATTGCCATGCTGGGAAAAGAGCTGAAGGAGCGGAAAATTAAAAGAACGTATTTAGCATGGGCACACGGAAAGCTGAAGCCGCGTCGCGGGAAAATCGAACAACCGATTGGAAAAGACCGTCACCACCCTGTAAGAAGACGAGTCTCACAAGGTGGCCAGCATGCGGAAACGCATTACGAAGTTCTCTCGTACGATGCAGCCCACGATGCTTCTCTAGTGAAATTACAGTTACAAACCGGGAGGACTCATCAAATCCGCGTCCATCTCAGTCATATCGGACACCCGCTCCTAGGGGATGAAATGTACGGAGGAAAAGGAAGCATCGATTACAAACAAGCCCTTCATGCTGCGAGGCTTACGTTGACTCACCCGTTCACTGAAAAGGAAATCCAGTGTCTTGCCATGCCTGCAAACGATTCACCATTATTTTCAGATGAGCAAGTACAGTCTTTAGACCAATCATCCTCTTCATAAGAGAAGCCGCCCCAGTAGGGAGCGGCTTTTTTTCATTTGATTGAATCATAGAGTTCGTCATATCTCTCAGCACAGGAAAGGTCAAGTTCGGTGAGTCCCTTCGCATTCCAAGAGGTCAGCTTAAGTGTAACCATTTTATAATCGATGCTGATGAATGGATGGTGTTGAATGTCCTCGGAATACTCAGCGATATGGTTGACGAACTGGACGCCCGTCAGGAATTCTTGAAATCGGTACCGCTTAACAATGAATTTTTCGTCCGTAAGTTTCCAACCGTTTAACTGGGAAACTCGGCGTTCCTTTTCTTCTTGCGGGATCAACTTTTCTTCCATTGTTCACTCCTCCTTTTGATCAAACCAAATCCATGAATGACTCAAGATCAGAAAGACACAGTTCCAACGCATGCACCCAGAAATCTTTCTTTTCTAAATCTACATCCAAATGTTTCTTCGCAAGCTCCTCCACGGTCATCTTACCTGTATCTTGAAGCAAGGAGATATAACGATCTTCAAAAGCTGGACCGACTTCAAGAGCTTTTGCATAGATTCCCATACTGAACAGATAACCAAAAGTATAGGGGAAGTTATAAAAAGGGACATCCGTGATGTGGAAATGCAACTTGGAAGCCCAAAATGTCGGATCATACTCGTCTAACGTTTGGACGTAGGCTTCTTGTTGAGCCTCTGTCATCAACTCGTTCAGCCTCTCCGTTGAAACGACTCCTTGCTTGCGTTCATCATAAAAACGTGTTTCAAACAAGAACCTTGCATGAATATTCATGAAAAAGGCCACGCTACGCTGAACTTTATCCTCCAAAAGCACCAGTCTTTCAGCTTCCGTAACCGCCTCTTTAACGGCTGCATCTGCAACAATCATCTCTGCAAATGTTGATGCGGTTTCAGCAACATTCATCGCATACCCTTGATTCAACTCAGGCAATTCATTCATGACATGCTGATGATAGGCATGGCCAAGTTCATGTGCCAGTGTCGCTACACTCGAGGGACTGCCGGAATACGTCATGAAAATTCTCGTTTCCCCGCTGTCAGGGAAGCTTGTACAGAATCCACCCGGTTGTTTTCCTGGGCGGTCCTCTGCTTCAATCCACCTTTTTTCAAAAGCCATCTCTGCAAAGTCCGCCATTTTGGGGCTGAACTTCCTGAACTGCTGGATAATGAACTCTGCCCCTTCTTGGAAGCTCATTTTCTGATCAGCTTCTCCGAGGGGTGCTTCTACATCATAAAAGCTCAATTGTTCAAGCCCTAATCTTTCCGCTTTCTTTTTCAAATAGGGTACGTAATGCTTCTTATATTCCGTAATCGTCTCCCACATGGCATCCAACGTTTTTTCACTCATTCGATTGTAGTCGAGCGGTTCTTTTAAGACATTCTCCCAACGGCGGTGTTTATAGGTCTGAAGCCTAAAACCTGATAAGTGGTTCAACGTCTCTGTGAATAGATCCGAAGCCTCTCCCCATGTTTCTTGCAGTTTATCGAACGCTTCTTTCCTCACCGATCGGTCGGGGTGATCCAATTGATTAGATGCTTGCCCCACAGATAACTTTTCCCCATTCAACTCAATCGATAACTTCGCGACAAGAGCATCATACATTTGTCCCCACGCATGATAACCATCCACCCCTAGGTCATTAATGAGAGATTCTTTCCCTACTTCTAATTTGTCCTTAGCAAGAGAACGCCTCTCATTCAAAACAAATGAAATCTCTTTAAAAGGGGCCTGATTTATTAAGGATTTCCATACATCGTCATCGACCTGAACAAACACTTGGTCCATTTCAGTTAATGCATTACCTAAACGCGCACCCATTTCACTTCTTTTTGATTGCCACATACTTGCTTTTTTATCATGAACATTCTGCGCACTCAAACAACTCACAAAAGCACCGAATTCACTTAATTGCTTTGTCACCACTTGCATAACCTCTACAATTTTTCTGAGGTCCTCTGTTTGATCTGTATTTTTTGGAGGTGTGAACTGACGAATCGATGCCTCCAAATCATCCATTAGGCGTTCGGTTTTTATCACATAATCTTTCAGCTCTACTGACTCACTACCTCCCTGAAAAATGGAGTCTAAATTCCAAGTCACTTCATAGGTACCCATGACAACTTCCCCTCTCTTCTATGTAAATTTTCCTTGTTAAAAGCCTCTTCTATTATATCAGAATTTTCTAACCACCTCTTTAATGATCCTGTTGTCCACTTTTCTCATATTTTGTCACATTTGGTTGAAATGTTTTTGATATGTTATTGTAATACAAATGAAACCTTTCTGACTATTCAATCGTATTATGAAGTAGAATGTTTAGAACCCGTCCACTCTGTTTTTATGACCAGTCATTAGAAAGGGGATAACAAAAATGAAAAAAAGAATTGAATATGATGCCACAGAAATTGCAAGTGTTGCAGGAGGATCGGCTATTTTGACCACCCTTCTCTACCTAACCATCTATATATTATAATGACTCAAAAAGCTCCCTCGCTATGGGAGCTTTCTTTATTTACCTTCGTACATATAAGCTCCCGTTTGTGGGAGACAATACAACTTCGTGCAACCTTTATGGTTAGTTTTATGAAGGAATTCTCATTATAATAGAAAATAGTCGATAACAATGAAGGAGGGTTCCTTTTGTTTCAAGACCATCGCGGGTATCAGCAAATGCTACAACCAGACCAAATCACATTCGGCTTGACCATCCCCATCGAAAACTATGATGAATCCCCTCCAGAGATGAAGAATCAAGTACAAATGGCTCAACTAGCTGAAGATTTAAACTTTGATTCCCTTTGGTTCCAGGACGTTTTATTAGAAGACCCTACATTTGAAGATCCAGCAACAGGACAGATTTTTGATAGCTTAATCTATCTAACGTATCTGGCTGCCCACACGAAGAAAATCAATTTGGGTACAGCAGCCCTTGTTATGCCGCTCCGGCACCCTTTAAGGACGGCGAAAGAAGTGGCGAGTATCGAAAAGCTTTTTCCTGAACGCCTGATGTTCGGGATTTCATCGGGTGATCGAAGGAAGGACTTTGAAGGCCTGAACATTCCCATTATGGAGCGTGGTCAATGGTTCAGGGAAGCGTTCCATTTTTTCAATGAAGCACTCTACAATGAATTTCCCGAGGTTCACTCTTCATTTGGCACGATGAATCGTTCAAACATTGTACCAAAGCCTGAAAAGCGCATCCCGACTTTTATGACTGGCTATTGCCAACAGACACTGGATTGGGTTGCTGAACATGGAGATGGATGGATGTTTTATCCACAACGTCCAACACAGCAGAAACAAACCATCTCCCAGTATAGAGAGAAAGTGAAACATTACCACGGCGACTCAGCATTCCGTCCCTTCTTTATGCCCCTTCCATTACAGCTGGAAGAAGACCAAAATGCTCCTATTGAAAAAATTCCTGCTGGATATAAAGTGGGGAGAAATGGACTGCTGGATTTGATTGAACAGTATCGTTCCGTCGGCGTTAATCATTTAATGTTCGGTTTAGCCAAAAACAAAAGGCCTGTGGAGGAAGTTGTGCAGGAACTCGGAGAAGACATCCTCCCTCCTTTCAAAATAAAGTGATTACAAAGAAGGAGAGATGGCTGTGATCAAACCAGAAATTTTGCTTGTAGGAACTTTTCATATGTCCATGAATCCAGAGATGGTCAATGATCAACAACAGGAAATTCAAGAAATTATTGTTTCACTGAAAGAATTCAAGCCCACAAAAATTGCTGTTGAAAAATCTTTCTTATTAGAAGAAGAATTGGATCGTAAATTTAAGGCCTTTAAAAATAAAACCCTTACGCCTACCTATGACGAAGTTGAACAAGTCGCTTTTCGGCTTGCCCATGAATTGGAATTGCCAACCGTCTACCCCATCGATGAAATAGTGGATATGTCCAGCCCGACACTAAACGAGGTTTTTGAATGGGCAAAAGAACATCAACCTGCCTTATTTAAAGAAATTATGGAAGTTCAAAAAGGGCTTAAGTCGATGGAAAATAATGAAACCATAAAAACAATCCTACATTATGTCAATGATCCAAACTACAGTGCCGAACTTCAAAGAATTTATATGAAGTTGGCACGTGTGGGGGACAGGCAGCATCAAGTCGGGGTGCAATGGTTAAAACAATGGCATCACCGTGATTTGGCGATAGCCGCAAATATCTCAAGAATTGCAGGTAAGGGTGACCGTATCCTCGTTCTCATCGGTGGGGACCACCTTCACTTGCTGCAACAATTCTTAACTGATAGCGGAGACTTTAATGTTCGATCTGCCCAACCGTACCTTCCCCAATAATTCCCATTGGAAATGCAAACAAAAAAGAGGTTTTCCTTAGTTTAGGAAAACCTCTTTTTACATTAATCTTGATCAGGTTTATCTTCTAGTGCTTCAAGAGCCGATCGTTTTTTCTTCTTCTTACGGTTTTTCCAACGTCTAATGTGAATCGTACTCGGTTCATAATCATCCGATTCACGTATATCCGTGTTGGAGGCCTTCATGAAGGACCATGCGAGCAAGAACATAATCACAATAAGTGGGAATCCACCTACGATACTCGCGGTCTGTAACGTATCCAACCCTCCAAGGAACATAAGCGCAAGCGGCATTAAACACAAGGCGAAAGCCCAGAACAAACGGTTCCAACGTAAAGGTTCTCCCTCCACATTCTTCTGTACAACCGAAGCCAGAATGTATGAAGAGGAATCGAAAGTCGTTGCTAGGAAAATAATCGCCAGGATGGTAAAGATTAAGACCATGAATTTCG
Organism: Halobacillus litoralis; assembly: GCF_009856415.1. GTDB lineage: Bacteria > Bacillota > Bacilli > Bacillales > Halobacillaceae > Halobacillus > Halobacillus litoralis_C. Next base: position 89,754 of record NZ_WMEZ01000007.1, on the reverse strand, counting down.
CTAACGGCAGTTGGTTGATGATTTCAATAATGGTCGCAGGCGCACCATTCGCATCCATAAATGCGATGGCATCGAACTGTCCTGTCAACTGCATGTACAACCCGAAGTTCCCCATGATTCCGAAGAAAAGCACACAACCCAGCGTTCCGTATACCATTGTTCCAAGTACCATCTGACGAATCGTACGTCCTCTGGAAATACGCGCAACAAACAACCCGACAAACGGAGCATACACAAGCCACCAAGCCCAGTAGAAAATTGTCCAATATTCAGGAAAGCTTGTTTTTTCAAACTGACCTAAATTTCCGAACGGCTCCATCCAAGTGGCCATCTTGAAGAAATTATCCGCCAAAATTCCCAACGCGTTGAACGTTGTCTCACTGATGAATCGAGTGGGTCCAAAGATGAAAATAAAGGCCAGCAAGAAGATTGATAGCCACAAGTTCACATCACTGAGGACTTTAATTCCCCGCTTAAGTCCGGAATACGAGCTTATTGCGAAGATCAATGTACACAATAGCATAATGACTGTTTTCAACCCTAAATTGGCTGGTATACCAGTCAAGCTATTAATTCCTTGAGCAATCATAGGTGTACCCAGAGCAAGCGTGGTTCCTGCTCCTCCCAATAGTCCGAACATGAATAACACATCAATGATGTTTCCAAGAGGACCGTCAACTGAATCACCTAATACAGGTCGGACAGCCTCACTGACTTTAAGTACAGGTTTTTTTCGAACGTAGTAGAAATAAGCAATAGGGAGGGCCGGCAATGTGTAAATCGCCCAAGCAATCGGACCCCAGTGGAACATTCCATAGGCAGATGCCCATTGGATTGCCTCTTTCGATCCAGCTTCTACACCAAAAGGAGGTCCCTGATAGTAATACGCCCATTCAATAACCGCCCAGTATAAAATACTAGAACCGATTCCGGCGGCAAATAGCATCGCTGCCCAAGAGAACGTATTGAACTCAGGCTTTTCCCCTTCGTCCCCGAGTTTGATCGATCCATTTTTACTAAAAGCCACATAAACAAGGAAAGCGAAAATAACAAAGCCCATAATCATATAAAGGACACCAAAGTTTTCCGTCATGAACGTATTCGCTTGTGATACAACCTCTTTACCGGCTTCCGGGAAGATAATCAGTGGTAACGTGACACCGAGCAGCAACACAAGAGCGCCGATAAACGTTGGCCAATCAATTAATTTTGTCTTCAAATGACATACATCCTTTCCACATCTTCTTGATTTAGTTTGTTCTGCGTGAGGTAATTCATTCAACTTTACGAGGTTATGTACCGGAGAAAAACACGAGCTTTATTCTAACAAGTGTAAAGACAGAAGGCAAATGAGGATGTATGTTTTATACCCTATCCAGTAAAAAACTAACGCGATTCTTGTCGTTGTTTGACAAAAGGAAAGAAAAAGTGGAAAGTAAATAGAAATAGATCGTGGAAATGAGGTGGGAAAATCGTGTCTGAAGAGAAGAAAAAGTGGGATGATCGTCTAAATCCTTTATATTTCCCACTCTTCACAGCCATTCCAGTAGAAGGATGGCTTACGCTCAAGGCCTCTCCCTTTTCCGGCGTTGAAGTGACGTTATTTATCATCGGCGTGCTTTTTTTAGCTTTTGCAGGGGCCGTGGAAACTAACAGTGAGGAAGGAAAGCATAGAGCCATCGGTTACATATACTTACTGTCCGCGTTGCTATTCGGAAGTATCGGCCTTTTCAAATGGCTCACATAATTTTTTTAAATGAAAAACAACCAGGGAAGAATCATAGGAATCAATATGATAATCGTTACAATTAACCATGCGCTTGAGTTTTCACTAGTCAGTTGTTTGCGGTAGGACATGCCCCATGCTAAAAATAATAGAGCCGTCATCATAATGCTTCGTAAATGGAATTCCCCGTCTTTATTGTTCATAAAAATATATACCGCACCTTCGGCTACAATGAGAACCCCGACGATGATATTAAAAATATGCGTAAACCATTTATTCATGGTTAACAAACCTCCTTTACATCCTCTATTATCTTTATCCTTTCCAAGTATATTACAACCTCATCCATAAGGAAAAGAACAAAACCATCCATGTACAATGACACCCCCACCATCTTCTAATCAACTTTATTCAACCATATGGCAGGTTTGTGGAAGACTCAGTTTCGATACTTTGGTGGGGTTCTAGGGGCTCCAGGAAAAGGTTCGCTTTCCATGGGGCGGGCGCTGAGCCTCCTCAGGCTTCGCCTACCGGGGTCTCAGCTGTCCCGCACACCCCATAGGAGTCTCACCGTTTCCCTCCGCCCCTTTGCCTAATAAGTGTTTCGAAACCAATTTTAGAATAAGCAGCCATGCAGCTTAATGGGACTGTCGCTTGTTAGAATCCTGAAAATACATCGTGTTTTATGCTTCTAATAGTCATTAGTAAAAAACAGCCTAACTTGTTAAAGGGGTTTGTTTCTCACAAGTATGAAATGGGGTGTTTGGGAAGCTTCCAAAACACCCCTGACTCCCATTATGGCAAACAAAGCCCGGAAAAATCTTGAAATCGAGTTTTTCCACAATCGGGAGCTGTTGTGGAGGATGAAGAAATAAAAAAAGCCAGTTGGAATGGGGGTTCCAACTGGCTAGAGTGTTTCGATTAATCCCTTAAGGTCCTGAGTCAACTCAAACATTGTGCCACTTTCACGAAGGATTTGCCAATAACCTTCGTAGAAATACACTTCCAATAAGGTATCTCCTTCGCACGAAAGTTTGAGAGCCCCTTCCACTTCTGAGTTTGTAGATGTTTCCTGGACGGACGGGCTGTTCTTCATTTCTTCCAGGAACTTACGGACCGCTTCTTCCTGCTCCAGTATGTATGCTTTTCTTTCTGTTCCTAAATCGTAGTAGGTAATCGTGACCGGTCTTTCATATTCACTCCAATGATGAGGAGTAACATCGTCTTGAGTGAATGCTATAGGATTGAAAAAATACCTTTGATCGACGTATATGTAGGCACAAACCACAAAAATGATAAGCCCACCAAGAATGATTAGTTTTTTTTCCATTCTTCCACCTCTTCATAGATTCCATACAATTGCTTCTACTAGAAATACGAATCGAATGAGGGGAAGGTTTCATTTTTTTCAAAATACTTCCTTTTTTTCCGAAAAGAAAAAAGGCGGAATACGTTTCCGCCTTCCTCTATCTTACATTTTCGGATAACCTAAAACTGTTTTCACTTCTAAATATTCTTCAATACCATAATCGCCCCATTCTCTTCCTATACCAGATTGTTTATATCCACCAAATGGTGCGGCGAAGTCTGCTTCTGCATCATTGATTTTGACTCGACCTGCTCGGATGCTGGAAGCAACCTTGGCTAGTGTCTGTTCATCTTCACCGAACACGTAGCCTGCGAGTCCATATTTTACATCATTGGAAATTTCAATCGCTTCTTCAATCGTGTCATAGGTAATCAAGCATGTGACTGGACCAAATATTTCTTCTTGTGCGATGACCATATCGTTATTCACATTTGTAAACACGGTAGGTTTTGCGTAATAGCCTTTATCTAACCCTTCAGGTTTCCCTGTACCTCCCACTAGAAGAGTCGCTCCTTCTTCTTGTCCTTTTTCAATATACGATTGGACAGTGTTCCATTGCTTTTGCGAAACCAATGGACCGATATGGTTATCTCCTTGAGGGTCGCCGACAGGGAACTCAGGAAGTACTTTTTTAATGGCCTCTTCAAAGGAATCTTTCATCGAAGAAGGTACTAGCACTCTTGTTGCAGCTGAACAAACCTGTCCACTGTTTGTAGCGATGTGACTGACAGCCGCTCTAGCTGCGTTTTCAACATCAGCGTCTTCAAGTACGACCAGCGGGGATTTCCCTCCGAGTTCCAAGGCAACATTGGCAATACGTTCAGACGCATTTTGCATGATTTTCTGGCCTACAGCACCAGAACCCGTAAATGATACAAAATCGATATCTGGATGTGAACTGATGCCGTCACCGATAACGGAACCTGATCCGTTCACTAAGTTGAAAGCACCTTTAGGTACGCCGACCTTATCAAAAATCTCAGTTAATATAATTGCCGCAAAAGGGGTCAGTTCTGCGGGTTTCGCAACTACGGGACTTCCAGCTGCAAACGCACTGGCGATTTTTGTTGAAATTTGGTTTGTTGGGAAATTCCATGGGGTGATCAAACCACTGACTCCTACCGAATCCTTCATGACCGTATGTCCTCCGCGATCTTCAATAAATGAAAAATCTCTTAAGGATTCTGCGGCTTGTGAAAAATGATTATACCCCATCATATAGTGAACGTTTTCTGAAATGGATTTTGGTGAACCCAATTCTGCCGTAATCGTCTCTATAATTTCTTCTTTACGGTTCTCATATTCAGCAGCTATGTTTTCGAGCAATTTGATTCTTTCTTCTTTAGGGGTTTTAGAAAAAGAAGGAAAAGCATCCCGGGCAGCCTGGACCGCTTTATCCAAATCCTCCTTCGTTCCAAGACTAATGGTACCGATGACTTCTTCTGTTGCAGGGTTAATTACTTCTTCTGTTTCATTTCCTGTAGATTCTACCCACTCACCGTTTATATAATGCTTTAAATAGTTACGCATTTTCATTTCTCCTTTATAGAAAGAAAATTTTAATTTACTTGCTACATGGAGAATGTATCCGAATTTTCCCATTTCGAAACATGAGCCTGCTTTCCAAACGGCTTTTACTCGACTATAATGGGGAGAACAAAAAGGAAGGATGAGTGTTGATGACTACCACCAACCAACAAATTCAACATTACTTAACCAAGAATGAGGATAAAGCCCGCTTGCTCGTCAGTTGCCCAGACAAACCAGGAATCGTTTCCAGCATCTCAACATTCCTCTATGAACACGGAGCAAACATTGTGGAATCGAATCAATTTACGACAGATCATGAAGAAGGAACCTTTTTCCTACGTATTGTATTCGCTTCAGAAAATATGAAGTCCAAGGAAGAAACAATGAAAGCAGACTTCTATGCCCTTGCAGACCAATTCGAGATGACCTGGCGAATGACTTTTCTGCATGAACTGAAACGCACGGCTATTTTTGTATCCAAGGAACTCCATTGCTTGCGTGAACTTTTGTATGAATGGGAAAGCGGTGACCTCGTTACGGATATCCCTCTCGTCATAAGTAACCATGAATCTGCGAGAGAAATTGTCGAGTCATTTGGTATCCCTTTTTATTACATCCCTGCAAATAAAGAGATTCGAGAAGAGGTAGAAGAGAAACAGTTGGACTTGTTAGAAGAGTATAATATTGATTTAATTATCTTAGCTCGATACATGCAAATTCTCACCCCTAAGTTTGTAGACAGTCATCCATCTAAGATTATTAACATTCATCACTCCTTCTTGCCCGCATTCATCGGCGCTAACCCGCACAAACGCGCCTACAAACGCGGGGTCAAGTTAATCGGGGCCACCTCCCATTATGTTACAGACGACCTTGACGAAGGTCCGATTATTGAACAAGATGTTATAAGAGTCGACCATCGGAACAGTGTGAATGATTTAAAGAAAAAAGGGCGCCTCATTGAGCGTAGCGTCCTAAACAGAGCCGTCAAATGGGCCCTTGAAGATCGTGTCATCGTTCATAAAAATAAAACCATCGTATTATAAAGGCTTGCCTAGAAAGAAGGACCTGACTAGTGACGTCAGGTCCTTTCTTTTAGTCAAGTCTCCTGTATTCCTACATAAAATGGTATAACCATTGTAAACGGAGGGACCGGAATGATCCATATCGTAAAACCAGGTGAAACATTAGCACAAATTTCAAGAGATTATCGTACGCCGTTGAGAGATATCCTGGCAGCCAACCAAATTCCAAATCCGAATATGATTTTTCCCGGACAACGAATCAATATTCCAGGCTTTCCGAATCCAGAGACCATTCCTTATAGGATTGATATATCCACAACTAAACGTCAATTACGTTTGTACAAAAATGGTTCATTACAAAAGGAATTTCCTATTGCCGTGGGACGCATGCTTTCAGAGACTCCTGTCGGAAACTTCTTCATCATTAACAAAGCTCCAAATCCAGGTGGGCCGTACGGAACGATGTGGATGAGTTTATCCAAACAGCATTATGGCATTCATGGGACCAACAACCCCTCATCTATTGGAAAAGCAGTTTCCAAGGGGTGTATCCGCATGTTTAATAAAGATGTAGAAGAGCTAGCTAGGACCATCCCTGTGGGAACTCCGGTTAGCATCAGACCTTAAGTGGAGTGAAAAAGGCGATGGATATCCATCGCCTCTCGATCGTTCATTATTCCAACTCTGCTCGACTTGTCACCTTTACTCCTTTTAATGCTTGTGAAGCAAGTCTGTCCGCCTCTCCGTTATCTTTTCTCGAAATAACTTCGAAGGATGGTGTAATCCCCATCTGCTTTAATTTATCATCAATACGATCCGCCCAATCATTTAAAGCCTCTTCCATCGTGGGCCACTCCTCATTCAGTTGGTTGATTACAACTTGAGAGTCTCCTACGAACCGAACAGGAATGTGATGTACGCCCATAAAATCCAATTCTTGAATGGCCAAATGTAAGGCCGCATACTCCGCTTCATTATTCGTATCTAACTCATCAACCAGGGCATTCAATCGAAGACGCATGGCTTTTCCGCTTTGAGTATAATAAATGACACAACCAAGACCTGCTTTACGCTCCTTTATTTCGTAGCCTCCATCAAAATAGACGGTGATCTCATGAGGTTCCGTTTCAAGATCATCCAAATATTTTTGTAAATCCTTCCGCTTCCAAGTCGTATCATAGGCATCGATAAAGGTAATCGATTTGGCGCGTCCTGTCTTTTCCAGATCCTCTGTTATTAACAAGGCCTGCCCAATCGTCATCTCTTCTGATCTAAAAAAAGCTTCTGTTTTCTTCGGGGTTTTATATGTAACTTCCAGTCTGATTTTCACCCACACTCCGCCCTCCTTAAAAGTTTTTACATGTATTTATTATGGCCTAATTATCTTAGATTATTTTTAGTCGAGCCGTCTATAGAACCCTGTCGCTCTTCCCTCAAATCCAAAGGAGTGATAGATCTCATGAGCCTTCTCTCTTTCCGCTCTATTTCCACTATTCAACATGATCGATTTAGCCCCTTGATTGATCGCCCATTCAACGGCTTTTTGCATAAGCATTTTCCCTAATCCTTTTCCCTGCTCTGATTCATGTACCACAAAGGCAATCACTCGTACGTGTGGATCATCGGTGTGATAAGCTTCGCAGAATGTCATTCCAATCATGCCGAGCAACTGATCGTTGGCCTCATAGACAAAGGTTTGGTAGTGTTTTTGTGATAGTATGTTTTGCAATCTATTTTCCATTGCTTCCTTACTTGATGGATAACCGAGAGCATCCATTAATGGAACGAATCCTTCCGCATCTTCAAGCTTTACACTTCGAATCATAGGTTCCTCCTTACTGAAATTTCCTTTTCAGCATAACAAACCTGAAGGCCTTTTTCGACCTTCAGGTTTTGATGATTATACTATTTCATGACATTCTCTTTTTGACGAAGCTCCACTCTTCGTATTTTTCCAGAGGTGGTCTTCGGCAGCTCTTGAATGAATTCCACTTTTCTAGGATATTTGTAAGGCGCCGTCAATTCCTTCACATGATTTTGAAGGTCAGAAACTAACTCGTCATCTCCTTCAAACCCTTTTTGAAGGACAATGTAGGCCTTTACAACGTTTCCACGAACTTCATCCGGGCTTGCAACGACTGCACATTCTTGGACAGCCTCATGTTTAACAAGAGCATCTTCTACTTCAAAAGGGCCGATGGTATAACCGGAACTAATGATGATATCATCACTTCTGCCTTCAAACCAAAAGTACCCATCTTTGTCCTTTTTTGCCTGGTCGCCCGTCACATAATAGTTGCCTCGTCGGGACATCTTCGTACGTTCCGGATCTTTATAATACTCTTTAAACAAGGCGGGCGTATCGAGATGGACGGCAATGTCCCCTACCTCGCCAGCCTCTACAGGCGTACCCATTTCATCGATGATATCGACCTGGTTTCCTGGTGTTGGCTGCCCCATCGACCCAGGGCGCACTTCCATATCTTTCATAATTCCAACAAGAAGCGTATTTTCTGTCTGGCCGTAACCATCCCGCACCGTTACATCATAATGTTTTTGGAACGTATCGATGACTTCGCGATTTAACGGCTCTCCAGCAGATACCGCACTGTGCAGTCCCTCTAATTTATAGTCTGTTAAGTTGTCTACCTTAGCCATTAAACGATATTCTGTTGGAGTACAGCAAAGAACATTCACATCGTGCTCATCCATCAAGCTTAAATATTTTTTAGGGTCAAATTTCCCTTGATAAATCAGACCTTGAGCACCTGTTCCGAGCACAGAAAGGAAAGGACTCCATATCCACTTCTGCCAACCTGGTCCCGCTGTCGCCCAAACCGTATCTCCATCTTGGATTGCCAGCCATTTATCGGCAGCCGTCTTCAAATGAGCATATCCCCAACCATGTGTATGAACAACACCTTTCGGGTTACCCGTCGTACCAGATGTGTAAGAAAGGAATGCCATATCACCTCTTGAAGTATCCGCAAGGGACAACTCCTCACTGTGGTCATCCATGAGAGAATCAAGGTCACGCCATTTTTCTTTTGCCCCACCTACAGAAAAAGTGATTAACTCATCAAATTCATTTACGCCATGGAATTGGTCTGTGTAAGGGTGATAGCTGACGACCCCGCTCACTTCTCCGTGGGAAATTCTATACTGCAAATCTTTTGTTCTCAGCATTTCAGAACTCGGAATAACGACAAGACCTACTTTAAGAGCTGCAATATACACTTGATAAGCTTCAATCAAGCGAGGGATCATGACGAGTACTTTATCCCCTTGCTTTAACCCCTGCTCTAGGAAAGCGTTTCCAATTTTATTCGCATTTTTCATCAACTTTTCATATGTAACTTCTTTTTGATCTCCTTCTTCATTCAACCACAATAAAGCTTTTCTTCCCGTTTCTTTAGCGAACTTCTCCATCTCAGAAACGACATTGTACCTTTCAGGAGCAATCAGTTCTTCTCTTTTCATGTAGCGGCCTCCTTTTTAATGAGCGACTGTTCAGTTTGTCCATTTCTATTATAGCAATTTTTCTTAATATTTCAAATAATGAATCACGAATAATCATACCACTAACGCTCCCTATTGTGGAAGACTCAGTTTCGAGACTTTTGTTGAGTGGATAGGGGCTGCGGGAAACCGTTCGCTTTCCATGGGGCGGGCGGTGAGCCTCCTCAGGCTACGCCTTCCGGGGTCTCATCTGTCCCACACGTCCCATAGGAGTCTCACCGTTTCCCTCCGCCCCTTTACCTTATAATTGTCTCGAAACCACATCCAGAATAAGCAGCTTTATTCAGTGAAAACAGAAGGAAAACTACCTCCCACGGGAGCTATTTTGAGTGCGTAAAGCTTGCTATAGAGCGTTTTATGCGTATAATACCAGGATAGTGGAAGACAGTCTCTCCCGGTGTAGGGGTTCGTTACCCGCACGACAAATGGGGTGGCTGGGAAGCTGCGAGACTCCCGTGGGAGAAAGGAGATAGGTGAGATCCCGCAGGACGTAGTCCGAGGAAGCTCACCACTCCCCCACAGGAAAGCGAGTAGCTTCCCAGCCAACCCCTGACGCTCATCCCAAGCAACGAACCCCGAAACGTCTCGAAATCGAGTCTTCAAGAATCCTGCCATATTTGAATAAAGAGGAGTATTTGAGGGTATGGTTCATATACTTGAATTGACAAATTATTTTAAGTTTTCATATAATACGTGTAAGCATAAACAGGGAGTGATCAGCAGTGGAAGCTCGCCCCGTTCGCAAACCGCTTGGACTTAGGAAGTATCCATTATTTCTCATATCCGCTATCATGGTGGTTGCCTTTTTATCTCTATCCATGATTACGAAGAATTTCAATTATACGCTGGCTTCTGTGATCACTGTCGTAGTTATTAATCTCAGTATTTTACTTAAAACTGTACGCCTTCAAAGAAAAAGAGCCTTTAAATCCGGACTGTAACCGTCTGGATTAAAGGCTCTTTTTCTTTTTTTCTATCCTGTTTTTCCTCTGGCTTATAGACATAGAGTTCAAGCTTTCCTCCATATGCTGATCGATCAACTGAAGCAAGCGTGACAAATCTTTATTTCTTAATGCTTCGAGCAATCGTTCATGTTCTTTAAAGCGTTGCTTTTCATATAGATCTTCATCGACAAACACGTCATACAACATGAGATATACATTAATTTGATTAAGGATTCGTTCCGTAAAGTCAATTAAAAACGTATTCTTAGTTTTTAAAGCAAGGGTCATATGAAATTGCTTGTTCACATCCAGGTACTCCAGAATATTTCGGGTTTCGTAGGTTTTTCTTTCATGTTCAATCCATTCTTCCAAATGAACGAAATCTTCTTCATTCATCTGGTCATAGATTTGTTCAAGTGTCATTTTCTCTAAATGACGCCTCATATCAAAGGCTTGTCTTATTTCTTCAAGCGTAGGTTCAACAACAAAGGCCCCACGATTTGTATAGATTTTGACTAGCCCTTCCTGTTCCAGCTTTTTCATTGCATTCCGGATGGGGGTTCGTGAAACTTTTAATTCCTTTCCGATCATGTTTTCAACAAGCTGTGTACCTGGTGGTAGATGGCGAAACAAAATATGGTTCTTCAAGTATTCATATACGTCATCCGTTCTGGATTGACGCTCATTGAGCGTATCTGTAAACATGCGGTTCTGGATGTTATCCCACCTTTTATGCCAAGCGTTTAAAGTTCTCACCCAGAATTTCATTCATGGAGTGAACCGTTATAAACGCTTGTTCATCTATCGCTGTCATATATTTTTTCAAACGCGTATAGTCTTTGCGGCTTAGAATCGTTGTAATGACTTCTTTGTCTTCTTGATTAAAAGCTCCTTTAGCCTGGTGGATGGTAGCCCCTCGACCGAGCTGATTGACAATGAAATGGCGAACTTGTTCACTTTCACGGCTGATAATGACGATCTCTTTATTGTCTTCGAATTGTTGTAACATGTAGTCAATAACTAGACCATTCAAAATGACACCGAAAAAAGCGTACATTCCGACGGTGGGTCCAAATAGGAAAATAGATGATGTTGCAATTGCGATATCAGAGAATAAGACCCCTTTTCCGACTTCAATGGAAAAGAATTTATTCAGGATCATAGCAAGGATATCTGTTCCGCCGGTAGAGGCTCCCTGATGGAATACAAGCGCCATTCCTGATGCCGCGATAATTTGGCCGATGATTAATTGAATGAGAAGGTCATCACTTAAAGCTTCCTGCATTGGGAAAAATGCTTCCAGTCCCCATACCATAAAGGACAGAGCAAAACTTGCATAAATGGTCTTCAAACCAAATTGAAAGCCTAAGAATATAAAACCAACAATAAAGAGTATGATGTTCAAGATGATCATGATCATTCCTAATGAAAGGTCAGGAATGACTTTATTCAGTACGATTGAAGCACCACTTACTCCTCCTGTGGCAAGATCGTTTGGTGATAGGAAAAAATGGACATTGATGGCTACCCCGAGCGCACCTAAATTCATCAACAGAAAAGACCATACTTTTTTCAGCATCAGAAAGCCTCCTTTATGTGGAAATAAGTTAGAAATTGTCGAACGAAAATTGTAGTACAATCGGGATTATAGAGCCCATAAATACGTTTGTAAACAGCTTTGATGGTAAAAAAATATTTTATTTATTGTAAGCGATTGAACGTAGAATTTTCTAATAACTATATGGCGAATAGCTGAAATTTTCGAAATTTGATGAATCCTGACACAATAAAAAGAATAAAGGTGTTCTTTGTAGATAAGGTTTCCGTTAGTCCTTTTGTCGCAAGAGTAATAGTAATAGAACATAAAAAAATCATCATCCACTGTAGGATGATGATTTTAAGGATTTTTATTTTGGTAAGGTGACGGTAACCGTTGTACCGCTACCTTTTTGGCTTTCATATGATATTTCTCCATTCAGGTCTGAGACGATCTTTTTCGTGACCATCACTCCTAAACCCGTTCCTTTTTCTTTGGTTGTAAAGAAAGGTTCACCAATTTTGGCAAGCTCTTGTGGTGTTAATCCAGGTCCATTGTCTCTAACGGAAAGCGTTAGGTTAGAGCTGGACATTTGTATGCTTACACGAACCTCTCCTCCTAGATCCACAGCGTCAATAGCATTTTTGACAAGGTTGATAAGAATTTGATTCAACCGCTTCGGTTCCGTTTCAAATTTGTCCTGGATGGGGTCACAGTCAAAGAGAAGATAAATTTGCTTCTCGTTCGCTTCTGGCTCTAATAGGCGCAACACATATGATACCAATTGTTCAGGATCTACCTGTTCAAGTTGGATGGATGATTTCGGCTTAGACAACATCATGAAATCTTGAACAATGGCTTCGATGCGATTGACTTCATCGAGAATGATTTCCTGATAGTTATCTCTCAACTCAGGATTAGCTGCACCAATCTGTAAAAATCCTTTAATTGCGGTTAGCGGATTTTTAATTTCATGTGCAATACCAGCAGACATTTGTGTGATTGTGGACAACTGTTGGGATTTCTCCTTAAGCTCCAACATCTCTTTGTATTCAGTCACGTCTTCATGAATGCCAAGAACATATGAATTCCCATAATATTCAACAGGAAAGCCTTTCGTACGGATCCATTTCGTTTCTCCTTCAGGACCTAACAGACGATATTCTACTTCCCTTTCCTTCTGTGCCATTTCATCCAACGCTGTTTTTAAAGGTGCACGGTCTGACTCATGAACTTGTTTCACCAAAGAATTGGGGTCCAGGAAAGCTTCCCGCCGGGAAATTCCGAACATCTCCTGAAAAGCTGGACTGACATAGTGCAGTTCCTTAAAGTCCGGTCGGCTGATCCAAAAAACATCTTTGATGTTATTGGCAAGTAATGCAAACCGTTCTTCTGATGCCCTCAATGCTTTCAATTGATTCTTGTATTCGGTTATGTCCTGGAGGAAGACAGTGATTCCCATTTCCGTAGGGTGAACGGTAACATGGACATTTGTATTGGTTTCCTTGAGATACCCTTCAAACTCCACAGTCTCTTGAGTTTCCATCGACCTTAAATACTGTTGAAAGAAATGATAGTGCTCCCGTATAGGGAAGATATCCCATAACTTCTTGAAATAGTTTTGTAAGAAAGGGACCTCTGTCATCTCTTCCATTTTGGGATTGGCATAAGTGACTTCCCAGTTGTGATTGATCAATGCCAGTCCGTGCGGAAATTTATCGACAAGATGCATCATTCTTTTTTCCATAGGGGAAGACTCCGATCCAAACATGTGTATCATATGTCGGTGGTGCCGATAACCGACAGATTGGTTCAATGACAAAGTGGCTTCTTTTTGCTGATTCGAAGAGAGAGTCATGGAAGCAGGACCATCGAGCAGGCCCTTTATACTTTTCAAGGAAAAAGCAATCTGACCATTCGTCAGATGAACCATTTTGCATTGATATTTATGCTTGTTCGTATCTGTCAAATGGACAGACGATTCCCTGAGTCCATCTGTCAGGAGATTATGCAACACTTGTTGAAGGCGTTGCTGTCCTGTATGACCAAAACTACGGATCCACTGAGAGAACGACATGTCCGACTCTTGCAGTTGAAGTGTTCCTTGCATCTGCTGATTAAGCGTAACTGTTTGTAGTCGCAAATCCAGTAAACATGCAGGTGTACCATTCAAACTTAGAACATCCAAAATCTCGCCGCTATGCACTTGGTCAGAATACCTCTCTCTAATTACCAATATTAAGACCTCTTTCCTTTTAGCCGTTCAATATTTTCCAGTACGGTTATCATTATAACGTAAGCGTGAACAATTTTGAATATTTTCAAAACAATTCACCCATTATTTTTCTATTTACAACAAATTATGAGATAGAAGACAAGTTTATGACCATTTTCTCATTGTTTCACCCTTCGATACTTCTCCATAGCGTTAAGGAAGCATAACTCAAATAAGGTTCCCATTCCTTACTCCACTGCTCCATTTGCTCATATGTCGGCTTAGTTTCCAATTCGAAATAAAACTTGAGAGCATTTTGGATACCAATATCGGCTTTCGGAAAAAGGTTCGGTCGCCCCACGCCGAACATCATCCAGTTTTCTGCTGTCCAAGGCCCAATCCCTCTAACCTTAACCAGTTGCTTCATAATCTCCTCATCTGATTCAATCGCTAATGCCTCCAAATCCAGCTTACCATCCACAATCAAACGTGATGTATCAATCACATATTCCGCTTTACGCTGACTGAATTGCAATTCTCTCAACGTCTCATAAGGGGTATCGGCTACAGTTTCAGGATCTGGGTAAAACCACACTCCATCCTTTTTTGTCCCTAACGTTTCCACAAAACGAGTACTCAACGTGTAAGCGAATTTCATATTCAACTGCTGGTGAATGATGACTTTCATCAAACAATCATAGAGATGAAAATCTTTCACAATCGGTGTACCTGGATGGGCTTGAAACATTTTTTTCAGACTTGTATCTAAGAAGTGGTGATGCACTTTTTCTATATCTATATTCCATTGAAATAAATCAGATATGTGGGAGAGCAACGCTTCTTTATCTTCCTCACTGTCACTCGACACCTCAAAAGAAGGATCAGCGGTTGTGCCGAGCCCCTGGACACGGACAATGTGATGATTTCCTCCTAGCTTCACTGGAACATCCACCCAACGCTCTTCGCGGTCTAGACGGGTTAGAGGATCAAACGCCCATCGAAGCAATGTGTAATCAAAATCATAAAAAGTGTTTGCTTTAAACTTTTCTTTCCACAAACTGTTTTTCCTCCCTTTTGTCGGACGATTTGTTTATAATTTGTTAAGAATGGGAACTATGCCCTAATGTCCTCTTTTACTCATTTCCATCTTCATTCCTTTTCAAACATTGTTCTACATCCCCATACATATGTCCACCTACAATGTTTTCTCATTATTGATCCTTTCATTCCACTTTAGTTAAGCTCCCTATTCTGGAAAACTCAGTTTCGAGACTAGTGTGTGAGTTTAGGGGCTACGGGAAAAGGTTCGTCTTGCTCCATCGTCCAGACACTCGCGTCATAAGCAGAACAGCGAGTAGCTTCTCGACCACCCATGACTCCCAACATGGCAGCGCATCTCGAAATTGACTGAGTCCTTAAGAATCCTGCCATATTCTCTAATAACTTATATCCCGCATCCACTCTTATATAAAAAGAAAAACCACTGCACAAAATTGTGCAGTGGTTGGACTCAAAGTCCCCAAACAGGCGCGGGAACCATCTGTTTGATCATAAGATCATTCAAACTTCCAAAACTGTACCCTCTTTTTCTAAGCTCATCAATAAGTTGCGACAAGGCTTCTGCATTATCTTGTGAAACAGTGTGTAAAAGGATGACGGCACCTGGATGGATTTGATCGATGACACTCCTATAGGCGTATTCCCAACCGCGTTGTTTGTCTGTTTCCCAGTCCACAAACGCAAGCGACCAAAACGCGTGGGTATATCCAAATTCTTTTGCCCACTCTAACGTTTTCTCATTAAAGGTTCCGCGTGGTGGGCGGACGAAGGTCATCACTTCCTGATCCGTCAACTCTTTGACAGCCTGGTCCACTCTTTCTAATTCTTTCTTCATTTTCTCTTTCGATACTTTTGTAAAGTCAGGGTGGCTCCAGGAGTGATTCCCGATTAAGTGCCCTTCCTTCGCCATTCGCTTTAATAGTTCCGGTGCACTTTCAATATAATGACCGGTAACAAAAAAAGTGGCCGGTACATCTTTCTCCTTCAATACATCGAGCACTTGACCTGTGTACCCTTGCTCATAGCCATTATCAAAAGTCAAATAAACAACCGGATCACCGGAAGGGTCTGCATAAAAACCATCATACTTTTCAATCAAAGGACCGTAGCGACCGACGTCAGGGACAGAACCATCTTTTTTCTTACTGAACCCCCAGCCTTCAGCCGAAGTCTGGATGGGCAAAATCAAGAGGAATAACGCCAGGAATACGGCGAATGTTGTTTTCCACATACGTACCACTCACTTTTTTCTTAGTATGCGTGGACATCCAATGAATATAAAAAAAGGCAGGTGGGAATATTACCCACATGCCTTTTACAAAAATAGAGAAGCCGCCCATCCGAAGATGAACAGTGGAATATTAAAGTGTAAGAATGTTGGAACACAAGTATCCCAAATGTGATTGTGCTTTCCATCTGCATTCAGACCGGATGTTGGTCCGAGTGTACTGTCAGACGCCGGTGAACCAGCATCACCTAGAGCTCCAGCGGTTCCTATTAAAGCAGCTGTTGCCATTGGTGAAAAGCCTGCGGACAAACAAATGGGTACGAAAAGTGCAGCCAAAATCGGAATGGTGGCAAACGAAGAACCTATTCCCATCGTAACGATTAACCCGACAAGTAACAGTAAGAATGCGATAAATGCCTGGTTGTCGCCGAGGTATTCAGAACTGACTTCAACAAGAGCTGATACAGACGCTGTTTCTGTCAGCACGTTCGCATAACCTGCTGCCACTAGCATGACAAAGGCGATAAAGCCCATCATACCGATTCCTTCATTCACCACTTTGTCTCCTTTGTTATAAGGAACCACACGGAAAATGAACATAAGAATGATTCCTGCGAGTGCAGCTAGAATAAGGTTCTGCCATACCGCTTGAATCACTAGGGTAACGACGATCGCGACAAGTGTCCAGAAATGATTAAGGTTGAATTTGGCCGATTGTACTTTCTCGACTTCTACCCCGTCCCCTTCAGTAGCCACATCTGGCAATTCACGTTTTTTCCGATAAGTAATAAATATGGCAATCAAAAGACCGACAATCATACCTGATCCAGGAATGATCAAAGATTGAGCGATTGATCCAATGCCTAGGTCGATTCCACTGGTGCTCATAGATGATTGAATCGTTTCATGGAAGATGTACCCAAAACCGACAGGCAGCATGACATAGGGTGCTTTCAAACCAAAAGTTAAAGATGCCGCTACAGCCCGACGGTCCAATTTCATTTCATCAAATAATTTCAGTAATGGTGGGATTAAAATAGGAATAAAAGCAATGTGTACAGGGATAACATTTTGGGACAAGCTCGCTACAAATGCGATGACAAGTACCATCATTGTTCGTTTATCCTTCAATACTCGAAGCAGATAACCGATCAGCAATGAGGTAATCCCAGAATAGCTGATGGCTACAGCAAATGCTCCTAACAGTATATAACTAAGCGCCACACTCGCCTGTTCGCCCATCCCGCCGACAAGCAGTTCCAATGAACTCACTAGAGTCTCACCGTTCATGAGTCCTGCGGTCAGTCCAGCGGCAAGAATAGCGATAATGACATTCACACGTAATAAACTTAAAATTGTCATTACCAAGACAGAGACAACAACTGCCCATGCCATAAAACATTCTCCTCTCATTCTTTTCATGCATTAACGATTTACCATGATAAAGCACGAATGTAAAAAAATCAACCCCCAAAAAAATTGAGAGTCAATTCTGACAATCCCTCGTTATTCCATATTCTTTTCAAGATCTTCCAACATGGAAATAAGACGATCGATATCTTCAACAGAAGTTTCTTCAGGGTCTAACTTTTCAATACGTCCCATAAAATCCGCCAGGCGCACTTTCAGATCCTCGATCCGTTCTTGTTGTGACATTCCTCTGCACCTCTTTTCTGTATCCTTTCACGTTTTTGCCACGTCCATCATAGTACATGTCACTCCGCCTGTCCATATAGAAGAAATCCATCCACCACTAATGCTATAATGCTTGATAGAACAAATAGGAGGACGAATCCATGTCATTAGCCGAGTTTAATGCTTACCTGGAAGAAAACGCCGTAATCAGGTTGTTATTAATTGCAGCTTTTCTTTTTGTAGTTGTTCTCATTCTCCGTAAAGTCATTCATACGTTTTTCAAGAAAACCGACTTCATTGAGGAAAGAAAAGAAAACACGCTCGAATCTATGCTCAATTCCATCATCAGTTATGTGGCACTCATCGGGTTCATTCTTATCGTTCTTGATGAATTCACCTCGATTGAAAAATTACTTGCCGGAGCTGGAGTCATCGGGATCATTGTAGGTTTTGGCGCACAGAGTCTGATCAAAGACTTTTTTGCAGGCTTGTTCCTTTTATATGAAAAGCAGCTTCATAAAGGAGACTTCATCTCTGTCAACAACACCTTCCACGGGACGGTTGAGGACATTGGTCTCCGGTTTTTAAAGGTACGCCAATGGAGTGGGAAATTACTCACCATAAGCAATGGTCAGATCAAAACGATTGAGAACTATAACTTTGAATATATGCGCGTTATTGAAAAGGTGACGACAAGTTTTCACCAAGACCCGACGCAAGCGTATCAAGTCTTAGAAAAAGCTTGTGAGCGTCTCAATGAGGAGTTACATGAGTATTTGAAGAAAGATTTGACGGATAAGCCTTATGAGCCTTTCCAAGTTTATGGCATGTCGTCTTTGAACCACGAACACCGCGGATATGAATACACAGTCGTCGGTGTGGTCAATGACTTGGTCTATTGGACAGCAGCAAAAAAAACGCGCCTCATTCTTGCTGAAGAATTGTTTGAAAACAACATCTTCATGGCAGAACAGCGCGTCGAATTGAATTCATCTAGTCATGAAGACCATCACTTCACTTCAAATGAAAAGCTCACGTGATCTTGGATCGGGATCCATGCCCCGATTCCTTGCCTCGTGACGTTCTTTACGTTCAACGTTTTTTTCGAACCTTTGAGCTGAATGTACACATCACCAAAGGTCACTTCCCCTTTTTCATTGACAGCTGGGGCATAAGCATGCAGAATTCCTACTTTGTTCGTTGGTACACCATAGGTATTGTTTTGCTTTGTCCCTTTACCAATGACGGTGTTAAATGAAAGTGGAAGCTTCGTATTCTTTTGTGCTTCCAGAAGAATAAGCTTCATCATTTGGTCGCTGTGACTGATCCTTGATGTTAAACCACCTTTGATCTGCTTTTCTTCTTTTTGGACATAACTCAGCTTTTCTGTTTGCTTCCCACCATGGTTGCTGTATTCATTCGTATTGATCTCCTGGTACTCCCAATTGATATTGGTTTCTTTGGATTCATAAGCAAGCGGCCATCTCCCTAAAAAAATCTCGCCTCTATAACCAATGGCGAACGGAGATGGTTTCAATGACGTTTCATTCAGCATCTCAATTAATTGCGGGTTCGTCACTCGAATATCCGTATCTTCCATCAATTCTTTCGTAATTTCTTCCTCTTCCAACAATTCTTGATCATCGGTCGAATTCGGGTACGTATTGTCCTTAGATATGTTCAGCACATGATTCGGAATCGCACTTTCTTTTTCTGCTTTCTTATTTTCAGCTGATATCGATCCAGCACTGATGAACATGAAGATCCCAATAAATATGATCAGTCCTAACCATTTTCTTTTCACATCATGGGCCACCTTTCTTTTTTTATATTTTGTGAAAAATGGCCCGGACTATACACAGGGAATCACGAAAGCATCTTGTTCATGACTTGATTTGCCTTCCCATCGAAGAACTGAATAAAAGGTCCGATCAAGACAATGATAATGACGGTACCGATTCCAATCGGCCCTCCTAGTACTACCGCAAGTACAAGGGCAAAGACTTCCGTCAACGTTTTGGCCGTTCGCAAACTGAAACCGAACCTTTTCTGCAAAGCAACCATGAACCCATCAACAGGGTTTAGAGAAAATTTGGGCTGTAAGTATAATGATACGCCAAAGGCAATAATGGCAATTCCGCCCACCAACACCGTCAATTGAACCCAGAACGATGCAAGCCCGAACGTATCAAATACCGATAACATCCAGAAATCAATGAACTGTCCAATGACAAAAATCGTGATAACAGCCAATAAATCGGGTTTTTCTTTCGCAATGATAGCGTTTGTAAAAATCAGCATAGCGCCGATGATAATGACCCAGCTCCCCACAGTAAAACCGATGGTCTCAGACAAGCCGACATTCACAGCATCCCACGCCCCCGCTCCGAGGTCTGATTTAATCGTTAATGTAATCCCAAGGGAAATGATAATTAGCCCTATCAAATAAAAGAAAGCTTTAACAAAAATATTCCTCATTTCATCTCTCTCCTCTTTCTTTATATAATGCCAGACATAAGGGTTGGCATATCTTAGTGCTATTTTGAACACAAAAAAAGAGCGCTTATCCAAATTCAGGATAAGGCTCTTTCATTTTACTTGCTTAGTTGAATGCACTCAAGCGTTTCTTCAACTTCTATACTATTTTGAACCGATTGAACCATGGAACAATTTTTCTGTGAGATCTCCAGATTCTTCAACAACTTATCCTGATTCAAATGATAACCTTTAATAACATAATGAAGATAAATTTTTTCGATACGATTGGCTTCATCAGGATTCCTCTCGACCTCGGCCGTCACTTTGATATCCTCATAATCCGTCCGTTGCTTGTCCAGGATCTTCCGAAAAACTCCGATGCTGCAACCTGCAATGGAAGCAACCATTAGCTGATAAGGGCGGAAACCAAACGTCTCATCCCCAGATATGTTCATTTGGCCGTACTCAAATGACGTGCGTACCCCGTTTTCTTTTAAATAAAAGTCCATGATTCATTCACTCCTTTGACAATATACTGCGCCTTTAGTTTTATAATAACCGTTTTCAGTAAGGAAATAACCTTCTTATTAGAAAGAAAAAACTTGTCCCCTCCTATTGATTTCTTATACGATAAGGAAGTATGAAAAAAGGAGGCCGTCAGCTATGGTATCCAAGCAAACACGATTCTGGATTTTGATTGGTCTCGTGACCATATCAGGATTTTCCCAGGGGATGCTCCTTCCATTGATCGCTGTCATCCTTGAACAAAACGGCATTTCTTCTTCTATCAATGGATTGCATGCGACTGGGCTTTACATAGGAATTTTACTTTCTTCTCCATTCATGGAAAGACCGCTGCAACGAATCGGTTATAAACCAATGATTATGGTTGGAGGGGCCCTAGTTATTATCTCTCTTTCCTTATTTCCCTTCTGGCAGGCGCTATGGTTCTGGTTCATTTTAAGAGTCACCATTGGAATTGGTGACCAAATTCTTCATTTTGGAACTCAAACGTGGATCACAGCCACAGCTGAAAAACACAACCGTGGTCGAAGCATCGCTTATTACGGCTTGTTTTTTAGTGTCGGCTTTACCCTTGGACCTTTGATGACCAACCTGTTGGCTTTCGGTATCCATGTTCCATTCATCATTTCATCATTCTTGAGTTTAATCGTCTGGTTATTCATGATTTGGGTGAGAAATGAAACACCTGAAAAAGACCATACCACAGCCCATGGAGCAAGTTCAATCAAAAGGTTTGCCAAAGCCATCCGTCTCGCCTGGGTTGCTTTTTTTCCCCCTCTTGCCTATGGATTTCTAGAAGCGACCCTTCATGGAATTTTTCCTGTGTACGGGATGAGGATTGGACATGATGTTAACTTATTATCCTTGATTATTCCGAGCTTTGCTGCAGCAAGTTTGTTCTCTCAAATTCCTTTAGGGGCATTGAGTGATCGGATTGGAAGGAAAAAAGTTATCTTGACCGTGGTAGCCGGAGGAATCATTGCCTTCTTTGCTGCTGCTCTGTTAGAAAACTCTGTGGTCGCTCTCTTTGCCACTTTCGCCCTGGGCGGTTTATTCGTCGGCTCCTTGTTTTCTTTAGGCATTTCATTCATGACGGACTTACTGCCAAAGGACCTTCTTCCGGCTGGTAACATTTTATGTGGGATGGCTTTTAGTATCGGGAGTATTCTAGGACCATTCTTGTCCGGTTTCTTCTTGGACTTTTGGCCGAACCTGTCCTTTTTCTACGTCATTGTTACCCTGTTAATCATTGTCTTTGCAGCTACCGTGTACAAAAAAGATCCAAGTGCTTCAGAACCACAGGAGGCTTGATCCACTTCTCTATCCTAAAAACTAAAACTTCTACTAAAAGAATACGTAGGAAAAAAGCTGCGGACGTTTTGTCCGCAGCTTTTGCTTATTCAGATAATGCTTTTGTCAGTACATCAAGGTTTTGTTCCATCAAAGTAAAGTAATTTTCATCGTTATCCACATTATCTTCTGTTAAAACAGACAGGTTGTGGAAACGGAGCGCTTCTGCTCCAATTTCATTTTGGATTACTTCTGAAACTTTCGGAGTGATGTTCTGCTCGAACACTACATATTCAAGATTATTTGACTCAGCGACTTGAACGATATTTTCAAGGTCTTTCTGAGAAGGCTCATTTGTCGGACTTAGGCCTGATACAGCAATCTGCTCGATCCCATAAGCCTCTTCCCAATAACCATAAGCAGCGTGAGAAACGATGACTTTGCTTTTAGATTTAGATTCTACACGATCATGAAACTCCTGATCTAAATCCATTAATTGCGCTTGTAGTTCTTTATAATTTTCCTCATAGAGGTCTTTCTGTTCTGGATTCATTTTAATCAACTGACTTTTGATTCCTTCTGCCATTTGTGCAGCTCGTACGGGATCCAACCAGACGTGAGGATCCATTTCTCCATGGTCGTGGCCTTCATGACTATCTTCTGCATTAGCCTGTTCATCTGTTTCATGAGCATCTTCTTCATCCGCATGCCCATCTTCTCCATGGCTGTCCTCTTCATGAGCATGCTCATCTTCCGCCTGAGCATCTTCTCCATGGTCATGAACATGTTCTTTTAGGTCAATATCCGCTGCTGCTTCCAGGATCTCTACACCTTCTGGCTGAATGGATTCAGAAATTTTCTTTGCATACCCTTCTAAACCGGCACCATTGTAAATGAATAGATCCGCTTCCGCCATTTTCACCATTTCCTTGGTCGTTGGCTCATACGTGTGTGCGTCTGAACCGGGAGGCAGAATGGATTGTACATTTACTGTCTCTCCACCTATTTGTTCAGTGAAAAATTGTAAAGGATAAACCGTTGTATAAACATTTAGTTCCCCGTTCTCATCACTCTCTGTTTCGTTATTCTGCTCGGTCGATGTCTCTTCATTTCCACAAGCAGTAACCACTAGAATGGTAAGTATAAAAGATAATAAGATTGCTAGTTTTTTCATTCGTCGACCTCCTCGTCTTCCAAAAAGATTATATCGTAACCGTTACACTTTGTAAACAGTAACGATTACATTTTGCCACACAAAAAAAAGATACCCGCGTTAATAACGCAGGTTCTTCCTCCAACCAGAGCATAGATCAGTGGCATTGTGGACATTTACCATAAATTTCGAACTTGTGATTCTCAACATCATATCCACTCAGGTTCTCATTGATACTATCCATTGGACAGAATTCAATCGACTTTGTTTTTCCACATGTTGTGCAAATGAAATGGTGGTGATGCCCGTGAGTGTCACAACCTAAACGGAAATGCTTTTCTCCTCCAAGCTCTGTCGCCTCCAAAATATCAACGTCTGTCAGCATATAAAGGTTTCGATAGATCGTATCATAACTGACACCTGGAAAATCATTTTGAATCTCTTTTAAGATTTCTTTAGCAGCAATATATTGGTCTTGTTTCACGAAGATTTCTAAGATACGCTCCCGCTGCTTTGTCCTTTTATACCCTTTTTCCTTCAATCTCTGCAAAGCTGTCTCCACATTCATTATGCTTCACCCTTTATCCATTGTTGAGCTCGTACTCGTTTGTAAAGAATCGACATAATCAAAATCAAAATAGCTGTCACAACAATCGTTCCTCCTGGAGGTACACTGAGATGATAAGACGAAATAAGACCAATCAAAACAGAGGTTTCTCCAAATGCGATGGATAGACCGATCGTCTGCTTGAAGCTTTTTGCAATCCGGATCGCTGAAGCCACTGGCAAGGTCATTAGGGCGGAAACAAGTAAAATTCCAACCACCTGCATCGAGGATGCGATCACTAGTGCGACCATGACGATAAACAGCAGATGGATCCATCTTCCATTCACACCAGACACAGACGCATGCTCCTCGTCAAAGGATAGGACGAAAAGTTCCTTATAAAACAGAATAACAATAAGTATGACAATGGAGGTAATCACCAGCACTGTCCACATACTATCACGGCTGACGGCTGTTACACTTCCGAATAAATAACTGAATAAATCCGTATTAAAACCATCTGCAAGAGAGATAAGAATCACACCGACACCGATTCCCCCGGAAAGAATGATGGGGATCGCAAGTTCTTCATAGTGTTTATACACTTTTCGAAGGCGCTCGATCAGTATCGCTCCAAACACAGAAAAGACCATACCCATGTAAATCGGGTTCCAGTCATTGACGGCGGTCACTCTTTTTTCAAGCAAAAGACTCGCAGCAATTCCTGTTAACGTGATGTGGGATAAGGCATCCGCAATCAGCGACAGGCGTCTGACCACAATGAACACTCCTAATAATGGAGCAACGATTCCGATTAAGATTCCTGTAATAGCGGCGTTTTGTAAAAATTCATACTGAAAAAAACTTTCAATCATTGTGGTTCACCTCGTGATGCGTGTGATTATGGGTCAGCTGTTGGACGGAATGGCCATAGAGCTGATTGAGGTCCTCTTCACTGAACTCCTTATATTCCTCTGAAGCTCCGTGGAAATGAACCGTTTTATTCATACAAATGACGTGTGTCGCATGGTCCGTAATCGTCCCGATATCGTGGGTGACCATCAAAAGGGTGATCCCCTGCTCTTGATTCAGTTTACCAAGCAAATCATAAAATTCTGTTACGTGCTTGGCATCTACTCCGACCGTTGGTTCATCGAGGATTAATAACGATGGATCACTGACTAACGCCCTTGCGATAAACACACGCTGTTGCTGCCCTCCGGATAATTCTCCGATGTTGGAATAGGCGTATTCCTCCATCTCTACAACTCTCAAAGCCTCTAAAGCTTTTTCTTTATGTTTTTTATTGAAAAATTTAAATGCTCCAATGCGGGAAACAAGTCCTGTCTTCACAACTTCGATCACCGTCGCTGGAAAACCAGAATTGAAACTGTTGGCTTTCTGTGAGACAAACCCAATTTCCTGCCAATCCTGATATTGTTTCAAGGTTTGACCGAATAAGTGAATGGAACCTTGATCCGGCTTAACGAGCCCGAGCATCAATTTAATCAATGTGGACTTCCCTGAACCATTCGGACCGACCAGACCAAGGAACTGGCCGGATTGAATGTCCAGATTTACGTCTTTGACAACCCATTCTCTATCATATTTAAAAGATACATTTTCTAACTTTACGATTGTTCGATTTTCCATGGTCAATCCCTCTCGAAATAATAATCATTACGAATTAAATTATAGCTGATAAGTACATACAAGTAAAAAAAACCGATCAAAATCTATTGACAGATCTTCTAAATTCCTAGTTAATAGAATAGGATAATTCATAACCATTACGATTTAAACACAATGTCCATCATAAAGGAGGATTCTACTTGAATCAAGACCATTCTTCCACGAATTACAGATTGGGATACTTTTTACTCGTCATCTTCTTCATTTTATTTCTTTTTGGAGACACGATTCCTTTTGATCGTATCTGGCCTGTTCCCTCTCAACTGCTGGATATGAATACGATCTTTATCAGCATCGTGCTTGAAGCCATTCCGTTTGTTCTTCTCGGAGTCTTTATATCCTCTGTCATCCAAACATTCTTGAAAGAAGAAACATTGAAACGTTTTATTCCAAGAAACCCAGTACTTGCCTTATTTCCTGCCGTAACAATTGGTGCGATTTTCCCTGTATGTGAATGTGCTATCGTACCCATTGTGCGTCGGTTGATCCAGAAAGGAATGCCTCTCCATGTAGGGATTGTTATTCTTGTTTCCGCTCCTGTTTTGAATCCCATCGTTTTCCTTTCTACTTTTTACGCCTTTCAAACGGATATGACCATTGCTTGGGCAAGGATGGGACTGGCCTTTATCGTTTCCATACTTATCGGTGCTGTGATTTACGCTTACTTCGGGAACAGCTGGCAATTAAACAAAAACAATACTTCTGTACATAACCACAACCATCAGGATCGAAACCGTTTAGCAGAAACATTTCAGCATGCAAGTGATGAGTTTTTCGATATGGGGAAGTTTCTCATTCTAGGTGCCCTTTTCGCCAGTATCGTTCAAACCTTCATGGCAAGGGATTTTCTTATAGAACTTGGTAACGGCATGCTTGCGGGGCCATTAGTCATGATGTCTCTCGCCTATGTCCTGTCCCTCTGTTCAGAAGCCGATGCTTTTGTCGCCTCTTCTTTCAAAGGACTTTTCTCTACCAGCTCGATTCTTGCTTTTCTCGTTTACGGACCAATGACTGACTTAAAGAATACGATTCTCATGTTCGCTTATTTTAAAAAGAGGTTCGTTCTCGCTTTTATAGGGATTGTAAGTATGATTGTTTACACAATCACGATCTTATTTGATGTCTTCTTCTTGTAACAAAAATCATGATGGGAGGAACGCTTTTATGAAACCTGAATCGCACCAATTTTTACGTGCTGTCATCCTCTTTGGATTAGCACTTTTTATCTTAAAACTATTAATTAGCGGGGATATACAAAAGTTCATAGCGCCCCGCATGATGCCTTATATCTACTTCACACTCATAGTCATCGGTGTCCTCGGAGCTATCCAGTACTTTAAAACGGGTAATGACGAAGAGCATGAAAACTGTGGATGTGCCCATGGTCACGAATATCCCAAATCAAAATTGAAATCCCTTTTGATTTACGCATTGTTCATTGTACCTGTTCTGACTGGTATGATGTTTTCCGACCATGTCATGGGCAGTTCTGCTGCTGCGAATAAAGGATTTAAGTACGAAATGCGCAGCACTGATTCTGGACTCAGTACCGAAGTTTCACCTGAGGTTGAGGACATCGATCCTATCGAGTCGAACCCAGGAGTCCTTACTCCCAAAAAACGATTTCCAGACCTCTATCAAACGATGACTGAATCGAACGTTATCCAATTAACGGAAGACAATTATATCGGAAGCATATCGTTGATGGAAGACCACATGGGAGAATATATAGGAAAAGAAATTGTCATGAATGGTTTTGTTTTCCGTGAAGACAACTATCCCGAAGATCGTATCGTTGTTGGACGGTTTGGAATCAGTTGCTGTGTAGCTGATGGTGGAATCTATGGAGTCATGGTTCAAGGGGAGAACTTGAGCACCTACAAAAACGATACATGGGTTGAAGTTAGAGGAGTACTCAATATGGTCGATTATAACGGTTGGGAGCTTCCACTAATCGAACCAAAAGAAATCAATGAAATTGAAACCCCTCATGAACCTTACGTTTATGAAACATTTGAATTCTCAGGTTAAGTACCAGCCCCATCTCCCTAGAGATGGGGCTATTTCATTTCATTCCAGAAACGCTTCACTACAGAAACTGAACCTGGTACCAAGGTCGGTCTTCCCGGTACCAGGTACCATCAGCAATTATGTCGGTACTTGTTATGAGATTGCTAAAGTTCCGAACCTGGTACCTATTCAAGTTACGGACGTGCCAGGTTTAAAAAGGTAAAGACAGATAAAAGCCAGAGCTGAATGTACAGCTCTGGCTTTTATCATTTATAGATATCGGTTGTGACGCTTCTCCAAGTAATCTTGAAGAGCAGAAAAAATCATGGTAAGCGGCCAATACACGAGGGCTGCTGTAATATACATCGTCATCGAATCGACCGTACGTCCTGCTGCAATCTGTGCTTTGTTCAAAATCTCAGGCACAGAGATCATGGCCGCAAGTGATGTGGCTTTCAGCAAATCTAGAAAGACATTCCCAAGCGGCGGAATAGCAATTCTCGTTGCCTGAGGCATGATGATTCTTCTTATCGCCTGCCAATACGTAAATCCTAGCGCACGGGATGATTCCCATTGACCATTCGGAACACTGTTCAAGGAAGCTCGATTGATTTCTGCAATATAGGCCGCACTGTTTGTTCCGAATCCGATAATGGCAGCTACGGTTGCCGGCATTTTTATTCCTACAACAGGAAGACCGAAATACAAAACGAATAAATACACAAGAATCGGCGTACCCCGCATAAAAGAAATATAAAATCGGGCCGGCCATCTGAGCCAAACACGATCCGATCCTCTCGCAAGTGCTAAAAAGAAACCCAGAACGAGCCCGACCAGCATACCACTCAAAGCGACCAGCAAGGTCAGGGGGACACCTTCAAGAATAAAAGGAAGGTTCGCCCAGGCACGCTCCGCGTTAAAAAGCTTTTCGATTTGAATTTCGTTTATTTCGATACCTAACATAAGTATCTCCTTACAGTTCTAGACCTTCGATTTCACGGATATCCGCTTCTGGTTTTTCAGAAGCATCCTTGCCACCGAAGAACTCTTCAGAAAGCTTCGTAAGGGTTCCATCTTCTCGCATTTCTTGTAGCACCGCATCGATTTCCTCTTTCATCTGAGAGGCATCATTCGGCATAACAATGGCTGAGTTCGTCGGATGGAACTTTAAATCTGGATGTAGTTGTACTTCGATATTAGGCAGTGCTTTTAATGCAAGGGACTGCAAGTAATAATCATTGATGATAAAGTCTGTATTCCCGTTCTCCACATCTCGCAGGTACACATCATTGGTTACATTGCCGTATGTTTTCGTATCGGCACCAAAATGTTCAGCAATTTGGGAGAACACGGTAGTCGCTCCACCGCCATGTGTTTTTCCTTCGAGGTCTTCCAATTTCTCAATTCCAGATAAGTCAGACTCACGGACAATCATTGTGGAATAAGAATATTTATATGGTTCACTAAACGTAAACTGTTCCTGCCGAGCTTTCGTCACTTCCATGTCGTTAATGACTGCATCAATACGTCCACTGTTGATGGCAGAAAGCAGTCCGTCCACTCCATATTCTTCAAACTTCAATTCAAGACCGAGGCGATCCGCTACCTCTTTCATGATTTCAACATCATATCCAGTCATCTCATCAGAGTCTTCTGGGTAATAAGAAGCTGGGAAAAGCGTACCGGAAGTACCGACAACAATCTCCCCTTTTTCTTGGATTTCGCTCCATTTGCTATCGGAAGCCTCTTCGCTTCCATTGCTATCTGAACTGCTTTCTCCTTCATCACTTGAACCACAAGCAGCGAGGAATCCGGCAAGTATGAGCATAAGTATAAATAAAAGACCTTTGCGCATTCGTTTTTCCACCTTTCATATGTTTTTTGCACCTGTCTAATATAGCAACTTGACACCTGTAATATCAACTGCCTGGATTCTTTTTTACACATCCCGTTATTTCCACTTGTATTCTCACCCTTTCGTGATATTATAATAATATATATTAAATTAAAATTATTTTAAATAAATACCTTTTTTCTCTACATTAATTGACTATCATTCTCAATTAACAAAAGGAGTTGAAAATTGTATGAATCAATCACGTACCTTATCCTCCATAAAGTGGTGGAAATTACCATCCGTTTCTACTCTTAAGGAACACGCTGAATTAATGGCAGCCATAAGCAGCGGATTCTTAATTTTAATAGCGTGGTATGCCGAAAACCATTGGGCATCTTCTGTTTACGTCAGTTTATATGTGACGGCCTTTCTGATTGGTGGTTTTGCCAAAGCGAAAGAAGGATTAGAAGAAACGGTAAAAGAAAAATCACTCAATGTAGAACTGCTCATGATCCTAGCCGCTATAGGCTCAGCTTCAATCGGATACTGGACAGAAGGAGCCATCCTCATCTTCATCTTCGCTCTGAGCGGAGCGCTGGAAACGTACACGATGAACAAAAGCCATAAAGAGATCTCTTCGTTGATGAGTTTGCAGCCAGAAGAAGCCTTTCTCATTACAAATGCTGGGTATGAATGGGTTCCTGTAAAAACGCTTCAAATCGGCGATCAAATATTAATCAAACCGGGGGAGCGTGTCCCTGCAGATGGCAGGATTGTGAAAGGCAGCTCGACATTAAATGAAAGTGCCATCACCGGTGAATCCCTCCCTGTTAACAAAAGCGAAACTGGGGATGTATTCGCAGGGACAATGAATATTGACGGCAGTCTTGTCGTTTCAGTCACCAAACCAGCAAATGAAACGCTTTTTCAAAAAATCATTGCCATGGTCCAAAACGCTCAAAGTGAGAAATCTCCTTCACAACTGTTTATCGAACGATTCGAAAGTACTTATGTAAAAATCGTATTAGCCGTCGTAGGCCTCATGTTATTCCTCCCTCACTTTCTATTCGGGTGGACGTGGATGGAAACCATTTACCGTGCGATGATTCTCCTTGTCGTAGCATCTCCTTGTGCCCTTGTCGCTTCCATTATGCCTGCAACGTTATCAGCCATATCGAAAGGGGCACGCCAAGGCATTTTGTTCAAGGGGGGCGTTCACCTCGAACATCTCTCTCATCTAAAAGCAATCGCTTTTGATAAAACGGGGACGCTCACGAGGGGAGAGCCCGAGGTTACTGACTTTCTTCCGTTAGAAAGTGGCATGAAACATTCGATTCTTTCTGTCGTTTCTTCCATTGAAAATGAATCCAATCACCCTCTCGCCCAGGCGATTGTGAGCTATGCGAAAAAAAATGACTGCTCTTTTCCTTCAGTCGAAAACGTCAAAGATCATAGCGGCATGGGTGTAAGCGGGCAATATGACAACGAAGAGTGGAAAGTCGGAAAAGCCGATTTTGTCGGGAAAGAAGCCGCAACTTCCTACAAAGATAACCATGCAGAAGTCCTTGCTTCAGAAGGAAAGACCGTAATTTTTGTGGCAAAAAACGAAAGAATTGTTGGGCTCTTCGCACTGAAGGATACGGTTCGAAACGAAGCAAAGGCAGCGATCTCAACATTAAGAGCGTATGGAATATACACCATCATGTTGACGGGTGACAATGACCGGACCGCAAAAGCCATCGCTGAAGAAGTGGGAATGGATAACTATATCGCTGAATGTATGCCGGACCAGAAACTTCAGGAAATTAAAACCTTAAAAGATCATTTCTCTCATGTCGCTATGATCGGGGACGGGATTAATGATGCGCCAGCGCTTGCAGAAGCTGATGTCGGTGTCGCGATGGGCGAAGGAACGGATGTTGCATTAGAAACGGCCGATGTGGTCTTAATGAAAAATGACCTTCCGAAGATTGGGGAAGCGATACAAGTTTCCCAAAAAATGAACAAAATCATCAAACAGAACATTATTTTTTCCATTACGGTAATCATGCTTTTGATTGTGAGCAATTTCTTACAAGTCCTTGATCTTCCTCTAGGTATCATCGGACACGAAGGCAGTACGATTCTTGTAATATTGAATGGACTCCGACTATTAAAATAAAGAAAGGAAAGGCGGAACCTCAAGCGGTCCCGCCTTTCTTTATCTGTTTATCCCCATGTCTCTTTCGTTCTACGATGATGACTCATCGCATTGATCTCCCCTCCCAGAATAATGACGACTCCTGAAAGATATAACCAAATCATAAGCACAATCACCGTACCTAGACTCCCGTATGTCGCAGAAAAATTCCCAAGACTGCTCACATAGAACGAAAACAACAAGGAAACTAATTGCCATCCAAATGTGGCAAACACCGCCCCCGGAACGGTATCACGGTATTTTAACCGTTTATTTGGTGCCATAACGTACAAGAAAGATAAGACGATGTAAAAGATGACGGATGAAATGACCCACCTCATCCCATTCCATAAAGTTAAAAAGTTTTCAGAAAGTCCGAAGACGGAAAACAGTTGGACCCCGATCGTATGACCAAGTACAGGCAGCAGAAAAGCAATGCCTATGACGAAAACCATCGCCACTGTAAGGACAATTGCGATGATGCGCGATACCAGAAACGAACGGTTCTCTCTAACATTATGGGCACGATTGAATGCGCGCATAATGGCATTGACCCCATTCGATGCAGCCCAAAGGGTGCCTAGTAAACCGATGGATAGCAAACTTCCATTTTCACTGCTTAATAAGGACGAAACGTTTTCAGTGATCAAATCGAATGTTTCAGGTGGCGCATAGGTACTGACGAAAGCAAGCACTCGTTCTTCGTCAATATGTAAATACCCGAGCAGTGTAAGCAGGAATATCATAAAAGGAAACAAAGATAGTAGAAAAAAATACGACAGTTGAGCTGCCATCCCTCCGACATCATCTTCGCCAAAGCGAGTGAACAGCTCTTTGCCAAAATTCTTGATGGTCTTCACGATATTCCTTCACCTCTTGTGATCAAGAAGCTTCTTTTGAATCGTCGACAGCTCTCAGCTGTTCTTTCACTTCTTGATTAATTTCCCCTACTTTATTCAGCATACTCTCTGCCTTATCCAATAATTCCAGAAGATCTTCCACTCCTTTATTAACTTGGGCAGAAAAGGACTCATAATTCACTCTAACTTTGTGGATCGCCTCTGATGGGTGCTTCATATAACTTTGACACTTCGCACCTGTCGTTCGTGATTTCTCACCTACATATTGTCTCGTTTCTTTATCCAAAAGAGCGGCTACTCCTCCAACCAAGGCTCCTAATAAAACACCTTTCCAAAGTTTGCTCTGTCCCATAAACATCCTCCTCAAAGATTATGATCGTATTTTATTTTCTCTAAAAGTTTAAAACACCCATCATGGACGAGCTCAAAAACATATTCAAAATTACCTGTGAAATATGGATCCGGCACTTCACTTTCCTTCGAATGAGGAACGAAGTCCAGCAGTTTAGCGACCACGACATCATTTTTTTCTCGAATTCCTTTCAGGTCCTGGATGTTTTTATCATCCATCGCAACCAAGTAATCAAAGTCATCCCAATCGGACTCCTTCACTTGTCTTGCACTCATGCCCTCATAAGAGATGTTCTTATCATCAAGGATGGCCCGTGTCCCTTCATGAGGTTCAGCACCGATATGCCAATGGCCAATCCCTGCAGAATCGACGGTTATTTTTTCGTCCAATCCTTCTTTTTTTACCAGATCTTTAAAAATAGCTTCTGCCATAGGTGAAC
Source organism: Halobacillus litoralis (assembly GCF_009856415.1). Taxonomy (GTDB): domain Bacteria; phylum Bacillota; class Bacilli; order Bacillales; family Halobacillaceae; genus Halobacillus; species Halobacillus litoralis_C. The sequence continues at coordinate 56,605 of NZ_WMEZ01000007.1, read as the reverse complement.
GACAAATGTTACCGAGACAGACGAATAATACACGAATCATAACTATGTTCCTCCAATGTAGTATTTCTCATCTGTTTATTTTCTATGAAAGAGTCGAAAATCCTGCCCAACTAAAACAGTTCACCCAAATATCTTCCCTTTTATTGTCGAAATCAACCGTTCTTTTTTATTTTTGTACGTAAATGACCTTGACATTTGTTTCTAATTTTCGGAATATTTAATATATGAACAAATATTAACAATATGGATAGGGGGAAGATGATGGGTGAAGGTAGTGCACTACACAGTTTTTTAAGTGAATTAAGTGGAATCGTCTGGGGACCGTTCCTCTTGGTTTTATTAGTCGGAACAGGGGTTTATTTGACACTTCGTCTGGGTTTTCTTCAGTTCAAAACGCTCCCTTACGCTTTAAAGCTTGCTTTCAAACCAAGCAAAGAGAAGAAAAAGAATGAAAAGGGGGATATTTCGCATTACCAGGCACTGACCACAGCTCTTGCTGCTACTATCGGAACAGGAAACATTGCTGGTGTAGCAACGGCCGTTGTCCTAGGTGGACCAGGCGCTGTTTTCTGGATGTGGGTGACAGCAGTATTTGGCATGGCCACAAAATATGCCGAAGCTGTACTAGCCGTCAAATACCGAATTGAAGGAAAGAATGGTGAAATGTCCGGGGGACCAATGTATTACTTATCCCGTGGTTTGAAAACCAAATGGCTCGGACGTCCGCTCGGGTTTTTATTCGCGATCTTTGGTGCTGTTGCTGCGTTCGGAATTGGCAACATGGTCCAGTCCAACTCCGTTTCTGATGTCATGGAAGGCACGTTCAACGTTTCTCCATGGGTGACGGGAATACTGCTTACCCTGTTGGCTGGTTTGGTTTTGCTCGGAGGAATTAAAAGTATTGGGAAAGTCACGGCTTTCTTTGTCCCAATCATGGCTATTTTCTATGTTATTGGTGCATTAATCATACTTATTCTCAATTACAACATGGTCATCCCGGCTTTCGGAACCATCTTCAATGATGCGTTTACCGCAAGTGCGCTTGGTGGCGGTCTACTCGGAACAGTCATACGCTACGGAGTCGCACGTGGTGTGTTCTCCAATGAAGCAGGTCTCGGTTCTGCACCGATCGCTGCTGCCGCTGCCCGTACAGACTATGCAGGACGCCAGGCACTTGTTTCCATGACCCAAGTATTTATTGATACCATTATCGTTTGTACAATGACAGGCTTAACGATTGTCATGGCTGGTCAATATCAAGGCGGACTGGATGGTGCCGACTTGACTTCTACCTCATTCCAAATTTTCCTTGGTGATGTAGGGGCATACATCGTAACCATAGGCTTAGTCTTCTTTGCCTTCTCGACCATTGTCGGTTGGTCCTACTATGGGGAGAAGTGCTTCGGTTACTTGACCAAGCAACGATTCATCGGCGCTTACAAAATAGTGTTCGTGGCATTCGTTCTTGTAGGAGCTGTTTCCCAACTGAGCACAGTATGGGTTTTCGCAGATGTCATGAACGGCTTAATGGCCTTCCCGAACTTGATCGGACTACTACTCCTATCCGGGGTCGTAGCCGCCGAAACGAACAAGTTCCTGAAAGTCGCCAAAAAAGAAAAACAACAAGAACGCGAACAACGACAAGCAGGTTAACCTTAAAACCTAACATTCAAAAAGAGCTTACAGCACAAATCCCGCTGTAAGCTCTTTTTTTTTGATAGAAACGCTCCCTTTTCTTGAAGACTCAGTTTCGAGATGTTTGTTGGAGTTTAGGGGCTCCGGGAAATTGTTCGCTTTCCATGGGGCGGGCGGTGAGCCTCCTCAGGCTACGCCTTCCGGGGTCTCACCTGTCCCACACGTCCCATAGGAGTCTCACCGTTTCCCTCCGCCCCTTTACCTTATAATTGTCTCGAAACCCCTCCCACAAATAGCAGATTTCGCAAAGTTTATTGAAATGAAGAAGTATGTGATTTTCCCCACTGATGCCGGTATAGCGTGCTTTATGGCTACTGGACAAGGAGGTTGGAAGACTCACCTTCTATAGGGGGGGTTCGTTCTCACACTCATAGAATGGGGTGGTTGGGAAGCTGCGAGACTCCCGTGGGAGAAAGGAGATAGGCGAGATCCCGCAGGGCGTAGCCCGAGGAAACTCGGCACTCCCCCACAGGAAAGCGAGTTGCTTCCCAGCCACCCCTGACGCTCACTCCAAGCAACGAACCCCGAATCATCTCGAAATCGAGTCTTATACAATCCTCCCAGATTCTTTAATAAAGGGACGGTTACGTTAAGGGGGTGATGCAGTCAGGGCCTTCGTTTTTTGCTGAGTTTACGTAGTCGCTAACTTCATAGGCACGGAGGTCGTCCATTGTCAGTTGTTCAACAAAACCCTTAGCATCCGAAGGCGACCATTTCACTGGTTCAATCCACTGATCCTGCTTTCCTTTCGGCAATATGACAGGCATTCTGTTGTGAATCGGAGCCATGAACTCATTTGCATCCTGCGTAAGAATCGTGCATGTATAAAGGGATTCCTCTTCCCCTCCCCACTGGTCCCACAAACCTGCAAAAGCAAATAGAGAACGGTTTTCCGGTTGAATTCTTACGGCTTGTTTTCCTGATTCCGTTTTTTGCCACTCATAAAAACTATCTGCTACAATCAAGCAGCGCTTCTGGCTCATCAGCCTTTTGTAACTAGGTTTTTCATGAGCGGTTTCACTTCTTGCGTTTATCATTTTGTAGCCAATTTTAGGATCTTTGGCCCACGAAGGGACAAGCCCCCATTTCATATAACCTGCGCGCTTTTGTGTTCCATCATGGATCACAGCCAGCACCTTTTGACCTGGTGCGATATTGTACCGTGGTTCATAGCCGTCGATCGGCCTTTCTATTCCGTACTCTCTCAATATTTCCGCTTCTTCTGCTAACAGAGTGTATCTTCCGCACATATCGTCACCTCCTTCTGTAAAACCGTGAGCCACTGCTAAAAGTTAAAAATTCTGACCGTATTCAGAATCCGAAACGCCGGTTAATTTTGCTTTGGTATTGTTTGAATGCTCCTGACTGGTCCAATTTTCTCTTTTCCATCATCATGTCGAAACGAAGCTTTTTTTCTTTCCATTCTTTTTTATAGTGAGCGGATAACTGAGGGTCTGTAATTCCAGCTAGGAGATCTTCAATCTCTACCATTTCTTTTTTTAGGATCATTTCTTCGGGGAGCATGTTGGCATTCTTCAAGATCCGGTAACTGTTTCTAAGTTCAGGAGGCAGATGAGCGAATTCGTCTTTGGGGAGCGGCTTTCCTTTCCCAGGCAAGTTGTCAAAATCCCCATTTTTCATGGATTGTTTAATCTTTTCCTCAATCAAATGTCCATAATCCATCTTTCTGCCTCCTATCCTTTCTTCATCGCATAGGCTTGCATTGCATCTAATTCACTATTTTCGATTGGTTCATGGATCATCGTGATTTCTCGTTGGTCCTGTGTTTTTTGTAGGTCTTGATAAACTTTTTCTGATAGGGTAAGTCCCACACGACTTGCCTCTTCGACGGATTGGGAGTAGATGACTTTTTTCAAATTAGAAAAATACATGGCCGTGAGACACATCGCACAAGGTTCTCCACTCGCATACATCGTACAATCACTCAAATCAATCGACCCGCGTGCCTGCTGGGCTTTCTTGATCGCAACCAATTCAGCATGGGCGCTGACATCGGGGTGTAGATGCAGTTCATTCACACCCTCAGCAATGATTTCTCCGTTACAAACAAGGACAGCTCCAAACGGATGGCCCCCATCTTCCACATTTTTTATAGCTAATTGTAAGGCCCGTTCTGAAAAAGGATTCATGATCTCTTCCCCCTCTCACTTTTGCAGACGCTTGTTCAGCAATTGCTTTAATCCATCGGCTAGTGGTTCAACAGCTACAATCCGTCTGATTTTATTGGCGTTATCTCGATCGTGGTAGCGCACTTCATTGACATCATCCACTGTCACTCCATCAGGGTGGGGCTCAATTAAAGTCATGTAATCCCCTGGGGACACTTCCCCCTCCCGTAACACCCGCAAATAAAATCCTGAGAACCCTTTTTCCATAACACGAGCCGGAAAATCATCGATCCCATGAGTGCGGGCAATGATATAGCACGGCTTCCTTGGCTCTGATACTTGCAGGATGGCTTCTCCGAGCTGAAAAACATCCCCAATCCGGATATCTCGTTCATCAATCCCCTCTACAGTCAAATTCTCCCCGAAAGAAGGAAAAGGAAATTCTTGACTGTAATGGTCTTCCCAGTGCCTATAGTGTTGGGCTGGATAGAGACATACAGCTTTATCACGGCCGCCATGATTCTTTTTATCCGCTTGTTCATCCCCCTCAAAGTTCAAGTAAGTTAAATGAACAGGACCTTTGACAGAGGTTTTCCGATAAGCACTGTTCAATTCGCCTTTATCGGTTTCATAGGTTTCTGGACGACCAACATTCAAAGATAAGAGTTTATACTTCACTTAGGGTCCCCTCTTTCCATTGCTTGATCCAGGCTGGGAGGTAATCATAACTCCACGCATCCATTGGATAATCAACAAAAACATCCTCGCCATTTTCATAGAGCGCCTGTATTAATTCGTTGATACTTCCGAAATAAAACTGATAGAGAAACTCATAGCTGAACGGTTCTTTTGGCATATGCTGATCAGCACAAACTTGTGGATCACTGTAGTTCAAATAGGTACGACAAGGGATCGGACGCACTTCATAAGCCATACACAATTGAGTTCCTGGATCCAGCATCGGGCAAGGCAGATTCAACTTTTTGTATTCTAACTTCGTCTCTGGTGCCTCATAATCCATAGCCATAGCTATTTGCAATTTGTCCTGCTGTTTAACATAATAATTTTCCCAATGGGTATAAATCGCCTTTTTCCGCTCTTCTGAAAAGTTTTCGATGGAACGAAACAACATTTTCGCTTCCATTTTTGTGATAACAATCGGGAAGTAGCAGCAAAACGCACACCCCATAAAACAATTCGGCTTCATGGAGGTGAATTCCTCCATCCGCTCGATTTCGTGGTCGACTTCAGCGAGAAGGCGTTGAAAACCACTTAATATCACGGTTTCTGTATCCTTTTCACTATCCAATAATTCATCGACAATCCCATCAAAAAAGGAAGGATCGATTTCATACGATTGGTTTATTTTTTCACACCGCTTTATAATCTCTTCATGTTTCAAAAAACTCATAGAAAAACTCCTCTGTCTATCGTTAGTCCCATTATACATGGGGGATGACTTATGACACCACTTTCTCCTGACCACGAATTTCCTGTTGTTCAACCCCCAAAAAACTCCTATGATATGAGAAGACATATAAATAGAATATTTCACCTTTGGAGGTACGTCTACATGTTATCAAACGCAGAAATCGGTATCGATCTTGGTACTGCTAATATATTGATTTATTCAAAATCAAAAGGAATTTTACTTAACGAACCGTCTGTTGTCGCTTATAATACGGAAACCAAAAACGTGGTGGCCGTAGGAAAAGAAGCAAAAGAAATGGTCGGAAAGACACCGCGAAACATCATCCCTGTCCGCCCGTTGAGAGATGGTGTCATCGCTGATTATGATATGACTGCGCAAATGTTGAAGGAGCTTTTGAAAAAAGTATCCAAAAAATCCGGGATCTCCATGCGGAAACCGACCGTGGTTATATGCACACCTTCCGGCTCAACTTCTGTTGAACGCCGCGCCATTCACAATGCAGTGAAAAGCTATGGTGCTAAAAATGTGCACTTGATTGAAGAACCAATCGCAGCCGCCATTGGTGCTGACCTTCCAGTCGATGAACCCATTGCAAACGTAGTTGTAGATATTGGTGGCGGAACGAGTGAAGTGGCCATCATCTCCTTCGGTGGTGTCGTATCCTGCAAGTCCATCCGCACAGGTGGAGACGTCATGGATGAGGAAATCATCCAGCACGTGCGTAAAGCTTACAACGTGTTAATCGGTGAGCGCACAGCCGAGCAAATCAAAATGGAAATCGGCTACGCACTAGTCGATCATCCGGAAGTAACGATGGAAGTAAGAGGTCGTGACATGGTCACAGGTCTACCAAAAACCATCGAACTAAAATCCACAGAAGTTCAAGGAGCTCTGAAAGAATCCCTTGAACAGCTGTTAGAAACGATTCGCGCAACCCTTGAAGATTGCCCACCGGAACTAAGTGGAGATATCGTAGACCACGGTGTGATCCTTACCGGAGGCGGAGCCTTGCTCAACGGTATGCAAGATTGGCTGTCCAACGAAATTTCCGTACCCGTACACATGGCCCCAAGCCCACTAGAATCCGTAGCCATCGGAACCGGCCGCAGCCTGAAAATGATTCAGAAACTGCAAAAAGCAAGTAAGTAAGAAAGAAGTGTGGAATCACCCTGGTAGACTCGACAAGCATAAGACAAGCGGCGCAGTGGAGTGCTCTTCCTCCACGGAGGCGATTGACTTATGTCTCGAGAGTCTGGGTGATGGAACCGGACAATCAGAAAGGCGTAAACGCCACGGGAGGCCCGACAAGCATAAGACGAGGGGCGCATTGAGGTGATCTTCCCTCACGGAGGCCATCGACTTATGTCTCGAGGGACTGGGCGTTGGAGCTGGACTGACTGAAGTATGGTCTATCTAATAAAATGAAAAGCAAACAAAACCTCCGGAGATCCCGGAGGTTTTGTTGTTTCATCCCTTACTCCTCTTCTAAGAGGAAAATAAGCAAATCTAAAATTTCCTTCAAAAGAGAGGAAATCATAGCGACCGTGTCGAAATAACGCATAAAAGTAGAGATTGATTTACACTTTTGGTAGAATGTTTCGAAACAACCCAAGGAGTGGAATGTGAAAAGAGAGGTCTATTCCCCACTCTGATACCTAACACAATAGATAACTATAAGGAGCAGATTCCAATGAAATTATCTACCTTACTCAAGTGGTTAACAGGTGGGTGCGAGGCATTCTTAGCGATTCCTATAGCAGGCGGAGCCTTCATATTCAGCAATGCCTGGCTGCCGCTTCTGTTCATGTTTGTTTTCCACTTGATCACCCTCGTCATTTCAGCTAAAGACAAGCGTTCTTATGCTGGAAGTATTCTCGGAATGATCACTAGTGCTATTGGAGCCATTCCTTTTATCGGTTGGGTCATGCACACAGTGACTGCCATCGTTCTTTTGATCGATGCTGGACGGTCAACAAGCCTGGATAATAAATCCTGATAACCTTTACCACAGGGGGAATAAAAATGTTTACGGTCATATGTCTTTTTAGAGTTAAAAAACGAAATTTGGATGAGTTCATGGAGTTGAGCAGAAAGTCGGGTCAACTTTTGAAATTACATGGAGCACTCGACCATAATATTTATTTTTCTAATAAGTTGACTGGCAGCCAAGGATCCATGGGACTCTTGAATGTGGTAGACGTTGAGGAAGATGAAGAACTCATTCTCGGGCAATCTATTTTCAAGAGTGAAGAGCATTACCACGAAATCATGAAGACAGCAGGATTTGACGATATCATCCAATATTTAGACGACCACATTAAAGATGTTGTAGAGTCGACCAGAATTATTACCTCAAGCTTCACAACAGAACGTAGCAAGGAGTTAGAAGCATAATTTCTTCGGAGGTGTAGGAAATATGAAAATCGTAGTTTTAGGTGCGGGAGCTTTAGGAGCCTATTTTGGAGCGCGCTGGCAGGAAGCTGGACACGATGTTATTAACCTTGTCCGCGAAGGAAGAGCCGAGCAAATTGAAAAAAACGGTTTGAAGCTACATAGTGAAATAGGAGATTATGAAGTTCCAGATCCCGTAATTGCCAGGAGTCCAGAGGAAATCGAAAACCCCGACCTTGTTTTTCTTGCCGTCAAAGGCTATCATCTTCACGGTACATTAGACTGGCTGAAAACTTTGGTAAATAAAGGCGCAAAAGTGTACCCCGTTCTTAATGGGATGGAACACATCAGTATTTTGCAAAAAGAATTGGGAGAGGAAGCTGTCATAGGTGGCCTTTCTTACATTATTGCTACCCTAGATGAAGCAGGTCACGTTATCCATACAAGTCCTTTCCATGATCTTGTATTCGGTCCGCTTCATACTTCTCAGCAAGCCATCTGCGAAGAGCTTGCCCTCGCGTGCAACCAGGCCAATTTAAATGGAACGTTAAGTACGAATATTTTGGAGGACATGTGGAAGAAATACATGTTCATTACTGCTTTTTCCGGAATTACAACAGCTGTCAATCAACCCATCGGGGTTGTACGAAGCTATCCACAAACGTTCCGAATCGCAGAGCGAATTCTTGCAGAAATGAAAGAACTCGCAAACGCCCACCACATCAGCCTGACAGATGAACAAGTGCAGCAGGCATTTGAACGTTTACGTGGGTTTGACCATGAAATGACGTCATCGATGCATCAAGATCGACGAAAAGGACTGCCTCTCGAAGTTGAGCACCTTCATGGCGGTGCTTTACGGCTAGGCAGCGAAGTCGGCTTGAGCATGCCTTATATACAAACCATCCATGCAATGATCAAACCTTACGAAGAATATCAACAATAAACAAAAGGGTGCCCCGACTTCTGGGACACCCTTTTTCTATCTATTCTTCATCTGCATATTCGTCAACTTCCGGTCGTTTTCCTCTTTTCAGCTCCCTAATTGATAATCCAAAGTCCATTTGCAAATGAGGATAATCCTTAAAATTTTCCCAGTCGCCTCCCCATTCAAACCCAAGACCTTTAGCTGCTTTTACGATCTCTAACCAATCCGACCGTCCGTTTCCATTTCCATCGTATTCTGTATCCCAAATGATCCGGCCGTCTTCGTGTTCAAGCGCAAAATCGATAGCAAGACCATAATTATGATAAGACTCACCACCTCTTGCATGAGTGACGATTTGCCCATTTGAAGAACGGCCTTGTTCATACAACTTGTCCTGTCTCTCAACGGATCGGTGCCCTTCCGTGATGACGATGTTAATCCCTGCTCCTTTTACCTTTTCGACCAGCTGATCTTTTCGCTTTTCTACCGTCGGGTGAAGGTTCGTGGGCAATGGGACATCTTCTTTATAAAACACACCTTGAGGAAGTTCCTTTTCTACTTGTGGGACCAAAAAGAAAACCACGAGAGCGACCACGACAGCAAAAAAGAATAAGTTCGTCAGAATGCGCACTTCTAGCTTCCCTTCCATTCATTTAGTGATTAATTTGAGAATACCACACGAACCTGAATAGAGAAATGAATAACTTCCTTTTCATAGTCTCCTATAGTATATTTACAGAAACATCCAATTTGGAGGGAACCCTATGAAATCCGTCTACTTATTACTATCAAACACAGGTACGATTACAAACCAGGCCATCAAAGCGTTCACTGCAGCCCCCTATAATCACGCTTCTCTCTCCCTGGATAAGAATATGAAGCGTTTATATAGTTTCGGAAGACGTCGGCCTACAAATCCTTTCTGGGGCGGATTCGTCCAGGAAGACCTTGTTCAAGGAACCTTCAGTTGGTACCCTTACGCGACTTGTGCGGTTTATGAATTAAAAATGACAAGAAGAAAATATCAAAAGCTCGAGCGTCTCCTTAAGGCCTTCGCTAAAAACTATAAAACTTACTTTTACAATTATTTAGGTCTTTTAGGGGTACCTACAAACCAGCCCATTCATGTAAAGTCCAGTTATTTTTGCTCCCAATTCGTAGCTGAAGTACTTAAGCGAGCAGGGCTTAACCTTTTTCACAAAACGAGCGCCCTGGTCACTCCTGATGATTTTCACGATCACGAAGAACTCCAGTTGATTTATGAAGGACCTCTTTATGAATATCCACATCTATACTCAAGACCCTATTATCATCCAAAAAGGTACAGATCCTTTCCGTTCCGGAAGTACATGAAGCAGCAGGTAAAGTCGGAGGTACTCGGAATACAAGAAGAGAACGGTGAGCTCTACCAGTTCAGGGATGGGTTTATCAAACCTAAGAAAATTTTAATCTCAAGAAAATGGTACAGAATCAGAAAGATACTAAACATATAAAATTCCTCCATCTTCAAGAATAGCTCCCGATTGTGGAAGACTCCGTTTCGAGACTTTTGTGTGAGCTTTAGGGGCTGCGGGAAAAGGTTCGCTTTCCATGGGGCGGGCGGTGAGCCTCCTCAGGCTACGCCTTCCGGGTCTCACCTGTTCCCACACGTCCCATAGGAGTCTCACCGTTTCCCTCCGCCCCTTTACCATATAAGTGTCTCGAAACTCCTCCCAAAATAAGCAACTTTCGAGCGTAATAGAAGTTGCCGGAATCACTCTTAAAACAGCAACACTTGTATTCTGATGATTGCTATAGGGCCCTTTTCAACTAGAAAGGAGTTGTTTTGGAAGATGCTGCTACTGTGTATTTGGGTTCGTTTCTCACCTACTTCACATGGGGTGGTTGGGAAGCTGCGAGACTCCCGTGGGAGAAGGAGACAGGCGAGATCCCGCAGGACGCAGTCCAAGGAAGCTCGACGCTCCCCCACAGGAAAGTGTTCAAATGCGGAATCGCCCTGGTAGACACGACTGGCATAAGCCAAACAGCAACGGAATGTGCCCTTTCATTCCATTGCTGTTTGGCTTATGACGCGAGTGTCTGGGCGATGGAGCTAGACGAGTAGCTTCCCAACCACCCCTGACGCTCAACCAGGCAACGAACCACGGAACATCTCGAAATCGAGTCTCACAATCCTGCCCGTTTGTTGAATAACTTTAATCAAAAAAATAAACACCCCTGTCGGATGTTATACCGATTCGGGGTGTTTCTTTTGTTTTATTCAAATGTCCCTTTCACTAATGCTTCTCCATTCCTGACCATTTCCTTCCCTAAAGCGATAACACGGGAAATCTTGAGTGTTTCTGGGTCCATCATGACGAGGTCAGCATCTTTTCCTTTTTCGAGTTTGCCTTTCGCAGAAAGCCCTAAAATAGTAGCCGGGTTAAGGGTGATGACTTTTAAGGCATCTTCAACGCTCACCTTCTGTTCTAGAACGGCCTCTTGAAAAGCTTCATACAAAGAGGCGACCTTGCCGACTTTCAAACCAATCAAGTTGCCTTTATCATCAAAATCAGGGAGGCTTCCCTGAGCGTCGGACGTAAAGGTGATTTGTTCGATCCGCACCCCCTGATCAAGCATTCGTTTCAGGGCTTCACTGCTTTTCACTTCTCCATCCTCTAAAAATTTCGGGATTGTGCTCGTTGTAAAATCAACGAATCCTCCCTTTTTAGCGTATTGGATGCCTGCCTCAAAAAGATCGGAATTACGGTTGATATGTGTCGGATAAAATTGTGTTATGGGTAAATCAGTCGTCTCAATGACTCTCTCTATAAGTTCTAATTTATCTGGGCTATCTCCGACATGCACATTAACGATCCCTTTTTTTCCAGAAAGCATCCCGCCGATCCGCGCCTCGGAAGCGATTTTCGCCAATTCTTCAACCGTAGGCTGGGAGGATCGATGGTCTGAGATGGCGATTTCTCCCGCTCCAATAATTAAATCAATCAATAGAATGTCGTCTTCAATGTTGCCTGTCAATGTTTTTACAGGGACTTGATAGGAACCTGTGTGACAATAGCAGGTGATCCCTTCTTCTCTCAAAGCGCGCGCTTTAGCTACGAGATTCGTCATGGTCCGTGTCGTCCCGTCCGTACCGATGACACCAACAAGGGTCGTCACGCCGTTCAAAGTCGCATCGGTCAATGTTAACTCGGGTGTGCGGGACCGGAAACTTCCTTCCCCGCCTCCTCCTGTAATATGCACGTGGCCATCGATAAACCCAGGAGTGAGCACCTCCCCCTTAGCTTCAATGACGTTCACCTGTTCACCGGTCAAGTTTATATGATCTTGTATATCCGCTATGCGTCCATCGGCGATCAGGACATCTTTTTCTCCTAAAAACTCAGGAGCATATACGGTTGCTTGTTTAATTAGAGTAATCAATTCTCATACCTCCTGTGTTCTTTTCCTTTAATTGAAATTGATGATTACCGCGACAACGATAAAGACAGACGCGAGTCCGAAGAGCATCAATTGGAATTTGAAGATGAAACGGAACCAGTTGGACCAGTCCAGTCGTGCTGCTCCTAGTGTGCCCATAAGTGCCGCGGAAGTAGGTACGATGATGTTCGTCAACCCGTCGCCTAATTGGAAAGCGAGGACAGCCACCTGTCTGGTTACTCCTGCAATGTCAGCTAACGGAGCCATCAATGGCATCGTCAGAGCCGCCTGACCAGAACCGGATACGACAAAGAAGTTGAAGACCGACTGGAATAAGAACATCAACCATGCAGAAATGACCTCAGGCACACCTTCGAACAATTGCCCCGCTGAATGCAGAACCGTATTCAGCACAGAAGCTGTCGCCGGATCATCTCCTCCTAAAATGATAATAATCCCTTTAGCCATTCCTACAACCAAAGCAGCTGGAAGCAAATCTTTCGCCCCTTGAGCAAACCCTTCGGCGATGTCGTTCACTCTCATATTATTCAGTTTAAAGATTACACCAATGATTCCTGCCACAAGACCAATGGTAAAGAACTGACTTGCGATTTCAGGAATATAATAAGCGTGTTGAATAACACCCCAGATGATCCACGCAATACCTAATACAACTGTTAAAATGACAAGGATGTGACCGAATTTAAAATTGACCTTCAAATCTTTTTGCTCAAAGTCATCTCTGAAGTACTGATCGGATTTATAGGCGAGTGACCGAGTCGGGTCTTTTTTCACAGAACTTGCATATTTCCATGTATAGAAAGTACCAACAGCCGTAAAGATCAGCCACATGGTAAACCGGAATGGGGTCCCTGACAGAACAGGCACATCGGACACCCCTTGAGCAATGGCTACACCAAATGGGTTCATCCAGGATGTCGCAAATCCGATTTGCGTGGCTACATAAGTAATCATGATTCCAGTAATGGCATCATAGCCAAGCGCCACCACGAGTGGTACAAGAATCATAGCAAAAGCGATGGCTTCTTCTCCCATACCGAAGACAGCGCCACCCAAGGAAAACAGGAAGAACATGATCGGAATGATCAACACTTCTTTTCCCTTTGTTCGATCAATAACAGACAGAATCCCTTCCTCAACGGCCCGCGTCTTCATAATAATTCCAAAGGCACCGCCAATAATTAGGATAAAAGCGACGACTCCAACAGCAGAACCCCACTTATCCCCAGAAACTAACCCCTCAAATACATAATTTAAAAGACCAGCTCCTCCAAAAGGCTCAAATAAGCTTGTCCCTTCCTGAGCACTTTCTTCAGCCACTGAAAAGCTATCCGGTACGAGAACTGTCCTTGATTCTTCCGTGCCTGAATTGTCATACGTCACCTCTTTGGTTTCAAATGTCCCAGCAGGTATTAAATAAGTTAATAGAGCTGCAAATAGGACAACGAAAAAGATAATGACATACGTATGAGGCATCTCAAACTTCTTTTTCCCCTTTTTATCCATGTGTTTTCCCCCTTCTTGATCCTTCTACTATATACATGCAAGTTTCATGCCAAAAACATTTTCTGAATATTCCGCCTCAAAAAAGGCCGTTTATCTAAAATAGGTTTTAATTGGGTGTTATAATATAAACCAATAAGAACAAAAAAGAGGAGTGATCGGATGAAAAACCAATTAACCTTGTTAACGGGAACAAAAGAAACAAAAACGACACTGCACGAACAATTGGAAGACATCTTAGGAGAGTTCATTCATATTGAGAGCTACGCTGTCGATGAATATGTCCCCGATCAAGTCAGCGATGATTTAATCATATTTTCTTCCTATTTAATTGAAAAAGAAGCTGCCCCTTTCATCGCTCCCGGATCACCACATAAAACAGCCATCCGTACGATCAATTATCAACACATTGAACGATTGTTGGAATTAGAAGAAGGAACCTCTGTCCTGTGTGTCAATGACACTTCCGAAATGGCAGAAGAAACGATCGATACATTAAAAAGGATGGGGATGAACCACCTTACGTTCACCGCTTATTATCCCGGTCAAAAGAATACACATGGGATCCCTACCGCCATTACGCCAGGGGAGGTAACCCTTGCCCCTCCTTCGGTAGAAAAGGTCATTGACATCGGCGTCCGACTTATCGATATTACAACATTAATTGAAATTCTCGATCACTTCCATTTAAAAGAAAAACTCGGCGGAACGATATCGAATCGATACACCGGAAAAATCATTGAGTTGAGTAAAAAGCTTTCAGAAATGAACAAACAGACAGAACTTTTAAACCAACACCTTCAACAAGTAGTCGACGGGGTAAATGATGGCGTCATGGCCATCGACTCCGACCAAAAGGTCACCGTATTCAACCCTTTCATCGAAGAATACAGCGGACTATCCCGTACGCACGCCATGGGTAAGCCGGTACGACAATTGTTCAAAGATCCTAAACTTCTTGAATTCATAACCAACCCGCAGGATGAAGGGATGTATTTTTCTTTGAACGGTTACAACCTTATGCTCTATCGCGTCCAATGGGAAGAAAGTGACAATGTAATCTTCATTTTCAAAAATTCAGATGAAACCATCACGATGGAAAAAGCAGCCCGAAAGCAGTTGTTAAAAACGGGATATATCGCGAAGTACACATTTAAAGATATCATTGGAAACAGTCCAGCCATTCGAAGAGCGAAAACCATCGGGTATAAACTTGCGAAGACTCCTCTCCCTGTTTTAATACACGGGGAAAGCGGCACCGGCAAAGAACTGTTCGCCCATGCGATCCATCATGAGTCCGACCGCCTTTATGAACCTTTTCTTGCTGTGAACTTCAGCGCACTACCCGAAGACTTATTGGAAAGTGAACTGTTCGGTTATGAAGAAGGAGCCTTTACCGGAGCCAAAAAAGGCGGCAAGAAAGGATTGTTTGAACAAGCAGATGGCGGAACCATTTTCCTTGATGAAATTGGAGATATCAGTTTGAAGCTGCAAGCCCGGTTGTTACGTGTGATCCAAGAGATGGAAATTCGTAAGATCGGAGGGTCGAAAACCATCCCCATTAACGTAAGGATCATCGCCGCTACGAATAAGGATTTACTTGAGCTGATCGATCAGGGGAAATTCAGAGAAGACCTTTACCACAGACTTAAAGTTCTATACGTTTCCGTCCCTCCACTCAGAGAACGAAAAACAGACATTCCTGCACTTGTGGAACAATTTTTACTTGAAAACCACACCCCAAATAAGGCTCTGGGCAAAGGATTGATTGGAGAATTGATGAGCTATGATTGGTTTGGGAACATTCGTGAATTAAAAAATACGATTTCCTATCTGCTTACGGTTTCAGAAGGGGACACCATTACGGTCAATGACCTTCCTGGTGAGGATTTTTTCCAAAGACCGAAGAAGAATACGAAGCGAGAAACGACAAGTCTCGTGGATGATCATTTGAATAAGAAAGTGCTATCGATTGTCTTGGCATTGAACGAAGCGATGATCAATGCGAGCCGCAAGAAAATATATGAACAACTTTCCTCAGAAGAGTCCAACCCATTATCAGAACAACAGATTCGCAGAGTTTTGGCAGAGCTAAAAGAACGTGGATTCGTTACAATCAAACGCGGCCGGGCAGGCACACAGATCACAGAATCCGGTGCTAATTACATCCGCCAAAGTTAATGTTCTCCACTTAATAGAATGATATAATAGTGTCCAATCGACAAAATTAGGGAGAGAGGCAAGACGATGGGACTACAAACTAGAAATTCCAGTAAAACCTTCTATGAATTATTCATGGTCGCTCTTGCCGCTCTTTCCGTCGCGACGATTTGGCAGCAAACCGGCTATAACAGTGTGATCGTTTGGACGACATGGTCCATCTTCTTCCTTGACTTCCTTTACCGTTTATATAGAGCTGAAAGCAAATGGGGTTTCATAAAAAAGCACCCCTTCATTGTCATTGCCGCCATTCCCTTAGACGCTATTTTTCAGTTTGCAAGATTTGCAAGAATCCTTCACCTCTTGAGGTTGAAATCCATTACAAAATATTACACGATGCCTTTTATACGTTTCCTTAAAAGGCAGCATGTCTTAACGGTAACTGGGGTCACCTTCATTCTTGTATTCCTTTTAATCATCCCCCTAAATTTAGTAGAAAATGAATTAGACACTTATGGAGATGCTTGGCTTAGTGCCATCCTCTCCCTCACCTTCTTCGGCAAGTCTGGATTTGAACCTGAAACGATGGTGGGACATGTCATCATCGTCATCTTCACCATTCTCGGGGTCGTCATTCATGGCCTCGTGATCAGCACCACGTTAGATTACTTGATGCAAACCACGCTTTTCCAATCCATTAAACGCAAATTCACCGATAAATAAAAGCCGCCATCATTTGGACGGCTTTTTTTCATGCACCTGGTTAGATCTAAGTTTAACTCTTTATGTAAAAAGGAACCATAACCGGGACACCCATTTTCTGGAGGTGAAAGAGATGGCTGATCAAAAACGCAACAAAGTATCTGAAAACGACCAAAGCTTCCAAGAAAAACTAAAAAAAGAACAGTTGATTGATGGCATTCCTGATGAAGAAGTGAAAAAAGAAGAGCGCGAACAAGAAAAGGGTAGGAAATCCAAGCAGGATTCTGTAACGGAGGAAGATTACGATGAAGACCTCCGCCCTTAACATGGAAATGAGGTGATAGGTTGACAACTTTTAAAGCATATAAAGTCGATCAAACGGAAGAAGGTATTCATGGTTCAGTTCAAGAACTTTCTTTTTCTGATCTGCCTTCGAGCGACGTTTTAATCAAAGTCCAGTATTCCAGCGTCAACTACAAAGATGGAATGGTTACCCAGCCGGATAACCCTCTCGTTAAGGATTACCCGATCATTCCAGGCATCGATTTGGCCGGAAAAGTGGTTCGTTCCAATGATGGAAGGTTTAAGGAGGGCGATGATGTCATCGCTACCAGTTATGAAATCGGCGTCAACCATCACGGGGGTTACAGTGAATACGCCAGTATCCCCGCTGAATGGGTGGTCCATCTTCCCGAAGGGTTGACGACAGAAGAAGCGATGATTTACGGAACTGCAGGTTTTACGGCTGCGCTTTCCCTCCATCGTCTGGAAGAAAGCGGTCTCACTCCTGAACAGGGTCCGGTTCTCGTAACCGGAGCTTCCGGTGGTGTTGGCAGCATAGCGGTTGCCATGCTTGCCAAAAGAGGCTATACCGTGGAAGCAAGTACAGGAAGCCCTGAACATGAAGAATACTTAAAAGACTTAGGCGCTTCTAAAATCATTTCTCGTCAAGAGGTTTACGATGGGAATCTTCGAGCAATAGCAAGCGGACGTTGGGCCGGAGCTGTCGATCCTGTCGGAGGAGAACAACTCGCCTCCATTCTTAGTCAATTGAAGTACGGAGGTGCCGCAGCTGTAAGTGGACTGACCGGGGGTACAAAAGTGCCTACACAGGTTTATCCTTTTATTCTACGGGGTATATCCCTTATTGGTATTGATTCTGTCAATTGTCCCATGGACCAGAGAAAAAAAGTATGGCACCGTATGGCCAATGACTTAAAAATCAAAGAGGTCTTCGACCGAATCAAAGTCGTTCATACTCTGAACGAAGTACCTGAAACACTGGAAAATATTCTACAAGGAAAAACACGCGGTCGATCGATCGTGAAACTATGAATGGATGGTAGTTTTCCAAAACGTATACTATTGACATCTATAAATATAAAGTTTATAATGATTTAATAGTGCCTTCATTAGAAGGTAACTCGGAAAAGAAAAGAGTGATTTGTATGAGACTGGCATTCTGCTACGTTTTGATACAACTTAATCACACTGGATCAGCTTCGGAGCTGTAAGGATGCAATAGAGGTAGGGATTGCGTCGTTTAAGTTGCCAAAAACTACCATGTAGAATTTTTGAACCGCGGCATTAACATGGACAAAGTTCCACAACGCTTGCAATAAAAGCAAGTAGGTAAAACTTGATATTTTCCGAAAGTATACAAAGCGAGAAGGGCGGCCGTCCTTCTCGCTTTTCCAATTTACATAGGTTTAAAGCGGCGCTTTCATGGTAATATAAGCCATAGAAGCATAGAAGGAGGCTAATGAAATGTCTCGATACTTAGACCGTATTGAACCGGAAGATGTCCGCTTTCTTATGGACTTATCAGAATTCAAAACCATCGTACTCGATATACTCGGCGAAGCTCGTGATTTGGTGAACATACAGATTAACTACGACCTTCTTGATGAGCCTGAAGGAGACACACTAGTCCGTCCCATGGTCCAACTCAATGAAATTAGTAAGTTCACAGAAGAAGACCGTCATACATTGCTGCAAACTGGTTTTTCCATCGATGGCGAGCCTTTTGATAATGGGGACTATGCCATGGAGCAAATCTTCGGTGCAGAGTATTCAATCCTAGCGGTTACAGAAGACGAAGATGGTGCTTTTTTCACGATTGAAATGCCCTACAGGAATTTTGAAAAACAAAAGAGCCCTGTGTAATCGTACGTTTTAATTTCTCTCAATAAATGTAAAGAGCCCATGTTTTTGCATGGGCTCTTCGTTTTTGCAATGAAGCTAATCTTAGGAATGTATGTTCTTTACTCGACCGACTTGACCATCTTCCAGGCGCACTTTTATTCCGTGAGGGTGGTTCGGGGACTTGGTGAGAATGTCCTTCACTTTCCCACTGGTCAGCGCGCCTGTTCGTTGGTCTTTCTTCAGGACGATCTCCACTTCTGCCCCTATTTTAATGTCACTTCTTTTTTGTCCATTCATTTTTGGAACCTCCACATTCAGTCTCCCCCGTATTCTATCACACTTCCCATCCCGTCACTTATTCAACTAAAGCTCCCGATTGTGGAAGACTCAGTGTCGAGATGTTTCCGGGGTTCGTTGCCTGATTGAGCGTCAGGGGTGGTTGGGAAGCAACTCGCTTTCCTGTGGGGGAGCGCCGAGCTTCCTCGGACTACGTCCTGCGGGATCTCGCCTATCTCCTTTCTCCCACGGGAGTCTCGCAGCTTCCCAACCACCCCATTCGATATAGTGGAGAAACGAACCCCCTTCGCACAGTAGAACAGTCTTCCACTGTCCATGTGGTGTACGCAGGAATCTCTCTATATCAAGCATTAGGAATACAATTCCTGACACGTGTACTAAAAACTACTCATCTCCATCAGTTGAAAATGAGTTGATTCCAGAAGTGATTTCGAGACACTCACATGGCAAAGGGGCGGAGGGGAATGGGGAGACTCCTGCGGGAAGAGAGTGCTAGGAGAGACCCCACAGGACGCAGTTCCGAGGAGGCTCACCGCGCTCCCGCGGAAAGCGACTCATTCCCCGCAGCCCCAACCCTCATAACAAAAGTCTCGAAATCAAGTCTTACACAACCCTGCCAGTTAGTTGAATAATAATTACCTTTATAAAGATGCACATAAAAAAAGCACTCGTTTTAGAGTGCTTTTTTTATGTTTGATTAACTGCTGTAGTCGTATTGATTTTGAATTTTACCTTCTTTGGTATGGATGACCGCTGAAGTCCCTTTGTTTTGGGCGATTTCTTTTGCACGGTCAATCGCGTCCTGTTTATTCTCGTATACCTTGGTTGCTTGTTCCGCACCTTCTGCTTTAACTGCCCAGCCTTCTTCATGAGAAACTACATGTTCTGCTTGCTTTTTACTTTCAGCCACTTTGAATTCCTCCTTGAATATTTATTATATAAGCTATATATCCTGTTACGAAAAGACGTAAACCTATGATTCTCCATCGATTTACATTTTTTCCTGAATACTCCCATCTTTTTTATGAATGACTACTTGTGTTCCTTTGTTTTCAGCAATCTCTTTCGCTCGGTCAATCGCTTCCTGCTTTTTCTCAAAAACATCGGACGGTTGTTTCGCATCTTCCGTCTTTACTGCCCATCCTTCTTCATGAGCGACCACATGCTGACCCTTTTCCAGTAGTTCAGGGCGACTCTCTCCCCGCCTGCCTTCTTCGTCCCTAGTTTTCAGGTTTTTATCACTCATTTGCTTTACACGATTGATTTCTTTTTCATCTGCGTTTTCATACCATTCTTTCGCCTGCTCTGTAGCGATAGGAATGGCCTGTCCCTCTTTATACCCTTCATCAATCATCGCATTCGCTATATCAATTGCTTTTTTCCTAATCGGTGTCTCCAGGTTTTTAAATGAGCTCGGATAATCGTCGGTATCCCATGGCATTTCAATCGCCCTCCTTATTCATTGATTATCTATTTTATTCCCTCCCACAAAGCGCCACTAAACCAATCGGGGACCTTCGTCGAATTGAAACAGCCGGTAAAATAGGATACGATATTAACGTGAATAAGTTAGAAAAAATGACATCTTTTGATATTTTCTTACCAAAATTACACGTTTGATTATCACAGTCAACGTTTACAGCCTCGCATCCGATATGGTTGCTTGTCATCAATACTATGCATAGGAGGTATTTTCTTGAATATAAGCATTCACCCTCTTGGAGATCAGGCCCTCCTTATTGATTTTGGTGAATCGATAAATGAGGAAACTAATCAACAAGTACGTCAAGCTGCCACAAAATTAGATGAACAAAAGCCCGACTGGATGATTGAATACATCCCAGCTTTTTCTACTCTAACCATTCTATATAATCCCTACTACATAGCTAAAAAAATACGTTCACAAGAGCTCCTTCCCTATGAATGGGCACGAACAAAGGTACTAGACTTATTATCCCAATCCTCCTCCTATCATTCTGAGGAGAGAACTATAGAAATACCAGTCTGTTACGGTGGAGAGTGGGGACCAGACCTCTCCTTTGTCGCTTCACACAATAGCATGAGCGAAGAAGATGTCATAGATATCCACATGAAAGGTGACTACCTCGTGTACATGATAGGATTCGCACCTGGATTTCCATATATCGGAGGAATGGATAAAAAAATCGCCGCACCGCGTCGAGACGACCCAAGACTTTCGATTCCTTCAGGCTCTGTTGGTATTGCAGGAGAGCAAACAGGGGTATATCCTATCGAAACCCCGGGCGGATGGCAGTTGATTGGCCGAACCCCACTCAAACTTTTCGAAGCTGACAGAGATCACCCTTCTCTACTTCAAGCAGGAGACCGCATTCGCTTCACACGCATTGATGAAGCCGAATATAAACATCTAAAGGAGGGGGAACAATGATTTCCGTATTGAAATCGGGATTGATGACGACCATTCAAGATACAGGCCGGTACGGCTATCAAAAGGATGGAGTCATTGTAAGTGGTGCCATGGATCAACAGGCCCACCGAATTGCAAACCTTCTCGTTGGTAATTCTGTCGATGCAGCGACAATGGAGATTACGCTTATGGGACCTGTTCTTGAATTTCAAGAGGATGCCCTCATCGCTATCTGCGGGGGAAACCTAACGCCGATCATTGACGGTGACAGTGTTTCGATGTGGAAACCTTTATACATAAAAAAAGGAAGTGAACTTCGCTTTGGGCAGCCAAAGAAAGGTTTCAGATGCTATCTATCTATTTCGGGTGGATTTCAGGTACGAAAGGTTATGGGGAGTGCCTCCACATATCTGCGGGCAAATATGGGTGGTTTTGAGGGACGAACTTTAGAAAAAGGAGACCAACTCCGTTTTGGTCAACCGGATTCCCTCCCTAAAGATTCGAAAGAACAACTTAAAACGTTGAATAAGGCTACATCTTTTAAGGAAGCCTCCTGGTTCGTCGGTCCTGAGTTCACTGATTATATGAAGAACGACCAGCCGATCCGAGTTATGCCTGGCCGTGAATTTGACTTATTCACAGAGCAGAGTAAAGAACACTTCTTTAACGGCGCCTTTCAAATCGATTCAAAATCAGACCGTATGGGCTACCGTTTAAACGGCACGACCTTAAATCTTGAAAATAAAAAAGATATCGTTTCAGAAGCCGTTACATTCGGTACCATCCAAGTGCCTCCCGATGGAAATCCTATCTTGTTATTAGCGGATCACCAGACCACAGGTGGTTATCCAAAAATCGGACAAGTGGCTACGGTCGACTTACCGAGAATCGCACAAATGCGTCCAGGGGAGAAGATTAATTTCTCACCTATTTCCCATGAAGAAGCTCAACACCTGCTTTTAGAAAAAGAAAAAAACTTAAAACAGTTACAAAGAGGAATAGAAACAAAACTTTTTTAAGGAGGAGATTCCATGCATATCGTCGATTTGAATTGTGATATGGGAGAAAGTTTTGGCCGCTATACCATCGGTCGCGACGAAGAAATTCTAAAATACGTAACATCCGCGAACATCGCATGCGGTTATCACGCCGGGGATCCAACCATCATGAAAAAAACGGTTCAGATGGCGTTGGAACATAATGTCGGTATCGGAGCCCATCCAGGTCTGCCAGATCTAGTAGGTTTCGGACGCCGGCCAATGGATATTTCCGAAGAAGAGGCTTATGATATGGTTGTCTATCAAATTGGAGCTCTGAAAGGGTTTGTGGATACAGAAGGTGGACGATTACAACACGTTAAGCCCCACGGCGCTTTGTTTAACATGGCTGCAAAAGATCAACCGTTGGCACGTGCCATTGCCAAAGCGGTTTACGATTTGGACCCAGAACTCGTTCTCTTTGGACTGGCAGGAAGTGAACTCGTGAAAGCCGGGCATGAACAAGGACTTAAGACAGCAAGCGAAGTATTCTCGGATCGTACCTATCAACAAGATGGATCACTTACTTCACGGAGAGAACCAAATGCGCTCATCACCGATCATGAACAAGCGGTCGAACAAGTGATTCGCATGATCAAAGAAAACAAAGTCCGTACCGTACAGGATACGGATATCGATATTGATGTGCACACCATTTGTATTCATGGGGATGGGGCAAGCGCTATCGATTTCGCTAATTATATTACAAAAGCCTTGAAGGAGTCAGAGATCACGCTCCAATCCATCGGTGAATTTATCGCAAAATAAGCAAACAATAGGAATCATACATCACAATAAACCCAGCAAAGGAGCTACTCCATGAAAGAACAATCGACAAGAAGTCTCCTGTTGGGAGCCGCATTCCTGATGGCGACGTCCGCTATCGGTCCTGGCTTTCTAACACAAACGACTCACTTCACTCAACAACTTGCAGCAAGTTTCGGATTTGTCATCTTGATCTCCATTATTATAGACATCGGGGCCCAACTGAATATATGGCGAATCATTGCGGTATCGGAAAAACCAGCTCAAGACATCGCCAATAGCCTCCTTCCCGGCCTTGGAGTATTTTTATCTGTGCTCATTGTCGCTGGTGGCTTAGCCTTTAATATAGGCAATATCGCAGGGGCTGGTCTTGGTACCAATGTACTTTTTGGAATCTCACCTGAAATGGGGGCATTATTCAGTGGCATTGTCGCGGTCGCCGTCTTTCTCGTACGGGAAGCCGGGAAGGTTATGGACCGCTTCGCACAGATTGCAGGATTTATCATGATTGCATTGACGATTTTCGTTATGTTCTCTGCCCAGCCACCTGTTGGAGAAGCAATCACGAAAACATTCGTTCCTGATACGATTGATTTTCTAGCCATCATTACCCTCGTCGGCGGAACCGTCGGCGGATACATTACCTTCGCCGGGGGCCACCGTCTTCTAGATGCAGGGGTAAAAGGAAAAGAAGCACTCCCCCAAGTCACAAAAAGTTCCGTGTCTGCGATTGGAATTGCTTCCGTCATGAGAATCTTCCTTTTCCTTGCTTCTTTAGGTGTTGTAGCCTCAGGTTTCACACTGAATCCTGAAAACCCGCCAGCTTCCGTCTTCCAGGCAGCAGCAGGAAATGTCGGATACAAAATTTTCGGTGTCATCATGTGGGCCGCTGCTGTAACTTCTGTCGTCGGAGCCGCTTATACATCCGTTTCATTTATTCGTACATTCAATAAAACAATCAACAAGCACCACAAATGGTTCATTGTAGCGTTTATCGTCATTTCAACGACCGTCTTCGTTTCTGTTGGTGAACCTGTCAAAGTGTTGATTCTTGTTGGCTCGTTAAATGGACTAATTCTACCTATCGCACTAGGTGTCATGCTGGTAGCTGCTTATAAACAAAAGATCGTCGGGGATTACAAACACCCCCTATGGTTAACCATCTTCGGAGTCCTGATTGTCATTGCCATGTCCTACATGGGCGGCATGTCACTCATCCAAGGCATTCCAAGACTATTCGGTTAACCCCTAAGAGCTCAGTCCTTCTGAGCTCTTTTTTCATTTACTAAAGCTCCCTATTCTTGAAAACTCAGTTTCGAGATGTTTGCTGAGTGGAAGGGGCTTCGGGGAATAGCTCGCTTTCCGCGGGAGCGCGGTGAGCCTCCTCGGACTGCGTCCTGTGGGGTCTCACCATGCACTCTTTTCCCGCAGGAGTCTCGCCACCCCCTCCGCCCACTTGCCAGAAGAGATTCTCGAATCTACCTCCCAGTAATAAGAGCTTTTATGGTTAAGAATCCTATACCGGCGCAGATTAAGCAGGATTTTACAACACAACTAGGCAGGTTACTATAAGAGGGATTTCGAGAGCCTCATTTGGTAAAGGGGCGGAGGGAAACGGTGAGACTCCTGTGGGAAGTGCGTGGTAGATGAGACCCCGCAGAGCGTTAGCTCGAGGAGGCTCATCACTCGCCCACGGAAAGCGAACCTTTTCCCGGAGCCTCTAAACTCCAACAAAAGTCTCGAAATCAAGTCTTCCACAATCCTGTCATTTACTTTAATAAGAAACAGGTTATCTGATGCACCTTTTTGCTCGTTTTTTTAATGAAGGAGGATTACACTAGAAGAAACTTATACATTAGGAGTGGTTTGGTTGAGTAACCTGGATACTTGGAAGCAAGTGGATCAATACTTTATCGATCAATTAATTCCCGCAGATCCTGTCATGGAGGACGTGCTAAAAGCAAACGAAGAAGCTGAGCTCCCTTCCATCGATGTGTCTGCCATCCAAGGAAAGATGCTTCAGCTGTTCGTGAAAATGAAAGCCGCGAAAAATGTATTGGAAATTGGTACACTGGGCGGATACAGCACCATCTGGATGGCGAAAGCCTTACCTGAAGCTGGTCATGTCACCACACTAGAATTCAACCCGAAACATGCGGAAGTGGCTTCCAGGAATATGGAAATGGCCGGAGTGAAAGATAAGATAGAAGTGATTGTCGGTCCCGCACTTGAGTCTCTGCCCACTTTAGATGGGCATGAACCCTTTGATTTTATTTTTATTGATGCGGATAAGAATAATAATCCCCACTATATAAAAGAAGTTCTTAAGTTATCTAAGCCGGGAACGACGATTTTAGTAGATAATGTCGTCCGGGATGGAAGACTGATCGACTCAGAAAGCAAGGATAAGAGTATTATGGGCATACGAGAGATGTTTGACTTATTGAATAACCACCCCCAACTGGATTCAACCGCGTTTCAGACAGTTGGAAGCAAAGGGTATGACGGCTTTGTCCTTGCGGTCGTAACATAAGCAACCAAAGTAAGTGCACCTTACAAAAAGGTGCACTTACTTTAATTTGATCCACACCGCTGTTCTGTCATCAATATGGAGAGAATGTTTATGGAGATGATCCGTCAATTCATCAACATAGGTCTCCAACCCTGCTTCCCGGATTCTAGCATACGTCTCTTCAAGTGTAAGTTCCGGATGAAAGAGACCATCAGAAATAAGTAAGAGGCTCTGGATCCCTTTCCTATCTATTACTCCTTGATCAAGATAGTCCATCACTTCAGGCATTCCATTGGCAACGGTATAGCCGCCTTCCACATTCGCGAGCCGTCGATTATAGCGGAGCTTGTTCATTCGTATATCATAATAACTTTCAGGAGGTATTTCCTCCCCACCCTTTCGTCCTTCCGCGCGTTTTTGCTTCGCCCTTTCGCTAATTCCTTTGACAGAGTCAGTTGTGACAACAGTAAATTTACCGTCCTCACCTTCTACAAGAACCATAGAATCCCCTAGTTGGACATAATGAATGTGGTCATCCATGACTTTAACAACAGCCACGCATGTGGACCAGCGTTCTTCTCCGAGGTCTGTCTGGACGGCATACCTTTCCATTTCTTCCTTTAGATGAAGGTTCGCGTCTTCTACCGCTTTTGATAACCCTTCTCCACCCTTTAACTGCTCCATTTTATTTTTGAAGATTTGTGCGGCTAGGTAGGCTCCATTATGACGTGATTCATCCTCAAAACAGACGAGCGGAGTAGCCCCATCTAAAACGCCATAAATACTCGCTTCTTCGTTTAGAATAAAGGCATCTTCACACTCCTTTTTTACCGGACTCTTTTTTTGGATATGTTCCACAGACATGACATTCAAGTGATCTCCTCCTTCTTCAGCCACTCCTCTTTCAACATTCCGTATACCACATGGTCTGTATATTCATCATAAAGTCTGGCTGCTTGACGGATGACACCTTCCTGCTTAAAACCCAACCGTTCCGGCACTCCCCTGCTCTTTGTATTCTGAGATGCCGCTCGAATTTCGATACGGTTCATACCTAGTGTCTCAAACGCATAGTCGAACAGGACGCGACAAGAACGTGTAAGCAGTCCCTTCCCTTTGTAATCGGCTCCCATCCAGTAGCCGATGCTTGTCACTTTGTTTTTCTCATCGATTTCATGAAAGTCAACGACGCCCGCAATGTTTCCCTGATAAAGAATACAAACGGTCAGTCCGTTGTTTTCTGCATACCTGCGTAAACTCATCTTTATGTAATTTCTTGTATCTTCGACCTCCTTCGTAAAATGGATCCATGGAAGCCATGTCTTTATGTGATCCCTGGAACGATCGGATAGTTGAAATAGCTCTTCCGCATCGCGGTGGTCAATCATTTTCAGTGATAAATCTACATCAATTCTGTGCTCAAACATTCGTCTTCTCCCCCTTTTTATCTGTGGTCACTTGTATTCGACAGAATCCCCCCTTCTTCCTGCAAAAAAAGTACGACAGAACAAGTCTGCCGTACTTTTTGTATATTATGGCTTTAAGACCAGCTTTCCTTTTGTCTTTCTAGCCTTCATAACCTCATGTACATGGGCCGCTTCCTCTAAATCAAACACCCCACCAACGGTCAACTTCAATTCCCCGGACTTTATCATTTTCAATAAGTGATTCAAGCTTTTTTCAAAAAGGACGGGTTTTTTCATGATCTGCGGTAAAAAGAATCCGATCACCGATAAATTGCGATTCATTAGTCCAGAGGGATACATTTGAGCTGGCTCTCCACTGGCCACCCCATAAACAACCACTCTGCCGAATGCTCTCATGCATTTAACGGTCTCGTGGAAAATATCGCCTCCAGCCATTTCCAGAGCCACATCGACGCCCCTTCCATCCGTCGCCTCTAATACTTCTTCACGCCAATTCGGATGCGTGTAATTGATCGCATGATCTGCCCCTAAATCGCGGGCCAGCTTCAACTTTTCTTCCGAGCTTGCTGTCGCAATCACATTTCCTGCACCGAAATGTTTAGCTAGTTGGACGGCTAGGGAACCAACTCCCCCAGCCGCTGCATGGACTAGTACGGTTTCCCCTTTTTCCAACCTCCCCATGGTTGTGAGAATATGGTAGGCGGTTAAGCCTTGTAAGGGTAATGCAACAGCTGTTTCATCTGTGACTTCGTTTGGAATGGGAATCAAGGTACTCTCATTCGTTTTCACGTATTCGGCATAGCCCCCTGAACCAATGAGGGTCACGACACGATCGCCCTTAGAGACACGGTTCACCCCTTCGCCAACTTCTTCCACGACACCAGCGACTTCTGCTCCAGGAATAAAAGGAAGTGGTGTAGGTACGACATACGACCCTTCACGCCTTGCTGTGTCCGCATAGTTCACCCCAATAGCATGAACCTTGAGAAGAACTTCCCCTTCGCCAAGTTCTGGACGATCGACATCCACTTTTTCCAATACGGAAGGTCCACCATATTCTTTAAATTGAATTGCTTTCATCGTTTTCCTCCTCATTTCCCTACAAAGTTAGGTTTGCGCTTTTCCTTGAATGCCTGCACACCTTCTTTATGATCTTCCGTTGAAACCATCATGGTCTGCGTTATTCTTTCCTGCTCAAGAATCGTGGCTAAGTCTGAGCGGTCGGCCTGATCCACGATCTTTTTCATCATTCCCATGGCTCTGCCCGGACCTTTGGAAAGAGCAAGAGCATAGTTCATCGCCTCTTCTTCTAAATCAGCTAGTGGAATGACACGATTGACAAGTCCCCATTCAGCAGCTGTCTCAACAGGAATCGGTTCTGCGCGGAACAGCAATTCTTTCGTCCGGTAAGGACCTAATAATCTTGATAAAAAGTAATGCCCGCCACCGTCTGCAACGAGTCCGACTTGTGCAAAGCTAAGCACAAATTTGCTTTCTTCCCCTGCCAAAATCTGATCACAGGCAAGCGCAAGGTTGAATCCAGCTCCTGCTGCGTATCCATGGACCACCGCCACTACTGGCTTGGCTAAATCTTTGATTTTCAGAATCAATTGATTTAGTTCCCCTACATGGTCATACAAGTGTTGGGCATCAGCTGTCCCCATGGATTTCACATCTCCCCCCGCTGAAAAAGAGCGGCCAGCTCCTGAAAGCACCACAACTTTCACATCATCATTACGTTCAGCTTCAGCTAAGGCCTCCTGTAGACCTATGATCATTTGATCGGAAAAAGCATTCAATGAATCCGGCCTGTTTAATACACAGGATAATACCGGGCCCTTAATATCGACAGTTAAGTGATCATTACCTAGTTTCATAATCGTCATCTCCTTTTTATGATCCATACTGGCCTGCAGCAATCATTCGATCGGCAAGCTTACGGTTTCTTTCCAGCGATCCTTCCCATTGATATTCACTTAGAAGCATTGGGATATGACGCAATGTTTGAACACGTTCCTCCCCTTGCAAAAGCGCGGATAATAGCTGCGTGATTGAACGCTGTACGTCCAAAGTAGACTGTTCAATTAGCGTATAGGTCATCATTTCTTTTAATGGAAGGCTCGAGTCTTTCGCATGTTCCGCTTTTCTTGTCCTTAACACCGCGGATTCAACCCGATAAATTTCAATAGCAAGATCAGCAAGCTTCATTAATATCTCTTGTTCTTCCTGAATCCCTTTTCCGTACGTTCGGTATGCGGCCCCTGCACAAACAAGGTATAAATCCTTGAATAAAGCTACGGCTTCCTGCTGTTTCTCTGAGCGTTTATAACCACCGTTCTTCAAAGAATACTCCGCTTTTTCCATCAGTGATGCTGCATCAAATTCTTCTTTGGCTGCTTTTTGAAAAAAGGCCCCCGGAATCAACAGACGGTTAATTTCATTGGTTCCTTCAAAGATCCGGTTGATTCTTGAATCTCGATAAGCTTGTTCAATTGGATATTCCTTGATGAACCCTGCCCCGCCATGTAGCTGCAACGCTTCATCTACCACTTCGTCCAGCGTTTCTGATCCGGTGACCTTACAAATGGCAGCTTCTAGCTTATGCTCATTCATCGCTTTAGCTGTGGCTAAACGATCTTCTGAATCATAGTGACCATGAAGCGAAGCCTCTATATGACCAGCTGTTCGATAAAGCAGAGATTCCGTACCATAGATCCGTGCGGCCATTGAAGCGAGTTTTTCTTTCGTTGCCGGAAATTCTGCGATGCTTCTTTTAAACTGTTTCCGTTCTTTCACATGGGTGATGGCTAACTGGAAACTGTATTTCGCTGCTCCCAAGGTGGCAAACCCTAAATTAAAACGCCCTAAATTCAGAACGTTGAGAGCGATCAAGTGACCTTTACCAATATCCCCGAGCAAGTTTTCAACCGGCACCTCACAATCTTCCATCACTACTGAACAAGTCGAAGAACCTTTAATTCCCATCTTCTGTTCTTCTGGTCCGATAGAAAGCCCCGGAAAATCCTTCTCGACAATAAAAGCGGTAAAATGCTCTCCATCTACTTTTGCATAGACAATAAACGTATCGGAAAAAGCGGCATTGGTGATATAAATTTTGGTTCCGTTCAAGAGATAGTGGGTACCTGTTTCATTCAGCACAGCGGTCGTTCTTGCGGAAAGGGCATCTGATCCTGCTTCCGGCTCTGTTAAACAATAAGCCCCTATGTACTCTCCTGATGCGAGTTTAGGCAAGTACTTTTCTTTTTGCTGTTTTGTACCGAAATAGGTGATCGGTAATGTAGCAATACACGTGTGGTTCGAATGCGCAACACTATAGCCACTCGCGTTCCCCAATGCTTCACCGACGATCCCTTTACTGATCTTATCCAAGCCAAGTCCTCCATAGTTTTCAGGGATACTGTGACCGAGCAGCCCTAAATCGCCGGCATGACGCATTTTTTCCGCTACAAAATCAAAATCCCCATTCTCAATCCGCTCTCTATGTGGGTGGATTTCCCGGGTAATAAATTGTCGAGCAGTGCCAGCCATCATCTTATGCTCTTCGGTTCGGTCTTCCGGTGTAAACACTGCCTCCTCTGAAACCTCTGAAATCAAAAACTCTCCACCTCGAATGTTATGCTGAACTGGTTGCATTTTTACCCTCCTTGATTTGTCCGCTTTCACGGTCATACATTAATATAGAATCGAAAAAACCTTCCTCAGCAGCAAAATCAATTTCTTTAGGATCCAGCCCGGCATGGACAAGTAACTTCCCAATCCTGCAGGTTCTTAATAACTCTTTTGCAGCACCACTTCCTTTATAAAACCCGAGAGCCGTTACCGCTGCATCGGAGAGTGCCCAGTTGCCCTTTTTTTGCATGTGATAGACTAAGCTGCCGACACCATAAAAATCCTCAACCGTAAATTTCCCACTTGACCCTGCACAGACGAGGACAACATCTTCCCCTTTATGATGATCTGCCATATGAGCCGCCATCGCTGGATTGTTCAGAAGAGAAGATGCGTATAGTGAAGATGCTTGTCTTGATTGATGTAAGGCAACAGTTCCATTTGTCGTCGTCAAAATCAGATGTTTATCCTGTATGATCGACTTCAAGTAGGTTCTCAGTGGTGGTTCGAACCCATCAATCCTTCTCCCTTTATCTTCTCCGGCCATAACGAAAGGATCTTTGAATTGTTCAGCTTTTTTCCGGGCGTCGTCTGCGCTGAATACAGGAATGACACTGGACGCGCCATCTGCGATCGCTGCTGTAATGGTCGAGGTGGCAAATAAAACATCAAAGACGACAACCACTTTCCCTTTCAGCTCTTCTGGACGTATATCTTCTTTCTTAAAGATCACTTGGACTTCCCCCATGCTAGAGACCCGCAGTTTCTTCCGCATGACGGATCAACTGATTGACGAATACGTGCATCCCTGCGAACCTCGGATCCTTGGTTTGACCGTTTTTGTATCGATAATAGATTTGCTGGACAATCCCCGCCAGTTTGAAATAGGCGAATGTCAAATAGAAGTCGATGTCCTCTACGTCACGACCACTTTTTTCTGCATAGCGGTGAATGAATTCATCTCTTGTATAGAACCCTTCCTGAACAGTGAGAGGCGGCTTTCCTAATCCCGTTTTCAGAAGTTCTGGATCGTCTTTCTGAACCCAATAGCTCATGGCAGCACCAACATCGGCCATCGGATCACCGACTGTCGTCATTTCCCAATCAAACAAACCGACCATCCGCGAAGGATCATCCTTGCTGAACATGGCATTATTCAATTTGTAATCATAATGAATGATGGATGTATCTTTAGATACCGGAATATGATCGGCCAGCCACTTTTTCAAACGCTCTCCAGAAACCACATCATCGGTCCTCGCTTTTTCATACCGCTTAATCCATCCATATACTTGCCTTTCCATAAACCCCTCAGGCTTGACCATATCTTTCAAAGAAGTGTTCCGGTAATCCAGAGCATGAAGCTGTGCTAACCGATCGACCATGGTTTCTGATAGTTTCCTCCCTAGTTCTTCTGTCGCTTCCACACCTTCAGGATAGGTGTGATCAAATACAAGTCCCTCTCTGCGTTCCATGAGAAAAAAAGGACGTCCAATCAGATTGCCAGATTCATAGAGATAGGGTTTAGGTGCCAACGGATAGACCGGATGTAAGGATTGAAGGACTTTGAATTCACGTTCCATGTCGTGTGCCTTTGGAGCGACCGGTCCCATGGGAGGACGGCGTAAAACCGCTTTCCACTCATCATTCACTGACAGTTCATAAGTCAAGTTGGAGTGACCCGCCCCGAACTGCCTGATTTGCATGTCACCAGAAGGAATGTCCAACTTTCCCCTCAAAAAATGTTCAAGCTTGTTTACATCGAGCTCCTCCCCTTGACGGACAGGCCTTGTATCTTCTGTATAAACCATGAAGAACCTCCTTTATTTTGCTACCATTTGATAGGATGACAAGGATTCTTTCATCTCAGAGTTCAATGCAACACTTTGCTGTTGGTCAAAGTCGAATTGAACAATGACCGACAATCCCTTGGCCACCAGTTCCCCCGATTCTTTTTCATACATATCCTGCTCTAAGTGAAAGCTTGAGCGCCCAATTTTTACGACATGGCTGCGTATGATCAGCGTCTGATTGAAATACACCTGCTTGATGAAATCACACTTCGTCGAAGCAAGGATGAAGTTCCAATCATCTCCTACAAGCGTCAGGTCATTAAAAAATCGAATGCGCGCATCTTCCATATAGACAAAAAAGTTGTTGTTGTTCACGTGCCCCAATAAATCGGTCTCACAAAACCTGACATTCACTTCTATTTCATGCATCCTTCATCCTCCTCAACTTTTCACAGGGCTGTCATAAGTGTAAAAACCCTTCCCTGTTTTACGGCCAAGCTCTCCTGCTTTCATTTTGTCTTCTAATGTTTTAGATGGGCGGTCATTTGGATCGCCTGTTTCTTCATACTGCTGCTGCATGACGTAATAGCCGACATCTATCCCCGATAAATCCATCAGTTTAAAAGGTCCGATTGGATGGTTCAGCGCTTTTTTCGCTATTTTATCGATATCCTCATAATCGGCGTATCCACCCTCATACAAGCTCATGGCTTCTTTTTGAATGGCGAATAAAATACGGTTGGCGATAAATCCCGATATTTCTTTTTGTAAAAGCACCGCTGTACGATTCATCTCTTCGCATACCTTCATCGCCACCGCAGCCGTCTCTTCTGAGGTGTGTTCTCCTTTGACGACTTCCACACAGTCCATGACGAGTGGTGGGAAGAAAAAGTGCATATTGCACACCTTTTCAGGCCTTGACGTGGCATCAGCAATCAATGAACTGACGATGGTCGAAGAATTAGTCGCTAAAATCGTATGGGAAGGAGCGTACTCATCCAATTCTGCGAACACTTGCCGTTTTACGTCCAGTTTTTCCACGACAGCTTCAATGACAAGGTCTGCATCTGAAACCGCCTGTTTTAGTCCTGTTGTGAAATGAAGGCGGGTAAAAGCTTCTTCACGAGCGGCCTGAGAAATTTTTTCCTTCTTCACCCACTTATCCATAATTCCTGCCAGTTTCGCCTCTGCCTTTTCTAATGATTCCTGGCTGATGTCCTGCAGCTTCGTTTCATATCCAGCTA
Organism: Halobacillus litoralis; assembly: GCF_009856415.1. Lineage (GTDB taxonomy): Bacteria > Bacillota > Bacilli > Bacillales > Halobacillaceae > Halobacillus > Halobacillus litoralis_C. The sequence continues at coordinate 22,985 of NZ_WMEZ01000007.1, read as the reverse complement.
ATGCACCAAGCATGGCAATTTGATGGCCCATGCTGCCTGCTCCGACAACCGCTAATTTGTTAATGGTCATTGGTCTCCTCCTCAATCCCTTTGAAAATCATCTGCATATACAAATCAGTCAAAGACTCTTCGTTCACTTCTCCATCTGGTTCGTACCAAAAATAACTCCAGTTCGCCATCCCAAGGACAGCATAAGATAGCATGTCTGCACGCAAGTCTTTCTTGAACTCTCCAGCTTTCATCCCTTCTTCCAAAACCTTTTGGATGTTTTCTTGGAATTGTTGGCGCTTCGGCAGAATGATGGCGGTCTTCTCTTCACTCAGGTGTCTCATTTCTTGAAAAAACACGAGTGCACTATGACCGTTCGTGCGAATATTATGGATCAACAACTCTACGATTCTATTCAACTTTTCACAATTGGAAAGATCTTCGTTAGTAATGATTTTCTCTTGTCCTTCCAGAAGATGATCAATGAAAGATTGGTGAATGTGAACGAGCACGTCTTCTTTGTTTTTGAAATAGTAATAGAATGTCCCTTTCGTCACTCCATTCGCTTCGACGATGTCCTGGATTGAAGTGCCCTGGAACCCCTTTTTACCAAATAACTCTATGATTGTGTCCATCATTTTTTCTTTCATGTCTACCGTCCTAACTCAGCAAAATCTATTAACAGGAAGCGTGCATGCCACCGTCGACAACGAGAACGTCTCCGGTTACATAATCCGATGCTCGGCATGCCAAAAATAGCGCGGCTCCTTTTAAGTCTTCCTCAGAACCAAATCGTCCGAGCGGGGTGCGATCAAGTATGAAATCTCCACCGTGCTCAAGCACCCCTTTTGACATTTTCGTAGGGAAAAATCCGGGAGCCAAGGCGTTCACCTGAATGTTGTGCATGCCCCACTTCACGGCAAGATCCTTCGTAAAAGTGATGACCGCACCTTTACTGGCATTGTAACCGACCGTCTCCATAAACCTCGGATCCGCTCCGCCAAGTCCAGCAACAGAAGCGATGTTGATAATTTTTCCTGAATTCTGCTTGACCATATGCTCGCCGACCTTCTGGGACATTAGGAATGTTCCAGTCACATTAACGTTCATTACCTTTTGAAAAGCTTCAAGCGGCATTTCAAGTGTCGGCGCGCCCCACGTGGCTCCACTGTTGTTGACCAGAATATCAATCGCACCGAATTTGGCTGTTGCTTCCTCTATTACACGGTCGATATCTTCAGGGTTCGTCACGTCACACCCGAGCGCCAGGGTCTCCACACCACATTCATTCTCAAGCCTGAGCGCCGTTTGTTCACACGCCTCTTTCTTACGGGAACAAACGATGATATTCGCCCCTGCTTCCGCAAGACCTTCAGCAATTTGTTCACCAAGGCCACGTCCCCCTCCCGTAACCAATGCGGTTTTCCCTTTCAAATCAAAAAGATCTTTTACATGCATGGTCTCACTCCTCATATTTGGATAATTCAAGTTTAGCGATTTGCCTCCGGTGGACCTCATCCGGGCCGTCTGCCAGCCTCAGTGTTCGGGAGTTCGCCCATTGAGCAGCTAAGGTGAAATCATCACTGACTCCTGCACCGCCATGTCCCTGGATCGCGCGGTCAATCACTTTTAACGCCATATTCGGGGCGACGACCTTAATCATGGCGATTTCTGTTTTCGCTTTTTTATTTCCGACCGTGTCCATCATATAAGCGGCTTTCAAAGTAAGCAGGCGTGCCTGTTCAAGTTCAATCCGGGAATCAGCAATCCACTCCCTCACCACCCCTTGCTCAGCTAATGGACGATGAAAGGCTTCCCTGTTTTGAACGCGCTTACATAAATCCTCAAGCGCTCGTTCCGCTGCTCCAATTAACCGCATACAATGATGGATTCTTCCAGGTCCAAGACGACCTTGAGCGATGGCGAACCCTTTCCCCTCACCCCAAATCATGTTTTCCTTCGGTACACGGACATTGTGGAAATCAATTTCCGCATGTCCATGAGGAGCATGATCGTATCCGAACACAGGTAACATTCGTTGGATATGAACGCCTTCTGTATCCATAGGGACAAGAATCATTGACTGTTGTTCATGACGCTTGGCATCCGGGTCCGTTTTCCCCATGAAAATGGCTATTTTACACCTTGGATCTCCTGCTCCTGAAGACCACCATTTCCGGCCATTGATGATATAATCGTCTCCATCTCGTGTAATGCTTGCCTTAATGTTTGTAGCATCAGAAGAAGCCACATCCGGCTCGGTCATTGAAAAACAGGATCTGATCTCCCCCTTCAGAAGAGGATCAAGCCATTCTTTTTTTTGAGCTTCACTTCCATAGCGGGCAAGCACTTCCATATTTCCTGTATCTGGTGCGTTGCAATTGAAAACTTCGGGACCAATAAGCGAACGGCCCATCATCTCGCAAAGCGGGGCATATTCAAGATTCGAGAGACCGGCTCCATATGTATCATCAGGTAAAAATAAATTCCAAAGCCCTTCTTCTTTCGCTTTTGATTTCAGCTCTTCCATGATAGGTGGCACTTCTGAAAAGCGGTCTTTTTGTGCATTTAATTGGTCCTCATACACCGACTCATTGGGATAAACATGTTCATCCATAAACCGTTGCAGCTTTTCGAGGTAGCCTTTCACCTTATCGGAATAATCAAAGTTCACCTTTTTTCCTCCTTCTTCACAAAAACATACCAAACGGTTAGTATGCATCCATTTTATACCTACTATTCTGAAAATTCAACAAAAAGTGAATGATTATTCATATTTTCAGGTTGTATTTCTACTATTTAAAAGAAAGCTCCCGCTTGTGGAAGACTCAGTTTCGAGACTTTTGTGTGAGCTTAGGGGCTGCGGGAAAAGGTTCGCTTTCCATGGGGCGGGCGGTGAGCCTCCTCAGGCTACGCCTTCCGAGGTCTCACCTGTCCCACACGTCCCATAGGAGTCTCACCGTTTCCCTCCGCCCCTTTACCATATAAGTGTCTCGAAACTCCTCCCAAAATAAGCAACTTTCGAGCGTAATAGAAGTTGCCGGAATCACTCTTAAAACAGCAACACTTGTATTCTGATGATTGCTATAGGGCCCTTTTCAACTAGAAAGGACTTGTTTTGGAAGATGCTACTGTGTATTTGGTTTCGTTTCTCACCTACTTCATTTGGGGTGGTTGGGAAGCTGCGAGACTCCCGTGGGAGAAAGGAGATAGGTGAGATCCCGCAGGACGTAGTCCGAGGAAGCTCACCACTCCCCACAGGAAAGTGTTCAAATGCGGAATCGCCCTGGTAGCCACGACTGTCATAAGCAGAACAGCAAAGGAATGTGCCTTTTCATTCCTTTGCTGTTCTGCTTATGACTCGAGTGTCTGGGCGATGGAGCTGGACGAGTAGCTTCCCAGCCACCCCTGACGCACATCCCAAGAAACGACCCCCGAAACATATCGAAATCGAGTCTTTCACAATCCTGCCATTATGGGTAATAAAGAGAAATAAAAAAGATGCCAGTGTACGCTGGCATCAGACCGTAGGGAAATTTTCCATGGCGTGGCAAACCATGAACCTTGAGCTTTCATGAGCTCTCAGTACTATAAGGTATGTCTTCTATCTCTTATTGCCTTGGCGTTCACCCACAATTTTTACAAACTATGAAGATTCTTAGAATAATAGGCTCCTATACAAGCACTCGCTATGAAAAGCCATAGAATGTAAAGAAAAACAAAGAAGGAGATGTTTTTATGAGTTGTAAAGGAAAAGATAGCAGCTGTGTGCGCGATGTCATTAAAGAGATCATTAAAGCACAAGACGAAGTTGCTGCTTTGATGGATAATGGGTGCTGTGATGTCAGCTGCGACCGTTCCATCCGTGATTTGCTGTCACCTGCTGCCGAAACACCGCGTAACACAACGGTCCCTTTCATTTTGTACTGCAAAGATTGCAAGCCATTCATCGGTAGTGGTGTCATTCGCAAGCAACTAGGAATGTCTGAGAACACTTTCCTTGATTGCTTGAGCTCACCAATCTTCAGAGCAAAAAAATTCACGAACGATGGAAAATGCGTCAAGTTGGAGCTGTTGATCCCTGTAACTATGGGCGGTTCACAGCCTGGACCATCCGGTGGTGGAAAGCAAGTATGTGATTACTTCCCTGGAAGTTCTGTGCGTAACCTTCGTGCGACAGGAGTCTGCATTACTGTAGACCTGGATTGCTTCTGCAGCATTACATGTCTAGAGCCGACGACTCCATTGATGGCTACACGTCAGGAAATGGACGACGCAATGTCTCAATTCGAAGATTAATTTAAAAACGTGCATGGAATCTTATTCCTGCACGTTTTTTACATAATAGATACACGAATAGGATAATAAGCGCGCGTGATACCTCCATCAGCGTCCTCCCATTGGACACCGATACGATAGACCTTTTTAGAACCATCCAAACCATAGACTTCAAAACTCGTTCCATCTACGGTTCTAGTTGTCACCGAATTTGAATCCATTTTATCGTAGAAGACCACATCTGGGTCTCTTGTTGAGAAATTAAACATGATCTCTGACCCACGCTCCAACTCATACTCTTTTATTTCCATCTCTTTCTCTAATTCAGAGATGGAATGTTGTTCTTCAGAAACGGAGCAATTTTTCTCGTGGATACAAACGACTTTACCCATCAAAGGATGAGATTCTCCTCTTATTTCCAGAGTGATCTCTTGAATAGTGTCTTTTCTAAGAGCCTCCTGCTTATCATTTCCATCCCCAATAAAAAGACTTACACTCCCAAGGATCGCTAATAACGCGAGGATTATACCATATTTCTTCATAAAATTAACCTTTCACTACTGGATTTATCCCCCACCAACCGTTTCTTTTTCGAATCGAAACAATTTGACCGATATGATAAGCATTATGCATGAATAAATTCGAAAGGGTTTCCGCCCACATCTCCAATTTTTCTTGACTGCAGAAGAGAAGCTCTTGTTTGAACATTGTCATGACCATTTGAAAGTCAGTCACACGTGTATGCCACTGTGCTTGTCCGTGGTTTTGAAACGTATCATAATGACGCGGATGCTCGGCCACTTCCTCCCCGCGGAATCGGCTTAAGTACCGTTCGTTGTAAAAATAAAGATGATGGACGATCTCCGCAATGGAATGGGCTTGATCTTGCAGCTTTTCTACCGCTTGTGGCTCTTCTAATTCTCTTACGGCATAATTGAAACAGACGAACCAGCTGTTTTCATCATGAACCGATTTCAACTGCTCTAATAAAACCTCTCTTAAAGCCATTTCACCACCTCCTCGTTTTGATATTCCCTTTTTTAACAACCTTAAGTCAAACCTATTGGAAATGAATAGTTATACCATTTATAATGAGAATAACTGATGATCCTCTCAAACTACTCAATTAGAGGCTCATGGAACAGAGAGGAGCTTGTGAATGGAATCGAATCAAGCTTTACATGATTTTCTTTTACAAAAAGCTGAAGTTTTAACAGATGAATGGTACAATTCTTTGAATCAGCATGACGTTTCAGGGGTGTATGCTGCTACAGATTCAGAAGTCATTGATCAACTAAAAGCTCAGAATTATGAATTTCACAAATATATGCGCCAGCTTTTCATTTTGGAGCGTGACGAATTTTTCAAACAAATTAACGGTTGGATTGTTAATATTGGCAGAGACCCCCAACATTTAAACACACCTACCCACGAAATCATTCGAGAATTCATGCGCGTTCGTGAGCAGTATTTAGATTTCCTGGATGATTTTATCCTTCAACAGGAAACGCCCGTGTCCCGAGACTTGGAAAATCAATGGAAACGTTTATTGATTGAAGTCTTTGATGAAATTATGTTCAAAGTCTCAGAAGAAAAATCCAATCAATTGAATAAAAAAATTGACCATCAACGTACGGTGATTAACGAATTAAGTTCTCCGCTCATTCAGTTATCTAATGAGCGGGCCCTACTCCCACTAGTTGGGAATATTGATACAGAACGGGCTTCGGCAATTCTGGAAAACACGTTGAGGAACTGCACGGAAGAGAATATCGATGTCCTCTATATTGATCTATCCGGTGTTTACCTTGTTGACACAATGGTGGCTCAACAGATTTTTCAATTGATTGATAGCTTACAATTAATTGGGGTTTCATCGACCGTTGTCGGTATTCGACCTGAAATTGCTCAGACAGCTGTACAGCTTGGAGTCGACTTCAGAAACGTCACGACAACGGCCACACTTTCCCAAGCGATGGCGGGCCAATCCTTCTAATCGATAGAACTCCCTTTATGTGGGAGTTCTATTTTTCATTTCTTCAATCATTCTCTTCAAAAAAGGAATGGTATACGTTTCATGCCCCCAACACTCTTCAAGCCACTCCATTTGTTTTTCCATCATCAAAGCCATCTGAAGCACAGCCTTTTCATGACTATCCAAAGAGATCCAGCGATACACGTTCTCCATCTCCTGTATTTGAGAGGATGGAAGAGCTAGCGGAACAGCCTTCAAACCAAGTTGCGCTCGATCTGGTGCGTATTTTTGTAAAAGAACCTTCGCTATATTCACGCCTATATCATTGGCTACCTTAACCGCCCAAAGATCATTCCCACGATCAGCCGCTTTCTTGTATTGCAGGAAAAAGAAAGCAACATCATCGACCGCATACAAAAAGTCCTTTTCAGACAAGTAGAGATTTTGATGCGCTTCATGTTTTTCCATACGTTTTTCTGGATCATAGAGAACACGGAAAAAATCTTTATGTACGAGCGTTTGTTCTGTAACTGTAAAAAGGTCGACATGCAGCAAGTTTTCATATACAGCAATGATTTGAGGAGCGATAATAAAAATATCATCATAAAAAATGATCCGTTGGTAGCTTTCGAGATGCCTTTGTCTATTTTTTAAAAAAGCGCCCTTATCTGCTTCGTCGACCAACACATACAAATCGACATCCGAATGCCCGTCTTCCTCCCCTCTCCCCATCGAACCCTTTAGAAACACAGCCTTCACAAGATTATCTTTTTTCAAACTTTTTGTGATCGTTTCAACTGCTTCTCTCTGTCTCATCCAACCCCTCCTAAAAATAAACATTACATCATCATATAATAGAATGAATTTTTTGTAAAAGAAGTTTGTCTATGTCACGAGAAAAATCTCTGGAGATACTAAAGCTTGAATCTCTACTTCATAGAATCCCCATCCACCATCCCCTCAGAGAAGAAATAGCAAATCACTTAGGCCGCTTGTCTGCTGGGCATTTTGGTGAATCATCAGCTGATCATTACATGAAGTACCTGCCCGGAAAAAGCTTACAGGACATCAGGCTTCACGATGGTGTCCGGCCTTTCCAGATCGATGCTCTCTTGCTTTTTGAGAAATGTTTAGTCATTTTGGAGGTGAAGAACTACAAAGGAGAGCTGCAGTTCGATTTTGACCACCGAAAGCTCACAAGAGCGATAGAAGAAAAAAGTGAGATCTTTCAAGATCCCTTTGTACAAGTAGAATTGCAGAAATTCCAGTTGCAACGCTGGATCGAGAGGTCCGGCTTCCCCTCCATCCCCATCCACTCTTTCATAGTCATCGCTAACCCCAATGCCTCCCTTACATTTCATGGAGAAGATCGTAATAAAAGAAAGAGAGTCCTTCTCGTTAAACAGCTTCCTACTCATCTAACAGCATTCATCGAAGGTTTTAAAGGGGAAAGCGTGTGGACTGACGATGACTTGATCGAATTCTCCGCAAAAATTGAAGCAGATTACACTCCATACGATTCAGATGTCATGAAACAATATGGCATTTCAAAAGATGAGCTCAATTGGGGAGTGCCTTGTCCCTCTTGCCGGTCACTGGGTATGATCCGCCGCCGCGATCATTGGCTTTGTGGACGGTGTGGAACGAAATCAAAGGATGCGCATTTACAATTATTAAGAGATCACCAATTGCTGATCGGAGACACGATTACAAATGCAGAATTCCGTAGAATTGCTGGAGTTAAAACAGAATATATTGCAAGAAAGCTTTTGAATGAATGCTGTAGTCCTAATTTTGGGCGTACTAGGAATAGAAAATATATCATTAAGCTGTTATTTTAGAATTCGACTTTGTTATTTGAGTATTCGACAAAGAAAGTTAAGTATTCGACAGCGCTATTTGAGAATTCGACAACGTTAATTCAGTATTCGACAGCGCTATTTGAGAATTCGACAACGTTAATTCAGTATTCGACACCCTCACCTCCCGTCCCAAGCACAAAAAAGAAGGAAAGCTCCTGAGAGCTTCCCTTCCGCTTAAAACCTTATCGGATTTGGCCGGTACCCTTCATCAAGAACTTCACTGTTGTCAGTGCAGGAAGTCCCATCGGGCCGCGGGCATGCAATTTTTGGGTGGAAATACCGATTTCGGCACCGAAGCCTAGCGCACCACCGTCTGTGAAACGTGTGGATGCATTGTGGTAAAGAGCGGCAGCGTCCACAAGTGCAAAGAATGTCTCTGCTGATTCTGCATCTTCTGTCACAATTGCTTCTGAGTGTTTCGTGCCATACGTTTCAATGTGTGCGATCGCCTCGGTTAGATCGTCTACAGCTTTTACGGCGATATCTGTGCTCAAGTATTCGTTCGCCCAATCATCTTCGTCGGCAAGGACGGAACCTGGGATAATATCCAAGATATACTCATCCCCGTGCACAGCAATATTGTTTTCTTTCAATGCAGCAATCAGTGCATCTTTATTGTCGTTCAACCACTCTTTGTGGACAACGAGTGTTTCGGCAGCGTTACATACCGCCGGGCGGTCTGTTTTTGCGTTCACGAGAATGTTGATCGCTTTTTCAACGTCTGCATGCTTATCAACATAAATGTGGCAGTTTCCCACACCTGTTTCAAGTACAGGTACCGTTGCGTTCTCAACAACGGCTTGGATCAACTTACCGCCCCCACGTGGGATGAGTACGTCGATGTGTTCTTTCATTTTGAAAAGTTCATTCGTTGCTGCACGGTCTGTAGATGCGATGAATTGTACCGCTTCTTTCGGAATCTTCGTTTCTTCAAGACCACGGTGCATCACTTCAACAATCGCCTGGTTAGAGTTGATTGCAGAAGATCCACCTTTCAGAACAATCGCATTACCAGATTTCAGCGCTAGACCAGTTGCATCAACGGTCACGTTCGGGCGTGCTTCATAAATCATACCGATGACCCCTAAAGGTACCGTTACTTTTTCAACTTGCAGACCATTTTCAAGCGTCCAATCCGTCACCACTTGACCAGTCGGATCTTCAAGTTTGGAAACATCGCGTAATCCTTGGGCAAACTCAGCTACACGCTCTTTAGAAAGGGATAGACGGTCCATAAATGCATCGGTGAAGCCTTTTTCACGACCATTCGCCAAATCTTTCTCGTTGGCCGCTAGAATCGTCTCGTATTCACGTTCCAGTACATCGGCTAAATGATTAAGCGCCTGGTTCTTCTCTTCTTCAGAAAGAATCATCAATTTTTTCGAAGCTTTCTTCGCTTCCATTGCTTGTGCTTCAACGTTCACATTTGTTGTTAGTGTCATCAAAGACCTCCTTGATTATTTTAAACACCTACGGGCAGGGCAACATCTAAGTGGCAGACAAAATCTTTACGTTCAATCGCTGCTTGTTCATATGATTCAAGTTCAGGTTCAGTCAAGCTGATCATTTCTTCCATCTCATCTGAAGAATAATTGACAACGCCTAGACCGATCTCATCTCCATCAAGGTCGTGAATACGCACAACGGCACCTTTTTCAAAACGTCCCTTTACATGGTGAACGTTCATCGGTAGAAGACTCTTCTTCATATCAACGATTGATTCTTTCGCACGATGGTCGATAATGACTTCGCCTTCTGGTCCAGAGTTGAAGGCAATCCACTGCTTCTTCTGGTCAAGGTTTTCAGAGTCAGTCGTTGTTTCGAAATACGTTCCTGTTGCATCTCCGTATACAGCATCATAAACGATGTTCGGTGTGTTTGCTTTTCCTAAGAAGGAAGAGATACCGGATGCCATGGAGATCTTGAATGCGTCAATTTTGGATTTCATGCCGCCTGTTCCAACTGCACTACCTGGATCACCAGCTGCGGCTTCAATTTCAGGGGTAATTTCGTGGACTTTATCAAGTAGTTTCGCGTCCTCGTTTTTTCTAGGATCTGCATCGTAAAGTCCGTCAATATCGGATAAAATGACCAATTGATCGGCATCGACAAGACCTGCTACTTTAGCAGAAAGAGTGTCATTATCTCCGAATTTCAAGCGATCGATTGTAATCGTGTCATTTTCATTGACGATTGGAATAATGCCGCGTTCCAGTAGGACATTAATCGTATTACGTGCATTGTTATAGCGGTCTTCATCAGAGAAATCGCTACGTGTAATGAGGATCTGAGAACCCATATAACCGTGGGATAGGAAAAGATCGGAATAAGATTCCATCAACAATCCTTGGCCAATGGATGCGGCTGCTTGCTTTTCAGGTAAAGAGCTCGGGCGCTCGAGGCAACCGAGTTTACGATAACCTGCAGCTACAGCTCCTGAGGATACGAGTAAAACTTCGTGGCCGTCGTCTTTCAGTTGGACGACTTCATCTACTAATTTTTCTAATTTACGTCGGCTGACTTCTCCGTGCATGCTGGTGAGGGAACTGCTCCCTATTTTAATTACTACCCTTTTTTTATCTTGACTCAACATATCACTCCTGTTTAACATTTTCGCATCGATTGGCTTTGTTTATTTACTGCCTACAAGTAGTCCTTCAAGTTCTTTGCTCAATTCTTTTGAACGACCGGCTGCTCCTTTGATCGCTTCAGAAATGGCGTAACCTCCACCAGCCTGATCAAGAGCGTTAAGGCCTGCGGCTGTCGTACCGTTCGGTGATGTTACATTTTCACGTAGTTCAGTCGGGCTCTCATCGCGTTCCAGCATCATTTTTGCTGCTCCAAGCAATGTTTGAGCTCCGATTTCACGAAGAGTTTCACGATCCATGCCTTCTGCACGCCCTGTTTCTTCAATGTGTTCCATCAAATAATAGAAGTAAGCGGGTCCGCTTCCTGCTATTCCTGTAAAGACGTCCATTTTATCTTCTTCAATGACGAAAACTTCACCAATGGATTTCAGTAGTTCTTTTGCAACAAGTACATTGTCCATGTCTGCAAAACGTCCTGGCGAAATGGCTGTCGCAGATTCGCGAAGCATGCTTGACGTATTCGGCATCACACGGATGACTTGCTGTCCTTCATTCAATCGTTCTTCCATATATGATGTTGTAATTCCCGCAAGTACAGAAACAAGTACTTGGTTTGCTGTCAATTTATCTTTTAAATCGGCAAGTACCGCATCAATATCTTTCGGCTTCATTGCCAAAATGAACTGATCGACTTCTGCAAAGTTCAATTCATCTTTCAATACTGTGCGTACGCCGTATTTATGATTGATTGTGTTTAAACGTTCTTGATTACTTCTATTGGTCACGATGATGTTCTCAGCTGGAATATTGCCGGATTCCACCATGCCTGAAATCATCGCTTCAGCCATAGAGCCTGCACCTAGAAAAGCAATCGTTTGTTTAATCATTTGGGTTAATCTCTCCCGTTCGCATTTTTTGTTCGCTTTGTTTAAGACGTTTTTCATCATAACATTGGGCAAATCTTATTCAAGGGGTTTTAGGCAAGTCGGGTCTATATACGCCAATTAGTTAGTGTAAACGGTTTCATGGAGAGGTATTTCCAATTCATCGCTTCTCATCGCAAATAATCTCGTCTCAGACATATATTTGCGGGTTGAATTTTCAAGAAAAGCCGGAGAAAGCAAAATTGAGCGAATTGTCAGATATTATTTCTTGGTATGCACACATAAAAAAAACCACCTGTTGAGGGGTTCAACAGATGGTCATGCTTCATTAATGAAATGATTCAGTTTGGTCAGTTGCTGGTTCAGCTCCCCAATTGGAACAAAGCGGGCTTTACGAAATAGCTCTTTCCCTTCAGAGTAGATCAAAACAGCAGGAACCGTCATGACTGAAAACTCTCCGGCCACTTGTGGAACTTCATCAGCGTTCACATGCCTAGCCTCAATTTTTGGATATTCCTTCAACAAGTTTTCCACTTGCGGAAGCAACCCATGGCAGACCGAACATCCCGGCCTTGAAACATAAACAATGGAAAGCGGATGTTCGTGAACAAATGTATTGAGTTCTTCAATGGTGTGTATGGATTCCACTTTTCTCACCTCAGCTCCATTATATCAAGGAATAGATCAAAATGCCTGCACGGAGACCTAATTTAAACGATCCGGATGAACCTGTTGATGCTGCTTCGTTTCTACTTCCTTAAATAGATTTTCAGCAGGTGGTGGCGTTGTCGGTGTCTGGGTTGCCTGATTCGGATTTAACATCTGTTTTAATGAAAGAATTTGTTGATATAAATCATCAATATCCTTCTTAGTCGCTGGCTTTTTATGTTCTTTCAGCTCATATCCGACCTGACCATTCGGTTCCAAGGTTGCCGAATTCAAGTCATCTATGGATGTGACGTTGCTTTGTCTTAACTTCATTTCTAACTGGTCGACAGTAAAACGCAGTTTCTTTATATTCTTTTCGTTCAATTGTCCATTTTCAATAATGGACACGGATCTCCCCGTAAGGAAACGCTCCATAAAATCGAACTTTACCTGAGTGAATTCCATAACCATTAGTGTAAGAACAAGAACTCCTCCCACACCAAATGTTACCCAGATATTTTTTCCCGCCACAGGTTGAATCAATAAGGAACCAATGGCAATCATAATGACCGTCTGTGATAAAGTCATTTGCGAAATGGACTTTCTACCAGCAATACGCAGAATGATCGTACCTACGATAATGATAAGGACAGCTTTCCAAATCCAATCCCAATCCATCTTAAATCACCTCTTTCCGTATGTTCACCTAAATGAAAAAAGATATTCGCTAGGAAAGGATTGCAAAAGGGAAAGCTTTCCGCTATAATCTTTTCAAATATAGAAATTCTAGGAAAAAGAGAGTAGCTACCAGAAACAGAGCAGCGACTCAGGGATGGTGGAAGCCTGAGCAGGATTTCAGTAGTGAAACGGACTTTTGAGAAGCTTTCCTGAACGATGAAGTAGGGATAAGCCGGGGACGCCCCCGTTAACAACATCGAGTGGCTATAAGATAGCTATAAGAGTGGTACCGCGAGCACAGACCTCGTCTCTTTTTTAGAGACGGGGTTTTTTATATTTATGGAGGTGTCGTTCATGGAAAAACAAATTCTTGCCCTGCAAGTCGCCCATATCCTTGGGGAAGAGTATCGACGAGAATGGGTGCAACAACAAATTGAGACGCCCAAGCAGTCCAACCACGGAGACCTGGCTTTTCCTTGCTTTCCGTTGGCAAAGTCGTTGAAAAAAAGCCCGCATCGAATTGCTGAGGAGATTGCTGCTCATTTAAAACATCCAATATTTAAAGAAGTGCAAACCCTAGGCGGCTACATCAATATTTTTCTTGACCAGGGGTTCGTCGCTGAACACGCATTGAATCAATTTTTCCAAGACCCAGAAGCCTACGGGACGCACGAATTTGGAAAAGGAAAGACTGTCGTCCTTGATATGTCAGCGCCGAATATTGCCAAACCTTTTTCCATGGGACATTTAAGATCCACGGTAATTGGCAACGCTCTTTCCAACCTTGCTCAAACATGTGGATATGAAACGGTGAAGATCAATTACATCGGAGACTACGGCACACAGTTCGGAAAACTGTTAGCCGCTTACCTTAAATGGGGCGAGGAAGAAAGCCTGAGACAAAATCCGATTCAAGAATTGACGCGCGTGTATGTGAAATTCCACCACGCTTCGAAAGACAATCCATCTTTGATTGAAGAAGGAAGAGAATGGTTTAAAAAATTGGAGGATAACGATGAAGAGGCCGTTGCCTTATGGAAATGGTTCAAAGCCGTATCTCTCGAAGAGTTTGAAAAGATTTATAAACTCTTAGGCATCACCTTCGACTCGACCCGCGGCGAAGCCTACTACAACGACAAAATGACTGCAACCATCAACATGTTGCAGGAAAATGGATTGTTGGAAAAATCGGATGGCGCACAAGTCGTTCGCCTCGATGAAGAAGAGTTACCTCCTTGCCTGATTCGAAAAAGTAATGGCACGACCATCTATGCCACGAGAGATTTAACAGCTGCGATCGATCGCAAACAAATGTATGACTTTGATGAAGCGCTCTATGTGGTCGGCCATGAGCAAACGCTTCATTTCCAGCAGATTAAGCATGTTTTGAAAAAAGCAGAGTTTTCCTGGGCGGATCAATTAAAACATGTCTCCTTTGGAATGATGCTTCAAGACGGCAAAAAAATGTCCACTCGCCAGGGAAAGACCGTTTTACTCGAACAAGCGCTGCAAGAGGCCATTTCACAGGCTGCCAAAAATATAAAAGAAAAGAACCCTGAATTGAAGGACGCTCAAAAAGTGGCGGAACAAGTCGGGGTAGGTGCTGTCATCTTTCACGACCTTAAACACGACCGTCGCAATGATGTGGAATTTTCTTTGGAGGATATGCTCACCTTTGAAGGCCATACGGCTCCATACCTGCAATACACCTATGCACGTACCGTCTCCTTACTGGAAAAAGGGAACTTTGATTACAATAATCCTGTCACAGACGTTCAAACAGAATCGGCTTGGGGTCTGATTAAAACCATCCGCCTTTTCCCAGAAGTGATTGAAAAGGCATATAAAGCGTACGACCCATCCAAACTTGCGAGACACCTGTTAGATGTTGCACGTCACTTCAATAAATTTTACGCCCATACAAAAGTAGTGGGAAGTGAGGAGGAACAAGCGCTCCTCTCATTGATCTACGCCGTTAACTACCAATTAAAAGAAGGTTTGTCCATCCTCGGGATTCAGGCACCTGAAAATATGTAGCATAGAGAACTTTAGCACTTCCCCCTTACTTCTATTATAATAGAAGTAACAAAAGGGAGAGGAGCGCATCCTATGTACCCGATATATTACGGACTTGCAATCATTGCTTCGGTAGCTGCATTGATAGGCACAATCGTTATAGCAAAAAACGTAAACAAACCCGAAAACACATCTTCACCCGAAGATGACGCCAAACAGTTGAAAAGCGCAGGGAATGACACGGGAAGCATCCCGTTACTAACGACCATTTACGCCATCACGTTTGTCATTACAGCCATTCTTATGTGGATCTTTATTTTTTAAGCGTTTAGGGAGAAAAGGTGCGCCTTTTCTCCTTTTTTGTTTTCACAATGAAGACTTCACAATAAAATCAGCTTGTCTTTCAGGATCGACCGTTGCTATGTAGTAATCTTCCGCTTTCCAGTACCTCTCTTTGAACTTATCGATTTTCTTTCTCGTTTCCTCCCTTTCTCTTAAAAACCTTTCTTCTCTTGGACACTGGACATAGGCAACAAGATCAAAAAAACTCCGCCATTCTTCCCTTTGTAAAAATACACCTTCCACAATGACTAATCTACTCTCTTTTACTATTGCTTTAAATAAGTCCTCCTTTAATGCTTTGATATCCCATTGCAGAAAATAATATTCGTACCAAGGTTCATATCCTGTATGGTATCTCTTTTCTCTTTCCACAACATAATCATCGATATGATACGTCACCACAGGAATAGACATTTTATGTAGTTTCTTCTTTATTTTCTCCGTAAGCGTCGTTTTCCCAGAACGACTCAAACCATCGATTCCTAATACGAATCTTTCTCCCTCATTTAATGAAGGAATTCTTCGAAGGATCTGCTCAACCACCCTCTCCCCCTCCTTTCGCTAATTTTTTTATTTAAGAATATGACTGGATTGTGGAAGACTCAATTTCGAGACACTCATAAGGTAAAGGGGTGGAGGGAAACAGAAACGGTGAGACTCCTATGGGAAGTGTGGGACAGATGAGCCCCCGGAAGGCGTAGCCTGAGGAGGCTCAGCGCCCGCCCCATGGAAAGCGAACGGTTTCCCGGAGCCCCTATACACACTCAAACATCTCGAAACTGAGTCTTCCACAAATGGGAGCTTTTACTGAACTCTTAGTTCCGGAACTTCTGTGTAATACTCCTTCTCGATTTGCGGTATTGATTCCTTTGCCACAAGGGGAAGGAAAACTTTTTTTCAATGAAAATGCACATAAATTTTTCAACACTGACACATACTCTCGATAAATTCATGTTATCTTTCGAGTAGGTCTATGAATATCTTAATAAAAGAATGGTCACTAGCTCATTGACGTACAATCCCTTTCTTTTGAAAAATTTAAGGAGTTGGCTACTGTGAACCAATCCCATGTGTTTCAAAACCTTACCCATAAAAAAATGAAGTTCGAAGAAGTGTTTTCTCATATTTTAACGTTTATAAAAAGTGATCCGATCGGGGATTACAAGCTCATGATGGGTACCGATTCCCAAGTTCACCCTTCCCACACCCTGTTCATTACCGGTATTGTCATCCAGCGAGTTGGAAAAGGAGCCTGGGCCTGTTTCCGTAAAGAAGTGGTGCAAAGAGAAATGACGACACTACATGAACGTATTTCCTACGAGACATCCTTAACGGAACAAGTCGCTTCCTTGTTTACCGAAGAAAAGAAGAATGACCTCATCGAAGTTGTCCTCCCCTATATTTATAAAGGAGCAACGTTCACCATCGAAGGACATATTGATATCGGGAGTGGAGATCGAAACAGGACAAGAGTCTATGTAAATGAAATGATGGCCAGAATCGAATCGCTTGGAATGGAAGCGAAGATTAAGCCGGATTCCATTGTTGCAAGCAGTTACGCCAATCGATATACCAAGTAGCAGGCGGTGATTGTTGATGTATCAAAAGGCCGTTACATCTTGCGTTTTGGGAATCATGTCCATTTTCCTTCCTTTTATCGGAATCATACTTGGATGGGTCGGGTTTCTTTTTGCAAATAAAGCTCTCAATGAACTTACCACCGATGCGTCGGGATTCCGTTTTGCTTTAGCAGGGAAAGTCTGCAGCATCCTCGGTCTTTGCCTTCAAAGTTGTATCGTTATTTTCATCCTTGCTTCCTATTTCTTTTTTATGAACCTGCATCTCTTTATGTAAAATAAATAACAAAGCGCCCCCTATATCCAGAGGACGCTTTGTTGTTATGCGTTTATTCTTTTCAATTCTCCAAGAACGTCAGATGGTTCGGCTCGATCTTTGTAGTCCGCTTTCGTATAGTCATACATAATCGTCCCATCGGTATCGATGATATAAGTCGCAGATACTGGCAGGGTCCACGTTTCGTCGCCGTTATGCTTGTCCACATGCAGCCCTTTGTCTTTGTACACATCGACGAGATAATCCGGCAATTGGTACACCAAATTGTATTGATTGGCCACTTCATTTCCCACGTCGCTCAGCACATGATAGTTCAGTTCATTTTTCTCCTGTGTTGTCAATGACTGATCAGGAGTTTGTGGGCTGATCGCAATCAATTCAGCTCCTTCCCCGTGAATCTCTTCAAGGATTTGCTGATAAGCTCTCAGTTCCATGTTGCAATAAGGGCACCATCCTCCGCGGTAAAAAGTAAGGACGACTGGTCCACTTTTCAATTGTTCATAAAGCTCAACCGTTTTCCCCTTCGCGTCAGGCAAGTTGAAGTTTGGCGCTTTCTCTCCTGTAGACAAACCTTCTCCCTCATTCGAAGTTTCAAGTTCATCAATCGCTTTCTTCATTTTTTCTTGTATCTCATCAGGAGTTGCTTTCTTGAATTTTTCAATGTAATCGTTATAATGCTTTCTCATTTCTGTCTTCATGAAAAAACTCCTTTCCTGTGGATTCACTTTTCATTATATAGAGGGGCGGCACTCGAGGAAACTGATTTGCTCCCTCTCGTCATCCATAAGGCAAGACCGACGGCTAATAACCCAGCTGTTAATTTACCGATAAGTACTGGAAAAATCATGTCCTTTTCTACACTCGCCACGAAGGCAAAATGGCTGCCGATGACGAACGCTCCACTCACGGCAAACGCAGCATTGACCGTTTTCCCTCGCTCATCCATATCTTTCATCGTTGCTAACATAGGTAAATGGTGCGCCGTGGAGGCGATCACCCCTGTTAAAGATGTAGAATTCATGCCTACCTTTTCACTCAGTTGTCCGAAATATTTCTCTCCCCGCTGGTTGATGAAAGCAACAAGAGGGTAAGCACCCGCTAATGTGACGGTAATCCTTCCAACGATGACCACCCCTTCAGATAAAGGAGCCATACCCGGTAGAACGACGAACCCTGTCAATGTTTCGATAATAATGAGCGCAAGACCTGTAATAATGAGGAGTTCAATGGTTTTTCCGAAATAAGAAAATAACCGGATCGTTATGTTCGTGAACAACCACAATCCCGCTCCAATACAGGCGGAAAGCAAAATAGCCGGCGTCAAGTTCCGCAACATCCATACCGTTTCATAGCCTGCCAGTGCACCACCAACAAAGCATCCGATCGGAACCGTAACTAAACCAGCTAAAATTCCTTTTGAAAAGAAAGGGCGATCCTCTTTTTTTACAATCGTAAGCGCAACAGGGATTGTAAAAACAAGCGTCGGACCCATCATCGTACCGAGGAGTGCCCAGGAAAAAGTCGCCGCTTCTTCCTCCATGGCAAGAGATTCCGCCAAAGGATAGGCTCCCATATCAATCGCAAGCATCATGGATGCAAACATCGACGGATCGGCCCCGAACCATAGAAACAAAGGGCGGATGACAGGCGCAAGCCACTGGGACAGTACGGGGGCGAGGGATATAATCCCAACCATCGACAGAGCTAGCGGCCCCATCATCATAAACGCTTCGTAAAAACGCCGTCCGAGAGATAGGCGGTGATGAAGCACATAATAATCAAGTGCACCCAAAACCATAAAGATGCACATCACAATTAAGATCGCGTCATTAACCCACAAAAGCCCAGCTCCTTTCTATATTTTTTTGATTTATGTTTACGGTAACTTTTACACAGGGTAGGAGTTCTTCTATAACGGCTTGTCGTTATGTGGCATAGCCTTTCCATATTTATAAAAAAGGAGAAGAAAAAATGGTACAAGCTCTGTTCGTCGTTGCGCTCATTTTCATTGCAGCGAATCTCGTGTACTTTTTCAAGAATAAAACATACAGAAAAAGCTACTTTAGCACGGCACTTTTCTTTCAATTATTTTTTGTAATGACAGGTATTTTAATAGGATTTACACTCTTCTACTATTTGCTGTCTCTAGATGGAGTCATTCTAGTTACTAGTTTATCATCCCGGGACCCTGTCGACCCAACCTTTTTGGACTTGCTCTACTTCAGTGGGGAAACGTTGTTGAGCGTAGGTTATGGTGACATGCTCCCTGTTGGGATGGCCCGCTTTTTTGCCTTGCTTGAATCAGGCATCGGCATCCTTCTCCCTACGGCTTATTTCTTGAAAGCCATGGATGCCTCCAGGCAAAAAGAAGATGGATAAGGTTTACCTATATAAAAAGGACCCTAGTGAAAGGGTCCTTTTTATTATCCAATGGAGCATGCGGCAGAGCCATGCTTTTGTAAATATTTCTGGTGATGCTCTTCCGCTTCATAAAATGTTGTCGCTTCTTCTACTTCTGTAACGATTGGGCGTTTGAAAATCCCTTTACCTTCCCATTCTTTGATTTTTTCTTCAGCAATGTATTTCTGGCTTGCATCCGAATAAAAAATGACCGAACGGTATTGGTGACCAACGTCGATTCCCTGCTTGTTGCGGGAAGTCGGATCGTGAGCTTCAAAGAAAATATTCACAAGTTCTGCATAGGTGATGACGGTTGGATCGTAGTTCACTTTCACAGATTCCGCGTGTCCACTCTCACCTGCTTTGACTTGTTCGTAAGTCGGGTTCTCCAGGTGGCCGCCAATATAACCGACCTTTGTTCCTGTCACCCCTTCAAATTTTTCAAAAAACGCTTCTACTCCCCAAAAACATCCTGCACCGAAAATAGCTGTTGCCATTTAACATCTTTCCTTTCCCTTAACGCAACTTCTATCGAGAGCCTTGACGGTTATGGTGCTTACACGAAAAGACCCCTTTTCTTATCCAGTAAGAAAAGGGGTCGCTAATATCCGCACGATCCTCTCATCTCTTAGAATGTTGATACATTCTACAGGAATTGGCACCGTTCTCGTCAATCCGTAGATTGATTCGATGGTTGCCGGGCATCAAAGGGCCAGTCCCTCCGCCTCTCTGGATAAGAAGTTTCCGTTATTTATTTTTTGTTAGTACCCATAGTACTACGTTTTTGTAACGAAGTAAAGGATAACAGATTAAAAATTTCTACATAAATGCACATCGAGTTTTTCTTTGATGTCATTATATTCAGAGCTTAACATGTTCATGCCTGTCTGTAAAAAAATCCGCTTCAGCTCAGCTCTGCCCTGTCGTGTAGACTTCCTCGAACGGCTGAACAATGACGAATCCATCTCCTTCAAACTCCATTTGAATAGACTCCCCGCTTCCACGTCCAATCAACGTTTTAAAACTGATGTCTGTTCTGAAATTCGGCTCCAAGTGCCCGGACCAAGCCACAGTAGCATGCGGGTCAGTAATCACAGGTTCTCCTGGACGAACGAGCAGCGTCAATGGTTCATAGTGCGAAGTAATCGCGACGCGTCCACTGCCGCTGAGGGTTACATTGAACAACCCTCCAGAAACCATCCCGGCTACTTTTTTCATAAGTTTGATATCCCAATCAATGCTTGGTTCAAAGGCAAGAAGATCGTTGCCATTCACCGTGATGGTTTCATTATCCAGGTCAAAAATAGTAATCTTCTTACCTTGATCGGCAAGGTAAAGGCGCCCACGGCCTGTGGCCTTCATGAGAGAACTTCCTTCGCCGGTCATCGCTTTTTTAAATAAACGACCGACGCCATGCTCAAGGATGCCCTCTCTCTCAAATTTGATGTTTCCATTATAGGAAATCATAGCGCCTGCTTTGGCCCATACTTGATCAAGAAGGTTCACCTCAAGAATTCTCGGGGTCTCCAGCTCAAAATAATCATTTTCTGATTCATCCTGCTTTGTTTTTCTAATAAATTCATCAATGGAGTAGTCGCTCATCGTCTGTTCCTCCTTATCGTATTCTATGGTTATTTATGCTTTCTCATTGCTTCTATACCACAGGGGATCAAAATCGAGTCCTAAAGTTTTTGTATCTTATTGGCTATGATGTAACGGGGTTTAGAAATTCCCTATTTTATATACCCGGATAAATCCCTCCTTTAAATTGGCATTTTATTTCTCTAGATGCTTTTCAAACCAATCCAAAACTTCAGGCGCATACTTTTTGAAATGGAGCCTCAGGCCATGATCCCCGTTTTCATATTCAACATACCGGTGGAGATCATGCTCACCTCCCATCAAGTTTGCGAACATTCGCGCCTGTTCAACCGGGACTGTCCGATCTCTTTCTCCGTGAAGCATTAATGTTGGTACATCTATGTCCTGCACCCAATGGATTGGAGCAAGCTCACGATACCAACTTTGGTCGCCCCCTGGCTCTCCCATCAACTGTTCGATTTGTTGCTGAACAGGTTCCGGTTGTGTTAAATACAGCTGCTTTAAGTCAGGAATGCCTCCAATGACCGCGACAGCATCGACCTCCATGTCTTGTTTAACGGCAAGCAAACTCATCCACCCGCCCCGGGAATAACCGAGCATGACTGTTCGCTCTTCATCGACATGGTCAAGCTCTGTCCCAACCTTCTTTAAATCCAGAACATCTCGGACAAAGTCTTCCCGATCGTTGGGTTCAAACTTTTCTTCTGCATTTTCCCTGTAGTGGGACGCCAGTACAACATACCCTTGCTTCGCCCAATAAGATAGGTTTTTAAGTTCTTGTGCATCGGTTAACGGACTTTCCCCACCCCTCCACGATTGTGAATAAGTAATGGAAGATTCCCTTCCACTTCATCCGGTTCAATCCAGAGACCGGGAATTTCAGTTCCGTTGCTATCGTATGTAATGGAATATCCTGTAACACCTGGTACACCAATTTCTACCTCTTCCTTGCTCTGCAGCACGGTTTCTTCTCTAGCATCGACAAAGAATACCACGGCTCAGATAAAACAAAGGAAAACTAAGAAAGCCCCCAGCAGCTTCTTCACCTTATCCCCCCTCTCAAATAATTGGAATAATCTGTATGACCTGGTCATGAAATATTTTCCTTCTCTTGTCTTTACATACGGGAGGGCTTTTGAAAGGTTTCATTTTTGGAGGGGCTCGGGAAAGAACTTTCTACAGGAGTTGTGATAGACTCTATGTAACTTCACTTGAAAGGGAGAATCTGTATGTATGGCTTAGATGAAAAAAGAAAGGAACTGCTCGATTTTGTTGAAGAAGTTTCAGATCAAGAAGCATCCGTTAAGCCTGAAGAAGATCGTTGGTCCATCCTTGAAGTTTTAGAGCACCTCTACTTAATGGAACAATTAATCGTTTATCAGATTAACCAGGCCCTCAAGCAAGGAGACACCCAACAAGCAACAGAAAAACCGATTCATAAAACGACCAACCGCGATTATAAAGTCGAGGCACCAGAGGCCGTTCGCCCAAAAGGGGAATTCAAGACATTAGAGGAAGCAAAAGAAGGTTTGAAAAAAACACGCGAAGCGACATTATTCCTTATTCACAATAAGGAAGAGGAAACATTACAAAACCGTGTATTCCCTCACCCCTCTTTCGGAGATATGCACTTGGAACAATGGGTAGAGTTTATCGGTTGGCACGAACTACGCCACCTGGATCAAATGAAAGAAGTAAAAGCTCACATTCACTCATAAAAAAAACAACCCCCTGAGTCAATTTTAGAGTGACCTAATAAAATGAGACTTAATAAAACACCTTCAAAGTTGTAATACTACTTACACTTGGAGGTGTTTTTCTTATGGGTAAAAAAGTTCATTATCCTGAAGAAGTTAAGAAGAAAGTTGTT
>NZ_WMEZ01000006.1 GCF_009856415.1 Halobacillus litoralis | reverse complement strand
GAAACGTACATGTATTATTATAATTATTGTCGACCATTTAAAAAACTAAACTGCCAAACTCCAATTGAATTCAGAGTAATGGCAGCCTAGGTGTTTTATTGAGTCTTATTTAACTGTGTCACTCCAATAAGGGAGAGAGGGTTTTTTGTTATTGTTCTTGTTTATTTTGATTCGGTTCATTGCTCTCGTTTTGGACCATCTCGGTTTCATCCAGGTAGCGTAGTAAGTCACCATAGATGATTGAATCAGACATCTCCAATTCCTCTTGAGCCTTCTCGAATCCTTCATTACAAAGGTCAGCTTCTAGCTCTTCCCCTGTCTCACGATCATAACAAGTGCCTTGAATACCAACATATTCTTCGCTGGCAAAGTTACCATCACGTGTGATCATCAATTGACGACGATCTTTATCAAGAAGATCGTGTCCGAATTGAATCGGATTATCATCTTGAATTCCCAACAAGTTCGTCAATGTTGGACGAAGATCGACTTGACCACCAACGGTATGGTTTTTCTCAGCGTCAATTCCTTTTCCGTAAATCAACATTGGAACACGTTGCAATTGGAACTGCTCAAACTCATTGATTTCTTTATCTAAATACTCGCCCATTGCTTTTTGGTGGTTTTCAGATATTCCGAAGTGATCACCATAAATGACGAGAATGGTATCATCATAAAGCTCTGAGTTCTTGAAGTCTTCAACAAATTTCTTCAAGGCTTCATCCTGATAACGAATGGTTTGGAAATAACGGTTCAATGTACCACTGCCCGTCTCACCTTCTTCAATGAACTTTTGTTCTTCAGGAAGTGTGAATGGATAGTGGTTCGTCAACGTAATCATCTTCGAGTAGAATGGTTTATCCATTTCTTTCATCATGTTCAATGAATCCTCAAAGAAATATTCATCCAAGTAACCCCAACCATGAGATTTTTCTGGAGTTACTGTGTAATCTTCTTTGGAAAAATATTCGTCATAGCCAAGAGAATCATACATCACATTACGGTTCCAGAATGTTTTATCATTCGCGTGCATGGAGTTGGTAAAATAGCCATTCTCTCCGAGTAAACTTGGAAGTCCTTCATACTCATTCGATGAATGAGTGAAGAATACAGCGCCACGGTTCAATGGATACATGGAGTTTGCAAGCAAAAATTCAGAGTCTGACGTACGTCCCTGTTTCACTTGATGATAGAAATTATCAAAGTAGATGCCTTCTTCTTTCAGGTCATTGAAATAAGGAGTCAATTCTTCGCCGTGCAAAGTATTGTCGACAACGAATGTCTGTGTACTTTCAAGAGAAAGCATAATCACATTTTTACCTTCTGCGACACCTTCTAAACGGTCACTGTCTTCGGATTTATTTTCATTTAAGTAGTTGATGACCGGTACAAGTTCGTTACTGTCCGCGAGTGTTTTCTTCATCTCGGTCTTCCCTTGCAACACCACATCATAGACATGGTAATTGATAACCCCGATATATTTAACGAGCATGTTACGGTCGAACGTACGCTCTAGAAGATCCGTACGCTCCTGTTCTGCCCACTGTAAGTTGATCATGAACAAAGGAATAGCCACGATGGCAAGAACGATTCCTTCTCTGCGCTTCGGCTTGAAGACCTGGAAGCGTGAAGGTTTCAAATAGAATAATAGAAAAGCCGCAATGAGAACATCTACAAACAGCAAAGCATCAACAGGACTCATAATCGTCGTGATACTGCCTCCGAGGTCAGCGAGGTTCGCCACCTGGTTTAACATCGGGATCGTAATAAAATCATTGTATTCTCTATAAAAGAGAACATTTACGTATAAAAGAATAGAACCTAAGATATAGGAAACGAACATTCCCCGACGTCCGGCAAGCAAGATCCCCAAGCCGAAGATGAGAAAAATACTGCTGAGTGGATTAAATGCCAGAATGTTTGCTTCATTCGAATTTTCCACATTCAGTGAAAAAATGCTTGTCTGTATATAGTTCATTTTCAACCAGAAAAGTCCGATAACAAATAGGTAGACTAGTAGTTTTAAACCAGTTTTTTTATTGATATATTTATTGTTTGTAAACATTGTAAAACCTCCGTTAATTTTACATTACCCTATTCTACCTCATCTCAAATCTTTTTTGTACCATCTTATAGATAGTTTAAAAACTCTGACACATTTGCACCGTTTATATCAATGATTGGTTAGAAAAAAATGAAGCTCAATACCTATACTTGCACCCATTTTCCTATATAAGGAAAAATAATATAAATCTCCTAACGCAGGTCGCAGGTTTTATGTTAACTTATATGTATAATAGGTTAACAAAAAGGAGTGTTGAGAATGACACCATAAAGTAAAAAATTGAGATTCATTGTAAACGGGGCTTTGTTTGCCGCACTGACCGCAATTATGGCCCAAATTGAAATCCCACTTCCTATTGTGCCAATTAGTGGACAAACCTTAGCCGTTGGGCTCACAGCTACTATTCTAGGAAGCAGACAAGGAGCTGTTGCGATGGTTGGCTATGCAGCTTTAGGGGCTGTTGGACTTCCTGTATTCGCAGGATTCAGTGGCGGAGCTCAAGTTTTGGCAGGGCCGACCGGGGGGTACATATTCGGTTTCATTTTAACAGCTTTCATCACCGGTTATATCTTAGAGAAGACGTCTTTCAACTTACCCATGGCGATTGTTGCAAATGTAACAGGTATGATCATTACTTTAATATGTGGAACAATTCAGTTGAAGTTTGTCCTCGATATGACATGGGGGCAGGCCCTTGCCGCCGGCGTCTACCCGTTTATCGCTGTCGGACTCATTAAAGCATTTCTTGCGAGCTGGATTGGCATCATCGTCAGAAAACGACTGATTCAGGCAAGATATATTAAAGAAGATCCCCAACCAGTGGCCTCGTAATCTCATATTTCCTGGGAAATGAGAAGAACGCCGTGATTGATCACGACGTTCTTTTTTCATTCTTCCGTTTGTAAGTCTACGATAATGGTACTAACAATAATGAATAGAGGAATGCAAGCGACTGTAAACGCAAATGCGAATGACATGGTTTTCCCTCCTCTCTTACCAGGTTTGGAACCTTCCTGAACCCGGCGGCGCGTGTTGGATGAGATCTGCTAAAGGAATCGTGTAGGCAACAGCGATGAGTACAAAAGCGATGCCGATCCAAATCTTCCAATTTTCTAGAAATTTCGGGGTAGCAGAAGCATCACTAGATGCGATCGGAAAAGATTCTACTTGATGAACGTCGGCCTTAGGCGCTATCCACCACAGTTGAATGACAATGAATATCAGTAATGAGGCCGACAGAAAGAGAATAGAGCCACCGACAGCCATCGTCACATGATTGGACAAAATACCATCAAACCACGCAAGTGCATCATCATGCGCATAACCTGTATAGGCGGTACGTCTAGGTGCTCCCATCAACCCCAATACATGCTGGGCCGTACTCATGAGAAGCATTCCCACCGACCATGAAATGATTTGAATAAAGGCGAGCTTTTGTAGAGCCTTTGTAAACCTTCTTCCGGTCAAGTAAGGGATCAACCAAAACGTTAAACCGAAGAAAGTCATCGCTACTGGTGTCCCCACCGTAATATGAAAGTGCCCTACGACCCACAGTGTGTTGTGGATCACTTCATTCATTTGGAAGCTTGCATTGATGATTCCACCGGCTCCTCCAGGGATGAAGAAAGCCATGGCGATAAAGATAGAAGTAAATCGAACATCCTTCCATGGCAGCTTACGGAACCAACCAAACAAACCTTTCCCTCCAAGTTCCCTGCCCCGCAACTCGAATGTTGCAAACATAGAGAAGGCTGTCATCAGAGATGGAATGATGACCATAAACGTCAACACGGTTTGTAGAAACTTCCAGAAGCTTGCAATCCCCGGCTCTGTCAACTGATGGTGAAAACCGACAGGGATCGAGAAAAGAATAAATAGGACGAAAGACAACCTGACAAGTGAATCACTGAAAACTTTTGTTCCAAGAATTTTCGGTACGATTACATACCAGGCCATATATGCCGGCAATAACCAGAAGTACACAAGCGGGTGACCGAAATACCAGAACAAAGAACGGCTCAATTCTACGTTAATTCCGTCTACCATGCCGAATGCCCACGGAATGAATTGAAACAGAACAGCTGCCACAACCCCAAGACAGGCGATGACCCACAAGATAATCGTAGCCACCGTCATGAAAGCAAATAACGGACTGAGCTGTCCTTTATTCTGTTTTCTCCACACCCGGTAGTGACCGATTAAAGCAAATCCCTGAATCCATGTACCGATCACAAATAAGGCGAGGCCTACATAAAACAGGCCGTGAGCCTGTAAAGGAGCATAAAAGGTATAAAGGACAGAAGCCTGGCCTCCGATCACCATGATGACGACCAAAAGGGTTCCTAAAGAGGTAACAATAAAACCGATCCAATTCCATAGAAGGACTTTAGGACCGAACGACCCAAGCGCGCGACTCATCCCCGCCTGGAAAAAGGCAAAAATGAAAAATGTCGTGAAGACGATAGCGAGCAAAAGCCCGTGAGCCGTTAACACTTGGTAATAATCCAACCATCCGGGTAATGTAAGAGCATCATTCCTTATGAAGACCTGAAGCAGACCACAAAGGGTCCCTATTAAAAATGCTGCATAAGCAAAACCTAAGTTCGCGAGAGCAAGTTTCCTTTCTCCCTTTGCTATTTGTCCGATTATCATTGTTCAATCACCTCGATTTCTGTACTCATAAAATGGTGGCCGGACCCACAATATTCATTACAAATGACAAGGTACGTACCAGGTTCTTGGAATGTATGCTTTTTATGGTTGATCTCCCCTGGCACGACCATCATGTTCACGTTTGTTCCTACGACGGAAAAGCTGTGAACGACATCTGAACTTGTAACCGTAAACATGATCTCTTTACCAGCAGGTACTTGAACCTTTCCAGGATCGTACCCAAAAGCTTTTCCCACCATAACTACTTCATAGGTGCCATCCTCTTTTTCATGTACTCCCGGTTGATCGAAGGGTGCCGTTTCAGAAACCTTATCGGGATCGATCTTCATATGTCCTCCCGAAGGTGTATGTCCCTGATGGAAGGCACTGACGCCAACCACAGATAAAAAGATAATCAATGCCATGATTCCAAAAATAAGCCAAATTTTTTCGTATTTGTGTAAATGCATGCCCTTCCCCTCCTATAACCTCTGGATATATAAAAAGTAAACGCTCACCCACATGAATATTATGATGGCCCCAACGGCCAGAACACTCACAAGCGTCCCCTTAAGGTCTGTTTGATCTTCGTGTTTTTTCATAACCATTCCGCCCCCTATCCCCTTCATTTGATCTACTTTTATTGTATCGAGCACAGTGAAATTAAAATATTGGGGAATCCCCTCATCTTAAAAAGTGAAATCCCCTATTCCATTAATCAGCACAATAAAATCGCACAACCACCTCATTGCACAAACGCTCCCGATTGTGGAAGACTTAGTTTCGAGACATTTGTTGAGTGGATGGGGCTGCGAGGAATAGCTCACTTTCCGCGGGAGCGCGGTGAGACTCCTCGAGCTCCGCTCTGCGGGGTCTCACCATGCACTTTTTTCCCACAGGAGTCTCGCCATTCCCCTCCGCCCCTTTGCCATATCAGTCTCTCGAAACCATTCCCACAAACAGCGGAGTTTCCAAGTTCTGTCAAAATGCAGAAGTCTGTGGAATCCCCATTGAAGTGCTGTTACAGCTCGCTATGTGACTACTGCACAAAAGGAAGATGGAAGACGCTTCTCCTAAGTATAGGAGGTCGTTTATATATCTTTTGAATGGGGTAGTTGGGAAGCTGCGAGACTCCCGCGGGAATGGTTGTCGTCATCCCCGCAGGAAAGCGAGTAGCTTCCCAGCAACCCCTGACCCCCAACACAGCAACGAACCCCGGAAACACCTCGAAACTGAGTTTTCAACAATCCTGCCATATTGGTGAATGAATTTTCATAAAAAAAGAAGCCTGATCAGAATCAGACTTCTAGGGGGATCTTCACTTTGATTGTGGTGCCTTTGTTTTCGGCTGATGTGATGGAGAGTGAACCACCAACGGCACGGGCCCTTTCTTCCATGCTGAACAATCCTACACCTTTATTGTTGCGACCAACGGAGAACCCGTTTCCTTTATCGGATATCTCAATAAAAAGACCGCTTTCTCCCTCTTTTATCAGAACATTCGCTGCCTCTACATCTGCGTATTTCCTTACATTAGTCAACGCTTCCTGGATGATTCGGTAAATGCTTGTTTCTACATCAGGAGACAAGCGGCAGCGGATCTCTGATTGAAACGTTACATTCAATCCATAAGACTTCTCTAGACGATTGATAAACGAGCGTACGGCAGGCATCAGTCCGAGTTCATCTAACGCGGACGGTCTGAGTTCCCAGGACATATCCCTTACACTTTGAATCAAGTGGCTGATATCTGTGGTCATCTGGTCAATCAATGGGTGCGTATATTCTTTATCCAACCTTTGAACGGTTATAAGCAGGCTGTATAACTCCTGGCCAATGCCGTCATGCAGTTCTCTCGATACATGCTTCCGTTCATTTTCCTGTACATCGATGATCTTTGTCATCATATGTTGGAGCTCTTGTTCCACACGCTTTCGTTCCGTGATTTCATTTCGGATGGCTAAATATTGATAGGGCTTTCCGTTTTCATCTAGAAAAGGGACAATCGTTGTATCTACCCAATAAAAAGAGCCGTCTTTTGCTTTATTCCGGATTTCTCCTTTCCATACGTGGCCTGTGCCAATCGTACGCCACAGCTCCTTGAAAAATTCTTTTGAATGGTACCCGGAGTTTAAGATTCGGTGATCCTTACCAATTAATTCTTCCACGTCGTACTTCGATATTTCTGAGAATTTTTTGTTTACATATCTTATTCTTCCCCTCTTGTCCGTAAGAGCGACAATGGAAGACTCATCTAACGCATACTTGATATCAAGTAACTCTTTGAATGGTTCGTAACTTTCGCGATCAATGGTGCTTCTTTCTGCAAGGTTTTGAATCGTAATATAAAAGTAGCGCGTATCTGTGACCATCGAATCGTGAACAACTAAGAAAACCGGTGAAGGATTCTCCCCATCCGGCGTAATATAATGCTCCAAAAGAACGCCTTTTTCACAGCTATGTAAATCGTCGAGGGACAGGTGAAGAAACAAATCTTCCAGCCTTGCTTTCTCCCCCCTCCGTTGAAATAAATCCTCAGCTCGACCATTGAAGCACGTAACAACGCCATCTTCTCTTACTATCAAAAACCCTTCCCTGCGGCCGGGAAGGATAGGTGAGAGCGTTCCTTTATTCATTCCACCGCCTCCCTTTCTTGAAAATAAGTTTGAATATAAGATGCCAACCGGTCACACATTCCCTTGTCCGGTAAAGCATGAGATGAACGATAAGCGATGAAAAGAACAGCACCGAATAGAGAAGAAGTGGCGACCGGAAGCGCTACAAAGGCACTTATTTTTTCAGATAATACAATAGGATACTCTCTGAGCGGCAATGGTAATTCGGCAACATTTTCGCACCTGAAAGCTGTCCCTGTTTGTAAAACCCTGCCTGCTACCCCTTTTCCGTACATGACATTCATTCGCTTATACCGGTCATTCAGCGGGCGATCGGCATATGTCCACCTGACCCCCTTGGATGGGGGATGAAACTCCGCAATGGCAACTAAGGATGCATCTGTATCTGCAGCAACATTTGCACATAACTCTTCTAACGATCGCCTCACGCGTTCAACCCCTTTATAAAGAATATCCAAGTAACCCTTTCTTCCACGCATACTCCACCAATTCCGGCCGGGTTTTAAGCTGTAACTTTTCCATTACATGCGCTTTATGAGCTTCGACCGTTTTGACACTGATGACTAGTTTTTCGGCAATATCTTTGTTAGCAAATCCTTTCGCGACCAAGGCTAACACTTCCCGTTCCCTGTCCGTCAACAAACGATAAGAATCCGATGTCTTTCCGTTTTTCAATTTTTTCATATAGTCTTCCATCAACCGTTTCGTCGCTGATGGATACAAATATGCATCCCCTTCAGCTACTTGGCGGATGGCTTTTAATAGTTCTTCATGAGGAGCATTCTTTAATATGCAGCCGGATGCCCCAAGTTCTATCGCCCGAAACAAGTACTCTTCATCATCATGCATCGTTAGAATAAGGATGTGCGTATCAGGAAATTGTTTCTTTATTTCTGATGTTGCCGATAACCCATCTTTTCCGTGCGGCATGGACAAATCCATCAAAACGACGTTGGGACGCTTTTCCTCTACTTGAGCAAAAGCTTCATCCCCCTCTGAGGCTTCACCTGCAACTTCAAAATCACCCACTGCATTCAGGAGCATCTTCAATCCAGAACGGACGACAGCATGGTCATCAACGATCACGATGGAAATCACCCTCATACCCCCTCTTCTTTAAATAGATCCAGAACCACTGCCCTGATCTAGATTCAATTTTTAATTCCATACCTGTTCTTTTCTGTATAAAACGAAGAAAACCTTTTTCATCCACATCCATCTGTTCATGTGGGGAAAGGAATTGGAACGATACCGACTCTTCTTTTATATGGATGTCGATGGCATTGGTATCCGCCTTCTCAACGATTAAGAGAATGGTTTGTTGAACCATCCGGAATAAAATCCGTGAATCCATATAAAATGTTCCTCTTTCAGTTAAAAGCCTTACTGTTACGCCAAACCGGTTTTCTATTTCTTTACTAAATTGTTTTATGGCAGGTATCGCTCCCCTTTCAGCAAGGGACAGGGGGGTAGACTCATTCGATTTACTTCTCATATCATCAATAATATGAGTTAACAAAAGAGCAGATTTGGATGAACCTCCCTCCTGCTCCAATTGATGAAGCAGTCCTGTCAAAAGGTGACTGTACCTTTCATGAAGATCATAAGATAAATCATGTAACATGGTTTCATACATATGGATGATTTCACCCGCTGGAGTTTTCATTGTCTCTTTCATTCTTCTTCACCTCGACCACACGTAATCTTACTATCATCATACCTTCAAAAGGACAGAACGGATATTAGGGCATTCCCTGATTTTCACAGTCCTGTTCATAATTTTTCGGAACATGGGGAACGTAAGAATGGAGGTGGACAGACATGCAACCTTATTTATGTCCCAACTGTAAAACCAACCGCTCTCGATTTAATCTAATCGAACAGGAAGCGAAAGCTGTAAAAATGAATCCAAGAACAGGTGAACCCGATGAGAGTTACTCTTCAGAAAATATGGATCCTTTTCACATGGCCTACAAAGGGCCGCAAGTAAAAGTACAGTGCGGAGCATGTGGTTTAATTGAAGATGAAAAATCTTTTATCGCTTTCGCTGAGCATAATCGCTTAGACTGATCCTCTGTGATGAACCAGAGGGTCTTTTTTATGAAATCAATTCTTTCAGAGTCGAACGCCCAATCTTGAAAACAACAAGTGGAACCCCAAGTAAGAACAAAGGGTGATATACTCCCGCCCCAAGAAGAATTAAACCTGCCACCCTTCTCCACTCCTCACGGTAGAAATTTTCCTTTTGGACCATCATCAATCGTTCGTCAATGACCCGGGCAAGATCTACATAAACGAGTAAGATGATTGCGATCAATTGCATCCCAATAGCTACTAATGATTCCCCAAGAACGGTTTGGATACTGATAAATGATATGAAAACCGGTAGTAACCCGATATACGCCCATTTTAAATAGCTGTTTTTACAGCTTTCCTCTTCGATCGGGAGGGGATGGAAAACACCTTCCACATCTGAAAAGAGCCCTCCTGCTACTTCATGATAAACAACAATAGCAATGGGCAGCGTGAACATTAACATCCAATCGACCCTCATCGGAATGACAAGAATAATTAAACAAACCGTCGGGATCGTTTTCCAGACTACATCTGCGGACTTTTGAAGATAACCGGTCCATATCCGTCCATACAGGTGTTGGGCAGAATAATGACGCCCTCTCTTCTTTTTCCAAATCGACTTGGTAATCCCGAACCTTTTTGGCGGCTTAATATTCACCTCGGTGAAATAGCCGACTAACCACATGTTCCACACACGGGCATCATTGATATCGATAACCCTCCCCCAGTCCACCTCTTCTTTACGAATAAAACAAACTAAAACGATCACGGATAAGCCTAAGTAGAGGAGCAGGACAGGAAAACCAAGGAAAAATAATACTGAAAAAGCTGCGCTGAATAAAAAAACACTCATTTTATAAACAGAAGACATGGAAAACAGTTTCCACTGCATCCATAAAGACAATGGATAACTTATAAGGAGAAGCGATACCCATGTAACGGCTGACTCCCACGACATTAAGACAAGTGCAAATGGAAGAGGGACAACCATGATAATCAGGAGTTGAACGATGTACTTTTCTAAAAACAAATAGGTGAGCAGCCATTTTCTTGAGTGAGGCAAAAAACTAAGCTGGAGTTCTGAAGATGTAAAACGGAGACCGGGGTCTGTAAAAGAAGCAACAGACGCACTTATGATTGCCAATAAAGGAAGAAAAAAAGCGTAAGGAGCTATGAACGTCCCCCTTCCATCTAAAAGAGTGATTAACTGTTGCAGCCAGTCATAACCGATGAACAAGCAAAAGATGACGAACAATCCGCTATAAAAAACCATGACGGGATCAACAACCATATGGTAAGTCTGTTTATAAAGGTCGAACTTTTTCTTCCTTCTTTTCTTTCTCAGCCATTTATATACCGAATATGTCGTCATAGGCTCCATCATGTCGACCTTCTTTCCAATTCGTGAAATTCTGACACATCCCCTGAGGAAGCGACTTCACCCTCGACGAGCATGACGTAGCGATTCGCAAGTTCTGAAACCTTCTCGAGTTGATGGGTGGTCAATACGATACATGCCCCCTGCACTTTTTTCCTTATTAACTCTTCCTCAAGGAAACGTCCTGCATACACATCCAGTCCCATGAACGGTTCATCAATGAATAAAACAGGGACATCAGGAATGAGAGCACAAATCGTCTGGACTTTCTGCCGCATCCCTTTAGATAAAGCTTCCGGATATTCGTCCAGCTTATCCTTCAATTCAAACCCTTGGGTATAGGTTTGTACTCGGCTTTCAAAAACATCCTCAGGAACAGAATAACTCTTCTGATAAAGTTTAAAGTGGTGGTAGACCGTTAATTCGTTGAACAAAAGTGGCTCTTCCGGTATATATGTAAAATTCCTTTTATACGATTTATATTGCGCGTCCTGATCATTTCCAGCAATAGATAAAGTTCCAGTGATTTTTTCCCTTGAGCCGATCATTGTTTTCATCAGCGTGGACTTTCCAGCCCCATTATGACCAACCAATGCCATGATTTCATTTCTTTTCACATGAAAACTAATATCCCTCAAGATTCTTTCTTTTTGGATATCGACATTGCAATTCTTGACCTCCAATACCACTTCCATTCCAACACCTCCATTTATTTGATTTATATACGAGTATAGGCAGTGGATCGTTTCAATTTTTATCCAAATCAAATTGTTGGTATGTGAAATTTCTCAATAAAAATAAGCCCTCTCCGCTTATACGAGGGGCTTATGATCATTTATTCATTCTTGATAAAAAGTCACCGAGCAAGTCATCGTCATCTTCTTCCTGAACATCTTCTTCTCGTTGTTCCTGAAAATCAGCTTGGAGATTGTCTAGGTCCAAATCATCCAAATCATCATCCCCGTCTACATCGAGAGGGGTTTCTGGCATCACAGCTTTCTCCTTCTCCGATTCGATTATTGTCGGAATTGGAGCTTCTTCCTCTGTAGCCGCCTCTTCCTGAAGATACAGCGCATCATCAATGTTATACGCATTGCTATTTAACGATGCAAGTAAAGTTGTTGCCCTGACAGGATCCATCATGAGCTGATAAAGGATGCTGCCGATAAGAGCTTCTGAATGTTCATGTTTAATCCAACTTTTTTGCTCTTTCGTAAGAGCTTTCGGAAGCGGAATGGTCACGGTTTCCTTTTCTTTCGTAAAGGACTGATTGACTCCCTCAAGGACGAACTGAGCAATTTTACTTGAAAAGTTTCTACGTTCCTTCTCTTTTAACTGGGACAGCTGTTTTAATAAATGATCCGGTGTGTCCGAGGGGACCCGGAACGTAATCGATTGGCCCCTCTCCACACTTTTTCTAGAAGAACTCATCCAATCACCTTACTTAGAAGATCCGGCTTTTTGTTCTACTTTTTTATTGGACTTGTCTTCTAACTTCGAATTCTTGCGGATATAGTCAGAAATGAGCTTATAATAAGCATTGGCCATCATCCAAATGCTCTCATTCTCATCTTCAAAGAATTCAATGTTAAAGCCATCCAGTTTATTGTTCAAAGTCTTAATATAGTCTTTCAATACAGCTGAACCGCCACCTACGAAGTAGCAGATTTCAGACTGGGAGTTCTTCTGCCATACATTTCTCAAATAACGATATTGTTTCTTCGCCAGTTCCAGTAAAATGCGATCCGTAATGTCATGCACATTTGTACGGCTTCCTCGAACCATAATGTGATGGCGATCATTTTTACGCGTGATGATATCAACGACGTCACGACGGCTGTCTAATTCAACTCCATGCTTCGTAAGGATCTCGTCTCGGATCATCTCCAATGATTCAGACACTCCCAAGTTAAATCCCTGAGCCTTGTCATCATCCACGTTACGGTTTCTAATAACGGCGATATCCGTAGAAAGACCACCGATGTCTTGGATCAGGATCTGTTTATCTACCAATTCTTTATTAATAATGTTCAGATCATTATCCATGACAAGGTTTACATAAGCAGCAAATCCTTCTGGATAAACTTTGACCTCATCAAACTTGATGTTCACTTTCATTCCTTGATATTTAGGAGTGACTAAGAACTCTACCTGGTGTACAGAGCCAAGAAGTTGGGAGCGGTAACCCACATCTTTTCCTTCTTTTACTTCACGTAATGGCAATCCTGTGCCAAGTGTATAGTTCGCTTCAATCACATTGTTTTTAGCTGATTGCGCATCCTTTCCAGTGACAGCGTCCATAGCTAGAGATGCAAACAGCATGATTAATGTTTGATCTTCCTCTGATTTATAACTTCCAGGATCCAACTCCGCAGAGTTTGTCGTCTTCGTAGCTAAATTCCCCACACGATAAATGGCATTGTTCTCACGTAAAGCAGGGGAATGCACTCGAATATGTAGATTATCGAGTGGATCCTTATCATCTAGATCTTCAATTCCGATAACCGGACGGTCCTCAAGGTCCCTAGCGACCACGTTAGGAATATATAAAGAAGATTCCAATTTTCCAAAGTTCGCCTTCACGGCATCGTTACCAACATCAACAGCTGCAATTCTAGATTTCGTCATTACACAGCTCTCCTTTTCTTTTACTAGATTTGACCTCACCTTACTCTAAATCTATTAAACAATCAGAAAATAGTCAATGCGCCTTTTTACGTGTTCATAATTGTGTACTTGTACATAATATCGTGTACATGCATACAAAAGTGCACACAACCCTATATAAAGAGATGTGTGCATGATTGTAAACATGTAAACATAATCGCAAACGTCTTGAATACAATATTGTGTGCAAGTAATCATTTTTGTACACTTGTATTCAAAAATGTACACAAACCACATAATGCCAATATTTTGCTATTATCGACACAAAATCACGGACTTAGCTTTTTGCTCGGTTTCTAAAAGATGGGCTTGGTTTGCACAAAAAAAGAGAGGTACAAGACCTCTCTTTTTAAAATATATAGTTATGTGATGTAGGTGCTAAATAATTCTTCTAATTTTTTTGTCAGTGCTAAGGTCATTAGTCCGTTTCCTTCAGCTGTTTTAGAATGACCTAGTGGAGTTGTGCGTTTGATCAATTGTGAAAACACTTCAGATTCGGACATTCTCCTTTGGAATTGAGCCTCTACTAAAGGAATGATTAAGGCAAGACCACCCGAAACATGTGGAGTCGCCATAGAAGTACCTGATAAGCGAGCATATTTACCTTCAAGATAGGTGGAGAGGATATTCACACCAGGAGCAACAAGATCAATTTGGTCATTCGTATTTGTAAATGTGGCCAGCCGTCGACTCTCATCCACTGCCCCTACTTGAATGACTTCATTATAAGCGCCAGGATAAGCATATTCCATCGTATCTTCCCGTCCATCTCCTTCATTCCCTGCAGCACACACCACAGAAACTCCTTCAGAAATGGCATTCAGTATCGATTTTTTTAGATCTGGCGAATCATCCGGTCCTCCAAGGGACATAGAGATCACTCGAACACGCTCGTTGTTCTCCCCTCTCCATTGAACCGCATAATCAATAGCATCAGTAATCCACTGATATTGACCACTCCCCTCTTCAGAGAGCACCTTAAGAATAAGAAGCTTCGCTTGAGGCGCAACTCCAACGACGCCTTTTCCATCTTCTTTAGCTGCAATGGTCCCTGCTACGTGGGTCCCGTGTCCGTTATTATCTTGATAATTTTCAGGATCTCCATCATAATCATCTGTAAAGTTTCGTCCGCCTACGATCTGCCCTTGTAAATCTGGATGATCACATTGACACCCGGTATCAATGACAGCTATAACACTGCTCTCCCCTTGACGCGTCTCGTCCCATAGACTTTGAGCCTCCACCATATGCACACCTTTAGGGACTTCATTCGTCGTATCCAAAATAGCATCCATTCTGTAAGGAATCAGTTTCATTCGATTCATCATCTTCCTCCTTCATTTGTGAACTACTAGCTGGAAGACTGGTCATGTAGAACGATCTTCCTTAATTATAACACCGAACGTATGTTACGTTCACAATATTAGGAAAAAGAGGACTTATATACGACATACTGTAAGACATAATGAACGAATGTTCTTAATAATGCTTGTTATGTGCGTGGACTGAGGTATAATAGTTAATAATTATTCTCTATATAGAACAAAAAATGCCTATTAGAGGAGGATATATCGTGATAAAGAAGTTGTGTACACGTTGTCATAGAGCATCTTACAGTAGTAGTAATAAAGGGCCCTGGGATTGTCCTATTTGCAACGAAGATCTCACCCATTCAGCACCTCTTCCCGTACATTCTCATGTTACTAACCCACTTAAAAAGAAAGTTATTCAAACTTATATTGATAATAAGGCGGTTTTTTAAAGTGGTTCGCCTGCTTTTTCATTCTCACCGGTATTGCTTTGCTTCTGAACCCTCAAATGGGAGACCTGTACATCGCTCACCAACAAAATAAGATGATAGAAAACTTTAATAAAGGAATTGTGGAAGCTGCAATTTCACCTAATAAAATCACGTAAAGTTATTCACATGTGAATAACTTATTAGAAAATTCCTCCCCCATTAACAAAATCTACACAGGAATTACTGAGTATAGCTACTCTTGATATTCATGAGTTCGAATTGAGACTTCCTGTGTTTGTAGAAGTGACGACAGAAACCTTATCTTACGGAGTAGGAATGATGAATCAATTCATTAGACCCTGAGAGCAAAGGAGAATAGCTTTTGTGGCACACAGGGGCTACAGAGAAGGTAAGTTGTTCAAAAGCCTTGATGAAGTCCAAAAAGGATCAAACATTGTCCTCATGAGTCCTAGTGATTCTTATGAATATGAGGTCCGGAAAAATTCCTTGTTACTCCCAATGATATAAGTGTGTTAAAGAAGGATAAAAATCGATCCTCCGTTACATTAATTACTTATAATCCTATCCCAAATCCGACTCATCGACTGATTGTTCAAGCTGTACTTAAGTGATATCTGGATAAACACCCTTTCCATACTTACACGCGTAGGTGGTAAGCTACATTCAAGGAGAACAGCAAATAAACAAAAAAACCGATGGGAAATCTTTTCGATTTCCCATCGGTTTCTTTCAACTTATGGCAAGTATTTACGTGGGTTTACAGAATTAGAACGGGCTCCGTTCCAGCTTCCTTCATGGATTTCAAAGTGAAGGTGCTGGCCTGTAGAATCTCCTGTGCTTCCCATATTTCCAAGGAACTGACCTCTAGACACAGATTGACCTGCAGATACGGCAGGTGTGCTTCTCATATGAGCATATACCGTCGTGAACGTTTGTCCATTCATACGGTGGGATATCATCACTACATTCCCGTAGCTAGATGAGTAATTGGCACGAATGACTGTTCCTTCTGCTGCAGCACGAATCGGAATGGTTCCTCCACCAGCTAAGTCAATTCCTGAGTGCAACTTTGGTACTCCTGTAATCGGATGGATACGGTTGCGATCAAACTCAGAAGTGACTCCTGCATTTGCAGGCCAACTGAATAGCGCTCCACTATTCGAAGAGGAAGAATCACTTGAGGAACTCGGGCTTGAGCTTGAGCTAGAACTAGAGCTTGTGTTATTGCTGCTTGTGTTCGAAGCACTTGCTTTCTTTTCAGCAGCTGCTTTTTCGGCCGCAGCTTTTTCCGCTGCTCTCTTTCTAGCTTCTTCTTCCGCTTTACGCTTTCTTTCACGTTCACGTTCAATTTCCTTCTGGATCGCAGCTTCCTGCGCAGCAAGGGTTTCCTGTTCTTCTTCAATGTCCATCACATGGTTATGTGCAAGCTCTTCATCTCGTTCAAGACTCTCCATCAATTCGTTCTTCTCTTGTTTCTTCTGATCGAGTTCTTGTTTCAAAGCTTCTAATTCTTCTAGCTTTTGCTCGAGGGATGCTAATTCTTCTTCAACCTGAGCTTTTTTCTTTTCTACTTCTTCTTTATCCGCTTTATGCTGCTCTAGAATTTCTTTATCTTGTGTGGCAATCGTGTTCAGACTCATAACACGCTCCAAGAAGTTCCCGAAGCTTTCAGCGCCCATAAGGACATCAAGGTAATCAATCGCTCCACCGTTTTGGTGCATCGATTTCACACGGTCCTTTAAAAGTTCATCTCGTTCGGCAATTCTTTTTTCGAGTTCAGCAATGTCTGCTTTTAATTGCTCGATGTTTTCTCTTGTTTGCGCAATTTCATTTTCTTTCGTTTCAATCTTGTCCATCGCTTCCATCACTTGTTTGTCCAACTGTGCGATTTCTGCGTTTACTTCTTCTTGTTGTTGTTGAAGCTTTTCAATTTCTTCTTGCTTTTCTTGTTTCTCTTTTTCGATTTCAGACTGCTTGGCGCGGTTATCCTCTAATTTATCCTGATTCGTTTCTGCGGTGACTGTATTAGAATAGAGTGGAAAACCGGATAGAATAAGACTGACGGTCAGAGCGGCTACTAAGACTCTCAACTTCAAACTTTCTTCCTCCCCCGAATCCTTACCTGTTTATTTTTGGTAGATCAATAGTTTAAACTCTTAAATACTTTCGAATGGACGTAAAACTTCCCCATAAACCAATGACGACCCCCATCAGGATCAGCAGTGCGGATACTTTCAGCACGAATGGGTACACGGGCAGCAATTCAATGAACAATGTAGGATATCTTGTAGTCACTTCTGTATAAAGATAATCATACCCGAACACGACAACAGCGATCGGTAAAAGTGAACCAAGAATACCGATCATCAATCCCTCAAAAAGAAATGGCCAACGGATAAACCAGTTTGTGGCTCCAACCATTTTCATAATTTCGATTTCTTTCTTACGAGCAACGATGGTAATTCGGATTGTGTTTGCAATCAGAAACATGGCTGTGAATAGGAGCCCGGCGATAATCGCAAGACCTACATTACGAGCCACATCCATAACACTGAAAAGACGTTGAACGGTTTCTTTCGCATATTCAACTTTTGCTACGCTATTAAAATCTTCAATCGTCTGGGCGACTGTAATCGTATCTTCCGGTTCATCTGTTTTAACGATGTAGACATCATTCAATGGGTTCTCATCTTTTAGTGATTCAAACACTTCGCCATCATCGCCTAAACTATCAATCAGTCGATCCAATCCTTCTTCTTTGGACTGGAACTCTACAGAAGAAACTGCCGATACTTCTTCAATTTTGTTTTTTAAGGCTTCACGGCTCTCATCTTCAGCCGTTCTATCTATAAAGACGCGAACTTCTACATCTTCTTCAATCTGTGATGCAAAGTCGTTTAGATTCAATAGTAATGTGGCAAAAACTCCAACCAGCAACAGGGTTACGGTCACAGCTGAAATAGAAGCTATGGACATCCACCTGTTTCTAGCTAAGCTTTTTACGCCCTCTTTTCCGTGGCGACCAAATGTCTTAAATTTCATAGTGCTGGTCACCCCGTGTAATCCGTTCAATCTCTCCATTGTATAGAACGGAATCCCTCAGAACATAAGGTGCTAGACTGCGGTGATGCAGATCGAACAATTTATATCACTTCCTACTAAACTCTCA
Source organism: Halobacillus litoralis (assembly GCF_009856415.1). GTDB lineage: Bacteria > Bacillota > Bacilli > Bacillales > Halobacillaceae > Halobacillus > Halobacillus litoralis_C. The sequence continues at coordinate 225,447 of NZ_WMEZ01000006.1, read as the reverse complement.
TTTTGTGAATCTATGTTGTCTGTTGTATGTACTTTAAGTCGTCTGTTGCATTTTCCTATCTCATTATATCAAAGATATTCGCTAAATAAAGACAAATTATTATTACATTTATGTTTCAAACCATAACAAAACACACGTATGTTTGCCTTTTCCGTCGACAAAATACGCTCTGAATAACTAAAGCTATCAAGGTACAAAGTCATAGGTTAATAGGATTATTATTTTCCCAACTCCAACCCCCACCATTAAGGCAGAATATTTCAAAACTACATTTCGAGGTGTTTGTGAAGATGTAGAGGGTGCAAGTAAGAGCTACTTATATTTAAATGAGTTACAAGGATATTTTTTTGAGGGAAGGCGTGTGCTTGAGCAGACTCCTGCTAGATAAAGGTCCTGTTGAGTTCCCGTAGAAATCTCAACATTCCCTAGTGCACCTATGGTGAACATAAGATCAAAAATAGACAAAAAAATAAGACAATCCTTTTGGAATTGTCTTCATGAGCTTAATTTTTCATTTTCTTCAATGTCTCCAACTCGCGCTTGAGCCGGATATTTTCTTGACGTATGGAGTCCAGACTTTCCGGTTTTCTTTGGCCTGGTGATAAATGGACTTCATACCATGATTTTTTTAACGCGTCATTGACTTCACTCGTCCTTCTAATGATGGCTGAAGGGTATTGGGACTTCAGATGTGATACTTCTTTTTCAGAAAGTCTCAATTCTCTGAAGGAAATCCCCTCTTTGAAAGACTCAGACAAAAACTGCTCAAACTCACTTTTGGCCATGATATGTCCCCCTCCTTAAGAATGGTCCTTGTTACAAATATAAGAAGGGGATACGCCATTCATGACTTTTGATAAACAGTTTCTTTTACGACGACGTTTGCGACGACTTCCATAGGATCGATCAGAGGAACGGGCAGGTGATAAGGTTTCAGCACGAGACCAATCTCCGTACAGCCTGAAATAATCAATTCTGCGCCATTGTCCAACAACTCCTGGGAAGCGTCTTTTAATAGTTGAAGAGGTTCTCCATCCGTGTTGCCACTTTTAATCCCGTTTTCACCATAGATCGCTTGCATCACTTTTTCATTTTGTGTATAAGGTGTGGGAGCGATCACTTCCAAATGATCAAAATACTTTTGGAAAAGTCCGGTTTCCAAGGTGCCGGTAGTAGCGAGCACCCCGATTTTTTGAACGGTGGGATAATGATTCTGGATGAACTTCTTCAGTTCCAAGAAAGCATTCAGTAATGGAAAGGACACAGACTTTTGGACTTCTTCAATGAAATAATGGGCGGTCATACATGGAATACACGCCACATCCACGTCCAGCTTTTCTAAATTCTTAGCCGCATGAACCATTTCAGGAACAGGGTTCTCCCCTTTTCCTGAAATGGCTTCTGTACGGTCAGGTATTTTCGCATTGCTGTCTATGATTACTCGGTAATGTTCTTGATCTTTGCTCGCATTTGTCGCTCGTATAATTTTCATATAACATTCGGCGGTTGCCTCAGGTCCCATTCCCCCGAGTATGCCGATAATTTTATCATTCACTGTTATGCCTCCTAACGAAAGACCGGGACCTTGCTGTAACGAAAGAGTCAGAGGATTCCTGCCACTCTGTTTTTCAATGGCTTGTACAATTTCTCTTCATCCATTTCCGGACGTGTCTTGTTCAACTGTTCCAGAGCGATTTTCGCTCCAGGGTCCATCCCTTGGCACCCTGCTAACAAGACCACATCGTCTTTTTCTGCTTCTGAGAGCGCATGATGGATGGCATCATCCAACTCTTTATACAAGTCTACATGGATGCCTGCTTCCTCCATCATTTCCTGGAAAACACGCAGCTCTTCTTCTGTCACCCGGTCTTTTTCATCCACATGGGAATGGCTGAGAGTTGCAATTACTTCCGTCAGACCTAATTTCGGCGCCCATTCTACAATAGCTTTTGCATTTTCTCTGTTGACTGTAATCCCACGACTTCCGCGAATTGCATAGACGAGCTTAAGGTTTGAATATTCCATTTGCTGCAAAGTATTCAAGGTGACGTTGATATTTCCATAGTTGGCGAAATGGTCGTCCAAAATTTTAATATCATCCTCAAACACCATTTCAAAACGTCGCTCTACACCACCGAAGCCTTTCAGTCCGGCTTGGATAGTTGGAATCGGTACCTCATTTAACAACCCTACAGTAATAGCGACCATGGAATTGTAAACAGAGTGATACCCTGGTGTGGAGAGCTCAATAGGGAATTCCTGAGGCTCATATGTTTTCCCCTCCACAGTAAATGGCTTGCGGATTTCAACGTTGAATTTCGCTCGGCCTGTGGAAAGGTCCAAATCTTTACATACCAGATCTCCATCTCCTGTTTCTACACTGAAAGTGAGTACATTGGCTTTCGTTTCTTCGATCAAGGATGCGGAATAAGAATCATCAAGGTTCAATATCGCCCATTTATCTTCACCCGCATTACGGATTAGACTCGCTTTACTGTTAAAATACTCCTCAAAAGAACCATGCAGGTCGATATGCTCGCGGCTAATATTATTTAGTGTAACGATATCAAAGTCTACACTCCCTACTCTGCTTAAATCTAAAGCTGAGGAGGAAACTTCCATCGTGACATGAGATACATCCTGGTCTCTCATTTGAGCAAAATAGTGATGCAGGTCGAGCGATTCCGGTGTCGTCAGCTTTGTGGGCTCGGAATAGTCACCAAATTTAACTACAACCGTACCAATCAAGCCTGTCTTAAGGCCATGCTCTTCAAGAATGGCATCCGTCATAAATGAAGTGGACGTTTTCCCGTTTGTCGCTGTGATTCCGATTGTTTTCATAGCGTTTGAAGGGTGATTATAAAAAGCATCACTTAGTGCGGCCAGAGCACGTCGGCTGTCTTTGACCTGATATTGTGGAAGGTCTTCCCATCCGGACTGATAATCTTCGACCACAATGGCAGCCGCTCCATTTTTCACCGCTTCCGCTACATAACGGTGTCCATCCGTCTTGAAGCCTTTAATACAGACAAACACATCTCCTTGTCCTACATCTCTTGAATTGTATGCAAGTCCTCGGACGTCAAGGTCCCTATCATTCCATGACTCCAATATATTAATGAATGATAATAATTCTTTCAACTTAGCCATTCTTATCTACCTTCCCTGCATTGTTTTAGCCTGTTCAATGGAATTCAACTTCGTTCCGTCCATATCATTCGATTATTGGTTAGCATTTCCTTCGGTCCGCCATCTATATTCTCAACAGCATGACGAAAGAAGGCTTACCTGTTTTTCTTCGTTACTTTGTTTACTACAAGGTTCGCCAATTTCTTCCCAAAGGAGAACGCTGGTTTAGGATCTTTCGGATCCCAGATTGCATGAGCTTTCGGCCTGAAATAAGACTTCAAGACCTTCGGAGCAGAGAGTTGTCCTGTTTTGATATATTCTCTGACTGCCAGAAGATCCTCGTAAGCGTACCAGAAAACAAGGTTCTGATCCTCTTCCACCGCTTTTGGCTCGACCGGGTCCCCAACCAACTCTTTATAAGTGATATAAGGGATGTTGATCCCTGTTTTTTGTAATAAGTGGTTCAAGTTCGTGATACGTACATTGATTTCAATCAAGTAGTATTGGCCGGTTTCAGCATCTTTCTTGAATTCAATTTCAGCGAAACCTTTATATCCGATGCCTTCTAAAAATTTCGCACCGAGTTCATAAAGCTCCGGCACGTATTTTTGCTGGGTATAAACAGATGCCCCGTAATTCACAGGGAATTGACGAAGCTTTTGGCAAGTCACCCAATGCGTCACTTTGGAGTTTTGATCCAAATACGCATCAAACGTGTACATATGGTCATCAAAACCAGGGATAATTCGCTGGACGATGACTTCTATATCCGCCTCTTTCGCTTGTTCCACTTTTTCTAGTAACTCTTCTTTATTTTGTACTTTGAAAAGCTTCCTTCTGAACTTGGATACAAAAGCTGGTGAATCCACCGGTTTTACGAGACAAGGGTATTGGATTTCCTTTTCTACTCTCTCTACAAGGTTCTCATCATCCACTTGAACCGTTTCCGGAACAGCTACTCCATGCTGGGATGCCAGTGTATGGAGGGTGCCTTTGTCCATTATCTTAGTATATAACCCTTGTTCCGTTTGAGGAATAAGGAAATGTTCCCTTAATTCCGGCAGATATTCATCCACGAATTCCACATACGGATCGGCTGTCGGAATAAGTACAGGGGCATGGTCCTGCTTTTTGGCATAGTCGATCAAGAAAGCCTTCAAACCTTCTGGATCTTCTTTGTAGTGAGGTCCGATCAATGCTTCTGAACAATATTTGGACTCAAGCCCATAGGCACCTTCCCAGTTATAGTCCACTGCAGCAACGTGAACATCATGAATGCCCAGACACCTGATCGTACTCAGTCCAATATAATAGTTCGCTCCTAGAACAACCGCTTTATTCGCCATGAGATATCCCCTTTTCCATCTGTTGAATTGTACTTAAAAACATATATAGAACTCGTAATTATTTTGGTTGTTTTCTTTCTATATGTAAACATATCTATTTTACCACAAACAGGTACCTAACAAAACGTAAACCCCTCTACCACAGACAACCTTAATTCCAGTAATCCTCTTTGTTGTTAAAAGTATATGGCAGGATTGTGTAAGACTTGGTTTCGAGATGTTTCGGGGTTCGTGGCTTGGGATGAGCGTCAGGGGTGGCTGGGAAGCTACTCGTCCAGCTCCATCGCCCAGACACTCGCGTCATAAGCCGAACAGCAACGGAATGTGCCTTTTCATTCCTTTGCTGTTCGGCTTATGCCAGTCGTGTCTACCAGGGCGATTCCGCATTTGAACACTTTCCTGTGGGGGAGTGGTGAGCTCCCGCGGAAAGCGAGCTATTCCCCGCAGCCCCCATACACTCAACAAACATCTCGAAACTGAGTCTTCCACAATCGGGAGTTTATCTGTAATGAGATTAAATTTTGTCTAATAAAGAAAGTGGCGCCTTTTTATGCAGGGCCACTTTTTGTTGAACATTTATTTGAATGTCTGGTGGCTGAAGTCGACTTCAGCTGGGACTTGTTCTTGTTGGATTGTAGGGTTTTGGATTTTCTTAAAGCGACGGGCAAATTTATCCACGGCATATAAGACAAGGAACGTAAGTAGAACGGTTAAAGACAACACATAAAGAGATGTAAGCATGAGCTAGAATCCTCTTTCCTTTTTATATTTTCAGGTAGGAACAAACATAACCTTCCCCCATGGTTCAGCCCGTTTATTCGCCTGTATTTTATTAAATCCTAGTATATAATACCAAATTCCAAACTGAAGTAAATATATATTTATAAATTCTTGTATATTCACTAAAATCCATAGATATACAAGCGCATACACAAAGAAGAGCAATGTAAAATCTTTCTTTTATATATAAAAAAACAACCGCTTTCCGGACAGAAAGACGGCTGTTTTATTACTCTGTTATAACTGGAATTCCCACTCTTCTTTCAACTCTATATAAGCAGCATAAAGTCGAGTAGCTAACTCATCTTCATTCTTCGTTCCATCCTCTAACCCGAGTTTGGGAAGAAGGATCTCTGCAACTTCTCTGGTCATGGTGTCTTTTTCCGCAGGTTTCAGTGTCGGGTAACGATGGACATAGGTTTTCAATAGATTCCAATCTTTTTTCGTAACGTTTTGTCTCTCCCAGCCTCCAACGATTTGCTGATCTGATTTCAGGTCGCGGTTTTCGATCTCTTTTTCTACGAGCGACTGTTTCTTTTTCGAACGTTGCTTTTTTCGTTCATGGATGACGATTGTTCCACCGACAAGGTCTCCCAATCTTTTATGCTGAGGATGGAAAAATACCATTAGCATACCAATCAAATAATAGAAGGGAAGCATATCTATGATACGAAGTAGATTTCTAATCAATAGTGAAAGAGCGGTTGCTTTTCCTCCATCTTCTTTGACTACTCGTAGACCGAGCAGCATTTTCCCCAGGGTTTTCCCGCCGCTGAACCATTCGAATAAGAAGAAATAGCCCCACTGGATGCCAAATAAGACAAGGATAACAAAAGCGATCACCCACCCGCGCCCTTCCAACATAAAGTCCAAATGGTTTTCCGTAAAAATGAGAAGCGCAATCATTCCGCTATATAATAAGCCTAAGAGAACGGAGTCGACGATTTGAGCTGCTCCTCTGCTACCTAAGCCTGCCAGCTGGAAATTCAAAGTCACATGTTCCGGGGTTTTCACTTTCCACCTTTCCTCCATCTTCTTCCTCCTCCCTTATGGGTTCCCATATGTCTTTCGTTTTTCTATAATAGAAATAGAATGTAAAAAATTCCCGTATTGCAGGTGAAACCATGAACTATCGATCTTTCGTCCAACGCCACCGTGAAGAGTGGAAACGTTTAGAAGAACTGATTCAGATGTTACATAAGAACAGACGCCAGTGGACTCCGAAACATTTGGAAGAGTTCCAGCGCCTGTACCAAAAAGTCACGCAGCATCTTGCTTATAGTCAAACGTACTTTGCAGAAGAAGAAACGACCGATTACTTGAACGACCTCGTGACAAAAGCGCATAACATGCTTTACCAGGAAAGCACATCGAACTGGAAACAATTGAAACGAATGTTCGGAAGTTCATTCATTACCCTCATCGGTGAGCAATGGAGGTTCGTTGTCATCAGCATGATGTTGTTCTTTTTAGGTGGTTTAGCTGCTTTTCTTGCTGTCTACCAGGACCCGATGAGCCTTTACACGATTTTGCCTGATTCCATCGCTCAAGCTGTAGATCCGAGCCGGCTCGGCAGCCAGGACGGTGGGGTGAATTCTCCTGTCATGTCAGCGGAAATTATGACCAACAACATCCAAGTTGCTTTTCTTGCTTTTGCCGGAGGCGTGACCTTCGGGTTACTGACCGTTTATCTCCTCATCTACAACGGAATCATTGTCGGGGCTCTGGCCGCTTTGTTCATGGTTCATGGCAAAGCCTATGACTTCTGGGCCTATATCGTCCCCCATGGAATCATTGAACTGACAGCCATTTTCATCGCGGGTGGTGCAGGTCTATTAATGGGTTATAAGCTCTGGGTGCCCGGCAAACGAACGCGCAGCTACCAATTAAAAACCTATGCCTACCGATCGGTTCTTCTATTGATTGGAACACTTCCGCTTTTTATCATCGCAGGAATTGTAGAAGGTTACATCACCCCTTCTAACTTATCCCTTGAAGCGAAATATGCCTTTGCATTCATTACTGTCCTCGGGCTTTTGGCATACATAATCCTCGGGAGAATCAATGCTGGAAAAACTAGAGAAGTCCACGGTTCATAATGTTGATATAGTGTGAAACGGCTGCTGCCGCCAGGTCCTCTTCCGGGGCTTCAATCATTTGGAGACCCTGTCGTTCCCATTTTTTCAACTCCTGCTTTTTATCCAACACATGCTTTTGAGCCATCGTCTTCACTAATGTGGTCTGTACATCCTCCGGCTCTCGCTTCGTCTGGGAATCAATGACTCTGTCTTCGATTCCGATCATTAAGAACAAATGCGAGTGCCTTAACCGTTGTAAATAGTGCAAAGCTGCTTCTTCATATAAAAAAGTGCTCACATCACTGAACAATAAAAGAAGGCTTCTCCTGCTTTGCACCTTCTGCAGGTGTTGGAATACAGCCGTATAGTTGGATTCGTACCCTTCGACTTTCAAGTTATAAATTTCTTTCAGGATGGTTTGCATATGCGCCATCCCTTTTGCTGGCGGAACATACACATGAACGTCTTTCGAAAAAGCGAGAACCGCCACGTAATCGCCGCGCTTCAAGGCAGCGGTCGCCACCGTCATCGCAGCCTCAAGAGACTTCTCTAATCGGTTGTTCTCCTCAAGCTCCACACCCATCATCCGACCACAGTCAATCATTAAAGTGACAAACTTTCCGTGTTCTGGTTCATATTCGTTGGTCATCAGGCTCTGCACTTTGGCGGTTTGTCTCCAATTGATTTTCCGGATATCATCTCCCACGACGTAGGACCGGATTTTACTGAACTCTCCTGTTCCCAGCTGATGTCTCTTCAATCGTGTTCCTTCGTAGAGTAGGAAACGCTGCGCGTCCTCCAGGAAGTTCCTACTCTCCGTGAGATCTGGGATGATCCGCACCCTCTCGGTTTGCTCCACCCTCATCTGTTTTTCCCATAAACCAAAGCGAGAATGATATCGAATATGTAGGTGAGGAAGCATGTATTCTCCGCGCTGTTCGGCGTGAAATGGATAGGTGATGTGTACTTTCTCATGTCCCTGAATCTCTTTTTGCAAAGGAAACGGTTGGCTGAACGATTGCGGAAAATGATCGATGACTTTCATCGTCATTCCTTTGGCGGAAGCATTCCTGACCACCACAGCGCCCTCATTTTCGATTCCCCGCTCCATTTCTTCATCCATCACCCTGCGAATTTGAAGCTCTTTCCGTTTAGGGGAAAAAGTAAGATCAACCAAGCTCAATAATAGAATCGCCCCATTTACAGCGATGATAAGAGGCCAGGAAAGACCTGTCCATGTTAGTAAAATCAATACGAATGATAAGGTGATTATAAGCACGAGCAGACGTTTCGTTGGAACAATCCCTTTATCGCGGAACAGGAACTGATCCCACAAGTTCTTGAATGATTTGGTCATGGGTCACTCCCTCCAGTTCCATATGCGGTGCTAAAATCACCCGGTGTCTCAAGGAGGCGAGCGTGACTTTTTTGACATCGTCCGGGGTGACGTAGTCCCGAGACTCCAGGTACGCCCACGCTTTTGCTGCCTTCGCAATGGCAATAGCTGCACGTGTACTTGCTCCATGGCGGATGGATTCCGTTTCACGAGTCTTGCGAACGATCGACATGATGTAACCGTACATTTCGTCGGTCATCGTGACACCTGATATCTCTTCACTAATCCTGTTGAACTCTTCTACTGTCACTAGTGGCTGAACCGATTCCTCTCGTTTAGATAGAATCATCTGTTGTTTAAGCACGGCCACTTCTTCTTCCATGGAGGGAAAATCGATATGTAATTTGAACAAAAAGCGATCTTGCTGCGCTTCCGGTAGTGGGTACGTCCCTTCAAACTCCACCGGGTTCTGGGTCGCGACAACGAAGAAAGGAGCCGGAAGTGTGTACGTCTCTCCCTGAATGGTCATTTGCTTTTCTTCCATCGCTTCAAGCAAAGCAGCTTGTGTTTTCGCTGGTGTCCGGTTGATTTCATCAGCAAGCAGGACATTCGTAAACACAGGTCCTTTCATCGTCTCAAATTCACCGGTTTTCATATTGTAGATCATGCTTCCCGTAATATCGCTCGGTAAGAGATCCGGCGTGAACTGAATGCGCTTGAAGTCGCCTCCAAGGAGGTTCGCTAACGTTCGGACCATTTTTGTTTTTCCGGTACCAGGCACACCTTCTAACAACACATGTCCGCCAACAAGGACGGACGCGAGCATTAAACGGACATTCTCGGACTGCCCGTACACTCTTTGTTCATAGGCCTGTATCAACTCTGTTAATTTTTCGTTCATGACCCTTGCACCTCTTTCCTCATCTGATCGAACGTATGCGACCAATCTAAAAATGCCTTTTTATCTACATCAGTTACGTTTTCCAACGGCTCCACCGTTTTCGTCCATTTCTCCCAATCCTGATAGTCCTGCTCATTCAACCGATACGATAGCGTGTGACGAATTTCCTGCCAGGAAGCATGGGATGATATACCAAATCGCTCCTGTAACAGTTTTCGCAGGTAGGATTCCTGGACGGCCAGCGACACTCTGTAAAACTCACCTTTCCGGTACCAGGCAGCAAGAGCCTGCAGGCGTTCATCACCAAACCGTACGACCGCTTCTCGCGGCATGAAGGAAGGACCGAACCTTTTCCCCTGCATCCACAAAAAGAAAAGCATGAACAAAGCAAGCTGAAGGGTAAAGACGAGCAACCACTTCGGGTAGACGTCCAAATCGGCAAATAAACCGTCCTGTCCATGGATATATTCATCAAACCAAATCCTGCTGGATCCGGCTTCTGATTCTAATATGGAAGTGATCACTTCATAATGTTCACGGTCCGAGACCCATCCATTTGTGAACCAATTCGGATTCATGCCAACAATCAGCCCACCCTCCCCATAAGAGCGCTCATAGGCCAGCACCCCTTGACGATCACTCAAAAGCACATTATCCGACTCTTTCGTCTGCAGCCGGTGCTCCTGTTGAACCTCTACGGTATATGTACGACCTTTCTCATCCTCCACCCTCGTTTCCCCTGCAGGTAAAACCCCATAGTCTACTTGGGTATCAAAATAACCGACAGGGTTGTTTTTCATCAGCCAGATGGTATTCCCCTCTTCCATCCACTTTTCATACTGACGCATCTCATCTCCGCTGACAGTGGAATAAGGTTCAATCATTAAAAGCGTTTGTCGGCCACTTGCTTCTGGTAACCGGCCCGGTTCGCTATTCCAGCGTGCAGGTTCCTCGCCTTGTTCTTCAAGAAGCGTGTAAAAAGCTTTGGTTCCCGTCTGTGAAGGGGACTCAGATAAATAAGGAGGGTACGGTTCTGGACGTCCACTGGAGAGCCAATAGAGAACGCCTGCAAGAAGGGTAAAGGTGACGGCGACCCAAAGCCACGTTTTCTTTGTAGTGTTCACGCATCTTTCCTCCCTTCTTGATCCATCCACTGAAATGCTCGGAAGCGGAATTCAGCAAACTCCTCTTTCTGAAGGGTACGGTTTCCATAGGTGATTTGATCAAAGATCTTCGCAAGAAAAGAAAAATCAGCAACGAGCGTATGATCTGAGTCCTGCAGTTCCTTTTCATAGTCGCCGTTCGTCTTCCATGTTTTCACCTCAACAAGACCCCGAGCATCAAAATCCAACAACATACCGAGGAATACATGACGGGCCGCTTCAGAAAATTGACCATCTGCCGCACGCGCATCCGCTTCCTCTACATGCTTTTCTGATGACCATGCCAAGTCTGAAGTTACGCTGAATGTACGCTTTTGAGACAACTTCTTCTCACTTGAGAGGCGCCCCATAACTTTGATGAAAAGAAATAAGAGGATGCCAATTCCGATGAAACCAAAAAAATAGATCCACCCGTTGATGGCAGAATCAGAGACTTGGAAATTAGGAAACCATGTCTCAAGCAACTCTTTCACCCACTGGGCAACGACATCCAAAAGACGTTGACTCGCCGTCTGAGATTCCTGCTCATACGCTTGATACTCTGGACGATCGAGAATTTCCTTCAGTTGTTCTTTTCCATCATTTGATCGACTCACACGATTCACCTACGTTCATGATTCTTTGTAAGAAGCAATCATATCTTTCAAATCATCCGCTTCGTTCCTTGTTTTCAAGTCAAAAAACAGAACCGTATAACCGACCATCATAAACAGTGTCGTAATGATCGAAGCAAGGTCCGTCAGCACACGACCGAGAAGACTGCCACCTAAAAGAAGCGCAGAGACCCCCTCCATTACGGAAGTAAGCAAAATGGTGATGATGAAGAAGACGATGAACAATCCGAATGTGAACCAGAAGCGTCCTTTCGTCAGCTGCCAGCTTTTTGAAAAGCCTGGGGCGACCTTTTGAAAAACAATCGCTCCAAAAAACATGCTCAGTTTAGTCACAAAAAAAGCGACCGCTGCGAAAAACAACAGACCGAAGATGATCGACATGATGAATCCTACTCCAAAGCCATCCCTGGCAAAGCTGATGCCTCCTAAAATACCGAAAAGGAGAAACCCGATGAAGACGGCGACTCCGAATATGACTCCCATCAAGGCTGTGCTTCCGATGAGCGGCCAAAACCTTGAGAACGCCCCTTTAATCGCCTGACCTTTGGACCAGGTTTCATTCTTAAGTGCTTTACTCGTCGCGACAATAACCGATGCCTGGGCAATCGGATAGATGATAATGGCAAGAACAGTAGAAACAAATAAATACAACATTTCCATACCGATTCCAAGATTCGTCGCCACAAGCTCCTGGGTAGCCGCTGCCGTATCAAGGTTGTTTAGGACCCCTTCTGTGAATCCTCCTCCTGACGTTCCGCGGAATAAGCTGATCCCGCTCAGCACCATGAATAAGTAATCAAATATGTAGAGGGGCGCAAATATAATGAGTAAGGTGAGAAATAAAGGACCGAAGTTTTTCTTTGATATACTGAATGTATGATCAAGTATCTCGCCAAACGTCTTCGGCTTTGTCTGTAGTTGTTCCATGATCATCCTCCTAACTAGTATCTTTCTACTATTCTAACATTTTAACGTTTCGTTTTGACAAAAAAAGACAGACTTATCCAAAATCTAAGAGGTAAGGGAGTGACCGTCTTGCATGAAAAAGTGGGCACGTGTGCTGAATGCGGCACTACCATCTATTGTGAAAATGGGTTCTTGAATGGTGTTTTGTCAGCTAACAAAACACTAAAATGTTTCTCTTGTGACGAACGGAAGGTCAACAATCGTGTACAGCTTTCCCCTTATCAATCCAATTGGCCCGAAACATTCGCTAGTGAAAAAAACGTCATTCTGCAACAACTTGGTGATCCGACTATTCCCATCGAGCATATCGGAAGTACTTCTGTTCCAAACCTTTCCGCAAAGCCTATTATTGATATTCTATTAGGGGTGGAAAGCCTTGATGAGTTCACACGCTACATCCAACCCCTTTCACAAGCAGGGTATGAATATGTCCCTAAGCCCGAATTAAGGGCAAGACGTTTTTTCAAAAAAGAGACCGATACGAACGACACCTTCCACTTGCACATCTGTGAATGGAAAGGCTCAGAGTGGGAAGAAAAAATTACATTTCGAGATCATTTACGAGCGAACCCGGGATCCGTCCTTGCCTATGAATCTTTAAAAAAGCAGTTGGCTGAATCCTATAGAGAAGAACGATCGGTTTACACAGAGAAAAAAGGGCCCTTCATCCAATCCATACTTAATCATGCATATAAAAAAGGCTGAGAACTTCATTCTCAGCCTTTTTCCTTTATAACTCTTGAAGGTATTTACAAACCGTTTCCATCCCTTTCGTGAAATTCTCAAGATGAAAATGTTCATTTGGTGCATGCAAATTTTCCGTTGGAAGTCCGAAGCCCATCAAAACGACCGGGGCATTTAACACTCGACCGAAAACTTCAACAATCGGGATCGACCCGCCCTCTTTCGGAAAGAGAGGACGCACGTCATACACACTCTCAAAAGCATCTGCCGCTTTTTGGATATAAGGATTTTTTGAATCAATTGCCACAGGGTCAGCTTTAATGTACTGATGAAGGTCAACCTTCGCACCCACTGGTCGGTGGTCAGCTACATGCCGTTGGATCGCCTCAAAAATCGCCTGGGGATCCTGCTTGCCAACGAGACGACAGCTAATTTTCGCACTCGCTTCTTTAGGGACGATCGTTTTCAACCCTTCGCCTTGAAAGCCTCCTGTAATTCCGTTAATTTCAAGCGTTGGTCGGATGCCGACACGCTCTTGGAAAGTGAACCCTGCCTCTCCGAAAAGTTCATCAAGCTCAAGTTCTTGTCTTGTACGTTCTTCATTGAAGGGGACTTCCGCTACTTCTTTTCTTAAAGCTTCTGTAGGTTCTGGAACACCCTCGTAAAATCCGTCAACGGCAATACGGCCATTTTCTTCATGCAGGGAATCCACCAGTTGGACAAGGGCATGAATCGAATTTGGTACGCCACCGCCATAGGTGCCGGAATGTAAATCCGAGTTGGCGGTTGTAACGGTCATCTCCATGGCTAAAGCACCGCGTAAAGATGTACAGATAGCCGGTTGCCCTTTCTTGCTAAAGGACGTATCGCTAATGACCACCGCATCACAAGCAAGCTTTTCCTCATTCTCCTGAATGAAAGGGCCAAGATTCGGGCTTGCGATTTCCTCTTCTCCCTCAATGACAAACTTCACATTGACGGGAAGCTCGCCCATTTCTTTCATAAGAAGATCGACGGCTTTGATATGGATAAACAGCTGACCTTTATCATCCGTAGCCCCCCGTGCGAAAATTTTCCCGTCTCTGATGACCGGTTCAAATGGCGGGGTTTCCCATAAGTCGAGCGGATCTTCCGGCTGTACGTCATAATGGCCGTACACAAGAATCGTCGGCTTTCCTTCTGCATGAAGCCAATCCGCATAAACGATCGGATGCCCCTCTGTAGGGATGATCTCCACATTCTCCAATCCGGCTTCTTGCAGAGCATCAGCCGTCCAATCCGCCGCCTTTTTAACGTCTTCTTTATGTTTAGACAAGGAAGAAATGCTCGGAATACTTAAATACTGTTTTAATTCTTCAATAAACTGATCTTTATGTAACTCAATGGCTTCCTTCACCTTATTGTCCTCCTTATAATCATGTGATCTCATTATACCGGATTTTCCTCAACGGCTGAACTCTACCCCATAAATGCTCCCGATTGTATAAGCTTCCAAATCCAGAAAATTCAGAGACTATCAAAGCCTGAAGAATGAAAAAGTGGCCAAGTATAGAAACCGGCCACTTACTTTTAATCTTATTAAGTTAAGTATTATAGCAGGGAAATAATGAAGCTAATCACAACAATTAAACCGATGATCATTAAAATTGTACGAATCATGGAATCACCTCTTCGTCTTTTTGTATTTATTCATCCTTTCCCTTATCATCACGAGATTTAAACAAACTATACGAAAAATCGTCCCTTTTTCCCTTTCAGGTCGCTACCAATTTTGAAGAACCAATGGCTTTTGGGCTATGGTTTATTTATTATTTGATAAATGTTTTTCGTTGGATCTAGATAGTGGAATGAGGACAACCCTTTAGGGTTAGCGTTTATGTGAGTCAAATAAAAACCCCGCCGGCCCCAGGGTGAAAGAAGGGCGGCGGGGTTTGTTGTTAAATTAATTGACGATCCCAGTGACGATGGGCAGCGACTGCCTGTACAAAATCTTCTGTGAAGCCTTTGACATCATCACCAGCTACGACACCACTGTGATCAGCGAGCTTGTTATCGCTCAACCACTGAACAGCATTGTGGGTAGCCCCAAGCGGTTTGTAGTGAGAGAATGCTTCGTTAAGGAAATGGGAGGCATGCTTCTTGAACGCCTCTTCCTCATTGCTTCCACCGACCGCGTACATCGCATCATACAAAACAGAATCAGTAGTAAGGAAGGTGTGATCGACTTTAAGTTCTGAACCGTCATCTCCTTTGACCATTCCCTGCTTGTCACTAATGATTTCTGTCATGATTCCTTCTGAGGAAAGCTCCTTCAGTGCTTGAGTGACATCTTTCCCGTTGAATCCGTTGGCTAAAATAACGCCCACTTTACGAGTGGATGGCTTGTGAACGGTATTCGCCTGGCTGAGTGCAGGAGAAGATTTCTTCACATCTGATCCGCCGCTCTCTGGAGGAGTGACACCAATATTCTTAGCAAATCCTTGTGCAAGCTCAAGGCTTACGTTAGCAAACATTTTCACGGCTTCTTCACGCACGGCTTCGCTTTCCACTTTTCCGAGTTCAAAGCTGAACGCATTGATGAGATGCTCTTTTTCATGGTCACTCATGCTGTTCCAAAACAGGGTAGCTTGAGAGAAGTGATCTTTGAAACTATTGCTCCGTGCACGGATCTTATGCCCTTCTACCCTCTCTTGATAATGAGCATAACCACCATCTTCTTCGCTCGCAGGTGCTGGAGTGTTTTTCGCGAGAGAATTCTTATGATAGCTCACTTGGCCTTTATTGATGGTCTGACGTCCGTAACCATCACGCTGGTTGTTGAAGAACGGACAGACAGGGCGGTTGATCGGAAGCTCATGGAAGTTCGGGCCTCCAAGGCGGATCAACTGGGTATCTGTGTAGGAATGCAGACGCCCCTGCAACAATGGGTCATTGGTAAAATCAATGCCCGGAACGACGTTACCAGGGTGATAAGCTACCTGCTCATTCTCAGCAAACACATTATCGACGTTACGGTTCAGTGTCATTTTACCGACAATCTGAACAGGGACATCCTCCTCCGGCCATAGTTTTGTAGGGTCAAGGATATCAAAATCAAACTTGAATTCATCTTCCTCAGGAATGACCTGGATTCCGAGCTCGTACTCTGGGTAATCTCCATCTTCAATCGAGTTATAAAGGTCACCGCGATGGAAGTCCGGATCTTTCCCGTTGATCTTTTGCGCTTCATCCCATACAAGCGAGTGTGTGCCTAGGACAGGCTTCCAGTGGAATTTAACAAAGTGGGCCTTTCCTTCTTTGTTGACTAAACGGAACGTGTGAACTCCGAAACCTTCCATCATACGCAGGCTTCTAGGAATCGCACGATCGGACATCGTCCACATCACCATATGAGCTGATTCCTGGTTTTGTCCTACGAAATCCCAGAACGTATCATGGGCGGATGCTGCTTGCGGCATCGCATTATGCGGTTCAGGTTTAACGGCATGGACAAGGTCAGGGAATTTGATGGCATCCTGGATAAAGAAGACAGGTATGTTATTTCCGACTAAGTCATAGTTTCCTTCTTCTGTGTAAAATTTCGTTGCAAATCCTCGTGCATCACGTACCGTTTCTGCGGAGCCCTTGGAACCTGCAACCGTTGAGAACCTTACAAACGTCGGCGTTGTTTTTGATGTATCATTTAGGAAGTCTGCTTTAGTATATTTTTCAAGAGATTCATATAATTGAAATTCACCATGCGCAGAAAAACCTCTAGCGTGTACGATACGCTCTGGGATACGCTCATGGTCGAAATGCGTCATTTTTTCACGAAAATAAAAGTCCTCCATTAAAGTCGGACCGCGCTCGCCGGCTTTCAGTGAAAATTCATCTTCTGACACTTTGACTCCCATGTTGGTCGTCATATGTTTGCCAGAGTCATCCACCCGGAACTGATCCAACTGTTCATCTTTTCTTGATCTTTTATTACTCATTGAGCTCCTCCTTAAGAAACCACTCCTTAGAATGGTAAGTAATAAATAAACATTACAATCTACGTACCCGCCGATTCGACAGAATAAACACACAATTACTTTTCTGAAAAAGTAGTTTGTCGGAAGGTGTTCGTAAACAGCGAAGAAGCTCTAATTCTTAAACATAAGTCTTTATAGTGATAATTTCGTAAATGCTCCCTTTTCTTGAAGACTCGGTTTCGATATTTTTGTTGAGTGCATGGGGCTGCGGGGAATGACTCGCTTTCCGCGGGAGCGCGGTGAGCCTCCTCGGAGTGCGTCCTGTGGGGTCTCACCATGCACTTTTTTCCCGCAGGAGTCTCCTCATTCCCCTCCGCCCTTTAACATATGAGATTCTCGAATCCCCTTCCTGAATAAGCAGCTTTTCAGCTTAAGGGAGGTGCAGGAATTTAAACATCAAATCTCAGGAATACCAGTTGTGAGTGCTTGATATAGAGCGCTTTCCACTAATTGATCAGTAGTTATATTTAAGGTGCTAAATACAAAAGGCCACCTCTGTTTCAGAGGTGGCTAAAAGGGTTACGCTTATTTATGGAAGCTGAGATGCGCCCATCATGTATCGATCGCATTCGCGTGCGACTTCACGGCCTTCGTTGATGGCCCAAACAATCAAACTTTGCCCGCGACGCATGTCTCCGGCAGCGAATACGCCTTCGACGTTCGTCGTGTACTTCCCGTACTGGGCAGCGACGTTTGAACGTACGGTCGTTTCAATATCAAGCTTTTCAATAAGGTCTTGTTCCGGGCCGCTGAAACCGATGGCAAGCAACACAAGGTCTGCTTCCCATACTTTTTCAGTGCCTGGAATTTCCGTACGGACTTTGTTTCCATTTTCATCGTAAGAAAGAGCAACATCAATCGTGTGAACTTCTTTGATACGATTGTTCTCATCACCGACGAATTTCTTCGTCATGACCGCATAGGCACGAGGGTCTTTATTGAATTTCGCTTCTGCTTCCTTTTGACCATACTCTACGCGGTGAATGACCGGGTATTGTGGCCATGGGTTGACTTCATTGTCACGTGTAGAACCTTTTTTATCATAAATATCAAATTGAGTCAGGCTCTTACAGCCGTGACGCATGGATGTCGCCATACAGTCGGTTCCTGTGTCCCCGCCACCGATGACAATCACATTTTTGTCTTTCGCACTGATGTAGTTTCCGTCTTCATGATCGGAATCGAGAAGACTCTTTGTGTTGGAGTGTAGAAAGTCCATCGCATAGTGGATGCCTTTCAAGTTGCGTCCATCTACTTCCAGGTTCCTTGGCGTTGTCGCTCCGCCACAAAGAATGACCGTGTCATACTCTTCATTGAGACGAGAAACGGGATAGTCACGACCAACTTCTGTGTTCGTCATGAACTGGATGCCTTCTTCTTTTAGAATGTTCACGCGACGTTCGACCACGGAATAAGGCAGCTTCATTTCAGGAATTCCATAAGTGAGCAATCCACCAACACGATCGTTACGCTCATAAACCGTGACCCAGTGGCCTGCTTTGTTCAGCTGTGCGGCGGCTGCCAGACCAGCAGGGCCGGAACCGACGACTGCTACTTTTTTACCTGTGCGGTAAGCAGGAGGCTCTGGCGTGACCCACCCTTCTTCGAATCCTTTTTCAATAATGGACCTTTCCACACTGCGAATGGCTACCGGTGGTTCGTTGATTCCAAGAACACAAGCCCCTTCACACGGAGCTGGACAAGCGAAACCTGTGAACTCCGGGAAGTTGTTCATTTCGTGTTCTTTAGCAAGGGCTTCCTTCCATTTCCCCTGATACACAAGATCGTTCCATTCTGGGATAAGGTGATAAACAGGGCACCCGCTCGTGATGCCGTTGATCTCCATTCCGGAATGGCAGGTGGGAACGCCGCAGTCCATGCAGCGTGCCCCTTGCTTTTGTGCTTCTTCATCTGACAGGGGAAGCTTATAATCTTCCCAATCTTTTATTCTTGTTTCAGGATCGCGCTCTGGTGTGGATTGGCGTGTGTATTCCATAAATCCAGTAGACTTACCCATCAGATCCTCCCCCTTCTCCATTATTTGACTGTCGCTACCGGTTTGTTGCGTTCTTCAAAAGCGGTCATTTCAGCATCAAACTTCTCCAGACCACTGTCTCTCAAGTTCTTGATCCGTTCTTGCATCGCCAAGTAATCTCTAGGAATGACTTTGACGAATTTGGATACGTAGTCGCTCCAATTCGCAAGAATCCGTTGACCACGTGGACTGTTTGTATAGGAAACATGTTTTTCAATCATGTCATAGAGTTCTTGGATTTCCTTCGCATCTGACAACTGCTGCAGATGAACGAGCTCTTTATTGCATTTTGTATCAAAAGGAAGTTCAGACTCATCCAGCACGTAAGCGACGCCTCCGGACATTCCTGCCGCGAAGTTACGCCCTGTGCCCCCAAGGACGACGACTTTCCCGCCTGTCATATATTCGCATCCATGGTCTCCGACACCTTCAACAACGACATCTGCTCCACTATTTCGGACACAGAAGCGTTCCCCTGCCAGGCCATTAATATAAGCCTCTCCAGCTGAAGCACCGTAGAAGGATACGTTTCCTATAATCGTGTTTTCTTCCGGTACGAACGACGATCTCGGTGATGGGTGGACGATGATTTTACCACCGGATAGTCCTTTCCCTACGTAATCATTGGAATCACCGATAAGGCGTAGAGAGACCCCTTTAGGAATGAAGGCACCGAAACTTTGACCAGCAGAACCTTTGAAGGTCAACTTGATCGTATCTTCCGGAAGTCCTTCCGCTCCATAACGACGTGTGATTTCACTACCAAGGATTGTACCTGTAACACGGTGGATGTTACGGATTGATCCTGTGCCTTCCACCGGCTCACCGCTTTCAATAGCTTTCTTGCAAAGTGGGATCAATTCTTCCATATCCAACGTCTTCTCAAGGCCATGATCCTGTTTTCTGACTGCAAAACGACCATAGTCAGCAGGAACGTCAGGCTGGTAAAGCAAGGCAGACAAATCTACACCTTTGGCTTTCCAGTGATCGACCGCTTCATTCGTCTGCAAGACATCCGTACGACCGATCATTTCGTTGATTGTACGGAATCCAAGCTCTGCCATGAGTTCACGCGCTTCTTGTGCGATGAAACGCATGAAGTTCTCGAGGTGATCGGCTTCCCCTGTGAATTTCTTACGAAGTTCAGGGTCCTGTGTCGCTACTCCGACCGGACATGTGTTCAAGTGGCAGACACGCATCATGACACAACCAAGGACGACGAGCGGTGCGGTTGAGAATCCATATTCTTCTGCTCCTAATAAGGAGGCGACCACAACGTCACGGCCTGTCATCATTTTCCCGTCTGTTTCAACAACAATTCGATCACGCAGACGGTCAAGGACCAGCGTCTGGTGCGTTTCAGCAAGACCGATTTCCCACGGCAGACCGGTATGCTTAATACTTGTTCTCGGTGCCGCACCCGTTCCTCCATCGTATCCACTGATCAGTACGAGATCGGCACGTCCCTTCGCTACCCCTGCAGCAATCGTTCCAACACCGACAGCGGAAACGAGCTTCACGCTGACACGAGCTTTCGGATTGGCATTTTTCAAGTTATAAATGAGCTCAGCCAAATCTTCAATGGAATAGATGTCGTGGTGTGGTGGAGGTGAAATCAATTCAACACCAGGTGTGGAACCACGGACTTCCGCTACCCACGGATATACTTTTTTGCCTGGAAGGTGACCACCTTCACCCGGCTTCGCTCCCTGAGCGACCTTGATTTGGATTTCATCCGCATTCACTAGGTAATGGCTGTTAACGCCGAATCGTCCGGATGCTACCTGTTTGATCGCACTACGTTTCAAGTCACCGTTTTCTTCAGGGGTGAATCGTTTCGGATCTTCCCCACCTTCACCGGAGTTACTTCTTCCTCCGATACGGTTCATTGCAATAGCTAAGGCTTCGTGAGCCTCTTCACTGATGGACCCGAAAGACATGGCTCCCGTTTTGAAACGTCTGCAAATATCTTCAACAGACTCTACTTCCTCAACTGGAATGGATGGGCGATCCTTGAAGGAAAGCAATCCACGCAGAGACTGTAGGTTGTTCTTTTCATCGGTCAACATCTTGGAATATTGTTTGAAAAGGTCATAGTCATTCGCACGGCAGGCATGCTGCAATGTCGCAATCGTTTGCGGATTATACTGGTGATCTTCCCCGTTCTGGCGGTACTGGTATTCGTCGCCCGCTTCCAGTGTACGGTTCGATCCGCGTGTTTCTCCGTACGCGACTTCATGACGCATGAGTACTTCTTTTTCAATGATATCGAGACCAATCCCTCCAAGTCGTGAAGCTGTACGTGTGAAATACTGGTCAATGACATCTTTATGAATACCGACGGCTTCAAAAATCTGCGCTCCACGGTAACTTTGGATCGTTGAAATCCCCATCTTAGAAAGGACTTTGATGATTCCGTCTGTTGCAGAATTGATATACATCTGCACAGCCGCTTCATGAGATTCTGCTTCAAGCAAATCGCGCTCCATCATATCTCTCAACGATTCATACGCAAGGTAAGGGTTGATCCCCTCCGCTCCATAACCAAGCAGTGTTGCGAAATGGTGCACTTCACGCGCCTCACCAGATTCAATGATCAGGCTCACTTTCGTCCGTGTCCCTTTACGGATCAGGTGATGGTGCAAGCCGGATACCGCTAACAGAGAAGGAAGAGCTGCATACTCTTCACTAATTCCACGATCAGATAGGACAAGCAGTGTCGTACCTTCCTCTACGGCTGCATCCGCTTCTTCACATAAACGATCAAGCGCAGGCTTCAAGCCGCCTTCTTTTGCATCGAAAAGGATAGAAAGCGTACGTGCTGTGAACCCTTCTACATCCTGCTGACGAATTTGCTCAAGTTCCCGATTGGTCAAAATTGGCGTTTTCAATCGGATTTGACGGCAGCTCTCTGGTTTTGGATCCACCAGGTTTCCTTCTGCTCCAATCGTCGTTTCCACCATCGTAATCAATTTTTCACGAATGGCATCAATCGGCGGGTTCGTGACCTGGGCGAACAACTGCTTGAAATAGCTATAAAGCAATTGTGGTTTTTTAGAAAGCACGGCAAGCGGTGAATCATAGCCCATCGAACCGACAGGGTCTTTTTTATCATTGACCATCGGCATGAGGATTTTGTTTAATTCTTCTGTCGTATAACCGAAAGCAAGCTGCTGGTCGATCAAGTTTTCCACTGGACGGTGTTCAGTCATCGGTTCTGGCAGGTCTTCTAAATCAAACTTGTTCTCTTCGATCCATTCTTTATACGGATGCTCACGAGCAATTTGCAATTTAATTTCATCATCAGGAATGATCTTGCCTTCTTCAAGGTCGACGAGAAGCATCTTTCCTGGCGCAAGACGATCTTTATACAAAATATCGTCAGCGAAAATATCAAGGGCCCCCACTTCGGATCCAAGGACGATCATTCCATCTTTCGTCACATAATAACGCGCCGGGCGCAACCCGTTCCGGTCGAGACATGCACCGATCTGCTTCCCATTTGTGTAAGCAAGGGCAGCCGGCCCGTCCCACGGCTCCATTAAGCAGCTATGATATTCATAGAAGTTCTTCTTGTCTTCCTGGATCGTTTCATCATTTGACCACGGCTCAGGAACCATCATCATGGCTGTGTGAGCGAGTGAACGACCAGACAAGTATAAGAATTCAAAGGCATTATCAAACATGGAAGAGTCACTACCGTTGGAATCGATGACAGGAAGAAGTTTTTGCAAATCTTCTTCACTGAAGTATTCCGAGTTGCAAAGCTCCTGGCGTGCTCTCATCCAGTTGACATTGCCTCGTAATGTATTGAACTCTCCATTGTGAATGGTGAATCGGTTCGGGTGCGAACGTTTCCAGCTCGGGAAGGTGTTCGTACTAAAGCGGGAGTGTACTAAAGCGAGGGCCGTTTTGAAATCCGGGTGGTTCAGATCGATATAAAAGGAATCCAGCTGTTCAGGGATCAACATTCCTTTATAGACAATCGTGTT
This sequence comes from Halobacillus litoralis, assembly GCF_009856415.1. GTDB lineage: Bacteria > Bacillota > Bacilli > Bacillales > Halobacillaceae > Halobacillus > Halobacillus litoralis_C. The sequence continues at coordinate 202,410 of NZ_WMEZ01000006.1, read as the reverse complement.
CGATGACAAACTGCTGATATAAAAGTCATCGTACCCGTCTTTACCAGCGATCTCGATTTCCGCTCGCTTACGAATGATGTACAGGCGGCGCTCCAAATCCATTTGTGTTTTGACATTCCCAGATGGAGCAACGAAAGCCTGACGAATAAACGGTTTAGTCTTCTTCGCATCTTCCCCAACGAACGAATCGTTCACCGGAACCGTACGCCAACCTAGGAACTCTTGTCCTTCTTCTCCGACGATACGCTCGAATGTCTGCATACATTCGGTCCTTGTTTCATGATTTTCCGGAAAGAAAATCATTCCGATGCCGTATTTTCCAGCTTCAGGCAAGTATATATCTTCCTTCTCACATTGCGCTTCGAAAAAATGGTGAGGGATCTGCGTCAGTATTCCAGCCCCATCTCCTGTACTGACATCAGCAGATTGTCCACCACGGTGTTCTAGGTTACATAGAATAGTGATGGCGTTCTCTACGATACTGTGACTCTTCGTTCCATCGATGTTGGCGATCACTCCGATACCACAAGCTTCATGCTCATTTTCCGGATGATATAGCCCCTGCGGAACAGGATATCCGTGTTTTTGCATATTTTTTCCCCCTAGCGGACATATTCTTGTAGGTTACAGGCAAAAATTAAAAAATTCTGTCTTTTCAGTTTCTTACTAGTATAGCATGAAAAACCTGAAGATTCACGCTCCTGAAGCGTTCAAACCATGAATTTTCACGATAATGCAACAATTCAAATTCATGAGAAACCCGAATATTAAAAGGATGTAAGCGCAAACAAAAAAACTTATAAAAACGAATAATTTTTTTCTCTTATACTCGTTTTATACAAAAATAAATCTACTTTTCTAGCGGAAGATGTATATAAAATCCCTTGGTTGTATGAACATACATTAGGGAGGAATTCGCATGTTCCTTTGCGAATAGGACAGGTGGAGGTGTAACAATGAACAAAACAACCCGAGAGCATGGCATCATCATAGGTTCCATGCCTATAGGTGCTCGAAATCAAATCACCGACGTTCCTGGAGTGACCGTCGGCCATTATACATTAAACAAAAATAGAGTCCAGACAGGAGTGACCGCCGTTCTTCCGCATCAGGGAAACCTTTTTCAAAATAAAACGGTGGCGTCTGCGCATGTCATTAATGGGTTCGGCAAGACGGCAGGAACGATTCAGCTTGAAGAACTGGGAACGCTGGAAACCCCCATTGTATTGACCAACACGTTCGGTGTGGGAGCCGCTTATGATGCTCTCGTTTCTTACACGCTTGATCGAAACCCGGAGGTCGGCCGTACAACGGGTACAGTCAACCCTGTCATTGGTGAATGCAACGATATGGTGATCAATGATATTAGAGAACAAGCGGTGACGAAGGAACATGTTTTACAAGCTATTGCAGATGCCGAAGAGGACTTCATGGAAGGGTGCGTCGGGGCAGGACGGGGCATGCTTTGTTATTCATTGAAAGGTGGAATTGGCTCTTCTTCACGGAAGGTAAAGCTTGCACATGGAGCGTATACGATAGGTGTACTGACCCTTACAAATTTCGGTAAACTGAGTGACCTTAGGATTAATGGTCAAGCGGTTGGACAAAAATTGAAGGAGCGTATTCAGGCAGAAGAGGAGAAAGATAAAGGGTCGATCATGATTGTGGTCGCCACAGACCTCCCAGTGTCAGATCGGCAATTAAAAAGGATTTGCAAGCGAACGGTGACTGGATTATCGCGAACCGGGTCGATGATTGGAAATGGCAGTGGCGATGTTGTTCTCGGATTTTCTACAGCCACAACGATCGCTCATGAGAAACCAGAGGAAACGATGATTCGTTCATCTATTCATGAAGAAGATATGGACGAATCCTTCCGTGCTGTTGGAGAAGCTACCGAAGAAGCCATTCTTGAGTCCCTTTTCCAAGCGACAACAGTGAACGGGAGAGACAACCAACAAAGACCTACATTAACGGAACTGCTCGAAAGCTATCCAATAAAATTTTTAAATCCACAGGGTTAAGTAAAATAGAAAAAGGTTCCGTCCCCCTCCTTTGGGGCACGGAACCTTTCTTCATAGAGCTAAGAATTGTTAAAAGGGTTACGCGGCTTTCTTTTTGCCCCCGCCATGACGACGGTGATAAATGACATTAATTTCAGCACCCACCATTAAGATAATCCCTGTAAGGAAGAACCATAACATTAAAATAATAATTCCTCCAAGACTTCCATAGGTGGCGGAGTAATTCCCAAAATTACTGACATAAAAAGAGAACGCAAGAGAAATCAATTGCCAAAGAACAGCCGTGATCACCGCACCAGGAAGGATATGTTTAAAGGGGATGTTCTTATTTGGCGCGAAGTGATAAAGGGCCATAAGAACAGCTCCAATGACGACGATACTCAACGACCAGCGCAGTACTTGCAATAGAATGGCTGTTTGAGACGGCAGGTTAATCATATCAATCAAGACCTGGCCGAATACAGGCAGGACGAGCGCAACGATAATCGCCAATATCATTCCGATCGTCAACACGATGGAAAGGAGGCGTACTTTAATGAACGACCTTGTCTCTTCCACGTTGTAAGCCAAGTTCGAGGACTGAATGAACGCATTGATACCGTTTGAAGCAGACCAAAGGGTTCCTAAAATACCAACAGTCAGAAGTCCACCGTTCGGTTGCTCTACGACTGCGACGATGTTCTCTCTGAATACTTGGGCTGTATCGCTGGGGATCACATTGCTCATCGCCTGAATGGCTGTTTCAGCGTCTATATTTAAATAGGGGAGAATCGATAAAACCAATATTAAAAGCGGAACGATCGCCAATAAGTAATAGTACGCCTGTGCTGCGCCAAGCAGGGGGATGTTATCTTTCTGAAATTCGGCAATTACATCTTTCACATAGGATATAAAATTTTTCACCAGGGAATCCTCCTCATCCATCTTCTACTAGACTATCCCCTTTTTTTCAGGGAATTAACCTAGGAATGTAGAAGAATAGGAGAAACCCCTTCACGTGCCGAAGCTCTTCGTTTGGATGAGGATGGGAGATTTAGAGACTCTCGATATTTAGCAACGGTTCGACGCGACACTTTGACGTTATGCTTTTCCTTTAACTCTGTCGCCATTTTTTGATCAGATAAAGCTTTCAGAGGATTTTCTTTTTGAATCATCTCTCCTATTAAAGCTTTAATGTGCTGAGAAGAGATTTCTGCTCCATCCGCGGATTGATAACCCGTCACAAAAAAGCTTTTCAATTCGTATAATCCTTTCGGCGTCTGCAAGACTTTGTTGGCAACAGTCCGGCTGATTGTCGACTCATGGACACCCAGTTTTTTAGCCACCTTTTTTAAAGTGAGCGGCCTCAATGAACCTCCATTCAAAAAGCCTCGCTGGTGCTTGATGATCATTTCTGCCACTTTTAGAATCGTATTTTGTCTTTGTTCTATGCTTTGGAGAAGCCAGCGCGCTTTTTTATAGCATTCGTCCAAATATTCATGGGCTTCCTTCCCCTCTTTGTACATACGAACCAACTGCTCATCCCACTGGATTTGACCGCTGACAGAAAAAGGGTCATGGAGTACATAGCCTCCATCTTTTTTTTCCAGTATCAACTCAGGCAACGCCGGCATATTGTTCGTTCCGTAATCCGGAAGCAGCGGACGCGGTTCTAAAGACTGGATGACTTCCAAGGCGTCGACGACACACGCTTCCTCTATGTCCAGTTCACCAGCTACCTTTTTGAAGTTCTGAGTGGCTAGGTCTTCTAAATGATTTTCTATCAACACAGACAAAACAGAAGAATCCGGATGCTTTTTTTCTACTTGTAAGAGTAGAAATTCTTTAAAATCCAAGCACCCAACACCCATCGGTTCAAACTGTAGTAAAAGACGTCTCGCTCGCTTGATCGTATCCAACGATGGGCCGGTTTGCAGAGCCGCTTCCTCTTCAGAAATTGTACAAAACCCACGTTCATCTAAATTTCCAATTAAAAAAAGGAGCGCTTCTTTTAATGACTGATCAACCTTCAACCAGCCTGCTTGTTCCACTAAGCTATCACGCCAGTTTTTTTCATCGGGTACGATTTGATCGATCGGATCGTGATAGGCTTCTCGATGATGACGATTGGAAGGGATCATACTTGGGGTATCTAACGTTAAAATGGGGTTCTCATGGATTTCCTGCTGGATATGTTCCCATAATTCAGCAGAGCTCCATTGAAGCATCGTGATCGCTTGACGCATTTGTGTTGTCATTACTAAGCCTGTCGTTTGCTTATGAGTCAATTCAAGCTTCATTTCCACACCTCGTTTTGATAACGCTTTCATTGTTGTTTAACAGTATATATCTATTACTTATGATGGGCTAATCAGACCAAAAATTCAAATTTATATGGAATTTATAGATTCCTATTGTAGTTTTACCACTAAGTTCCCTTTTCTTGAAGGCTCAGTTTCGAGACGCTTGTGTAATTTAGGGGCTTCGGGGTACAGTTCGCTTTCCATTGGGCGGGCGCTGAGCCTCCTCAGTCTCGCCTCCCGGGGTCTCAGCTCTCCCGCACCCCCCATAGGAGTCTCACCGTTTCCCTCCGTCCCTTTATCTTATAAGTTCCTCGAAACCACCAGGATATGGTGGTTTTCAGCACATAGAAAGTGTAAAGTGAAAACTTCCCTTACCTACTAAACTCTTATGCAAAAAATGACACCCGACTATATTACTACTCCCACACACAAAATTCCAATTCCTTCCGAAATAAACCTAACGCCTTAAGTAATAAAGTACGGCTAATTTTTTCGAACACAAGTATTCATAAATAATGCTTTACAGTTGAAAAATCAGCATAAAAAATAAGCCTGGAAGCTTACATCCAGGCTTATTTTCAGAATTGTTTCACGTGAAACATTTATAATACATAGGTAGCGAGGGTTTGTTGAACTTCTTCAATCGGACTGTCTTTCTTAAAGAGCTTACCAATCGGTTCATTCGTTCCGGAGAGCCAGATTTTCAATTCGGAATCAAGGTCAAAGCTCCCTGCTGTCTCGACACTAAAGTGAGTGATGCTCTTGTACGAAATAGAGTGATACTCGACCTTTTTCCCTGTCATGCCTTGCTTATCGATGAGAAGGAGGCGGCGGTCTGTGAAAATGAAAGAATCTCTCAAAACTTTGTACCCGCTTTGAATGTTTTCCTCTTCGATAAGGATGCCTTCGAGCTCTCTTTCAAGCTTATCGACATCCACCTGACTGGCATTGCCCATCAGTCCATCTAAAAACCCCATAAGTATTCCCTCCTATTTCATTAAACGTAATAACATGGCTTCACAAGGTTCGAGTTCAATGGTTAACACATTGTTTTTCGAACTAAAAATCCTTTTTTTGTTTTCTAAATGCTGCCACTTCCCTTTTTGAATTGGAAGGTTGATTTCAATCTTCTTTCTTGTATTCCGGTTGAATAAATAAAGCATTCGTTCATCACTGGTTTCCTCATTGAAATGGTCTACACCGTTTTCTGTCCAGCGTTCAAAGCCGATGACATCTTTGTCGAGGGTGAAAGACTTCCAATGACCGGTGCGGAGCGCGGTATGTTCTTTCCTCCACTGTCCGATCTTTTGATACCAATCCAACAATTCTTTATTCTCTCGCCCCCAAGGGTATGGTTTGCGATTATCAGGGTCAGCCCCTCCTGTCACACCAGCTTCGTCCCCATAATACAAAGAAGGCACGCCTGGAAATGCATAGAGCCAAAGACTGAGAGATTTGATTTGCTTGAGGATGAGTTTCTCTGCTTCATCCTGGCTAAAATCATCTGGAAGATAGTCTTCCAACATCGTTTGGATTCTCTCTACATCATGACTGGAAAGCATGTTCATGACAGCATAGAAGTACTCTTTCGGATAATGTTCACTTAACGTCATTAATCGGCGGTGAACGGTATAAGCATCCATCTCACCCTTCATGAAGTCAAGCATCAAGCGACGCATAGGATAGTTCATCACGGAATCCAGGACACCACCCAAGAAGTAGTCCCGTCGTTTTCCGTAAGCCGTTTTGTTGGAAGCATCCTCCCAAACTTCCCCGAGGAGGACACTCGATTCATCCTTCTTCTTCAACTGACGATAAATTTGACTGATCAAGTCATCGGTCAGTTCATCAGCCACGTCCAAGCGCCAGTTCTTCATCCCTGATTGCTGCCATGTCTTGATGACACTCTCTTCATCATGGACGAGGAAGTCCTGATAGTCTTCATTTTCTTTATTCAATGTCGGAAGCGTCCCAACGCCCCACCAGGCATCGTATTCATCTGGGTAATGGTGAAAGGTGTACCAGCTGTAGTACGGGGAATTTTTAGATTGATACGCGCCGAGAGAATCATATTTTCCTTCTCGATTAAAGTAAATACTGTTGCTTCCAGTATGACTGAAAACTCCATCCAGCATGATTTCAATTCCTTTTTCAGCCGCTTCCTTGATCAATGTTTCCAAGTCTTCTTTCGTACCCAGGAGAGGATCGATTTTGTGGTAATCGCCTGTATCATAACGGTGGTTGCTTTCCGCTTCGAAAATCGGATTCAAATAAATAACGGATACCCCTAAACCTTCAATATAATCGAGTTTTTCAGTGATTCCTTTCAGGTTTCCGCCAAAGAAGTCCCAACGAATGACTTCTCCTCGTTCATTTCGAATGTAGACCGGATCATTTTCCCAATGGGCGTGCACCAGACTCGTCTCCGGTGCTTTCTCCATTTCGAGCTCTCCTGCAGTATAAAAACGGTCCGGGAAGATTTGATACATCGTTGCGTTTTTCCACCAATCCGGGGTTTTATAAGAAGGGTCGTACACCGTAATCTGCCACGAAGGAGGGATATGATTATACACCTTCCCCTCCCCGCTTTCATAGCTTTTTTCACGGCCATAAAAGAGGGTCTGGTCCTCTAAAATGATTTCGAAAAAATACCAGATGAGCTGTGGCCTTTCAGGCATGCGTATTGTGGCTTCATAAGACACTTGCTGATGTTCCTGACTACAGAGGTCCATCTCCTTCGTCTTCTCATCGTCTGTGCGGTCTAAGATGTAGTGAAGGATGACGTGGGAAACCCTGTACCGGTCACTGATGTCAATTTTGAGCGTAACAGGAGAACCCTTCGGCGCTGCACCGAAAGGCTCTCGATAAGATTCTTCAAAACTATTGTGATACATATCCTTTTGTCTCACACATCCGTCCCCCTAAATAGTACCTCACTTCAATGTCTTCACACGTTGAATGTCCCATATCTCGCGGGCATATTCCTGAATGGTCCGGTCGCTTGAGAAATCTCCGGATTGAGAGATATTGACAAGACTCTTTAAGTTCCACTGACGTTTGCGTTGATAATCCTGACTCACCTTTTTCTGAGCTAATACGTAGCTTGCGAAATCTTTAAGCACAAAATATTCATCGTTATAGGTCAGAAGAGCATCATAAATCTCCTGAAAATCGGTCTCTCCTTTGGAAAACGGGCTGTAATGAATGAGTTCATCCATGATGTGACGGACACGCTCATCATTCTCATAAACCGTTCGGGAAGAATAAGATCCGTTTCGGTAATAGTCCCACACTTCATCAGACGTTAAACCGAAAATATAAATATTATCATCTCCAACAAGGTCATGGATTTCCACGTTCGCTCCATCCATGGTTCCAAGGGTGAGCGCTCCATTCATCATGAACTTCATGTTGCCTGTTCCTGAAGCTTCTTTTGTGGCCATCGAAATTTGTTCACTGACATTGCTCGCCGGAATAATCTTCTCTGCGATGGAAACCGAGTAGTTCGGCAGGAAGACCACTTTTATATAATCCTTCACATCAGGGTCGTTATTGACCACAGATGCGATGCGGTTGATGAGTTGGATCACTTTTTTTGCAAAATGATAGCTTGGCGCTGCTTTTGCTCCGAAGAAGAAGGTTCTCGGAACAATATCTAGCGTCGGGTCCGACTTCAATTCATTATATAAATGGATAATATGAAGGGCATTAAGCAATTGGCGTTTGTACCCGTGCAGTCGCTTGATATGAACATCAAAGATGGAATTCGGGTCGACTGTGATCCCTTGCGTATTTTTAACCCATTTGGCGAAATTCACTTTATTCTCCTGCTTGATTTCATGAAGCTTGTCAAGAAAAGCCAGGTCATCTTTAAAGTTAAGCAACCGAGTCAATTGTTTCGGCTCTTTCATCCACTCTTCACCAATAGCCTCGGTAATGACAGAGGTCAACGGGCTGTTGGCATGCATCAGCCAGCGACGGTGGGTAATGCCGTTCGTTTTATTGTTAAAGCGCTCAGGAAATGTGTTATAAAAACGTTTCATTTCACGTTCCTTCAGGATATCCGTGTGAAGCTTAGCCACTCCATTGATGCTGTGACTGCCGACAATACTCAAGTGGGCCATTTTCACCTGGCCATCCGCCACGATGGCTAAATCCGCAATCCGGTCGAATTCACCAGGATAGGTTTTCCATAAGCCCTGACAAAACCGTTCATTGATTTCGTCGATAATCATGAAAATCCTCGGAAGCAGTGTCCGGACAAGCCCCACCGGCCACGACTCGAGAGCTTCACTTAATGTCGTGTGGTTCGTATAAGAAACAGAGGACTGCGTAATCTCCCAGGCTTCCTCCCAGCCAATCCCTTTTTCATCCATAAGAATTCTCATCAGCTCAGGAATGACAAGAGCCGGATGCGTGTCGTTGATATGAAGCGCGACCTTATCAGGGAACGAAGACCATGGAAGTCCAAGTCTTTCAAACGATCGCACAACCGATTGCACGCCAGAGGATACCAAGAAGTATTCCTGCTTCAAACGAAGACTCTTCCCTTCCTCTGTTGAGTCATCTGGGTAAAGGAAATCTGAAATAGATTCGAGGGATCGCTTATGATCTAAGAAGTGACCGAAAACCCCTTCCCTTTCTGCTTTTGTCATCGTATCCTCCACCGTTGGTTCAGCAGACCAGAGTCTTAACGTATTCACGGTATCGTTGTGGTAACCAACAACAGGTACATCGTAAGGGACGGCCTGTATAGGTTCATAGTTTTCATATTTAAAATGGAGTTTTCCATCTTTATCTCTTGTCGATGATACATTTCCGCCAAAGCGCACTTCAATCGCATCTTCCGGGCGGCGAACTTCCCAGATGAATTCTTTTGAAAGCCAATAATCCGGGAATTCCACCTGTTTTCCATCGATGATATGCTGATCGAACATTCCATATCGGTACCGCAGCCCATAGCCATGTCCAGCCAATTCTAAAGAAGCAAGGGAATCAAGAAAACAAGCAGCTAATCGTCCTAAGCCGCCATTACCAAGACCAGCATCACTTTCCTTCTTTTCGAGTTCCGATAAAGAGAGCCCGAGATCTGCTAACCCTTCTTCAACGAGCGAAAGTACGTCCAAGTTCAATAAATTATTGCCGAGCAGACGCCCCATTAAAAATTCCATGGAGAAATAATACACCTGCTTTGTCTTGTTCGTTTTGTACTCCCGATTCGTCTTCAACCAATCTTTATTGATCTTCTCGCGAATCAACGCCCCGAGCGCCCGGTACGTATCGAACTCAGATGCTGTGTCTATGGTCTTACCAAACTTACTTTCCAACTGTGCTTTGAACTCTGACTTGAATTCTTCTTTGTCACTGAACATCACCATGAAGGTTCCTCCTATCACCCCTGCTAACGAAACATGGATTGATAAAGATCCATATATTGATCAGCAGAGTTTTTCCATGTGAACTTACTCTTGCAAATGTTCTTCACAAGATTCTGCCAAGCAGCAGGTTCCTGATAGAATTCAATCGCTCTGCGAATGGTGTACAGCATGTCATGGGCGTTGTAGTTGGTAAACGAAAATCCGTTCCCTTCTCCTGTCTCCTCATTATATGGCTGAACCGTGTCCGCAAGTCCTCCCGTTTCCCTTACAATTGGGGCAGCCAAATATCGCAAAGCAATCAACTGGCCGATGCCGCACGGTTCAAAACGGGATGGCATGAGGAATAAATCACTCGCCGCATAAATCTGTCTGGAAAAAGGTTCTGAAAATCGGATATTCGTAGACATTTTTTCTGGATGTCGGTGCTGGGCCCACTGGAGCATCTGTTCATATTGGTATTCACCTGTACCAAGCAAGACGATCTGGACGTCCTCGTGATATAACAACTCATCGATGACCCGTCCGATCAAATCGAATCCTTTTTGCTCCACCAGCCTGGAAACGATGCCAATCATTGGAACATCTTTTCTGACCGGCAGACCAAGCTCCGCCTGCAGCCACATTTTGTTTTGGCCTTTCTTGACTAAAGAACTGCGATAAGGAAACGCCAGGGCATCATCTTTCATAGGGTTATAGTTTTGATCGTCGATGCCGTTGACGATCCCGATCAATTCATCTGTACGCTTTCTTAACACTCCATCTAGGTTTTCCCCATAATAAGGTGTTTGAATCTCTTTTGCGTAAGTTTCACTGACCGTCGTAATGAAATCCGCGTAATTCAAGGCCCCTTTCATGAAATTGATGTCCCCGAAAAATTCAAACGCGTCTTCCGTCATCATGCTCTCATCAAAGCCCATCAAATCATGAAGCACGGATTGGGCAAATACACCTTGATACTTCAAATTATGGATGGTAAACACGGTTTTCATACCTTGAAGTTTCTCAACTTCTTTGTAGTGGGTATGTAAGTAAACCGGAATCAACCCTGTCTGCCAATCATGGCAATGCAAAACATCAGGAGTCCAATCCATTTCACAGACCCACTCCATCACGGCACGGTTAAAGAAAACGAACCGTTCTGCTTCATCATCGTATCCGTAAAGGTTGGATCGCTTGAAATAATACTCGTTATCTATGAAATAAACAGGAATTCCTTCATATTTAATATATTCAATCCCCGCATACTGGTTGCGCCAACCCAGCTCTACATTCAATTCATCCAGATGCTCCAGCTGTTCTTTCCAGTGGTCATCCATATTCTCATATTTAGGAAGGATGACACGCACGTCCGCGCCTTGCTTTTTTAAGGCATGAGGGAGAGAACCGAGGACATCAGCAAGCCCACCTGTTTTTATAAAAGGGGTACACTCAGAACCAATCATCAATACATTCACGTTTGACCCACTCCTTTAATTAATAGTTGGAAACATGTTCAAAACATCACGAATAAGCTGATTACATGAAAAGGACTGTCAGAGTGATGAGATCCGGACAGTCCCTTCCATTGGGGTATTTTACATGGTTCTTCTTTTCGCTACGACATACGGCTTCTCTGGAGCGCCAATCAATGTCTTTCCGTTTGAAATGTTGCAGTCTTTATCAAGAATGACGTTTTCTAAAACGGCATTGCTATCAATTTCACAGCGTTGCATAATGATTGAATTTTTGATGACCGCTCCTTCAGCGACTTTCACACCGCGGAAGAGAATGCTGTCCTCCACATGACCTTCAATGACACATCCATTGGCGACCATCGTATTGGAAACGTTGGATGTAGCGGTATAGTTGGAAGGTGCTTCATTTTTAATTTTCGTGAACACGGGAGCATCATCTTTGAACAATTCATCGTGGTCTTCTGGATTCAAGAGCTTCGCATTATTGCGATAGTAGCTTTCAACAGAGTTCACTAAAGCATGACCTCCATGGTATTCATACGCATGGATATTGATGTCAGGCAATTTGGCTTTGATCCCGTCCAGGAAAAAGTGGGAGCAGCCATGGGCAATGCATTTTTCAATCAAGTTGTATAAGAGGTCTTTTTCAATGATGTACATATCCATGTACACATTGTTATTGCTATGATCATTGTGGATCGCTGTCACCCGGTTATTTTCATCAACGTCAAGCTTGTGGGCTCTTTGATGCTCGGGGTAAAGTTCATCCACTTTTTTGTAGATAACCGTAACATCGGCACCAGAGCTCTTATGCTCTTGAAGGACATCTTGATAATTGATATTGCAGATGTGCTGCGAACCTGAGACGACAATATAGTTCGCTAACGTTCGATTGATGAAATCAATATTGTTGTGAAAATGCTGCAAGTCCCCACGTGAAATGTCTGTTGGATCATTCCAGTCTGGAGGAAGAATGAACAACCCGCCACGCTTGCGGTCCAAGTCCCACGCTTTCCCTTGCTCCAAATGGTCCATCAGGGAGCGGTACTTTCTGCGAGCGAATACCGCCACGGATTCAATCCGGGAATTCGTCATATTTGAAATGGCAAAGTCGATCATCCGGTAACGCCCCGCAAATGGTACGGCTGCGCCGCAACGGAAATAGGTCAACTCATCCAACATGTCTTGTTCGTGATCTAAGTTTATGATTCCTGCTATACGATCCATAAAATCCTCCCTTTAACTATTGGTAGCATAACTTGTGGCAAGGACACTTCCCTCATCTGCCACGAGTGTGATTTCACTGTCTGGTGATGGGTCACCGATGACCGCTCCATCTTCAATGACGCTGCCTTTAGAAATGATGGCACGGTGAATCTTCACATTTTTGCCGATTTTCACATCAGGCATGATGACACTGTCTTTGACAACAGAAGTTTCATCCACGTGGACACCATAGAAAATAATCGATGTATCTACGGTTCCTTTTATTCGGCAACCTTCATTGATTAATGCATTTCTCACGTGAGCCGTCGGCGCAATATATTGCGGCGGCTGGTTCGGGTTTTTTGAATAGATGCGCCACTTTTGGTCACTCAAATCCAACTCAGGCTCCCTCTTCAGAAGGTCCATGTTCGCTTCCCAAAGGCTGTCGACCGTACCGACATCCTTCCAGTAACCTTCGAATGTGTAAGCCATCAATTTTTTATAATCATAAAGAAGAGCTGGAATGATGTCCTTCCCGAAATCATGGGAAGAATTTTCCTTCTCGGCATCTTCAATCAGGTACTGTTTCAAAACATCCCAACGGAAAATGTAGACACCCATGGACGCCAAATTGCTCTTCGGATTCTCTGGTTTTTCATCGAACTCAGTAATTCTTCCATCTCCATCCGTGTTCATAATGCCAAAACGACTGGCATCGTCCCACGGCACTTCAATAACCGAAATTGTTGCGTCAGCACCGGAACCTTTGTGATAATCAAGCATCGCACCGTAATCCATTCGATAAATGTGGTCACCAGACAGCACAAGAACATGTTCCGGGTCGTATTGATTCAGAAACTTCAAGTTACGATAAATGGCGTTGGCTGTTCCTGTGTACCAACCTCCGCCTTCCGCCTGCATGAATGGAGGCAGAACGGAAACGCCCCCATACTTACGGTCAAGATCCCATGTGTCGCCAATTCCGATATAGTCATTCAAAATCAACGGTTCGTATTGAGTAAGGACACCAACTGTGTCGATCCCTGAATTCGTACAATTGCTCAATGGAAAGTCGATGATTCTATATTTTCCGCCAAAGTAGACGGCTGGTTTTGCGATTTGTTTGGTTAATGACTTCAGCCTGGTCCCTTGTCCGCCAGCCAGAAGCATTGCTACACATTCTTTATTTTTCATGATTTTCCTCCTTGGATACTGAAGTTCTTTTCAAGAAGCTCACACCGAGCGGGGGAATCGTCATGGTAATATGCTGATCCTGTCCTTGCCATGGGGAAGGTACGCTTTCTAAAGGCAGACCGTTCGTCTGCCCAGAACCTCCGAAATGTTCCGCGTCGCTCGAGAAAATTTCTTTATATGAGCCATGTTTCGGTACTCCTATTCTGTAATCGTGATAGACTTCTGGAGTGAAGTTGCAGACGACTACCAACTGGTCATTGGATGTACGACTGTTGCGGGCAAATGAGATGATACTCTGCTCATAGTTGTTGGCATCGATCCACATGAAGCCTTCTTCCTTATGATCAAGTTCCCATAAGGCAGGCATATCTTGATACAATTGGTGCAATTGTTTCGTATAATCCAATATGGAGGCGTGAGAATCATAGTCCAATAGCTCCCAATCCAGATCTTCTAAATCTTTCCACTCATCGAACTGTCCGAATTCACCTCCCATGAACATGAGTTTCTTCCCTGGGTGGGCATACATATAGGCAAGAAAGGCTCGCAGGTTCGCGAACTTCTGCCAGTAATCACCCGGCATTTTATTTAGTAACGATTTCTTGCCATGAACGACCTCATCATGAGAAATCGGTAGTACAAAGTTTTCGGAAAAAGCATAGAACAATGAAAAGGTGATCAAGTTATGGTGGTATTTTCGGTGAATCGGATCCATCTCCATATACTTGAGCATGTCGTTCATCCAGCCCATGTTCCATTTATAATTGAAGCCAAGACCGCCTATATAGGTTGGCGCACTGACAAGCGGCCACGAGGTGGACTCTTCGGCCATCATTAATACATCCGGAGTTTCCTCAAAGATGGCTTCGTTCATTTTTTTGATAAACGATACAGCTTCCAAATTTTCACGACCGCCGTACTCATTCAGCTCCCATTCGCCATCTTCCTTGCCGAAATCCAAATAAAGCATGCTCGCCACGGCATCGACCCGCAAACCATCGAGGTGGTACTCCTTCAGCCAGTAGATCGCGTTCGAAATAAGGAAGCTTTGGACTTCGTTTCTAGCAAAATCGAACGTAAGCGTCCCCCACTGTGTTTTCTCCGCCTTACTAGGATTGGCATATTCATAGAGAGCTTCTCCATCAAACCGGCGTAACCCGTGAGCATCCTTACAGAAATGCCCCGGAACCCAATCCAATATGACACCGATTCCATATTTATGACACTGATCGACAAAATATTTGAAATCATCGGGGGTTCCATAACGAGAGGTGACAGAATAGTACCCTGTCGCCTGATAACCCCATGAACGATCGAAAGGGTGCTCTGTCAATGGAAGGAGTTCGATATGGGTATACCCTAGTTCTTTGACGTAAGGGATCACTGTGTCAGCGTAGTCCCGGTAATTATAAAAGACCTCAGGTTCGATGTTTTTCCATGATCCTAGATGAAGCTCGTAGATGGACATTGGAGATTCATAGGGGTTCTTCGCCTTTCTCTGCTTCATCCACTCCTCATCGCCCCAAGAGTAATTTTCCAGAGGGTAGACGACAGAAGCCGTATCAGGTCGAAGCTCGCTGGAGATTGCATATGGATCCGCTTTCAACTGTAGATGTCCGTGAGTCGTTAATATCTCATACTTATATATCGTGCCTTTTTCAAGACCCGGAATGAAGGCGATCCAAATTCCGTTATCATTGATTTTTTCCATCGGATTCTCCCGGCCGTCCCAATCATTGAACATCCCAACGACGCTCACCTGAACAGCATTCGGAGCCCAAACGGCAAAACGGACACCTTTCTCCCCATTTCTCGTCTCCGGATGCGCCCCGAGCAGCCTGTGACTGTAACGGAGGTTTCCTTCATGGAATAAATAGATATCATGCTCTAAAGTTGTATCTTGGACCACACCATCACTCCTCTTTAAACTAGTAGATTTTTAGTTTCTGTTGATGAACATGCAAAAAATTTACGTGTTTTATTTTTGCCTATATTCATCATAAAATCAGAAAACCTCTTTTACAATTGCTATTAATAAAAATTTTCTGAAAAGTTTTGTCGAATCGTGACGAATTTTTATACAAACTCATTATTCTTGCTTACTTTTATAACAAAGTTTATAAGTAAGCGCTTGCATAAATATGTACTTCCCTCTTCCTTTTATGGAAAAACCTTACTTAGACAAAAGATTCCAAATATAGGACTTTTAGAGTAATAGATCAATGGGTGTTGGTCGTTTGGAAGAATTATATACTGTTTTTGGTTTCTTCCTTCAACGGATAAAGTGCAGATTACCATAGGAGATTCAAAGAAAAACGATCGAGTTCTACCCATGTATGGATACGTTTTTAGCTAAAGGGATACGGTCTGAGCTATCTAAGGCTTCTAACATTTGTGATGAAGATGTCAGCATCCATCATCACAAACTAAAGGAAAGAAACCGCTCCCTCCTTGATAATATGGAAAATGGACTATTTTTTAGATTTACATAAACTTCTAACTAGGAGAGTGTTTCATTGAAAAAGATTAGTGGTATAGCTTTACAAGAATTAAAGGGTCAGCTGGAGGCAAGATGCTCCGGGGGCTTTTTTCTCTAATTGGCCAAAAACCAGGTAGAGAAATCCCTAAAACATAAAAGAGGTGAAGAGTCATGTCATTAGCGGGAATCAGTTTACTCATCATCGCCATTGCCTTTGCATTCATAGCCATCTTCGTTGTGAAAACACTGAAAGCTGCATCGAGTACGATGACGAGTGTTTCTCAAACGTTAGAAAAAGTCGAAGGACAAATGCAGGGCATCACGACAGAGTCAGAGAGCTTACTTAAGAAAACGAATCACATCGCTTCAGATATTGAAACCAAAACGAAGACGCTTGACGGACTGATGGACGCGCTCGGCAATGTTGGTACCACGGTCGGTCATGTCAATCAATCCATTCAAGGCGTTTCTGAAAGTGTCGCACATGCTTCTCATGAAAGAGATGAAAAAGTCACAAAGGCACTCCGCTGGGGAGATGCAGCGATTGAACTGTATCTGAAATGGAAAAGAAAAAAAGTACAATAAAGAAGAGAGGGTTTTTAGATGGACTTTTTAGGAATTGGTGTTTTAATTATCGGGATCGCCTTTGCAATTGTCTCGATTTTCCTTATTAAAGCATTGAATAACTTGGCAGGTGTCCTCGGCGGTGTCAAAAAGACCGTTGATCAACTGCCAGAGCAACTGGATTCTGTCATGAAGGAAACGACAGGTGTCCTGCACCACAGTAACGACACATTAGCAGACGTTAATGAAAAGATCCGGGCTCTCAGTCCTCTTTTCTATATCGTTGGGGATATCGGTGAGTCTTCCAGGAAACTTACGTCCTCTCTTGTTGATATGACCTATTCATTGAAGCAAACAACGCATGAAGGTGAACAAAAAATCAACGAAGAAGGCTGGCGTGGCGTATACGGAGCACTTGCTTTGACGTATTACTTTTCACAAAAACGAAAAGCATTGAAGGCCGCTCAGTTGGAGACCACTTCATCATGAAGGCACTCGAATGGATCATCGGCATCATCGCCGGTTTCGTCAGTGGATTAACTTTGAGGATATGGATCAAGGAACCATCCGTTTCAAAAATGAAGTACGACCGCAAAAAAGAGGAATTTTATGATACGGGTAGAAGTCAATACGAAGACATCCAGGCAACGAAAGAAAAAATGCGTATCGAAGCTCAAAAAAATTTAAAAACCGAAAGGGGTATTTCCTAATGGAAAACCAAAATGTAAATCAAAGTGTAAACCAACAACCACAAACACAAACACCTAAGAAAAGAGGCAACAAAAAACTGCCGGTTGCTATTTTGACAGGCGCATTAATCGGCGGAGCTTTCATTCTTATTAAAGATCCTAAAGAAAGAAAGCGTCTGAAAGAAGGCACTCGCTCAACGAAAGACGCGGTTTCTGACTATGCTTCTGAGGTGAAAGAAGATCCATCTGCAAAAAAAGATGACCTTGTTACACGGGTTCGCAGTGTGGTGAACATTGTAAGTGAAGCAGCCGCAACCGTTCAAGATGTATTTAACAACCAAGGAAAAGAGATCGCTGATAAAGCGAGAGATATTAAAGAAGAGTCTGAAGAAATTATAAACACAGCGAAAGATGCCGGTGAAGACTTGCAGGAAGTTGGCGATAAAGCCAAGGAAGCGAAGGACGAGCTTACAGAAGATACACAAGAGGAAAATGCAACGGTACCTCAAGAAAAAGTTGTAGAGGTCAACCCTCGACACTAATTCCTTGTTACATGGAGGAAGTCCGGCATCCAAACGTGCCGGGCTTCTTATTTTTTTATCACAGTAAAGGAGGATATCTCCCGTGTCCATCGTTTTGAAACGTATTTATGAAGATGAAAAACAAATCGGAGGATACCGGGTCCTCATTGACGGTGTATGGCCGCGTGGTATATCAAAAGAAAAGGCACAGCTGGATGAATGGGCGAAAGAACTCACCCCAACCTCTTCCCTTCGGAAATGGTTCAATCATACTCCTGAAAGATTTCAGGAATTTACAGCCAGGTACAAAAAGGAACTGCATCATTCTGATGAGGCAAAAGCAAAGAAAAAAGAATTACAGGATATCGCTCAAAATCATCGGTTGGTTCTTTTATATGGAGCGAAAGATGAACAATACAACCATGCTGTCGTATTGAAAGATTGGCTTGAGAATCAGGAATGAAAACATTGGCGAGAAGCTGCCATCGGAATAGGGTTCTCCTCTTCCCCTTTAATCTGTAAGCTCCGTCAACTGTTGAGAAGAAGCCGCCACCTTATAAACCGCCCCATTGATTTCCTCGATGACCTGAGCGAATTGTTCAAGTTCTGCTTCAATCCCGGCATTATAGGTTTTATTCTGGCCCATCGCAGATACGATTTCTGTGAAAAACTGATTGATTTGATCCATGCTCTCTGCCCCTTCAGAAATCATGGTGTTGATGTTCCCGACATTACTTGAAACATTGTGGATCTGGCCACTAGTAGTAGAGATTAAATCGGACACCTCTGCCACTGAGTTCTGCGTCTGCTCAGACAACTTCCGCACCTCATTCGCGACCACGGTAAAACCTGCGCCGTGCTCACCAGCTCTTGCGGCTTCAATCGACGCATTCAGAGAGAGTAAATTCGTTTGTTCCGCGATGGAAGAAACGATGGTTACGATTTTGCTGATTTCTTCAGCAACATGCTTCAATTTTTCCATATCACCAGAGATTTCGTTGATGTTTTCTTGAATCTGGTTCATTTGTTTTTGCTGAATTTCCAAACGCTGCTTCCCATCCATCGATTGCTGCTCCACTTGTTGAGCAACTTTGGAACCTTTTTTAGAATCTCCGACAATTTTGTCTGTCTGTTCCGTCAATTGCTCTGTAGACGCACTCGCCTGTTGAGACACCGCCGCTACCTCTTCAGACATTTGATCTACTCGCCGGTAAGCCTCTTCCCGTTTCTCCACTTCAATCTGCCGGAGCTCCTCGGCTTCTTCCTGGAACATCTCAAGAACGAGCTGCTGTTCAATATTTAGGATTTTGGTCGTTGCACGAGTCGCTTGACTGAAATGCTCAGGTGGAAGATCCTGTTTATAAATATCCATGAATGATAATAATAGGTCCTGGAAAGCACACATGTACCATTTTGGTTCCAGTCCAATTTTCAAATGCACGGTCGCAATCTTTTTTCTTTTTTCAATAAAAGTGGTATCAATCGTACCGTTGAACATTTCCTGAACATGAACCGTCAATGTCTGTTTTAAACGATCGATAGAACTGTGGGCATTGATGATCCGTTCTAAGGATGGTTCATTTTCCAAATTATTATAAAATTGGGTCACGATACGATCGATGTGATTGCTGATCACTGGCTTCAATGATTGCAGAATCGCTAAATCCTGTTCCTTAAGATGAATCATTTCGAACTGTGTATGTAGACCCGAATCCCTCGGTAAATCAATGACTCCTGCAAATCCTTCCCCGAGCGGTCCAACTTCCTCTTTTTTCTTTGTCATGAATAACCCCATGTTCATCCCCCTTAAGTTGACTCTTTCTTTTAGTAATATCGACTTAAATGAGCGCACAGTTAAGTAAGATTCCCCTTCTTCCACAAACGCTCCCTATTGTGGAATATTCAGTTTCGAGATGTTTGTTGGATTTTAGGGGTTTCAGGAAACAGTTCGCTTTCCATGGGGCGGGCGGTGAGCCTCCTCAGGCTAAGCCCTCCGGGGTCTCACCTGTCCCACACGTCCCATAGGAGTCTCACCGTTTCCCTCCGCCCCTTTACCATATAAGTGTCTCGAAACCACATCCGAAATAAGTAGCTTTTATACCAGTGAAAATAGAAGAAAAACTAACTCCCACGGTGGGTGTGTAAAGCTTGATATAGAGATTTCCATGCATATAATACCAGGATAGCGGAAGACAGTCTCACCCGGTGTAGGGGTTCGTTACCCGCTTACGACAAATGGGGTGGCTGGGAAGCTGCGAGACTCCCGTGGGAGAAAGGAGATAGGTGAGACCCCGCAGGATGTAGCCCGAGGAAGCTCACCACTCCCCCACAGGAAAGTGTTCAAATGCGGAATCGCCCTGGTAGACACGACTGGCATAAGCCAAACAGCAACGGAATGGGCCTTTTCATTCCGTTGCTGTTCGGCTTATGACGCGAGTGTCTGGGCGATGGAGCTGGACGAGTAGCTTCCCAGCCAACCCTGACGCTCATCCCAAGCAACGAACCTCGATACATCTCGAAATCGATTCTTCCCGAATACTGCCATATAGTTTTAGTAAGAAGAAAATCCCCCATACGGCATAATGCCGTATGGGGGATTTGGTTACGCGTCAGCGTTGTATCCTAACCGCTCACGGTCGATGTACTCATTCGGATCTTCTCCGAAATGTGTACTGTGGTTTTTGAATTGAGCTTTCCGGCCATTCCGGTGCTCGCCATGGCTCTTTCTTTCCTTGAACTGGCGATCCGGCTTTTTTTCCTTGTTGCCCATCCTAATCACCTCGTGTAAAACATAATGTCTTACACGGTTATTATGTTTCAATCACCCGAAATTATTCAAGAACTTGAAACGATGGTTCATGTGTCCCCCATTTCTCCAAGTGCCTGCGGAATAAGGCCATCACGATCAAATGAGCCTTTGCCTGGGTATATTTGTATAAGAACCATGGCAAGGACGGCATATAGTCATGAATGGCTACAATCGCTTCATCTTTTCCCGGAATTTTTCTGAATTCAAGTCTCCCTCTGACGTTTTTCTCTTTGTTTGTCAACCGGCCTCCGGATATATAATATAAAGCACGGTCCTTTGTGCTTCTGTCTGCTGAGTATGTGAATTCCAGTAGTGGGATATCATTAAAAATCACACCGATTTGACAACAATGGGTTTCATCTACGGTCGTTTTCACCCATGGATTCAATACCTTTTCCAACCACTTGACATAGTATTTCCCAATCCAGTCTGCAGAGTGACCTTGAGGAAGCGGGATCCGCTGGACAGAGCGGACATCATCCTGCATGGCAGGGAGATTAGGAAGGTTCGACTTTCTTTTAGGTTGCTTCTTTTCCTCTTTTAGAGCCCACTCGGCCGCTTCAACGAAAGGCGTTTTTCCTTCACTGATTCCATCCACTTCATTTTCGGACCGGGTGACCATTGGATGAATAAGACTTTCAATGAGCGGGTATACCATTTCTTTAGGCGCTCCTGTCACGAGCCTTACCCATAACTTGGATAAATCAATGGTCAAAAACGGGACATTGACCATAACCGGTTTCCTGTCCATGACGCCTGCCACTTGCTCCATCATCTTGTCGTAAGTCATCACATCTGGACCCCCGACGTCTATCGAACGACCTTTTAAGCTCTCTTCGCCGATACTTTGGTGCAGGGATCCGATTACGTCTGGTAAGGCAATTGGCTGGGTTTTCGTCTTCGTCCATTGGGGGAGAACCATAAAAGGAAGACGTTTGACTAACTTTTTCAATATAGGAAACGAAGATCCTCTAGGGCCGACAATCAGTCCTGCCCGGATCGTCGTCACAGGGACTCCGTATGAACCTAGAATCTTTTCCACTTCAAGACGACTCTTCAAATGACGGGAAAGTCTTGATTGATCTTCAGGGATGATGCCGCTCAAATAAACAATTTGCTTCACCCCTACTTTTTTTGCCGCCTGGGCGAAATTATCAGCAAGGATGACATCCATATCTTCAAATGAGCCCTGGGTTAACTTAGCTGAAGGCATCATCGAGTGCACAAGATATACAGCCACATCCGCTCCATCCAACCCTTTTTCTGCATCTGCCATCGAATATAAATCGCACGATCGCCAGGTCACTTGGTCACTGTCTTCCTTTGCATCCCCATTTCGGGATAGGGCAATAATTTCAGAACGATCTTTCAGCTTTTCCATCAAGTTTTGGCCTATATACCCACTCGCCCCAGCAAGAGCGACGACAGTATTCTTCTCCACAAACTTCACTTCCTTTTCGCTTTTTAAACCTAGTACCCTCACTCTCTTCACATGTAACACTTATCCTTTGAGCAAACCTTAACGATATGGCAGGATTGAAGATGGCTCGATTTCGAGATGTTTGGGTGAGTTTAGAGGCACATGAAAGCCCGCTGCCACTCTGATGGTGCTCACAGCATTCATCATAACTCCTCCTTCTAGAAGAGCTTATATAGAAGATAAAACATGGGATTTGAGGAAGACTTTAATTAAGAAATTGTCAATGGTAAGCAATACCGTTGACATCCTTGTTCACATGCCTTATCTTACCCTAGTAAACCTTAGTAAACCAATCAGCATTATACTGTTTAAATATTTTTAAAAGGAGGGGTTCACCATGAGTAAGTTGTGGAGAATCTACACACAAACATCATTGATTAAAAAAATCACCGTAGCCTTAGTGCTCGGTGTATCTGTCGGTCTCCTGTTCGGAGAAGACGCTGCTGTCCTGGCCCCTTTTGGTGACCTACTGCTCCGTCTTTTGAAATTTATCATTGTACCGTTAATTTTGTTCACCCTGATTGTGGGGATTAACCAGACGAACATTGGTTCATTGGGACGCATGGGAGGAAAGGTCTTCCTTTATTACCTGGGTACTTCTGCCCTTGCTATCTTAGTTGGCGTGTCTGTTGCTACTTTGTTTAATCCAGGTACAGGGATGAGTCTTGGTGATGAAACCGTTGAGGTTCCCGAAAACCCCGGCTTCACCAGCGTTCTTTTGAACATTGTTCCTGAAAATATTCTTACAGCGTTAACAGAAATGAACTTGCTTGGAATCATTTTTACTGCGATTGTCTTTGGTTTAGCACTTTCTTACATGCGTTCTACCAACGCTTATCAAAGTTTGGGAGGTCACCTTTACAAAGTCATAGATGGTTTGAATGAGGCGACGTTAATTGTTATGAAGGGGATCCTTCAATATGTCCCCGTGGGTATTTTTGCGATCATCGCTGAAGTCGTTGGTACACAAGGCGCGAACACGCTGTTGGAATTAGGCAGCTTCGTCGGCGTCCTTTATATAGGTTTATTTGTACAGTTAGCTATTTATATTGTTTTCCTATTTGTAAGCAAACGAAAGCCGACTTCTTTCTTTAAAGAGGCACGAACGGCTATGCTAACAGCCTTTGTTACACAGAGCAGTTCTGGTACACTTCCAGTCACACTAAATGCTGCGAAGAACTTGGGGTTGAATAAAAGCTTGTATGGCTTCAGCCTTCCATTAGGAGCGACAATCAACATGGATGGTGCAGCTATTCGAATTGCGGTATCTGCCGTATTCGCTGCCAACATTATTGGTGATCCATTAAGCTTTGTCTCCATCCTACAAATTGTCCTTGTGGGAACACTTGCTTCTGTCGGAACAGCAGGAGTCCCAGGAGCCGGAATCATCATGATTGCGACTGTGTTTTCTCAAGTCGGATTGCCTATGGAAGCTGTCGCGCTTCTTGCATCCGTGGATGTTCTGATTGGTATGGGGGCAACAGCCCTAAACGTCACCGGAGATCTTGTCGGAACTTCACTCATTAACAAAACAGAAAAAAACCAATCCTAAACCCGAAATCCTCCGTCTAATACCGACGGAGGATTTTTTGCTATATGACAGGAAGATTTAAGAATCAATTTCGAGACTTTTGTGAAAGTCTAGGGGGCTGCGGGAAAAGGTTCGCTTTCTGTGTGCGTGTGACGAGTCTCCTAGAACTAACGCTATGCGTAGTCTCGCCGTTTCCCCCTCCCGCTTTTTCCACATGAGGCTTTCGAAATCCCTTTAACGGTAACCCGCCGAGTTCGGTAATGAAGTCCTGATTAACCACGGGGTATTAGTCATCAAAGGTACTGCACGTAAGGTACGGGAACAGGGATCTCTAGTTGAAGAAATGGAGGATAGAAGAAGTTTATAAATCGACAAAGATTTTATGAAAAATGTAGTTTCAATAAGACAATTACAAGGGAAAATGAGTAACTGTTAAAACTACACAAATGGGAAAACATCCCACCTTTAAGAAAGAGGTGATCAAATGACTCCGAATGAAATAGGCTTCGCACTTCTTTATATCGGTGTCTTCCTTTTGATCGGTAAAATCATCCGCGTCAAATGGACGTTATTACAAAATTTATTCTTACCCTCATCCATTATCGGAGGGTTTATTGCGCTTTTCCTTGGCCCTCAAGTACTCGGAAAGTTTATGCCGGAAGAGAGCTTCTTCTCAAACGGGATCATGACGGAATCCATTATGGAAGTATGGTCCGCCCTTCCTGGCCTCATGATCAATGTGGTATTTGCTGCTCTATTCCTTGGAGCTACCATTCCGAAATTAAAAGATATTTGGTATTACGCTGGTCCTCAACTCGCACTTGGCTGGTCTGTCGGCTGGGGCCAGTATGTGGTTGGTATTACACTTGCTGTTCTTATCTTAGTTCCCTTCTTTGACCTCCCTGCCATGTCCGGGGCTTTGATTGAGGTCGCCTTTGAAGGTGGACACGGAACGGCTGCCGGTATGGCGAGCACATTCGAAGAGCTTGGTTTTGCAGAAGCTTTCGATTTAGCTATCGGCCTAGCGACGATCGGTGTATTATCCGGGGTCATTTTTGGAATCATCCTCATCAACTGGGGTGTTCGTAATAAGAAGACGAAAGTCATTCAAGATGTAGAAGACTTTTCTGATTTGAGAAAGCGCGGGGTTATGGAATATCAAAATCGTGAACCAGCGGGAAAAATGACCTTACGCCCGGAATCGATCGAACCGTTATCTTTCCATTTATCTATCGTATTCATCGCTATTTTACTCGGCTGGTTATTGTTGCAAGGATTAATTGGTCTTGAGTCTATCACCATCGGTTCTGATTTTATGAGCTATATTCCATTGTTCCCGCTGGCGATGATCGGCGGAATTGCTCTTCAAATCTTTTTCAGTAAAAGGGATAAATACAACCTTGTTGATCGCAGAATGATCAACAGAATTCAAGGTCTTGCACTTGATGTTCTTATACTAACAGCAATATCGACCGTTTCCTTAGATGTCATTGGTGAATACCTCGTTCCCTTTGTCATACTAGCCGCTGCAGGAATCGCTTGGAATTTATTCGGGTTCCTAGTACTTGCTCCTCGAATGATTCCGCAGTATTGGTTTGAGCGTGGAATTGGGGACTTCGGACAATCCATGGGGGTCACCGCAACAGGGTTACTATTGATGCGCGTCGTCGATCCTGACAATGAGTCTCCAGCTTTTGAAGCATTCGGATACAAACAACTCTTTTATGAACCTTTCTTGGGTGGAGGATTTGTGACAGCCTTATCCGTTCCGTTCATAGCCCAATTCGGACCATGGCCTACGCTGATCGTAGCGGTTGCCATGACGGCAATCGGTATCTTTTTCGGACTCTTTTACTTCGGAAAACAGAAAACAGCTTAAGCAAAACAACGTCTGCGCATAAGCAGGCGTTGTTTTTTCGCAATTTAATCTTAGCCACCTAATTTTCCAACAGTAATTATATGCAGGATACTGAACAAATAACCTTTCATATGGTATGATATTTTATTAGTTCCCTAAGTATTTTAGAAAGAAGGTTAAAATATGTCATCTCAAGAAATTAACCGCGTCCCCTTAATGATCGTACTCATATCGGGCGCTTTTGTAGCCATATTGAATCAAACCCTGTTAGCTACAGCCCTCCCTCACATTATGGCCGATTTGAATTTGGATGCGAATACAGCGCAATGGTTGCAGTCGATCTTTATGTTAGTGAACGGAATCATGATCCCTATAACAGCTTTTTTAATTGAACGTTTTTCTACGAGAGGTCTCTTCATGACAGCCGTAGGATTATTTGCTTTCGGTACACTTGTTTGCGGTATAGCCCCTAACTTTTCAATTCTATTAACAGGAAGAGTTTTGCAGGCCTCTGGGGCAGGTATTATTCTCCCTTTAATGCAGACGATTATGTTTCTCGTTTTCCCTATTGAAAAAAGAGGATCAGCGATGGGTATGTTCGGGCTTGTCATCGCTTTTGCACCAGCCATCGGACCGACATTGTCCGGCTGGCTTGTCGAACAGTTCCCATGGAGAAGCTTGTTCTTCGTTATTTTGCCGATTGCGATTGCAGACTTGATTGTGGCTTACTTCATATTGAAAAATGTAACGAAGCAAACGTTCCCGAAAGTCGATCCGATCTCCATCATCCTGTCTACGTTCGGTTTCGGCGGAATTTTATATGGATTCAGTGTTGCCGGTAGTGCCAGCTTTTTAAGTCAAGAGGTACTCCTTTCTTTAGCTGTCGGAGCGGTCACGTTGACGCTTTTCATCACCCGCCAGATGAAATTGGAAAAACCGATTTTGGAATTCCGTATTTTCAAATATAAAATCTTCACCCTCACGACCGCACTCGGAATGATTGTTTTTATTTCAATGATCGGCGGAGCCGTCATTTTGCCGATTCTCATGCAGGACATGCTAGGATTCACAGCCTTCGAGTCAGGGTTGATGCTGTTGCCTGGCGCATTGTTAATGGGAATTATGAACCCGATCACCGGCCGTCTTTTTGATAAGTTCGGTGCGCGTTGGCTTGCCATTATCGGGCTCGGACTGCTCACGGTTTCTACATTCCTGTTTACGAACCTGGATCCATCGACGACATTTCTATATCTGGCTCTCGTCAATTGTGTACGTATGTTCGGAATTGCTATGGTGATGATGCCTGTGACAACAGCAGGACTTAACCAACTGCCACAACATTTGATGCCACACGGAACAGCCATGAACAATACGATGCGCCAAGTATCCGGAGCCGTTGGAACGGCCATGCTCGTTTCTGTGATGACGAGCCAGACCATTCCTTCTGAAGGGGTGACAGGTCTGATTCATGGAGTGAATGTCTCCTTTGTCGTGGCTGGAATCTTTGCCGTTGCCGGTTTCATCATGGCCTTTTTCATTAAAAAATCCCGTCCGGATGAAGGAGAGTTCAGTAACGCATAAAAATTCTACACAAGGAAAGCCTCGCTGAAAGGACAGCGAGGCTTTTTTCTTGTAGAGGGAATTATACGAAAAATAAATACGTGGTCACCAGTAAAAACAGTAAAAAGGCCACAGATGTCATATAGACAATAATTCGGTGTGAAGATACAAAGCGGTTCTCATTGATATTCTTCCGTGTATGGTAATAATTCACCGTCGCACCGATAATCGTCATCACGCCAAGAAACAACGAGGAAATACTGACGAGCATAGCCAGACTATTCGCCATATCCCCTGCCGTCGGAAGGGCTGAAATGTGGACCGTCGTAGCTAAAAACCCAATTCCGACAAGGGCGATACTTGTCCGAATCCAAGCTAAATAGGTGCGTTCATTGGCTAAATGCTGCTGTATGAGCTTTCTTTCATCTACCATCGATCACCATCTCCTTTTTCCACTATCTTTATCTTACAACGTCAAAACCCCCTCATGCACGAATCCTCATTTTTTGTTGGGATCATCCTGTCACAAAATATACACACAGGGGTATATTGTATTTTAACAGAACTCAGAGTAAACTATGGGTAAGACCTTTTGTGAACACCTTCACAAAAGTGGGGAGGAGAGGATTATGATGTCAAAAAAGATTATCATTGCAGGCGGTGTAGCCGGCGGTGCAACTGCTGCAGCCAGGTTAAGACGCCTGAGTGAAGAAAACGAAATCATCATGATTGAAAAAGGACCTTACATTTCTTTTGCGAACTGCGGGTTACCCTATTATATAGGAGAAGTAATCACCGACCGAGACCGACTCCTTGTTCAAACAGTGGAAGGCATGTCAAAAAAATTCAATCTCGATATCCGCACCCTTAGTGAAGCCACAACGATCGACCGGGAGAAGCAATCGCTCACCATTCGCAAAGTGGATACAGGAGAAACGTATGAGGAAACGTACGATACGCTCATTTTATCTCCTGGTGCAAAGCCTATTGTTCCACCTTTTGAAGGATTACAAGAAGCTGAAAATCTGTTCACTCTACGTACAGTCCCTGATACGGATAAGATTAAAACGTGGGTGGACGAAAAAGCACCTGAACATGCCGTCATTATAGGTGGCGGTTTTATCGGTTTGGAAATGGCTGAAAACCTTGTCCATCGGGGCGTACAAGTAACGATTGTGGAACTTGGCAGCCAGGTGATGGCCCCGCTTGATTATGAAATGGCGACGATGGTAAATAAGGAGTTGAAAACTCATGGGGTGAACTTGATCTTCAATGACGGCGTCCAGGCATTTAAAGACCAGGGAAAAAAGATCCTTTTACGGAGCGGCCGTTCCATTGCGAGTGATTTAACGATCTTATCCATTGGTGTCCAACCCGAAAACGACCTTGCTAAAAAGGCGGACCTCGATATCGGAGCCCGTGGCGGCATCCTCGTTAATGAACACCTTCAAACGAAGGATGAGAACATTTATGCAATCGGAGATGCGATTGAAGTCAAAGATTATATCCAGAAAACCCCTGCGATGATTCCCCTTGCCTGGCCGGCCAATCGGCAAGGGCGTTTGGTTGCCGACCACATCCACGGTCAACCCGTCGCCTATTCAGGTACACTGGGAACATCTGTAGCAAAAATTTTCGACCTTACCGTCGCGACTACCGGAAATAACGAAAAACTTTTGAAGGGTCTTCAAAAAGAATATGAAGCCATCCATATTCATCCGTCCTCAAACGCTTCCTATTATCCTGGCGGAAGCCCGTTATCCTTAAAGTTGCTGTTCGATCCGAACACAGGAAAAATACTAGGGGCCCAAGGTGTCGGAATAAAAGGGGTAGAGAAAAGAATCGATGTGATCGCGACCGCCATCAAAGGAGAGTTGAAAGTAACGGATCTGGCAGATTTGGAGTTGGCCTACGCCCCTCCGTATTCCTCTGCCAAAGACCCTGTCAACATGGCTGGTTACGTAGCCTCCAATGTCATGGATGGTGAGGTATCCGTTTTTCACTACCACGAAGTAGCGGACCTCCTTGCAAAAGGGGAAATCATTGTGGATGTCAGAGAACCGAAGGAGAGGGAAAACGGAGCCATTGATGGGTCCATCAATCTTCCTTTAGGAGAATTACGGGACCGATTGAATGAACTGCCGAAGGACCGCCCTGTTTATGTACACTGCCAAGTTGGTTTAAGAGGCTATTTGGCAACAAGAATCCTTACACACAACGGTTATCAAGCCAAGAACTTGAGCGGTGGTTACAAAACGTACGAAAGTGCCGTACAGGCATAAGAAAAAGGAGGAGGCATGATGATGCCTCCTCCTTTTATTTTTGCAACGCGGCTTTGTAGCGTTGATAGTAGCTGTCTACATTATTCAGTAACAATAGCTCGGTATATAAGTAGGCTTTCATATTGAAGTCAGAGAAATCGATGTTCGTTAGTTCCTGGATTTGCTTAATCCTGTAATTCAACGTATTAGGATGAATGAATAATTCATTCGCTGTCTGTTTCCCTTTTCCATTATTCGCAAGGTACGCTTCCAGTGTGAAAAGGAGATCCGTCTGCTTTGTCGTGTCATTGTTGATCAACGTCAGCAAATCTTCACTGTAGTAATCTTCCGAACTGTTTTTTTCGTACAACGCCGCTAAGTATCGGTACAGACCAAGTTTGGAAAACTCGCGCGGCATCGTTTCAGGACGCGGGCTGATGAAGTTTGCAGTTTCGATGACTTCCAAAGCTTCGAGGAAACTTTTTCGCATATAATAGATCTTCGTGTATTCTTTCCCGACACCAATAAGGAAATGATAAAAATCTTCCTCGCCTGTTTCCACTTTGACGACATCAATGAGGTCACGGGCGATATCCCTTGATGAAAAGCGGTCAGATTCTCTTCCTTCAATGAACAGAATCAACTGAAATTCGGTTTTCAAATAATACAGGTGGCGGTTCGTACGGAAACGGTTAACCGTGTTTTCCAAATCATCCAGCATCGACTTGTACTGAGGAGCAGTCACTGAAAAAACAACGAGTGAAAATCGATCCGGGATCTTAAGTTGAGCGAGAGAAGCATCATGACGAAACTGACTTTCGCTTGCATATTCATGATGAAGCAGCTGCCAGAGAAGCTCCTCTTTACGTCCTTCTTTGGCGTTCTCTTTCATAAATTGATCATAGATCAACTTCCCGAGATGACTCGTGATCTCCCCTAAAAATTCCATATCCTCTGCGTTCAAGGATTGTTCCGACTCCTGAACCCATACGTACCCAAGTGTATGCCCAAGGTGCTTGGCCGCAATGACGACACGCTGTTGAAAGCCAAGGTCCTCCATGGGATGGATGCGGATAGGATCCGATTGTTTTTCCAGACGAGTAACAATGCCTTCTTTCTTTAAACGATCAATGATGAAGATCGGGCATTTTTTCGAAAGGATCGTTTTCTGCTGGGTCTGATCGAAATCATCGAACGTTGAACTATAAGAGATCAATTCGAAATTTTTATTTTCAATAATGACAGGCTTCTTCAACTTCGAACTGATCAGCTCTGTCGCCTTATGAATATCTTCTGCCTGAAGGATCAATTCTTTGACTTCCATAGGAATCCTGACCTTTCCGAGTAGGTTGAATGTCATGTATCGTTACCCTCCATTATATCGGTTGTGGATGGAAAGAAAAAGAAATATATCTAAGGCATCTTGAATAACTCTCATGTTGTTCTTTCGTTCAATTAAGTAATAGGTGATCGAATCGTCTTCCTGCTCCCGCCGAGTATCATACGGTAAGCAGAACGATGCTTTTCTATGAAAAAAGCTCTCCCAAGTTTGGGAGAGCCTTAGGCTTTTTTAAAACATTTCAGAGATTGTCTTCGCTTGCATGTGAAGAGCTAGGTAGTCAGGTCCGCCAGCTTTAGAGTCTGTTCCACTCATCTTGAAGCCGCCGAATGGCTGATAACCGACAATGGCTCCTGTACAGTTACGGTTGAAGTACAAGTTTCCGACGTGGAAATCGTATTTCGCTTTTTCCAGATGTTCACGGTTGTCAGAGATGACCGCACCTGTCAGTCCGTATTCTGTGTTGTTGGCAATGTCGATCGCTTCATCAAAGTTCTTCGCTTTTGTGAAGCAGACAACCGGTCCGAAGATTTCTTCCTGCTGCATACGGGAATCTGGAGCAAGATCCGCAAAGACCGTCGGCTTAATGAAGTACCCTTTCGAATCGTCACCTTTCCCTCCTGTGACGAGACGTCCTTCTTCTTTACCGATTTCGATGTAGCTCATGATCTTATCATAAGCGCCTTGATCGACAACTGGTCCCATGTAGACGTTCTCTTCCGATGCATTTCCGACGGTCAGCTGTTCCGCTCGTTCTTTTACTTTTTCCAACACTTCGTCATACACATCCTCGTGAACGACGGCGCGGGACCCGGAAGAGCACTTTTGACCGGAGAATCCGAATGCAGAGACGATGATGGCATCGACCGCTGTTTCAATATTTGCTTCCTTATCGACGACGACGGTGTCTTTACCACCCATTTCAGCGATGACTTGCTTCAGGTGATTCTGCCCTTCTTGAATTTCTGCCGCACGCTTGATAATACGTGTTCCGACATCACGGGAACCTGTAAAGGAAATCAAGGCCGTTTTCGGGTGATCGACAAGATAGTCGCCAACTTCTCCGCCGCTTCCTGGTACAAAGTTCAAGACACCTTTCGGTAGACCTGCTTCTTCCAGCACTTCTACGAATTTCGCGGCAATAACCGGGCTGTTACTTGCCGGTTTCATGACGACCGTGCTTCCTGTGACAAGTGGAGCGACCGTTGTACCTGCCATGATGGCAAATGCAAGGTTCCAAGGTGGAATAACGACCGCAACGCCTGTAGATGTATAGATGTAGCGGTTTTGCTCACCCGGACGGCTTTCAACTGGCTTTCCTTCTTTCAGTTCGATCATTTGACGTCCATAATACTCAAGGAAATCAATCGCTTCTGCCGTATCTGCATCCGCTTCTTTCCAAGGCTTCCCTACTTCATACACGAGATAGGCGGAAAATTCATGCTTACGACGACGGATGATGTGAGCCGCACGGAATAATAGCTCAGCGCGAGCACGTGGATCCCATTTTCTCCAGTCTTCAAAAGCAGTTGCTGCTGACTGGACGGCTTTTTCTGCTAAGTCTTCGTTCGCTTTGGATACGGTACCTACGACCTGCTTCGTGTCCGCAGGGTTTGTGGAGGTAATCGTATTGTCTGTGCGAATGCGATCGCCATCGATGAGAAGATCATGATGCTGCCCTAATTCTTCTTTCACTTGCTTCAATGCTTCCTCGAAAGCTTTCTTATTTTCTTCAATTGTAAAGTCTGTGAATGGTTCGTGTTTATAAGGCTGGACCATGATAAAATACCCCTTTCTAATGTGTAGAAGTTTTATTTACTGAAAACACCTTTTAATGCAAAGGCGATGTTCGCTGGTCTTTCGGCGAGCCTTCTCATGAAGTACCCGTACCAATCTTCTCCATAAGGAAGATACACTCTCACTTTATATCCTTCTTCAAGGAGGTCTTTCTGCATTTGATTCCTCATGCCGTAAAGCATTTGGAATTCAAAGCGGTCTTTCGGAATGTCATGCTCTTCCACAAGCTTTTTCGTGTAATCGACGATGGCGTCATCGTGACTTGCAATAGCTGTATAGTTGCCATTCAACAAGTTTTTCTTAATCAGATGCTTCAAATTATCGTCGACGAGATGTTTTTCTGGAAAAGCGACTTTGCCAGACTCCTTATAGGCTCCTTTTACAAGGCGCAGATAAGGTTGGCACTCATTCAGTCGGTCAAGATCCTCATCGGTTCGATATAGATACGACTGTACGACCGTACCCAGATTCGGGTAGTCTTTTTTCAATTCCTGATAAATATCAAGGGTTGCCCCGCACCGTGACGAGTCTTCCATGTCAATGGTGACCGTAATGTCATGCTTTTGGGCTTCTTTCAAAATAAGTTCCATGTTCTCCATAACCAACTCACGACTGATGTCCAGTCCAAGCGATGTCAGTTTAAGAGATACTTCCGACTGCAGCTGGTTACTCGCAATCTGTTGGATACAACGGATACATTCACCTGCGCGGTCTCTGGATTCTTCCTCACAGTCTACAAACTCTCCTAAATGGTCAACCGTAACGACCAAACCCTCATGGTTCAATTGCTGTATTAATGGAATTGCCTGGGAGAACGTTTCTCCCCCTACTATCTTGTCAGCCCCAAATTTACTGCCAAAGCGCTTAGCAAAGCGATCTAACAACTTATTGTTGGAAAGGTATAAGAAAAAGTTCTTACTGATGGCTTCCAAGATCACCACACCCTTTCATCATTCTCCTATTGATTCACCAAGTGGGCTCGTTAGGTGGAATGGAAGTAATAATGTTTGAACTGTTAAGAAAATTGTAACGAATAGCGCTTACATTCGACAACGTGTAGCAAACACAAAGATAAGGCCCCAGTTTTATAGTTTAAACACAAAAGCGGCCAAACCCCGTTTATGAAAGAACCTCAGCGGGAACACAAGGTGATTTTGCTGTGGCTTAGGTGGGAATTTATGTAAGACCTGGTACGCCAGAATTTGTAAACGTCTAGTTCTTCACTCTTTTGACTAGAATGAGAGGTAATTAGATTGAAGATTGAGGTGGCACGATGAGTGGTTATATTGTTTCTCTGCATTGGATTTATACGTTTGTCATGTTGGGTGGAGCCTTGACGTTCCTATATTTAAGCCGTAACCCTCGCGGTGTTCCAAAATATGAGTATGTGATTGCGATCATTATTCCATCATGGTCGGGAGCCGCTTACTTATCGATTGCCTTAGGTCAAGGGTTGCTTGAACAACCTGATAAAACCGTATACTTCGCCCGTTACTTGGACTGGGTAGTAACGACACCCCTTCTATTGCTCGCACTCGCTTTGACCGCCATGTTTTATGAGAAAAAGAAAGACAAAGCGTTGATCGCTGCTTTAATTGCAGCCGACGTATTTATGATTCTGACAGGTTTGATTGCCGACTTCTCATCCGAAGCCATTAAATACATTTGGTATGTTCTCGGTGTCGTTGCTCTAGTAATCATCCTTTATATCATTTGGTATCCGCTAAGAAAAATTGCAATCAAAGGTGGTGCTGAGCTGAAGAAACACTATCAGCGAACCGCCGCTTACTTGACTGTCTTTTGGGTCTGCTACCCGACAGCCTGGATTATCGGACCTTCTGGAGTCGGATGGACACAGCAAGCAACAGAAATCACAGCCTTCATCATCCTTCCGATCCTATCCAAAATTGGATTCAGTCTTCTCGACGTCGGAGGGCTCAGGCGTTTACACCTCCCTGGCGTCGATAAGTAATTAAAAGACCACATATGGAAATATATGTATGACCTGGTCACCCAGAAAAAGGAAGTCAGCTAAAATATGAGGGAATCGAGAGTACATCCATAAAATCTATATTCAATGACCATAAAAAACGAAAGCCTGAAGGGGTTGCTTCAGGCTTTCGCTTCGTTTTCCTTTATTTCATGACTAGTACGGGACAGGTGGCATGCTGGACGACGTTATTGCTCACACTTCCCAATAACATTTTTTTCACTTTCCCAAGTCCACGGTTCCCGACGATGATCAAGTCCACGGCTTGCTCCTCCGCATATTTACAAATACCAATACCAGGGTTTTCTTGTACTTTATTAATGATGACTTCTGTAATAACACCCACGTCAGATGAAGCCACCTGCTCTTTCAGCTCATCCATTTCAGAAGACAGCTTCTCTGCCATTTCGTCGCCGATACTATGGGAGACCGCAGCATTTGTTGCTGGACCTGTGGGTTTAACGACCGAAACGATATGAATTTCCCTATTAGACGTTTCACACGCCTGATTCCTTGCCTCCCATACCGCTTCTCTACTCAAGTCACTCCCATCGTACGCAACTAGAATTCGCTTGGTCATAAGGGAACCCTCCAATAATAGAGTATCGATTTATACTTCCATTATATCACATTGTAAGCGTTATCTTAACGGTGATTTTCATCTCCATCTCCTAAGAATAGACAAACACCCATGATAAGTGTCATATAAATGTCCTGACGTTTATGTCTTATAAAATGATGGGTTTTTTCCTATCATAAGTAACATGAAGAAATATGAAGGAGTCGTTATTATGAACAAGGATAAACAACGAGAGCTGAAGAAAAGCGTTTCAGCCTTTGCGAAACCTGATACAAAAGCAGGCATCCGCCAGTTGATCAATACAGTCATCCCGTTTGTTTTATTGTGGGTATTGGCCTATGCAAGTCTGTCCGTATCTGTATGGCTTGCTGTTCCAGTCGCTATGATTGCTGGTGGATTCGTCATCCGTCTTTTCATCATCTTCCATGATTGTACGCATCAGTCGTTCCTGAAAAGCCAAAAGGCTAACCGCATCATAGGAACGATCACAGGCATCCTGACGTTGTTTCCTTTTGATAAGTGGAAACGAAGCCATTCGATCCACCATGCAACAAGTGGAAACTTAGATAAACGCGGCACGGGCGACATTTGGGTCATGACCGTGGACGAGTATATAAAAGCATCGTGGAAAGAAAGACTCGCCTACCGCATTTATCGTAACCCAATTGTCATGTTTGGCTTTGGACCACTTTACTTGTTCCTTGTCTCCAACCGTTTCAATCGAAAAGGCGCAAAAAAGAAAGAACGCATGAATACGTATGTGACAAACGTGGCTGTTGTCTCCCTTTACAGCTTGCTCATCTGGGCGATCGGCTGGGAAGCCTTCTTAATCATTCAAATTCCAGTTCTGTACGTTTCAGGAATCCTGGGCATCTGGTTGTTCTATGTACAGCACCAATTCGAAGATTCATACTTCGAAGACGAGTCAGAATGGGATTTTGTAAAAGCAGCCGTCGATGGCAGCTCGTATTACAAGCTTCCTAAAGTGCTTCAGTGGGTATCCGGTAATATCGGCTTCCACCACGTGCACCATTTAGCCCCGAGGGTGCCTAACTATGCGTTGGAAGAAGCGCACGAAAAGACACCACCTTTGAAACACGCAACGACGATTACACTGGCCACAAGCCTTGAATCGATCCGATTCCGCCTCTATGATACAGAAAATAAAACATTCGTATCCTTCAAGGAAGTGAAACCACTCCTGAAAAAGAAGCGCGTAGCCATGCTCGACCAAAGGCAGCCAAGCTTCCTGGATGAATAAAGAAGTTGAAAGTCCATTCCCTCGAATGGGCTTTTCCTTTATGCTAAGAAAAAGGAGGTGCACCCACGTGCAGAACTGGTATCAAATCATTCCCAAAAATACAGGGCTCAGCATTTACGTTTGGATCATTTTTTGTCTGTTGCCCTTTTTCTTTATTTTCCGTTCTTCATCCATGTACGAAATGCTTTTCGGCATTCTGATGACACTGATCTTCTTCCTCGCTTACCGGTTGTCATTCATATCCAACAGCCGATTCGTCTATTTATGGGTCAGCGTTGAGATCGTCATCAGCATTGTCATGACGGCTTTATTCGGATACATTTATTTCGCCCTTTTCATCGCCTATTTCATTGGAAACATCAGACACCTCGGCGGCTTTTTATCTTTATATATTGTCCATTTGACGACGACGTTGATTGCAGTCACGACGACATTCATTTACCAAATTGATTCTCTGTTTCCGAACCTTCCTTTCATTATCATTACGGTGATTGGAGTCATTCTCCTTCCATTTACCGTCCGCTACCGGAACCAACAACAAAAACTCGAAGGGGAATTGGAAGATGCGAATGAACGAATTTCGCAACTCATGGTCATTGAAGAGCGCGAAAGGATTGCACGTGATCTCCATGATACGCTTGGGCAAAAGCTTTCAATGATCGGTTTAAAAAGTGACCTCGCCCGCAAATTAATGACGGCTCATCCGGAAAAGGCCAATAAAGAAGTGGAGGATATCCGTAACACAGCCCGGACGGCTTTGAAGGAAGTCAGGGAGATGGTATCGAATATGAAAGGGACGAAGCTCGAAGATGAAATCGTCCGCGTCCAGCAGATTATCGAAGCAGCAGAAATGCACTTTCAATTCGAAGGAGATCCACATGTCACCAACACCCCCCTGCTCGTGGAAAATGTGCTCAGCATGTGCTTAAAAGAAGCAGCGACAAATATTGTGAAACACAGCGGAGCCACGACCTGCCGCGTGACCATTGAACAATCCCCGACTGAAATTCTTATCGGTATTGAAGATGATGGAAAAGGTCTCCCCGCAACGCTGGATCCCTTTCGCGGCAATGGATTACAAGGCATGCGCGAGCGCCTCGAATTTGTAAACGGAAAACTTGAAATTGAATCAAATAACGGAACGACACTGCAATTCCACGTTCCGAACGTCATTAAAAACAAAGAAAAGGAGGGATAAGCATGATCCGGATCGTCATTGCCGAAGACCAGCGCATGCTTCTAGGCGCACTTGGAGCTCTTCTCGATTTAGAGGACGGCATGGAAGTTGTAGGCCAGGCTCAAAACGGCGAAGAAGCCTGTGAGCTTGTAAAAAAATTAAAACCGGATGTGTGCATCATGGATATTGAGATGCCTGTAAAGGATGGACTGGATGCCGCTGAAGAATTATATGAAGAGCCTTGCAAGGTGATCATTTTGACAACGTTCGCCCGCCCCGGCTACTTCGACCGCGCTCGCCGGGCCGGCGTCAGTGGATATTTACTAAAAGACAGTCCTAGTGAGGAACTCGCCACAGCCATTCGAAAAATCACCGCAGGACAGCGCATCTTTGACCCAGAACTCGTCGACCTGGCGTTCACTCAACAAAACCCTTTAACAGAACGTGAGCGCGAGGTAATTCAACTGATGGCAGACGGGAAAAACACCAAAGACATCTCTCAAGAGCTATTCATCACCCCGGGAACCGTCCGCAACTACGTTTCCGTCATTTTAGAAAAATTAGAAGTCAGCAACCGCATCGAAGCCATATCCAGATTCAAAGAAAAAGGCTGGTATAAAAAATCCCGTTGATCCCTCTCTGGAACAATCACTAGAATGAGGTGCGTCGGGTGGAATTTTCCCTTTCTACAGGCGGGTCGTTCCCAGACTAACCGACACTCACACATTAAAAAATTTATATGCTAATCTTTTATTATATGACGTGAAAAAACCTCGCCCTTTTAGCGAGGTTTCTTATTTACAGCTTGAAACGCCGCACTTGTTCATTTAATTGCTCAGCAAGGTTTGATAAGTCTTCAGCCGTCTGAGACACTTCTTCCATGGAACTGTTGGACTGCTGGGCAGAGGCAGCCGCCTGTTCAACACCTGCGGCCGATTCTTCTGTAATTGAAGCAATTTCCTCAATGGAATGGTTCATCTGCATGCTGTTTTCAGCAACCTCTTTCAAATGCGCAGAGATGTTCTGAATTTTAGCGACCATTTCTGAAACGGAACGATTGATTCCATCAAACGCTGCGCCTGTCTCTTTCATCTGCTTCGAACCTTGATCTACTTCCATGTTTCCCGTTTCGAGAGAAGTGACGACACTTCCTGTTTCTTTTTGAATCCCTTCAACAATTCCTGTAATATCACCCACAGAGCTTGTGACTTGTTCAGCAAGCTTCCTTACTTCGTCAGCCACGACGGCAAACCCTTTTCCATGTTCCCCTGCACGCGCAGCTTCAATAGCGGCATTCAAAGATAAGAGGTTCGTCTGATCGGCAATGTCTTCAATGACCCGCACAAGCTTGGAAATTTCTTTGGATTGAAGATCCAATCCTTTTACTTTTTCGGTGGATTCCTTCACGATGCTGTCAATCGCATGCATTTGCGCAACCGCACGCTGCATCGATTCGCGTCCTTTATCCGTCATTGCCAGAACTTCATTCGATGTTTCTGATATCGCCTCGCCACTTGCGTCCGCTTCTTGGATTTTTTCACCGAACGTGCGCATTTGATCAGAAAGGTGGGTCGCTCCATTCGCCTGTGACTCTGCCCCTGAAGACAACTCTTGCATTGTCGACGCGATTTGTTCACTGCCTTCTCTCACTTCATAGGCTGACTGAGTCAATGCTTCACTTTGCCCGGATACTCGATCTGAAGTGAAAGAAACAGACTGGATCACTTCATTCAGTGAACGCTGCATGTCGTTCGTCGCATCCGCTAGCTGTCCGATTTCGTCTTTTGACTTCACATGAACCGGTTCTTGACTGATGTCTCCCTTTGAAATCTGTTTCATGCGCTCCACTACTTTTTTTATCGGATTCGTTATGCGGTTCGCAATAACAAGCGCAAATGCAATACCAATAATGATGGAAGCGAGTGAAACCATGCTACCGATGATCATCATCGTATTTCCGGCTTGAAGGATGTTTTGTCCTTCCTCCTCCATCATTTGTTCACGCTGCAACGCCATGTTTTCAAACCCTTCCATGACTCCCTGACCAAGAGGGGTCACTTTATCCTTCATTGCTTGAAGAGCTGCGTCCTCGTTCCCACTGTCAAAACGGTTGAAAACTTCATTTTGAACCATTTGTCTCCATTGATTGCTTTCTTCCACGAGGCGTTCTGCTTCATCGGAATTAGACATGCTCAACAGTTCTTCCTGAATCTCCACACTTTCTCGTGTATATTCGTTAAACTGTTCGCGATAACTTTCATCTTCAAAAAGTACGTAGGCTCTTGTCAGTGCGATTCGCTGAGATAGGTTCAAGGCTAATTTTTCATCAGCAATAAGCAATGGAAGCTGATGGTCCACCATATCCTGGGTACGATCATTTGTGTATTTTGTGGCAAGAAAGTTGAAGGTGCTTAAAATGACCGTCAACATGATGACCACTGAAAAAGATAATAAGATCCTTTTTTTAAGACTTTTCATGAAAAACGCTCCTCTACCGTATTTTTCCTTTATTCTTTTATCGGAAGTAAGGAGCGTTCCCTAAAGCTGTTCCTTTCGTAAGTCCTAGATTTTTATGCTCATTCAATTTCTCTTAACTCTTTAAATCTGAAGAAAATGAACGCAGAGTACAAGGTTACTAAAATCGCACCGACTGCCATAATGTGATGGATGGAAACGCCGAAAGCTAAAACCCCTGATGTTATGGCATAGCTGACAGGGATCAGTCCCATGGAGGCGAGCGAAATAAGCCCCATGACCCGCCCCAACATCTTCTCTTCAATTAAACTCTGGATCGCTGCAATGAATGGTATGTTGGAACCCGATAAGGCGAATCCAAAGATTCCGAGACATAGAATACTCATCCAAAGTTCAGTTGTGAAGCTGAGTCCTGTAAATGCCATCCCTGCAATGACTAGAGCCAGAATACCAATTTTCCCTCGGTTCTTTTTCACATTCAACACACCCACCACGGTCGAACCCAGCAGCATCCCCACAGCCAAACCGGCTTCAAGAAAGCTGAAATCCATGGCCGTCCCTTCTAAAATGGTCTTCACAAACAACGGAAGTCCCATCGTCAAAGGTCCGACCAAAAAGAGATTCATGAAGATCGTCGTCAGAACGACAAGGGATATGACACGGGAATTCTTCACGTAAAGCAGCCCTTCCTTAAAATCATCCCAAAACCTCTTCTGATCCTCCGATTCTTCTTTCACCCTGGGTACACGCATGAAGAAAATGAGAACACTTGCCACAATGAGCATAACCGCCGTTGTCGCAAACACAATTTCATAGTTTCCAAAAGCAATGATGACCCCGGCAAGCATAGGAGCGAGAATGAAAGACGTCTGGTTGGTCATCTGGATAATCGAATTCCCTCTTGTCAGATTGTCTTTATGAATGATCGAAGGAATAACGGCACTTTCGGCTGCCCAGAAAAAAGCATCCAGAATACCGAAGAAAAAGGCGAACGTCACGAACGTCCATAAAGTAATGCCTCCGAAAATAAACCAGACGACGAGACCGACGAGAAGCAATCCACGGATAAAATCAGACATGAACATAATTTTCGTTTTATCAAAGCGATCCGCCACCGTGCCACTGATAATCATAAAAAGCACACGCGGGATACTGACAGCGATATACAGAATGCCAAGTGAAGCCTCTAAACCTAAAACATTGACGACATACCAGCTTTGCGAGAAAAGAAAAAAAGAAATGCCAAAACTTGATAAGAGCGCTGCTCCCCAAAGCAGCAAAAAGTTTCGATTCTTGAATATGGAGGGAAGCTCTTTCGGTTCCGTTTCTGACTGTTGCAACGCCATTTCATTGACTGCCATTTGAATCACACCTTCGGTTATTATTGGTTAATTCCATTGTATAAAAGGTCGACGTCATCATCGATGTGCCGGAGAATGAATCTTCATCCGCCTCGAGGCTGATATCTACTCTTCCACAAAAGCTCCCGGTTGTGGAAGACCCAGTTTCGAGACTTTTGTTGAGTGGATGGGGGCTGCGGGGAATAGCTCGCTTTCCGCGGGAGCGCGGTGAGCCTCCTCGGACTGCGTCCTGTGGGGTCTCACCCTGCACTTTTTTCCCGCAGGAGTCTCGCCATCCCCCTCCGCCCACTTGCCGGAAGAGATTCTCGAAACTACCTTCCAGTAATAAGAGCTTTTATGGTTAAGAATCCTATATCGACGCAGATTAAGCAGGATTTCACAACACAACTAGGCAGGTTACTATAAGTGGGATTTCGAGAACCTCATTTGGTAAAGGGACGGAGGGAAACGGTGAGACTCCTACCTTAAGTGTGCAGGCGCCTTGGTCAGCGGGGTATGGACTGGACTGAGCTGGCGGAGATAAAGGAAACACGAAGAGCGGAGCGATTCGATGTTGACTTATCGTACAGAAGCGAGGGAAGTCTCACTAGCCGCTAGGCGCCGGAACTGGATATCCAAGAGGAAGTGCGTGGTAGGTGAGACCCCGCAGAGCGTTAGCTCGAGGAGGCTCATCACTCGCCCACGGAAAGCGAACCTT
The DNA here is from genome assembly GCF_009856415.1 of Halobacillus litoralis. Classification (GTDB taxonomy): domain Bacteria; phylum Bacillota; class Bacilli; order Bacillales; family Halobacillaceae; genus Halobacillus; species Halobacillus litoralis_C. The sequence continues at coordinate 160,443 of NZ_WMEZ01000006.1, read as the reverse complement.
TTCCCGGAGCCCCTAAACCCCCACAAAAGTCTCGAAACTGAGTCTTACACAATCCTGCCAGTTTGCTTAAGATATGAATATCAGAGATTTTGTCGAATTGTTAGTTCCCTTGTCTTTCCACTTGTAAGATTAAAACTTTTTTGATAATCTTTAACTAACTAAATATTTTCTTATTTCAAATGATTTTGAAGTAAGGATAGAGGTGCAATGACATGAGTACACTTGTCGGAGGAGAATGAGCTCCTGAGATGAAAGTGGAAAGGGGAAATTGCCGAAGCGAAAGGGATCTCATCTCCCTGATGCTGGTTCTGCTGCTGAACAAGTACAGGACTGTCATATAGGAAACTATATGGAGGGCTATCTTACGCAGGAACGGTTAAAAGTTTCTACGGCAGCAGCGAAGCCCTCGTTGTTGCCGTTTTTATTTTGACTGCCGTAGCCCTCACAGCCTCGAACGTATTCAAAATTCTAAACAAAGGTGTGTGAGGTTATGAATTTCGGCCAAGTATTAACAGCGATGGTGACCCCTTTTGACAGCGAAGAAAACATTGATTTTGATGCAACACGAGCGTTAGTCAACCACTTGATCGAGAATGGTTCGGATGGCCTTGTCATTGCAGGAACCACAGGTGAATCACCAACATTGACAACAGAAGAGAAAGTGAGCCTTTTCAAATTCGTTGTTGAAGTCGTGGACGGAAGAGTTCCTGTTATTGCAGGTACCGGATCCAACAATACGAGAGCGTCCATCCGTTTGACTGAAAAAGCTGAGGAAATCGGTGTTGACGCCGTCATGCTCGTAACTCCTTATTACAATAAACCAACCCAAGAAGGTCTTTACCAGCACTTCTCTACAATTGCCAAATCTACATCGCTTCCCGTGATGCTTTACAACATCCCAGGCAGAAGCGTCATCAACATGGAGCCGGCGACCGTCATTCGCTTATCTCAAATCAAAAATATCGTTTCGATCAAGGAAGCAAGCGGCGATCTTGATGCGGCGACGGAGATCATCCGTGAAACATCCGATGATTTTTCTGTGTACAGTGGTGAGGACTCCAATACACTTCCATTCGTATCCATCGGAGGTACAGGAATCGTTTCCGTTTCCTCCCATGTGATCGGAAATGAAATGCAGCAGATGATCCAGAGTTTCCGAGAGGGCGATTTTGCTTATGCCGCCCGCCTTCACCAAAAGCTTGTTCCTGTGATGCATGCCATCTTCTCGGCACCAAGCCCGTCCCCGGTCAAAGCGGCGCTTAATGCCAAGGGTGTGGAGGTTGGTGGTGTCCGTCTTCCCCTCCTGCCTCTTTCAGAAAAAGAAGAAAAGCATGTACTCGACAATCTTGAAAGAGTACAACCGAAAGAAGCTGTAACAGCTTCATAAAAAAACCGCCCGGCGTGGGCGGTTTTTCTATTTTTTATGAACAATCGCATCGACGATTCCGTATTCCTTCGCCTCTTCTGCACTCATAAAATAATCCCGATCTGTATCTTCTGCCACCTTTTCCACCGGCTGCCCGGTGCGTTCAGCGATGATTTCATTGATATGCTGCCTCAATTTGATGATTCGTTTGGCTGAAATTTCAATGTCAGCTGCCTGCCCGCGAGCTCCCCCGAGCGGCTGGTGAATCATAATTTCACTATTCGGCAGAGCATACCGCTTCCCTTTTGTACCTGCCAATAAAAGCATGGCTCCAAAAGACGCCGCCATTCCAGTACAGATCGTGCGCACGTCAGGCTGGATATACTGCATCGTATCCAAAATTGAAAATCCAGCAGTCGTCGATCCTCCTGGACTGTTGATATACAAAGATATATCCTTTTCCGGATCATCGGCTGCAAGATATAGGAGCTGAGCGACGATGCTGTTGGCCATGTGATCGTTGATTTCTTCACTTACCATCACGATCCGGTCTTTTAAAAGCCGGGAGTAAATGTCGTAGGACCTCTCTCCTCTACTTGTCTGTTCAATGACATAAGGTATCGTATTCATCGGATTTTTTCCTCCTTTATGCTGCTAAAGAGAGGTCGTTTAAAGGTGAATTTGGGCGCTGATTTCTGGAAGCAGGTTTGAGGAGAATCGGAATTTTTTCAATCAGTACGGTTGGGTCCTGAATGGTGAGCGTTCTGAACAATGTTTGGTAGAGAAGGTCGTCTTCTGAGCGGGTACGCATCACATGAAGCCTTTCTGTTTCTGGACACCTATGCAAATTGTCCCGTGAACGTTTCAATAAAGCCTTGACTCCTGTTTCTTTCATTTGGAGCAGGTCTGCAATTTCTGCAATTTTATAATGAAAAGCTTCTTTTAAAACAAATGTAAGCATCTGCTTCACCGTCAACTTTTCTAATATAAGCTGAACCAATGTTTCATTGACAGTCTTTTCTTTTTTCACAAAGTCATCAGCCGTTCTCTCCATCACATGTTCTTTTTCTCCATGCGTTTTTGATCCACCCAAACATGGTAGGCGATTTTCTTAAGCAGAGCTGGTCTGATTTCATCGGCATCATAGTGCTCAAACGCCCTTGCAACCGACTCCTGGGCAAGGTCTTTTCCGTCCCATTCATCACGTGTTAAGAAAAGACAATAGCGTAAAAGTTTATCATAGTCCTTCTCGACCTCCTCAAGACCACACTTCCCATCGGAATGACTTGTATTCAGTTCCACCTTTCACACTCCTTTCGACCTCTCACAGCTATAACGGAAAACTCCGTAAAAAAGATATGGGTGTTTCTATTTTTATTCTCTTTTGTTCGTCTAAACCCCTTTGGTTTAAAAAGGTTAAGGATAGAGATATTGGGTTAGAGGAAAGAAAAAGGAGGGATACGATGTCCACGCGACGGAAAAAGAACAAAGACATCGCCCGATTTATTTTTCTTCTACTTGTCATTATAAGTAGTCCTTTTCTCCATAAGAAATTCGATTGGTTTGTGAGCCTTGCCATCGTTTTTGTCCTTTATTTTGTCCTGATGTTGCTGATGGAACTCTTCAATCGAAAAACAAACGAGCATTAAAAAGGCCTCAGGCACCAACACCTGAGGCTTTCCTTCTATACTTCCACTGTCCAACCATAGCGATCGTCTTTTCTTCCCCGTTGAATCCCAGTAATCGTATCATAGAGTTCTTGCGACAAGGCACCGATTTCGTGGTCATTGATGACCATCTTCTTACCGAGCCAGTTCAGTTCACCGACCGGCGATATGACGGCGGCGGTACCTGTTCCGAAGGCTTCCTCAAGCTTGCCGTCTTCGTAGGCCTGGTACAGTTCATCAATCGATATACGGCGCTCGTTCACAGGAACCTCCCACTTACGCAGAAGTTCAAGAATCGACGTACGCGTAATCCCCTGCAGAATGCTTCCACTCAATGATGGGGTCACAATTTCTCCATCGATTTTGAAAAAGATATTCATACTGCCAACTTCTTCGATGTAGCGCTTTTCTACCCCATCAAGCCATAGGACGTCATTGTTCCCTTCTTCTACGGCTTTCGCTTGAGCCTGATAGCCGGAAGAGTAGTTGCCGGCAGTTTTCGCCATGCCTGTACCGCCTTTGACAGCACGGGTGAATTTGTCTTCTACGTTTATGGTTACCGGCTTGATGCCACCTGAGAAATACGGCCCGACTGGCGATAAGATGATCATCAGTTTATATGATTTAGACGGAGCCACCGCAAGGCTCGGTTCTGTCGCAATAATAAATGGTCGTATGTATAGCGATGTTCCTTCAAAAGAAGGGACCCAATCCTTTTCGAGCTGGACCAATTCTTTCAAGTAACCGAGCACCTCTTGTTCATCGACCGGCGGAATGCTCAAGCGGTCACTCGACAAGTTCAGTCGTTCGAAGTTTTTCTCGGGACGGAAAAGAAGGACACGATCATCATCGGTGCGGTATGCTTTCAATCCTTCAAAAACGGTTTGTCCATAATGGAAAATCATCGCGGCAGGATCGAGTGTCAGCGGTTCATAAGGGACAATCCGCGGTTCGTGCCAGCCTTTATTTTCTTCGTAATCCATCACAAACATGTGATCCGTGAAGGTACGTCCAAAAGGAATCTTTTCACTTTCTGGTTTGGCTTTTTTATGGGATGCTTCAACGATGTTCAATGACATTTTCATGACTCCTCTTCTATGGTTTCTTTTATAATGGTCTTTGAATATTAGTATCCATTGTACGCCCATCCCCACCTTTTTTAAAGAGGATTTGACGGAATGGTCAAAATATTTTTACTACACTACCGCTTTTTCGTAATAAAATGCGTAGACACCTGCACTTTTGCTATACTGAGAAAAGGTAAAATACGGAAAGGTGGTGTCCCTTTTGTTCAAACTGCTCTTAATTGAAGATGACCGCACGCTTTTTCACGAGATGGTCGATCGTCTATCTCAGTGGTCGTATGAAGTCCATGGCATCCATGACTTCAGCCGGGTAATGGATGTATTCACGAATGTCGATCCCCATCTCGTCATCATCGATATTCAGCTTCCGAAGTTTGACGGCTTCCACTGGTGCCGGATGATCCGTGAGCATTCCAATGTGCCGATCATCTTCCTGTCATCCAGGGACCATCCGACAGACATGGTGATGTCGATGAACCTTGGTGCGGACGATTTTGTACAAAAACCGTTCCACTTTGATGTGCTGATTGCGAAAATCCAGGCGATCCTTCGGCGGGTTTATAACTACAATAACGACCAGAATGAATTGAAAACATGGCTTGGTGCGACCATCGACTATGAACGGAACCGGGTCTCGAATGACGATGGAACCGTCGATCTTACAAAAAATGAAATGCTCATCTTAAAGCAGCTGATCGAAAAAAAAAGCAAAATTGTCAGCCGAGAGGAAATCATCCATCGTTTGTGGGAAGACGAACGATTCGTCAGTGACAACACGCTCACCGTCAACGTCAATCGGCTACGCAAAAAGCTTGCAGACCTCGGGCTTGGTGAATCCATTGAAACGAAAGTTGGGCAAGGGTATGTCGCGAGGGATGAGTCATGATTCGGAAATTCCTGGCTGAACGCATCAGCTGGATTTTGCTGATTGTCATCCTCCAGCTGCTCGCCCTGTTCGTTGCATTCGTTGACCAGACCGTACCGCTTTCGTCCATCATCTACTACATATTTTTATCAGGTCTTCTCGTGGTTTTTTTCCTTTTCATCCGTTATCGCAAAGAAACCCGCTTCTATATGGAACTGGAAGACCGGGACAACGACCTCGATTTGACGACGTTCCCTGAAGCAGACAGTCCTTTTGAGTCGGTGATAGAGACAAATGTACGCGATCAGATGGAACGGTTGAAGCAGGAAGCTTCTTATAACCAAAGTCTTCTCGAACAGGAAAAAGACGAACTTTTATCATGGATCCACGATGTGAAGACACCAATGACTGCGATGCGGTTGATCATCGATCGTATCGACGATTATAAGTTGAGGTCCCAGCTGACGTTCGAGTGGATGCGTATCCACCTGCTTCTTGATCAGCAGCTGCATCAGAAGCGGATTCCTTTTATCGAAAACGACCTTTATATCGAAGAAGTGGAGCTTGAGCCACTGCTATTCAATGAAATCAAATCGCTCCAGTCATGGTGCATGCAAAAAGGGATCGGCTTTGATATTGACCTTCAAGCTGAAAGCGTGCTGACCGATGCGAAATGGCTCGCCTTCATCTGCAGACAGCTGATGACGAACGCGATTAAATACAGTGAGGAATCGGAAATTACCATCACAAGTATGGAAGAAGCCGGTCGTATAAAGCTTATGTTCCAGGATGAGGGGCGCGGCATCGATCCAAGGGACCTTCCACGCATTTTTGAAAAAGGATTCACTTCTACGACGGCTCATCAGGATCAAGCTGCGACTGGCATGGGCCTCTATTTGACGGACCGGATCCGGGAAGCTTTGAAGATCGACATCGAAGTGCAATCCGAACTTGGAAAAGGTACAACCTTCATCCTCCTGTTCCCGGAACCGAATGAATTTACGAAGCTTCGGAGCATGTGACGAAACTGTCACATGCTTCCGTCATTTTGTTAGATGAATCGAAGGAAAAAGACTTCGAGTGGTTCTACAATAAAGTCATAGAATGAAGGGGGTAACGAAATGAGTTTACTAGTCGCACGAAAGATCCATAAAAGTTACGGCAACAAGTTTATGAAACAGCACGTCTTGGAAGGCATTGACCTTTCCATCCAGCGCGGAGAGTTCGTCACGATCATGGGCGCATCAGGGTCAGGGAAAACGACGCTCTTAAACGTCTTATCCTCCATCGACCGCGTAAGTCACGGGACGATAACGATTGACGGTCAGGAGATTACGGGGCAAAAAGACAAGAAGCTTGCTGAGTTCCGCAAGCATCACCTCGGCTTTATTTTTCAGGAGTATAATCTGTTAGACACATTGACAGTTAAAGAGAATATCCTCCTTCCACTATCGATTTCCAAAGTGTCAAAAAAAGAGGCACAGGCAAAATTTGAATCGGTAGCGAAGGAACTCGGTATTGATGACATCCATCATAAATATCCGAATGAGATTTCCGGGGGTCAGAAACAGCGCACCTCAGCCGCACGAGCATTCATCCACGAACCAAGCATCATCTTCGCCGATGAACCGACGGGAGCGCTCGATTCGAAATCGGCTTCCGACCTTTTAGATAAGCTGAGTGACATGAACAAAAAGCGCGAGGCGACGATTGCGATGGTCACCCACGACCCTGTCGCCGCCAGCTACAGCAGCCGCGTCATTTTCATCCGTGATGGTCAGATTTACACCCAGCTCAATAAAGGCGACCAGGCGAGACAGACGTTTTTGAAGGACATCATGAAAACCCAAGGTGTGCTTGGCGGTGTGCAGTATGAACATTAATCAGCTCATCTTACGCAACTTGAAAAAGAACCTGAAAAACTACTACCTCTATGTATTTGCACTCATTTTCAGTGTCGCGTTGTACTTTTCGTTCGTCACCTTGCAGTATGACCCGTCGATGAGTCAGGAAGGCTCGATCAAAGGCGAAGCAGCGGTCAGGGTTGCCTCCATTCTCCTGATTGCGATCGTGGCCATTTTCCTGTTTTATGCCAATGCGTTGTTCATTAAACGGAGAAGTAAGGAAATCGGTTTGTTCCAACTGATTGGGATGACGAAAAACCGCATCGCACGAATTTTAGGTATCGAAAATTTAATCATCTATTTTGGATCTCTTGCCATCGGAATATTCATCGGCTTTGCGATATCCAAGTTGATCCTTATGAGCTTCTTCCGTGTCGTCGGCGTAGATGAAATCGCTGAGCTAAACTTTTCCACCCAGGCCTTTTTCCAGACACTGATCGTTTTCGCTGGAATCTATCTCGTCATCATGGCGACGAACTATCTGTTCATTCACAGACAGTCGATTCTATCCCTTTTCCGTGTTACTTCAAGCGCTCAAGGGAAAGTGAAGAAGTTATCCGTGTGGGAACATCTGATGGGCATCCTCGGCATTGGGTTAATTGCCTCCGGATATTATTTGTCCTCCCAGCTGTTTGAAGGCAGCATTACAACGATCAACGGCTTTTATCTGGCTATGCTTTATATTTTAGGGTCCGTCATCATCGGAACGTACTTTTTGTATAAAGGATCGGTACGCTTTGTATCCAACTTGATCCGCAAAAATAAAAACGGCTATTTGAACATCAATGAAGTGTTATCCTTGTCGTCCGTCATGTTTCGGATGAAGTCGAATGCTTTTTTGCTGACGGTGATTACGACGGTGTCGGCGCTTGCGATCGGATTGCTTTCGCTTACGTATATTTCCTATTATTCAGCCGAAAAACTGGCAGAAACGACGGTTCCTGATGATTTTTCGATCATCGACCCAGAGAAGGCAGCTGGGTTTATGGAACGTCTGGAAGAGGAAGGGATCGCCTATACAGAAAAGCGTATCCCTGTTTATGAAGCGGAATTTAACGTCAAGGACATCCTCGATGCAAATTTAGAAGAGTTGAACTTCAACACCGAACAGACGACCTTCCCCGTCATCAGTGAAGTTCACACAGACGAGATCGAACTCGATGAAGGAGAAATGAAGCTCACCGGCTATACGGATCTGATGCAGTCCTTCATCTCCCTTCATGATGGAGGGAAGGCACAAATTTTATTGGATGGAAACTGGCGTGAACTGGATTATCAAGGGCTGGAAGAAGATTACCTGCTCTCCTCCTACTACGTCGCAGGGGGACTTCCAATCGGCGTTGTTGATGAAGCGTTATTCGAAGAGCTAAGCCAAAACTATAACCCTGAGATCCAGACGAAATCCAACCTTTATACAGGCGTGAACCTTGAAGATTCAGGAAAACAGGAAGAGGCTTATGACATTTTCGCTGATATGGGATTGGATGAAGGGAGAGAGAACGGCTCCCAATGGTACAGCGCGATGTCTCAGAAGCAAAACATGGGTCTCGTCATGTTCATCGTCGGCTTCCTCGGCCTCACCTTCCTAATAACGTCTGGATGTGTGCTTTACTTTAAGCAGATGGATGAAGGGGAAGATGAAAAAGGAAGCTATACGATTCTAAGAAAACTCGGCTTTACCCGTGGTGATCTTTTGCGTGGAATCCAAGGGAAGCAGTTGTTCAACTTCGGTATACCATTACTGATCGGACTCCTGCACAGCTACTTTGCGGTCAAGTCGGGGTGGTTCTTCTTCGGAACCGAACTATGGGCACCGATGCTGATCGTCATGGGGCTATACACGGCTTTCTACTCCATTTTTGGACTGCTGTCTGTTCTTTATTACAGAAAAATCATTAAAGAGGCGCTCTGATGAGTGCCTCTTTTCTATTCCAAAGGATGTTCTGGTATAGTAAAAGGACGAGGTGAAAACTATGGACGCAAAAACCATTTTTGAGACAGTGAAAAAACATGACCCCTCTGTTCTTGGACACGAACAGTTCCGCAAGTTCGCTGTCCTTTTACCGATCATCGAGAAAAACGGTGAGCTTCATGTGGTCTTCGAAGTGCGTTCCCATCAGCTGAGAAGACAACCGGGAGAGATTTGTTTTCCAGGTGGGAAAATCGACCCTGAGGATCCTTCTGCCAAACAGGCCGCAATCCGGGAGACGGAAGAGGAATTAGGCGTCGAGTCAGGTCAGTTCACAGAAGTTCACCCGCTGGATTACTTGATTTCCCCGTTCGGAATGATCGTCTACACATTTGCAGGATATCTTAATGTGACCGAAGACGAACTCGTCCGGAACCCCGATGAGGTACGTGAAGTGTTTACGGTGCCGCTTTCCTTTTTCATGGAAAATGGACCGCGCATCCATTACGTCCACTTCGAAGCCCAGCCGGAGGCGAATTTCCCCTTTGATTTGATTCCAGGCGGAGAAGAATACAACTGGCGGACACGTCAGCTGGAAGAATACTTTTATATTTATGGGGATAAAGTGATCTGGGGGATGACGGCAAGAATCATCTCTCATTTTGTGGATATCCTGAAAAAATAAAAATGGTGGCTGTCTCTGCTTTATTCAAGCATGAGAGGCCACCGTCTTTTTTAACCCATGGGATTTCTTCAGTTCAAATCCTTATAGTTTTCCTTGATGACACCGATGATCGTCCCAAGCGTCTGCCCTTTGAAGTTGTCAGGCACAGACTTCCCTGTAGGATTAGCGTAGTAGAGCGCTTCTTTCTCTTCACTATATTCAAAGCCCAAAGCGCTCAGGGCTACTTTCAATGCACGAGGGTTCTCTTCCAATCCCGTCTGCTCCTTGAAGTGATCCGTCGGATAAACCCACACATCTACATCATCCGCTCCTGTATGGACAACAAACAGATCATTTTCATATTGAGAAATCCACTGTTCTTTGGAAAAAAGTGCAACGCCTGTCCCTTCAAGCCCGGAAATGCCTGCTAAATTGATACCGAAGATCGAGTTGATCATCTTCCTTATTTCATCGCCAGACATTTTTCCATCGAAGGCCTTCCAGTATAAGTCCATGACTTCTACTTTTTCCATATTGGAGATGTCCTCATCACTATCTTCTTCATCCAATGCTTGTCTCACCAGGCCAAGCACTTCGTCAGAATAGGTGCTTGTCTGCTTGCCGACACCAAGGTCAGAAACCGCCTTAAGGTCAATGCCATACACCCCGTTAACGATTTCAATAATATCTCTCGGCTTCACTTTTTTGTAATAGCTCTCCAAGTAAAGATCCATCGCTTCGACTTTGCTTAAGGCATCAATCTTTTCTAAGGCATCTGAGAAGGCAAGCCATTCTTTCTCCTCTTTACACAGTTGAATGTAAAGGCGTACGGTTGCCTCTACGGAATACTTTAAATCCTTCGTCTGATTCATCTCACTCTTCCAACTTTTTGCTTCCGCTTTGTCAGGTCCAACAGTACAAGCTCCGATAATGGCAAGAGACAATACTGTGATGATGATGGTCATCGATCCCTTCTTGTTTTTCTTAAACCAATGAAACATTGTGTACCCTCCATGAATGTTTTGCTGCGGGCTCTCAATGTAGACGCCGGGATGTGGCAGGATTCTCTGAAGGCTCCGTCTACCGTTGCTCATCTCTATCATTACTATAACTGTTCTTGTCGAATAAAGGAAAGCGATAACTTAAGCTTTTACAAACTCTTCAAGTTCTTCAAGGGTAAAGTGACTGGCAACGGAAAATCCATGATTCTTTCCATGAGGGTTAACGACAATCGTCCCCATACTAGGAATGGCACCAAACGCAACATCTCTCGGAAAGCTATGGGCGATAATGAATTGGTTTGCTCCTTCAGCTGGCGGCTGTTCGAGAAAAGAAGAAAGGCGTGTAAGGATGGCGGACTGCTCATAGGGGGACAGTGGGGTGTTCAGCTGATAAACGTTGGACCAGAAGGTGTCGATGTGCATAATTTCTGCTCCGAACGCAAGCATGGCGGATTCTTTCGCGCGGCAAAAAGGGCTTGTAAACACGGGCGTTGCAAAAGGAATGTTCAACCTGCGGATTGCGTTTCCATATCGCTCTGCCTGCCTTCGTCCTTTTTCCGATAGATTCCGTTGGGTGGAACAATCATCGAACGAAAAATCAGGCTGATCCGCTCCGACAGTCGCATCTCCATGGCGGACATATAGAGTGTATCCTCCTTTTTGCAACTTTCCCAATAAGAATTCATCCATATAACGTACCCCTTTTTCATTACCATATTCCGAATGGATTTCACCTGTGTGCAATAAAAAAAGAACCCCCGTGTCTTATAACGGAGATTCATAATCATGCTGTTTTTTTCTTTTCTTCAATAGGAAAATGAAAAGGAGAAGGACTACAATCCCAGCAACCCCTGCTATGATGATATTCTTCACGTTCGGCACAACCATCTCTACCATCACGTTCGTTTTGCCCGCTGTCCGGATATCCCATTGCAAAACGTCGTCATCCACACGATCCGCGTTATGTGACTTTGGTTTTAAAGGAAGATCAAGAGTAAACGTAAGATCCAACTGATCCGCGACAAGGGTCTGCATCCCCCCGATGACACCTGAATTTGAGAGATTGAGTTCGGCCTCGACTTTGTACGTCGTTGTAAAAATCCCACCTTCTGTCGTCATTTCTACAGGAACATTGCCAATCGCAGGCGCCACCCCTGCTTCCGTCATCCCGTCGGATACAGGAAGAATCTCCATCTCCTGTACATTCTCGAAGTTCTTCTTGGCCCGAAAACCAGTGAATCCATTTTCCTCGTAGAACTCTACTTCGTAACCTTTTGACTCAAGCTCTCCAGAAACGGAGTTCATCATATTTTCAGCTCGGTCCCCGAAGCGGTTCAGGGCCTCTTTTTCGACGCCTGCCGTAACCGTATGTTCGCCGCTTCCGTCCTTATTGATCTTCAGCTTGAGGTCCCCTTCCACGCAGGCGGTTAAAAGAGTGAGCAAAAGGAGCAGTGTAAAAACTTGTCCGGTTTTTCTCATGAGGTGGTCGCCTCCCTTGTCTGATTTATATGTAAGAAATCGTCCTTTCATTGATAAATCCTGAATTTAACCGATACATCCTACATTTAACTTATCGATTCTGATATATCCACAATGGCCGATACCACACCTAGAAAAAGGTTATGCCATCATTTTACCATGATATGGGAAGGATCACCTGCATGTTTAAGAGCCTTGTGGAAAAGATAAATGCAGGAGGGATTAGCATGAACGATTTAACCATTGAAGAATTCAACCAGCACTTACAGCAGTGGCAGGGAGAAAACATCCGCATCCAGAAACACGAACTACGCGATGAAGATACCATTACGATGAACCTTGACCACATATCTTATGAGACACACACGCGCCGGCTCGACGATTACACACCGATGCACGCGCTTTACTTACATGGTCAGGGACAGACAGAAACCGATGCACAAAGCGCCCAGCCGCTACCCTCAGCCTATTATGAAATTCCACTGGAAGATTCAACGCGATACCAGTACTTGAATGACCGCTTCACATTGGAAACCGCGCGCGGGACCTACACGATTGAAAAAGAATAAAGCAAAAAGGACGTCTATTAGCGGAGGCGTCCTTTTTTATGTTGTGATTTGTGTTCTAAAACTTAAACCCAATTACAACTAAATCGACGGCATCCACGCCCGAACCGTTTTCTGCTTCCGCTTTTATCCCAAGGCCAAGACCCGGCACATTATAGGTACGGTTAAACCTCTCTCCCGGATACACCGTAATCTGATCGAGGGTTAAAAAACTGACCTGATTGACTTTCATAAGTAACTTGAACGTGACGGCTCCTTCTGAGACCACCCGGTTTCCTCCAGCCACCCGAATCGTATAAAAAGGGCTGACATCGATGCCCGCCGGATATTCTTCCGTCAAATCGACCGTTTGTCCTTCCTCGATGACTTGCCCGCCTGGTTCTGTGACGAAAAGAAGACGATTACCTGAAGTGATTCTGTGGGACATCCTCATTCCTCCCCCATTTACTCATAATTTATCCTATGTGAGCCACCCTGGATGCGGAAGGTCTAAGAAACATATTTCAACAAAACTTCCCATTTTCCAAATGAAGGAAAAGGCACCCTGGTAACGAATGGTATAAAAGGGGACGCCTCATGGACAACTTTCACGAATCCCAAAAAAACTTTTAAAAGGAGACAAGTCATGCTTAATTTCAAGAAGTGGTTCGTCGTTTTTACTGCCTTCTTCCTCACTGTACCATCCGTCAGCTGGGCCGGATCGATCAAAGATGGTGCTTCGGGCAACCCCGGTGAATGGTATGTTGGAGAAACACCCTCTGCAATCGCCGCTAACTCACACCCCATTCTTTTTGTACACGGATTGAACAGCTCTTCAAACACTTGGTATGAGAATAACGATATGTATGCAACCGCCTTTCAAAGTGGTTACGAAACAGCTTTCATCGACCTCAATGCTGGAAAAAGCATGTGGGACAATGGAGCACTTTTAGCTCAAAAGGTGCAGGAGATCTACAACCACTTCGGTGAAAAAGTCGTCGTTGTCGCTCATAGTAAAGGAGGGGTAGATACCCAATCCGCCCTCGTTCATTACGGGGCCGATCCCTATATCGAACGCGTCATCACCTTGTCCTCCCCTCATCGCGGCTCACAGCTTGCAGACCTCGCCTACAGCAGCTGGGCTGGATGGCTTGCCGGCATCATAGGCAGTAAAAATGATGGCACATACTCGCTCCAAACCGGATATATGGATTATTACCGCTCGGTTACCGACAGCCATGCCAATGTGTACAATACCCCTATTTACACATTAGGAGGAACGAAATGGGGCAGTTTTGGAAGCGCTCTCTATTGGGGTGGCCTTTATTTGAGCAGCTATGGAAGCAATGACGGCGCAGTTACTGTCCAAAGCTCGCGGCTTCCTTACGCGACAGAAATTCAAGTCGGTAGGTGGAACCACACCACAATCAAAGAAGGTTCCTCTACTTTCAACCTATTTAAAAATTACTTGAATGAAAGTATGGTCTATTCCGCTTCTGCGGCAAGCTTTGAGATGGCTGCTATTACGGAAGAATCGGAGACCACCGCAGGTCACTATGTCACTGGCGGAGAATATGTGGGCACACATAAGGAAAGTGTAGCGGTTGAAAAGGGCGTGGATGCTGTCACCTTCGACTGGATCAGTGACCAAAAAGAGACCTCCTTAGCCCTTACATCACCGAGTAAAAAAACGTATGCCGATTTCACCGTGACGGCTGACGATACTGAATTTTTCGATGGCGCCTATCACCACACCATCACCCTGGAAAAACCGGAAGCTGGGAAATGGACGCTCGAAACGGAAGCTGACCAAAAAGAACGCTACCTCCTGAACACGACCTTCGAAAGCCCAGTCGATGCCATGCTGAGTGGAGAAGTGGAAGGAAATCAAATGAAGGTGAAAGGAAACAAAAAGCTGAACGTCAAAACCGATATGACGATCCAGTACTATGATAAAAACGGAAAGTTGAAAGAGAAGAAATGGAAGGCGAAGAAGAATGGAAACGACTTTAAGATTCCGAGCCTGGGTGAAGGGGTCTACAATATGACGGTTGACGTGAAAGGCACCTACGAAGGTACCCCGCTTGAACGGACACTCATCAAATCCGTTTACATCGATGACAAAGGTAACCTTCACGCACCATAAAGGAAATAAAACACTAGAGAAGAACGCTTGGAATCAGACCAAGCGTTCTTTGTATGAATTGATCAAAAAAAAAGAAACCAAATCTTTCGGTTTGGTTTCTTTTCATTTTATCCATATATTAGAGTACAAGGTCATACATTATTTGGTAATGATAAACTATTCTTTCGTTACCAAGTATGCTTTATACTCCGTCACCCCTTTATTTTCAACGTAAACTGCTAACACCCAATCTCCATTAGGGAGGTCTATTCCATTTTGAACCGTTCCATCCCAGCTGAATTCATGGATTGGTGCGGATGCATTTTCAAATGTTCCTAGAGTATCTACAAACCCTCCAATCGTCCCATCTGGATTAAAGACATACATGTCATATCCCAGCACCTCAGCTCCACCTGGAAGATATGATCCAACCGCATAATCCCCATTTCCCGTATTCTCCATATAAGCCCCGGTTACGCGAGGGTAATCCGGCTCACCTACGAATAAAATGGTTGGAACTTTGATCACCTGGATACCATCACTGACGTGGACGGTACCTTCATAATAGCCAGGATCAAGCTTTGATGTATCGACCTGGACATTGAAGTTAACTTGTTGGGATTTCCCTGGCTGGACTTTCAAGTTTTTACTTGTCATGACTTTGATGCCTTCAGGGTTTCCATCAAATTCAACATCAAAGCTGTAGTTCACTCGTTCATCTGATAGGTTCTGAATTTGAAAGCTTTGTTTTTCTACCTGCTTGCCTTGATCTTTTACAAACTTTCCAAACGAGTGGCTCCCCGTCGCCACAAGCGTTTCTGTATTCAGTGCCTCAACGACACGGATACTTCCCGCGCCCTGAGTATTGTGAGCATATGCCTCTCCTGTATCAGGGTCAATGACATCGACAGCTGTGTTCATTAGGGCTGCTTTCACATCCCCTGTTTCCCAGTCTCCATTCTTTTGTAAAAGGAGTGCGGCTGCTCCGGCAACGTGAGGAGCCGACATGCTCGTTCCTTGTAGTGCGGCATATCCTTCACCAGGGAATGTGCTGACAATGTTCACTCCTGGAGCGGAAACGTCCGGTTTAATCATCCATGTTGATGTCACAGGTCCGCGGGAGGAGAAGTCCGCCATCGTTTCTCCGACTGCCTGTGCAAATTCTATATTAAAAGAGATTGTGTTGTTACCATTTTCAAGCTCGGCTAATAATTTTTGTCCATCGACAAGTTCTGTTTTCACGGTAGGGAGGGCAAGCCCTGGAACATCGGCGTGTTCACCTTCAACATTATTAAAAATGATTGCCCCAACCGCTCCTGCTGCTTTCGCATTTTCCACTTTATCTACAAAAGCAAATCCCCCGCGGGAGATCAATGCTATTTTCCCTTCCAAATCTTTACCTTCAAAATCTTCCGGAGACCCGAGTCCTGCGTAAACAAATTCATAATCTCCATCGTTCAAAGCAAGGAGCTCCTCATCACTCGGGAATCCCATCACTTTTGCGGATGGATATTCTACTCCTTCGGAAGTAGCCATCTCCACGTCATACTTGTTATAAGGAAGTTGTGTCGCTCCCACAGATATCGCTTCACGGGAAGTTCCCGGCGATCCAACCGTCCAGTTGTTTGGTCCAGCGTTTCCGTTCGAAGTGACGGCGACCACACCTTCGGCCATCGCCCAATCCAGTGCAATTGAAGTCGCCCAGTCAGGCGTATTCAATGAATTACCGAGCGACAGGTTCATCACATCTGCCCCGTCCTGAACAGCAAGCTCTATTCCTGCAACGACGTCTTCAGTCGTTCCACCGTTAGGTCCCAACACGCGATACCCAAGCAAATCCACCTCAGGAGCAACTCCTTTAATTTTTCCGTTTGCAGCAACCGTCCCCGACACATGCGTTCCGTGGTATTGCCCAGATCCTTCTTGCGGATCTTTATCATCATCAACAAAATCATAGCCTTTGTAATCTCCAAAAGCATGTTTTAGATCTGGGTGGGTGTAATCAACGCCCGTGTCGATGACCGCAACGGTGACCCCTTCCCCTGTAAATCCAGCATCCCATGCTTCATCCGATCCAATGAATGGTGCACTGTCCATCATCGCTGGGCTGAATGCTTCTTCTGAAATTTCTTCCTTTGATATCACTTCAGCTTCGTAGTGCACGTTTGGATAAACGGCTTTAATCCCTTCCACCGTTGTCAGTTTCATAATTTCATTGGCCGGGAGTTCTACAGAGAAACCGGAAAATACATAATCGTATTCCCTGTTCACATCCGCTTCTTTGACCGCTTTTTTCATTTCACTGACGACTTTCCCCCGTTCGGCCTTCAGGTTCGCTTTCGTCTGCTTCTGCCCCTTTTGTTTCGCTTCGATGATTGACTTGGCTTCTAATTCTACAATCACTGATGTCGGACGTTCAGACGATAGTTCCAGGTCCCCAAAAATTTCAGCCGTGTTCAGTTCCTTCACTTCCACTTGAGAATCATTGGCTGAAGCCGAAAAACCGAATGGACTCATGACCATGATCAATGCCATCAAACTAATAAGTGCTCTGGATAAATGATGATTCATTCATTTTCTTCCTTTCTTTTTTAAAATCCCCGCTATATTCGCCTGCCATCAACCAACAACGACATACCTTCTCCCCATCACGTCCTCCTATGTATGAAAAATTTGCCGCACAGTAGTTTATTGGCTAAAACCTGCCCGTGTCCTTTATTTTTCGTTCGTCAAATCCCTACGAATCCCTACATTCGAGATAAGTATCCTGACTTAATTTCGATGCTAACCAGTAAAAAGGAATGAAAATGTCAAATTTCCAATAAAAAAAGAGGACCACCCTTTTTGGGCGATCCTCCCTTCCACATCCTGGCGTACCAGGTCATACAAATATTGGAATTAAAACACCTTACGCAAATCCCATTTTTTTAGATTGAGTGTCGTTTTTTTGGATGCTGTAAATTGGATACTTTCGTCATTGGGCGCTGGGTAGAAGCGGGTGGTGAACACGTGTGCACCTTCGTTGATGAACACTTCTACGGACGACGTATCAATAAAGATGTGAACGTCCTTCAAGTCAGCAACTTCGGTCTGACGCTTTTCGACGACTCCATCCACATAGCTTTCGCGTTCCAATGTGAAAGTTCTTTGCTCACTGGAATAAACGAGACGGGCAGCTCCCCCGATCTCAAGTCCGAACCAGCCTTCAGAAACTGCTATATCTTCAAGCTTCAGCTCTACCGCTTTGCCTTCCACACCATCCACTTCAAGTGTGGCACAATCAAGCGCAACTTGCCGCTCCACCACACCCCCGTCACGTAAGCCTTCAAGCTCCGCCACAGGTGTTTGATAGACTCGTCCATCCACAAGCTTCAGTTCACGCGGCAACGTCATATTGTGCAACCATTGATGCTTCACGGTCGGGTGGTCTTGTTCATCCTGATCCGGCACGCTCATCCAACCGAACAGAATACGGCGGCCATGCTCATCTTCTGTCGTCTGTGGTGCATAAAAGTCAAAGCCGTGATCCAGCTCATAAAAGTCGCCATGCTCATAAGACCCATTCTGAGAATCAAACGCCCCGACGACATACCCTGCCTGATAGACGTTCTGATATTTCATCCCTTCAGGATCAAGCCCTTGGGGTGAAAAAACAAGGACATCCTCGCCGCCTAGCTCAAACAAGTCCGGACATTCGAACATATAGCCGAACTCCTTAAGACGACCTTCCCCTCCGCCGGCTAAGACGCCGACATGGGTCCACTCATGTAAATCCTCACTTCGAAGCAGCGCGACGGCCCCTTTCAAGTCTTCCGTCTGAGCACCGACCACCATAAAGTAAGAACCATCCTGCTCCCAAACTTTCGGATCGCGGAAATGAGCGGTGTACCCTTCAGGCAGGTGTACGACCGGTCCTTTTTTATCAAAATGAATGCCGTCTTGAGAAACAGCAAGGCATTGATAAGACTCGCGATTGCCATACTCATCCTTCACGTTCCCTGTGTAAAAAGCATGAAGCTTGCCGTTATGCTCAATCGCAGATCCTGAGTAGCAGCCATTTTTCTCGAACCATTCAGACGGCGTAAGGGCAATATCTTCATGCGTCCAGTTGACGAGATCCTCGGACGAATAATGGCCCCAGAACTTTGCTCCATGCCCTGTTTTGAACGGCATCCATTGATAAAACAGATGATAGGTCCCGTTCCACTGGATCCATCCGTTCGGGTCATTCAAAAGTCCGACGGGTGGCATGATGTGATAGTGAAGACGATTTGGATCCGCCTTTACAATGTCCTGATACTTTTCCACTTCCTCAAATGCGGCCCGGCGTAATTCCTGATCTTTGCTCATCGATTACTCGCCTGCCTCTTCAAGGTGCTTGATCACTTCATCCCGCGTCGGAAGGGCTGTCATTGCACCTTTCGTTGATGCCGCTAGGGCCCCGGATACACTTGCAAACTTCGCCATCTTCACCGCTTCCGGAAGGGTAATGCTCGTGACATCGCCTTCGTACTCATTTAAGGAATACAACATACCCGACACAAAAGCATCGCCTGCCCCTGTCGTATCAACGGCTTTTACTTTCATCGCAGGCACATGTTGGATTCCATCAGACGTGCACACATAGTTGCCTTCTCCACCCATCGTAATCAGTGTCAAAGGAATGTCGTAACCCGCAAGCTTTTCAAGCCCGCGTTCAATGTCCGTTTCGCCTGTGATGAATTCCAATTCTTCCTCCGATATTTTCAAAAGATCGGCTTCTGAAAGCATCGACTGAATCGTCTCCCTCGCTTGCTCCTCTGAGTCCCAAAGCGGCAGACGTAGGTTCGGATCATACGAGACAATCATCCCTTTTTCCTTCGCCAAAGCAACCGCATGATGCGTCGCCTCTTTGACCTTCTCACCAATCATTGAAATTGAACCGAAGTGAAGAACTTTATGAGTATCGAAATCTGCGACGTCAATCTCCCCTGCTTCAAGGAACTGATCGGCACTCGGGTTAATGTAAAAGTCAAAGCTCCGTTCTCCGTCCTCAGCATTGGTTACAAAAACAACGCCCGTCCTCACATCCGGCGTCAAGAACATGCTATGGGTCTGCACCCCGTAGTCCGTGAGCGTTTTTTTCATAAAGCGGCCGAGCACGTCATCGCCGACCTTTCCTAAAAATGTAGACGTTGCTCCAAGTCTTGCGACGCCAACGGAAACGTTTGCCGGCGCTCCTCCTGGACTCTTTTGATAGTTCAAATTGTCTTGATCTAACGGGATAAAATCGATCAATGCTTCCCCAAGCGAAATGACACCTTTTTTCATCGTTCATCCTCCTCAAATAATGATCTTTAGCTTTATTATCTTCCATTCACCTATACAAAACAAATCCCTACCAGCCGAAAGACTAGTAAGGATTCGTCACTATTATTTCGTATCTTCATTCCATCCGAGTAGAAGCGTCGCAATGATGGAACCACCAATCGCGATCAAGCACCCGATTCCGTAGTTGATCGGATCCTGGGCAATGGCGAACATCGGTAAACCAGTCAGACCGATTCCATTCGCCATCACTTTTGTGAACACAACATATGCGCCACCTAGCGCACCACCGATCGCCGCTCCGATGAACGGACGACGGTACTTCAAGTTAACACCGAAAATCGCAGGTTCCGTAATTCCAAGGAAAGCAGAAATTCCTGCTGGAAGAGCGATTTCTTTTGTTTTCTTGTTTTTCGTCTTGAAGAAGACCGCAATTGTCGCTCCGCCTTGAGCAACGTTCGCCATCGCCCAAATAGGTAGCAAGTAGTTACCACCGACGTTCAACAGTTCCGCTTCAATGGCGTGGAAACTGTGATGCACACCTGTCAGTACAATGGTTGAGTACAAGCCACCGAAAATCAGGCCAGCAATCGGGCCAGCCGTGTCATACACAACGCCAAGTACGGAAGTCAAGCCATTACCAAGCGTACGACCAAGTGGACCGACGACAAGCAAGGCCACAAAACCTGTGAAAATAACCGTTAAGAAAGGTGTAAGCAATAGATCAATGGCATTCGGAACAATCTTACGGAAGCCTTGTTCCATTTTTGCCATGACATAAACCGTCAATAGAACAGGGATAACGGTTCCCTGATACCCAAGCATTTCAACACCAAAGCCAAGGAAATCAAGTGTTTCCGGCTGAGCATCAGAAAGTCCCCACGGGTTCAAAAGGTTCGGGTGGGTCATAATTCCACCGATAACAGCACCTAAATACGTGTTTCCTCCAAATTCCTTCGCGGCACTAAATCCAATTAATATCGGTAGAATGATGAAGGATGCAGATGAGAACATATCAAGCATGACGAACATTCCACTTTCAGGATCGACCCAGTTGTATGTGTTCATCAGGCCTAGAAGACCCATCAGCATACCCGCAGCAACGATCGCGGGGATGATTGGTACGAAAATGTTCGATAACGTACGGGCAAAACGCGCCAGTGGGTTCATTTTACTTTTCGCCGCATCCTTGTGGGAGACGGATTTGTCATTTTCCTCTTCTTCCACAGAAGCCCCAACCATTGGGCCAAAATGGGTGAATACTTTGTTAACAGTCCCTGTACCGAAAATGATTTGGAACTGACCAGAGCTTGAGAACGCTCCTTTGACACCATCGAGTTCTTCAATGGCTGCTTTATCAATTTGACTCTCATCATCAATGACGAGACGTAAACGAGTGGCACAGTGAGTGGCACTGACAACATTATCCTTGCCGCCGAGCAAGGAAACCAATTGTTCAGCTACTTCTTTATGGTTCATGATATTTCCTCCTTGTTATTTTTTAGAAAATAAAAAAGACCTAAAACGCGCACAGTGTGGGTAGGTCATTCGCATACACGAGTCACCTAGCCAACTCTACACATTTTAGGTCTTGCCTGCTTTACCAGTAACAATCCTGCACTATTCAACTTTGAACAATTTTATTCTAACCAATGAAAACGCTATCGTCAATCCCTTTATAAAATTAATTTACATGTAAGAGCCGCTGGATATGCAAAGCGATGTAGGCGATTTCAGAATTTGGAAAATCAATGCCATACTCTTCCTTTAAATAGCGGGCTACCTTCTCTGATGTCTCATAAGCTTCCTTATATTTCGTTTGAATCAGCTCCAACATATCTTCATCGATCGGTTCGAAGTTACTTCCCTCTTCCACACGATTCAATGCAAAGCGAAGGTGGGTGATCAAGCGTTGATAGTTGATGCTCGTTTCTTCGATGGTTAGCCCGACAATCATTTCGACCTGCTCTACGAAATCACGCAAAATGGTCGCCGTCTGCAACGATTCACTCATCGACGGCGTGTCCATTTTAGCGGTATGAACGTGAAGCGCGATGTGGGCGACCTCATCCATCGGGACCTCGACACCAAGCTCGCGCTTGATCTCTTCTTTCGCCCACATCCCGACTTCGAACTCCTTCTTATATAGGAACTTAATTTCATTCGTCAACTTATTTTGGATCGGGAACCCTTGCTCCAGCCGTTCCAAAGCAAACGATAAGTGATCGGTGAGCGCGATATGGATATGGTCGTTCAGCGGTGCTTCCAAATACCCTTCCGCATGACTGATGATTCGCTCGGCCACTTCGATATGCTTTTCAGGTAATGTGGATAATAGCTGCTGGAATTTTTCTGAGGACTGATCACGTAAGAGGAAAATCTTCTCGACTTTATGTTTCGGCACAATGTCGTTCCGCTTCTTTTGAAAAGCGATGCCCTTTCCCATGACGATCTTTTCATGGGGACCATCATAAACAACGACCGCATTGTTATTCAGGATTCTAAAAATGCGCATAGTTAGCTCCTCCGCTCGAATGGTTACTCCTTCAATATTACCACGAAGAGCGCCTTCTATGACAATGGAATGGGCGATTGGAGAAAATAGAGGCCATTATGATGGGGAAGAAGGGGTGTCCTTTTCCAAAATCATACATTCGATTTGCAGGGCAATGGAGAGGACATGGACAAATCCCTCGAGACCGGGTGATTGTTCTATATGTTTTTCATAATGGTACATGAGCGGGCGGGCCATTTCTTTACTCACTTCTGGGTCAAAGCAATAGAAACTGGTCACAGGAAAATATAGAGCATTACCCATTGGAATGAGTGTCCCCATGGCTATGCTGCCTTTTTCAGGTTCCTTCATCTTTCCATCAATCATGATTACTTCAACCGATTCTTCTGTCTCCATATCCACAGCAACGAAAGCGTTGGCCCCGAACTTGTGTCCAATATAATAGATTTTGGGTACGGCTTTCTCCCATTCTTCAAGCCACGCTTTCATTAAAGGGGTTTCCTTAAGGTCTAGGTGGTGTTCAAGACAAAAATCTTCGACGAAGCTTACGTTTTCATTCTCAGAAACATCATATAGGACTCGCCACCAAAACAAATTCAACTCAAGTACGAGGCGTTTATCTTCCGGGGGATGGTGATCCTCCACGAACTCCTTCAGCAGCGGCCGGTACACTCCCCCGACTCTTTCTACGATAAAAGAAACGAATTCATTGTAAAGCTCAGGTAAAAACATGTCCATGACTTCTTCCGACAACGGTTGGCCGTGACGAAAAGGGGTCGTCTGTTTGGAAGGCTGTGCAAAAGCCACTACGTTTTTCTTATCATCGGTCATTTTCATCCTCCTCATTTTTTAAATGCTTATGTACTATTCGACACCATCTGCCAATCTCCTGTACTTCCCTTCCATCCTTTACAAAACCCGAACAAAAGAAAAAGGAATTCCACATGAAATTATTTCCTCAATATGATTCTATATTAAATGAAAATCGGGAAGGCTAATTACTAAACCCTTTCTCTATTTCTTGTTACACTAGAAAACGTGAGAAATTTTTGTATAATCATTCTAATTCAGCTAGCTGATAATAAATTTCGACAGATTTTTGTCTTTGTTGACAAATATTCGATTTTATATAATAATAGCTACTGAATTAGAATTATTATAAAAAGCTGCAACATCACAGCAGCTAATCAAACATACTTTACAGGAGGAATTCTACTATGGCTCTAATCGGTAAAGAAGTACAACCATTCCAGGCGAAAGCATTCAAAAACGGTGATTTCGTTGACGTTTCAGAACAAAACTTCAAAGGACAATGGAGCGTTGTTTGCTTCTACCCAGCAGACTTCTCTTTCGTTTGCCCTACAGAACTTGAAGATCTACAAAACAACTACGACGCACTGAAAGAACTAGGTGCAGAAGTTTACTCTGTTTCTACAGATACTCACTTCGTACACAAAGGCTGGCACGATGCTTCTGAAAAAATCAACAAAATCACTTACTCCATGATCGGTGATCCATCTCAGCAGATCTCCCGTCAATTCGACGTACTGAACGAAGAAGATGGCCTTGCTGAGCGCGGAACATTCATCATCGATCCAGACGGCGTTATCCAAACAGTAGAAATCAACGCGGGCGGAATCGGCCGTGATGCAAGCAGCCTTATCGGTAAAATCAAAGCTGCTCAATATGTACGTAACAATCCTGGCGAAGTTTGCCCAGCAAAATGGGAAGAAGGCGAAGATACACTAACACCAAGCCTTGACCTAGTCGGCAAAATTTAAGGAGTGGAAAATAAATGGTTCTCGATGCACAAATAAAAGCACAATTAGAAGAGTATCTAAAGCTTTTAGAAGGTGACATCGAACTGAAAGTCAGCGCGGGAGACGATAAAGTCTCCCGTGATATGCTGGCTCTCACGGATGAGCTTGCATCCATGTCACCGAAAATTACAGCACAAAACACAGAATTGAAACGCACACCAAGCTTCAGCGTGAACCGTCCGCAAGAAGAAACAGGCGTCACGTTTGCCGGTGTTCCGCTTGGTCATGAATTCACGTCCTTGGTTCTTGCTTTGCTGCAAGTGAGCGGTAGAGCTCCGAAAATCGATGATACGATGATCGACCAAATCAAAAACATCTCCGGTGAGTTTCACTTCGAAACCTTTGTCAGCTTAAGCTGCCACAACTGCCCGGATGTTGTTCAGGCCCTGAATATCATGAGCGTGCTGAACCCGAACATTACGCACACGATGATCGACGGTGCGGCGTTTAAAGAAGAAGCGGAAGAGAAAAACATCATGGCCGTTCCTTCTGTACACCTTAACGGAGAATTCTTCAGTGGGGGACGCACGACGCTTGAAGAAATCGTTGCGAAGATCAGTGAAGGCCCATCTCCAGAAGAATTCACAAACCGTGAACCATATGAGGTCCTTGTCATCGGTGGTGGCCCTGCAGGCGCAAGTGCAGCGATCTACTCTGCACGTAAAGGCATCCGTACCGGCATCGTTGCTGAACGATTCGGTGGACAAGTACTTGATACGATGACGATTGAAAACTTCATCAGTGTGAAGAGCACAGAAGGGCCGAAGTTCGCTGCAAGCTTAGAAGAACACGTCAAAGATTATGAGATCGATATCATGAACCTTCAACGTGCGAAAAACTTGCAGAAGAACGACGACAACCTATTCGAACTTGAACTCGAAAACGGCGGAGTGCTGAAAAGTAAAACCGTCATCATCTCCACAGGTGCCCGCTGGCGTCAACTTGGCGTACCTGGTGAAGACGAGTACAAAAACAAAGGTGTCGCCTACTGCCCACACTGTGACGGACCATTGTTCGAAGGCAAAGACGTAGCCGTCATCGGCGGTGGAAACTCTGGTGTCGAAGCAGCGATCGACCTTGCCGGTATCGTTCAGAACGTAACCGTACTTGAATTCGCAGACACACTAAAGGCAGATGAAGTCTTACAAGAACGCTTGAACAGCCTTCCGAATGCCGAAGTGAAAACGAATGCCCAAACCAAAGAAATCACTGGCGATGACAATGTGAATGGAATCACATACATCGACCGTGAATCTGGTGAAGAACAGCACATTGACCTTGAAGGTGTCTTCGTTCAAATCGGACTTGTACCGAACACCGAATGGATGGATGAATCTGTTGAAAAGAACCGTATCGGCGAAATCATCACAGATAAACATGGCGCAACAAACGTGCCGGGATTGTTTGCTGCTGGTGACGTAACCGACAGCCCGCACAACCAGATCATCATCTCTATGGGTGATGGTGCGAATGCGGCGCTTGGTGCTTTTGATTACTTGATTCGTAACTAATGATATATATAACAAGGAGAGCGACTGTGGTCGCTCTCCTTTTTTGTCAACGTGAGCTGGAAGGAAGCTACAAGGTGTTATAGGGAATAAAAAAAGTATTTCAAAGCAAAAACAAAAAAGGAGGAAGCCACTAAGAGCTACCTCCTTTTTCCTGATTAAATGGGCAGAGGAGCAAGCGTCGAAACAAACCCTCTCTCCACAAGTTCATCCCAAAACGCTTTCGGGATATCCCGCTGAATCATCTCTAAATCTTCCTTAATCCGGTCTGGACGCGTCGATCCAGGAATGACTGATTTCACAGCCGGATGGGCTGTTGAAAATTGAAGTGCAGCTGCTTTTAACGGCACATCGTACTTATCCCCAATCTCTTTCAATTGATTTACTCTTCCAATGATATCGGCGCCGGCCTTTTCATAGTTGTAGTGATCTCCACCAAACAAGACACCGGAGTTATAAGGACTGCCGACAACGATGTCTACATCCTTCTCTTCCGCCATTGTCATCATGCGCTGCAGCGCGCGATCGTGCTGCAGGAGCGTATATTGCGTTGCAGATAAGCAGACATCCGGCCTCGTTTCCTCAAGCTCCATCGCGAGTTCAATCGGTTCTGTCGTGTTGACGCCAAGGCCCCAGGAGCGGATAACTCCTTCTTCCCGAAGACGGGATAGGACACGAAAAGCTCCGGTTCTAGCTTCTTCAAATTTGGCTACCCATTCATCACCGTGGAAATCAGGAGAAACGTCGTGGACGAAGACCATGTCTAATCGATCGGTTTGCAGTCGTTCGAGGCTCTGCTCAATCGACCTCATTGTTGCGTCTTCCGTATAATCGGTAATGACTGTATTGTTACGTCCGTGTTCGAAAAGTCCTTCTTCGTTTTTTCCTGTCTCATCTGTCATATAACGACCTACTTTTGTGCTTAACACATAGTCATCACGGTTGTACTTCGATAAGACGTCACCGACACGCATTTCCGCTAATCCAGCACCATAAAAAGGAGCGGTATCAAAATAGCGTACACCCTGGTCCCACGCAGTCTGAATCGTTTCACGTGCTTCTTCTTTAGGAACGTCCCTGAACATATTTCCTAAAGGTGCTGTGCCAAGTCCTACTCTATGTTTCAATGCATTCTCCAATGATTTCATATGTGATTCCTCCTTTGGTCGAATCATATAGTTGTATATCCAACTATTCTAATAATCAAACATGCGCACAAGCACAAAAAATCCCCCTCATCATGAGGAGGATACGCCTAACGCCATTTTCAGATAGTCTACGAATAAAGCCGACTGCTCCTTCAACTTCACTTTCTCTTCCGGCAAAATGGCATGATCGAGAGCCAGACCATCAATGAAAGTGATGATTGACCGGGCCACAAGCTCGCTGTCATAGTGGTCATTGAACTCACCGGATTCCTGACCCTTTTTGATAAGTTCATCGTAAATACGCAGCCCCGTCTCATATCGTTTTTCCCCATACGCACGTCTGCGTTCATCGTTTCGTCCTGTGATGAAAAACTCCAACTTACTCGGCGCGAGTGGGTCCATCTCTGTATCAGGATTTCCGTCTTCTCCGAACAAAAGCTGCATAAGCAGGTCCCAGTAGGATTCTACTTTTTCAAGAGAATCCTCTGTCGCTTCCGCTTCGTCCGTGAGCCCTTCTTCAAGTAAAGCTTCAAACAGATCTTCTTTATTTGAAAAATATTGATAGAGACCACCACGGCTTACGCCAGCAGCCTCCATGACGTGTTTCATCGTCGTGTGCTCATAACCATGCTTAATGAATACGTTTCTTGCAGCTTCCATGATATCAGCTCGTCGTTGCTTCAGGTGTTCCTTGCTCACTCGTGGAGACATTTCTCTTCCCTCCCTCTACTTTTCGCTTCGTAATAAATCCTAAGACAGATACGAAGACGAGGAGACTTGCCGTAATCGTAAACGTCGGAATGACGCCGATCATTGTCGCCATCCATCCTCCGACGAGGGGCCCGATGATCGTCGCAGTCGTCATGACACTATTGATGACCCCGAACACGCGCCCGGTCATATGAACAGGCGTGTTCACCTGGACGGTGGCCTGAAATGGAACAAAAATCAAGCTTGCCGAGAAACCTGCCGTGAATCCAAGCCCTGGTCCCCACAAGATGGAATAGTTGAGGTCATAATGGGTAAGCATCCCCATAATCCCAAAGCTCGCTCCGATCCCGCATACCCCAAGAAGCATAAGCGGGTAAGCTTTATAATCCGTTTTCTTCGCTAACAAAAATCCTGCCAAAAACATGCCGAGGCCAGAGCCTGTCACAAGATAACCGAACAAATCCGGAGAAGCATTCGTCAACTCACGGATGAGGACAATCAGCTGGGAGTCAGCCGATTGAAGAATCAGCAGGCTGAGACCGACAAGAATCAATCCCGTCATCATAAAACGGTTTGATTTAAGAAAAGAAAAGCCGAGTGCGAACTCTTTTTTGAATGAGCCCTCCTCTTTTTCTTCTTCGATCGTTTCCAGAGGAACCGCATTTGGAACAAACAAAAGGATGACCGCAGATACGAGAAACGTTGCCGAGTCGATGATAAACACTTGTTGCGCACCGAAAACCGTCACAAGCAATCCACTGACCAGCGGGCCGAGAATTTTCGTCGACGAGTCAATCATCGAGGTAATCGACATCGCCCCTTTCATATCCTCCTCCGGCACGACTTCCTTCAGTTTCCCGTTCTTTGCAGGGATGAAGACCGCGGAGAAAATTCCGATCGTAAGTAGCGTTGCATAAACCATCCAAAGCGATGTTGCAACCGTCAAAATCAGGATCAAAGCTGCTCTTACAACATCAGAGACGATCATAAGCGTTTTGCGGCTGAACCGATCAGCCACCATCCCAGCAACCGGACCGAACAGAGCCATCGGCACAGCCAAACATAAAAAGACGAACGAAACTTCAAGCGGTGATGCATCCCATTTTAATCCAACTAGCGTAATAATCGCGACAATGCTAAGCCAATCACCGATGCTAGAGATGGCTTGCGCGGACATCAAGGTCATATACCCTTTGTTTTTCCATAAGCGTTCCATAGGTTGGGCCCCTCTCAGTTAAACGACACCGTTGTCGTTTTGTTAGTTTTATTATATCGACACTAATGTCGTTTTACAACTGTTTTTTGAAAAACAATGGAAACGCCCATGAAAAAACATGGAGGCAAGAATATCACCTCCATGCTTTTTCTTTCTTCAAGTCTAGGGTCCTCCTCCCTTCAGATCCCTTTTGTATTCATCAAAACGACTCTCCAACCATCCGGATCTTCTATCGTCACACCCTTCTCCTCCCAATATGGATTTTCAGATTCCACTTCCTTATAACCCATTACATGGAGCCTATCCAATACATCCATCACTTCGCCCTGTTTTTCTATGTAAAAAACGAGCAAATTATCTTTCGTCGGTGCAGGGCAAGGGCTGCCCGCTTCATGCCTAGTAAACTCGAGATGGTAGGGAAGACCGGGTAATCCATAAACCACTCCCTCATACCCTCTGTGCCCTGTAAAGTCTGTCAGTCTCTCTAAACCTAATCCTGTCTCATAAAATTCAATCACTTTTTCGAATTGATCGGTTGGTCTAGCTATTCTTATTTGTAATGCTTCAAATTTTGGAAACTTCATTCTTTTTCTCCTCCTCCTATCTTCTCTCTAGGGAACCAGCAATGAGTGAAAGTCTTCTTTTAAAACCAATCGTAACTGATTCATAAAGAAAACCCATTAGCGGAAAGAATGAAATCCGTGTACAACTTTGGGCTGAATAAGAAAAAGGACGTTAACTCCATGTTAGGGGACGTCAAGGAAGCTTTAGAGGCATTGAATGGGATTTACAGGACATTGAACTCATTTAGAGGATTAACCAAAAAGAAAATAAAAAAAGTGCCCTCCCACCTGTGTGGAATAAGGCACTTTTCATTGCATTTAGATATTCACAGGACTCTCTTCCTGCTCCTCCGTCAACCCAAGTGTCTCTTCTGTGGTCGCATGAATGTCACGGATCAATTCTGGATTTTCAACCAATGATTTCCCATAAGAAGGTATCATTTCTTTAATCTTAGGCTCCCATTCCTTCAGCTGCTCTGGGAAACATCTTCCCATCAGCTCTAGCATGACCGAAACCGCTGTTGATGCTCCTGGCGAGGCACCAAGCAAAGCTGCAATGGATCCGTCGGAGGAGCTGACGACTTCTGTTCCGAATTGAAGCGTTCCTTTTCCTCCGCCCTCAGTATCCTTAATGACCTGCACGCGCTGCCCTGCGGTGACGAGATCCCAATCTTCTGCTTTTGCGGTCGGGATAAATTCTCGTAGCTCTTCCAGGCGCTTTTCTTTCGATTGGATCACCTGCTCAATGAGATACTTCGTCAACGAAACATTTTTCACGCCTGCTGCGACCATTGTAGTTAGGTTATCCTTTTGAACGGACGTAATCAAATCAAGCAACGATCCTGTTTTCAAAAATTTCGGTGAGAAGCCTGCGAATGGCCCGAAAAGTAAACTTTCCTTGCCGTCGATGAAGCGTGTATCCAGGTGTGGCACAGACATCGGTGGTGCACCGACTTTCGCTTTTCCATACACTTTGGCACGGTGTTCGGCGATCACTTCCGGGTTGTTGCACACCATAAATAGACCGCTGACAGGGAAACCACCAATCTGTTTCGATTCAGGAATTCCCGTTTTTTGAAGCAAGTGCAGACTTCCTCCTCCTCCGCCGATAAAGACGAAGTTGGACTTGTGGAATTCAATCTTATCGTTTTGAAGGTCGCGTACTTTCACTTCCCAAGATTCGTCTTCTGCACGCTTGATATCCTCTACGCTGTGCTTGTAGTTGATTTCAAGGTCTTCTTTTTCCAAGTGATCGAACATCTTACGCGTCAATGAACCGAAGTTCACATCCGTCCCCGTATCGATCTTCGTTGCCGCGATGGGTTCTGTGATCGTCCGGTTCTTCATGATCAGCGGAATCCACTCTTCCAGTTTGTCTGGATCATCAGAAAATTCCATGTCCTTGAACAACGGGTTCGCAACCATGGTATTAAAGCGCTTTCTCAGGAATTCAACATTTTTCTCTCCCTGAACAAAACTCATGTGGGGCAATGGCATAATGAAATCATTCGGGTTACTGATCCGATTGTTTTTTACGAGATAAGACCAAAATTGCTTGGAGACTTGAAACTGTTCATTTACTTTAATGGCTTTTGTCATATCGATGGAACCATCAGGCTTTTCATTCGTGTAGTTCAGCTCACAAAGGGCTGCATGGCCTGTGCCTGCATTGTTCCAAACGTTCGAACTCTCTTCCCCTGCACTTCCAAGCCTTTCAAACACGCGAATGTTCCAGTCCGGCACCAATTCTTTAAGCAAAGATCCTAATGTCGCACTCATGATCCCTGCACCAATTAAAATCACATCTGTCTTCGAGTATGTTTTGCTCATTCCCTTTCATTCTCCCTATTATCAGTTATTTTTATCTATGTTCAGTGTATCACTATTATCAAAAAATTAAAATATTTGGAAGCCCTTCCGGACAGGAATTCCGAGGGTCTTTTTCCATCCAGGAAAGAAAAACATCGCACCTTCAGCCTATTCAAAGAAAGGCCGTGGTGTTCGGCACTACGCTGCCTCAAATTCTTTTTCAAAGTGACAGCAAGGTCCGCCTCCCAAATGGAAAAATGAAACAAATATCAAAAATAAACGTAGATACAAAAAGGAGTACAAGTACGAACCGCATATAATTTGGAGAGGAGACTTGCCTATGACCGATCTATTCATTCCAGTAGGGGTAGCGATTTCCTTAACTGCCATTGTCTTATGGAAATTTCTTTATAACAATACAGAAATGGTCATGAAGTATGCTGAGAAAAGAAAAGAGAAAAAAGACGTCTCACTGATCATTAAACGCAACGATGAACCGATCATTTCCATCAACCCCCATACAGTTCTACCTTTAGCAAGTACCGTGAAAATTATCATTGCAATTGCATTTGCAAAACAAGTGAGCGATAACAAAATTGATGAAAATGCTTGGGTTCCCAAAGAAGAACTTGTGAAATTCTATATGGAAGGGACAGATGGCGGTGCCCACAAGCAATGGGTTCGGGCCAATTCCGACAAAGACCAGTACACCTTAAAAGAAATTGCGATTGGGATGATTGCCTACAGCTCAAACGCCAACACAGAATTCCTTATGAATTATCTGGGCTTAGAGGCTATCAACCTTTTACCGACGTCTCTTCATTTGGATAGTCATACACCCATTTTCCCTATTGTCTCATCCCTGTACATCCCGTCCTATATTGAATCCACGGAGGAGATTACAGATAAAAATGATCTTCTAACAAGATTAAAGGGCATGTCCAGAAAGGAATATATCGACTGTTCTCTGGAGATTCACGAGCATTTAGCTGCGAACGAAAAAAGAGGATATATGGACAAAGTGAAGCTGGATGTGGAGTTCCAAAAAATATGGTCCGACCGATTACCCGCAGCATCAGCGCAAGACTATTTGTCCCTCATGCAGATGATCAATCGTAGAAAATCTTTTGATGATCAGATGCAGCGTTGTATCGAAGAGATCCTAGGTTATGCTTTGTACATACATAAAGCAAACAGGAAGTGGATCGACCACGGCGGGATGAAAGGAGGATCGACCTTATTTGTTTTCACACATGCTTCCTATACAACAGATAAAGAAGGAAATCAGACGGAGGTGGTGTTCTTAGCCAACAACTTGAACGTCTTAAGTTCTAGAAAACTGCAAAGGAACTTTAACTCCTTTTTGCTTAACGTTTTAACCAACCAGGAGTTTAGAAAGAAAATAAGTTCTTGAGGAGTAAAACTTATAAGGAATAGATGACGATTATTCTTGAAGAAACAGGGCAGGAGGAAATCCATTGGACTTGATCGCCTGGATGATTGTTGCAAGTGAAATCGGCTTTTGGGTTGTGATCATCGCAGGATTGGGGACGCGTTACATTTTCAAAAAGAAAAAAACAGGCCTGTTGTTACTCGCTTTAACCCCACTCATTGATTTGATCTTACTTGTAACAACAAGTGTGCACCTGTGGAACGGGGCTGAGGCCACAATTGCCCATGCGGTTGCCGCCGTCTATATTGGTGTATCGGTCGCCTTCGGTAAAAGCATGATTGAATGGGCGGATGTCCGTTTCCAATATTACATCACAAAAGAAGGGCCCCGACCTAAGAAATTTTCCGGGATCCCCCATGCGAAGCACTACTTTAAAAGCTGGCTGCAGCATGTGCTCGCCTATTTAATTGGAGCCATATTTCTAGTAAGCCTGATCTTTCTCATCGGCGATCCTTCACGCACTGAAGCACTCTCCAATGCATGGAAGCTTTGGACGGTTGTCCTCGGTGTCGACCTTCTCATTGCCATCAGTCATTTCATATGGCCGAAAAAATGAAAAAGTGTCTGCGCTCTGAGGAATAGAGGCAGACACTTTTTTCACATGAATAGTAACGTTAACCCCGGAGCGAGGACCGAAACGATGACAGCACTCAATACCATCGCAATTGTACTGACAGATCCTTCAAGCGGATCCCGCTCCATAGACGTTGCCGTCCCAATCGCATGCGAAGCACTCCCCATCCCCACCCCTTTTCCAAGCGGGTGGGTTAAACGGGCATAGCGCATCACCATAGGATGGATCAGTACCCCACCGATGCCTGCAATCATGACAAAAACAGCAGCAAGCGGCATAACACCACCGCTTGATTCCGCAATTGACATCGCGACAGGCGTCGTGACCGATTTCGGAACGATCGAGTGGATGATCAACTCACTGAAGCCCGCCCACTTACTGAGTAAAAGTCCAGAGGTCACTCCGATAAAGGCACCTACCGAAGTTCCTACTAAGATTGGTAGGAGCATTCTTTTCAAAAGGTCACGATACTGGTAAAGCGGGAAAGCAAGCGCGACGACCGCCGGACCAAGCAAATGATCGATCCACTTGCCGCCAAGCATATACGTATCATAGGTAAGGCCGAACCACAGTAATAGAATAATGATGGTTACGGTCGACACGATAATCGGGGCCGTGTAGATGCGGCGAAATCTGCGATAAACGAACAAGGCCCCTTGATAGATAAAAATCGTCAAGATGATGATGACCGAAGCCATAAGAAAACTATTCATGGGCAGCCTCCCTCCTTCTTGCCATCCATTGGGCGACGAAGCCTGAGATACCCATCACCAATGCCGTACTCAATAAGCCGATGAGAACTAACAAAACTCCTTTTCCTTCAAAAACATACGCATAGCTCATGACCCCAACCGTTGCCGGTATGAAAAAGAACGGAAGATGTTTGATCATGAACCCCACGCCCTGTTTGAACCAAAATTCGGGGACGAGTTTGAGAGACAGGAGTGCAAACAAGATAACCAGGCCGATGACGCTGCCTGGGATGAATAGGTTGAATGTATTTTGTATGAGTGTTCCGAATAGATAGATGATATATAATCCGGTGATTTGCAGAATGATAGTGACTGCTTTTGACACGTGTGATCCTTCTTTCTAGTTGTGAGATGGAAGATTTCTTCCTTTATTATATAGGAATGTGAACAGCATACAAAAATACTGCTCCCTAGTTGGGATGTGCACAGGAAATCATTTTACTATAAAAATACTGTCCCGTGCATCAGGTACTGAATCACTTTAACATGATGTACAATCTTTAAATCATACGCTCCAAAAACTCCTCATCTCAAACATCCGAACTCATCTTAATACTCCTGTCACCAAAACATAAAAACACTTCTTTATATTTCTTTTTCATTCTTATGACATGTGCCATGGATCAGGAACACTATGTTAGTATTCTTCTATATTGTACCTTAAAAACCAATCTTTTCTGTTAAAAGGAAGTGTATGACATCATGAAAAAAATCATCCAACTGCTGCTCGCAGCCCTACTAATTGCTCTTCTTGGAGCCTGTGCGGAGCAGACTTCAGAAGAGGCAGAAGAAGCCCCTAAAAAAGAAACGACACCAGAACTAAAAAAGGACCCGGAGCCGCCTTATCAAGCGTTAGAGCCCTCTGAAGACGCCGTCCCTCTCAAGGAACGCTTGTCCAAAGAAGAACTTACCAATATGCCAAAACAAGAGCTTGCCCTCGGCGGTAACCCTAAACGTTCTGTCCCTGTCGGTGAAACGCTTGCCAAGGGTATGGAAGATAAATCGAACGGTCCGCTGAAGGATTACAGGCTCGTTGCTTATTACGGTACCCCTCAATCGGAAAACATGGGGATTCTGGGCACGATGGAGCCGGAGAAATTTATGAAAGAACTTAAGGAACAGGCGCAGGCCTACTCGGATGCTGACCCTGACCGGCCGGCGATTCCCACCATTGAGCTAATTACGACTATGGCCCAACGCGACCCGGGCCCTGAGGGTACATACGTAAGTAAGCTCCCAGATGAAATGATTGAGGAGTATGTAAAACTTGCAGAAAAACACGATGCGCTTGTTATTCTAGATATCCAGCTCGGCACGGATACGGTGATGAACCAGGTGAAAAGCATTGAGAAATGGTTGAAACACCCGAACGTTCATTTAGCGATCGACACCGAATTCCAAGTCGATGAAGGCGAAGTACCAGGTGAGAATCTCGGCCAGGTCGATGGAGAAGAAATTCAAAAAGCCGTTGAATACCTTTCCAAGCTGACGGAGAAAAATAATCTACCTGATAAATTTGTCCTTGTCCACCAGTTCACGGAACATGTGCTGACTAATAAAGAAGCAATTCAACCGACAGACAATGTTGAAGTGGCTTTGAACTTCGACGGTTGGGGTTCTTCGATTGATAAAATGGCGCTTTATAAAAAATATGTACGCGACACTCCTTCCCAGTATGGAGGTTTTAAAGTTTTCTATGATAAGGATCAGCCAGTGATGACACCGGAAGAAGTGGTGAAGCTAGATCCGAGTCCTGCGATAGTAAATTATCAATAATAAAAAGTGCCTGTTACTCATTAAGAGAACAAGGCACTTTTTTTCTGTGTTGCTAGAGAAACTAACAGAGTTCAGAAACGAAACTCTTACTTTCACTTTGTAAATATTCCCCGTGTGATGGGGATTAAAAGATTTGGAGTTATTTTCCACCTGTAAACGTGACACCTTTAATGAAGTAACGGTTAAAGAACGCATAAATCAGTAAGGAGGGAATCGTCATAAGCGTCGATGCTGCCATAATTAAATTCCAAAAACTAATGTACTGACCTTTGAAAGTATTCAACCCTAAAGTTAGTGTAAACATCTCTTCATCTGACATGATGATTAGCGGTCTCATAAAGTCATTCCAAGAAGACATGAAAATGAAAACCGCCTGCGCAGCGAGCGCGGGTTTTGCTAATGGCATGACAATTTTGAAAAACGTACCAATCCGACTAAGTCCATCCATTTGAGCCGCTTCCTCAAGTTCTTTCGGGAAGTTCAAGAAGAACTGCCTCATCATAAATATGAAAGTGGCATTAACCATACCTGGGATGATCAATCCTTGATAGGTATTTAGCCAACCGAACATCTTTAAAATTAGGTAACTAGGAATCAAGGTTACTTGGAATGGAATCATGAGAACCACAAGGATTAGGAAAAACCAAAATTTACGGCCTGCAAATTTAATTCTTGCCAATGCGTATCCGGCCATGGAGTTAAAAATAATGTTCAAGAAAACCATACAAGCCGTGATAAAAATGGAGTTGAACATCCACCTTAGAAATAAAGGCTCTTGGGAAAAGATTTGAATATAGTTATCAAGAGTGAAAGTTTCTGGTAAAAATGTAATGCCTGATACGATCTCTTCCAAGGATTTGAAGGAAGAAAGAATCGCCCACAAAAATGGAATGAATGTAATGACCGCGTATAAGATTAAAATGGTGTAAATAAAAGGCTTGGAAAATAGACGTTTCTTCATCTCTGAACCCCCTTAGTCATGAAGCTTCTCTTCACCAAAGAATTTCTTCTGAATCAATGTAACCACCATGATGATAATTGCCAGGATAACTGCGAGCGCTGATGCATATCCCATATCGAGAGACTTAAAGGCATACTGATAAATGAGCAGCACAATCGTCAATGTCGAGTTATTCGGTCCGCCGGATCCTCCGGAGAAGATATAGGACTGATCAAAGAGCTGGAATGTACCTATGACCCCCATGACGACAACAAAAAAAGTGACAGGTTTCAATATTGGGATAGTGATGTAGATGAATTTTTGCCACCAGTTCGCACCGTCGATGGTCGCTGCTTCATAAACAGAATCAGAGATATCCTGCATAGCCGCTAAGTAAATGACCATAAAGAAAGGAGCCGTGGCCCAAATATTCATAATCATAATAGACTTTAGAGCAATGCTTGGGTCGGCTAGCCAATTATAAGTAGGCATTTGTAAAAAAGCTAAAATGGTATTGATAAGCCCGTCAGGATTATACATCCACATGAAAATAATGGTGAGAACAGCGGATGATGTTACCGTCGGTAAAAAGAAAATAATTCGGAATGCGTTTTTCCCACGGATATTAGAATTAAGTGCAGCAGCTAATAGTAAGGCTAAACAAGTTTGAACAGGTACCACAATAAAGACATATTCCGCGGTGTTCTTGAGTGCAATCATGGCCCGGTCATCATCAAACGACCTTGTATAATTATCGAGTCCGATAAATTCGTACCCTATGCCTCCGAGCAATTGAACATCATTAAAGGATAAATACAAAGCATATAAAATAGGGATGACAACAAAAATACCGATCGTGAAGATCGTAGGGCTCATAAACAAGTATCCCGAAAACCCTTCTTTAAATGCCTTCGACCTCACTTTTTTCGGCCTTCTTGGTTGTTTCTTTTGTTTGGAACCTCTTTTCTGAAAAACTTGAGAATGATCCTCTTTTTTCATCGGATCCATGTTGACACCTCTTTCCTGATATAAATGTAAGAGGGAACTTGAGCAGTCCCCTCTTCCCCATTAATTAGAAGACTCAATTTCTTTATTGGCCGTGTCTTGAGCTTTTTGCATCGCTTCCTCTAATGTTTGTTCGCCAAGGAGTGCACTAATAAATTGGTTATCAAAGTTTGTCATAATCGTAGGCAGGTTCTTACCTGCTTGCCATGGTTGTGCGTAAGATGCTCCTTCTACAAATGACTGGCGAAGGGGATCTTCATCATAACCAAGCTTTTCTGCTACAGATTTACGCGTAGGCAGTGCAAACCCTTTGCTTGTCCATGTTTCCATACCTTCTTTACCTGTTAGGTAAGAGATTAATTCCCACGATGCTTCTTTCACTTCGGATTGTTTGTTCATTACGTAAGCAACAGTAAAAGCGGCTGTTGCTTTCTCTCCATTGATGGTCGGCAATTCCGCCGTAGTAAAGTTTAAGTCACTGAAATTATCCTCTAAGAACGGGATCGTCCAATTCCCTTCAATAACCATGGCCGCTTTTCCTTGGCCAAACATGTCGCCTCCCCAATCTGTACCTACGTCAGAAGGTAAGCCGGCACTCTGATCCTCTTGGTACATTTCAATGACAGGTTTTAGGGAAGCAATTGCCTCTTCACTTGCGAAAGCTGCTTTCCCATTGTCATCAACAACTTGTCCGCCATAAGGTTGGAACTTATAAAATTGTCGTGCCAGTTCTTTAGACAAACCAAGACCGAATCGCTCAGGCTGCCCATCTCCGTCTTCATCCACCGTTAACTTTTCTGCATACTCTCCAAGTTCTTCCCATGTTTCTGGAGGACCTTCGAGACCAGCTTCTTCAAGTGCTGTTTCATTATAAAATAAAGACAATGTTGAGAAATCCTTTGGAAAACCGTATTGGGTTCCATCTACTTTGAACGCATTCAGAAGCGGCTCTTCAAAGTCCTCTATATCGAAATCTTCACTTACGTAGTCGTCCAAAGGCTCTAGGACTCCTGTATCAATGAGTGATGGGGCTTCTAATGCATCCAGATAAAAGACATCAGCGGCCTCCCCGCCTACCAATCTTGTTTTAGTAACGTCCATATACTGATCAGCAATCACTTCGTGCTTCACTTCAATATCAGGGTGTTTTTCTTCAAAGGAGGCGATGGTTTCTTTCAATAATTTTTCCTCTTCAGGTGTAGAACCCCAACCGGCTAGTTCAACAACCGTTTTTCCATCCTCATTTTCTCCTCCTCCAGAAGATTCACTGCTGCATCCAACGAGAGCTGTTCCTAACAGCATGCTTGAAACCCCTACAGCCGCCAACATTTTATTGATTTTCATATCCATCAATCCCTCCGTTTTTTTAAGCATTAACACTCACATGTTCTGCTTTTTCAATAAGGAAACCCGTTGTATTCTTATGAATGTCGACTTGATGTCCACTTGAATCTTGTCTCACTTCCAAAGATAGATATCCATCCCCGAGTGGTAGATTCTCCAGGCTCAGGTCACTCATTTCAGGTAATAATTTTGGATGAATAGCTAATTGGTTATTTTCAATATTTGGATACAAACCAAGCATCGTTCTAACGAAAGTAAGTGCTGTGCCAGCCGCCCATGCTTGTGGAGAACAGGCTACTGGATAAGGGACCGGCGTACCTTCTTCCCTGCTGTATCCACAAAAAAGTTCAGGGAGTCTTTGATTTTCAAAAGATTGGGAAGATTCAATCAGGCCTGAAATCACCTTGTTCGCTTGTTCATTACCTTTCAACAGCCCCATTCCCAACAAAATCATACTGTTATCATGAGGCCAGACGCTTCCGTCATGATAGCTAATCGGGTTGTAGGCCGCTTCCCCTTCCCCCATGGTACGAATGCCATATCCAGAGAACATTGCAGGGGAAACGAGCATGTCCATTACCTTTTGCGCTCTTTCTTCCTTCAACATACCGGAAAATAAGACATGTCCGGGATTAGATGTAAGTGTCCCCACTTGATCTTTATTTTTATCTAAAGCAATGGCATAGAACTCTTTATCTTCCATCCAAAAAGCATTTTCAAAGTTTTCCCTAAGTGATTCCGCTTGTTTACACAATGCTTTTGCTTTTTCTTCTTGATTATTTGCTTCATAGACCTGTGCCAAGCCTGCTTTTGCTTGATACACATATCCTTGTACCTCTGCAAGAGCAATTGGGGATTCTGCAAAGTCTCCGTTTCTATGAACGACCGAATCAGCAGAATCCTTCCAACCTTGGTTAGCAATTCCTTTTGATGATTCCTGGTGGTACTCTATAAAACCATCTCCATCCCTGTCCCCATATAAATCAATCCAATCAAGGGCAGCTTCAATGGTTGGTTCTAATTCTTCAAAGAGCTGCATGTCCTTGTACCAATGGACATATTCAGCAACTAGAATGAGGAACAGAGGCGTCGAATCGATGGATCCATAATATGGAGTAAATGGAACTTGGTTTGTGTTTGCAAGCTCACCGTAA
Organism: Halobacillus litoralis; assembly: GCF_009856415.1. Lineage (GTDB taxonomy): Bacteria > Bacillota > Bacilli > Bacillales > Halobacillaceae > Halobacillus > Halobacillus litoralis_C. Next base: position 120,238 of record NZ_WMEZ01000006.1, on the reverse strand, counting down.
CGTACTTCATGCATGATTTTCCCTGGTTCTTCATCTCTCCAGGAATCTTTCTTTGTACCTTGATAGTGAGCCATCGTCCTAAGCGTCCCTCGTACGATTTCCGGTTGGAAAGGAAGCATTTGTAAGGCAGCAATTAAACTATCTCTCCCAAAAGGAACTCCAAACCATGGCAAACCAGCTACAAAGAAAGGTCCATGACCTACATCGGTCGATAAGGCCTGCAAATCCTGAATTCCCCTGTCCAGGAGGTTTTGCAGTGGTTTATATTCTGTAGATATCTTGGTAACGCTTTCATTCCAATTTTTATAATTCTCTTTAAGCCCCTTATAAGCTTGGGCCCAATCGTGCACTTCCACTTTCTCTTCTGCCAATGTAGGAAGGATAGAAAAAGTAAGATCTTTTACCTCGTCATGGTCCAACTCAATCGGTACTTGGATCGTTTGGTCGTTTACGTTTGCATTCACTTGTTCATTCCAGGCAATTCTAGTATTTCTCTTAATGTCATCCGCCCCAATGTATGAAAAAACTAAATCATTAGCCGTTTGGGTAACTCCTAATTTCTTGCCAGTCGTCCCATTCTGAAAACCTCGAACAATAAACATGTCAGAGAAATCAACATCCAGGGAAAGTTCGACCGTGAATTTCACCTTTTTGGGATTATAGTTCCTTAAAGTAATCCTGTCGTATAGAACATCACTATGAATGAAACGATGTCTCTTTATTTCTATGGATTCCCGCCACAATTCTATTTCCTCGTCTTTTTCTATGTGAGGGTTTGTCAGTAACATTGTAGACTCATAGGTTTCACCTGGTTCTGATTTTAAGAGGATAGGCTCTTCTCCATTTATCGTTAGCTTCATTTCACTGAGAAAGCGGGTATCTTTCTTGTACAGCCCCAGTCCATACTTATGATTGAGTGGGATGTCCCCCTTCTGATCCGTCAACAAAAATAATTCATTATCCTTCAAAACACGATATTCCATCATCTCATCCTCCTAACCGAAACGTTTTGGGTTTTAAATAAAAAATATATCCGAAACGTTTCGGAATTTCTCGAAAAAAATTTACTATTTACATCTTTTTGTTGTTTTTCTCACCTTTAATTCATTATCAATCAACTGAACCCTTTTTTCATCTGTCTGGTGAAGGATTTTCAAAAGCAAATCAGCAGCTTCATAACCCATGCGGAAAGTATCCTGAGCAATCGTTGTTAAGGCTGGAGTTACATATGAAGCCAGAGTAATATCATCATAGCCGACAATGGATAAGTCATCAGGAACTCTCTTACCAAGTTCAAATGCCGCTCTCATGACACCTAAAGCCATTAAATCACTAGCACAAAAGATGGCGGTAATTTCAGGGCTATCTACGAGCAGATGATAGGCTACCTCTTCTGCCTTTAACTCCGTGAACTCACCATTCACTATCCATTCGGAGTGGATATCCAAACCTTCTTCCACCATGCCAAGTTCGAACCCTTTTCTTCGTTCTTTACTTACATAAGCCTGATCATGACCATTAATCATAGCAATATTGATATGTCCTAATTCAGCTAAATGCCGGATTGCTTTCATAGAACCGTCTACGTTGTCCGTCGAGACATAACCTGTATGTTCATTTTCCACGGGGACATCGATCAAGACACAAGGAATGTTACTATCAAAGATTTCAATTAAGTATGGGTCATCTTTCTTAATTCCTTGTACAATAACTCCATCCACTCGCCGTTCACGACACAATTGGGCATATGTTTTTTCCTTCTGTTTCGATGTCGTGGTATTGAATAAAACCAAGTCATACCCCATCGATCCACAGTATTCATTGATTCCAGTTAACACATCAAAGACGATATTATCTTTCGCACCATCTCTCGATAATCCCGAGACTAAAAGTCCAATCGTTTTCGTATGTTTCATCACAAGACTTCTTGCCAAGGCATTCGGGCTGTATTCAATTTCTTTAGCAATTTGTTCAATCCGTTTTCTAGTATCTGCATTTACATCCGAATAACCATTCAATGCTCTTGAAACGGTAGTAACGGATACTCCTGCTAGTTTTGCAATGTCTTTTATTGTAGCCATTATTTGTCTCCTAAGATCCTTTCCAAAACGTTTTGGATTTTAACTTGAGTTTAGTTTACACATGATGAAAGCGTTTTACAACCCTATTTACATAAAAAAGGACATTCTTTTCTAATATTATTTTTATTCAAATTCGGCATTCCCCAATGGGTATAGGTATTTATTAAGAGTGTAGAGAAATTAAAATCACCTTCCCCTACAACACCTTCGCCCGTAAGGAAACCCAGAATTCTGTTTCACATTATGTCTCATCTGTCCTAAACTATTTATTGCATTTCTTGAATTACCATTATTTATGGTACGGTTCATTCCGTATGATCTTGAAAGCCCTGTACACCTGCTCCACCAACATCAAACGCATCAATTGGTGAGGGAACGTCAAATTCGAAAACGACAACCCAAAATCACTCCGATTGAGCACCTCATCACTTAAGCCAAGCGAACCACCGATCACAAACGCCACTTTACTCTTCCCGTACGTCGCAAGCTCGTCCATTTTCTTCGCAAGCTTCTCAGACGTCAACTGCTTTCCTTCGATTTCCAGTGTGATGACGTATGTATCTTGGGATATTTTCGAAAGGATGCGTTCGCCTTCTTTTTGCTTCACTTCAACCATTTGTGCTTCACTCAAATTTTCCGGCGCTTTTTCATCGGGGACTTCAACAACATCTACTTTCGCATAAGGACCCAAACGCTTCACGTACTCCGCTATCCCCTGCTTCAAATACTTTTCCTTCAACTTCCCAACACTGACTATCGTAATCTTCATCCTGTATTCCTCCGTATCGCTTCATTTGTCTCTAGTGTACCACGAAGTGGATTTCCATAATTAGGTGTACCAGGTCATACATATTTTGGAATTTATTCATAACCTGCCACCCCAGACATAGACTGAGATGGTAAGCCATTAATTCCTAAAGAGGAGATGACGGCATGAGTGATTTCAAAAAGAACAACGACTCTAGGGAAAATGAGCAGGCAGACAAGAAAGATGATGGTTTTGTAAAAGGGGTCTCCAAAGAAGCCAATGACTTCATTCATAATACGGTCGACACTTCGGGTAAGATTATCAAGTCGATTACGGGTGAAGGCGGTCTGATTGGGAAAACGCTGGATTCTTCCGGCAATATTGTTAAGAAAGCTTCTGAGAAAGGGTCAGATGTCATCGGAAAGACCGTGGACAATTCCTCCAAAGCTTTTAAATCAATCAAAGACAAGACGTTCAACAGAAAGAAATAGATCGCACCCCAAGGAATCCGTTTTTACCGGGTTCCTTTTTTTATCATAAACAGACCAGTTCATCCAATATATGGATGACCTGGTCTGTTAAATAAATGTTATTCAACTCTTAAAGAATGCCAATTGTGTTCAACAAAATAACGAATGCTACAGAGATCACTGGAATAAGAACAGCAACAACAAAGATATCCTTATAGCTGTCTTTGTGCGTCATTCCTGTAATGGCAAACAGCGTCAAAACCGCTCCGTTATGCGGAAGCGCATCAAGTCCGCCTGAGGATAGAGAAGCAACACGGTGGAAAGCTTCCGGGCTGATGCCTGTATTCATAGCGATTTCATAGTATTTGGATCCGAGCGCTTCAAGTGCTATTCCCATACCGCCGGATGCGGAACCGGTTGCACCAGCGAGCACGTTAACAGCGATCGCTTCTGAGATCAATGGATTTCCTTTGATGCCCATCAGCAATTGTGTCAGATTGGCGAAGCCTGGGACTTCTCGTACGACTGTACCAAAGCCGACTGCGGCACTCGTGTTGATGATGGCGATGACGGAACCTCCCGCTCCACTGTTCATGGATGGGATGAACTTCTTGTACATCGTCACGTTCAGAAGCATGATGAGCACGATTCCTGAAATCAAAGCAGTGACGACGTCCCATTCTAATAGATTCAATGTAAGAAGAACCGTTAATAATGGCAAAAGGGACAGGAAGAAGTTCGGCGTTTTGTCCGGTTGTTCGTCTTCTTTCTTCTCTTTCTTTTCTTTTGGTTCGGTGAATACCTCTCCTTGAGCGACGAGTTTTTTCTCACGCCACCTCAGGTAAAAGTAACCTCCGCCGCCCATGATGATGGCTGCGATGATACCCATGACAGGGGCTGCCATTGCATCCGTCTGAAAGTATTCCATCGGGATCAAGTTCTGGATTTGCGGGGAACCTGGCAAGGCTGTCATTGTAAATGTAAACGCACCTAAAGCGACCGTTGCGGGAATCAGCTTTCGGCTGATGTTCGCTTCACGGAAAAGGGATAGGGCCAATGGATAGACCGCGAAAACAACAACAAACAGACTGACTCCGCCGTATGTCAGAACGGCAGCAGATACGAGCACCCCTAGAATGGCCCGCTGGGTACCAATCAATTTTGTAAGGGCGACTGCGACAGACCGGGCCATCCCCGTGTCTTCCATCAATTTCCCGAAGATGGCTCCGAGCATGAAGACCGGGAACCAGTCTTTGGCGAAGGCGACGAATCCACCCATGTATGTATCTTTGTAGGCTTCGAGTAAATCGAGACCGCCGGTGAGGGCGACGACACCAGCTGCGATGGGCGCCACCCAGATGATCGACCAGCCTAAGTAGGCGAGGGCCATCAATACGGCAAGTCCGAGAAAAATTCCGAGCATGGTTTTTCCTCCTTAGGTTTATTGAGTCTCGACGACCATGGCGATGCCTTGACCGCCGCCGATGCATAGCGATGCGACGCCGTAACGTCCACCTCTGCGTTTGAGTTCCTTGATCATCGTGTACAGGACACGTGTGCCGCTTACGCCGATTGGATGACCGAGGGCGATGGCTCCACCGTTGACGTTCACTTTATCACGGTCGAGTCCCAGTTCTTTTTCAACGGCAAGATATTGCGATGCGAACGCTTCGTTCACTTCTACAAGATCCATATCATCAAGCGAAAGCTCTGCTTTTTCCAATGCCTGACGAATCGCTGGTGCAGGACCAATACCCATGTATTCAGGCTCCACGCCTGCAACGGACCAGGAAAGGATTTTGGCAATCGGCTGAACATTGTGATCACTCACGTAATTCTCACTTGCCAAAACAACGGCACCTGCGCCGTCATTGATGCCACTTGCGTTTCCACCAGTTACTGTACCGTCCTTTTTGAAGGCAGGCTTGAGCTTGGATAAGGATTCAGGGTTGGTATCTTCACGGATATGCTCATCTTGATCGACTACTTTTGTACCTTTCCGTGTCTTAATCTCAACAGGAACGATTTCATCCGCAAACTTTCCAGTGGAACGGGCTTCCGCTGCACGCTTGTGACTACGTGTGGCATACTCATCCTGCTGTTCTCTTGAAATTTCGTATTTCTGCGCAAGATTTTCACCGGTCACACCCATTCCTGCGCCGATGTACTCATCCGTCAAAGCCGCCCACAACATGTCATCGATTTTCGGTGTACCGAGCTTCGTGCCAAAACGGCTGCCGCGCATGGCATGCGGTGCAAGACTCATGCTTTCCACACCACCAGCTAAAGCCGTTTCCCCTTCACCAAGCTGAATCGACTGGGCAGCCGATATAACGGATTGCATGCCAGATCCGCACAAACGGTTGACCGCAAGAGCCGGACTTGTGTGCGGGACACCTGTTTTTAAGGAAATGTGGCGCGCTAAGTAAGGTGCGTTTTGGGAAGAATGAATGACATTACCCATGATGGTGAGATCAATATGTTCTGCAGAAATGCCGCTTCGCTTGAGGGCTTCTTTACTTGCTGTCACTCCTAAATCGGTCGGATCGACGTCCTTCAAGGCGCCGCCAAACGTACCGAACGGAGTGCGTGCCCCTTCTATGATATACACTGGTTTCATGTAAAAATCCCCTTTCGTTTATTGAGCCGTATAACCGCCATCGATGACGACTGCTTGACCCGTGACTCCGTTGGCTTTGTTGCTTGCAAGGAACAGCGTATAATCCGCGATTTCCTGAACAGACAAAAGACGTTTTTGCGGAACAAGCGGGTAGATGACTTCTTCCAGTGCCTTTTCTAAAGAAACGCCACGGTTTTTAGCCAGATCCTCCAGCTGATTCCTTACAAGTGGTGTGTCGACGTAACCCGGACAGACCGCATTGACGGTGATTCCGTCTTCCGCACCTTCAAGAGCCGTCACTTTCGTCAGACCGATGACGCCGTGTTTGGCACTGTTATAAGCAGACTTGCCGGCGAATCCGATCAGGCCGTTGATGGACGCCATGTTGATGATGCGGCCGAAGCCTTGTTTTTTCATAATTGGGAAAGCGTGTTTCGTCGCCATGAACGGGGCAACCAGCATGATCTTTGTGATTAATTCGAATTTCTCGGTCGGGAAATCTTCAATGGATGCGACGTGCTGCAGACCGGCGTTGTTGACGAGCACATCCAAACGGCCGAATTGTTCTACCGTTTCGTCGATCGCACTTTGGATCTGTTCTTCTTTCGTCACGTCACAGACGAGTCCGATCGCCTGCAGACCTTCTTGGTTCAGACGATCCGCCGCTTCATTCACTTTTTCTTCGTTAATATCGCTGAGCGCTACTTTCGCGCCGTTACGAGCAAATTCGGTTCCGATTTCGTAGCCGATTCCGCTTGCTCCACCTGTAATGAATACCACTTTATTTTCAACCATTGGTCTTCCTCCTTATTTGCTGGACGGCATTTTTAAAAGTTCGTCACTGATGATGAGATCCGCTTCTGTCTGTGCTTTGATTTCGTCCACTGTCCATCCTTCTGCAATCTCGACAAGCTTCAAACCTTCATCCGTCACGTCCATGACAGCACGGTCCGTGATGATACGGTCGACGACGCCTTTTCCTGTCAGCGGCAGTTTACATTCCTTCAAAATTTTCGGGTCCCCGTGTTTGTTGACGTGATCCATAATGATAACGACCTTTTTCGAACCGTGGACGATGTCCATCGCCCCGCCCATACCTTTGATCATTTTTCCTGGTATCATCCAGTTTGCAAGGTCACCGTTTTCTGCCACTTCCATGCCGCCTAAAATCGCTAAATCAAGATGCTCCCCACGGATCATGGCAAACGATTCTGCACTGTCGCAGTAGGCGGCACCAACAGACGCCGTTACCGTTTCTTTACCTGCATTAATCAAATCCGGATCGACTTCATGCTCATAAGGGGAGCGTCCGATGCCCAAGAGTCCATTTTCTGACTGAAGCACGACTTCTTTATCCGGCTGGATGTAATTCGCGACCATTGTCGGCATGCCGATTCCGAGGTTTACGTAGTAACCGCTTTCAATTTCCTGCTCAGCTCGTCTGGCAATCATTTCACGGATTGCCGCTTTGTCTTTTTGTACTGCCATTGTTCATCTACCTCCTATTTATGCTTCTGCTTTTACCGTATAACGTTCAATGCGCTTCTCCTGCTGCCCTTCGATGAGCCCTTGCACGTAAATGCCCGGCGTATGGATCGCGTCTGCTTCGAGTTCACCCGGCTCGACGAGTTCTTCGACTTCTGCAATCGTCACGGCACCTGCTGCTGCCATCATCGGGTTGAAGTTGCGTGCTGTTTTGTTGTACACAAGATTACCGTGACGGTCTCCTCTAAACGCACGGACGAGACTGAAGTCTGCCGTCAATCCTTCTTGTAAAAGGTATTCCTTACCGTCGAAGGTGCGTACCTCTTTGCCTTCTGCTATTGGCGTACCGACTCCTGCTGGTGTGTAGAAGGCCGGGATGCCAGCTCCGCCTGCACGGATTTTCTCAGCAAGCGTTCCTTGTGGTGTCAGCTCAACTTCAAGCTCACCTGCAAGTACCTGACGCTCGAATTCTTTGTTTTCCCCGACATACGAGCCAATCATTTTATCAATCTGTTTATTTTTCAAAAGTAGTCCAAGACCCCAATCGTCGACACCACAGTTGTTAGAAATAACCGTCAAATGCTTTACGTTCGATTCGACAAGGGCGAGAATCAAATTCTCCGGAATCCCGACGAGCCCGAATCCTCCTACCATAATCGTTGAATGATCCTTTATATCTTTCACAGCTTCATGAAATGATGAATAAATTTGTTTCATGAGTCTTCACACTCCCTTCACCCTTTTACATGCAAGTTTCATGCCAACTTCACGGTATTGTAGCATCAAGGATTTTGAATCTTTTGTGAAATATCTTTTTCGGATTTCCGGAATACAGCGCGTTCGTTTTATGAAAACCCTTACATAAACGCACGAAAAAAAACCATTCCGGAATTTCGGAATGGTTTCCTGAATTCTGGAATGGTTAGAGATTGTACTTTTTCAATTTATCATAGAGGCTTGTTTTTCCGATGCCAAGCCGCTTCGCCGCCACACTTTTATCACCATCGGTTTCTCTCAGCACTTTTTGGATGGCTTGTTTTTCGGTTTGCTCGACAATTTGTTTCAAGGTTTCTGCCTCCTGTACAGGGGCGGATTCCTTTTGAAGATGAGAAGGAAGGTCCTCATAATGAACCGTTTCCCCGTCGGTCATATGCACCGCTGATTCGATGACATTTTCAAGCTCACGGACATTCCCCGGCCAGCGGTATTTGTAAAAGACATCCTCGACCGCTTTCGAAAACTCTTCCACACGTTTACCTGTACGGTCGGAGATTTTCTGTAATAAATATTTGGAGAGAATTTTGATGTCCCCACGTCTCGTTCTGAGAGGGGGAATATCAATCTGGACGACATTGATCCGGTAAAAAAGGTCCTCACGGAAACGCTGTTCCTGAATCATTTCCTCCAGCGACTGGTTGGTCGCAGCGATGATGCGGACGTCCACCTCCTGCGGGTGAACCGCTCCAACCGCTTCGATTTCCCCTTCCTGGAGAGCACGCAAGATTTTCACCTGCGCTCTTAGCGGCATGTCTCCAATTTCATCAAGGAAAAGCGTTCCGCCATGGGCAAGTTGGAACTTCCCGGGCTTGCCGCCTTTTTTCGCACCCGTAAACGCCCCTTCCTGATAGCCGAACAGCTCGGCTTCAATAAGGTCTTCAGGGATTGCTGCACAATTCACCTTCACAAAAGGCTTTGTGCTCCGCTCACTGAGGTGATGGATACTGTGAGCGAACAGCTCTTTCCCTGTGCCGCTCTCTCCGCGCAAAAGAACAGAGACATCGCTGTGTGCGGTTTTGCGTATTTTTTCCTTTAACTGCAGGACATCCGGCGAACTCGTAATGATGTCATGCAGAGAATACTTGGCTCCGTTCTGCTGCTGCATTTGATTGCGGTAGGTTTCAAGCTCAAGAAGCAGATCCTTGATATGGGTGTTCATGATTTTCCATTCATCCGTGTCACGGAAAAGAACCATACCGAGCGCACCGATCACCTTGCCGTTTTCCCAGAGTGGAATGCGATGGGCGATCATATAATCGCCACGGATTTGCTGAAGGTCGGCCATTTCTTCTTCTCCCGTATCCGCAACGATATGCATACGCGTATTTTCAATGACGTCCGTCACATGCTTCCCTTTCACGGTCGTTTGATCCACATCAATGAAACGGCAGTAACTTTCATTCATGTAAGAAATGCAGCCCTCCCGATCGACGACGACAATACAATGTTCCACATTCCCAAACAACGTCTCAAGCACTTGATTCCGGTAATCCTCAAGCATAGAAAGCATCCCATACCCTCCTCTTTCTTCCTATTTAATATGATAACGTTTACAAAATCATTTATTAAGAGTTTATCAGAATACCCCCTCACATACTAGATACAACCTAAAAAATGCCACACCAGGTCATCCAGAATATGGATGACCTGGTGTGGCAGATATTGTAAGTCTATTATTCTTCTTTTACATCAATGCCTTGATAGGATTCAAGCATATGGATGCGCTCCATCATCGTCGGGTGTCCGTAGCGTAAATATTTAACGAGCGCAGGTGGGTGAACGTCGCTCAAACCGTTCACGGTAAGCTCCTGGAACGAACCTATTGCCGCATCCGGATCCTGGGTCATTTCAATCGCGTACTGGTCAGCATCTGTTTCGGCATTCCTTGATATGGCAAGCTCCACTGGACTGGATAAGAACGAAAGCATCGTCAGGATAAGAAAGAACATCGGTAAACTGGCGATATCGGATACGTTCGTAAACCCCAGCCTTTCTCCCCATCTGCGCGTTGCGTATCGTAATAAATGGTAGGTGAAATAAAGTCCAAAGAACGTCGCGACAATGACCCCGGCTAAATTCCAATACAAGTGGTTCATGACATAGTGGCCGATTTCATGCGCCATAATGAACAGCACTTCATTTTCCTCAAGACGGTTCAGTGTGGTATCCCACAGTACGATGCGCAAATTCGATCCAATGCCGTTCACATAGGCATTCATGCTGTTCGTCTTCTCAGACATATTCACTTCATACACCCGGTCTGCAGGAACGTCTGCTTCATCCGCAAGCGCGAGGATTTTCTCTTCCAACTGTTTATCTTGCAGCTCAGTGAAGTCGTTGTAAAGTGGATCGATGACGACCGGCTGTAAGTACATCATAAAAAATAAAAACGGAATCATGAGCACCCAGGCAATCAGCCACCAGCGCTTTTCGAACTTTTTTATAAGAAAATAAAGGACGGTGATGAGAAGCGCCATGATGATGAACCCAATCCAAAATCCAATCAGCTCATCACGCATCCAGCTGGAAAAGCTTTGTGTGGAAATACCATATTTCACAGACAGCCACCGTCTCGCATAATCCAAAGGAAATAAAAGAATCGTCGTCAACGTTTGTAGCAGTAAAACGAAAAGTGGAATTTGAATGATACGGAAACGGGAAATTTGCTTGCCGAAATTTTTAAAAACTACGGAGGCACCGAAGATCATTACACCAAGGTAGATGATCCACTCGAGCGGCTCCCCGAGAAAAGATAAGAAGTTCTTATACCGCGAATACTCCTGGCTCAGCTCCAGCTCTTTTTCCGTCATGAACGTTGTGGGATCCGCAGCCGTTCCTTCATAGGCTGGCGGCACACCGACATCTGTCCACTGGAAAAAATAAAGGCCTAGCAAAAGACCATAAATGGCATACAACACGATCGTCCATGTGACGAACTTTTTCTTCACTTCCCCACCTCCGAAAAAATAGGACTCGTACCATTGTACGAGCTTATGTGAGCAACTAGAACTCTCTTACCCTTTCACAACGAGATGCGATGTTTCACATGGAACATTCGTTAATGCCTTTCCGAGAAAAGGCGGTCGGACTTCAATATTTTCTATATCCTCTATCGGAATCCATTGATAGATCAGCCGCTCCTCTTCAAGGCCATGGAACGATCCTTCTCTAAATTTCGGCTCCTTTGTGTTTAATAAATAGTAGAAAGCCACCTCATGCATGTCATCCCCACGATGTTCAAAAAACGTCTCCGCCATCCATACGGTTCGCTCCACCTCGACGTCAAACCCAAGCTCTTCTTTCATTTCTCTGACAATTGTATCTTCAGAAGCTTCTCCAAGTTCAATGCCTCCGCCAGGAAGCGCCCAATAGGAATCATCCACCTGTTTATGTAAAAGCACATGATCGTTTTCCATTAATATACCTGCCGCTCTATAGTTGAACCGTTGCCCCTCCACCTTAAACCGAACATCCCTTGCCATCCAATCCCCTCCTAAAAATCTCATATCTTATAAACTACTCCACCCCAAAACCAAATTCCTGCAACGATGGAATAACACTACCAGATATTGTTGTACCTATTGTTGTACCAGGTCATACAGATATTGGAATTTGAATCCGTAATAAAACCGGACCATAATCGTGGTCCGGTTCTTGTCTTGATTCTTTTACCATATCTGTTCAACGTATTCTGGGTGGTCAATGAATGGATTTCGATTTCCCTGGTAATCATTGAATATGACTTCATTTCGGTTTCGTTCAAAGTCGTCGACAGGATCCTGTGCATGCCATTGCTTCAATACGGAAAGCTTCCCTAAGTATGGACCGCTCGTCCCTACATAATCAGCAATTTCTAAATCCAATTCCCCCTGGTCCCCTTCATAACGGACATCCATATAAAAAATCATTCGTGCGACGTCCCCTTTGACCGCGTCGCGAGGTTCCCAGGAATCCCCGTCATAATAAGTGCCTGGCGCTTCATAAAAAGCGGATCCCCCTTCATCAAAATCCAGATTTCCGCGAGCCGAATTGACGGTTACATCCGTCGGACGGAGGTGATGGATATCTGTCCCCGCCCCCATCGACGTTCCGAAATCTCCATGAGACTTCGCCCAGACATGCTCACGGTTCCAGTCATCGACATAACCACCGTTATCATACTTACTGTAGGATTTTCCAGAGTACAAAAGCAACACATTGTTCGAGTTGGATGGATCTTCATCTGTATGTCGCAGCGCATCCCAGACGTTGGAATAAGAAAGCTCGGTGTGGTCGTCAATGATGTCATGCAACGACTGTTTCAATGCATAACCGGACAGACCTTCCGCACCTTGATAGTAGCTTCCCGTGTATGTACCACCGTCGTCCTCTCCCCCATCATTGGATGAAACTTTAGATATCGATGTCACATATTCAATTCCTTGGTGAGCGAAATAATCATCCCTTGTACCATTCACTCTGATTTTCGTACCCATCAACCCAGGGTTATTTTGCAGTCCATATTCACTACGATATTCTGAATCTAACTTCACAAAAATCATGTCGTCCACCTGGGTTTCATAAGCATCATCGGCTACCGCTAAAGCATAATTACTCGTAAAGTTGCTCTGCTCGACCGTATCAATACTTACAGGAACCCCTACGATGTACCCTTCTACCGTTATGTCTGAACCATTCGATGTGTACAGAGCTTCTTGTACAGTTATGGTACTAGCTGCAGCGACACCATAAGCAGACAAAAGAAAGACTAGACTAAAAACGAAACCGAACATTCTCTTCAAATGAAGCACTCCCTTGATATTAGAAATTAGACCTTCGCCTATCTCTTCCATGCGGGATCATAATTTCCTTCAGCTAATCACAAAATTAATACAAACCTCACAGACGATTAACACAGCATATATAAACTTTCCAAAATATGTATGACCTGGTCAAACAATAAAAGGAAAGTTATTATGTGAAACATTGAGCAAAGGGGTTGCTTTTCAAAAAAGAGCGTTTTATAATAGAACCATATTCATCATGTGAATTGTTTCACATGAATATTCAAGGAGGATGTAACCATGAAAATTGCTGTTATTGGAAGCACTCACGCAGGTACCGCTGCGGTTACTAATATGGCGAAACTTTATCCTGAAGCAGACATTACGGTTTATGAACGAAATGACAACGTATCTTTCCTATCTTGTGGTTTAGCGTTATACGTCGGTGGAGTTGTCCATGATCCGCAAGGGTTGTTTTACTCTTCCCCTGAAGAGCTGCAAAACCTTGGCGTGACAATGAAAATGCAGCATGACGTGGAAAACATTGATACAGTCAGAAGAACGATTGAAGCTACAAACCTTGTCACAGGTGAAAAAATCTACGACACGTATGATAAGCTCGTGATGACGACAGGTTCATGGCCGGTTACCCCTCCCATCGAAGGCATCGGCCTTGATAACATCTTGCTTGCGAAAAACTACCACCAGGCAAATACAATCATCGAACGTGCGAAAGACGCCCAGAAGGTGACCGTCGTCGGCGCTGGCTATATTGGTGTTGAACTGGTCGAAGCTTTTGAAAAGGCAGGCAAAGACGTGAGACTCATCGATGGTGCAGATCGAATCTTGAACAAGTATTTAGATGAAGAATTCACAACTATGGTCGAAGATGATTTCGAATCACGCGGGATTGAGCTTGCAATGAACGAAACGGTGCAACGTTTTGAGGGAACCAACGGAACCGTTTCTACCGTCACAACAAACAATGGGAAATACGAAACAGACCTCGTCATCCTTTGCGTCGGCTTCCGTCCGAACACAGATCTTTTAAAAGGAAAAGTCAACATGCTTGATAACGGCGCCATCAAAGTCAATGAGTATATGCAAACGAGTGACCCTGATATTTTCGCTGCCGGCGACTGTTGTGCCGTTTCTTACAACCCGACACGCGGACACATGTATATTCCACTTGCGACAAATGCCGTCCGTATGGGAACGTTGGCCGCCCGCAACTTAATTGAGCCGACAATGAAACATGTCGGAACACAAGGCACATCAGGTCTTCACATTTTCGATTTCAATATGGCTTCTACTGGACTTACAGAAACATCTGCTCAACTTTTAGACATTCATGTGAAAAGTTTCACAACTAAGGACAAGCACCGCCCAGGATTTATGCCAACAGCAGAAGAAGTCATGCTGAAAGTGACGATTAACCCGGATACCCGCCGTATCCTTGGAGCGCAAGTCATTTCCAAAGCGGACGTGACCCAATCCATCAACACGATGAGCGTATGTATCCAAACAGGGATGACCATTGACGAACTGGCTTACACCGATTTCTTTTTCCAGCCACACTTCAACCAGCCGTGGAACTTCCTGAACAAAGCTGGCCTTGAAGCACAGTCCCAGGAGCCGAAACGAATGCCTGAACTTGTATAATAAATGACCCCCATGGATGCATCCATGGGGGTTTGACTATTTTCGCTTATCTAATTCTTTTCTATATCGTTTCATCCTTCTCAAATCCTTGCCTAGCTCATCCAGCGGAATACCATCAACAAACGAATCTTTGTAAAACATCTCAGCAAATTTTTCGTGATTGACTGATGAACCTCGTCTGACCTGGTTTGCTCGGATGTCCGCTATGAAAGCCACCTCCATGGGTTATTGCCTATCTATACCCTATTCATGAAAAGATAATCCTAGTACAGATAACTGGAGATGATCCTATCAATGACTTGGTCAATCTCTCTTCCACCCACACCATAATTCGTGACGAACCGGACTGTAGTCGGACCGAAGGGCACGGCTAGAATACCGTCCTCTTTCAACTTATGTAAAAAGGATTCGGCTGTTTCACCCAGTCCATTCACATGAACGAGCACGATATTGGTTTCCACTTTTTCAATCGTCAGACCTTCCACATGCTGAAGGCCGTTCGCCAACTGCCTTGCATGCGCGTGATTCTCCGCTAACCGGTCGACCATCTCGGTCAAGGCCACATACGCAGGTGCAGCAACCATCCCGACCTGGCGCAATCCGCCGCCGAGACGCTTTCTCCATTTTCTCGCCTTTTGAATAAAGTCATAGGAACCCGCAATAATCGATCCAACCGGTGCACCTAATCCCTTCGATAAACACGCCTGTACCGTATCGGTTTGATCAGCATATCGGTGCAAAGAGATTCCTGTGGCGACAGACGCATTGAACAAGCGGGCACCATCGAGATGGACGGGTATCCCTTCTTCTCTAGCCAATTCATAGATCGCCTGCATATTTTCAAGCGGCACGACAACGCCACCCGCTTTATTATGGGTGTTCTCAAGGCAAATCAAGCTCGTTTCCGGAAAATGAATATCGTCCGGCCGAATCGCGGCCTTTACATGTTCAGGGTCCATCACTCCACGTCTTCCTTGAATCGTCCGCGGTTGAACGCCAGCAAGGGCCGACATCGATGCCCCTTCATATAGAAAAAGGTGGGCGTTCGCCTCCAGAAGCACTTCATCCCCGGGGTTGCAGTGAGTCAATACAGCAATCTGGTTCCCCTGTGTTCCACTAGTTACAAACAAAGCCGCTTCTTTCCCGAGCATTTCCGCCGCCTTGTCTTCCAGTTTTTTCACTGTTGGATCTTCTTCGTACACATCATCCCCGACCTCTGCTTCAAACGCTGCCTGACGCATCGCCATCGTCGGTTTGGTTACGGTATCACTACGCAAATCAATCATGAGTAACCCTCCTTTTTTTCTATTGTACGTAACTTCCTCAGCGTTTGGAAAGCATTAGTAGTGACGGCGGATACATAAATATCGTTGTCGAATTCTTAAGTAGCTTAGTCGTATACTAAAATAACACTGTCGAATTCTTAAATAGCTGTGTCGAATACTAAATTTACGCTGTCGAATTCCTTAATAACATTTCCTCTTGTCCTAAAACGCTTGCAAGTGAGATACTCTTTTTCATGGTCATATGTTAAAGAAAGAAAGGATCTTACCCATGGAACAACTAACCAACGTATTCATAGAGATCAATAGCTTTTTATGGGGACCAGTCATGCTGATTTTCCTGCTTGGAACGGGCGTATGGCTGACATTCCAACTGCGCTTCATCCAGGTTCGCTCCCTTGGACAAGGATTCAAGCAGACGTTTGCTCCCCTTTTCAAAAAAGAAAAAACAGAAGGCATCCACTCCTTCAAAGCGCTTGCGACTTCGATTTCAGCACAGGTCGGAACAGGGAACCTCGCTGGTGTCGCGACCGCTATTGCAGCCGGCGGTCCCGGGGCGATTTTCTGGATGTGGATCAGCTCCTTCTTCGGCATGGCAACGATTTTCGCAGAAGCCGTTCTCGCTCAACTTTATAAAGTGAAAAAAGGCGACCAGGTCCACGGTGGTCCTGCTTATTACATCCGTGACGGGCTTGGCAGCAAGTGGCTCGCGGGATTTTTCGCCATTGCCATCATCATCGCCCTTGGGTTTGTCGGAAATATGGTACAATCCAACGCGATTACGACCGCGATGAACGAAGCTGTTGGCTCGAGTTCCACAGCGCTTAATCTTGGACTCGGAGTCGCCGTCGCCTTTTTCATCGGACTCATTCTATTCGGTGGCATCACCAGAATTTCATCTTTTGCTGGAAATGTCGTCCCGGTCATGGCCTTGCTCTATATCATTGGAAGTCTCATCATTATGGTGAATTACTGGGACCAGGTTCTTCCGACACTACAGCTTATCGTCCAGGCTGCAATCAGCCCCGAAGCAGCTGGCGGCGGGGTTCTCGGTGCCACGATCAAAGAAGCGATTCGCTACGGTATTGCACGCGGGCTCTTTTCAAATGAAGCTGGTATGGGTTCGACCCCTCATGCGCACGCCATTGCAAACGTCAAGCGTCCTTCCCATCAAGGGCTCGTCGCCATGGTCGGTGTATTCATCGATACCGCCATCATTTGTACCCTGACAGCGATGGTCATTTTGATTACAGATGCCCATCAAACAGACCTGCAGGGAAGTGCGATCACACAGGAAGGATTTGCACGCGGACTGGGAGAATTCGGAATTCCTTTCATCGCAATCTGCCTCTTATTCTTTGCCTTCACAACGATTCTCGGATGGGCTTATTTTGGAGAAGTGAACGTGAAGTTTCTGTTCGGTGAAAAAGGCGTTCCTTTTTACCGAGGGGTTGTATTGATCTTCATTGTGGCAGGTTCGCTTGTGCAAGTGGATTTCGTCTGGCAAATGGCCGACACGTTTAATGCGCTTATGGTGCTGCCGAACTTGATTGCGATTCTTGCATTAACTAAAATCATCAAGAAAACATGGCAACAAGATCAACTATACTAAAAAGACCGGCGCCAGCCGGTTTTTTTGTAAACATCTAGTAAAAAAGGAGGGGAGTAGCTTCAGGAAAGCGTATATATAGGAGGAGGTCATGAAAGGAGCGATTGCTATGTTATTATTTCCAATCATGCTTACCATCCATATCATCGCTGGATTCAGTGCTCTCATCGTCTTTTGGGTTCCCCTTGCAACGAAAAAAGGAGGAAACATCCACAGAAAAGTCGGATGGGTTTACGTCACAGCCATGTACACCGTAGCAGCAACAGCTTTGTATATGGGCATTTATCGCATCTTTTTCGATAATACGGTACCAGAAGCTCAAGCTTTTTCTTTTTTCCTGCTTTTCATCGCCACTTTAAGTGCGGCAACGGCATGGATGGGTATCCGCGTGCTGCGCTTTAAACAACGGACAGAAAAGCACCGCAATGTTTATGATTTAGGCATTTCAGGCTTGCTCATCCTAATGTCGACCATCACCATGGTGTTCGGATGGTTGTACGAATTTCCATTGCTTCAATACTTCCCTATTTTAGGGATTATTCTTGGCGGAGGGCAATTGTATTACTGGCTGACCCCACCCCAAAATAAAATGCACTGGTATTTTGAGCATTTCGGAAATTTAATCGGCTGTTCGATTGCGACCCTTACAGCGTTCACCGTCTTTGGTGCTCCACGTCTGTTGAATATATCCAGTATAAGCATTTGGCTATGGTTGCTGCCCACCGCGGTTTTGACTCCACTGATCTATGTGTTGAACTGGCACTACCGCAAGAAATCCAAGATTCAGAAAGTGAAGAAACAGAGTGCTTAAAAGAATTCTCGATTATCGTTACCATTAGACAATTTTTGATGGGATTGTCTATAGATAAACAACAAGAAATGATGAGGAAAACCTGTTTACATTTATACACATGTGGAAAAAACAGACTAACGAAAATAGTTACCCACAATTGTCCACAGACTTATGCACAAACCTTGTAAATTTTCTGATATTCACAGCTTTCCCCTGAATATAAACAGGTTATCCACAGAAATTATCCACATATACACAAACGCCAAATCTATATGGTGGCGAACATATTTTCTACTACCATATATGACACTTATCCAGAATACTATTCACACCCTGTGGATAACATTAGAGTGAAACTTGTAGTATTATATCAAATTTTGACCATGAAAAAGAGTATCCAATTGCGGATACTCTTTTGTATGAATTACTCTTGGGATCCCAGCGTCAGAGTGGTTGCGTCTTGCTCACCGTCTCGATAATACGTGATTTCCATCTCATCCCCTGGATCTTTTTCATTGTACAAGTACTTACGCAAATCGATGATGTCCCGTACAGGTTCACCATCCAAGGCCGTAATGACATCCAATGGCTCAAGACCTGCTTTAGCAGCTGGAGACATCTGACGAATGCTACGGATGTACAACCCACCGTCTACATCTTGAGGAAGGTTCAATGTATCGCTCCATTCAGACGTCGGTACCTCATTCAGTCCATAGGCTTCAATACCAATGTACGGACGATTCACTTGGCCGAATTGTTCCAATTCATCAATGATCGGCTTGGCTGAATCAATCGGTATGGCAAAACCGATGCCTTCGACGGAAGACTGAGCAATTTTCATCGAGTTAATCCCAATCAATTGACCATCAATATTAATAAGTGCACCACCACTGTTTCCAGGGTTTATGGCTGCATCCGTTTGAATGACCTCTGCCTGCCAGTCTTCCATCCCATCTCCATTAAAGTCTTGAGGAATGGCTCGTTCCTTACCACTGATGATTCCTTGAGTGACCGAGCCTGCGAAACTGAGACCAAGCGGATTACCGATAGCGATAGCCGGTTCTCCGACTTTCAAGTTTTCTGAAGTCCCTAATTCAGCGACTTGTTCGACTTGTTCGGCCGGCATTTTCAAAACGGCCAAATCGGTAAATAAATCTCCTCCGATCAACTGGGCTTTGACCCTTGTTTCATCGGCAAGGACGACTTCAATTTCACTTGCCCCTTCAATAACGTGGTTATTCGTCACGACATAAGCAGTGCCGTCTTCCTTTTTGTAAATGACACCAGATCCTACTCCTGCCTGTTGGGCGGAGTCACCTTCCTGCTGCCAAAAGTCTTGACGGGTCTGCAAGTTGACGACACCTACCACGGAGGGAGTCACTTTTTCAACCACATCGGTGATTTGGGTATTCACATCTAGCTGGACGTTTTTAGTCGTGCCACCTGTTAGCTCCTGATCATCTTCAACAAGTCCACTCTCATCCTCAGGGATCGTCATATCATAAGGAAGCAACTCTGTCTGAACCAAAGCAGGCAAAGCCAGCAAGACAAGAACAGCTCCTAAAATACCTCCGACAATCGTCGGCATCACCCACCGCCTGCGCTGCTGTTTCTGCTGACGGGTTGGGGAATGATCATCATAATAACCCACGCCTCTTTCACCTTACCTTTCTCACGCTCTCAGATTTCTAAGGTACTGTTTCCTTATTCTTTACTATTTAAAACCTTTTAAACCTCAAAGATTGGTGTGGCTTCCTGTGGATCCGTATCATGTAGTTCGATGTGGCTGCCCACTTTAATTCCGCGCTCTTCCAAAACATTTTTTACAGACATATGGGCAAGGTCTTTCATATTATTATCCAGACTCAAATGCGCAAGGTAGATTCTTTTCGTCTGGTCCGAAATGATATCGGTGAGGGCAAGGGCACAGTCTTCATTGGAAACGTGGCCGGAATCCCCTAATATACGTCGTTTCACATTCCATGGGTAGCGTCCCATCCGAAGCATGCTCACATCATGATTCGATTCAAAAATGTAGGCATCGGCACCTTCTACTGTCTTTTTAATCCGTTCCGATACATAGCCCAGATCGGTGACGAGAGCGATTTTCTTCCCGTCCTTATGGAACGTATAAAACATAGGGTCTGCCGCGTCATGAGAAACAGCAAAGGATTCTACATCCAACCCTCCGAATGTCTTCGTCTCTTCCATGGAAAAGTGGAATTTCTGATCGATGGAAAGTTTGCCGATTTGTCCTTCCATCGCATTCCACGTTTTTTCGTTGGCATAGATGGGAAGGTTGTAGCGCCTTGCCATGATGCCAAGACCTTTGATGTGATCACTATGCTCATGAGTGACAAGGATGCGAGATAAGGATTGAGGATCAATATTCACTTGATCAAGCAACCCTTCCATTTTCTTACCACTCAAGCCCGCATCCACTAATATTCTCTCATCTCCCGATTCAATATAGAATGCGTTCCCCGTACTGCCTGAAGCAAGTACACTAAATCTCATGCTCATTCCATACACTCCATTTAATTGGTTTCTCTATTTTCATTGGCTGCCGTTTGCTCTTCTTCCGCACTTTTTAAACCGTACTCACTTTTAACATCTGATATAAATGATTCTTCGTTGATATATTCAATAATTGTCCCGTCCAAGGTGTAGAGAAAATGATTGCGATCTCCGTTGACCGTCACTTTCCAAGTTGATGCAAACACTTGCGTCTCATTTTCTTCCCCGGCAGGCAGACTGTAACTCGTATGATAGCCAATATCCATCGATGTGATTTCATCTCCCGGCTCAATAAGACCGTTATTCAACAGGATACGAATGGCACTTAAAGGTTCAATGGTGATTTCCGTGTCACCGGAAGGACCTGAGTATTCCCCATCTTCAAAAGATAACAAGGTTGCGACATATCCCGTCATTTCACCATCAACGATATTCACCAGCAAATAGCCGTTATTGTTAAAATAAACCGTTTTATTGTTTTTAGCCTGGAAAAAAAGAGCCGCACCCGCCTCTTCATTCCATCCCCAGTACGAATAACGGGAAGCGAAAGGGACGACATCAGTGACAACGCTTTGGATTGTATCTTCCGTCACTTCTATCGGCTCATCAAAAGTGACTTGCAATACTTGACCGTCTTCTTTGAGCTCGATCTTTTTATCACTCTCACCCATATCTTCAATCTGACTCATCACATCATCAGGAAACGTATGCATACTCTCCGATTCAATCGGTGTAGCTTCTGGCAATTCCTCCGGGATCGCATCCTCCGCAATGGAAATGTCGTTTGCTTCCAGTTCGGTTTCAATGCTTTCAGCAACGGTGGAAATCTGCCCTACTTCATCCTCCGCTTGCTTGCTTAACAATTGCTGCAGCAGGAAAAGGTCGAGGATTAAGAAACTGATGATAAATAATGTTTTAATTTGACCCCACTGCATGTTTTACCTCCTCGTCACGAAACCTCTGCATTTTGGGACCTTTCCTCTGGATATACTTTCGTCCAACCGCTGTTTGTCAACATATACCACTCAGGAATCAAGCTGTACACCAACTCGCTCCTTTGTTCTTCAAGCGTGTACATAATCTCTAAATCTTTGATTCTGGACGTTTCCAATTCCCCTTCTTGTTGGAGATCCAAAAGGACTTCCTCACCGGACAATAGGTTCGTTTGGCTTTCATTGATGCTGCTGTACTGGACAAGCGGTCGGTCATATTCTTGGATCTGTCCTTGCTGATAACTTAACTGGATACTCGCCAATTTATAAGTATCGACGTTCTCAAGCACAGGCCGGTCATTAAAGTAGAGACGGTAGCGAACTTCATCCCGCCCACTCAAAATGGAGTTCAGACGATAGTCATCCGTCCAACCCAAGTGACTATTGATATCCTCCATACTTTGGACAAACAATTCATATTCGGACAAGTTTTTCTGGTTTGCGGAGTTAGGAATCGTCAAGTCATATTCCATTCTCTTATCATACTGTGTCAACCTTCTCTGGAATGTTTTAGTGATATTTTCTCCACTATTCGTCCGGGATTTGAAGACTCGTGTATTAGACGGGAAAATGTCATTTTGGATCGGTTTTAAGTTTACAGCACCAGTTTCCAAAACATATTCCGATATACTTACAGGGTTTTTAGGTACGTAAATGTGAGAAGCGTTCGTTCCGTCTTCGGAGTCGATCTGCAGGACATCGGCTACACGCGACATTTCCACCAATTCATCTTTATTGTCGACTTCCTGTATGGCACGTTCTCCAGATGCTGCACTGATATCTGCCTGAAGGGTGATTTCGCTTCCTTCAGCATCACTATTTACGAACCACAAATCATAGGAAGAACTTGAAGCAGCACTTCCCTCTTGGGAATGGCGCAATAAGAATATCCGATTGAAGTTGGCTTGCATTCCCTCCATTGGAATACTCTCGTTCACTTGAAAGATATCACTGATCACCTGGATCGGCAGGTGCGCAGGAAAAATAATTTCCACAATTTCATTATGGTTAGCGACATTGATCGCTCTTGGGCTCGTATCAAGGTTGGATAGATTCCACTGCTGCATCTGTTGTTGGTAGAAAGCTGTTCGATCAATATTATCTTTGAAGGTGAAATAGGAATTTTGCTCATGAAAAACGACTTCATCAGGGGGCACCAGGCTTGGAATTGCCCGCTCTGATCCTATCTCTTCTAATTTCGTATCTTCAATGAAAACATCCTCTTCCAATGTCTCATTTACTGGCTGATACGTCCAAAGAGCTACCGTCAACACTAAGCTGAAGGCGATGAGAATCACCAAAATGACGGACTTCATGGTTTCTTTCTTCATGACTGTCCCCTCCGCTTCTGACTCATGAGCGGTAAAGTAAAGTGGACAGTTGTTCCCTTACCTTCACGGCTTTCCGCCCATATTTTTCCGTGATGAGCTTCAATCATTTCCCGGGCAATAGCAAGACCCAGTCCGGTTCCTCCCATTTCTCTCGCTCGGGATTTATCGACACGATAAAAGCGATCAAAGATTTTATCAACGGTGTCTGGAGGCATTCCAATCCCTTCGTCGGTAATGCTTACCCGCAGCTGTTTCTTCGTAGAATGGGCGCTAAACCGAATGCTCCCACCTTCTGGAGAGTATTTAATGGCATTGGATATGATGTTATCCAGCACTTGTGTAATTTTATCTTTATCTATCCACACATACATATTTTTGTTGGACATGTTGCGGACAAACTCCACTTTTTCACTCTTATTCATTTCAAAACGATCGATCACATGGTCGAAAAAGCTGACGAACTCCACACGATCTTTCATCAGGCTTGTTTCTTTGTGATCCATTTTCGTTAACTGCAAAAGATCATTCACCAAACGAATCATACGGTCTGTCTCATTTTGGGTCACATCAAGGAATCTTGGCGCAATATCCGGATCCTGCCATGCCCCATCATTCAATGCTTCTATATAACTCCGCATCGTCGTCAACGGGGTACGTAGTTCGTGTGAGACATTTGAAACAAACTCTCTTCTTTCTTTTTCCACACGCTGCTGTTCGGTCACATCACTAATGACCGTAATAAAACCATTCATGTCATGGTTTTCATCTTCAACTACAGAAAAGTTGGCTTTAAGCAGAAGGTGGTTATCGTCACTGCTTAAATCAATGATCATAGACCCAGCTTCTTCCACCTCGGATATATTTTCAACCTGATCATTCAAGTCAAGAACATCCACAAGGGATTGTCCCTGGACTTCCTCGAACGTCTGACCAATTAACTTTGAGGCCGGTGCATTCATCAGTGTGATGGCACCGAGACGGTCTGTCGCAATGACACCATCCGACATATTCGAAAGCACGGAGCTCAACTTCCTCCGTTCCCCTTCTGTCGTCGCAGTAGCCAGCTTCAATTTATCATTCAAATCATTAAAGGTATGGCCCAACTCTCCGATTTCGTCATTCCCTTTTACATCGACCTTCTGGGAGAAATCCCCTGTCGCCATAACTTGTGCCTGTCGTTTCATTTCTGTCAGAGGTTTCGTGATGGTTCTTGCCACCAAAATCCCGAGCAAAGCCGTGACGGTAATGGCTAAGACCGTCCCTTTGGCGAAAATACTGATGATTTCCCCAAGTTGTTCATAGATATCGTTCATGTAAACTTCATAATAAAGAGCCCCGACAATCTCTTCTCCGGACTCATCCGTAATCGGATTTGTACCACGGAACAGTCGGTTGTTGGTCCCTTCTTCCCGCCAAGGTTTAGGTTCTGTGGCCTCACCAAACAAGAACACCTTCGTAATGGCGGAGTCCGTCACTTTTTTACCGATGGGAGACTGGTCACTCGTCGTCGTAGCTGCAATCACCTTTTGGTTATTGTCTACAACCCAGAGTTTCCCAATGTCGGTGTTATCATCACTAAAATCATTTAAAAGACTTTGTAGATCATAGTTCAAAGGCAGCGAATCTTCTCCCCGCTCTGTATTGAACGCATTTTGCAAACTGTAGGTTAAAGAATTCAGCTGCCCTTCAATGGAATTTGTAAAGTTAGTTTCCAACTGCTCTTCCAATCGATCGACAAAATAGACACCAATGACTTGGATGCCCAATAACAATAACAGAATGTATACAAGAATCAGCTTCAGCCTAACAGACTGAAAGAAACCCACTTCTTTCATAAAGGCTTAATCCTGCTCTGGGTTTCTCAAATAATACCCAACCCCGCGACGGGTAACAATCCACATTGGGTTACTAGGGTTCTCTTCTATTTTTTCACGCAAGCGTCTTACCGTTACGTCGACGGTACGGACGTCACCATAATAGTCATAGCCCCAAACCGTCTCAAGCAAATGTTCACGAGTCATGACTTGTCCGATATGACGAGCAAGATAATGAAGAAGTTCAAACTCACGGTGAGTCAATTCAATATGCTTCCCGTCACGAGTCACCGTATAAGCATCCGGATGAATCGCCAAACGGCCAATTTCAATATCCTTCGTCTGCTGGGCACTGTCTTCAGGCTCCTGCTGTTGACGTCGCAGGTTCGCCTTTACACGAGCAATTAATTCTCGGTTGCTGAAAGGCTTGGTTACATAATCATCCGCGCCCATTTCCAGTCCGAGTACTTTATCAATCTCTGCGTCTTTCGCCGTCAACATGATAATCGGCATATTATGACGCTTTCTTACCTCACGGCAAACTTCATTACCGTCTTTATTCGGCAGCATAATATCGAGGAGAATCAATTCCGGCTCTTCTTCATCTGCTTTCGCGATTGCCTCATCTCCGTCATATGCACATACGACTTCATAACCTTCTTTTTCTAAGTTGAATTTCAATATATCCGCAATGGGTTTCTCATCATCGACCACTAAAATTTTCTGTGCCATGTTGCGTCACATCCTTTTCCTCGTCATCTTTTCTACTCTTATTTTAACTTATTTAATGGTAAATGTCTTATTTCACCATAAACCTCTCTTGAAATCAGCCGTTTCACCTATACTTTAATGATGCCTATTTCTTAACCCTCTTACTAAATCTCACTCCAACAATATCCAGTTTCTATCCTTTGCTCATAGGGAAAAAGGAACCTATGAGCTTTGCCTGGGATAGTCAAAAAAGAAAAAACCGCTATGATTCAATCATAGCGGTTAGGGTCAGGGACTGACGTGAGAAAGAGGGTTTTCGAGGGAACCTTTTTTGTGAATTTCAAAATGAAGATGTACCCCCGTGGAACGGCCTGTCGTTCCCATAACTCCGAGTTTTTCCCCTTTTTTAACGGTTTGTCCTTTTTTGACATCGATGGAAGACAGATGAGCATAAATCGTCTCATATCCATTCCCGTGATCGACCACGACTTTATTTCCGAAGCTATTTCGATATCCAGCTTCGACCACTTTTCCATGATCAGCGGCTTTAATCGTTTTGTCGGATACACCGGCAATGTCGATTCCTTTATGGTAGCGTCCCCAGCGCTTTCCCTGCTTACTGGTGATTTCACCACCGACAGCCGGCCAAATAAAATCACCGGTGCCTTCAGAAGGAACTTTCTTTGTTCCTTGTAGGACAATTTCTTTCACCGGTTCTTTGACGACTTCTTTTTCAATCGTCTCTTCTTTTATTTCTTCACCATTTCGATACGTTCGTTCAACTAACAGCTCTCTTCTTCCACCTTCTCCTTCTTGCTTCACTTCAGATTCACCTTTGAAAAGTTCATCCGTCTTTTTCATTTGGACTTTGTGAGGAATCGTTTCTTCCTTACGTTCTTTCTCAGTAAGTACCACATCTACAAGCGGCTTCTGTGATTTAGCCATCATCCCTATAAATGACGTCGTTTCAGAGTGGGGGCTTGGAAAAGGACGACCTTCTTCCACCCTGGACACTGCTTCTTCGACCGTATGCACCTGCGAGAGCATGACCTGATCTTCTTCCATTGTGACGGGCGCCGATAAGCCGACATCCATCACCTTCGTTTCGCCGACGTCCGGCAGCTCAGGCGTTCCTTCTTCTATTTCTTCAAGTTCATCTTCTTCCACATATTCCTTTTTCACAGATTCTATGACTTGTTCGGCCTTCTCTTCACTTGGAAGATGAGCAACAGGCTCCCCGTTGACGTAAAGTCGAACAACGTCCGCAGCAAAGGTTAATTCATTCTGAAGCGAATCCATAACATTTGATGATTCGTCTTTCACAGACAAAACTTTCTGCTCCTCGAACGAGACTTCCTCCATATAAGAAAGTTCCATGCCTTCATGGTTTGCTTCCGCCTCTTCCAAACGCTCGCGTAATTCTGATTTGACCTCTGCTTGATTTTCTACCATACCTACATGGTGTTCATCTATATAAACGTGATAGACCGTCGGCAATGAGCTCTCGGCGTAGGCCGTTCCTACCCCGACACTTACGACGGAAATTGCTGTGACAGCTAGTTTCTTCCACATGATATTGATCCTCCTGATGCACCTGTCTAAACTATTCCTAGATTAATCTATCACATGGGTATTTTATAAGAAATAGATATTTAAATATGTAAAAAAGATATAATATTCTTACCAAAATTACGAAATGATAGCCATATTTTCATATAAAATATTCATAATAATATACCATAACTTCCATTTTCTCTCTTCCATGTAAGCTCCCTATTCTTGAAGCTCAGTTTCAAGACTTTTGTTGAGTGGATGAGGGCTGCGGGGAAGCTAGGAGACTCCCACGGGAAAGCGAGCTGCTTCCTAACCACACCTAACGCTCAACTCGGCAAACGACCCCCGACACATCTCGAAACTAAGTCTTCCACAATCTTGGTAAATAGTTAAATAAGGTTATAATAATTTACATAATTTTTCACACACAAAAAAGCTTACGGAAATACTTCCGTAAGCTTTTTTAAGGAGTGGCTCGGGACGGAATCGAACCGCCGACACACGGATTTTCAGTCCGTTGCTCTACCGACTGAGCTACCGAGCCATTATAATATTAAATTCAAATCTTGCTTTCGCTCCACATCTTGTTTCGAAGTCTATTCGAAGTTGTATGTGCTCGTCACGTTGCTAGTGATTTCGGTGAAGCATACGCTCCTCGCAAAGCCTACATAAGATGTGATTCGCTGATGTTTACGGCTTCTCTACCGCCTGAGCAACCGAGCCATGGGTATTTTATTCATGATCATTCGACGATATAACTTAATGAGCACAGCACGTTACGTGTGTATTCGACTACCTCGAATGGTATAATGTAAGTGGCGGTCCGGACGGGACTCGAACCCGCGACCTCCTGCGTGACAGGCAGGCATTCTAACCAACTGAACTACCGGACCAAATGACTTGTTCACTGCAACGATAACTATCGTACCATACAGGATAAACGTAAGCAATAGTAATTTTACTAGAAATATAGATTTCTCCCCTTGATTCTGTTTATTAAAAAGAAAGGAGGATTTGTTTGAAAAAAATTTTCCGCTACGTTGTTTTCGTCCTTATCCTTTTATTTGTCTCTTTTATTGGATTCTTGAAGCTAAATCCGCCGCTCACCCATGGATCGATCGGTACCACAGAAGATAAGCAAACCGTCATTGTCGCCCTCGGAAATAAAAGTTTGCTTGGAAGCATCCAAATCACGGATGTGTCCATCAATAACAACCAACAGCCTACAAATATCAAGATGCAAATCAGTGATTCTGAGAAAGGATTCATGATTACCGATACATACGCGCTTGTGGAAGATGCGTATGCCATCAATAAATATGAAACCATTCCTCTCGCCCCGGACACTTCGCCGCTTGCCTCCAAAGCAATGGCTGCGTCACCGGATACCTCACCAACGACGATCTACGGATTAAGCATCACCGAAGAGTCCTCGATTGAAAGTATTAAATTGACGTATCGTTTTTTTGGACTCATTTTCTTTAAGACGATCCAAGTATAAAAGACGCGCCTTTATAGGCACGTCTTTTTATTGTTTCTGCTGCATTCCATTCAATAAACATGTTGGGTCTTTGGCATCTATAAAAAGTTTACGGTTATCTTCAGGTACAAACCCTGCTTTAATTGCGTGTTCAATGAGTTGAACGAGCGGCGTGTAGTATTCCGCGATGTTGTATAGTGCGAGTGGTTTCGTATGAAGGCCGATCTGAGCCCAGCTGACCGTTTCGAAAAGCTCTTCAAACGTTCCAAATCCTCCCGGGAGGGCGATGAAACCGTCAGCCAGCTCGCTCATCTTCGCTTTTCTTTCATGCATGGTTTCTACCTCGATCATTTCTGTTAGGTTCGGATGAACGACCTCTTTTTCAAAAAGGTGGCTCGGCATAATGCCCGTCACTTTTCCACCGCTGTCTAACACCTGGTCAGCCAAAACTCCCATCAAACCACTTTTAGCCCCACCATAGACCAGCTCCATGTTCATTTCGGCCAGTCTCTTTCCTAAAGCCTTCGTTCTCTCTATGAAAACCGGGTCATTCCCTGCACTAGACCCAGCGAAAACACAAATGCGTTTCACGTGAAACACTCCTCCTCTTATTCATCTATGTAGAGTTTACCCTGACTTACGCATGTTCGATACTTTTCCCTCACGCTTTGTAAAAAAAAGCCCGGCTGAGTAAGCCAGGCTTTCCTATTATTCACTATATACGCTGCGGACAACGTTCGTTTGTGCACGGTCAGGACCAACAGAGAAAATAGACAACGGAATTCCTGTCAGCTGAGAAACGCGCTCAATGTAATGACGGGCATTCTCCGGGAGATCACTCAGCGTTTTAGCGTCTGTGATATCTTCCGTCCAGCCTGGCATTTCTTCGTAAACAGGCTCACATTCGGCAAGAACTTTCAAACTTGCCGGGAACTCTTGCATGATTTCCCCTTTGTACTTGTAAGCGGTACATATTTTCAATGTTTCGATACCTGTCAGGACATCAATGGAATTCAAGGAAAGGTCGGTAATTCCACTTACCCGGCGGGCATGACGGACGACGACACTGTCAAACCAACCGACACGGCGTGGACGCCCCGTTGTTGTACCGTATTCACGGCCCACTTCACGGATTTGATCTCCGACTTCATTCTCAAGCTCTGTCGGGAAAGGTCCGTCTCCGACACGCGTCGTATAAGCTTTTGAAACGCCAACGACGTGCTTGATTTTTGACGGTCCCACACCAGACCCAATGGTTACTCCACCCGCGATTGGGTTAGAAGAGGTAACGAAAGGATACGTCCCTTGGTCGATGTCGAGCATAACACCCTGAGCCCCTTCAAAAAGGACACGACGTCCTTCATCCAGCCCATCGTTCAATACGACAGACGTGTCGCATACGTAGGATGCAATCTGTTGACCATAGTCATAGTATTCATCAAGAATATCATCCACGGCAAACGGCGCTGTCTCATATACTTTTTCAAAAAGGCGGTTTTTCTCGGCAAGGTTCTGCTCGAGCTTTTCGCGGAAACTCTCCTTATCAAGTAAATCAGCGATACGGATCCCTGTACGAGCGGCTTTGTCCATATAGGCAGGGCCGATTCCCTTTTTGGTCGTTCCGATCTTATTCGCACCCTTTTCTTCCTCTTGCAGTGCATCTAATTTCAAATGATATGGAAGAATGACATGAGCACGGTTGCTTATGCGCAGATTGTCCGTGGATACCCCTTTGTCATGTAAGTATTTCAATTCTTCAAGTAGCGCTTTTGGATCAATGACCATTCCATTTCCAAGCACGCACGTTTTATCTTCAAAAAAGATCCCTGAAGGAATCAAGTGAAGCTTATATGTGACTCCATCAAATTTGATTGTATGGCCAGCATTATTTCCGCCCTGATAACGAGCGACAACTTCGGCATTTTGTGATAGAAAATCAGTAATCTTGCCTTTTCCTTCGTCCCCCCACTGGGTTCCGACTACAACTACAGAAGACATAAGGCACCTCCGCCAAAAATTTGTTAAATATGTGATCTACCGTCAGTTTACCAATTCACACCTTGTAAGTCAACGCTAAAACCGAACATTAAAATAACATTACATAAATATTGTTCGATAATAAATACATGTGTAAGAAATTCCCGAATATAAACCAACAGGAATTAAATCGCTATTCTTGAAAAGATTACAAAGTAGATGAAACATCTCAACATTCTTTCCAACCATGTGATGCTATTGATTACCTTATTTTTATCACAAATGCAGATAATTAACTAATATTTACAAATAAACTTAAAATAACTTATTTTTGATTGATTTCAATTAAATAATTACTTATAATTACTTATAAGAGTAAAAAACGAAAGGAGGATTCGATGTATCAGGAAGAACGTCTGATTGGAATCTTACAATTTTTAAAAGAAAATCGCCGGATTTCCATTGATCAAATGTGCGAGATGTTTGATATATCAAGGGACACTGCACGGCGAGATTTAGTGAAGTTAGAAGAGCGAAAAGCGATCGTACGAACACGCGGGGGTGCCATCCTGCCACGCACACATGCAGCCATTCAAAATTATTCTCATCGCTTAAAAACGGTTTCCTTTGAAAAACAGCAAATCGGTCATAAAGCGGCTTCGTTTATCCAAGCAGGAGATAAACTTATTATGGATACTTCAACGACGGTCCAGGCATGCGCCAATCAAATTCGACCTATGGACATCACGGTCATTACGAATTCCATTCATCAGGCAGAAATTTTATCAAATGTTGAAAGCGTGTCCATCCAATTGCTCGGCGGTTTCCTCGAAAAGGAGCATCAGTTCCTTTTCGGGGCTTCGGTCATTGAACGGTTAAAAAGTTATCATGTGGACCGGGCGTTTATCGGAGTGGTAGGAATCTCTGAGTCGGGGCTTTCGATTGCTCACGAAGAAGATGGAATGGTCAAACGAAACATGATCAAACAGGCGGAACAAGTCATTGTCCTAGCTGATCATACGAAATTTGGTGTGACCGAGTTCTTTACCTTCGCAGAACTTAAAGACGTGGATGTTATCATTACGGACCGACTTCCTGATGAAGAATTCCAACAAAAATTACTGGAACATCATGTGGACTTGATTGTTACGGAAGAGGAGGGATCTGATTTATGGACATGATTGCCATTGATTTGGACGGTACACTGTTAAATTCGGCGAATGAAATCAGCAAAAATAATATTCGTGCGATTCAGCGTGCACAGTCGGAAGGCGTTGAGGTGATCATTGCAACAGGAAGGGCATCCTTCGATGTCCAAAACCTGTTCTCCAATCTGGAACTTAACACGTGGGTCATCTCCGCTAATGGGGCGACCATCCATCGCCCAGACGGGGCACTTTTTTCATCCATACCGATGGGAAAAGAAGATGTCACTGAAATTTTAGGATGGTTTGAAAAAGAAGGATTCTACTATGAAGCGATTGATGATGAAGCCATCTTAACCCCGCAAAATGGGCGGGAGCTTATGAACATTGAGCTCGACCGGATTCGTAGCGCCAATCTGAAGACGGATGTGACCAGACTTGAAAGAGCAGCCGAGAAACAGTTCAGTCAAACCGGTTTTTCACATGTAGACTCCTACAAAGAAATCGTCGATAGGGAAAGAAACGTGTACAACATTCTTGCCTTCTCCTTTGAAGAGGAAAAACTCCAAAAAGGTTGGGAGAGGTTCAAGAACCATCCTGACTTGACCCTTGTAAGCTCTGCCGACCATAACTTCGAATTGGAACACAGGCTGGCTTCTAAAGGAAATGCCGTTATGCACTTAGCTCGACAACTGAACCGATCGATAGAAAGAACGGCAGTTATCGGAGACAGTTTAAATGATCTATCTATGATGAATGTGGCAGGATACAGCGCTGCCATGGGAAATGGCAAGGCTGAAGTGAAAGAGGCCTGCCACTTCCTTACAAAAACGAATGACGAAGATGGCGTAGCCCATGCCATCAATCACTTCCTGTCTCTTTAGGATCATCCATTTCCCAGCGTGACTTTTCGGGAGGCGTGATGGGGATGATGATATAGATGGCTTCTTTGAAGCTACTCAAAAAAAGCCGCCCGAGACTTTAAGTCTCGGGCGGCTTCCTTTTTACGCCGGTGGTACATCGGCATCGGAATACCGGTGGTCCAGGTCGACGAATTTGTTGTATTCTTTTACAAAGGCAAGGGAAACCGTCCCCACCGGGCCATTACGTTGTTTGGCAAGAATGATTTCAATAATGTTCTGGTTTTCCGATTCCTGATCGTAGTAATCATCTCGGTAAAGGAACCCTACGATATCGGCATCCTGCTCAATCGAACCGGATTCACGCAAGTCAGACATCATTGGGCGCTTGTCCTGTCTTGATTCGACTCCACGGGAGAGCTGGGACAGAGCGATCAACGGAACATTAAGCTCACGAGCCAATCCTTTTAAGGAACGGGAAATTTCTGATACTTCCTGCTGACGGTTTTCCTTGGAGTTGGCGCTCCCTTGAATCAACTGCAAATAGTCGATCAGAATCATACCAAGTCCGTGTTCCTGTTTGAGACGACGGCACTTGGAACGGATTTCGCTGACCCGGATTCCTGGTGTATCGTCAATATAAATGCCGGCGTTGGACAGACTTCCCATCGCCATCGTCAGTTTGTTCCAATCCTCTGTTTCCATCTGTCCTGTACGAAGACGCTGAGCATCAATGTTTCCTTCCGCACAAATCATACGGGAGACGAGCTGATCAGCCCCCATCTCCAAACTGAAGATCGCGACATTTTCATCGGTATGGACCGCTACGTTCTGTGCAATGTTCAAAGCAAATGCGGTCTTACCCATAGACGGACGGGCGGCGATGATAATCAAGTCATTCCGCTGGAAACCAGAGGTGATGTGATCAAGATCGCGGTACCCTGTCGGAATTCCAGTCGTACTTCCGTCGCTGTGGTGCAACTGTTCAATGTTGTCATAAACATCAATCAGTACGTCTTTGATGCTTTTGAAAGCACTGGAATTTTTCCTTTGGGAGACCTCGAGAATGTCTTTTTCTGCGGCGTTCAATACATCCTCTAAGTCCTCTTCTTCTGAATAGCCCGTCGTTACGATATTCGTCGCTGTACGGATCAAACTTCTAAGGGTCGATTTTTCACTGACAATGCTCGTGTAATACTGGATATTCGCAGCTGTCGGCACGGAGTTTGCAATGTCCGTCAAATAAGAAACTCCTCCAACTTCTTCAAGTACCTGGTTGTTGGAAAGAGCTGCCGTTACCGTCACGAGATCGATCGGTTCCCCTTTATCCGAGAGTGAGAGCATCACTTCGAAAATTCGCTGGTGGCTCGCCCGGTAGAAATCTTCAGGAAGAAGATACTCAGCAGCTGTCGACATCGCTTCAGGTTCTAAAAAGACCGCACCGAGTACCGCCTGTTCTGCTTCTATATTATGGGGTGGGGTACGGTCATTCCACATTTCACTCACTGTTGTTCCTCCTCTGAATCTAAAGCACGGATGGCCCGTCCGTCGCAAACAACCACACGTTGTACGGTTATTTTATACATCCTTCCTTTTCATTATGAAAAAGAGGTGTGGGCCAGAAATACAAAACAGAAGCGCCCAATAGCTCCAAAGAATGGATTGGGCGCTTGATCGTTCAAGACTTACTTTTCCTCGACGTGGACTTTGATCGTACCTGTAACTTCTGGGTGAAGTTTCACAGGAACGTTTGTGTAGCCTAACGTCCGGATCGGATCATCAAGCTCGATTTTACGTTTATCGATTTTAATATTATGAGATTTCTTCAGTTGCTCGGCGATTTGCTTACTTGTAATCGAACCGAACAGGCGGCCGTTATCTCCGGATTTCGCTACAAGCTTCACTTCGAGGTCTGCAAGCGTTTCTTTCAAACGTTTCGCTTCCTCGACTTCTTCCTGTGCTTGCTGCTCCACTTTGGCATCTTTGGCTTTTTGTGCTTGGACGTTCCCCTTTGTCGCTTCTACCGCCAAATTGTTTTTCAGGAGGTAGTTGCGCGCGTATCCATCGTTCACTTCTTTGATTTCGCCTTTTTTGCCTTTCCCTTTGACATCCGCTTTGAAAATTACTTTCATTCTGTGTCTCCCCCTTCAAAATATTCATCAATAATATCTTGCAACAATGCTTTCGCATCTTCAATCGTTGTATCTTCAAGCTGTGTGGCTGCGTTCGTCAAATGCCCGCCACCGTTCATCTTCTCCATGATAACCTGAACGTTAATATCCCCGAGTGAACGGGCACTGATGCCGATCCGTCCATCACTCCGTTCAGATATGACAAAGGAAGAAACAATGCCACTCATGGTCAGTAGCGTATCCGCAGCCTGCGCAATGATGACAGGGCCGTAAGTTTCACCACGGTCCCCGGTGGAAATTGCAATACCATCACGGTAAACGGAAGCCCGTTCAATCAGCTTACTTCTGCGAATATAGACATCTAAATCTTCTTTCATGAACTTCTGGACTTGTACGGTATCTGCTCCCTTAGACCTCAAGTATGAGGCAGCATCGAATGTCCGTGATCCTGTACGGAGCGTAAAGCTTTTCGTATCGACGATAATCCCTGCGAGCAGGGCCGTCGATTCAAGCATCGACAATTTCAGTTTTTTCGGTTGGTATTCAAGCAGCTCGGTGACAAGTTCTGCTGTCGATGACGCGTATGGTTCCATATAAACAAGTGTAGGATCAGCGATGAATTCTTCTGCACGCCTGTGGTGGTCGATCACGACGACATGCTCTGTTTTAGAAAGAAGCTTCTCTTCAATAACCATGGAAGGCTTGTGTGTATCTACAACGACAAGCAACGTCTCATTTGTCACCATCTCTAACGCATCTTCTGGTGGGATGAAATAATGCCAGAGATCTTCGTCTTTCTCGATTTCTTCGACCATCCGTTGAACGCCGGTATCAATATCATCGGGATCAAGGACGATGGCGGCTTTCTTGTCGTTTGCCTGGGCTATTTTCAAGATACCGATCGACGCGCCGACCGAGTCCATATCCGGGGATTTATGTCCCATGATCAAGACCTTCTCACTTGCCTGTACAAGTTCTTTCATGGCATGGGAGATCACCCGGGCGCGTACCCGTGTCCGTTTTTCCATCGGGTTCGTCTTTCCGCCATAGAAACGGACTTTTCCTGAATCATCCTTGATGGCGACCTGGTCTCCGCCCCGACCAAGGGCAAGATCGAGACTCGATTGAGCCAGTTCACCGAGTTCTGGAAGGCTGACTGGACCGACACCGATTCCGAAGCTTAACGTCAACGGAACGTTTTGATCTGTAATCAATTCACGGACATCATCGAGAATCTCGAATTTCGCTTTTTCCAGCGTATAAAGAATTTTCTGGTTCATGACTGCTATGAATCGCTCTTGTGACGTCCGCTTCAAGTAAATGCCATAGTCTCCAGCCCACTTGTTCAAAATCGATGTCACTTGTGAGTTGATATGACTTTTGGCGGTGTCATCCATCCCTTGGGTGATTTCTTCATAGTTATCAAGGAAAATGATCGAAAGGACCGTCTGTTCATTTTCATAACGGTTGTGAATCTCTGTCTGCTGTGTCCGGTCAAATAAATAAAGCAGACGTTCGTCCCTTTTGATGATTGTCTGGAATTTATAACCGGCAATCGTGATCCAGACTTCTTCTTCATCATCTTTTACACATGGGATCAGGTGATCAGAGAGTCGTTTTAATGATTCTCCGACAATCGTATCCTCTTCCGTGAATTTGTTCATGTAAGGATTGGCCCACTCGATCGTATAGTTTTCACTATAAAGAACGATACCGATGGGCATTTCTAACAAAGCTTCTTCGCCGACCTTTTTCACCCTGTAAGATAAGGTCGATATATATTCTTCTGTCTCATTGATCATGTTCTGCTCGGTACGGACACTGTAAAAAATGGACGCAGCTAAAAACAGCGTCATCATCAGTCCCAGCATCCATTGATAGTACCAGATGAAGCCAAGCAGAATGAGAGAGATCAAATAAATGATCCACAAGTGTCCGCTCATCGTTGGTTTTTTAAAAAAATTCGGCATTGCATTCAGCTCCTACCATCTTCTTGAGAGCGATCATTCTTTCTTTTCTTCCACACGGTCCCTCATCGGAAATCCTATATCAATTATACCGATTATTCTTACAAGATACATGACGATTTGTGGAAGAAGTATGGAAAATACAACCACAAGAATCGGTATAGCTTTCGACCACTTTTTCTTCCAAGCATAGAAAAAGACGAAAGAGAATCCCTGCAGGACGATCAGTGCTCCCGTCAAAATAAATACATTCACGGCAGCTAAATAAATCAGATCATTGCCATCCATCGTGACATAATTCAAGATCATCGCAATAAAGTAATACCATAATATCGATGTCGGCAGCTTGAAGTTCTTAAAATCCGCGAATCCCATGGACTGATTTTCGATGCGATTGATCAGTTTATAGGTCGTCCATTGGCTGACAAAAGCCATCATCATAGCACTCATCGCCAATATACTCGGGACAATATCCGGGATGAAATCGATCAATTGCCCGATCTCAGCCAAGTCCGTTTCTACTTCTTCTCCATCGAGAAGACCGGAGAAAATCCTTTCAAAAGTACCGTACCCCTGGTTCATCCCGCTTTGCAGTTCTTCCATTAAATTGACGCCAAGAAAGAGTTGCGTGATTAAGAGAATTCCTAGAAGACCGATGACAAACCCAACAGACCCAATGGCAAGAGCTTCATAGGAAGAACGTTTGTGATGCAAAGCGATTCCTAAGAAAAGCCCGCCAATTCCGGCCAGCAAGGTAAAAACTGTAAATAAGGTCGCAAATAAGAGTGTGAAAATGGTGGCGGCCACAAACATGAGGCCCCCTGCTTTTCCACCATAACGAAAACTATAATAAACAAATGGAACAGGCAGGATCATTAATAGTAGTGGTCCCATAACCGGCACAAAAATGATTACCAATAACAATAGCAGATATAGGCCGGTCATTAAAGCCCCTTCCGTCAACCTCTTTGTGTCATTCATGATTGATAAAGCACCTCTATTTCTATCGCGCTTGTCTTAACCTCCCTATTTTAACATATCACCCCCTCATACTTCTCGTATCAAATGCTTCCATCCGCTTCTTCTTGGTGATTTTTTCTGATGTTTGTTATGATGAATAAAATTCGATAGAGGAGGGGCGCACATGCGAACTGATTACCATGTCCATATGGCGGAGACAGGAAACCTTGATGTCGACTACCTACGAACCTACATAACAAAGGCGAAAGAAGAAGGAATCGAAGAATTAGGTATATCTGAACATGCGTATTTCTTTCAGGAAACACGCGACATACTCTCCAACCCATGGGTGGAGAACCGTCGTACGCTTGACTTTGAAATCTATCAAAAGATGTTTGATGAAGCAGCCAAAGCAGAACTTCCGATCAAGATGGGCATTGAAATGGATTACATGCCAGGAAAAGAAAAAGAGATGGAAGCCTTTATTTCTTCCCGTCCTTTCGATTATGTAATTGGTTCCGTCCACTGGATCGATGAATGGGGCATTGACCTTGCCATTTATCGGGATGAATATGAAAAACGGGATTTAAAACATGTCTATCAACAATACTTTGACCGTGTCGTCACCCTTGCAGAGTCAGGCCTTTTTGATTTTGTCGGACATATCGATGTCATCAAAGTGTTCGGCTACCGTCCAGGTGATGAAGAGTTCTTGCAGGAACAATACAAACGTGCAGCGAAAGCCCTCGCGAAAACAGACACGTGCATTGAAATCAGTACGGCAGGCTTGCGAAAGCCCGTTGGAGAACTCTACCCAGATCCTACGCTTCTGCAAATGTGTAAAGATGAAAGTGTTGGAATCGTTCTCTGCTCGGATGCCCACAAACCGGACCACATCGGGTACCGCTATGAAGAAGCGATCGATCTTGCAAAATCCGTCGGTTATACAGAAGTTCATACTTTCTCCAACCGCAAGCGTCAGTTGCACCCCATTGGCTGACCTCGTTTTCAAAAAACGGTTCGGCCCCGAAAAAAAGATGGGTTCAAAACAAACAGAAAAAAGCTCAACGTCACACCGACGTTGAGCTTTTTCCATTAGTATTGAATAGGCGCGCCAGGTCCTACAGGGATTCCTAGGAGAACCCAAACGAGTAACAGCAGCAACCAGCCAAATAAGAAGGCAACGGAATATGGAATCATCATGGAAATGAGTGTTCCAATCCCAAGCTTTTTATCGTAGCGCTGAGCGAACGCGATGATGACCGGGAAATAGAGAAGCAACGGTGTTATCATGTTCGTCACAGAGTCTGCGATTCGATAGAGCAATGTCGTAAACTCAGGAGAATAGCCGAGATTCATCATGATGGGAACGAATACCGGAGCTAAAATCGTCCATTTGGCTGAAGAACTTCCAATAAAGAAGTTGACGACCATCGTCAGTCCAATAAACGTTAAGATGAGCCCGATGCCATCAAACCCTGTGGAGTTCAAAAAGTCTGCACCCCGAAATGCGATGACAGTCCCTAAATTCGTTTCACGGAAATACGCGATAAACTGACCTGCCGTAAAGGCAAGAGCGATATAGCCACTCATACTTGCCATTGTTTTCCCAAGAAGCTTGGTCAGGTCCTTATCATTGGAAATCTCTTTTGTAACGATTCCATAGATCAAACCTGGGACCAGGAATAATAGGAAAATGACGAATACCAAGGCACTAAAAAACGGGGATTCAATATAAGCCCCGTCTCCACGCAACGGACCGAAAGATAAGTAGGCCATGAGAGCAAATGTAATGATAAAGCCTATTCCAGCTAAACGCATCCCTTTCTTCTCAAGAGAGGTCAGTTCGTCGATTTCCCCTTCCTCTTCACCTTCATATTTACCAAGTCTCGGTTCTACGATTTTTTCAGTTACGAGCGTACCAATAAACGTAATTAGAACGACAGAAACAGCTGCGAAGAAGTAGTTCATTGTGACCGTAATCGTTTCTGCATAAGCAGGGTCAATCGTACGTGTCGCTTCAGCAGTCAACTCCTGTAGGATGGCATCAGTTGACGTGAGAGCTAAATTGGCACCAAACCCACCAGACACACCCGCAAAGGCGGCAGCTAATCCAGCAAGTGGGTGCCGCCCAAGTCCTAAGAAAAGGACAGCTCCAAGTGGTGGAAGTACCACATAACCGGCGTTGACCGCCACACTGGACATGACTCCGGCAAAAACTAGAGCGGCTGTCAACAATTTTTGAGGAAAGGAAAACACAATTCCCTTCAAGGAAGCATTAATCAAACCTGTTTGTTCAGCAAGACCAATGCCGAGCATGGTCACAAGGACAGCGCCAAGCGGTGGAAACCCGATAAAGTTATCGACCGCACTGTTGAATATATAATTCAGTCCACTCAAACTGAAAAGGTTTTTCACCTCTACGGCTTCTCCTGTCGTCGGATTCGTGACAGATACACCGGCAAAGATTCCCGAAATAATAACTACGATAAATGCTAATATAGCAAACAGCAACAATGGAGACGGAAGCTTGTTCCCCAGCCATTCGATGCCATCTAAAATACGGAATAAAAACCTACGACCAGATGAAATCTCTGTTCTGTTTTCCTTCATTATATACCCTCCCCATAAAGTCTATGTGTTTAGTCGGGATTAAATTTAACAAGAGAAAGTCTCAAAGTCAAAGCTTCTGTTCTAGGTATTACAAAATAATAAAATGCCATCGCTTTTTTCCATAATAAAAAGACAAACCTGTCGAGGTTTGTCTTTTCCATCTATTAAGTAATCACGGATTTTCGGATGAGCAACTCAAGTCTGGATATCATTAAATGGTCAAACACTGTACTTTTTTGATATCTGCAATCTGAGCAAGCTTATCGTTACAATTCCCTTCAACCGGTTTGTCTACTGTCAGCACCATGACAGCTTCTCCACCTTCATTCGTACGGCCAACCTGCATGGTTGCAATATTGATTTCATGTTCGGCAAGTAAACTCCCCACGCGACCGATCGCACCTGGCTGGTCGGTGTGGCGAATAACGACGAGATGACCCTCTGGAACAACATCAATGGAATACTGATCAAACTGGACGATACGTGCACCTAAACCGTTCAACAGCGTACCGGCAAGGCTGCGTTTTTCCTGATCTGTCTCGATTTCAACGGTAATCAAGTTCGTGAAACCTTTCGTTTGGGTCGACTTCTGCTCATTTACCGTGATCCCTTTATCAGAAGCTGTTTTGAACGCATTGACATCATTCACACGTTCACCGATATGGCGTTTCAATATCCCTTTGACGGCGATTCGTGTGAGTGGCATCGTATCAACTTCAAGTAAATCGCCACTATAGTAGACATTCACACGCTCAAGTGTGCCTTCAACCACTTTTGATAAAAAAGCGCCCAAACGTTCAGAGAGCTTAAAGTAAGGAGAGAGCCTCTCCATCATTTCTGATGATACGGAAGGCAGGTTAACCGGGTTCTTCACTGTACCTCCACGCAATAGTTCCAACACATCAAAGCTGACGTCCGTCGCGACGTTTTCCTGTGCTTCAATCGTACTTGCTCCGAGGTGAGGGGTGGCAATCACTTCCGACAAGGATAGCAGCGGATGCTCTGTCGCAGGCTCCTCTTCAAAGACATCAAGCGCAGCCCCAGCGATCTTCCCTGATTGGATTGCTTCATAAAGCGCATTTTCTTCAACAATACCTCCACGGGCACAATTCAATATACGCGCTCCCGTCTTCATCATGGCAATGGCCTCTTCATTGATCAGATGCTTCGTCTTTTCAATCAGAGGGGTATGAACAGTCAGGAAGTCTGCCTGTTTGAGGACTTCCTCTAATGACCCATGCGTGACTCCTGCTTTTTCAGCTTTTTCTTCATTTAGGAACGGATCGAACGCGATCACTTTCATGCGGTGACCTTTAGCACGCTGGGCGACTTCTCGACCGATCCGACCGAACCCGACAATGCCGAGCACTTTATCTTTCAACTCAACACCGACGAATTTTTTACGTTCCCAGCGCTTTTGCTGGAGTTGATGATAAGCTTGCGGGATGTTCCGAGCTAATGACATGAGCATCGCCATCGTGTGTTCGGCTGTCGAGATCGTATTCCCATCTGGAGCATTCACGACGATGACGCCGTTTTCCGTTGCCGCATCAAGATCGATATTATCGACCCCTACCCCTGCACGACCGATAATCTTCAAATGAGGGGCATGTTCAATGACTTCTCTTGTCACTTGCGTCTGGCTTCTTACGATCAGCGCTTCTGCCGATCCGATTTCCTCCAACAATTGCTCATGAGATAGGTTCGGATTCATGACGGTTTCGATATCTTCCGCCTCTAATAGAGGTCTGATTCCATCTTCACTCAGTGGATCACTAATTAATACGCGGTGCATCTCTATTCCTCCCTTGTACGTTCCAAATAAGCGGCTTGTGCAGCTGCCACACCCGCTCCCGGTTCGAATTCATGACCTAAGCGTTTCAAGACGATTTCAAGAATTCCTATATATTGAAGAACATTGGCAGGACGGCAGAATCCCATGTGTCCAATCCTGAATATTTCACCCTTCATATGCTTCTGTCCGCCAGCTAAAATGAGCCCGAACTCTTCATTCGCCACTTTTCGGAGTTGTTCTGCCTCAAAGGATTCTGGTCGGATCGATGTTACGGTCGCTGAAGCATCTTCGTCAGAGACCAACAAAGGCAGGTTCAGAGCACGACAAGCGTCCCGTGTCATTTCCTTCATTGTTTGGTGCCGTTCAAAAACCCGATCTAAGCCTTCCTCTTCCAACAATTCAAGGACCTGCTGGAGACCGAAAAGAAGGGAAAGAGCAGGTGTGAAAGGGGTCTGGCCTCCTTCAAGCTGTTGACGGTATTTCCGTAAATCTAAATAAAAACGAGGACGCGGATTTTCATCAATGACAGACCAGGCCTGTGCTCCGACAGCCAAAAACGCAAGTCCCGCAGGAAGCATCATCGCTTTTTGTGAACCTGAAACTAAGATATCGATTCCAGACTGATCCATTTTCACTTCAGCGCCCCCGATAGAAGAAACCCCATCGACGATCACAAGTGCGGAACTCATAGATTTCACACGTTCAGCGACTTTTTCCACCGGATGCATGACACCTGTCGATGTTTCACAGTGGGTAAGGAATACGGCCTTCGTATCGCGATGTTCTTGAAGAGCTTCTTCCACTTGGGCAACCTCGACTGCTTTCCCCCATGGAACCTCAACGCGTACCACATCCAATTCATACGTCTCACATATTTGGGCAAAACGATCTCCGAATGCTCCAGCGACCACCACGATCACTTTTTCCCCGGGCTTGGTCGTGTTTACAACAGATGCCTCCAAAGAAGATGTACCACTCCCTGTAACGACAAGCACCTCACCCGATGTCCCGAACACCGGCTTCAACTTAGGAGCAATAGCATCGATTAAATCTTTGGCCTTCCCTCCACGGTGACCAATCATCGGTTGATTCATGCTCCGCTCTACACTCGGTGGAATCGGCGTCGGACCAGGGGTGTGCAACAAATCCCATTCACGTTTCATACTTCCTTCAACCTCCTCTATATTCAGTGATTCACTTTTCTCCATAGATCCTTTTATGCTTTAGAAAAGCAATGATATTCTCTAATCCTATCAAAGAAAGAACCATTGTCAATTAAATTAGAAAATTCCGTTTATCGACGTTTTTTTCTTATTTTTATCGAATAAAGGACTTTGATTTTTTTCTTTTTTATCTGTATAATTCAAAAAGTAATTATTTTTAGAAAATTAAAAATAGGGGGAATTCACTTTGAGAAAGCATCTATTGGTGTTAATGGCACTGATGTTCGCACTGTTCCTTGCAGCTTGTAGCGGGGGAGACAGCGAAACATCAACAGACACAGGTGAAGAAAACACGGATGAAACATCTGAAGAAACAACTGAACAGTCAGACGAGGGAGAAGCTTCAGGAGATCAGGAAATTACCGTAACAGCGAAAAGTGAGATCCCTAGCATGGATCCATCTCTTATCACAGATTCTGTCGGATTCCAGTGGGCTGGGGAGACTTATGAAGGGCTCTATCGCCTGGATGAGAACAGCCAGCTTGTAGACGGAATGGCAGAAAGCTCTGAAGTGAGTGAAGATGGACTAACATGGACATTTAAATTGCGTGATGCGGAATGGTCCAACGGCGACCCTGTTACCGCACAAGACTTCGTATATGCATGGAGAAGAGCTGTCGACCCAGAGGTTGGCTCTGAGTACGGTCCTTACTTCCTTGGAGGCATCATTAAAAATGCCCAAGCGATCAGTGATGGCGAAGCAGAACTTGAAGACCTTGGCGCTACAGCAAAAGATGATAAAACTCTTGTTGTCGAACTTGAAAAACCTGTCCCATAC
Source organism: Halobacillus litoralis (assembly GCF_009856415.1). Taxonomy (GTDB): domain Bacteria; phylum Bacillota; class Bacilli; order Bacillales; family Halobacillaceae; genus Halobacillus; species Halobacillus litoralis_C. Next base: position 76,098 of record NZ_WMEZ01000006.1, on the reverse strand, counting down.
TTCAAATCCATGACGGTATTCATTACGTTCATGCCTTTGAACCAGAAGTTTGTAGAAGAGCAGGGCGACAAGTTCGCTACAGAAGCTGAATACACGATTTCCAACGGCCCATTCCAAATGACGGAGTGGAACCACGGCGAAGGCTGGACTGTTGAGAAAAGTGATACGTACTGGGATGCAGACACTGTTCAATTAGAGACGATCAATGCAAAAGTAATTAAAGAAGTTTCTACAGGGGTCAACCTTTATGACACTGGTGAGATTGATCAGACAGAACTGAACGCTGAATTCGTCGACCAGTACCGCACGAGCGACGCTTTCAACGTTGCGGAAAAACCATACTTATACTTCTTCAAGTTCAACCAGGAGAATAATGAAGCTCTTGCGAATGCAGACATTCGTAAAGCAATTTCATACGCAATCGACCGTCAGTCTCTCGTTGACGTCATTTTAAATGATGGATCTGTACCAGCAGAAGGCTATGTTCCATCAAACTTTGTATCTATGCCGAACAGTGACCAAGACTTCCGTGAAGCTCAAGGTCCGTTGGTAGAATATAACGTTGAAAAAGCAAAAGAACATTGGCAGAAAGGCCTGGAAGCTCTAGGTACCGATTCTGTTGAAATCGAACTTCTTGGTGATGATACAGGAACTTCCAAAGACGTTCTTGCCTACTACAAGAACCAATTGGAAGAAAACCTTGAAGGCGTGACCATCAACTTGATGGAAGTACCATTTAAAGAACGTGTCCGTCGTGACAACGAAGGCGAATTCGAAATGGAAGCTGCTACATGGGGTCCAGACTATGTTGATCCGAACACTTACTTGAACATGTACCTTACAGATGGTCAGAACAACAACATGGGCTACTCCAGCGAAGAATATGACGCGTTGATCGAAAAGGCGAACGGCGAGTATGCTCAAGAGCCTGAAAAACGTTATGAAACATTCTTGGAAGCTGAAAAACTACTTCTAGAAGAAGATCAAGCGGTAGCTCCAATCTATCAGGATGCAAAAGCTCAACTGTTCCGTCCAACCATCAAAGGTGTCTTCACAACAGCCACAGGTCCAGAATTTGAATTTAAGTGGGCTTATGTAGAAGAATAAACGAATCACACAAACGGCAGGGATATTCCCTGCCGTTTTTTTACATTCATAGCCTTGAAATTTCCCGTCTATTCACGATATAGTCTCCTAAGGTATGAAAAAAAGAAAGGAGTGGATGGACATGAAGCGCATCTATATGAGGACGATGTATTATACGGTAGGCATTATGATTATGACCCTTGGCATCGCGTTGACCATCCAGTCTGCACAAGGTACGTCTCCTTTTGATGCTCTTCTCGTCGGTCTGCACCGGACGTTCGGATTGACGATCGGGAGTTGGGAGATCGTCGTCGGTTTCAGCATGATCGTATTTAATGCCATTGCAGAAAAGAGACGACCAGAGCTCCTTGCTTTAGCCACATCTCTTTTAACAGGAATCGGTATCGATTTTTGGGTCTTCACGATCCGCGATACAATTCATCCGGATGTATTCTGGACGCAAATGATCTGCCTTGTTGCTGGAATGATCATTGCAGGCTTCGGTATTGCGCTTAACCTTCAAGCAGACTTCGCCCCGAACCCATTCGACCGGATGATGCTCGTTGTCAGTAAACTCACAGGTTGGAACGTATCTATCTCGAGGGCACTCATCAGTATCCTTCTTGTAATTCTTGCTTTCATCTTCAGCGGGGCAATCGGCATAGGGACTGTAATGATTACGCTGTTCAGTGGTCCAGTCATTCAAGGGTTCATGGGGCAAATCAACAAATTCGATCAGCGCCTGCAGCCCGTGGCCCCTTCCTGTTCATAAAAGACAAAGACTAAGGGGCTTATGGGAATTTGTCCTGATAAAAAAAGAGGCGGAATCACAATGTGATTCCGCCTCTTTTTTATAACTCTCCTTGAGGTCCAAAAAACTCATAATGAACACGATCTTCAGGAACACCCCAACGATTCAGCATGCCATAAACAGCCTTCATGAACCCTTCTGGTCCGCAGAAGTAAAATTCCGCATCCTCAGGAACAACCGTCTTCAGCCAATCAAGCGTAATATAGCCTTCTGATTTGTGCAGTCCTTTCAACACATCTCTCTCCTCAGGCTTTTCGTAAATGAGATGAGCCGTCCCCGGTTTCGAATTTTCAATTTCCTCTTTAAACGCATGAACACGGCCGTTTCTAGCAGCGTGAATGAAATGAACCGGTCGATCCGGCTGGGCCTTCTCCGCATATTTCCACATGCTCATCAAAGGAGTGAGACCTACACCACCACTAATTAAAACAAGTGGCCGCTTATGGTTATCCAAATAAAAGTCGCCTGCTGGGGCACTAACAGGGATCGAATCCCCAGGGTTCACTTGATCATGTAACCAGGAAGAAACCATGCCATCAGGGTGATTCAAGAGCCCTTTTTCTTTTTTAACACTAATTCTGTAGTATGATTTTCCCGGGGCATCAGAAAGGCTGTACTGTCTAAGGTGCGTATAGGTTTCCCCTGGGATTTCTGCCTTGATGGTTAAATACTGACCAGGTTTGTACGTAGGTAATGCTTTTCCGTCTTTTGGTTCCAAATAGAAAGAGGTGATCTCCTCACTCTCTTTAACCTTATCTACCACATCGAATAAGCGGTAGCCGGTCCAGCCACCTTTTTGCTGTTCTGCTTCCTCGTACAACTCTTTTTCCACCCCAATAAAAGCATCCGCAATGACACCATAAGCTTTTCCCCACGCTTCGATAATGTCATCGTTAGCCGCATCCCCAAGGACCTCTTTAATGGCTTTTAATAAGTATTCTCCTACAATCGGGTAATGTTCCGGTTTTACGTTTAGACTACGGTGCTTTTCGGCAATCTGTTTAACACGCGGCAAAATGACCTCGAGTTGATCAATGTATTGAGCAGCTGCATAAACCGTATTGGCAAGCGCCTTTGGCTGATCCCCCGCACGCTGGTGTGTCTGGTTAAAAATATTTTTCAACTCTGGGTGATCTTCAAACATCCGCTTGTAAAAGTGACTCGTAATCGCTTCTCCATGTTCTGCTAGTACAGGAACGGTTGATTTAATCGTTTTTATCGTCTGTTGATCGAGAATTTCAGTCGCCTTCGTAGACATACTTAAAAACCCCTTTTATTAATTGATGTATTTTATATACATCTTTATTATAAGAAGTTCCCCCATGCAAAAGCAATATTTAAAATACATCTTTTGTGACAGAATACAAAACATTCCCATGTAAGACAGCCAGGACGGATTATGATAAGATAATAAAAAAACAAAAATGAGGGTTAGAATAGATGCGTCTCAAGAAATACACCGATTATGCTCTGAGAGTTCTGATTTTTACTGCATCGAAACGAGATGGCGAGCTTGCGAATAAAAAAGAGATTTCCGAGGTATTTCACATATCCGAAAATCATTTAGGGAAGATCATCCACGAGTTGAATAAACTAGAGTTGATTGAAACCCTCCGGGGACGCTCCGGTGGCATCCGCCTGGCGAAAGACCCAGCAGACATCAACATAGGAAGCGTTGTCCGTGCTATGGAAGACGATTTTCACTTGCTCGAATGCTTTGACTGTGCCACCAACTATTGCGTCATCACCCCGGCATGTAAGCTGAAAGGCGTCCTTCACGAAGCCTTACGGGCTTTTCTAAGCGTACTAGATAAATATACACTGGAAGACTTGCTGACGAACAGACAAGAGCTGAGAGCCTTAATGGGACTCAAATAATATAAAAAACACGGCTGCTTTTCCAAATTTGGAGAAGCAGCCGTGTTTTTTCAACAGGGGAAAATTATTTGTTGCGTAATAGCTCCCTATTCTTGAAGACTCAGTTTCGAGATGTTTTTGAGTGGATGGGGCTGCGGGGAATAGCTCGAGGAGGCTCATCACTCGCCCACGGAAAGCGAACTGTTTCCCTCCGCCCTTAACTCCAACAAAAGTCTCGAAATCAAATCTTCCACAATCCTGCATATTCATTAATAAGAAATAAACATATAAAAAACCCCTTGAGGGCTCATGAGAGCTATCAAGGGGTTTGCGACGCTACTCTTACTCTGTAGTGTAAGGAAGTAGGGCCATTGTACGAGCGCGTTTGATCGCTTTCGTCAATTTACGCTGATATTTTGCAGACGTTCCAGTTACTCGACGAGGAAGAATTTTTCCACGGTCAGAGACGAAACGTTTTAGCAAATCCACATCTTTAAAGTCGATGTGTGTAATTCCGTTAGCTGTGAAGAAACACACCTTTTTACGTTTTCCGCGTCCACGACGTGCCATGTAGCATTCACTCCTTTCTATTTAGAATGGTAGATCATCATCTGATATATCGATTGGCTCCCCATTATCTGCGAATGGGTCGTCATTTCGTTGGTTATTATTGTTGTTATTAGAACCGAAGTTGTTTCCTGATGGTTGTTGATTCTGATTTGGTTGGAATCCTGAACCTCCACGGTTACCGCCACCTTGGGAAGCACCTTTGGATTCTAGGAACTGCACGCTATCTGCAACAACTTCTGTTACAAATACACGCTTACCTTCTTGGTTATCGAAGCTGCGGGACTGTAAGCGTCCGTCAACACCGACAAGACTACCTTTACTCATAAAGTTAGCCAAGTTCTCAGCCGCTCGTCTCCAAACGACACAGTTAATGAAATCGGCATCGCGATCTCCTGAGTTGTTGGAAAATGGACGGTTTACGGCGATAGTAAAGTTGGCGACAGCTACTCCGTTTGGCGTATAGCGTAAATCAGGATCCTTCGTCAATCTGCCGGCTAATACGACACGATTTAACATCAGAACCACTCCTTATTTGTCATCTTCACGTACAGCGATGTGGCGGATAATATCATCCGTGAACTTCGCTTGACGGTCGAATTCGTTGATTGCATCACGTGTACCTGTGAAATCAACTGTTACATAGATCCCATCACGGTAGTCGTTAATTTCGTAAGCAAGACGACGCTTGCCAACTTCTTTAACTTCTTCAATCTCCGCTCCGTTATCTGTTAGGATTTTGCTGAAACGATCTTTGACAGATGTTTTCGCTTCCTCCTCGATATCTGGGCGGATGATATACATGATTTCGTATTTTCTACTCATCCGTTTTCACCTCCTTATGGACTTGACGGCTCCTTTTCTATCAAAGGAGCAAGGAGTAATCTTCATTGAATTACTCACAATTTAGTATTGTATCAAAGTTGTCCAAGATTTACAACCTTTTAACGGAAGGATCCTCGCTTATACGTTGAAACGGAAATGGATAACGTCGCCATCTTTCACTAAATACTCTTTACCTTCTAAACGGACACGACCACGATCGCGGGCAACAGCCATGGATCCTGCATCAACGAGATCATCATAAGAGACCGTCTCTGCACGGATGAACCCACGTTCGAAGTCTGTGTGAATGATACCGGCTGCCTGTGGGGCTGTCATGCCTTCTTTAAATGTCCACGCACGGACTTCCTGCTCACCAGCCGTAAAGTACGTGGCCAGCCCAAGTAAGTTGTAAGTAGCTTTGATCAGTTGATCAAGGCCGGATTCTTCAATCCCAAGATCCTCAAGGAACTCTTCTTTTTCTTCGCTATCAAGCTCAGCGATTTCAGATTCGATTTTGGCACAAACCACGATGACTTCTGCATTTTCTTTTGCTGCAAATTCGCGAATTTGTTTCACTCGATCGTTATCTGCTTCACCGATTTCATCTTCACTTACATTCGCCACATAGAGGATAGGCTTTGAAGTCAATAGATGAAGGCCTTTGACGATCTTTTCTTGATCGCTGCTGAATTCGACTGCACGGGCAGGGGTTTCCTCCTCCAATGCTTCTTTCAATTTTTCAAGCACTGCATACTCTGCAACTGCTTCTTTATCCTTTTGACGTGCCATTTTAGCAACACGATCCATGCGCTTCGACACGGTTTCAAGGTCGGCCAAAATCAGCTCAAGGTTGATGGTTTCGATATCGGTAATCGGGTCGACCTGACCGGATACGTGGGTGATGTTTTCATCTTCAAATGCACGTACCACGTGACAAATCGCATCCACCTGGCGAATATGGGATAAGAACTGGTTTCCTAGACCTTCCCCTTTACTCGCGCCTTTGACGATTCCCGCGATATCTGTGAATTCAAAAGCTGTCGGTACAGTTTTCTTAGGGTTCACAAGCTCGGTCAACTTATCCAGACGACTATCCGGGACTTCCACGATCCCGACGTTCGGATCAATTGTGGCGAACGGATAGTTGGCAGACAAAGCGCCTGCTTGTGTAATTGCGTTAAATAACGTAGATTTCCCTACGTTCGGTAAACCTACGATTCCTGCTGTTAGTGCCATATGAGACTTTCACTCCTTAAGGATTTACATACATGCATGTTAGTCCACTTAATTATAGATTCTGTACTTGAAAATAACAACCTATGCAAAAACGGGAAAGCTTCGGATAATTCTCCTAAATAACTCCTTTTTCTACAGTAACAATTCAATATTTATAGAGAAAGAGAAGAAGAACGATCTTTTTATTTGGTTTGCAAATAACTTTTTTGGTATCGGTATGAAAAACCGGTGAAGGGTACCGGGTACGCATTTTTCTCGTTCTGTACCTGGTACCCACAAGTGTTCCATGAGTACCAGGTTTCCTGTTCAAATACTCACAAATGCACGTTAGTGGCGTCCGAGTGTGGTACATTGGTGTATGGGTATGGGTGCCAGGCACCGACAATCAAGCTACATGGACCAGACTTTCTGTTCATAAATTCACATGAAAAATCCCCATAAGAAAATCCCCCTCCGAGTTACAGAAGGGGGAGGGGATCACTCACTTGTCTCAAGAACTTTTTTCATCTTCGTTTCGAATTTCTTGCGAGGTACGAGCACGCTGTGGCCGCATCCCTCACATTTAATTCGGATGTCTGCACCCATACGGATGATCTTCCAACGGTTCTCGCCGCAGGGGTGAGGTTTTTTCATCTGAACAATATCATTCAACTCATAGGATTTATCAGCCATCAGGAAACTCCTCCTTTTTCTCCTTGATCCAAAGGCTCGTTCGGCTCTTCGTCACGTGAATACATCACCATACGAGGGAATGGAATCTCGATTCCTTCCGCATCGAGTCTGTTCTTCACTTCTTTGCGGATCACCCGGGCCATTGCCCAGTGCTCCATTGGATTCACTTCACATATGATACGCATGACGACATCCGATGCCCCAAGTGTTTGGACGCCAAGCAGTTCAGGGACATTCAGCATCGATTCATATCGTTGCGGCATTTCTTTCAATAATTCCTGAATCACTTTTTCAGCGGCTTCAATGTCCTCCTCGTAAGCGATGCTTACATCAACGACGGCAATGCTGTTATGCACAGAAAAGTTCGTCACCTGTGTGACATTCCCATTAGGAAGGATATGAACTTCCCCTGTCCACGCCTTTACTTTCGTTGTTCGGAGACCGACTTCCTCAACAAAACCCTCTACGCCAGAAGTCTGGATATAATCCCCGACAGAGAACTGATCTTCAAAAATGATGAAGAAACCAGAAATAATATCACGGACAAGGTTCTGCGCCCCGAAACCGATGGCAAGACCTGCCACACCAGCTCCGGCAAGTAAAGCACCGACTTCAAAGTTGAACGTTTCAAGAATCATGATGAAGGCCATAAAGTACACAACATAAGACATTGTGTTCAAAACCAATTTATTGAGCGTGGCTTCTCTTCGTTCAGTAATCCGAAAAGGCCCGCGCCTTTTGTTGGCAAAAAACTGGGTGATGACTCTCCTTCCAATTCGAATGATTAAAAAGGAGACCAATAAAATTAGAGCAATACGAATCGCCCCGAAAGCTACGGAAAACCATAACTCAGGTCCCGTAACGTAGTCCACCACCTGCTCCCATTTCGTTTTTGCATCCTCTACCGCCGTTTTCGCATCATCTACTACATTTGTAGCCCCGGCCACCGCTTTCCCCCCTGTTTCCGTCTATGAATATGACATCTATTCTAACAGGTTTCTAGCGAATTTTGAATCGGGAAAGAAGGGGGTATAAAAGAAGGGAAACTAAAACATAAAGGTTCAGGATGCCGTATAACGGATACAAATATTCAATGAGTGTCGAGAATCCGAATGATGTAAAAGGAAGCATGAGAGCGATGACCGCCATCGCCAGAATCCAAAGGGGTTGTCTCACGTATTCTCTGAATCTCGTTACAAGTCCGAGCGTCCCTGAGGCAGCCGTTGTAAAGATCGCGATCCAAAGCATGAGCGACATGAAAAGCATCATTTCATACGGGTAATGTTTTAAAATCGCGAAAAGGGGGATTTCATACAAAATGATGTCTTCCGATATTTGGATCAGGCTGTTGTTGTAAAGATAAGAAACCGCTCCAAGAATAACCCCACTGCCGACACTTGCAATCCAAATTTCCCCTTTGTTTCGAACTTGGTTACCGATGGCACCTAGAACAGCGATAAGTGGAAGGATGTTCAACGCTGTAAACGGAAAAGCCGACATCCAGTTGCTCATCTCATGGACATGTCCAAAAAGAGACAGCTGTTGATCCCTGATAAACAAAATCAAAACGAACAGAAGCCCTGATATGAGCAGGGGAAGCACAAAGCTGTTCACGATGACAATCCCTTTCACATCCCAGACGAACAAAAGAATCAGAGGAATAACAATAGCAAGAACGCCAATTCGATAGGAAAAGTTGAAAGCCTGCCACGTGGCGCCGCTTCCTGCCAGCATGATGACGGTCGTTGTAAAAAGATAAATGATGATCATCCAGTCATAGACACCGGTCAAGTGTTTACCGACAACTGCCCGGAGAACGGGTAAATAGTGCCCGGTTTGTTTCTTGAAACTGATATCCAGTATAGCTTTACATGAAAAGATGAACATGAGAGAGAACAAGAGAATCGCCAAGCTGCTATCATGTCCAAAAAACTGCCAAAGCTCTCTTCCAGAAGCATACCCGGCACCAATCATTGTCCCTATGATTAAGAACATCCACTTGAACCCTGCTTTTAACATGACCGTTCCTCCACATCTATGTATTTGTCACGTATAGAACCGCGGACAACCTTATATACTGTTACTACTATGTGTCTGGAGGAGAAGCTATGAATTTCAAGGACAAGTTTTCAAAAGAAGAGAAACGCGTAAACACCGACGATCCAACCATGAGCGATTTGTTGAGCACTTACTTGCAAGAATGGCTTCCACCTTCCAAAGATATCGTAATCGCCTGTATCGGCACGGACAGATCAACAGGAGATTCCTTCGGGCCTTTGGTGGGTTCGATGCTCCACGATCATGCACTAGAAACGTTCCATATATATGGCACACTTGAGGAACCTTTGCATGCATTGAATCTGAAGGAACGATTAGCTGAAATCAGGAGAAACCATCCGAGCCCTTATATTCTTGCGATTGACGCATGCCTTGGTAAATCATCATCAGTCGGATCTGTTGTGCTTGGGAAAGGTTCGTTAAACCCGGGATCGGCATTAAAAAAAGACCTTCCGCCTGTAGGTCAACTACACATTAGCGGAATGGTCAATGTCAGTGGATTTATGGAGCATGTGGTCTTGCAGAATACAAGACTGCATGTCGTGATGCAGATGGCAGCAAAAGTAGCGGCCGCTATCCAATTAACTGAAGCGAAAAGGAAGCAGGTTCATATGGAAACGAAGCCTTTCCACACGTTCACAACATCTTCCACAAACTTCAAAAAAAGCATTCAATGACGCTTAAAACCATTCGGCAATCGTCAAAATGATGCCGACCGTAAGTAAAGCTGGTAATAAATTCGCCACACGGATTTTGGTCAATTTCAACAAATTCAGGCCGATGGCTACAATCATCAAACCACCGGTTGCCGTCATTTCAATAATAAACAGGTCGAGCATATGCTGGGGGATCCAGTTATTGATTTGTGTGGCTAAAAGGGCAATGGATCCTTCATAAAGGACGACGGGAATAATGGAAAAAATCACGCCGATGCCAAGGGTGGACGTCAGCACAAGAGAGACAAAACCATCAATGATTGCTTTTGTGATCAACACTTCATGATCATTACGGAGTCCACTGTCAAGCGCACCGATCACGGCGAGAGCACCGATGACAAAAATGAGCGAAGCGGTAATAAAACCTTGAGCAACACTTGAGGTTTGATTGGGCTTTGTAAATTTTCTTTCAATCCAGCGACCGATGTATTCAAGCTTATCTTCCAGATGGATCGCCTCACCGATGATTGCACCAGAAAGCAAGCTGAGCAGGACGATGACGATGTTTTCTGTTTCAAACGCCATTTGCAGGCCAATTAAAAGGACGACAAGCCCCACACCGCTCATAACCGTTTCTTTGTACCGCTCCGGAATCTTTGTGAAGAAAAGCCCTAGCAATGTACCGACGAATATACACAAACCGTTAACTAACGCTCCAAATAAAACCATTGCAATCTCTCCATTATCTTTTTCTTTTTCTTGATTTCTCCAAGGAGAGCAAAGAGGAATTGTTCCATAAAAAAGAAAGAACCAGAGATCTCTAAAATCTCCAGCTTTTACTCTTTATCTGCAAACAAATCGATAATTCGTTCTAAATCTTCATTGTTCTTGAACTCGATTTCGATTTTCCCTTTACGTTTTCCTTTATGGATTTTCACTCCTGTCCCCAGGCGTTCTTTCAAATTCTTCTCACGTTCCTGCAAAAAGATATCTCGAGGTTTCTTCTCTTTCTTTTTCGAAGGCTGGTTCGCCATGTCATGGATCAACCGTTCCACCTGTCGCACATTTAAAGCTTCGGCCTCAATTTTCTTCACCAACTCCAATTGTAGAACATGATCCTTCACACCCAATAGAGCACGCCCATGTCCCATGGATAGAGTGCCTTTATTAATTTTATCTGTCACCGCTTTAGGCAAAGCCAAGAGACGGATAAGGTTGGCGATATGAGAGCGGCTTTTACCCAAGCGTTTAGATAGCTCATCCTGGGTGACACCGAGTTCTTCAATCAGTTGTTCGTACGACTTTGCCTCTTCAATAGGAGAAAGATCTTCCCTCTGTAAGTTCTCAAGCAAAGCGATCTCCATCATTTGTTCATCCGACATTTCCCTGGCAATAGCAGGTACATGAGTGAGACCGGCTTTTTGCGCTGCGCGAAAACGACGCTCGCCGACCACAATTTCATAACCTTTGATGCTCTTCCTGACAATCAAAGGTTGGAGGATGCCGTGTTCTGCAATGGATTGTTTTAATTCTTCCAAAGCTTCTTGTTCAAACTGCTTGCGAGGTTGATAAGGGTTCGGACGACAGTCTTTTATCGCTACGTGTTGAATTTCTTCTGTTGATGTCTGGTTGTTGAAAAAAGCGCCTAAAGCCTCATGGCCTTTACTACCTAACCCTTTCGGCATTCACAATCACTTCCTTTGCTAAATCTAAATATACTTCTGCGCCACGTGATTTGGCATCATAAAGAATCGCTGGTCTCCCGTGACTGGGCGCTTCGCTTAGACGAACATTCCGAGGGATAATCGATCGATACACACGGTCCCGAAAGTATTTCTTCACTTCATCTACAACTTGGATGCCGAGGTTCGTGCGGGCATCAAGCATCGTCATAAGTACACCTTCAATCATCAAATTATAGTTCATATGCTTCTGAACGAGGCGTACCGTATTCAAAAGCTGGCTCAAGCCTTCAAGGGCGTAATATTCACATTGTACAGGGATTAAAACGGAATCAGAGGCGGTTAAAGCATTCAATGTTAAAAGGCCGAGAGAAGGGGGGCAGTCGATAATAATATAATCATAATCATTTTTAATTTCATCCAGTGCTTTTTTCAACTTTACTTCCCGGGAAATAATCGGGACCAATTCTATTTCCGCTCCAGCCAATTGAATAGTTGCCGGGATGGTATCAAGGTTAGTTACAATCGTATTCGTCTTGACATCATCCGCTTTCACATCATCGACGAGTACGTCATAGACACACCGATCCATATCTCCTTTTTCCACACCAATTCCACTAGTCGCATTCCCCTGAGGATCAATATCCACCAAAAGGACTTTATTATTCAAATGCGCAAGACATGCACTTAAATTGACGGCCGTCGTTGTCTTTCCGACGCCGCCTTTTTGATTGGCGATTGAAATCACTTTCCCCATGATGTCACCTGCCTCACTATCTTTTTTATCATTCTACCATTTTATTGAAAGCATTAGGTAAAATGACTTAAAAAAAGCCCCATCTCCACATAAGTCAAGATGGGTCGTTCAGGCTACTATTTTTTCTTCCCTTTTGGAATCTTTATTGTGATCTGGTAATAATCGTCGTGATCTTCTTCGTCCGTTTCTAAATCGATTCCCGTATCCGTCACCATTGTCAAAGATTGGCGTATCGTATTCATCGCAATACGCATATCCTTATTGACGCCTTTCATCTTCGGTTTCTTTTTCTTTGGTGCCGGGTCATTCAATTTAGCAATCCGCTCTTCTGTCTGTTTCACGTTCAACTGCTTTTCAATGATTTCAGCTAAAATCTTTTCCTGTTGCTCCTCATCTTTTAAAGCAATCAAAGCCCTTGCATGACGTTCCGTAATCTTCTTATCCATAACCGCCTGTTGGACAGACTCCGGTAATTTCAAAAGACGCAATTTATTCGCAATGGTCGATTGACTTTTCCCCAGCCGTTGCGCCAAGGCTTCCTGCGTAATCTGATGCAGTTCCAAAAGCTTCGCATACGCGACAGCTTCTTCAATAACGGTCAATTCTTCCCGCTGTAAGTTTTCAATAAGAGCGACAGAGGCCGTTTGTGAATCATTCATCTCGCGGATAATCGCAGGGACCGTTTCCCAACCCAGAGACTGGACGGCACGCCACCTACGTTCACCGGCGATCAACTCATATTCTTCTTCATTTAACCGACGGAGAACGATCGGCTGAATCATCCCATGCGTATGTATCGTCTGGGCGAGTTCGCTAATCTTCTCGTTGTTGAAAATCGCTCGAGGTTGGTAACGGTTGGGCTGCACGCGTTCGACTGGAACTTGTACAACCTCGTCGGGGTTGTAGCCTTCTTCTTCATTGTTGTCATTATCCGAATCCGGTTTGTCCCCTAGCCCGAACAAACGACCAAAAGGATGTAACACGATCAGACACCACCTTTATACGATCGAGCATACGCTGTTTTATTTGTATATACCCTATATTTTGAAACATAAAAAGCGCCGCAGGCTACTGAGCTGCTGCGCGTACGTATGCCGTTTTTCATTTCTCTATTCATTTTATCACATTTAATCTATGAAAAGTATCTCCAAGATTGAATAATTGCTCGTCAGCTTTGTCGAAAACGCGAATTATCCTACTAAGAAACGTATTTTTCCGCCATTTGACCGTCTCTGTTTCATGACTTTTCCTGACAAATCAAGTCGATAGATTTTCTAAGTCCTAAAACTTTCTAAATAACATACCAGGATTAAAAGTCTCGAAACTGAGTCTTCAAGAATAGGGAGCTTTAGTGTGAGAAGTTAGGGAGGAATATAGGGCAGGGATGAATAATATATAGAATTGGACTAATTTTTAGGAGGATCTACACATGCAAAAAAATTCCACAGAACGTTTCACTCAATCAGCAGGGGGGAGAGCTACTTAATTTTCACCTACGCTTGATCTCCTGCTTGCATCTGATTTTACATTGCAGGAGGAAACATCTTGAAAAAGAATACGTTAGCATCCTATAACATACGACTTTTATTCTGGTCAGAAATTTTCGGCAACTTCCGCTTCATCCAGCCTGTCCTTACGCTATTTTATTTTGCGAGGGGCCTTGATGAAACGATGATCCTTCTCGTCATGACCTTCTTCAGTATAGGAGTGCTCTTCGGGGAAATTCCTACTGGGGTCATCGCCGACCGGTTTGGGGCCAAACATGCCTTTCTTATCGGTTCCGTTCTCAGCATCCTTGCCCACGGCCTATTAATTTTCGCCTTTGATCCATGGGTGTTTTTCGCAAGCAGCTTTCTGACAGGCTTTGCTGCAACGTTTTTCAGTGGGGCAGATGAAGCGCTCATCTATGAATCATTAAAAGAGAGTAATGAAGAGAATCTCATGGACCGGGCGATGGGGAAGATTGGATCCGCTCGTTTTATCGTTTCTATATTTGTTGTAGTTATCGGGGCATTCTTAGCTAAAGATCTGAATGAAAGCCAATTCCGACTTCTACTTATGTTCGGTGTTTTCTTTATGTTAATTCAATTCATCTTTCTCTTGTTCGTTAAGAATCCTCCGAATCAAGGTGGGGTACGGACGCCAATGGTGAAACAGGTGATGGAAGGTTATCAGGCCATCCGCAAAACGCCGCAAGTGTTATGGATGTTCATTAACATCTCCCTTGTGTTCATTCCAGCCGTCGCTATTTTTGAAAAATTCGACCAAAAATTGTTGGTAGATGCCGGACTGCCGGTTTACGGAATCGGGGTTGTCTACGCGGTGACCGCTTTCATCGGGTTTGTTGCAGCACAATCGATTGGTTGGATGACACAATGGGTGACACGAGTACAGCTTCTGTTCATTACAGGGATCCTTGCCGTCCTATCACTTGTAGGGGCCGCTATACTACACACTCATCTCTGGACGGTTCTTTTAGCGATGATCCTTTTGAAACTTGTGAGTGCCATTCGCTATCCCGTGTATTCACAGCTAGCCAACGATATCATTCCTTCACATGTGAGAGCAACGACCATTTCTTTACTTTCTATCCTGGATTCTGTCTTTGATTTGGTGATTTTTACGACCGTAAGCGGAATCGCACCCTTCGGTTTTATGCCGATGTTCGTTGTTTGTGCAGGGATTGCTTTGATAGGAACATTGATTCCTATTCGTCAAACTTCAACATAACGATTGGAAAAATAACAAAGCCCGTCCGATTCGATCGGGCGGGCTTTGTTTCACATGAAACCTATCCAACATTTTTAATTCTTCCATAGACATCAATATCTTTGTATTCACCCCGATGATAGATGTCCTGCTTTAATGTTCCCTCATAGCTCAAACCGGCTTTTTGCATAACTTTTGTCGACCCTGGATTGGAAGTGATCGCCGCAGACCAGATCCTGTTCAACTGTAATTCTCCAAAGCCAAAGTCCACCATCCGGATTGCCGCTTCTGTTGCATATCCATGGTTCCAATAAGGTTTCCCTACCCAGTAAGCCAATTCCCCTTTGTGGTGTTTTTCATCCACCCTTAAAGTCATTGTGCCGACAAGCTCATTGGACTCTTTTAATATCATCGCTAATGGGTAAGCAGTCCCTTTTTCTATCCAATCCTTATGAAGGGCAATCCAACCCTCAGCCACTTCAAGCGTATATGGATGGGGAACAAATGTGGTTGCTGCCACTGCTTCATCTCCTGCTAATTCAACCACCTGTTCCGCTAAGTCATTCGTGTACGGTCTCAAACAAAGTCGCTCTGTATGCAGCTCCATGTTCCACCCTCCTCCTGTGATATAGATTTTACTTCTAGTTCCATACTGGATAATCCTTTTTTACAAGCGAAGTCGTAATAAAAGTCGACATTTGTGGAAAAATGAGCACGATTAGATAAAAGATAGGACTGACAGGTGGAAACCAAAAATATGAGAAGCAGGTGATTGGATGGATCTACAACAAAACTACAAAGCAGGGGACATCGTTTACGTGATTTACAGGAATCCACACACGTATGACGTTGCCAATGTGCAAGAAGCTGCTGTGGTGAACAATCCCGAACAACCAGGGGAATTAGCCTTATTTTTATATGAAACCTATTTTCCACTGGATGAAAATATCGCGATTTATGCATCTGAAGGGGAAGCGGAACGTGCGTATCATGATGCTTTTGGTGGGGGAGTAGAATCGGAGGGTGAGCTGTGGTAAAACCATTCATGCCAGAACTTGTCTATATAGAACCAAGAGCTCTTGAATACCCGTTGGGACGTGAATTGAAGGAGAAGTTCGAAGGTTTGGGAATTGAAATTCGGGAAACCACCTCTCACAACCAGGTTCGTAACCTTCCAGGGGAAAATGATTTTCAAAAATACCGGATGGCGAAATCCACACTTGTCGTCGGTGTCAGAAAAACGCTCAAGTTCGACACATCGAAACCTTCAGCGGAATATGCCATTCCCCTTGCAACAGGGTGTATGGGGCACTGCCATTATTGTTATTTGCAGACAACAATGGGAAGCAAACCTTATATCCGTACCTATGTCAATATCGATGAAGTGTTCGATGCGGCTGAACAATACATGAAAGAGCGTGCCCCGGAAGAGACCCGCTTTGAAGCGTCCTGTACATCAGATATCGTTGGGGTCGACCACTTGACCCACTCGTTGAAGCGAGCCATTGAGTACTTTGGAGAATCGGAGCACGGAAGACTTCGTTTCGTAACGAAATTCGCACATGTCGATCACCTGCTGGATGCTAAACACAACGGTAGGACAAGGTTTCGCTTCAGCATGAATGCGGATTATGTCATCAAATACTTAGAACCCGGCACGTCGCGTTTAGACGAACGGATCGAGGCTGCCGCGAAAGTTGCGAAGGCAGGTTATCCACTTGGATTTATCATTGCACCAATCTATTTATATGAAGATTGGAAAGAAGGTTATCGCATCCTTTTTGAAAAACTTCAAGACAAATTGCCGGACTATGCAACGAAGGATTTAACCTTTGAGTTAATCCAGCATCGCTTTACCAAACCAGCTAAGCGTGTCATTCAGAAGAATTATCCGATGACAAAGCTTGAAATGGATGAAGAAAAACGCAAATACAAGTGGGGCAAATATGGAATAGGTAAGTACGTTTATCAAAAAGACGAACAAGAAGAAATGAAGATCGTATTAGGTGGGTACATCAATCAATACTTTCCTGAAGCAAGTCTCGAATATTTCACGTAAAAAAACTCAGAGCGCCGCTCTGAGTTTTCCATTTCCCAGAATAGCTCCCTATTCTGTTTCGAGATGTTTCCGGGGTTCGTTGCCTGGTTGAGCGTTAGGGTTGGTTGGGAAGCCACTCGCTTTCCTGTGGGGGAGTGGCTTCCCAACCAACCCATTCGATGTATGTGAGAAACGAACCCCTATACCAAGATGGGGAACGTCTTCCACCCCAACCAAAAAACAAACATAAAGTGCTCTGTCAGGCCTTTCGCGCTGAGAATCAACACTGGAGAGGACTTTATATTATTCCCCTCACTTAAGCATACTAAAGGAGTTGCCGAGAAGTGGTTTGGAGAATCTTCCATGGCAAAGGGGCGGAGGGAAATGGCGAGACTCCTGCGGGAAAAAAGTGCTTGGTGAGACCCCACAGGACGCAGTCCGAGGAGGCTCACCGCGCTCCCGCGGAAAGCGAGCTATTCCCCGTAGCCCCATCCATTCAATAAAAGTATCGAAACCGAGTCTTCAACAATCCTGCCATTTAGTTGAATACCGTCTGATTCTCTATTGGAATATTTTCAGTGCTGAACACAAACAATAGGGGGAGATGATAAGGAGGATTCGTATGGCTTTCACCGTATTTTTCGTAAGCGCTTGGTTGATCATCAGTATCTTCATCATAATGCCCAAGCGTTTAACCCTCATAGAGAATACATTCATATTCTTAACCACAAGCGTCATCAGTATCAACTGGACATGGATCATTAACGAAGAATTAAAGTATGTGAAGATAACGGAGGATCCTACAAATTATGCTGGCTTTTTGATTTTTCGAAGCCTCATCATCCCTACTCTTTTAATGGTTCAAGTGAATTTATACAACGCGTCAACATCAGTGATGAAAAAAGGCTTGGTTTTTACCGCTTCTGTGATTTGCTTACTTTTGCTTACCATTTTGTCCAGAGCACTCGAGGTTTCTACGTACAAAGATTGGAATCTGGGTTTTGATGTCGTTTACTATGTAATCCTCCATTTTTTCAGCATCGGTGTATGTAAAATACTCAGGAAATCAACGCGTAATGAGGTGAAACACTTGTGAACTTCCTTTGGGAATCCTTCGATAAAAATGAAATTTCCATTTTGATTCTTTTGACTATTGCCTACTCCCTTTTTTTCATTTTGCCTTTTAAATTCAAACGGGAGATCACCTGGCTATTGATGCTGCTCGGATTTACGATCGGCGTTTTCTTCGACTTCACCATTGGTGGAGGCCTTATAGATTTTTTCACGTTGAATGATACCAATCATTATGAGTTGTTCGACTTTTGCTATTACTTAATTTTTGCTCCTTTCAGTTATTTCTTCATTTACTTTTATGACATGTTTAACATCCATAAAAAGACGTTCATTTTCTATATCCTTCTATGGGTCATCGTTGGAGTCAGTATGCAGTGGGTGTTTACGAAGATTGGGATTGTTGAATTTCAAAATGGCTATAAAATTCCCTTTTCATTTGCTGTCTTTTTGACTACTCAGACATTTACGGCCCTCTATTATGAACATGTTCGCTCACGCTTTCAGGTATTGAAAAAGAACTAGAAACACTCCACAGAATGGAGCTCGTTTTTTTATTCCGTGGAGTGTTTCTCCATTCCCTCGCGCGAAAGGTCACCCTCAGTATGGGTGACCTTTCACTTTTTCCTGAAGAGTTTTTAGAATACTAAGAGAAAATCCCATACTCCGTAATTTCAACATCCACTTGTACATCAACGTCAAGCTCCGAGTAATTGTCCTGCCATTGAGTAAGGTCAAAATCGCCTTTTCTTGTTTTTGTGA
The DNA here is from genome assembly GCF_009856415.1 of Halobacillus litoralis. GTDB lineage: Bacteria > Bacillota > Bacilli > Bacillales > Halobacillaceae > Halobacillus > Halobacillus litoralis_C. Next base: position 57,311 of record NZ_WMEZ01000006.1, on the reverse strand, counting down.
AATTACCAAGACCTAGCGGATCCACGTCTTTTTCCTTGAATAACGAAATGAGTTCGTCTGCTTCTTTATTGAAGTATTCGACGAATTTCTCTTCCATTTCCCTCGCTAGTTTAGGAGATGCCTTGCGATCAATGCCCGCCATTTCATTAACTTCAGCTTTTAGTTTGACTTTGATCGTGAATTTTGGATTTTCAAGCGGTCCTGATAGACTGTAATCGACGTTTGACCCGATGTTTTCCATCATGATGGTCCCGCCTTCAAAGGGAAGGTCCTGCATTCCTTTTACAAAATTTTCTTTTAACATTTTAAATGTGAAAATTTTAGTATCCGGCACCTCAGCAACAAGCAACCCTTTTTTAAAAAAGGCGACACCAGATAGTTCAACAAAGGATTCGCGTTTCTTAAGCATTGGAAGGAACGGATCCATTCCTTCCGCATAATACGCGTATAAAAAATCGTGCAGGCTTGTTGATGGGAAATTGTGCAGCGTATTGTTTTCAATGAGTCCCTGCAGGTGCTTGGAGGTCGTTTCGTCTTGCGTGTACCCACTCTCTATTAAATCTTTGGAGGAACCGTCGACGATTCCTAAAAACATGTTCCTACTCAGTCGTGGATCTCGACTAAGTACATCGACAGTATCCGCTAAATCCTTTTCAGCTATTTCTTTGCTATATAGCGTAACTGCAAGCTTTCCAATAGAAATCGGCTTCGACGATTGCTTTTGTATTTCCACTTCAACATCTTTGCTTGAATCAGCTTCAACCGTTAAATAAAGCTCCGACGCTGCCTGTTTATCTTCGCTTTTACCGTATTGAGGTATGGAGACTGTCCCGCGCATGCGTTCTTCCTCACCTACATCATATCCGACAATCTGGACAATCGCGTTCTCTTCTACACTTCTACTTGGCATACAGCCTGCGAGAAGTATAACAGACACCATCATAAGAAAAATCCAATGTTTTTTCATGTCCGTTTCCTCACTTTATCTGAGATTGTCTTCAATACTAATAAAACAGGTATATACATCAAAACGTACATACCAAGCTGCCCTGATAAATTGTTTACCGCATCGATCATCGGTCGACCATCTATCAAAACAGCCGGGAAATAGATGGCAATGCAGAAGAGGATGACCACATATTTCTGTTTAACATTAAACACGCGTTTAGGAATCCTGGTCGCTCCCCATAAACCTAAACAGATATTCGGAAGGACAACATACAGCCACATGGCGATCCCTACAAACTCAAACCTCTCGATGAAAGGGAATTCAACGATTTTCCAAGCCGATATGGTTCCCCATACCACCTGCTTCAATTGCTCTTCGCTATAATAAACGAACGTCACCAGGACACTGATCAAATAAACCATCGTCGTGAAGAACACACCATAATGCGCCCATTTCTTTGATTTCTGAGGATTTTTGATAAATGGATAATAAATCAAAAGGAATTCTAACCCTAGGAAGCTAAGGATACTTTGTTTCGTCGCGCCTAATATGTCTGTGACACTGTGACTAATTACTGGAAAGATGTTCATTGTATGACCCGCCTCGACAGGAAAGTACTTCAGCAGTAAAATCGGCAGTCCGATGATAACGCTGATCAGGCAAACTCCCGTAATGACACGAAATCCTCCACTTACCAGATAGTAAACAAGAAACAGGAGGACAAAGGCAAAGACCCATACATGAAGGCCAGGAAATACCCAGACTTTAATGACCTCTATGAAAGTGATCACCACGGTAAAAGCAAGCAGGGTGAAATAAGCACAAAAGAGAAGGCTTAAGAACCCCCCTAGATACTTGCCAAAAATGTTTTTATGAATCTCTACAATATCTCCACCGCCATTCTGAAGGAGACGATAGATCATCCAAAGAATGATATGCAGGATCCCTCCCGCAATCAATACAGAAATCCATGCATCAAATCCGGCTTTTTCGACTAAATATTTTTCAAACCCTAGAATCCCGACTCCCACCTGCATGCTATGGATGAGAAAAAAGACATACGTGGGTGTCACCAGATAATTTTCAGGTATATTCAACCCCTTAGAGTTGTTTAATTTATTCATCGATATCCCTCTTTGCGTTCACACGTGATGGATTCATCCGTTGTGTATCTTCTGTCCTCATGAGAACAGGTCGTTCTGTCTGCTTGTTAAAAGGTAGCCGAATAAAGGCATCCTTCAAATCTTTGACTCTAAGTGGATAGAGTGGTTCGAAAAAAGGACGACCGATCGATTGTAATTTGATGAGGTGACCAATGAAGAAGACCATACACATCGAAACCCCTACAAGCCCCCAAAGCTGTGCCCCGACGATAAAAGGAAAACGAATAAGGCGAATGGTGTTGCCGATTTGATAGACAGGTGTTGTAAAGGAAGCCAGGGCACTAAGAGCTACGATAATCAAGAGCACATTACTCGTAAGTCCCGCGTCTACAGCTGCTGTCCCAATAACGATACCTCCTACGATACCGATCGTTTGACCGATTTTCGTCGGAAGTCTGGCTCCTGCCTCACGTAACAATTCAATCGCCAATTCCAGGACAATTACTTCCAATATCGGTGGAAAAGGAATATCCGAACGCGAGGAAACGATGGTCGCCATCAAAGCAGCCGGAATCATTTCATGATGATACGTAAGAACTGCTACGTATAAGGGTGTACTTAAAACAGAAAAGATGACGGCAAATAATCGAATCAACCGGAATGCTGTCGCTAAGTGCCAGGGAAGAAAATAATCATCAGAAGCCCCGAAGAATTCGACGACCGTTGTCGGACAGGTTAATGCATGGGGGGAGCCCTCTACAAGAATGGCTACTTTTCCTTCAACCAGATTAGATACGACCCGGTCAGGCCTCTCAGTATCCAACAACTGAGGGAAAGGGGAATTGGAATTATCAGCAATAATCTGGGTTATAAAGGAACTGTCCGTCAAGTGATCAATTTCAATCCCTTTCAACCTCTGTTCAACCGTTTCCACGTTGGACTGGTTTACAATTCCATTGATATAGATGACGCATACACGCGTTTTTGACACCTTACCAATATTCATTTCTTTTATCGTTAACTGCGGTAAAGGTAGACGCTTTCTAATAAGATTAATGTTCGTGTTCAGCGTCTCCACGAACGCCTCTTTAGGTCCAACGACACTGAATTCTACTTCAGGTATGCTGACATTTCTCGATTCTAAAGAAATGGAAGGGATAAGGACTACTTCCTCATCGGTTTCATGCATCTGTATCATGATGTAACCAAACATGACTTTTTCTTCTATGAGATTTATTTTAGATGTCACTCGAACGTTCTCTACAGGAATTCTTTCCTTCATATCATGTAACGTGTGCAAGGACTCTTCATTCAATGTCGTTAAGACACTTCTATTCAATATCTTCGAATCACACATCGTTTTCAAATACGAGATTGTGCATCTCGTATTCCCACTTAACTCGTAATGAACGAAATCCTCCGATTGTTTCATCGCCTGGATAAATTCAGAAAGAGTGCCGCTCTGCTTCTTTGTCTGCTGTACACTTTCTGGCTGCTGTTTGTCCTTCCGCTTCCATTTCCACATGACGAACTCCTTTTATTCCATGTCTGACTTCTTTCTCCTATCATCCTCTTTTCGTAATAATTTATACCTGGACGGAAAGTATAAAAGAGACAAGGAGGACGAACCATGATTTACGCTTATGTATCGCCATTACTCATCGTTGCCTTAGTGTTTATATCAACCGTGTTCGTCATCGACTGGCTAGCTAAATTGCTGATTTACATTTTTCTTTTGAACTTAGTCTGTTTACCGGGGTACCTTTTGTACAAGGATGAAGTAAAAGAAAGTAAATTAGAACCGCCACCATCACCGCAGGAGGGAAACCAATATGTCCCAAAAAACACTGACAGCCAATGAAATCGGACTATTATGGACACAATATATCCAGAACAGTATGGCCATCCCCGTATTGGAGCATTTCCAATTGACTCATCGGGATGAAGAAATCCAACCTTTGATTGGGTTAGCAAAAGAAATTGCAGAACTTGGCATGAATGATTGCCGTCGTTTTTTTGAGGAAGCAGAACTTCCCGTTCCCAATGGTTATTCTATGGATGACCTGAATCCGAATGCTCCGAAGTTGTTTACAGACTCATTCATGTTGACCTTTCTAGAGCATATGGGGCAGGCGGGTCTTACTTCTGATGGATTCTCTTTAGGGGCATCTTCGAGAGAAGATGTTCGGAATTTTTTCAGTGAACGAATTCGTAAGCAGGACCACCTTTTCCACGAGTGTGTGAACATCGGTCTTGAAAAGGGGATTTATACAAGACCACCTCAAATTGCCATCCATAAAGAGACGGAATACATTGAATCGAAAAGTTATTATCATCCTTTCAGTAAGCGCTCCTTGAATGCAATGGAAATCACCCACTTGTATGAAAACATAAAAAATAACACCATCGGAGAAGTGGTATGTCAGGGGTTTGCTCAGACAAGTAAAAATAAAACCGTCAAAGAGTTTATGAAACAAGGGAAAAAGATGTCGATTAAACATCGCAAATTATTCTCGAATCTTTTGGATCAGTCCGGGATCATGACACCGATGGTATCTGCGAACTTCTTGACCACCCACACGGATCCTGTCTTCTCTGACCGATTGATGATGTATCTAATTAGTGTCCTTGCTTCAGCTGGACAAGGAAATTACGCGACTAGTTCATCTGTAAGCCTCCGCTACGATATCGTGTTTACCTATCAAAAATTAATCTTAGATACAGCGATCTATTCCAAAGACGGTCTGGATATCATGATCCACAATGGATGGTTTGAAGAACCCCCTCAAGCTCCAGACAGAGAGAAACTCATCCAATAATTTTTAGCGGAAGAGGAATCGATATGAAAGAAAAACGATTGGAAATTTTATTATGGAGCATTGCTTTTCCGGGATTCGGCCAGCTGTTGAACGGGCAGGTCATCAAAGGGTTATCCTTCATCCTATTAGAAGTGATTCTCAACGTGAACAGCTCCTTCAACATGGCGATTGTCCATAGCTTTCACGGAAATATAGAAAAGGCCATTGAAGTGACGGACTATCAATGGCTGATGTTTTACCCATGTATTTACATGTTCGCAGTCTGGGATGCTTATTGTCAGGCAGATGGAGAATGCCCCCCTTATACCTTTGTCCCTTTTGCGTTTTGTGCCTATTCCGTGACCGTTGGACTGATCTATTCTCCTCTATTCAAGGTAGGAGGGGTTTTAATTGGACCAGTCTGGCTGCCCATTCTATTCCTACTGCCAGGAATCATCATTGGACTTTTCGTAAGGTCATTATTATTACGCTCTTCCAGAACCCCCTCATAGCTCTTACCATGAAGGGGTTTTTATTATGTTTGTTTGATTTTTCCCAAATGGTGGAATGACATCAAACAAACATGATTTGAGGAGGAATCCATTTATGAATAGAGAACAACGACAAACAGACGGCCAACCAGGACAAGAACAATCCACGCAGCCAGGGGTAGAGAAACAAATGAACCCCCTTCCCCTACAAGCAGATGAAGACTACACAAGTGGAAGTAAATTAGTCGGGAAAGTCGCCTTGATTACCGGTGGTGACAGCGGCATCGGGCGCTCCGTCGCCATCGGCTACGCAAAAGAAGGTGCCGACGTTGCCATTTCTTATTTAGAGGAACATGAAGATGCCGAATATACAAAGAAGAAGGTCGAAGAGGAAGGCCGGCGTGCCATCTTGATCCCTGGAGACGTTGGGGATGAGAACATATGCAAAACAGCGGTCGAACGCACAGTGAACGAACTTGGTAGACTGGATATTCTCGTCAATAACGCTGCCGAACAACACCCGACAGATGATTTACTGAACATTTCGACCGAACAACTGGAGAGCACCTTCCGAACGAACATTTTTTCTATGTTCCATTTGACGAAAGCGGCCATCCCTCATTTGAAACCGGGAAGTGCCATTATTAATACAGCATCCGTCAATCCGTATGTCGGCAACCCCGAGCTTGTCGATTACACAGCAACGAAAGGAGCCGTCGTCGCTTTCACCCGCTCCATGGCGAAGCAATTAGTGAACAAAGGTATACGTGTCAATGGTATAGCTCCAGGGCCGATTTGGACACCACTCATCCCGGCTACTTTCCCAGAAGATAAAGTCGAAGAGTTCGGTACAAACACTCCAATGGGACGTCCAGGACAGCCAGTAGAGCACGTGGGAAGCTACGTCCTGCTTGCTTCCGACGATTCAACCTACATCACAGGCCAGTTCATCCATATCAACGGTGGAATGTTTACATCCAGCTGATCGAAAGGAACGAAACAGATGCCAGAAGGACCAGAAATCAGACGGGCCGCAGATTCGGTAGAAAAAGCATTAAAAAACAAAACCATCATCGATATCAGTTTTGCCTTTGACCATTTACAAGGGTATGAAGAAATCCTGCGTGGATCCAAAGTGACACGGGTCGACACCAAAGGAAAAGCGATGCTCATCCGCTTCGATCATGACCAGGTCATTTATTCGCATAACCAATTGTACGGAAAATGGTACATCAGAAACGCCTACAACTACCCGAAAACGAACAGACAATTGCGGCTCGCACTTCATAATGAAAAGAAATCCGCCCTTCTTTACAGTGCATCAGATATTGAAGTACTAAAAGATGGAGAAGAAGAAGAGCACCCGTTTCTTTCAAAAGTAGGGCCCGATCTCTTAAGTGAAGATGTGACGCCAGAGGATCTTCTTGCACGTTTCCAGGAAAAGAGATTTCTACGAAGAAAGTGGACCTCTCTCCTCCTGGATCAGGGATTCATCGGTGGTATTGGGAATTACTTGCGCAGTGAAATATTATTCGTTGCCGGGATTTCCCCATTCTCAAGACCAATCGATTGCACAAAGGAACAGCTCTACCTTGCAGCAAAAGCGTGCATCGATCTGATGTGGCGCTCCTACGAAAACAAAGGCATTACAAACGATCCAGCGCTTGCGGAAAAATTGAAAAAGGAAGGCAAAAAGCGCTATGAATACAGACATTGGGTCTTTAACCGTGAAGGCCAGCTGTGCCGGATTGACGGAACAGAAATCATCAAGTTCCGTGCCGCTTCCCGGCGTTGTTATTACTGCCCGACATGCCAAAAAAATCCCGCTTCCTCATAAAAGGAGCGGGATTTTTTTATCTTCCTAACCAGCCACCGTCTATGGCCAATTGATGTCCGTGAACATAACGGGAGGCATCAGAAGAAAGAAAAACGACAGCACCAACGAAGTCTTCCGGTTTCCCCCAGTCGCCAGCTGGAATTCGATCAAGGATTTGTTTATTTCTATCTTCATCTTGGATAAGCGCAGTATTCATGTCTGTCGCGATATAGCCAGGCACGACACTGTTAACATTGACTCCTTCTTTCGCCCATTCATTGGATAAGGCTTTCGTCAACTGGGAAACACCACCTTTGGAAGCCGCATAAGCAGGTACACGAATTCCTCCCTGGTAGGACAGCAAGGAAGCGAAATTGATGATTTTCCCGCTCTTGTTCGGCACCATATAACGTCCTGCTTGCTGACAGAGAATCCACGTCGTTTTTAGATTAATATTCAGGACATCATCCCAATCCTCCTCGGAAAATTCAACAGCATCCGAACGCCTTTGGATCCCTGCTGCATTCACTAGAATATCCACACGACCGAACGCTTCCACCACGGATGGAATCGCCTTTTTCACTTGCTCTTTATCATTCAAATCACACGGAATGATGTGGCAGGTGCGGCCATAACCTTCAATTTCTTCTTTGACATCGATTTGTGATGTGTTTCTCTGTAACAAAGCAACATCGGCTCCAGCTTCAGCAAGACCGATCGCCACAGCACGACCGATTCCTCTAGTTCCACCAGTAACGGCTGCTATTTTTCCATCTAAACGAAATAAATTCTCTGACATTTCAATCCCCTTTCACACTACGATAGCGTTTACATTCTCCTATATACCTTTCGATAACAAGAGGGGAAATTCCTTTCATTATAATAATATTTTATATGAAATTAATTTTCATCAGTCAACAAAAAAGATATGTTCCGCATGAATTCCTTTTTCCGTCAAAGAAAGTTTCCCAAATGAGTACATAGGCACGCGCCTTTTATCAGTAAGAGAGCCCGGATTGAACAATAGTGTTTTCTTAAAATAACGCAGGACTGGTATGTGAGAGTGGCCGTAAATGAGCACATCCACGTCATCTTCCACGAAGGCTTCCAGCGCACGTTTTTCCGTCGTCTTTTTCTCTCCGTGGCCATGGATTAGTCCGATCCGGTACCCTTCCCATTCCAGCATTTGTTTTGCCGGAAATTTGTTTTGGATCTCTTTTCCATCCACATTGCCATATACACCGTAGACAGGGGCATAGTCTTTCAGTGTTTCATATAGATCTAAAGTCTGCCAATCTCCAGCATGAATAATGACATCCACGTCCTTCAATTCTTTTAAAAAACGCTCCGGAAGCTGTTTTGCTTTCTTTGGCATATGCGTATCTGATAACACAATAATTTCCATTCTTGATCCTCTCCTTAAATGTCCTGTATCTTTAATTCAATGTACTGTAACTAGCAGTTTACGTCCTCGTTCCTATTCCCTAAAAAAATTGCCTCTCTACCAAAGGCAGAGAGGCAAACGATGTTATTGAATCGGTGTTTTATTGGGTGTTCCGGCTTTTCTCGGGTATTTCTTCGGTGTTTTTCTTCTCTTTTCAATGATGGCGATGTTTCGCTCACTGCCCTCTTCTGGCAATTCAAACGTGTGAACGTCAAGCACTTCACCACCGACGGTTTGAATCGCGACCTTTGCGTCTTCCATTTCATCCTTCAAGTTCGGACCTTTCATCGCCATGAATCGGCCGCCTTTCGTAGCCAACGGCAAACATAACTCACTAAGGACGGACATTCGCGCAACAGCGCGTGCCATCACGAGGTCATAACTTTCACGGAAATTCGCATTTTTTCCGAAGTTTTCGGCACGATCATGATAAAAAGCGACATCATCCAACTCCAATTCGTGGGCTAAGTGATTCAAAAATGTGATTCGTTTTTTCAAAGAATCGACAATCGTCACTTTCAATTGAGGAAAGACGATTTTCAAAGGTAAGCTCGGAAAACCGGCCCCCGCTCCGACATCACAAATGCGGAGCGGTCGATTAAAGTCATAGTAGAAGGCAGCCGTCAATGAATCATAAAAGTGTTTCAAATAGACGCCTTCTTGATCAGTAATTGCCGTAAGATTCATTTTTTCATTCCACTCGACAAGAATGTCAAAATACTTTTTAAACTGACGCTGCTGTTGATCGTCGAGCTCTATGCCATGTTCCTGTAATGCTTTAAGAAAGGTATTGATATCCATAAGTCCATCCTTTCAAATTATTCCCCAGATACGCGGGCGATTTTCCCTTGTTCAATATAAACAAGCAGAATGGAAACGTCCGCCGGGTTCACCCCGGATACGCGGGAAGCCTGGCCGACAGATAGTGGCCGGACGGATTTCAGACGGTCACGAGCTTCTGTCGCAAGGCCGTGAATCGCATCATAATCAATATCCTCTGGAATTTTCTTCGTCTCCATCTTCTTCATGCGGTCGATTTGTTCCAGGGCTTTTTTAATATAGCCGCTGTATTTCACCTGGATTTCCACCTGTTCTTTGACATCGTCAGGCAGGGAAACCTCGCTCGGAGTCAAACGTTCCAAGTGACTGTAATTCATTTCTGGACGTTTCAGTAAGTCAGTCGCACGAATGGCATCTTTCAGCTTTGATCCACCCGCTTCTTCAATGACAGATTGCACCTCGTCCGTCTCCTTCAAAATAACTTTGTCGAGACGTTTTTTCTCATCTTCAATCAAACGTTTCTTCTCCTGGAAGCGCTCATAACGGTCTTCAGGAATTAAACCGAGTTGATAACCGATTTCTGTCAGACGGAGATCCGCATTATCGTGACGAAGCATCAAACGGAATTCAGCTCGGGACGTAAGCAGTCGGTACGGTTCGCCTGTCCCTTTGGTCACAAGGTCATCAATCATGACACCAATGTAACCTTGAGAACGGTCAAGAATCAATGGTTCAAGAGCAAGCGCTTTTGCAGCTGCGTTAATCCCTGCCATCAAGCCTTGTCCGGCGGCTTCTTCGTACCCGGAAGTTCCGTTAAGCTGTCCAGCTGTAAACAGTCCTTCGATCTGCTTCGTTTCAAGTGTCGGCCACAACTGGGTCGGCACGACAGAATCATATTCAATTGCATAGCCGGCACGCATGATTTCCGCTTTTTCAAGACCTGGAACGGTACGCATCATTTCATTCTGCACGTACTCCGGCAGAGAAGTGGAAAGGCCTTGGACATAGACTTCTTCCGTATCTCTTCCTTCCGGTTCAAGGAAAATTTGGTGACGCGGTTTGTCATTGAAACGAACGATTTTATCTTCAATGGATGGACAATATCGTGGCCCAGTCCCTTTGATCGCGCCTGAATACATTGCAGATAACCCCAAGTTATCATTAATGATTTTATGCGTGTCTTCATTCGTGTACGTCAGCCAGCACGGAATTTGATCGGTGATGAACTCTGTCGTTTCATAAGAAAAGGAACGCGGCTCCTCTTCTCCTGGCTGAATTTCAGTTTTAGAATAGTCGATGGTGTGACTGTTGACACGCATCGGTGTTCCGGTTTTGAAGCGGACCATTTCAATACCCATTTCCTCCAACTGTTCAGAAAGAGAAACGGTTGAACGCTGGTTGTTCGGGCCACTTTCATACGACAAGTCGCCGATGATCACGCGGCCGCGCATGAATGTACCGGTCGTAACAATAACGGTCGGGGCGTAGTAGGCCGCTTTTGTTTCGGTGACGACACCTTTGACCTGGTTATCTTCCACCAGTACTTTTTCAACCATCGCCTGACGAAGTGTCAAGTTCTCCTGGTTCTCAAGTACCCGCTTCATTTCTTTAATATAAAGCGGTTTGTCAGCTTGTGCGCGTAACGCTCGTACCGCTGGGCCTTTTCTTGTATTTAAAAGACGCATTTGGATGTGCGTTTTATCAATGACGCGCCCCATAGCGCCACCTAAAGCATCCACTTCACGTACAACAATCCCTTTTGCGGGACCACCAATGGACGGGTTACATGGCATAAAGGCAACGAGGTCGAGGTTCAAGGTCAGCATCAACGTTTTCGCTCCACGGCGCGCAGCTGCAAGACCTGCTTCTACTCCGGCATGACCAGCACCAATAACAATTACATCATAATGCCCTGCATCATATGTCATTCGGATGACTCTCCTTTTTTATCATAATGAATATCGTTCGGACAGAACGTTTATTTTCCTAAGCAAAATTGCGAGAATAACTGATCGATCAAGCTTTCGTGAACCGTATCCCCGACGATCTCTCCGAGAATCTCCCACGTTCTTGTAACATCGATCTGGACGACATCAAGCGGAACTCCCATCTCCATACCGTTTTGGGCATCTTCAAGGGCTTGTTTCGCTTGTTTTAATAACTGAACATGACGGACATTCGAAACATACGTCATATCACCAGCATCAAGATCACCTTCAAAGAATGTATCGCCAATCGCTTGTTCCAACTGGTCGATTCCCTCTTCACGGATCAAGGATGTTGTAATCACAGGATGATCTCCAGCCAACTCCTTCACTTGATCAAGGTCTAAACGTTGTTCCAAGTCCATTTTGTTAACGATGACGATGATATTCATATCACGGATCGCCTCGAAAAGTTTTTGATCCTCTTCGCTCAGCTCATCCCCATAGTTTAACACAAATAGAATCAGGTCAGCTTCTTTCAGTACTTGCCTGGAACGTTCGACACCAATCTTTTCTACGATATCTTCTGTTTCCCTGATTCCTGCCGTATCAACAAGACGAAGCGGAACGCCACGGACATTGACGTATTCTTCAATCACATCACGAGTCGTACCTGGCACCTCTGTCACAATCGCTTTATTTTCATGGACAAGGGCATTCATCAAGGATGATTTTCCGACGTTCGGACGACCGATAATCGCCGTACCCAGTCCCTCCCTTAAAATCTTCCCTTGTTTCGCGGTTTCAAGAATACGGGTGACTTCTTCGTGCACTTCTTTCGTCTTCTCTTCCATCATTTCATGGGACATCTCTTCGACGTCATCATATTCCGGATAGTCGATGTTCACTTCGACATGAGCAAGCGTTTCGAGAAGCTTTTGTCTTAGCTCCTGAATCAGCTTCGATAGCCTGCCGTCCATTTGTCTCAACGCGACATCCATCGCCCGGTCTGTTTTCGCACGAATCAAATCCATGACCGCTTCCGCTTGAGAAAGGTCGATGCGCCCATTCAGGAAGGCACGTTTCGTAAATTCTCCGGGTTCCGCCAATCTGGCACCGCTCGCCAGCACAATCTCCAATAAACGGTTGACCGAAACGAGGCCGCCGTGGCAGTTGATTTCGACAATATCTTCTCTTGTAAAAGTTTTCGGGGCACGCATGACAGATACCATCACTTCTTCCGCCATTTCGCCCGATTCAGGGTCAATAATCTTTCCGTAATGCATGGTGTGGGAGTCGACCTGGTTCAAATCCTTCCCTTTAAAAAGATTCGCAGCAATGCCCACCGCTTCTGGTCCACTCAAACGGACAATAGCAATGGCTCCTTCTCCCATAGGGGTCGAAATTGCGGTTATCGTATCTGTTTCCACACGCACTCACCTCCTGAAAAAATGTTTGATTTATATTTATCCACAACAGGAATATTTTTGTTGTCACTAACATACTACCTTACCACACCGCCACGTGTTTTGAAAAGATATCAACACGTATATTCCCTAATTCCGTACCTTTTAGTTATCCACATGTGCATAACTCTTCCTATCATTTTCCCCACCATTCCAGGGAACAATACGACCACCAGCTATTTATTGAAACATCTGGCAGTATTGTTGAGGACTCAGTTTTGAGATGCCTCGGGGTTCGTTGCCATGTTGAGCGTGAGGGATGGCTGGGAAGCCACTCGCTTTCCTGTGGGGGAGCGCCGAGCTTCCTCGGACTACGTCCTGCGGGATCTCGCCTATCTCCTTCTCCCACGGGAGTCTCGCAGCTTCCCAACCACCCCATTCGATGTAGGAGAGAAACGAACCCTTCACTGTGGGAGGGGGCTTTCCACTATTGAGTTGTTATAGGCATAAAGCGCTCTATAACAAGCTTTTCGTATACATAATAGCGTCCTTAGGAGTTGATTCCCATCCAATTATCATGTGAAAAAAGCAGCTTATTCCGAAGTGGTTTCGAGATACTTATATGACAGAGGGGCGGAGGGGAATGGCGAGACTCCTACCTTAAGTGTGCAGGCGCCTCGTTCAGCGGCGTATGGATTGGACTGAGCTGGCGGAGATAAAGGAAACACGAAGAGCGTAGCGATTCGATGTTGACTTATCGTACAGAAGCGAGGGAAATCTCACTAGCCGCTCGGCGCCGGAACCGGATAACGAAGAGGAAAAAAGTGCATGGTGAGACCCCACAGGACGCAGTCCGAGGAGGCTCACCGCGCTCCCGCGGAAAGCGAGTCATTCCCCGCAGCCCCCATCCACTCAACAAAAGTTTCGAAACTGATTACTTAACAATAGGGAGCGTTTGTTGATTTAGGGTTCAATAAAAAATGCTTCTGTTCAATGAGAGATGAACAGAAGCATGGGTAATACATTATTGAGGTCGAATGACGACGTGTCTGCGGGGATCGTTCCCGTCAGAATCCGTCTCGACTTTTTTATGGTTTTGCAGCGCACTGTGAATGATTTTTCTTTCATACGACGGCATCGGCTCAAGCTTTACTTCCTGATTGGTCCGTACCGCTTTTTCCGCTAATCGATGTGCGAGATTTTCCAAGGTTTCTTTTCTCCGGCCACGATATCCTTCTGCGTCCAACATGACGGTATAGAAGACATCGGACTCGCGGTTCACGACGAGCTGAGCCAAATATTGAAGCGAATTCAACGTTTGGCCGCGCTTGCCGATCAACATCGCAATCTTTTCACCTTCGAGCTCCATATAAATGTCGCGCTGACGGAGCTCTGTTTTCACCTGGACAGGAGCGCCCATTTGTTCTGCTACTTCATAGATGAATGTTTCGACGTCCTGCACTGGATTTTTCTTAATAGACACTTTTGCTATCGCTGGTTTCGTACCAAAACCGAGAAATCCTTTTTTACCTTCATCAATGATCTCAACATCGACTTGATCTCTTGATGTGCGTAATTGCTCTAGTGCTGTTTGGATCGCCTCATCAACTGTGGTTCCCGTAGCAGTCCATTGCTTCACTAGTTTGCTCCTCCTGTCTCATCTTTCATCATTGGTTTACGAATGAAAATGGTTTGAAGAATCATGACAACGTTACCGACAATCCAGTACAACGCAAGGGCAGATGGGAAGAAGAATGCGAATGTACCGATCATCAACGGCATGATATATAGCATCATTTGCATTTGCGGGTTCTGTGCAGCCGCTCCTCCTGCCATCATTAATTTTTGCTGCAAGAAAGTTGTTGCTGCTGTCAGAATCGCCAAGAACGGATCGGCTTGTCCAAGCTCCAGCCATAAGAAGTTATGGGTTTGAACAGCTTCTGTTCTCATAATTGCATGATAAAAACCGATCAAAATCGGCATTTGAACGATGATTGGTAAACAACCCGCGAGTGGATTGACACCGTTTTTCTGGAAAAGCTGCATCGTTTCTTGTTGAAGTTTTTGTTGTGTCTGAGCATCTTTGGAAGAATACTTTTCTCTCAGTTCTTTCAATTCCGGCTGGATATCCTGCATCGCTTTTGAACTTTTCAATTGTTTGACGTTCAATGGCAAAAGCAGGAGACGAATGATGATGGTAACGATGATAATCGCCAACCCGTAACTTCCATTCGTAGCATCAGCGAAAAACAACAATGTTTGTGATAATGGATATACAATATATTCATTCCAAAATCCTGTACTATCCGAGGTGATCTCTTTGTTGACTTCCATACACCCGGATAGGAACGTAAGCACACCTGTCATCGCGACCAGGATGAGTAATTTATTCCGCAACGTTCCTTCCTCCTTACTGAAATCGCTCTTCTATCTTTTTTTAATACAAACCGATGACTATACGACAATCATAAGTTTAGCATTAGTTGATACCATAATTCTATATGATTACGTGCGAATTTTTTTATTTAATAGCTTTGACCGTGATAACACATGGGTCAGGCTTTTCTTTATCTCATGAAATTCCATTTGGTTCGTCGGTTTCCGGGCAATGATGACAAGGTCATAATTCGGTTGGATCTCTTCCTCCAGTTCATGGAAGGCTTGCCTTAGATACCGCTTGATCTGGTTCCGCATGACCGCATGACCGATTTTCTTACTGACCGATAAACCGATGCGAAAATGGGATTGCTCTTCCTTTTTCATATAATAAAGGACCAACTGGCGATTGGCGAACGACTGCCCGCGACGAAAAACCTTTTGAAAGTCTTCATTTTTTTTAATACGATAAGCTTTTTTCATCGAACACCCTCCAAAATCACAAACAAGGTGGCTTGGGCAGACCGTTGTGCCTTCCACTACTCCCAGTAAGAGATCTTTTACCATTATGTAGGAAAACATCTCTTTTTATCCTTCTCTCACCTTTTCAGGCGATCAAAATCTATAAAAAAATGAACAAAGAATTCTATGCGCATCTTTTCTCTAAAAAACAAAAGAGGGACGAAGATCCGTCCCCTCTTTTGACCATTATACTGAAAAAAAGACCACTGATTGTTTTCAGTGGCCTATGCTGATAGAACTTTTCTTCCTTTACGACGACGGCGTGCAAGAACATGACGACCGTTCTTCGTGCTCATGCGTGCACGGAAGCCGTGTACTTTTTTGCGCTTACGATTATTTGGTTGAAACGTGCGTTTACTCATTATATATACACCTCCTGAGGAAAATTCCAATAATACATCTAAAAGGCAGTCCCGATTAGTATAATAAATCCCCTTGCTTTTTGTCAACATTTAATTTACAGACTGCGCCATTAAAGGGCACCGCCGTTATATAACAGGCCTGTACTATAACAAATGGATATTGCTGTCTAAAATAAGCGAACAAAATCTCCCCCTAGCGAACATTCACAGGATCTGTGTATAATTTAAACCTGCCATTTCTACTGTCCACAACAAATATCGACAAGAAAATCACAAAATATAGTGTTGTGGATGAGTTTTGTCTACAAGGCGTTG
Organism: Halobacillus litoralis; assembly: GCF_009856415.1. Taxonomy (GTDB): domain Bacteria; phylum Bacillota; class Bacilli; order Bacillales; family Halobacillaceae; genus Halobacillus; species Halobacillus litoralis_C. The sequence goes on along the minus strand of NZ_WMEZ01000006.1, from coordinate 41,024 downwards.
AAATTGTGGATAAGTTAGTCTGGACCATTGCAACTGCCGATTTTATCTGGTATTATATTTGTGTTTAACCGTGAATGACTTCTGAAGACCTAAAATCTTTTCCACAGATTGTGGATAACGTGTGGACAGTTATTAACACGACTGTTTATGTAGTTATGCACAACAATGTGGATATTGAAAATAACTTTCTAGAACTCTAGTAAAATCAACTTTCGGACATCCACATCCGATCAGAGGTTTTTTAACGCTATTTATTATACAAACCTTATACGAATGCCTTTCGATCCTTTTGCTACGTTCGAAAAAGAGAACGAAAGGCTTTTTTGTTTTCCACTGAAACAGAGAGGGGTGAAACAATTTGGAGAACATCAATGAATTATGGAACAATACGCTCGAGCAGATTAAAGAAAAAATCAGCAAACCGAGCTTCGAAACATGGCTGAAAGCAACCAAAGCAGATTCTTTGAATGAAAATACGCTGACGATCGTTGCTCCGAATGAATTCGCCAGAGATTGGCTTGAAAATCAATATGAGAGATTGATTACGGAAACTTTATATGAAGTGACGGGGGCGGAACTTGATACAAAGTTCATTATTCCGGAATCGAAGGACGACTCACTAGAAGATGTAAAACTATCCTCTAAAAAAGTACCGAATGTAAAAAATAACGGGAACGAAGAATCACCACAAAGCATGCTCAATTCCAAATATACATTCGACACGTTTGTCATCGGTTCAGGCAACCGTTTCGCTCATGCTGCGTCCCTGGCTGTCGCAGAAGCACCAGCAAAAGCTTATAACCCATTGTTTATCTATGGTGGCGTAGGTCTTGGTAAAACGCACTTGATGCATGCGATCGGACACTATGTACTGGATCATAATCCGAATGCCAAAGTGGTTTATCTATCATCTGAAAAGTTCACGAACGAATTCATTAATTCCATCAGAGACAACAAGGCCGTCAACTTCCGGAATAAATATCGAAGTGTCGACGTGCTTTTAATAGATGATATACAGTTCCTTGCAGGAAAAGAACAAACACAGGAAGAGTTCTTCCATACGTTCAATACACTCCATGAAGAAAGCAAGCAGATTGTCATTTCCAGTGACCGTCCGCCAAAAGAAATTCCTACACTGGAAGATCGCCTGCGTTCACGATTTGAATGGGGACTAATCACAGACATCACTCCACCTGATTTAGAAACGAGAATCGCCATCCTTCGTAAAAAGGCAAAAGCAGAAGGGCTGGATATCCCGAACGAAGTGATGCTTTATATCGCCAATCAAATCGATACAAACATCCGCGAACTTGAAGGTGCGCTGATCCGTGTCGTTGCTTATTCTTCGTTAATTAATAGTGATATCAATGCATCACTTGCGGCAGAAGCTTTGAAAGATATCATTCCTAGCTCGAAACCGAAGGTCATTACAATTGAAGCCATTCAGGAAATGGTCGGTGAAAAATATAATGTGAGACTGGAAGATTTCCCAGCGAAGAAACGGACGAAATCCGTCGCCTTCCCAAGACAGATTGCCATGTATCTATCAAGGGAACTGACAGATTTCTCATTGCCGAAGATCGGAGAAGAGTTTGGAGGACGCGATCATACAACAGTCATTCATGCCCACGAAAAAATTTCAAAAATGGTGGCCGATGATCAACAGCTGCAAAAAGAGTTGGATGAAATCAGAGAACAGTTAAAATCTCACTAGTGGATAATGTGAATAGAGGTTGCACGTTCGTCAACACCCTATCCACATGTGGATAACCTTGCAGAATAAACGTTTTACCTTGTTATCCACATTTCCACAGCCCATACTAGTACTATTACTGCATTTTATAATAAAAATAATTAATATATGCTCAAGTAGGAGGAGTGTATTCAAAATGAAATTCGTTATCCAGAGAGATCAATTGATCAATAGTGTTCAGAACGTCATGAAGGCCATCTCTTCCAGAACAACGATTCCAATTCTAACGGGAATGAAACTCGAAGCGAGTGAAGATGGAATCAAATTAACAGGCAGTGATTCAGATATCTCAATTGAATCTTTCATACCTAGTGAAGAAGACGGCATTGTTTATGTAGAAAATATCGAACCAGGAAGTATCGTTCTCCAAGCTAAATATTTCCCTGATATTGTTCGTAAACTTCCCCAGAATACAGTAGAAATAGAGAGTGACCATACTCGTAATGTAACGATACGATCTGGAAATGCAGAATTCCATTTGAATGGCCAGGATCCAGAGGAATACCCACAACTTCCGCAGCTGCATACAGAAGAAAGCTTTGAACTTCCGATTGATCTTTTAAAAAATTTGATCCGTCAGACCGTGTTTGCCGTATCAACTTCTGAAACAAGGCCGATTCTGACGGGGGTTCATGTGAAGCTTGAAGACGGAAGCCTGGAATTCATTGCTACCGACAGTCACAGGTTAGCTTCTCGAAAAATACCTTTGGAACAACCCGAAGGAAAATCTTTACCTGCTGTTGTCATTCCAGGTAAAAGTTTGACGGAATTAAACAAAATTCTTGATGATTCCGAAGAAACGATTGAAGTGAGTGTGACAGAAAATCAGGTTCTATTCCGTACAAAACATCTGTACTTCCTTTCCCGTTTGCTTGATGGAAACTATCCGGAAACTTCCCGTCTGATTCCCGAACAAAGCAAAACCATCGTCAAAATTGATGCGAAGGAATTGCTGCAATCAGTGGATCGGGCATCTCTTCTTGCGAAAGAGAACCGCAACAACGTTGTTCGTTTAATAACAAAAGAAAACAATCATCTTGAAATCACAGGGAACTCCCCGGAAGTAGGAAATGTTGTCGAAGAAGTAATGGCGACGGATGTCGACGGAGAAGATCTGAAGATTTCCTTCAGTGCCAAATACATGATGGACGCACTGAAAGCAGTCGATTATGACCAAGTGAAAGTCGAATTTACAGGAGCGATGCGTCCATTCTTGATCCGCCCTGTCGATGATGATCAAATTTTACAATTGATTCTTCCAGTCCGAACTTATTAAATCTTAGAAAAAGGTAAAGGTAAAAAGGTGCTTTATGTTTTGCATAGAGCACCTTTTCTTATTGGTCAGATTTGGGTGAAGGTCAAGTTGCGTTGACTTTGTTAATAACTGTTCGTTTTCACAGCACCTAATAGTTAGGCACCTAAGTTTTATGTGTGGAAAAGAGCAATCGAAAATGACCGAATGGTGGAGGAATGTCTCAGTGAATAGGGTGAAATGCCAGCAAACAAAAGATGAAAGAGGCATACAGACCTGTTTCATTGTCTGACACTTTCCTTACACATCTATCTTTAGTAAAATGAAAGATAGGTGAATTCATGAAATAGGGTGAAATGATATGAACGAAGAGATCGGTATCAGTACAGAATATATTCCATTAGGGAAATTTTTAAAATTAGCCAATATTGTCGAATCTGGTGGAATGGTGAAAATTTTCTTGTCGGAATTTGAAGTTTTCGTAAACGGAGAACCTGACAATCGTCGTGGCCGGAAACTGTATGTGGGCGATACAGTAGAAGTGGAAGAATTCGGCAGCTATACTGTCGTCAAAGAAGCTTAGGTCAGGCGTCTTTTATGTATATCCATGAGTTATCATTACGTTCGTTCAGGAACTATGATGAGCTCTCATTGACGTTCGACCATAAGATCAATGTCATCATTGGTGAAAATGCCCAGGGAAAAACCAATTTGATGGAAGCGATCTATGTACTCGCTTTTACAAGGTCCCATCGTACGCCAAGAGACAAAGAACTGATACAGTGGGATGAAGAGTATGGTAAAATAAAAGGGAGTATCTTTAAACGGAACCGTCGCTTTCCTTTGGAGATCATTGTTTCAAAAAAGGGGAAAAAAGCGAAATTAAATCATATTGAGCAAAAGCGTCTGAGCGATTACATCGGCGCTTTGAACGTGGTGATGTTTGCACCTGAGGATCTCAATCTTGTGAAGGGGAGTCCTCAGGTGCGTCGTCGGTTTATTGACATGGAAATCGGCCAAATACAACCCACATATATCTATCATTTAGGTCAATACCAAAAGATTCTCAGACAACGAAACCACCTGTTGAAAGATTTGCAGCGGAAGCCGGGGGCGGACCGGACGATGCTCGGTGTTTTGACAGAACAGCTGATTGAACATGCAACGACGATTGTGGAACGCCGGTTTAAATTCCTGCAGCTTCTAAGGTCATGGGCCACACCGATCCATGAAGGAATCAGTCGGCAGTTGGAGAAGCTGGAAATTGCTTATGATGCGAGTGTACGAGTATCAGAGGATATGAATTTGGAAACAATAAAAGATACATTCTCTGAAAAGTTTGCAGAAATTGAATCAAAAGAAGTGGAACGCGGGACGACGTTGGCAGGACCACACAGGGATGATCTCGTTTTTTACGTGAACGGAAAAGACGTCCAAACCTATGGATCACAGGGGCAGCAGCGGACGACAGCTTTGTCTTTGAAACTCGCTGAAATTGAACTGATTCATAGTGAAGTAGGCGAATATCCCATTTTGCTTCTTGATGACGTACTTAGTGAACTGGATGATTTCAGACAGTCGCATTTGCTTCATACGATTCAAGGAAAAGTACAGACGTTCGTTTCTACAACAAGTATTGATGGAATTGAACATGAAGCTTTGGAACAAGCGGAGATTTTCCGTGTGAAAGAAGGAACGATAGACGTAGAGAAATGAGGTGGCGAATTGTTCATTCATATTGGGGACGATCACGTCATCCAGTCGAAGGATGTCGTGGCGATCATTGATCATAGTTTGATTTCATCTTCTTCTATCATCGAAGAAATGATTCATAATCAGCGTAAGGAAAAGCAAGTCATTGAAACGGAAGACTACCAGGCGAAAGCGATTGTCATCACGAATGATGTCATCTATTTCAGCCCCCTGTCTGTCTATACGTTGAAGAAGCGGGCGAACATGATGACGACACTGAACAAACTGGAAGATTTCTCGGAAGAGTCCGATTTTTAATATACCGATTGATGAGAGACGTAAGGGATTTAGAGATAAACCACTTGAGAAATGTAGGTGAGTACCATGAAGGAAGATATTATCGAAGAGCATCAGGCGTATGATGAGAGTCAAATACAGGTACTGGAAGGATTAGAAGCGGTAAGGAAACGTCCAGGAATGTATATTGGTTCCACCAACGAAAAAGGCCTTCACCACCTCGTATGGGAAATCGTCGATAACAGTATCGATGAAGCGATGGCCGGTTTTTGCGATCATATTCAAGTCGCGATTGAAAAAGACAACAGCATTACGGTTACCGATAACGGCCGTGGTATTCCTGTCGGGATTCAGGAGAAAACGGGACGTCCTGCTGTTGAAGTCATTTTGACCGTTCTTCACGCCGGAGGTAAGTTCGGCGGGGGCGGATATAAAGTATCCGGAGGACTCCATGGTGTAGGGGCGTCCGTCGTAAACGCCTTATCTACGAAACTGGAAGTGTTCGTCCACCGTGATGGAAACATCCATTACCAGGCTTATCACCGTGGTGTTCCAGAAGAAGACTTGAAGGTGATCGGAGAGACTGATCAGACGGGAACACGCATTCAATTCAAACCAGACCCGGAAATCTTCTCAGAGACAGAGGAATACAAGTTCGAAATTCTTGCCAATCGTTTGCGGGAGCTTGCTTTCCTTAACAAGGGTCTTACAATCACGATCGAAGATAAGCGTACAGATGAAGAGCCTGTGAATTACTACTTCGAAGGCGGAATCCTTTCCTACGTCGAACATATGAACCGCACACGCGAAACCCTGCATGATGCCTTTTTCATTGAGGATGAACAAGACGAGATTTCCATCGAAATCGCCATGCAGTACAATGACGGATTCGCGAGCAACATATATTCCTATGCCAACAACATCCATACGTATGAAGGCGGAACGCACGAATCTGGTTTCAAGACCGGTTTGACACGTGTGATCAACGACTATGCACGTAAAAACAATATGTTCAAAGAAACGGATCCGAACTTGACAGGAGACGATGTCAGAGAAGGTTTGACAGCAATCATCTCGATCAAACACCCGGACCCGCAGTTCGAAGGTCAGACGAAAACGAAACTTGGTAACAGTGAAGCCCGTACCGTGACGGATTCATTGTTCTCAGAAAGTTTCACAAAGTTCCTTTTTGAAAATCCGAATATGGCGAAAACGATTGTTGAAAAAGGATTGATGGCTTCAAGAGCACGAATGGCCGCAAAAAAAGCACGTGAACTGACGCGCCGTAAAAATGCGCTGGAGGTTTCCAACCTCCCAGGTAAACTAGCGGACTGTTCTTCCAAAGATGCCAATATCTCTGAACTTTATATTGTTGAGGGTGACTCTGCCGGTGGATCTGCCAAGCAGGGACGGGACCGTCATTTCCAGGCGATTTTGCCATTGCGTGGTAAAATCATCAATGTTGAAAAAGCACGTTTGGATAAAATCCTTTCTAACAACGAAGTCCGTGCCATCATTACCGCCCTTGGTACAGGAATCGGTGAAGAATTCGATATTTCAAAGGCACGTTATCATAAAATTGTCATCATGACCGATGCTGACGTCGATGGTGCACACATCCGTACATTACTATTGACGTTCTTCTATCGTTATATGCGTCCATTGATTGAACATGGCTATATCTATATTGCTCAGCCGCCGCTATATAAGATCCAGCAAGGAAAAGCGATTTACTACACGTACAGCGATAAGCAACTGGATGCGAAGCTTGCTGAGCTGTCCAGTTCACCAAAACCAGGTGTTCAGCGATACAAGGGTCTTGGAGAGATGAACCCGGAACAGCTTTGGGAAACGACGATGGACCCTGAAACGAGAACGATGCTTCAGGTCAGCTTAGAAGATGCGATGGGGGCGGATGAAACCTTCGATATTTTGATGGGTGATAAAGTGGAACCGCGTCGTAACTTCATTCAAGAGAACGCACAATATGTACAAAACCTTGATGTTTAATATAAAACAAATGTCATGAAAGAGTGGGAAAGGGAGGCGAACATATCCTTTCCCCTTTTAGGTAACTAGGAGGTAAAAGAATGGTGGATCAACCCGAACGTCCGCGCGTACAGGAAGTCAACATCAGTCACGAAATGCGCACCTCATTCCTGGATTATGCGATGAGTGTCATCGTAGCCCGTGCTCTTCCTGATGTCAGAGACGGCCTGAAACCTGTACACAGAAGGATATTGTATGCGATGCATGACCTTGGTATGCATGCGGACAAAGCTTACAAAAAGTCTGCACGTATCGTAGGGGAAGTCATCGGTAAGTACCACCCTCACGGGGACTCTGCTGTCTATGACACAATGGTGCGTATGGCACAGGACTTCAACTACCGATATATGCTCGTCGACGGACACGGAAACTTCGGTTCGGTTGATGGAGATGCCGCAGCTGCCATGCGTTATACGGAAGCACGTATGTCGAAAATTTCCATGGAGATTCTGCGCGACATCAACAAGGATACAATCGACTATAACGATAACTACGATGGAACAGAACGGGAGCCTGCAGTGCTTCCAGCCAAATTTCCCAACTTGCTCGTCAATGGCGGTTCAGGAATTGCGGTTGGAATGGCGACGAACATCCCTCCGCATCAGCTTGGTGAGGTTATTGATGCAGTGCTCGCTCTTAGTAAGGACCCGGAGATTACCATCCAGGAACTGATGGAAAACCATATTTATGGTCCGGATTTCCCGACGGCTGGTAAAATTCTCGGCTTAAGTGGCATTCGCAAAGCCTATGAAACAGGGAAAGGCTCCATCACGGTCCGTGCGGATGTGGAAATTGAAGAACAAGCCAACGGCAAAGCTCGTTTAATTGTGACGGAGCTCCCTTATCAGGTGAACAAAGCCCGTCTCGTCGAAAAAATCGCAGATCTCGCCCGCGATAAGAAGATCGATGGCATCACAGATCTCCGTGATGAGTCGGACCGCAATGGGATGCGTGTCGTCATTGAGTTACGTCGGGATGTTAACCCGAACGTTCTTCTCAACAACCTTTACAAAATGACGGCCTTGCAATCAACGTTCGGCATCAATATGCTCGCACTCGTCAACGGGCACCCGAAAGTGCTCAACTTGAAACAGTGTCTTGAGCACTATCTGGAACACCAGAAAGTCGTCATTCGCCGCCGTACGGAATACGAACTAAGAAAAGCAGAAGCGCGTGCACACATCCTCGCTGGTCTCCGTATTGCCCTTGACCACCTGGATGAAGTCATTTCACTGATTCGTGAATCGCAAACCACTGAAATCGCACGTACCGGTTTGATGGACCGTTTCGGCCTTTCTGAAAAGCAGGCCCAAGCGATTCTTGATATGCGTCTACAGCGTCTGACAGGACTAGAGCGTGAAAAGATTGAGGATGAATACCAGGAAGTCATGAAATTGATTCAAGAATTGAAAGCGATCCTTGCTGACGATGAGAAGGTTCTTGAAATCATTCGTGAAGAACTGCTTGATGTGAAGGAGCGCTACAACGATGAGCGCCGTACAGAAATCGTTCTTGGCGGGACAGACTTCATCGAGGACGAGGACTTGATCCCCGAAGAGACGGTCATCGTCACGGTCACTCACCAGGGCTATGTCAAACGTCTCCCTGCATCCACGTACCGTTCACAGCGAAGAGGCGGACGAGGCGTCCAGGGCATGGGTACACATGAAGAGGACTTTGTCGAACACTTATTGTCCACGTCGACACACAATACCCTGCTTTTCTTCTCAAACAAAGGGAAAGTATATAAAGCCAAAGGTTATGAAGTACCTGAATTCAGTCGAACGGCTAAAGGGATTCCGATCATCAACATGTTGAACGTGGAACGTGATGAGTGGATCAATGCTGTCATATCCGTTGAAGACTTTGTTGATGACTGGTACCTCGTCTTTACAACGAAGAACGGAATCACGAAGCGGACGACGCTCTCCCAATTCGCGAATATCCGAAAAGGCGGGCTAATCGCCCTTGGCCTGCGTGAAGATGATGAGCTGATTTCTGTCCGACTGACAGATGGCACGAAAGACATCATGATTGGCACGCAGAACGGATACTTAATTCGTTTCAACGAAGATCAAATCCGTGCCATGGGCCGTACAGCCGCAGGTGTCAAAGGGATCTCCCTCCGTGAAGACGACAAAGTCGTATCCATGGAAATCCTTGATGATTCCCTGCAAGTGCTCACCGTTACGAGCAAAGGCTATGGAAAGCGCACGCCAGCTGACGAGTATCGGATTACCAACCGTGGTGGTAAAGGAATCATTACGTGTAATCTGACAGATAAAAATGGTCAGGTCGTCGCTACGAAAGCCGTCAATGGCGAAGAGGATATTATGATCATCACCGCGAGTGGCGTCTTGATCCGTATGCCGATGGAAAGCATATCTGAAACCGGACGGAACACACAGGGCGTACGCTTGATTCGTCTTGGAGATGGGGAAGAAGTCGCGACCGTCGCTCGTGTCGAGTCAGAAAAAGAAGAGGAAGAATTGGTGGAAGAAGCATTGGAGAAAGAAGCGGAGTCACAAGGTGAGGCTTCTGAAGAAAGTCCAGAAACATCAGAAGAACCAACAGAAGAAGAGTCCGATGAATCATAAGTAAGCAAACTTCCATGATCCGTCGCCTGTCGATTTATTCCGGCAGGCGACTTTTTTTATATATGGAGGAGGAACAGATTCAGAGTTATCCAATACTTTTGAAATATTTTCTATTTTTTTCAATGGTTCATGGTAATATAGAACTATATATAATTTAGGAATTTAAAACGATCCTTATATAAAAGAAACTAGTGAAAGGCGGTTTATTGCCATGAGGGTAGCGACATCACAATTGGAACCGGGATGTCTCTTGACGAAAGACGTTATGGGGCGGACCAATCGACCGATTGTTTCCAAAAATACGACCCTTCAACCCGTCCATATTGATGTACTGAATAAATTTAATATTGATATCGTTGAAGTTTCCAATCGTCGGTCAGACGGTTCGCTTTTCATTGCTTCCGAGCAGGAACCCCAAGAAAACCTACATCCTGAGCTGCGTTCGGAGGAACCTGTCCTTCCTTTTTTTGAATCCTATTTAACTGCTGTTCAGGAGTATAAAAAGTGGTTCGTTTCGTGGCAAGGTGGATCGCCTTTAAATATTAGCGCGATTCGCAGAGTAATGGTCCCCCTCCTTGAGAGAGCGGTCGAATCTGCAGGACGGGAAGTTTTCTCGCTCCATCATTATACCTCCAGTAATGATTACATTTATCATCACAGTGTTGCGATGGGGCTGTTATCTAGTTATGTGGCTTCGAAGATGGGGTACAATTACGGTGAATGGATTCAAGTCGGTTTAGCCGGTCTCCTTGCCGATAGTGGAATGGCGAAAATCAGTGAACATATTACGTGGAAAGAGTCACCTTTAACAGAGAGGGAATACGAGATGGTGAAAAACCATCCGACTTACAGTTATCGTAACGTAGAAAAAATTTCTTCCTTGAGCACTCACGCGAAGGTAGCTATTTTACAGCATCATGAACGCTTGGATGGGACAGGCTACCCTTTGGGAGTCAGTCAGAATAAAATCCACCCATTCAGCCAGATTATCGCTGTCTGTGATATGTACCATGCCATGACGTCTGAGAGGATGTACCGGAGGAAACAGTCGCCTTATAAAGTGCTCGAAGAAATTCTTCAGGAGCAGTTCGGCCGCTATGATCATAAAGTGATCAGCGCTTTAGTTAAAGAAATGACCAGTTACTTTACGGGTACCAACATTCGTTTATCTGATCACCGTGAAGCAGAAGTGATTTTTGTAGAAAAGGCAAACCCAACAAGGCCGCTGGTGCGAATCGTTGAAGACGGACAGATCCTCCCGTTGAAAGAGCAGTTGAACCTTCATATTGTAGAAGTCTATGAATAAAAAAAGAGACCCGTTTGCGTCATGAAATGGATGCAAACTGGTCTTTCAGCCAGGAAGCGAAAATTTTCGGAATGCGGTCCGCAGCTGAATGTAAAAAATGGACGATGAATACATAATCCTCCCGATCTTTCATCTGCTCCATTTCTCCCCACCACTCCCCTTCATAACGAACGAGCATACTCAAGTTATAAAGGACAGCAAAGTAGGCCAACAGTTCAGGCCATTCTTCTTCCATAGGGATAGGACTTGGGTTCTTAAGTTGGAAAATCTCTTCCATACCAGGTAAGGGACGAAGCAATTCATCCATGGATATCTTTGTTTTTTCCGAAGAAAATTGAAACAAATGCTCAGCTGCGTGCGGAAATAATCCATGCGGTTGAATCCGGATATCATCTTCTAAAAAACGGTAATGCTGTTTTTTTCTCTTACGCGTCGATAGTCCATGGGCAAGAACCTTTGCGGTGGCGGGATAACCAGGGTCAACCGTCAATAGGCAGCTTTTGATAAAGTGATTCATGCCATAATAAAAAAGAAGAGGCTTTACACTCAGAGGTGTATGTAAAGCGGTCGACCAATAATCTTGACCAAGGCTGAGTCCGTGAATGAACCGTTCTGCATTATTGTACGCATGATGCTCGGCTCTGGAATGGTTGATTTTTTCATAACAAGAAAACAAAAAAGGTCTTGTATGTGCGGTCACTTGAAGGTAAGTGAGAATCGGATCCGTCGAGTGCAAAGAAACCTCCTCCTTTCTAACATAAAAGGAATTCTCCCCCATTTTTTTATGGTTGAAAAAGCCCGACCATTGTCGTATTGTAAATAACAATAAGAAATTGGTGTTACGAGAATGTACCACTTATTTTACCCACTTTCACCCAAACTATTTTAAGAAGAAAAGGAGAGGTCAAGCATGCGTGAAGACAAGTTTACAAAAGAAGGTTTAACGTTTGACGATGTACTACTTTTGCCTGCTAAGTCCGATGTTTTGCCGCGTGATGTTTCGTTGGCAACAGAATTGTCTCCGACATTACGTCTGAATATGCCGATCATCAGTGCCGGAATGGATACCGTAACGGAAGCGGAAATGGCAATCGGTATGGCACGTCAGGGAGGACTTGGCGTGATTCATAAGAATATGTCGATTGAAGAGCAAGCGGAACACGTCGACCGAGTGAAACGCTCCGAAAGCGGCGTCATTACAAACCCGTTCTTTTTGACTCCGGAACACCAAGTATTTGATGCTGAACATTTAATGGGGAAATTCCGTATTTCCGGTGTGCCGATCGTCAATAGTGTGGAAGAACAGAAACTTGTCGGAATCATCACCAACCGTGACCTCCGATTCATTGAAGATTATTCGATACAAATCAGTGACGTCATGACGCGTGAGAACCTTGTCACAGCCCCTGTAGGAACGACACTGGATGAAGCAGAGAAAATCTTGCAGCAATATAAGATTGAAAAGCTTCCGATGGTCGACAACAATGGGATTCTCAAAGGATTGATCACAATCAAAGATATCGAGAAAGTGATCGAGTTTCCTTTATCCGCGAAAGATGAACAAGGACGTCTTCTCTGTGCTGCCGCTGTCGGTGTCACGGCCGATGCGATGACGCGTATTGATAAATTAGTGGAAGCGGGCGTCGATGCTCTTGTCGTAGATACCGCCCATGGCCACTCTCAAGGTGTGATTAATCAAGTGAAGCGCATCCGGGACCGTCATCCAGAGGTGAATATCATCGCTGGGAACGTAGCGACAGCAGAAGCGACACGTGAATTGATCGAAGCAGGAGCAGATGTTGTCAAAGTCGGAATCGGACCAGGTTCCATCTGTACGACCCGTGTCGTTGCGGGTGTCGGCGTTCCTCAGATCACTGCCGTCTATGACTGTGCGAAAGAAGCGGAAAAACACAATAAGCCGGTCATTGCCGACGGAGGAATCAAATACTCAGGGGATATCGTGAAGGCCCTTGCCGCAGGTGGACATGCCGTTATGCTCGGAAGCTTGCTTGCCGGTGTATCTGAAAGCCCTGGCGAAACGGAAATCTTCCAAGGACGCCGGTTCAAAGTGTACCGGGGGATGGGATCTGTCGGTGCCATGGAGTCTGGGTCCAAAGATCGTTACTTCCAAAATGATCAAGAAGCGAAGAAACTTGTACCGGAAGGGATCGAAGGCCGTATGCCGTATAAAGGGCCATTGGCAGATTCCATTCATCAGCTACTCGGGGGTATCCGATCGGGAATGGGATATTGCGGAACACCGACCGTCAGTGCTTTGCGTACAGATGCACAGTTCACAAGAATTACAGGGGCCGGTTTAAGAGAGAGCCATCCACATGATGTCCAAATTACAAAAGAAGCGCCAAACTACTCCGTTTGACCCGTATAAAAAGTGATAGACAGGGACTTTTCCCTGTCTATTCTTTTGTATGCGCATGTGATAAAATAACAAAGATGCATATTTTAAGGGTGGAGGTTGAGAAAGTGACACAAAGATTAAAAACATCTATGGCCTTGATGGTGGCATTGCTTATGGGGTTCTTTGCTGTGTCTATGAATCCTGGACATACATACGCAAGCGTAGATGTTGGCGCAGAATCGGCAATACTCGTGGACGCGGAAACAGGGAAGATTTTATTTGAAAAAGAGGCAGATTTGACATTACCTCCTGCAAGTATGACGAAGATGATGACTGAATATCTTGTCATGGAGGCGATTGAGGAAGGTCAGATCAGCTGGGATACGACAACACAAATTAGTCAATACGCTTTTGATATATCGGCGAATCCTGAGTTTTCAGGGGTTGGCCTGAAACTGGACGAACAATACACTGTACGTGAACTATATGAGGCAATGGCGATCAACTCGGATAATGCGACAACCATTGCTCTTACTGAATTGATTGCTGGCAGTGAAGGCGAATTCGTTCAGATGATGAACGAGAAAGCAGCTGAAATGGGGCTGCCTGAGTATGATTTTGTGAATGCAACAGGACTGAATAACTCCCACTTGGGAGACAATTATCCTGAAGGGACAGACCCTGAAGCGACGAACATGCTTTCAGCGAAGTCTGCCGCGCTGCTTGCTTATCACTTAACGAATGATTATCCGGAAGCGCTTGAGATCTCAAGCAAACCGACACTAGATTTTGCTGGACAAACCGTGACGAACTGGAACTGGATGCTTCCGGGTATGCCTGGACAGAACTTGAAGCAGTTCGAGTATGAAGGGATGGACGGTTTGAAAACGGGTTACACAGAACTTGCCCAAAACACGTTTACGGGAACAGCAGAACGGGACGGGCAGCGTTTTATTTCCGTTGTTATGAAATCTGAGTCCCGAGCTTCTCGTTTCAATCAAACAAGACAACTTCTGGACTACGGATTCAATCAATTCTCCCGTCAGGAAATTTTCGCAGCAGGAGCTACTCCTGAAGAAGAGTCGACGCTTCCTGTCGCAAAAGGAAAAGAAGATGGAGTAGCGATCGAAACGAGTTCGGCTTTGAGCACACTTGTTAAAAACGGAGAAGAAGATCAATACGAGATTCAATTCAACATCTCTGAGGACCAGTTGGATGACGAAGGCCACCTTGTCGCCCCTGTTGAAAAAGGGCAGAAAGTCGGGACAGCGAAACTCGTTTACAACGGGGAAGAGGACTACGGAAATATTCTCTCTGAAGGTGGACAAACCGTTGATATCATCGCTTCATCCAGTGTGGAAAAAGCCAACTGGTTCATGCTGACCCTCGGAGCGATCGGTGAATTCTTTGGTGATATCTTTACAGGCGCAGTCGACATGGTCAAAGGCTGGTTTTAGGTGAAAAAATCCCTATATAACCAGTGGGATTTAATATAGTAATGCGTTACAATAGAGAATAAGAATCTATGATTCAAAATAAAATGCTTAAACTATAGAGCTGTTAGGGAGGAATCAACATGGCACAAACAGGTACGGATCGCGTAAAACGCGGCATGGCAGAAATGCAAAAAGGTGGCGTCATCATGGACGTCGTGAACGCAGAACAAGCAAAGATCGCTGAAGAAGCAGGTGCAGTAGCCGTAATGGCTCTTGAACGAGTTCCAGCAGACATTCGCGCAGCAGGTGGAGTCGCTCGTATGGCTGATCCTACGATCGTTGAAGAAGTGATGAATGCCGTTTCAATTCCAGTTATGGCAAAAGCACGTATTGGGCATATTACAGAAGCACGCGTCCTTGAAGCCATGGGCGTTGACTATATCGATGAGAGTGAAGTTCTTACTCCTGCTGATGAAATCTATCACATTAAAAAAGATGACTACACAGTGCCATTCGTATGCGGCTGCCGTAACTTAGGTGAAGCGACACGCCGTATTCGTGAAGGTGCATCCATGCTTCGTACGAAGGGTGAACCAGGAACAGGAAACATTGTGGAAGCTGTCAGCCATATGCGTCAGGTTCAGTCTCAAATCCGTCATTTGCGTGGACTATCTGAAGATGAAGTCATGGTCTATGCAAAAGATAACGGCGCTCCATTCGATCTTTTGATGGAGATCCGTGAAGAAGGACGTCTTCCTGTCGTTAACTTCGCTGCCGGTGGTATTGCAACTCCTGCAGATGCATCCTTGATGATGCAGCTGGGAGCAGACGGAGTATTTGTTGGTTCCGGTATCTTCAAATCCAACAATCCTGAAAAGTTTGCACGTGCAATTGTTGAAGCAACGACTCATTATGACGATTACAAGTTGATTGGTGAATTGTCTAAGGGTCTTGGAACAGCCATGAAGGGTATGGAAATGTCTACCCTTACTCCTGAACAGCGTATGCAAGATCGCAGCCAGTAAGCAAAGGAGAATGCAGCATGACTACAATCGGTGTATTAGGCCTGCAAGGTGCGTTCCGTGAGCATGTTCGTTCTGTCGAAGCAACAGGTGCCAAAAGTCTTGTTGTCAAAAGAACAGAGCAGCTGAAAGAGATCGATGGCTTGATTATCCCTGGTGGCGAAAGTACGACCATCCGCAGACTGATCGATAAGTACGAGTTCCTGGAGCCGATCCGTGAGTTCGGGAAAAGCGGCAACCCGATTTTCGGGACGTGCGCAGGGCTCATCCTACTCGCTTCAGAAATCGATGGTTCTTATGACGTTCATCTAGGGGTCATGGATATCAAAGTCCGTCGTAATGCTTTCGGACGGCAGCGTGAAAGTTTTGAAGCAAATCTCGATATCGAGGGTGTGGCAGAAGGATTCAATGCCGTATTCATCCGTGCTCCTTACATTGAAGGAGTTGGGGGAAATACGAAAGTGTTGGCCCGCTATGACGGTCATATTGTAGCCGCTCAGGAAGACCACTATTTAGCCTGTTCCTTCCATCCGGAATTGACGGACGACCATCGGTTAACTGACCATTTTGTAAAAATGGTAGAAGCAGCTAAAAAAACACTTGCATTATAATTCTGAATCCGCTAATCTTATGTAACACAAACCATAATTAAACGCGATGACAGGAAATAGTAACATGTTCCTTCTTCCCAAAGAGAGTCAGTGGCTGGTGTGAACTGACGGAGAAGACATGTGAATCCATCCTTGAGTGTCTGACTGAATGAAGTAAGTCAGACCGGTACTCACCGTTATGAGTGAAGCCGGAAGGTCACATGGACCTTCAACTTGGGTGGTATCGCGGGAAGCATAAACCAAAGCTCTCGTCCCTTATTTAGGGACGGGAGCTTTTTGTTTAGCTTCCAATTAATCAAGTGAGTATATAAAGGAGGAAGTAAACATGTTGGACATGAAATACTTACGTCAGAACTTTGAAGAAGTAAAAGGAAAATTACAAAACCGTGGAGAAGACCTCTCTGACTTGGATGCCTTCGGTGATTTAGATAGCAAACGCCGTGAGCTGATTCAGGAAACAGAGGAATTAAAAGCGAAGCGTAACGAAGTATCCAAGGAAATTTCCCAGCTGAAAAAAGCGAAGGAAGACGCCGATGATAAAATCAAGGAAATGCGTGAAGTCGGCGATCGTATCAAAACGCTTGATACAGAGCTGAAAGAAGTAGAAGAAAAGCTTGAAACGCTTCTATTATCCATCCCGAACATCCCTCACGAAAGTGTACCTGTCGGTGGGGATGAGGAAGATAATATCGAAGCACGAAAAGTAGGGGAGATTCCGGCATTCGGTTTCGAAGCTAAACCTCACTGGGATGTAGCAACAGAGTTAGGCATCCTTGATTTTGAAAGAGCATCTAAGGTAACAGGAAGCCGCTTCGTTTTCTATAAAGGGCTGGGTGCCCGTCTGGAGCGTGCTTTGCTAAACTTCATGATGGATCTTCATGCGGATGAGCATGGCTATCAGGAAATGCTCCCACCACAAATGGTCAACCGCACAGCAATGACAGGTACAGGTCAATTACCGAAATTCGAAGAAGATGCCTTTAAAATTGAGGACTGGGATTATTTCCTCGTACCAACAGCTGAGGTGCCTGTAACTAACTTCTATAGAGAAGAAATTCTTTCTGTTGAAGATCTTCCGCAAAAATTCGTAGCCTTCAGCACGAACTTCCGTTCTGAAGCAGGTTCTGCCGGTCGTGATACAAGAGGGTTGATTCGTCAGCATCAATTCAATAAAGTCGAGCTTGTCCAACTGGCAAAGCCGGAAAAGTCTTATGAAGTTCTTGAAGAATTGACAGGGCATGCAGAAAAAGTCCTTCAGCTCTTGAAACTCCCTTATCGTGTCATGAGCATGTGTACAGGAGATCTTGGCTTTACAGCAGCGAAGAAATACGACATTGAAGTGTGGATTCCGAGTCAAGAGACGTATCGTGAAATCAGCTCTTGTTCTAACTTCGAAGATTTCCAGGCGCGTCGTGCAGGCATCCGCTTCCGTAGAGAAGAAAAAGGGAAGCCTGAATTCGTACACACGTTGAATGGTTCTGGTCTCGCCATCGGTCGTACCGTTGCAGCCATCCTTGAAAATTATCAGCAGGAAGACGGAACAGTTATCGTACCTGAGGTTCTACGTCCATACATGGGTGGAAAAGAAGTCATCAAGTAACCAAATCAAATAAAGATTAACAGGAAAGATGTCTGGATCCTATTGATGGTTCTAGGCGTTTTTCCTTGTTTATTCTTCGGAATTGGAGCGTGCGGATCGCTCTTGACTCTGTTGAAGAGAATTTGTATAATAACGAAGTGACATTTTTTCGTGATTGTTCGACAACAACTTCTTTTAAAAAAATTAAGGAATTCTGTTGACGGATACGGACAACCATGATATTATATTCATTGTCGGTCACACGGAGGAGTACCCAAGTCCGGCTGAAGGGAGCGGTCTTGAAAACCGCCAGGGGGTTTACGCCCCGCGGGGGTTCGAATCCCTCCTCCTCCGCCATATTAATATCAACAATAGCGCATAAATATTGGAGATTTATAGAACAGAAATCGTTACTTCGTGTAACGATTTTTTATTTTGCCTTTAATGGAAAAAGTAAAGCCCTCACCGGAGATGATCGGTGAGGGCTTTTTTGTACCTTATTAAGAATTCAATCATACCTCTTCTTTATTGGGGTAAGTCTTTTCAATATGCTGCTCCCCCCAGGCACACAACATGTCTAATGCCCCTTTTAATGTCCATCCGTATTCCGTCAGTTCATACTCGACTTTAGGCGGTACCTGGTTATAAACGATTCGAGTAATGACTCCATCCCTTTCCAATTCCCTCAGCTGCTGGGTTAACATTTTCTGTGTAATTCCTGGCATTAACCGTTTCAGTTCACTTGTCCGTCGTTTATTTTCGATCAAATGACAAAGGATGACGACCTTCCACTTGCCTCCAATCACTTCAAGTGCGGCTTCAACCGGTATATTATATTTTGGCATGAGCTTTACCTCCTTTTTCTCCCGTATGTTTCCTTATAGCATGTATATCCGATGATTCACTATACACGAAAGAAGGATAAGTTAAAAAGATTTCGCACGAACAATCTCACCATCCCCTATTTCATACAATTGTTACTTCCAGGTGCCTATAGCACACAGAAGTGCGTACTTCTCAAGTGTTCGATCAGCCCTCATAATAAGGTTTGTCATCCAGAGGCGCCCTGGAGACATTGTTTTAGTTTTAATTCTTATCTATTTTTGTTAGGAGGAAAAGGATGAGTTCACACGCAGAGAATATCCAAGAAAATTCACTTGATCATAAATCAAAAAGTTTTTCGTTTGCTTTGTTAGCCCTTGCCATTAGTGCGTTCGGGATTGGAACGACAGAATTCGTACCCGTAGGTTTGTTATCAACGATGGCCGATGACCTATCAATATCCATTACGCTTGCGGGTCTTTTGATATCCGGTTATGCGGTCGGTGTTGCTGTAGGAGCTCCTGTTTTGACGGCTCTCACAAATAAGATGAGCCGGAAAAGTTTATTGCTGGCTCTAATGGTTGTTTTCATTCTTGGTAATTTGGTGGCTTCCGTGTCGACAAGTTTTACGTTGCTGTTAATGGCGAGGATCATCACTGCTTTTTCTCATGGAATATTCTTTTCGATCGGTTCGACCATTGCTGCAAGTTTAGTCCCTGAGCATAAGCGGGCAAGTGCCATTGCCTTTATGTTTACCGGATTGACGGTTGCAACAGTGACCGGTGTCCCTTTAGGAACATTCATTGGACAAACCTTTGGTTGGAGGGCGACATTTGCCAGTGTAGCTTTGCTCGGCGTGATCGGGATCATCGCAAGTGCTCTGCTTGTCCCTAAAAACCTGGAAGAAGCACCACCGGCAAGCTTTCGTGACCAATTAAAAATACTAACAGAAAAAAGGATTCTGCTCTCCTTCACCATTACAGGATTAGGATATGGCGGAACGTTTGTGGCTTTCACGTATCTTGCTCCTTTACTAGAAGAAGTGACAGGTTTCGATCCGAAGTTTGTCAGCGTGATTCTGCTCATCTATGGAGTTGCGGTGGCGATCGGAAATACGATTGGCGGAAAAGTTTCCAATAAAAGGCCGATCAGGGCGTTGTTCTGGATGTTTGTGTTGCAGGCGATCGTATTGCTCCTTTTGGCCTTCGTCATTCCATTTAAAGGGTTGAGTCTGGTTGTATTGTTTTTCATGGGGTTATTTGCTTTCATGAACGTACCTGCCTTGCAGATTCTGGTCGTTCAATTAGCCGAGAAATATGTGCCATCTGCGGTCAATGTTGCATCAGCTTTGAATATAGCCGCCTTCAATGTGGGGATTGCTATTGGATCTACTGTTGGTGGTGTGATCGTTGATACGATTGGTCTTGTTCATACACCATGGATTGGTGCAGTGATGGTGGGCGGTGCTGTCGCCTTTACAAAACTGCTGAATACGATGGAACGATAAAATTCAAGAAGGGCTCCTTTTTTCAAAGGGGGCCTTTTCTCTTGTTATAATGGAAGGGTGAAGAGAGGAGGGATCGTATGGGGTATGTCGAGGACTTACGTGCAATCATTGGTCATCGACCGGTTATATTGGTTGGCTCTGTTGTGATCATCCTTGATAGAGAGGGACGTATCTTGCTGCAGGAACGAACGTCTCCTCAAGGTGTATGGGGACTGCCGGGTGGTTTGATGGAGCTTGGAGAAAGCACCGAACAAGTCGCGAAACGTGAAGCGTTCGAAGAGACGGGATTAGAAGTCGATGACCTGCAATTGTTGAATGTTTACTCAGGAGCAGATCAGTTCAGTCGGGCACCTAATGGAGATGAATTTTACGTTGTGACAACGGCTTATTTCACTAAAGTTTATCGTGGGAATTATAATTTTGATCCTGTGGAAACCGTACAGGTGAAATTTTTCGAATTTCATGATTTGCCGGAGAAGATGATTGGTAGTCACCGGAAGATGATTGAAGATTATAGACAAAAAAACTCCTGACATCGGATGGACGATCAGGAGTTTTTCCTTTATGATTACGTCAATAAATGACTGGAGCGCCATTTACGGGATTGTTGGATAAAGTGCCCGATCTTTTCAAGGACGGGTTCGATGCTTGTTTTGTCATTCAGTACGTCATAGTCGGCAATATTAAGGCGCAGGACAGGACAGGAATTGAAATTATCAATCCAATTGTCATAACGCGTGAACATCTCTTCCCAATATTCAATCGGGGTTTCTTGTTCCATCGGACGTCCGCGTTCTTTGATGCGGGAAAGGATATCATCAAACGAACCTTCCAAATATATTAAAAGGTCGGGATGAGGGAAGTATGGTGTCATCACCATCGCATCAAACAGGTTCCGATACGTTTCATAATCGGTCGCGGACATCGTCCCTTTTTCATAATGCATCCGTGCAAAGATGCCGGTATCTTCATAAATGGAACGGTCCTGGATGAACCCGCCGCCATATTCAAAGATTTTCTTTTGTTCTTTGAAGCGTTCCGCCAAGAAGTAAATCTGTAAATGGAAGCTCCAGCGTTCAAAATCCTGGTAGAATTTGTCGAGATAAGGATTTGTGTCGACTTTTTCAAAAGAGGTACGGAAGTTGAGGGCATCAGCGAGTGCATTGGTCATCGTTGACTTGCCGACTCCGACCGTACCTGCAATCGTTATGACGCTGTCATGTGGAATTCCATAGCGTTCACGTGCATTCATTTGATAACTTCTCCTTTATTTAAATGCTGCTCTACTTGATCAACAATATAATTTAAATCATCTTGATGTTTTACGAAGTCTAAGTGATCCCCGTTCAAACGGATCACAGGAATCTCTGGGTGAGTGGCTTCAAAATGCCTCATGAAATCTTCGTAGTCTTGAGAGAGTTGTTCAAGATAAGAGGGTTGAATATTTGCCTCTACATCACGGTTACGCATGCGGATGCGTTCGAGCAGTGTATCTAAACTCGCATGTAAATAGACGACCATATTCGGTTTAGGCATATCGTGTGTCAATATATCAAAAATCTGCGCATACTTATCAAATTGATCTTCTCTCAATGTGCGTCGTGCGAAAATCATATTCTTGGATATATGGTAATCGGCGACCACCGGCTTGCCCGACTGCAAATATTTGCGATCGATGTCTTCGAGCTGCTTGAAACGATTGCACAAGAAGAACATCTCTGTTTGGAAGCTCCATTCTTCAATATTGTCGTAAAACTTGCCTAAAAACGGGTTCTCCTCAACGATTTCCTTCAGCAAATGAAAATCAAACTGGGAGGCGAGCTTTTTAGACAGAGACGTTTTCCCAACCCCAATGGGCCCTTCAACGGATATGAAAGGTAAATCTCCCATCTCTTTTCCTCCTTCAAACTCAATTCAAAAAAACGTGAGTGTTCATCACTCACTTACAAAATACGATACGTTTAGACAGACAAATAGTATTTTATCATATACAAACGTTGGAAGTAACATCCGAGCGATAATTTTAAGGTGTATTTGCTTTTCAATCTTTGGTTTGTTTTGTATAATATTACTCGTACGTTCATACGCCCCCGTAGCTCAGGGGATAGAGCATCGGTTTCCTAAACCGTGTGCCGCAGGTTCGAATCCTGCCGGGGGCGCTGGCTGAAGCAGATCGGAGCTTCAGCTTTTTTTATGCTTTTCTTACAAAATTGATCTTCCTCCGGCTCCATGTATTGAGCCATAATACCGCACTGAACCCCAGGCAGAGAATAACGATCACCCACATGAGAGCTTGTTCCATTCGACCGGATTCGACAGCAAAATAAATGGCGAGCGGAATGGTGTCTGTTTCCCCGGGAATATACCCAGCGATCATTAACGTAGCCCCAAACTCACCTAGGGAACGCGCGAAAGTCATGACTAATCCCGCCAGCAATCCGGGCCAGGCTAACGGAAGCGATATGGTGAAGAACACTTTTATTTTCGAAGCCCCCATCGTCAAAGCTGCGTTCTCCAGGTTTTGATCATAATTTTGGAAAGCTGCCGATGCACTCTGGTACATAAGAGGAAATGAAACGACGGCAGAGGCAATGACGGCCCCGATCCAGGAAAAAACAACCTGTAAACTGAACCAGTCCATCAGCCATTGACCCAACCACCCGTTTTTACCAAATAAATATAGCAGACCAAATCCAATCACGGTCGGAGGAAGGACGAGAGGGAGTAAAAGAATCGATTCTAAGATACTTTTCCCGGGAAATAATTTTCTGGAAATGATTCGTGCGCTGATCATTCCGATGATAAACACGATGAAAGTAGCAATTCCTGCTACTTTCAGTGACAAAAGAAGAGGTTCGAGGTTCATTGTTCTATCTTTCCACCTCTCATAGGATTGAATCCATAAGCTTTGTAAATATCTGTCGCTTGATCGCTTGTTAAAAAGGAAAGAAATTTCTGCCCTTGATCCTTAGTCCGGCTTTCCGAAATGACGATTCCCGGATAGACGATCGAATCATGAAGACGATTGTCTACTTGTGTTAGAGTGATTACCTGATCTGAAATCATGGCATCGCTGGCATAGACAAAACCATAGTCCACTTGACCAGATTCGACATAAGCAAGGACTTGCCTTACATCGCTTCCGAAAACCATCTGACCCTCTAAACTGCCCCAAAGTTGAATCCTTTCTAACGCTTGTTTCGTATAAGTACCAGCAGGCACGCTCTCGGGATTGCCGACAGCAAGCTGTTCGTTTTCCTTTAGTTTTAAGTCCTGGATGGTATCCAAAGGACTCGTGGAATCATGACCAATGAGGACAATCCGGTTGGTTGCAAATTCTATGTACGTATCCTTTGCGACAAGGTTTTGCTCCTTGAGAAGTTCGATCCAACGAAGATCCGCAGACAAGAATACGTCTACAGGAGCCCCTTGTTCAATCTGTCTCGCAAGTTTACCTGAGCTTCCGTATATGGTTTCCAGTTCTATATTATATTGCTCCTCAAATAGAGGGGCCAGCTCTTCCATCACATCTTTCAAACTTGCAGCTGCCGCAATTCTTACGGTCGTCTCACTTGAATCCGATGAAGAAGCACAGCTGGATAAAAGTAGTAAGATCACTGAACTCGATATCCATGTTAACTTTCGCATGTCCATTCCCCTTTGTTACCATTGGTTCTATTCTTAAGATACGTCATATGTAAGTAGAAAGCGATTAAAAGGTCACAAAGAAAGGAGTGCTCTTTATGAAATTACAGGTTCTTTCAGCTCTTATCCTGGCTTTACTGCTCACCCAACTCCCGGTCGTTGGAAAATACTTCGCTATCCTGAACACAATGATTCATGAGAGCGGTCATTCCCTGATGGCACTCATAACAGGAGGAGAAGTAAGGAGAATTTCCCTGTTACCGAATACATCCGGTTTTGCTTTGACAGGACATACATCATGGATTGGTCAAGTATTAACAAGCATGGCTGGCTATGTCTTTGCTTCTTTCTTCGCCTTCGTCTTCTTTTTTCTGATCAGTCGTGGGCAATATAATTGGATGATTTATATTCTAATGGCGTTTCTAGCTATCAATCTCCTTTTCTGGGTAAGAAATGTGTATGGGTTATTCTGGATTCTCACCTTTGGAGCAGGGTTTCTATGGCTTCTGAGAACCGGTCATGAACAGGTGGTCCAGTATGTCTTATTGTTCCTTGCTTCACTCGTCCTTGTTGAGTCTGTCACCAGTGCTTTTGAGGTGATGTGGATCAGTTTTATATCTCCAGGGCAAGCCGGTGATGCAGCAAACTTAGCGAGAGCGACAAAATTCATTCCTGCCCCTTTGTGGGGAGTGGCCTTTTTTGTCCAGTCTTTATACTTTGCACTCCTTTCCATAAAGCGTGTCTTTCATTTCTGACGTTGTGAATGAAAAGAAGAAAAAAGATTTAATTCCGCTCATGCCCTGCCTTCTTTAGCCCTCCTGAATAAGGTAGTAAAGTAAGTAAGAGAGGGGGGAATGGAATGAGCGGAGGATACGGTGGCGGTTTCGCGCTATTGGTTGTTTTGTTCATCCTTTTGATCATCATCGGTGCATCTTATATGGGTGGCCGTGGATACGGTTATGGATACTAATAAATAAACAAAGCGGGAATCTTTTCCCGCTGTTACATAAAATCAAACGTTTCTCGAAGTTTGGAAAAGGGTATCATGGAACTAGAATAATTGGACGGAGGAGTCGTTTATGGATTTAAAAGAACACTTAGTTGCACATGGATATGATCACATTGATATTCTTCTTATTGATGAGGAGGGAGACCAAACAACAGTTGCCGACATTTCCCTACCAAAGGTGACGGACCTAGAGTATAAGCTTTATCTCAAGCCTGAAACAATCTCTTATCATTTCAAGGAAGAGGATCCATATTTCGAGGCTGAGCAGCAATCAGAGTCCGGTGATGGCAAGAAAATTAAAGGTTTCATCCTCGAATGGTAAAGTCCTGTCCCTACAGGGCTTTTTTTATGCCCGATATAATACTTAGCAATTGCAGATATGTTCCCGATTGGGGAAGACTCAGTTTCAAGATGTTGCCGGGGTTCGTTGCCTGGTTGAGCGTCAGGGGTGGCTGGGAAGCAACTCGTCTAGCTCCATCGCCCAGACACTCGCGTCATAAGCAGAACAGCAACGGAATGAAAGGGCACATTCCGTTGCTGTTCTGCTTATGCCAGTCGTGTCTACCAGGGCGATTCCACATTTGAACACTTTCCTGTGGGGGAGCGCCGAGCTTCCTCGGACTGCGTCCTGCGGGATCTCGCCTATCTCCTTCTCCCACGGGAGTCTCGCAGCTTCCCAACCACCCCATTCCATGTAAGGGAGAAACGAACCCCTGTACCAAGTTGAATCGTCTCCCACTACCCCACTGTTTAGAAGTATAAAGCGCTCTGTATCAGGCTTTCATGTAATCTGGAGCATTTAATACAATCCGCTTCTTTCTATCATACATACTGATTATTGCGGAAGTGGTTTCGAGAATCTTCCATGGCAAGGGGCGGAGGGGAATGGCAAGACTCCTGCGGGAAAAGAGTGCTTGGTGAGACCCCGCAAGGCGTTAGCCTGAGGAGGCTCACCGTGCTCCCGCGGAAAGCGAGTCATTCCCCTCCGCCCCACCCTCTCAACAAAAGTCTCGAAAGTCTTACATAATCCTGCCATATTGTTGAACACTGGTTTGTTTATTCTCTATCTCAGGGGGAATGAAAATGGTAAATCCCAACAGGAGGTCATTTTTCATGCAGCAACATAAACTTTACATTAACGGAGAATATACAGAATCAAACGGGTCTGAATGGATTGATATTCTAAATCCGGCGACCGAAGAGGTCATTTCTCAAATACCTAAAGGCACGGAAGACGATGTGAATCGAGCGGTAAAAGCAGCATTTGAAGCTCAAAAAGGGTGGGAGCTTACGCCCAATATTGAACGAGGGAAAATTGTAAGGAAGCTTGGAGACCGTATAGAAGAAAACCGAGCCACTTTTATTGATCTATTACAAGAAGAGCAAGGAAAAGATTATGAGCTTGCCAGTGGAGAAGTGGACCTTGCGATCGATTATTTCCGATACATGTCTGAGTGGGCCCGTAGAATCGAAGGCGAAATTGTACCAAGTGACCGTAAAAATGAGAATATCTTCATTTATAAGAAACCGATCGGAGTAGTGGCGGGTATCGTACCTTGGAATTTCCCTGTGTTCATTTTGGCTCGTAAAGTAGCAACAGCCCTTGTAACAGGAAATACATTAGTATTGAAACCCAGTCAGCAAACACCGAATACAGCGATGGAATTTACAAAGATTGTTGATTCGATGGACGAGATTCCAAAAGGCGTTTATAACGTGGTGACAGGCACAGGGTCAGAAATCGGGAACACGCTAGCCTCTCATCCGAATGTACACATGGTATCCATGACGGGTAGCGTGCCAGCAGGTACAAAAGTGATGGAAGCCGCTGCACAAAATATAACGAAAGTGAACTTGGAGCTTGGAGGTAAGGCGCCTGCCATCGTTACCGCTAATGCGGACCTTGATGTTGCAGCTGAAAGTATTACAACTTCCCGTCTCGCTAACAATGGACAAGCCTGTACGAACGCTGAGCGTGTCTATGTTCATGAAAGTGTGGCGGATGAGCTGCTTGAGAAGTTACGTCACAAATTTGAATCACTGACTATGGGAGATCCTCGTGAAAATAAGGAAGCGGATGTCGGCCCTCTTGTAAGTAAAGATCGTCTTGAAGAAGTAGAGAGCATGGTAAAAGAAGCGGTTGACGCAGGGGCGAAGGTTGAGATTGGAGGAGAACGTGGGGATTTAGACAAAGGTTATTTTTATAAACCGACCATCCTTACAAATGTAAACCATGATATGCAGATTATCCAGGAAGAGATCTTCGGTCCTGTCATACCCGTGACGACATTCAAGACATTGGATGAGGCGATTGAAAAAGGAAATGATACAGATTACGGATTATCCTCTTCTGTTTACACCGAAGACATGAATGAAGCCATGCGAGTCGTGAATGAACTGAAGTTCGGTGAAACGTTCGTTAATCGAGAAAACTTCGAAGCTGTCCAAGGCTATCATGCAGGAATGAGAAAATCAGGACTTGGCGGAGCGGACGGAAAACACGGAATGGAAGATTTTCTTGTTACACAAGTCGTTTATATGCAATATAAAGATGATAAACAATAAAAAGCAAAGAGCTGCGATCCTTGTCGCAGCTCTTTTTTATCTGTTATCAACTTTTTCAGGGTAAAGGTCGTGATTCATCAAGCGGTGATCCGCCATTTGTTCAAATTTCGTGCCTGGTTTTCCGTAATTGCAGTATGGATCGATGGAAATTCCCCCGCGTGGCGTGAATTTACCCCATACCTCGATATAACGAGGATTCATTAAATCAATCAAATCATTCATGATCGTGTTTACACTATCTTCATGAAAATCACCGTGGTTCCGGAAACTGAAGAGGTAGAGTTTGAGTGACTTACTTTCCACCATTTTCACGTCTGGAATGTAGCTGATATAGATGGTTGCAAAATCAGGTTGGCGCGTCTTCGGACAAAGGGTGGTGAATTCCGGACAGTTGAATTTAACGAAATAGTCACGGTTCGGATGTTGGTTATCAAACGTTTCGAGGACCTCCGGGTCATACTCGAAAGAATAGGAAGTTCCTTGATTACCAAGGAGAGATAAATCAAGTTCTTGATCGTTGCGTCCTGGCATGGGTCATGCTCCTTTTTGAATGTATTTCCAATAAAAAAGCCGCAGCGGCTAAGGGCTGCGGCTTATCAAAAGTCGTGGTCCTTAGTTTTTTATAGAGGGGTTGGCTAAGAAACCTCTACTATGAAGCTTTTATGCTCGTTTCATTATATAAATAGAGTAGAATGCTGTCAATTTACCTCGTTCCCTTGTCCTAATTCTGTAAATCTTTGGAGATAACACTTTAAATGTGAGTAGAAATCCCCTACAATAGAAGTAATTCATAAAATTTTCAGAAAAGTATGCAGTTCGTGGCTCTGAAAGGATCAGAGCTTTCTTCAGCCACAAAAGGAAAACGTTTACAAAACATTCTTATGAGGTGATGATGAATATGGACATGAAACCAATTCCAGCTCGATCAGGCAATCACAACATGGATAACTACAAAGAAGCGTATGAGAATTTCCAGTGGGAAGAAGTGAAAGAACAGTTCTCATGGAACGAGACAGGCAAAGTGAATATTGCCTATGAAGCTGTCGATCGCCATGCAGAAAACCCTGATAAGAAGGATCAGGCAGCTCTGATCTACTCTGCACCGGATAGAGAAGAGACTCTTACTTTTGAAGATTTGAAGTTGAAAAGTAATCAATTCGCGAATGTATTGAAAAAACACAATATAGAAAAAGGCGATCGTGTCTTTCTTTTCATGCCGAGAAGCCCGGAGTTTTATGCCGCCTTCCTTGGTATTCTTAAAGTAGGAGCGATTGCTGGACCGCTGTTTGAAGCATTTATGGAACAAGCCGTACGAGACCGCTTGGAGGACAGTGAAGCGACGATGCTCATTACGACTCCTGAATTGCTTGAGCGTGTGCCGGCAGATGAGCTTCCGAACTTGAAGCAAGTCGTGCTTGTCGGCGGCGATGCACCCGGCAACTACATTTCTTATGAAGAGGAAATGGAGAAAGCATCAGATGAATTTGATATCGAATGGGTGGACCTTGAAGACGGGATGCTCCTTCACTACACGTCTGGTTCAACAGGCAAGCCGAAAGGAGTTTACCACGTCCACAATGCCATGCTCCAACATTACCAAACAGGTAAATGGGTGCTGGACCTAAAAGAAGATGATGTGTACTGGTGTACAGCAGACCCAGGCTGGGTGACAGGGACAAGTTACGGAATCTTTGCTCCATGGTTAAATGGGGTGACGAATGTCATTCGTGGTGGACGATTCAGTCCTGATGATTGGTATGGAACGATTGCAGAGAAAAATGTTTCCGTCTGGTATTCCGCTCCGACAGCTTTCCGTAAACTGTTGAGTGCTGGGGAAGAAGTGGCTAAAAAACATGATCTATCTTCCCTTCGACACGTGTTAAGTGTAGGAGAACCGTTGAACCCTGAAGTCGTAACATGGGGTCTTTCAGCCTTCGACTTACGTATCCATGATACATGGTGGATGACGGAAACTGGCGGTATGTTGATTTGTAACTATCCTGCGATGGATATGCGCCCGGGATCCATGGGTAAACCGTTCCCTGGCATTGAAGCTGCCATTGTCGACAATGAAGGGAATGAACTCCCTGCCAATCAAATGGGGAACCTTGCGATCAAACAGGGATGGCCGTCCATGATGCGTGCCGTATGGAAGAACCCAGGGAAATATGAAAGTTATTTCTTGAATGGCTGGTACGTTTCCGGAGATAGTGCGTATCAAGACGAAGACGGTTATTTTTGGTTCCAGGGCCGTCTTGATGATGTCATCAACACTTCCGGTGAGCGTGTTGGACCATTTGAAGTGGAGAGTAAGTTGATCGAACACGAAGCAGTAGCGGAAGCGGGAGTCATCGGTAAACCGGACCCTGAACGCGGAGAAATCATTAAAGCGTTCATCACCCTCAGAGAAGGGCACGAACAATCCGATGAATTGCTCGAAGACATTCGTCAGTTCGTTAAAAAAGGGTTGAGTGCTCACGCCGCTCCAAGGGAGATCGAAATTAAGGATACGATTCCTAAAACGCGTAGTGGTAAAATCATGAGACGTCTCCTGAAGTCCTGGGAGCTTGGGTTACCGACTGGCGACACGTCTACTCTTGAAGAGTAATAGAAGAAAGCACAGCTCCTTTTGGGGCTGTGCTTTTCCTTTTTTATAAGACTTGTTTGACCGGTTGTTTCACGTGGAACGAGCAAGCGTGAGAACATATATTTTATGTATCCTATGGTAAGATATGGAGAGATATTACATAGATTGCAGGTGGCACAATGATGAAAGAAGGATCTACACGGTTTTTGGACGGCTCATTAGAGACCATTCAATGGTTCGTATTTCTGTTGGCGAGTGCGGTTGCCCTGCCCATTGTCATCGGTTCTATTTTTGAATTGAATTTCAATGAAGTGGCAGGCTTGATGCAACGGACATTCTTTGTCGTCGGCATCGCTTCCTTCCTACAAGGGGTGTTCGGGCACCGGCTTCCGATTATGGAAGGACCCGCCGGCCTTTGGATCAGCATTTTTGCTGTCATGGCATATAGTGGTTCCCAGTCGGGCGACAGCTATATGGAAACGTTACAAGTTCTCCAGGGGACGATGATATGGACAGGGATTTTTCTGTTCCTGTTTGGCGTTTTTCGTTTATCGCACCGGGTGCTTTTCGTGTTCACACCACTCGTTACGGGTGCTTTTTTATTTTTACTGACCGTTCAATTGAGCGGGACGTTTCTTCAAGGGATGTTAGGCATCCAGCAGTCGACAGAAGCCGTCGATGGAAAACAGGCACTTGTTGCTTTTGTTACGTTAGCGCTTGTGATCGGTTTATCGGTCATGGGAAAAGGTTGGTTGAAAAGTTTCGCTGTTTTGATTGGAATTGGTTTGGGATGGGTATTGTATGCCATAACTTTCAATGGAAATGCCAATGAAACGGGAGGAACCGCAGCTTTTTCATTGCCTGAAATTTTTGCGTGGGGCCCGCCTCAACTGACTTGGGGAACGCTCCCGTTAGGATTTATTACCGCTGTGATCTTATTGTCGAATCTGGTGGCATCCATTATTGCGGTCAGTCATACCGTTTATGGAAAACCACAGTATACATATGATCAGGTCAACAAAGGAAGCAGTTTTCTAGGGATTAACCACGGAATTACAGCCATTTTTTCAGCAGTGGCTAACGTTTCGCTTGCCTCATCTTCTGGTTTCATGCAATTGACGGGGCAAAAAAGGAAACGTCCTTTTTTATATGCTTCATTATTATTGGTGTTGTTTTCGTTTTTCCCGCCGGTGGTGGCGTTTATTTCTGGCATTCCCGCACCGGTAGCTAACGCAGCTTTGCTTGCAACCTTTGTCCAATTGATGGGACTTGGATTATCTAACATGACCAGTGAAACGCTGGATGAACGGAGGCTCACCATTTTAGGTCTGTCTTTCCTGCTGGGAATTGGACTCATGTTCCTTCCGCCAGAAGCCTTCAGTGGTGTTCCGGCGATTTTACAAAACTTACTGAGCAATGGATTGTTGGTCGGGACTGTACTTGTCATTGTTCTGGACCGGCTCTGGAAAGAATCAAACACGTCATCATAGGGAAAATTGATGGTATAAGGAAGTGATGGAATGGAAAATAAAATATATGATGTCATCGGGATCGGAATCGGCCCTTATAATTTAGGAATGGCCGCATTGCTTGATCAGACCGAAGATTTGGATGCTGTCTTTTTTGACAAGACCCCTGAGTTTGTCTGGCATCCAGGGATGCTTATAGAAACGATGGATCTACAAGTACCTTTTTTGGCGGACCTTGTCTCGTTCGCTGACCCGAAAAGCCCTTATACCTTTATGAATTATTTGCACGAGCACGACCGGATGTTCCCTTTTTTCTTCCATCGCCATTTTGAAATTCCGCGTCAAGAATACAATCACTACATGCAGTGGGTGGCCAAGCAATTGGAAGGTCTGTTTTTCGGCCATACCGTCGTTGATGTGATGGACCATAAAGAAGCGGATGCCCCCCATTATGAAGTGGTGGTCAAAGAAACGGCGACGGGTGAGGAAAAGTACTTCCAAGCCAAGCACATTGTCATGGGAACGGGTAGTGAACCGTTGATTTTGGATGGTATGGATCGGTTACCGAACGAAGATGTGATGCATACGAGTCGCTACCTTTTTGAAAAAGATCATTTACTGAAGGCAAAGCATGTGACCATTGTCGGCTCCGGTCAGAGCGCTTTAGAGGTTTTCCTTGATTTATTAGAAGAGCAGGACAGACAGTCGGATATGAAATTGAGCCTCTTCACAAGATCCGGAGGGCTCTTTCAATTGGACACGGCTAAGTTTGCTCAAGAAATGTTCACACCGGAATTCGTCGATTACTTTCATGCCTTGAGTCTCCAACAACGGAAGGATGCTCTCGATACGCTCGGACCGCTTCGGAAAGGAATTGATCCTGATACACTCACGAGGCTGTATTCGAAGCTTTACCATCGAACAGCCGGCATGCAGGATAGCCGTGTCCTTATTCAACCGATGACTGAAATTAAAGGCATTGAAGCGAAAGAGGACGGATATCACCTGCAGTGTAAACAGTGGCAGGAAGAAGTCGAGTACACGTATCCAACCGAAAAAGTGGTACTGGCCACAGGGTACAAACCTCATTTCCCTGACTGGTTCATGACCCGTTTCAAAGAAAAAATCGAATGGGAAGAGGAAGAGATGTATAAAGTATCACGCGATTATCAGCTCCTTTTCAACGATGATCGTGACCATCACTTCTTTACGTTGACCAACCTCGTCCACTCACACGGAGCAGGAGCTACGAATTTAGGATTGTCCGTACACCGGAATGTTCATATTATCAATACGATTGCAGGGAAGGAAGTGTACCGAAACCAATCGGATACAACCTTCCAGCAGTTTTCGATGAAAGACTTCCAATAACCATTAAGTGGAAATTAGGTTTAAAATCATCTCACGGGGGAAGATATCCTATGTGTTCAAATTCAACCCATACATTCAAGGAGATGATTGAGATATGAGTAAGATTGCTTGTGTCATGACGTCCATGTTTGAAGATGTAGAATATACACAACCCGCAGAAGCGTTCTCAAACGAAGGCCACGAAGTAACGACCATTGAATGGGAAGCAGGCAAAGAAGTGGAAGGAAAACAGGGAGAATCTTCCGTTAAAATTGATACATCCATTGATGATGTGAAACCGGAAGACTTTGATGCATTGTTTATCCCTGGTGGTTTTTCACCTGATATTTTGCGTGGTGATGAGAAATTCGTTTCCTTTGCGAAACATTTTATGGATGAAAAGAAACCTGTTTTCGCCATCTGCCATGGGCCACAATTATTGATCACGGCTAAAACTCTCGAAGGCCGCACAGCGACCGGGTTCAAATCTATTTCCGTCGATATGGAATATGCAGGCGTCAACTATGAGGATAAAGAAGTTGTCGTTTGTCAGAACCAACTGGTCACAAGTCGCCAGCCTGATGATATTCCAGCCTTCAACCGTGAAGCTTTAAAACTCTTGAAATAAATAGAAAGCAAGGCCATGAGGGAATTTCTCCCCCATGGCCTTTTTCTTCTTTTTAACAAACCTACTGGCTTGAATCACAAAAGCTCTAGACTGTGGAAGACTAAGTTTCGAGATTTTTGTTGAGTGGATGAGGGCTGCGGGGAATAGCTCGCTTCCGCGGGGCCCCACACGAGGTGGGGGCATTTGATGTTGGCACAGGACGTGCCGAACTTAATCGAACTTCCTCTGTTCTCTTGATCTTCCTCGAACTGCGCCTGTGAGGTCTCACCATGCATTTTTTACCCGCAGGACGTAGTCCGAGGAAGCTTGCCACTCCCCCGCAGGAAAGCGAGGAGCTTCCCAGCCACCCCTTACACTCAACTAGGCAACGAAGCCCGAAACATTTCGAAATTGAGTCTTCCACAATCCTTCCATATTATAGAAGAACGATTACCAAAACAGTACCAATTTTGTAACCTCCTATTGTAGAGAGGACGGGCAAGTTCCTATATAATGAAAGGAAGATCATAGATCGTTCTATATTACATACATGCATACGTATAGAAGGAGGAGGACAAAACGATGATTGTCATTGAAAAAGAACACCAGTTTCACCTGATTCCTCAGCATGAGCACGCCAAGATATCAGCCCAAATCGTCGCCCATTGGAAGAATAATTTTTTATTGCGCTCAAAATTGAGAGAAGAAGCGGATTGGGCGATACAGCAGCACGACAGAGCCTGGATTCCGCTGGATGATCATCCGGAATGGAATAAAGAAAAGGAGCGTCCTTATACGTTCGTCGATTATCCGTTAGAGAAAAAATTGCAGGCCTATCAGCGCGGGATCAAAGAGGTAGCCGACCGTTCCTTGTATGCTGGTATGCTCTGCAGTATGCATTACGCGTCTTTCTTTTCTAAGGATGACAAGGATCCGGCTGTACAAGCATTTTTAGCTGAAGAAAAAACACGTCAGCAGCATTTGTTCGAAGCGATGGAGATGGACATTCCTTATGATGTTTATGACCTTCATTTTCGCCGCTTGCAATTTTGTGACGATTTGTCCCTTTATGTATGCATGCAGGAACCTGGAATACCGAAAGAAGAAGAAGTTCCATGGTTTAAAAATGGATTCAGGCAGTCCTTTGATTTCGCTCCGGATGGCATGATCGCCCGTTGGGTAGATGAAGAGAAAGTTTCCGTTCACCCTTTTCCATTTGAAAAACCGTTCAGCGTAGAGGTTCCTTACCGACCAGTATCAAAAAGGGAAATAGAAGAAAAAGGTCTATCTCAAGCGTTTCATGATACAGAGGTTCAAACGCACGTCGTTACTTTTGTGAAAAAAGAATAGTCACTTACATTTCCGCAGGTGTAAGTGACTGTTTGAGGTTTTGTCTGATCGTTTGCAGGCAAGGATCTCTCTCTATTTCTTATCAATACTGAATTGCCCATCAAGCAACACCCAGTTCTGAGGAAAGGAAAGTCCCAGTTTCCAATAGCTGATGCCAAGAAGACCACGATTTTTAATCAAGTCGAACTTTTGTTGAATCGAGCGGGCATCTTCAAACCATACTTCGTGTTTCTTTCCGGCGTTATCAGTATAAGTGAAGTAAGGAGCTTGTTCTTCCTGATCATAGGAAATCGGGACATTGTTCTCTCTCGCAATTTGAATGGCTTGCTGTGGACTGATTGCCTTTGCAAACTCCCCACCTGGCTCATAAGGAAGAGTCCAGTCATAGCCATATAAATTTTGACCGAGAAGAATCTTTTCTGCTGGCATCTCAGTCAACGCATAATCGACCACTTCTGTGACAGGACCGATTGGAGATACGGCACGTGGAGGACCGCCGCTGTACCCCCATTCATAAGTCATTAATACAACGAAGTCTACAATTTCCCCATGGGCCTTGTAGTCATGGGCTTCGTACCAGGCTCCTTTTTGGTCGGCACTTGTTTTAGGAGCCAGGGCGGTGGAAATGAGTAGGCCTTCAGCGGCCAATCGCTGCTTTGCTTTTCTCAGAAACTGGTTATAGTTCTCTTTCATTTCAGGAGGGAGAAACTCCATATCAAAGTGGACGTCCTTAAACCCTACCTGCTTGGTCGTTTGTATGATGTTGTCGAGCAGTTTATCCTGCAAGGCTTCATCAGAAAGGATTTTCCTGCCTAATTCAGCATTGAATCCATCTTCCGCCAGGTTTGTAACGACCATCATAAGAGCCGTATCGTTCTGTTGAGCAATCTCTTTGAAATTATCAAGAGGTGGAGCTTTCAATGAAGCGTCTTCCTGAATCTCATAACTGAACGGAGCCAGGTAGGTTAGTGAACCCGCCCTGTTTTCAGCAGAAGCACGAAGCGTGTCAGAGACTTCTCCGCCGTAAGGCTCAATATAAGCATTCGCTGTAATAGGTCTTGGTGGCTCATCTGGAATGTAAAGACGCAAACCAACTGGAAGAGGGGCTCCGACTTGAAGGCCGTTTACCTGAGCAAGCTTTTCAGCAGTGGTATTGAACTTTTGAGCAATGGAATATAAGCTGTCCCCTTGCTGGACAAAATAAAATTGTCCGACAATCGGTATGACTAGAGCCTGACCGATGACAAGGTCCCCCGGGGTCTCCAGTTCATTTGCCTCGATAATGGCGTTTGGCGTACTATCGTAGAGACCAGCAATGGAGAATACCGAATCTCCTTCTTGAACGACGTGGATTTGCATATGGATTCGCTCCTTTCTCATCTTTAATAATGTATGAAAGAGGAAAACAGAATTATTCTTGAAAATCACAGGAGGAAGCTCATGTTTGCCGATGAACATTATATGAAACTTGCTTTAGAAGAAGCGGAAAAGGCTGAGGGGGAAGGGGAAGTTCCGATCGGGGCCGTCATTGTGAAAGATGGAGAAGTGATTGCGAAAGGGTACAATCAGAGGGAAACATCCCAGTTGGCTTCTTCCCACGCCGAATTCATCGCAATTGAAAGGGCGAACCAGCAAGTAGGAAGCTGGAGACTTGAGGAATGTACCTTGTATGTCACTTTAGAGCCCTGTCCAATGTGTGCAGGTGCGATCTTGCAATCGAGAATTCCAAGGGTGGTTTATGGTGCCAAGGATCCGAAAGCAGGTTGTGCAGGTACGCTTCTTAATCTATTAGACGACGATCGCTTCAATCATAAATCAGAAGTTCTTCCGGGTGTTATGGAAGAAACATGTGGAAAAA
The DNA here is from genome assembly GCF_009856415.1 of Halobacillus litoralis. GTDB lineage: Bacteria > Bacillota > Bacilli > Bacillales > Halobacillaceae > Halobacillus > Halobacillus litoralis_C. Next base: position 4,302 of record NZ_WMEZ01000006.1, on the reverse strand, counting down.
TATTGACGGATTTTTTCCGGAAACTGCGCGAGCGTAAGAAAAATAAGCCATCGACTAATAATTAACAGTGTTTTATCATTGCATTTTTCTCGAAAACTCGCTATACTTGTTAATGCCGTGCTAAGCGGGGAGGTAGCGGTGCCCTGTACTCGCAATCCGCTATAGCGAGGCCGAATCCCCATCCAAGGTGGTGCGGCCTTAAGGTCTGCCTTATGTGAGTGGTGTTGACACCCAGGTCCTGCGCAACGGGAACCAGTGAATCCTGTCAGGTCCGGAAGGAAGCAGCAGTAAGCTGTCTCTCCCGTGTGCCGTGGGAGTGCCTGGGTCGAGCCACAACCATGAGTAACGCTTAGGGCCACATCATCGAAGATGGGTGCACGGCATTACATATGAAAACACAAGGAGCTGTTATGATCCGTTCATAGCAGCTCTTTTTTTATACCTATTTTCCAAGGTTCACATCACAACCTTGAATCAGGTATAATGAGGAAGAGACTATTAAGGGAGAACGGTTTTATGAGCTATCAGGCTTTATATCGCGTATGGCGCCCGCGGAATTTTGAAGGAGTCGTCGGACAAACGCATATTACACGGACACTGCAGAATGCGATTGAGCAGAATAAATTTTCGCATGCGTATTTATTCTCTGGACCGAGGGGGACAGGGAAAACGAGTGCTGCCAAAATTTTCGCAAAAGCCGTCAACTGCGAGCGTTCCCCTGTGAAGGAACCGTGTAATGAGTGTGATGCTTGCCTTGGTATTCAGGATGGATCGATCTCAGATGTCATTGAAATTGATGCCGCTTCAAACAATGGGGTCGAGCAAATCAGGGAAATCCGGGACAAGGTAAAATATGCTCCTAGTGCGGTGCCTTACAAAGTGTACATCATCGATGAGGTTCATATGCTCTCGATGGGAGCTTTCAACGCCTTATTGAAAACATTAGAAGAACCTCCAAAGCACGTCATATTCATACTTGCAACAACGGAGCCTCATAAAATTCCATTGACGATCATATCCAGGTGTCAACGGTTCGATTTTAAGCGGATTTCGCAAAAAGCGATGGTTGAACGAATGGAAAAAATCACATCAATAGAAGAAATCGCTATTGAAAGAGAAGCGTTGGAAATTGTAGCGCTCACAGCAGAAGGTGGAATGCGTGATGCCCTGAGTCTACTTGACCAGGCGATTTCCTACAGTGAAGATGAAGTGACGATAGAAGACGTTCTTGCGGTGACGGGATCTGTTTCTCAAAGTAAATTAACAGCGGTTTTGCAGTCGCTTCATAATCAGGATGCACGAGCAGCTCTTGAAGCGGTGGATGAATTGATTCAACAAGGAAAAGATCCTGGCCGCTTTGTTTTCGATTTGATCTATTATTTGAGGGATCTGCTTTTATTCCAAAGTGCACCAGACCTTGAGCATAATTTGGAAAGGGCGATTCCAGATGAAGCTTTCAAAAGCTTATCAGGCGAATTGTCTCCGGTTTGGATTCAGCAAGCGATCCGCGAACTAAACCGTTGCCAACAGGAAATGAAATGGACGACGAGCCCGAAAGTTTTCATAGAAATTGCCATGCTGAATATGGTGGAAGTTCAGGCGGGACCTGCCCAAGGACAGCCGGTCCAATCAGAAGCCGTAGATCAACTGGCAAGAAGAATTGAAGGCCTTGAAAAGGAGCTGGCAAGCCTGAAAGAAAAAGGGGTCAGTGCAACGCCACAACCACAGGCGGCGCCGAAAAAGCGAGCCCCTGCAAAATCCGGAAAAAAAGGGTATAATGTTCCCTATGAACGTATTCGCCAAGTGTTGAACGAAGCGTCCAAGGAAGACATCAAGAATGTTCAGGGACGCTGGGCGGACTTTATGGAAGCTTTGAAGCGGACGAACGCTCCAGCCCATGCGACGCTTTTGAACAGTAAGCCGAGAGCTGCCTCTTCGAAGGCGCTTGTGCTTGCTTTCCGGTATGATATCCATTGCTCATTGGCATCGGAACACCAGAAGACTATTGAGCCATTGCTGACGGAATTCATCGGGAAACCGCTGACGATCATTCCGATCCCCGAACAGAACTGGCAGGAAATCAGGGAAGAATACGTTCGGAAACAGAAACAATCATCTGACGGAGGGTCTGGAATAGAAGGAGAAGAAAGTGAAACGTCTCCATCCCAAGCGGGTGAAGAGGATCCTCTAGTTTCAGAAGCCCGGAAACTAGTCGGAGATGATTTAATAGAAGTCCAAGATTAACAGCTATTTAAAGGAGGAATGCTCCATGCGTGGTGGAGGAAACATGAATAACATGATGAAACAAATGCAAAAAATGCAGAAGAAAATGATGAAGGCTCAAGAAGAGCTTTATGAAATGACCTTCGAATCTTCTGCAGGTGGCGGTATGGTAAAGGTGACAGCCAACGGAAAGAAGGAAATCACCGACGTTGAGATTGACGAAGAAGTTGTCGATCCTGATGACGTAGAAATGCTGCAAGACTTGATCATTACAGCTACAAATGACGTATTGAAGCAAGTGGATGATAAAACGAATGATACTATGGGACAATTCACGAAAGGTATGCCTGGAGGAATGTTCTAGGAGGAATTTTCATGTATTACCCGGAACCTATATCAAAACTGATCGACAGTTTTACGAAACTGCCAGGAATCGGACCGAAGACGGCTGTTCGCCTGGCTTTTTTCGTTTTAGAAATGGAAGAGGATGATGTCCTCGATTTTGCCAAATCACTGGTCAACGCGAAAAGGGAACTTACTCATTGTTCCGTTTGCGGGCACATTACAGACCAGGATCCTTGCTCCATCTGTCAGGATGAATCGAGAGACCAAACGTTGATTTGTGTCGTTCAGGATCCAAAGGATGTCATCGCAATGGAAAAAATGAAAGAATTCAGGGGGAAATATCACGTGCTTCACGGCGCGATTTCGCCTATGGACGGCATCGGTCCGGAAGATATCAACGTAGCAAGCCTGATCAACCGGTTGAAAGACGAGGGAATTGAAGAATTGATTCTGGCAACAAACCCGAACATTGAAGGGGAAGCGACAGCCATGTATATTTCCCGTCTCGTAAAACCTTCCGGAATTCGCATGACGAGAATTGCTCATGGTCTTCCGGTTGGGGGCGACCTAGAATATGCAGACGAAGTGACCCTGTCCAAAGCTCTTGAAGGACGAAGAGAACTTTAGGAGGGGGGAGAAGATTTGTTTGGCAGAAAGAAAAAAGTGAAAAAAGAAATGGATCGAGAACTCCTCCTTCATATTAAAGAGTTGAAGCGGGAGTGGGAAACGTTAAACACGATCATTGAACAGAGCATCGAACCGAGCGACGACGGCTTGAATGACTTAGCGGTCGTCAAAGCGAAATATTTCTACCTATTAAGAGAAGCGAGATTCAGAGGAATCAATGCTTTGTCTTAATCGGTGTACTACCCTCTTGTTTACAAGCATAGACTGTTGATAGAACAGTTTCTTGGACAAGGGGGTTTTTTATGGATCCGGTACTCGTCATTCTTTTATTAGGACTGGCCATCCCGTTATTACTCATTATAGGCATGCCGGCCAAGCCGTTGAAGGTTGTAGGGCAGGTCATGACCAGGCTGATTGTAGCTGTCATTCTATTGTTTTTCGTGAACTTGTTCGGAGCCCAATTCGGGTTGCATGTTCCAATCAATGGTTTTACGGCAATCGTATCAGCTATCCTGGGGGTTCCTGGGGTATTGTCATTAACAGCTATTCATTTTTGGATTATTTAAAAGGGCGGAGTTTAAACTTCGCCCTTTTTATTTTGCGGAAAATCTTTCTTTAATTAGAACTTTCCTTATTATTTAACTTTCCTCCGGGATCCTAAAAACACCCTCTTTCAATGGAATAACTTATATAGAAAGACCAATCTATGAAAATATGTATCTTTTTTTGAAAAACCTATTGCGTCATTCTGAATGCCATGATATATTATTACTTGTCGCGTTAAGAGAGCGGCAAGCCGCAAATGGCTTAACAAAATAAATCATAAAAAGTTGTTGACGAAAACAACTGCACATGATATATTAATTAAGTCGCTGTTTTGAAGCGGCAAACAAAACATTTGATCTTTGAAAACTGAACGAACCAACCAGTACGTCAAAACATTTCTTCTTTTATAGAAGAGATTTGAAACGAAGCACATCCGGTGTGCAAATGAGCAAGTCAAACTTAACTTTTATGGAGAGTTTGATCCTGGCTCAGGACGAACGCTGGCGGCGTGCCTAATACATGCAAGTCGAGCGCGGGAAGCGAGTGGATCCCTTCGGGGTG
>NZ_WMEZ01000005.1 GCF_009856415.1 Halobacillus litoralis | reverse complement strand
GAAACGTACATGTATTATTATAATTATTGTCGACCATTTAAAAAACTAAACTGCCAAACTCCAATTGAATTCAGAGTAATGGCAGCCTAGGTGTTTTATTGAGTCTTATTTAACTGTGTCACTCCAATTTCTCAGGGGGTTTGTTCCTATCCTTTACTTTTCATAATCCTCTGGTTTCACTTCTTCACCGTTTTTACCGGAGTAACGAAGCCCCCAGCCTGTCCATGCCGCAATAAACATAACAATCAACAGCAACCAGCCTTGAAAGACGAACGGAAACACCTCTCCAGGTCCGACAACAGGTAAGAAGTCGTATTGATCGGCTGCTCCCTGGACTGTTGCCCATGCAAGCAAAACTCCACCACTCCAAGGGAAAATGTATCCAAGAGAAGAGGTGACCGTATCCAGGAAGTTGGCTCTTCGATAAGGATGAATGTTCATTTCTGTTCCTAACTTACGAACAAATGGCGCTGCTGCAATCTCAGCAGCGGTATTGATCGTAATAAATACATTCAAGAAAGCGACGATTCCGAAAATGGAAAGTTCAGCTCGACGAACCATATTATTAATCAACTTCAAGAAGAAGTTTTTGATGACATCCATCGTACCTGCAACATCCAACAGGTAGGCGGCTGCCAAGATGAACAGAATTAAGATCGCCATATTGAAATAGCCACTGATCCCATCGATCAATGCCCCTTCAATCACGGCTTCACCAGCATCGTTCTTATGGATATGCAGCACATCTTTCAAGGAATGCCCGGAAAGAAAGATGAAGACACCAGCTGCCAGGATCCCATAGGATAGCGACGTCAAAAGATGATGTCCGCTTAAGGCTAAATATAGTACTAATGCAAATGGAGCTAACATGAGAAGTCCTTCAGGAGAAACTTCATTTTGAAGCTCACTGACTACTTGCTGACTGCCCATCTCTCCACCACCGCCAAAAATCACAAATAAAATAAGAGCTGGAATGGCTGCAGTGATGGAATATTTGAATCGCGAACGCACAACTCCTGGTACATCTGCATCCTGGGTGGTCGCAGAAACAATCGTCGTGTCCGATACAGGTGCCAAGTTATCTCCAAAGACAGCTCCACTTAATATGGCTGCAAGGAGAATGACAGGATCCGCTCCTAAAATGACCCCAGCCGGATACATCAGCACACCAAAAGTCGCTACAGTACCATAACCGGTCCCGACAGCTGTCGAAAACAACCCTGCTAAAAGAAAAGTGATGCCAACAAATGCTCCACCTTCCAGTCCGGATTGAAAACCGAACCAAATTAGGCCGTCGACTAATCCACCTGCGGATAACATGTTTGCAAACATCCCTGCCCAAAACCAGGCAATGATTGCAACGACTCCTACAGGCTGGGCCATGCCAGAAATTAAACTCTGTGCATAATCTGACCATTTGGACTTACATAAAAATAGACCAAGGCCAATACCAATCACCATTCCTAGTACTAGTGCTTGTTCAGTCACAAGCCCTGTGACACTTAACACAATTGCCCATATGATGAAAAACACTAATGGAATGGTAGCAGTAAAGACACCTCCACGAAATTCTAACTTTCGTATCTCTTTTTCTCCTACCGCTTCATCAATGACTTGTTCTTGTCCTTTTTCCTTATCTTTATCTGCCACTAGATTCCCTCCTCTACCAACGTTAACTGTACAATAGTTTATCATCCCATGTGTATAGATGTAATGTCACGAATTTTTTCATAATTTTTCAAAAGTAGTGTATCATCGGAAAAAAGAAGGAAAGGAGATGGAAGATGCTGCAGTTGATCCCTTTTCAAGAAAAGGACTTTCAAACACTCTCCGGCTGGATCGATTCACCAAGATTCCTTATGCAGTGGGGAGGTCCGATGTTCAACTTCCCGTTAACCTACCAGCAACTGATTGATTACAAAGATGCACAGGACCGACGAGCTTTCCAAGTTTATGACCAGGGACTTAAAAAAAACATCGGTCACCTTTCCATCGGACGTATAGATGAAGACAAAAAACAAGGACGAATTGGAAAAGTGATCGTATCTCCTGAATACAGAGGGAAAGGATATGGAAGGCATATGATCCAGCTCATTTCCACGTATGCCTTTCAGCATCTCGAACTAGAAACAGTGACATTAGGTGTCTTCGACTTCAATACAGGGGCCATCCGCTGTTATGAGAATGCCGGTTTCACTATAGATCGCTATTTCAAAAACCATCGCCCTTTCGAGGACGAATGGTGGAGCCTTTATGAAATGAGTCTCAATAAATATACATAACACTTAAACAGGGGAGAACGTCACAAGTTCTCCCCTCTTACTTTTTCATACTCCCCCTTATCCTATACACCCAACCTCACGAACGCTCCTACAGCCAGTTTTTAATGGGAATGATTGGGTGACCAAGTCATACATATTCTTCCATATCACACATCTAAGAATTTTATTTTGTGTTTTGTGGGGAAAGAATTTAAAATAAAAGAAGTATGTTTATGCATGTTTATAAGTTAACGCTTACATGCTTTGTCAGTCTTGTATTTACCATATTTTTCTTGCGATTATAACGGGGTAACAATAGAGGGTAACACGGTTCGAAGTGTTTGACTATGCAAATTATTCTGATAACATTATGAAACACATAGGCAATTTTATCTTACTTAAAAGATCTGACAGGAAGGTGAAAGTATGACTACTGTAAAAAACACTAACGATCATACAACTCCCTTACGCCGGGACATCCATGCATTAGGAAAAATGCTAGGTGATATTCTCGTCCACCACGGCGGAGAGGAACTACTAAACAAAGTAGAAACGATCCGACAGTTAACGAAAGACTTGAGGAAGAGTCCAGATCCCTCAACATATAATCAACTGAAAAATGAGATTCAAAACCTCGAACCACCGATGCGCTCCCAAGTTATCCGTGCATTCTCGATTTATTTCCACCTCGTTAATATCGCTGAACAAAATCATCGCATTCGCCGTCGTCGCGAATACCAGTTGCGCGAAGATCATGGTGCTCAACCATTTTCGCTCGAAAGCGCTGTGCAGAACTTGAAAAACAATGACTTTTCTAAGGATGACATTCAAGAAGTTTTGGACAAGCTTTCTTTGGAATTAATTATTACTGCCCACCCAACAGAAGCTACGAAACGGACGGTGCTTGAAATCCAAAAACGGATTGCCACGATCCTTAAGAAGCTTGACCATCCACAACTGACGAAAAGTGAACGTGAAAGCTTACAGGACAGCCTGCAAAATGAAGTGACGGTTCTTTGGCAGACTGACGAATTACGCGAGCGAAAGCCAACCGTCATGGATGAAGTGCGCAACGGCCTTTATTATTTTGACGAAACCTTATTTGATGTGCTGCCAGATATCCATCAGGAGCTTGAAGCCAGGTTGGAAGATCATTATCCAAATGAAGACTGGAACGTCCCGAACTTCCTTCGTTTTGGTTCCTGGATTGGCGGAGACCGTGATGGAAATCCGAATGTCACCCCTGATATCACATGGGAAACGTTGCAAAAACAACGAAAGCTTGTCTTGAAGAAGTATGATGCGGTACTCGTAGAACTGATGAAGCGATTCAGCCATTCCTCAACACAAGTGACCGTCACGGATGAGTTGAGAAACGCAATTGAAAAAGAAGAACCATTGCTTCCAAAAGGAAAGAAATGGCGTGTAGACCGCGAAATTTACCGACGAAAATTCGCCATTATCCTTGAACGCCTGCGACAAGTAGGGAAGTCGGAGATTGGTTATGGTCATGCAGATGAGCTACTCGAGGATTTGCGTCAAATTCGTGATAGTGCACAAACACACCAGCCGAACAAGCGTGAACTTAAAAAGCTGCGTAAACTGATTCGACAAGTGGAACTATTCGGTTTCCACCTCGCCACACTTGATATTCGTAACCATAGTGGCGAACACGAAGCAGCAGTCACAGAGCTTCTACAAAAAGTCGGTATTGTCGAAGATTACGCTTCTCTGGAAGAAAAAGATAAGCTGGAAGTACTTCAAGATGTCTTGAAGGATCCACGTCCGATTTCATTATTGAACGAAGATTATACTGAACAGACACAAAAAATGTTGAATGTCTTCCAAATGATTCGTAAAGCTCATAAAGAATTCGGTGATCGCTCCATTGAGGTCTATTTAATCAGTATGACGGAATCAGCAAGTGACCTTCTTGAAGTCCTTGTATTGGCTAAGGAAGCTGGCATCTACCGTCTGCATGCGGATGGTACAGTGGAAAGTAATATTAACGTAGCCCCACTACTTGAAACCGTCGACGATCTTGTTGCAGGTCCTGACATTTTGAAAACCCTATTTGAAATGGATGTGTACAGCAAACACTTGGACAAGCATGGAAACCACCAGGAAATCATGCTTGGATATTCTGACGGAAGTAAAGACGGCGGAACACTAACAGCGAACTGGAGACTTTACAAAGCGCAGCAGGAAATTCACGACATGGCTATTGCCTACAATGTTGGCCTTAAATTCTTCCACGGTCGTGGTGGATCTCTTGGCCGTGGCGGCGGACCGTTGAACCGAAGCTTACTTTCTCAACCAGTAGAAACTCTTGGCGAAGGCGTGAAAATTACGGAACAAGGTGAGGTTCTCTCTTCCCGTTACTTGCTGCGGGATATTGCCTACCGAAGCCTTGAGCAAGGAGCCTCTACCCTTCTTGAAGGTGCCATGAATATTTCTAAAGAATCTGAACAAGGTCATCATCGGGAAGAACTCTGGGAACAAGCCCTTGAGGACATCTCTGATGTATCCTTGAAGAAGTATCAATCCCTTGTATTCGGGGATTCAGATTTCTTAACTTACTTCAACGAAGCAACACCGCTACAAGAAATCAGTGAATTGAACATCGGATCTCGTCCAATGAAGCGTAAAGACAGTTCCAAATTTGAAAACTTAAGAGCCATTCCTTGGGTTTTCGCTTGGACACAAAACCGTCAGCTCATTCCTGCTTGGTACGCTGCTGGTACTGGACTTGCCAGTTATGTTGAAGATAGTGACGATAACCTCGCCATTCTCAAGCAAATGTATGAAAACTGGCCGTTCTTCCGCTCTACTATCAACAATCTGCAGATGGCCTTGACTAAGGCGGATATTCAAACAGCTAAAGAATATAAAGCTCTGGTCAATGATCAAGAACTTGGGGAACGTATTTTCCAAAACATCGTGGAAGAATACGACCGCACGAAAGACATCTTGTTGCAAATCACAGGAGATGCCGAACTTCTTGATCACCAACCGACAATCAAAGAATCCGTACGACTTCGTAATCCTTATGTCGACCCATTGAACTTCCTTCAGGTGGAACTCATTAAGGAATTGCGCCAAGTCGACGATCACGAAGATATCTTGACAGAAGTTCTTCTTACCATCAGCGGAATCGCAGCCGGCCTACGAAATACAGGCTGATCAATAAATATCAAAATCGAGTATAACCCTCCCAGGTTATACTCGATTTTTTTATTCAACAATATGGCAGGATTGTGTAAGACTCGGTTTTGAGATGTTTCGGGGTTCGTTGCTTGGGATGAGCGTCAGGGGGGCTGGGAAGCTACTCCATTTAAAGTAGGTGAGAAACGAACCCCTTTGCCGAGTAGGAGTGTCTTTCACAATTCCTGATATATAGTAATAAAGCGCTCTATAACAAGCTTTTTCATCCAATATAGCGGTTATGGAAAATTCATATTGCTCCACTTTCCTTGTGAGTAAAGGCTTCTTATTCCGGAAGTGGTTTCGAGAACCTTATGTGGTAAAGGGGCGGGAATGGCGAGACTCCTGCGGGAAAAAAGTGCAGGGTGAGACCCCACAGGACGAAGTCCGAGGAGGCTCACCGCGCTCCCGCGGAAAGCGATCCATTCCCCGCAGCCCCCATCCACACAACAAAAGTCTCGAAACTAAGTCTTCAAAAATAGGGAGCTTTAGCGGAGGAACGAACGCTAGATTCTTTTAACCATTTGAATTCATCTGGAATCCCTCATGTATTTTTTAGTTTTGGACAAAGTAAAACTGATATTAAATAAAGTGAGGGATTCATCATGATCAGTATCCTTATTGGACTCGCACTACTTATGCTTTTGGCTTATCTTGGATGGTCCATCATCTGGATTGCGCCACTCGTTTCAGGTATCGTCGCGATTTTAAGCGGAATGGATATCCTTCCTGCTTATACAGATACCTACATGCAAGGGTTTGTCGACTTTGCCAAAGATTATTTTCCGATTTTCCTCTTCGGTGCGATTTTCGGGAAGCTGATGGAAGATACGGGTGCTGCTCAGTCGGTTGCCCATAAGATTTCAAGTGTCATTGGTAAGAAACGTGCCATTCTCGGAATGCTTTTATCTGCAGCGATTCTTACGTATGGCGGGGTTAGTTTGTTTGTTGTGGTTTTTGCTGTGTATCCACTGGCTGTGGCGATGTTCCGTGAGGCGAATGTTTCTAGAAAGTTGATTCCATCAACATTTGTACTCGGAGCGTTCACTTTTACCATGACGGCACTTCCTGGAACACCCCAAATTCAGAACATTATTCCGATCAACACCTTTAAGACAGACACGATGGCTGCTCCCATTCTCGGAATTGTTGCCGCATTAATTATGGCTGTCGGCGGTTATTTTTATTTGAAATTCCGTGAAAAACAACTCAATAACAAAGATGAGAAATTTACAGAACCTGAAGGTGACAACCAGGTTAAAAGTGTGAACGAAGAAGAACTTCCCAATTGGATTCTTTCCACTATTCCGCTAATCGCTGTTGTTTTGACGTTGAACTTATTCGACATCAGTATCTTAGCTGCATTGCTCATCGGGATCATCTTAATCATGATCTTTAATTGGAAAGATTATAAAGATTTCATTAAAGCCATCAATGGCGGCGCTTCTGGTTCAGTTATGGCGACCATTAACACGAGTGCTGCCGTCGGATTTGGTACGGTTGTTACGGCATCACCTGGATTTGACTCCGTAAAGGATTTGATTTTCAGCATTCCACTAAGCCCGTTTTTCTCAGAAGCCTTTGCCGTCAGTCTGCTTGCGATGATTACTGGTTCTGCTTCTGGCGGGATGGGGATTGCCCTCGAAGCTCTCGGGCAAGAATATTACAATATTGCTGTCGATCAAGGATTGAGCCTTGAAGCTTTTCACCGTATTACTTCGGTAGCATCTGGAGCTTCCATTCTCCCTCATAATGGTGCTTTGTTGACATTATTTACCGTTACAGGGCTGACCCACAAGGATTCTTACAAGGATGTGTTCGTAGTCGGTCTTCTCATTCCGATGATTGCAACAATTGCGATTATCTTCCTTGCTATGATGGGCATCAATTAAGTAACAAAAGCTTCTCTCCTCAAGAGGGAAGCTTTTTCTTTTATGACACAAAAGAAAAACACATCCCGGATATTAAAGGGGACGTGTTTTTCTTTTTTTATTGAACGGTGTAACCACCATCAATGACTGCTGCTTGCCCTGTGATGCTTTTCGCTTTTTCACTGACAAGAAAGATGGCATAGTCCGCAATTTCCTGGACTTGCAACAATCGATTTTGTGGTACGAGTGGATAAATAACCTCTTCCAACGCTTTTTCCTTATCGATGTTTCTCGACTTCGCCAGGTCTTCTAACTGGTTCTGAACAAGTGGTGTGTCTACATACCCCGGGCAGATCGCGTTAACCGTAACTCCGTGGTCTGCGCCTTCTAGAGCAGCTACCTTCGTTAACCCGATGACCCCGTGCTTGGCACTGTTGTAACCAGCTTTTCCAGCGAAACCGATGAGTCCATTGATAGAAGCCATATTCAAAATACGCCCATACCCCTGTTCCTTCATGTGTGGAAACGCGTACTTCGTCCCATAGAATGGCCCTTTCAGCATAATGTCCAGAATCAATCCAAATTTTTCACTAGGGAATTCTTCAATGGGAGCAACATGCTGGATTCCAGCATTATTGACAAGAATATCAATTTTCCCAAACTTACTGACCGTTTCTTCAATTGCATTTTTCACATCTTCTTCTTTCGCAACGTTGGCAACGACCCCTTCTACTGTGTGTCCTTGGGATCGTAGCTGTTCTACTGATTTGTTGAGGGTCTCTTCATTGATATCATTCAGCATGACCTTCGCGCCTGCTTTTGCAAATTCTGTGGCGATCTCAAGTCCAATCCCCTGTCCGGAACCAGTAATTAAAGCTGATCTACCTTCAAGCATTGCAACTCCTCCTTTAAATAAGCACTCTTCCTTTAATTTTCCCTTTTCTAAGAAAATATGTGCAAAAAAAATCAGCCTCATGAAAGGCTGATCTTTTACTTTAATAAAGTTTTCCTTGGCGGTACATAATCGTCGATAGTTTTGTGACGGAATGGATATAGCAATTTTGTCTCAACGGGAACGGATCCCCGAAGAATTGTGGAAGAATCGTATCCATCGTACCTTTCAGCTTATCAAAAAGTCTTTCGAAAACCTGATCCTCCGTCATGAATTGGGCCTCTCTCCCCTGGACCCATTCGTAGTATGAAACGATCACACCACCTGCATTGGCTAAGATATCCGGCACAATCAATACACCTTTATCCGCAAGATATCGATCCGCTTCTTCTGTAATCGGTCCATTGGCACCTTCTACGATGATCTTCGCTTGAATGTCCCTCATGTTATCTTTATGGATTTGATCTTCCAACGCTGCTAAAATTAGAACATCAACATCCATTTCCAGCAAGTCATCCCGCTCTTTAATTTCTGCTACAAGTTCATGCTCGTTCAGTTCCTGTTCTGTTGAAGGCAAATCCCCATCATGATCCTTTGCGAATTTGACAAGGCCGGGAATGTCCAGGCCATCTGCGTTATACAGCATGACATTCGCATCGCTCACAGCAACCACACGGTTTTGCAAATGGTTGCATTGATAAGCCTCAAGGGCAGCAACGGAACCAAGATTACCGAAGCCCTGGACTGCCATTTTTAACTTTTTATCGGCGTGGTCAAGAGCGGTATGAGCAAAGATATTTTCTGTATCGCCCAACCATTTTCTATGTTCATTGACGAAATTATGCATCATGTACCTGAACGTATAGTAGACACCTTTCCCTGTCGATTCTCTTCTTCCGAGCGATCCGCCGTTTACGATGCTTTTTCCTGTAAAACTGTTGCGGTACGGTTCTCCAGGATGAATGTTTTTGAATTCGCCCATCATCCAGTCCATTTCCCGCTCTCCTGTACCGACATCCGGAGCTGGAATGTCCTTGTCCGGTCCGAGGATGTCATTGAAATATTGGACGTACTTCTTACAGATCAAATTGAGTTCTTTTACGCTGTATTCTTTGGGGTTGATGACCACTCCCCCTTTCCCTCCACCAAAAGGAAGTTCATGAAGGGCATTTTTCAAAGTCATCAGTTTCGCTAAATTCGAGACTTCACCTTCATCGACGGATTCATGAAAACGAATCCCACCTTTATAAGGCCCTACGGTATCACTATGTTGCACACGGAATGAGGGGATTCTTACAATCGTTCCATTTTCTGTCGTGATGCGTAGGAAAGATTTGTGGATATGATTCGGAGTTGAGAGCAGGGCGACCAATGAATTGTAGGCTTGCTCCCTTGTTTGTGCTTTCAAATCCGGGAGAAAATCTTCATCCTCCATGATCGCTTTTAAAGACTCTTCAATAATGGTTTGTTGTCTTTGCATAATCCGATAGCCTCCGTTCTAATGAATTAGTCCTGTGTTGATTTCCTTATCTAAGAGTCCATTCCCCAAACAGAAGCTATGAAACGTTTTCAGCAAAAGAAAAAGCCCCCTGCATGAGGGGACTTTCCATTAACCTAAGATATTGTAACCAGAATCAACATACACGATTTCCCCTGTCACACCACGGGACAAGTAGCTCATCATGGCCAGCGTCATATCGCCCACTTCTTCCTGCGTCACATTCTTTTTCAGTGGAGCGGTTTCTTCAATTTTGTGTAAAATTTCATTGAAGCTCGGAACCCCTTTTGCTGCAAGTGTACGTACCGCACCAGCCGAAATGGCATTGACTCTGATTTGATTTCTCCCTAAATCGGATGCCAAATAACGGACCGTGGCTTCAAGGGATGCCTTCGCTACCCCCATGACGTTGTACCCTTCGACCACACGTTCAGCCCCAAGATAACTCATGGCAATCATGGATCCGCCTTCCGTCATATAAGGTTGACTCGCTTTCGCTACCGCAATAAGTGAATAAGCACTTGTATCCTGCGCAAAAGCAAACCCGTCACGGGAAGTATCAACGAAATCCCCTTTCAGATCCTCCGCATGGGCAAAAGCGATGGAATGACAGACGCCATGAATGACCCCTACTTTTTCACCGATTTCTGCAAAAGCTTGTTGAATACTTTCATCACTGTTTACATCACATTGAACGATGGCTTCCGCATCTAACCCACCATCAGCAAGCAGCTTCTCGAGCTTTTTATAACTTCTTTCTTTTCGATATGTAAAAATAACGTTGGCTCCCGCCTGATAAAGCGATTTAGCCACACCCCAGGCAAGGCTTCTCTGGTTCGCCACACCCATGACGACGATGTTTTTATCTTTCATTTGTAAAATATCTTCCATAGTAACCTCCAACATGTGTTTCCTTAGTTATACCTTATTCCAAAGAGAGTTGTCTACTTTTCATTCAATTCTACATGAGAAAACCTTCCACTCAGTGTTTCAAATCGTTCCCCTTTCTGAACCTTCAAAGGTGAGTGAAACAAAGGGCCATCATGTACGAATGTGTGAAATTCTCCGTTTTCTCCGCAAGGGTCTAAGTCAGGAGACAATGAATGCAAAAACTCCTGATCGTAAAGGGTCCCAGGTACTCTTTTATCCAACTTCTGCGTATCCACGGTAGTAATCACTGCCTGGTATCTCTTTTCGATAACCTCTGCTGCGACCTTATGTGAACCTAATCCCCATAATGGATAGATGCCAGCCATCTCATTCTTCTTCAATAATTCATCCCGAAACGCCCGAATATCTTCAAGGAAAAGATCAGCATAAACCACTTTGTGGATTTTTCTGTCCTTGAAGCCTTGGAACATCCGTTTCATTACCTTCTCATACACCTGATTAGAGGCATTTTCCGGAACCGTAACGATTTCAAGAGGTAGACCAAGTACATCCGCTTGTCTTATAAGCAGATTCTCCCTGACTTCGTGGACAGGTAGCCGCAAAGACTGTTCAGAGACGGTTGAAAAAAGGCCCTCCACCTCGTACTTCTCATCGTCGATCACCTTCTGCAAAGCAAGGGCTGAATCCTTGCCGCCACTCCAAGAGACAATGACTTTTTCAGGCATCTTCTCATCACTCCCTTTTTATGAATGTAAATGTAACGCCATATGGGTCAGGTCCTCACTTTTACCGCTCTTTCGAATGTAATCTTGAAAACGACCTTCCTTTTGAAAGCCGAGGGACTCATAAAGGTGGATGGCTCGTGCATTGGATTCCAATACATTCAACCGGATAATATCAATTCCTTCGGTTTGCCGGCATCGCTCAATCATCTCCATCACGATTTTCCGCCCGACCCCCTGATCTCTTGCATCTCTTTTTACACTTACACCGAATGTGCCCTGGTGTTTGGTTGAAGAAAGAGTCCCAACATCGAAATTTAGAAAGCCAACAACCTCACCTTCAAGCTCAGCGACTAGGAAAAAATTGGGGTCTTCATACCGTCTGATCCACCCTTCTTCTTTTTCTAAGGAATCATGGAACTCAGAAAGCTGTTTCAACCCATAGCCTTCCGATAATATTTCCTTAGCAATCGCCATCGTATAGGGCGCATCTTCTGGTTCACCCTTTCGAACCACACATCTCATCTCGGTCATTTCTTCCCACTCCAATAGGCACCATCTTCCATGTGAGCAAAAGGAATATCGGTATCTACTTCTCCCTCCACCTTTTCTTCTTCAAGATCCTCTCCATTCAACCATTGGGAAAAATCGAATTCCACCGGTTCTCGATCCCCACCTAAAGCAAACCAGGCTTTGTTTTCTTTCGGTAAGTATCCAGATGTGTGAATGGTCCCGGCCCAATTGCTGTACAGTTTAGAAAATACGCCACGATCTGTATCATTCATTAACCGGAAGGCATCATAAGCACCTTCGATATTTTCACGATTCGATTGGATCGCATCCATACGCTTCATGGAATCCACAAGGTGATTCCGATTTTCCTTTTTCATTATTTCAAAATGGTTTGTACAAACATCTGCCGTTCTTACCTCTACTCCCCGCGGAGAAGCTTCCACTACATACGTCACATTGTTCTTATCGTATACGGTATAACTGAATGAATGACGATGAGGAATCTCACGGAGCATTTGAACAGCTTCGGTTACGTTCGCGCAAGACTCAAGAACAAGTCGTCCAATCATACAGCAAATGAACCCATCTCCCGGGCGCTTGCGATGCATAAAATTATAGCCCATCACAAGACCTTTTGCATTCATCCCATCCATACGGCCAGTAATACGCTGTGTCGGCCCTATAATGCTGTATCCTTGGTCAGTCGGTTGAAATAGACTATATCGTCCCTCATATGTCTTCGGCATGTAATCATAATTTCGAATGAAATAGCCGTCTCCGGTCATAATCGAACATCCACTTCGTTTATAATCGATGCGATATCCACCGAATTCCATCATCACTTTCTCCATCGGCCATTCCAGCGCATCCCTCAATCCAAGGAGCTCGTCCCATACACCTGGTGCAAAACGTGTGATCGCTTCCTTTACTTCCTGTTCTTCTACAATAAAACGGGGCTTCCTCACCCGCCATTGTTTTTCTCTATTCTTCAGTGTCCACGAATCTTTCAGCAGCTTTCCTTGATAAAACCCAAAATCATAATGCGTGCCTCTAAATTGCAAAAGATCGCTATGTATTTTTTTCATCATCGTTTCCTTTCTAACCGTTTCTGCCTTCAATGTACCAGATTTCACTTCTAAATTGAACTATCCCCTATCGTTATTAAACATAATAGCAGGATTGTGGAAGACTCGATTTCGAGGCTTTTATTGAGTGGATAGGGGCTGCGGGGAATGACTCGCTTTCCGCGGGAGCGCGGTGAGCCTCCTCGGACTGCGTCCTGTGGGGTCTCACCCTGCACTTTTTTCCCGCAGGAGTCTCGCCATTCCCCTCCGCCCCTTGCCATGGAAGATTCTCGAAACCACTTCCGCAATAATCAGTATGTATGATAGAAGGAACCGGATCGTATTAAACGCTCCAGATTACGTAAAAGCCTGATACAGAGCTCTTTATACTTCTAACAGTGGGGTAGTGGGATACAATCCAACTTGGTACAGGGGTTCGTTTCCCCCTTTCATGGAATGGGGTGGTTGGGAAGCTGCGAGACTCCCGTGGGAGAAGGAGATAGGCGAGATCCCGCAGGACGCAGTCCGAGGAAGCTCGGCGCTCCCCCACAGGAAAGCGAGTGGCTTCCCAGCCACCCCTAACGCTCAACCAGGCAACGAACCCCGGAAACATCTCGAAACTGAGTCTTCCACAATCGGGAGCTTATGTGAAAGAATTTGTTAGGGATGGGTACATTTAGACTTTTAAATATTTTTGGAGAGGGAATCGAATAATAAGGAAAGATGAGAGAATTTGCTCAATCATTCTAGTTTTTCACCAGTAATTTTGGTACTCTAAAGGTTGTAACAATCAGAAAGCGTTTTCGATAAGGGGATTAAGGAAAAGGTGGTGGAATAAAGATGAAAGAAGTTGTTATTTTGGGGGGCGGCTATGGCGGTATGAACACTTTGCACGGGTTGCTCGATCAAATCCCAGAAGATGTACATATCACTGTCGTCGACAGGAATCCTTACCATTCATTAAAAACTGAATTTTACACAATAGCAGCAGGAACGGAGTCTGACCGTCATGCGCGCGTTGATTTTCCGAAACACGAGCAAGTCACTTATGTCTTTGATGAAGTGGAGAAAATCGACACAGACAATGAGACCATCGTCATCAAAGGTGGGGAAAAAAGCCTTCCTTACGATTACTTATTAATTGGTCTAGGCTGTGAGGATAACTATCATGGCATCGAAGGAGCACGAGAATTCACCGAAAGTGTTCAGACGTTCTCGAAAGCAAGGAGTGCAGGCTTTGCCATTAACAACCTCGGTGCCTATGGGAAGGTGACTGTTGTCGGGGCTGGTCTAAGTGGGATCGAGGTCGCTTCAGAAGTTCGAGAAAGCAGACCCGACTTGAACATTCGCTTATTGGACCGTGGCGAAACAGTATTAAAAGCCTTCGATTCCAAGATTCAAGATTACGTGGAGAAGTGGTTTAAAGATAATGAGGTAGAAGTCATCCACGGAGCAAACGTAGAATACGTGGAAAAAGATGGCGTATGCAACAATGGAGTTTGTTACTTGAATGATGTAACTGTATGGACTGCAGGAGTCCGTCCGAACTTCCTTGTCAGAGAGCTTCCTTTTGAAAAGGATGACCAGGAAAAAGTCATCGTCAATGATTTTTACCAAGTGCCTACCCATCAAAACGTCTATGTTGTAGGTGATTGTGCATCCTCTGAACACTCTCCTAGTGCGCAGCTTGCCGGCCAGCAAGGAGAGAAGGTTGCCGACGTACTCAATGCTGTACTTAAAGATCGCGTCCCTGAACGTCCATCTGAGGTGAAGCTAAAAGGTGCCCTTGGCTCTCTTGGGAAAAATGACGGGTTTGGCAACATGCTTCAAAAACCGATGACAGGTGTCCTTCCTCGTCTAGCTAAATCAGGGGTTCTCTGGTTAAGCAAACGCCACTAAAAAAGATCGATCACATGAATGTGATCGATCTTTTTGTTAAACGAATGACTTTTGTAATAGCCCTCCGAGATATTTCGCAAGCTCAAGCATGCCATATGTCCCTGCTTTTGCTTCGGCATCCGAATTGTAGTTTGTATTCGTGTTCACATCATATGTGTAAAAACGACCTTCTTTATCCTGAATCGCTTCAATTCCAGCTACGTCAATATTGTTTTCCCGTAAGAACCTTTCATAATCATCAACGATGGAAGGTCGATAATTTTCGAGAACTTCAAACTTCGCTTTAGGTGTTTGTGATTCCGCATCCGTCGGGCAATACAAGTCTTCAATCGAACAAGCGTCTGCCGGGCATAGTTCAAAGCCTTCAGAGGTATCCACTTTCACCCCATAAACAAACGTTCCACCTACGAATTCATGACGGACAATATAAGGCTCTGGAGCCTCAATATATTGTTGAATCAATGTAATCCCATCAACTGGATCCTCAAAAGAATCACTATCCAAGTATTCACGCAACGCTTCCGTAGAATGGAAAAGTTGAACTCCCTGCCCTTTTCCGGCACGATTGTGTTTTGTTATGAACGATTCCATGTCCAACCGCCGCGCAGCGTCCAGAATATTTTCTTTCCCTACAGCCGTGATCGTTTTCGGTGTGCGAATGCCTGCTTGATTTAAAGCCATGTATTGATTGACCTTACTTACCTCAAGCCTTAAAGCCCGGCTGCCATTGACTATGGTGCGATCATGGCGTTCGAGCCAAGCAAGCACCGCTTCAGTAAACTCAGGTGCATAAGGGTGATTCCTTGTATGAGAAGAAGCACTGATGCGGTTATAAAAAATCCCTTCCGGGGGCTCGCTTGTCAAATCAAGTGTTCCCTGATCTAAATGCCAAAGCTCATAAGGTAAATCGAGTTCTTCTAAACGCTCCGTTAAATGATCGGTCCATTCATCGTTCTCATGGAGAATATAAATTTTGCTCATCGAACCGACTCCTTTCCATTTCTAGTTGTTACTTATCATCATATCATAAAAAACCGATAAGGTTACTAGGAATAAGCTCATTACAAGTAAATACCAATCCCCACAAACGCTCCCTATTCTTAAAGACTCAGTTTCGATATGTCTGTTGGAGTTTAGGGGCTCCGGGAAACCGTTCGCTTTCCATGGGGCGGGCGGTGAGCCTCCTCAGGCTACGCCTTCCGGGGTCTCACCTGTCCCACACGTCCCATAGGAGTCTCACCGTTTCCCTCCGCCCCTTTACCATATAAGTATCTCGAAACCACATTTAGAATAAGCAGCTTTTTTCCCAGTGAAAACAAAAAAATGACTGCAACGGTGGCTATTTTGGGTGCGTAAAGCTTGCTATAGAGCGTTTTATGCATATAATACCAAGATAGTGGAAGACAGTCTCCCTAGGGATAGGAGTTCGTTTCTCACCTACTTCAAATGGGGTGGTCGGGAAGCTGGGAGACTCCCGTGGGAGAAGGAGATAGGCGAGATCCCGCAGGACGTAGTCCGAGGAAGCTCGGCGCTCCCCCACAGGAAAGCGAGTAGATTCCCAGCTACCCCTGACGCTCATCCCCAGCAACGAACCCCGAAACACCTCGAAATCAAGTTTTCAACAATCCTGCCATTATCTTTAATAAAAGGTAAAATAATAAAAGCCGCTTAGCTCCAATGCTAAGCGGCTTTTAGATTATCCTGCTTTTGAGGTGATGACCGTATCTTCTTTTCTCACTTTCTGTTTGATCACTTGCCACACGAACCATGTTACGACGACAAGCCAGATGATGGATCCTAAAATCATGGATGTAGAATACTCCAGTCCAAACCCTTCAGGAGCGTAGAAAATATAGGAACTTACTACAGCTGTCATGAACAGGGCGGGAACACTGCAGATCCAGTGGAACTTGTGATTTTTCAACAAGTACATCGCTCCTGTCCAAAGCATGACTGTCGCTACCACCTGGTTTGACCATCCTACATATCTCCAAAGAAAACTGTAATCCATTTGCGTTAATAGGAACGTAGGAATCGTAACAGGGATCGCAAATAGTAGCGGTGTCCATTTTCCTTCGAATTTCTTTTTACTAACCTGACGAGCGAAATCAACGAGCATCATACGTGACGATCGCAGCGCAGTGTCTCCTGTAGTAATTGGAAGGATAATGACACCGAGAACGGCAAGGATTCCACCTAGCGTACCAAGTGTGGTACTGCTGATTTCATTAATGACTCCTGCTGGTCCTCCTTCTGCTAACGCTGTTTGCAGACCACCTGTGTTACCGAAGAAGGTCATGCCGGCAGCTGCCCAGATCAAGGCAATAATACCTTCTGCTATCATCGCGCCATAGAACACTTTTCTTCCTTCACTCTCTTTTTTCAACGTACGAGCAAGGATTGGGCTTTGAGTACTGTGGAAACCAGATATAGCTCCACACGAAATTGTCACCATCAGCATCGGCCAGATCGGTAATTCATCTGGATGAAGATTGCTGACTGTTAAGTTTGGAATAGGGTGGTCGAAGAAAAACATCCCTACCCCGATTGATACAGCCATGAAAATTAAAATGGCTCCGAATATCGGGTACACTTTTCCAATAATTTTGTTGATGGGTAGAAGCGTCGCAATAAGAAAATAAGCAAAAATGATTAAAACAGACGTAAAAAATCCTAGTGGCGTTATTTCTGCCATCAATTGAGCCGGACCGGCAGTAAAGGCTGCGGCTACTAAAATCATAAGGCCAATAGATAAAAGATTGATCACAGACCGGGCCGGACGGCCTAAGTATTTCCCTACAAGTGTCGGGTATTGGGCGCCGTCATGACGAAGGGAAAGCATCCCTGAGAAGTAATCATGAACAGCTCCTGCGAAAATGGAGCCAACAACGATCCAGATAAATGCCACGGGGCCGTATAACGCTCCCATCACTGCTCCGAATATAGGTCCAAGCCCAGCGATATTTAATAGCTGGATAAGACTCGCTTTCCACCAGCTCATCGGCACATAGTCAAAGCCATCGTTCTTTTCATAGGCAGGTGTATTTTTTTGATCATTAATCCCAAAAATTCGTTCAACCACCTTTGCATAAAAAAGATATCCGACGACAAGTAAAACGATAGATGCGATAAATGTGATCATCGCTGAGCCTCCTTTCAAATTTGAATGTAAGAAGTATTCTAGCGATGATTTTGTCGAATCACAACCCATTTTCTGAATATTTATATTTTTATCTTTTTTTTCTTAAAAATAAAGCGATTCCAAGACGATTCACCGTCGCTTATACTTTCCATGGTTTTAAAAATCCGGCACCTTTTCACAAAAGTGGTGCCAGTCCCCCATTTAGAAGAAGGCGTGCCTGGCACCAAAAATTAAACATAAAAAAACTCCTACGCAACTCGCAGGAGGTCGATATTTCTTATGTAACCTGCCACCCTATAGAAATGGTTAAGTTTCCCGCAGTCGTTTCGATTGCTAGGGTGGCATTAATTTTAAGATACCATAGTGGCTGTATTCATTCAAACACATATTGCCCTATGTACTTTTCATCTCATTTAATTAGAACATTGGTATTGTCTCTGTTCACTAAAACGATTCAACAGATCATCTAACTCTTGTGAAATTCTCAATAGTTCAGCATCCGTCGGATTATTGTTGTAAATTTCATACATACGCACTCTTAATTCTTCTATTTGTTTCTCTAACCGTTCTTTATAAGGCATAATTTCATCTCCTTCACTCGTACCTTACCCTAAATAAACTATTCTAAACTATTATCTTGAAATAATTTCAAAAAATATTGATGTTTCCTCCCATTTAACCGCGCTACACGTATTGTATCGGATGAAAACGCTAGGAAATAAGTCCTTTTCACTATTTTCCACTAATTTCGCGAAGTTTTTTAGATATGTTGTCGATATTTCCCGGGTAATGATTCTATTTCTCTATCATAAAAATCATGATAGGATAAATGGAAACCTACATAAAGGAGTGACTGATATGTTTAAAGCTGTTTCAACAAATCAAGCACCGCGTGCTATTGGTCCATATTCTCAAGCCGCAGACCTCGGAAATATCATTTTCATTTCGGGGCAAATCCCTTTAGATCCCGAGACCATGGAATTTGTCTCTAATGATATTAAAGAACAAACAGATCAAGTGATGAAAAACATTCGGGCAATTCTCGAAGAGTTGGACCTCTCTTTCAATAATGTTGTGAAAATGAACATCTACTTAGACTCAATGGATGATTTTGCAGTAGTCAATGATGTGTATGCAAGTTATTTGACTGAACCTTATCCCGCTCGCGCAGCTGTAGAAGTCAGCAAACTTCCTAAAGGAGCAAAAGTTGAAATAGAAGCCATTGCTACACGAGGTTAAGCTTATAATTATAATATTCGAAAACCATGATGTTTTTCTGTCCATTATATTCCAAAACAAGCAGAGCTGCTGAAAGCTCTGCTTGTTTTATGCGTTAGTCTTCATCTTTAACATCCGGATCCTCAGGGATAGGTTCACTCAAATATTCTTGAATCATTTTTCGGTAGTATTCCATCTGTTCCAGATGATTATGGAATTGATTTTTATTGATCAGATATTGCTGCCCATCATGAATGGCCTTGATTTTATGATTCAAGATCAAATGCCGGAGATAGTCTTCAGGGAGCTCAAGATATGCCGCTGTTTCTTCAATGGTTAAGTACATAATCGGTCACCTTTCTTTCCCTTCCATTATATCATTTATATTTTTTCTATATCATTTATATTTTTCACGGAACGTTTCTTTTTCTACAATTGTGGGAAATACATTAGAAACTATTCTAGCGAAATGAGAGGGATACTATGGCTTCTACGATAACAGCAAACAAAAACAAGCGCTCAGAAGCAAGCGAAGAAATCAAACCATGGGTGCGAAGGTTCGGAAGAATGGGTTTCATGGCCAAGGGCATTGTTTATGCTCTTATCGGGGTGTTGACTCTGATGGCCGCTCTTGGAGTCGGCGGGAAAACAACCGGAACGACAGGAATGTTCCGCTCTCTGGCCGGTGTTGCTTTTGGAGAGATATTACTTTGGATCATTGGTATTGGTTTGATCGGCTATATCTCCTGGCTCGCAATTAAAGTCATCAAGGATCCTAACAATGAAGGAACAGATGCGAAAGGGTTAATTACTCGGATCGGTTATACTGTAGGTGCTATAATTTATGGTTCCCTGGCTTTCAATGCCATTAAGATCGCCATCAATGCTGGTTCCGGCAGTGGAAACTCAGAACAAACGCTTTCAGCTAAACTCTTGTCGCAGCCTTTTGGTCAATGGCTTGTCGGGATTGTTGGGGCTATCACCATCGGATATGGAATTTATGAGATTTATCAAGGTAGTACAGGCCGCTTTATGAAAAAGATGAATACAGCGGAAATGGACCGCCATAAAAGGAATGTAGCAGAAAAATCTGGTAAATATGGATTATCCGCAAGAGGAATCGTACTCGGGCTGATCGGGTTCTTCTTCATTCAAACCGCCTTGACCGCAAATCCTGATGAGGCCAAAGGTCTGGACGGAGCACTTTCTGAAATTGCCCAGCAGCCCTACGGCCAAATATTACTAGGAATTGCTGCCATTGGATTGATCTTATATGGTGTTTACCAAGTGGTCCGTGGACGATACGCTCGTATGAATTTCGGAAAAAAATAATACCCATCAAAAAAAGCCTTTCCTCCAGTGAGGAAAGGCTTTCGACTTTTGTCGCGAATATACCGACGACCACATTCGTCGTTTAGCTTTATAAAAGCATGTACTTCGTCTTACACAAACAGCTCATCGCCCAA
The DNA here is from genome assembly GCF_009856415.1 of Halobacillus litoralis. Classification (GTDB taxonomy): domain Bacteria; phylum Bacillota; class Bacilli; order Bacillales; family Halobacillaceae; genus Halobacillus; species Halobacillus litoralis_C. Next base: position 232,254 of record NZ_WMEZ01000005.1, on the reverse strand, counting down.
TTAATATACCACGATTCCTCTTAAAAAGCAACAAAGCGTTTGGTCGTCTCCTTGTGCTATACTAGGGCTACAAAAAATTTCAGGAGGAGCTTATGCTTACATTTGAAGAGAAACTGAACATCATCGAAGAATTCCCTGAACTTGAAAAGAAAGAGATTTCCCTTGGAAGAGTGAATTACCACTACGAAGAAAGCGTTTATGATAAAAAAATTGTTGTGTACCGGCTCCACCCGAATGGCAATGGATTTGTTTATGCAGGTGAAATGGAAGGTTATGCTACGGACGACAAAGGGATGGTCAATATTAAAGAGATCAGCGCCGATGAACTCCGCACATTAATCCGCGAAGCAATTGAATCTTTGTCCCTCTCTCCTGCTGAGAAAAATCCAGTGATGGAGGAATGGCTGAACGACAATGATCAGTCTCTTGTTCTTATGCGTGAAGAAGATGGTTTTCACGTGTATGCTGAAGAGCAGTTAGAAGGTACGTTCAATTCCTATGAAGAAGCCGTCAATTTCCTTGAGCAAGAAGGATTCAGCCGCCTTTAATGAATCCAGAGCCGTTATATACGGCTCTTTTTTATTAGGTACTGTACTGTCACGCCTCCCCCATCATGCATAAAGTATTGAAAAAAGGTGGCGATTTTCATGTACATGTATCCCTATTCTTACAGGCAGCAACAGCCCGCGGCAACCTCGAATATTCTCTCTTTTGCACAAGGGGATGTAAATGGGGACTTCATCAAAGACCAGGTTTTTCTAGTCGGCGAAAAATCGCCAGACAGTCCGTATATTACGAACATCACTCTGGTCATTCAAGATGGCCAATCGAACCTTTTCTACAGTGTGCCACTAAAGACGAACACGGGATATCAACCACGCCTTTTCCTGGGAGACTTCATAGGTGACGGCGTCGATGACATCTTGATTAGTATGGATTCTGGTGGAAGCGGTGGTTTTGGCTACTACTATTTGTATTCTTTTTTAAACAACCAAGCACAGATCCTCTTCGACTATGAAACGTTTGATGAAGCATATGATTATGAAGTCAATTATCAAAACCAGTATAAAGTTGAAGTCATAAACAAAACGCTCGGTCTTTCTTTCATCATTGACCTCAGCAACAGGGATTCCGAATACCTATCAGAGATTTATAACAAGGATGGAACATTAAAAGCACCGCTTCAGGGTTCTGTATCTGGGTTGAATACCCTTTACCCCATCGATTTTGACGGTGACGGGGTTTATGAATTGTTCGCCTTTCAACGAATTATCGGCCAGTATAACGCAGATGGATTAGGTTTGGTGCAAACGCCGCTGTCATGGAAAGGCAATGGATTTGTCGCCTTCTTCGATAATCAATATGTGGCTGTCCTAGGAATGAGTACAGACGCTTAAAAAGAAGAACTAGCTGGCTCTCCACAGTCTATCCTCTTGGACCTCTGTTACCTCCCTTCTCTCCCCTGTACCTGGTCCTGCCTCCAACCGTTCTGGTACCAGGTACAGGATATAAACACTCGATGGAACTCCTGTAACTACAGAAAATTCTGATGAAAATTTCCCATTAATCGTTATACTAAGATAAAATGGGGAATAAGAAAAACTAACGTTATTGGAAGGAGAACGATATGGATCAATTAAATGAACGTTTAGCCCAATATTTTAATGACAATCAAACTAAATTAGTGAATGAATTACTCCCAAAAACCTTGGACAAGCTTCAAATCAACTATACAGATCAAGATCTGAATTATCATTTTGAGATGCTTCGTCTACTTCTCGACCGCGTGGCTAAAAGCCTCTTGCAGCACCCAGATGAAACAAATGCAGCTGCCATCGGTTACGACACCGAAAATTACCTCTATTCGAAAGGAGTCCTTCTGAAACAGACCGTAGATGTGTTGAGCGTCTTCCGCCTTTCTCTCATGAAGCACATGAGGAGTTCGAACATGATCCAGGAGGCTGATATCGAAGAAGGATTCGTTGTAGCGGAAGAAGTAGTCTCAGCATTTGACGCGGCTATTCGAGCGACAACAGACAGTTATAACAAAACCAAGGAAAGAGAACATGAAGAAATGGAGAAGCATTTGAATTCTGTCTCTACCCCTGTCGTACTCATTGATGAATTTCAAGCTGTTCTTCCATTGGTCGGAGAATTTTCAACCGAACGTTTCGATGTAGTCAAAGATCACACGCTACATAAAGTCAAAGAGCATGGCTTGCGACTTTTATTTATTGACTTTTCAGGCATCGCTACGTTCAATGAGGTCTTCATTAATGACTTGTTCAATTTAACAAAAACCATTAAACTGCTGGGTACAAGAACAGTACTCACCGGAATTCGTACAGAGATGGCCATTGCGGCGATCCAATCAGAAATGAATTTTGAGGAACTGGAGACCTTCAAAGATCTTAAGCAGGCCCTGATTACCATAAACGAGAAGGAATAAGGAGTTGGACTGATGATTCGCGTAGCTTTATTAAGTAAGTGGCATGTGCATGCCGTGGATTATGCACGTGAAGCTTATGAAAATCCCGATATTTGCATCTCAAAAGTTTGGGATGAAGATGTAGAGCGGGGCAAAATGTGGGCGGAGGAACTCGAGGTCCCCTTCGATGGCGACCTCGACCGCGTGCTTTCAGACCCGGAAATCGATGGTGTCATTGTCACAAGTCCAACAAACGTCCATAAGGAAATCATCATGGCAGCTGCCGATCACGGAAAGCATATTTACACAGAGAAAGTCCTCTCTTTCAGTAGTAAGGACGATGAAGAAATTCTTTCAAGCATTGAGAAGGCTGGCGTGCATTTTATGATCTCCCTACCTAGATTGACTTCCGATTATTATCTTTATGCGCAAAAGATCATAGATGATGAGGTGCTCGGAACTGTAAATATGATCCGCTGCCGTGTGGCTCATAATGGAGCGGTATCTAATGAAAGCCATCCAAATGGTTGGCTCCCTGACCGTTTTTTTGACAGGGACCAATGCGGAGGCGGAACGTTGATCGACCTCGGTGCCCACCCGATATACTTGGCGAACCGTCTTGCCGGTAGACCGAAGGCCGTATCTGCTCGTCTTCATGCGCTCATGGACCGAGGTGTAGATGATCATTCTGTAGCCACCGTAGAGTATGAATCTGGTATTCTAGCGGTATTGGAATCGAGTTTTGTCTCATCCGGGAGCCCTTTCCAGCTCGAGATTTACGGGACAGAAGGGACACTTATGGTTGAAGGAAAAGAAGTGCGTATCAAAAGCAGGACACACGGGATGGATGAATGGATATACCCCGATCTCCCAGAGGCTATCCATTCCCCTCTGCAACAATGGGTGGATGATATCCTCCACCAAGAGAAGCCAACCATCAAGATAGAAGATGCCCTCCAATTGACAGCCGTCAACGAAGCAGCCGCTCTTTCACACAAAAACCAAAAGAGAATTACCCTCGAATAAAAAAAACGCCTGCCCATCATTTTCGTGATGGACAGGCGTCATTTAAGCTCTTTTTTCAATGTTACTAATGGCCTTGATCTACCTCGAAACCATTCTTCTGTGATTTCCCCTGTCGGTACAAATCCGTTCTTTTCAAAAAAGCGTAAGCTCCCCTGATTATCCTCATAAACTTCCGCAAAAACGCTCTTCATGCCAAAAAGAGCATGGATCTCTTCGAGAAATAAATGGAGAGCCTCTGTTCCAACACCACAGTTCCTTTTTTCGGCAATCACCATACCGATAAAATCCCTTTCTGGTGTTCGGAACAATTCCACCTTACCAATTAAGCGGTCATCCAAAACCACAGCTTTCATATATAAATTTGGTTTTTCACCGTTGAAGTAGGATTGATAAGCTTTTACGAATTGCTCATATGTACGTGGAACATCCACACCTGTTTGCACTTGTAATTTTTCGTCCATTTCCCACTTATGCAACACTTCTATGTGACTACTGTTAATGGCTTCAATGGAAACTTCCATAAATCAATCTCCTCTTTAAAAATAACCTGAATCATAAATTCAGTACCAGACAAAATGCCTGGTACTGTGAATATTCCCTGTTCTATTATTTTGAACCCATTAATTTCGAACCGTAAACTTAGGAAAACGAAACACGATAGCCAGAAGTCCTGAAAGAGCAAGCAGAATCGGATAAAAACAGTAAGGAACAATACTGACAGGTGATAGGCTTGCCACTCCTGCTACAGACAAAATTTGCGCACCATACGGAAGCAATCCTTGGACAGAACTTGAGAAGATATCCAACAAGCTCGCTGATCTCTTCGAGTCAATCTCAAACCGTTCTGAGATTTGTTTAGCAAGCGGTCCTGCTGTCATGATGGAGATCGTATTATTGGCCGTCGATACATTCACGGCGCTTACCAATCCTGCAATACTGAATTCTCCACCTCTATTCGAATGAGCACCTCGACTAATTTTGTGAAGCAGAAAATCAATGCCGCCATTTTGACGGATTAGTTCAACAAGGCCTCCGAGCAGGATGACAAGCAAGGCCAATTCCTGCATGCCGGCAAATCCGTCTCCTAAAAGGGTTACGAATTCCATCCCTGAAAAGTCCCCCATAAAGAGGCCGATCAAACCTGCAAAGCCGATGCCTCCCATAAGGACGTAGATGACATTGATGCCCATAATAGCAAAGATAAGGACCCCTAGATACGGCAACACTTTTACAATGCTAAACGGATGTTCATCCTGAAGCGTGGACGCTGCATCCATTGTAAGAACGCCAAAAATAATAGCCGTCACAATTGCAGCCGGAAGAACGATAAAGAAGTTCGCTTTGAACTTGTCCTTCATTTCTGTCCCTTGTGTACGAACGGCGGCAATTGTTGTATCAGAGATAATGGAAAGGTTGTCTCCAAACATCGCCCCACTGACAATGGCCCCCATCGTCAGGGCGGCCGCGACATCGGTCTGCTCCGCAATGCCCATTCCAACGGGAGCCAGAGCTACAATCGTTCCCACAGAGGTCCCCATGGAGATGGAAATGAAACAAGCGATAATAAATAAACCGACAATAAGCAAGTTCCCAGGCAATACACTCAACCCTAAGTTAACAGTAGAATCAACAGCGCCCATCCCTTCTGCGACTGTAGAAAAGGCACCGGCCAATAGGAATATGACCACCATCAAAATAATATTGGAATGCCCTCCGCCTTCCGTCAATTGTTGTAATTTCGTTTGAAAAGCTGTTTTTCTATTCATGAAAAGGGCAACGAGAATGGCGGCAAAGACAGCCACCAATACAGGCATTTTATAAAAGTCACCGGTCAATATTCCAGACCCGATGAACAGCAGGATGAATACCCCGAACGGAATCAGCGCCCATCCATTCCCCTTATTCCACTCTTTCGTTTCCATAAAAATCCTCCTTAGTCAGGATTCGTTTATAAGCTTCATATAAAGCAATAGAACCTTGATAAGCTCTTTCATACTCTACAACACTCGAAGATGAGATATCAAGTTCTAAGGAGTATTCATATTCATTAGAATGACGAACCGACCGTTTAAAAGAAACATATCTATCGTTTTTTTCAAATATCAGATACTCCGTTATTCATTCCTGCCTTTTCTTCTCCATTTACTGCATCCAGAAATAGCCTCATAAATTTCAAAAGAATCAGCTATGTAAAACCCCCAAAAACAATAAAGGATGAGCGAAACCTATCCATGTAATGACCTCCCCTATTGTAAATAAACGAGGCGCAGCTGAAAATTTCAGCTGCGCCTTTTTTTACCTAATCCATATCCCATTTCATAATTAAAACTGCAGGAGACCCTGTTTAACAAAGCCATCCTTTTTCCTTCTTTAAAAGAATAGTAGGTGAGCAAGCAGTGCTGCAATGGGTAAAGTAATGACTGTACGCTGCAGGAAAATCACGAAAAGCTCAAAGAAGTTGATTGGAATTTTAGACTTAATCAATAGGATGCCGATTTCAGACATGTAAATCAGCTGAGTCAATGACATGACTCCAATAATGAAACGGGTCAGTTCTGATTCAATGCCGCTTCCCACCACAGCAGGTAGGAACATATCTGCAAACCCAACGATCATTGCCGGTGCGGCCTCTGCCGCTTCTGGAATTTGCAAAAGGTTCAGAAACGGAATGAACGGGTAGGAAAGCCATGTGAATACCGGCGTGAATTCAGCAATGACAAGGGCGGTGGTTCCAAGGGCCATCACAAGTGGAATCAGGCCGAACCAAATATCCGCTACATTAAACATTCCTTTTCTTACGATTGATCCAGCGCTTTTCACTTGATCCGCCTTCGCTACTGCCTGGTCAAGACCGAACTTGAACGTAGAGGTTCCTTCTGGCACAATTTCATCAATCTGCTTCCCTACAGGTTCGTAATACGTTTCTTTCTTCCAAGAAAGCGGCGGAATTCTCGGACAAACGACCGCTGCTACAATCCCACAAACCACAACCGTGAAGTAAAAGGACACAAACATGTGATCAATCGATAAAAACTTTGCAATCACAAGACTGAACGCAATCGACGCAATCGAAAAGTTACTTGCAACGACTGCCGCTTCCCGTTTGGAATAGTAACCATTCTCATACTGCTGAGTGGTCAACAGCACACCTACCGTCCCACTACCCATCCAAGAAGCCATCGCATCTACAGATGAACGACCAGGCAACTTGAACAGTGGATGCATCACTTTTCTTACGACCGTTCCAATTAAGTCCATCAAACCGAATTCTAGTAACAGTGGCATAAATAAACTAGCAAATAAAAACCAAACCATAAGAACAGGAATTAAATCATAGAGGACAACGCCCCCTGTCAGTTCAGAACCGATGAAGGAAGGGCCGACCTCAAGGAGCGTCAGGATAGCAAAAGCTGCTCCAAAGAAACGCAATACCATCCAGAACGGTCCGACATCAAAAACATTTGCAATGAATGGGTGATTTCTTATTTTACTGCTCGCACCTTTGACCCCGACACTTCCTATCGCAGAAAGCGAGATGACAATGGTCATGAACAAAGGGATCCAAGGGCCAATCGAGGCTTGAAGCCCATCAGCTAACAAACCGAGTCCGATTGTCACCCTTCCATCAACAGAGATGGGGACGAGGAATAATAAAACCCCGATCAGAGATGGTAGAAAAAATTTCATCCATTGCTTTGTTGTATAGGATGTGGATGATTGAATAGTGCTCACTTTTGATTGTTGAATAGCCATGATTCGTCCTCCTCCGTCATTTTTATGCATAATAAGGTATAGATAAACAGTGCGTGATAGTTAATAACTATACATTTTCATGCATGAAAATTCAATAGATTTTATGAAGTTTTCCTAGACGGTTTATTCAAGTAAAGAAAAAGGAATAAATAAGACTACGAGAATGCTAGTAGAGGAGGAGTTACATAATGACGGTCAACGTACCGAAAGACAAGACGATCGACAACACTCTTGCGATCTTTAAAGACGGGTACAACTTTATACCAAAACGGGTACAGAATCATCACTTGGATGTATATGAAACGAGGGTGCTTGGAGAAAAAGTGGCTCTCCTCAGTGGGATCGAGGGGGCAAAACTTTTTTACGACACCAGTCGTATGAACCGCAAAAACGCTCTCCCTAAGAGAGTATTGAAAACCTTGTTCGGGGAAGATGCCATCCAAACAATGGATGGCGATGCACACACGCATCGCAAATTGCTGTTCATGTCACTAATGACTCCTGAAGCTCTACAAGAACTGTATGAGCTCACAACTAAGAACTGGGCGCGTTTCACGAAAAAGTGGAGCACCATGAAAAAGGTGACGCTTTACGACGAGTCCCGTGAACTCCTTTGCCGGACAGCGTGTGAATGGGCCGGCATCCCATTAGAAGAAAAAGAAGTGAAGAAAAGAACAAGGGATTTAAGTAACATGATTGATGGCTTCAGCGCTGTCGGACCGAAGCATATAGAAAGCCGAAGAGCACGCAAACGGTCGGAGGATTGGGTGGAAGACCTCATTTTACAAGTCCGGCAAGGTCAGCTTGAAGCTGAAAAAGGAAGAGCGATTCATGAAATGGCTATGCATAAAGATTTGGAGGGTCACCCGTTAGACGCAAGAATGGCGGCCATTGAAGTGTTGAATGTGATCCGGCCACTTGTCGCCATTTCTAAATTCATCGCATTCGGCGGTGTCGCTCTGCATGAACATCCAGAAATTCAAACGCGCGTCGCCCTGGATGATGAATATTTATTCCGGTTCGCACAGGAAGTCCGTCGTTACTTCCCTTTCGTTCCTTTTCTCGGTGCGAGGGTCGACCACGACTTCACATGGCAGCAATATCCGTTTAAAAAAGATCAGCTTGTTTTGATTGATATCTACGGAATTAACCATGACCCTAAAATTTGGGAGAACCCTGATCAATTCAATCCTGATAGATTTATCGACTGGGATGGAGGATTGTTCGACTTAGTCCCTCAAGGTGGAGGCGGGTATTATAAAGGGCACCGCTGTCCAGGAGAATGGCCGACCATCGAAGTATTACAAGCAAGCTTCCGGTACATGACTAAACACTTAGGCTATGATGTACCGAAACAAGACTACAGCTACAGTTTGAAAAAGATGCCTGCCCTTCCGAAGAGCGGTTTCACTATAAGCAACGTCCACTTTAAAAATTAACGATCAAAAGCTAAAAACCGTCCAGGTGTTTATTCCTGGACGGTTTTTCTATTCAGAGGGGTGATAGAGTCGGTAAAAATCATACCCGTGTTTCAGCAAAACTTTTATTACGGAATACGTAGGTACAGCGATAATCATCCCGACCACTCCATACAACGGTGCTGCCACCACAAGTAACAGAATGACCGTTAACGGATGGATATCCAAGCGTTCTCCAAAGATTAAGGGGGCAACTAAATTCCCCTCTAATTGTTGGACAACAATGAATATGATGATCACATAAATAGCCATCGAAGGCTCCTGCATGAGAGCAACTACAATTGCCGGAATCGCACCAATAACCGGCCCCACAAAAGGAATGACACACGTTAACATTACAAATATTCCTAGGATCAATGCATAATCCAACCCGATGATTACATAACCGATATACGTCAATACACCATCCACCGCAGCGATGGTCGCTTGCCCGACAATATAGGAAGAAACCGTATAATCTAAATCTTTGAGGACCTTTTCCCCACGTGGTTTATGTTTTTCTGGCAAAGCTCTTTTTAAGAAAGGGATCAGTTTGTGGCCATCTTTCAAAAAGAAGAACAACACGAATGGAACGATAATTAAGACCGTGGTGGCGCCAGCGATGGTGGAGAAAACACTCATCATGTGTTCCCCGATTTGTTGAGTTAACCCGCCGAAGTATTCGGTTACTCGCTGTTTAATGGAAACGACGGACACCATCCCCATATCGTTTTGCTCAAGCTTTCGGCCCGCCTCTTCGGCTGTCTGTTTTAATTTTTCAGGCAGCTGTGATATATCCGTAATCTGTTTTTTTATGGTACCTGCCAAAAAACGGATTCCTCCATAAATGAGAGCCCCAATGACCGCAAAAACGAGCAGGATGGCAACTGGCAAGGGAAAGAATTTTGATTTTGCTATGAAGTGCACGGCCGGTCGCAAAATATAAAAAAGAAACCCAGCAATTAACATCGGGTAAAATAGTGTTCCAAAAATCGTTTTGACTGGATTCAACAGCTCTAGCTTTTCTAAGAAATAATACAGAATGAGTATAAGTATAGCTGCTGTAACGTACTTAAAAAATGAATGTCTAATCCACATGTCCCTTCACCGTCCTTTTACCTCATTCATTCACTAAATGGACGGATTGTAAACTAAAGATTAGAAGCCATGAATGATACCCCACACCAATCCATTATTGCTCCCTATTCTTGAGAGCTCCGTTTCGAGAATGCAGCAATCTTCCTCATTCATTGAATAAGCCACCCTAGGATTCACTTCCCATGTAAAAGAGACCTGCATCGTGGCAAGTCTCTTCTTTTTAAGAATCATGTTGTATGATGTAACCTAACCCTGCATACGTATTTTTAAAAGTTTTCAGCCTTTTGTCAAAGTATTGGAACGATAGAGCGAGCTTTGGTGTAATTCCCACTACAAGACATTCGGTACCTACTAATTGCAGCGCCTGATTCAGTTGCTTTAAGTGTCTGCTGAACTGGTCGTTAAATGTGTGAATACCGCTCAAGTCGATCAAGGCATACTCAATATCCCCTTCTGTACACTCTTTCAGCAGGGAGGAAATCAGATGGTCGACCCTTTTTTCATCCAGCTCACCAATAAGCGGAACAGCTACCGCGTGTTCCCATACTTTCAAAATAGGAATAGAGAGCGATTCTATGAGGTGATCCTTCCGCTCCTCTTCCTCTGTCTTCAAGGTTATATCCATTAACATGATGATATAGTAACTCACTTCCCCTTCTCTATTTCTTAATGGAGTAATCACTGTGTCTGCAACAAACTGATTTTTCAAATTGATACGTCCCTGAAGTTTCTCCGTTAACTTATCCACACTGTGGAGTTGACTTCCTTCATTAACATAAAAATTGTCCATGTTCTTCCCAATCAAATCATCCGCGTGCTCGTACCCAAATAACGGAGCAATATCTGTGAAAAGACTTTTGGCCTCATCGTTCATCCACACCAGATCATAATTGAGGTCTGCGAGTAATATGTTCTCCCTCATACTATTAAGCGCATCTGTCATCGTTAGATCTGAAGTCATTAAAGCCATCCATGCTCCCACCTTAATCAATTATTTTTTCTTTATTATAATATCATTTGCGTCCCATAGGTAGAGGTGAAAAAAGTCGAATACTCTCATGTTATAAAACATAACAAATTAAATATTATATGTTAGATTATCTTACATATTAAGTGACATATAAAAGTTTTTCCGCTATTCTATATTCATCAGATAAGAATAGGAGGAGATCATGGTCTTTTTTCCACCCCGACGATTCGATGCGCCAAAAAGAGAAAGATTTCTCACATACGGGAGTGAACCTTAATGAAAAACCATTTGAGGACCGCTGTTGAAAGTATGAAAGAACATTACATTCAGAAACTTATTGATGCAGGAATGTATCAAGACTCTGATGAAATGCTACAGTCGTTGACATTAACGGAGCTCGAAGCACTCGCTTCAAGGGTCGAACGACCATAAGGAGGCGCAACATCGAGGAGGAGAAGTGATGTCGTCTTACAAGCACAAGAAAGTAATTTCAATAGGTACGGTCAACGAACTCACAGGCCTCTCCCTCAGGCAGATCCGGTATTACGAGGAACGGCAGTTGATTTATCCTGAACGTACCAAGAGAGGAACACGCAAGTATTCTTTTTCTGATGTTGAAACCCTCTTGCAGATTGCCGACAAACGGGAAGAAGGTGTACAAACGTACGAGATCCGAAAAGATTTACAGTCTTCCAACAAAGGGAAGGTTATGGAGCGAATGCTTCGCGGGCAATTAAATGCCCATTTTCGAATGAACAAATGAATTCATTTACAGGCAGCCCGGACACCCCTAGGTCCAGGGCTTTTTTTTGCACACATTAAATATCTCGACATAAAATATCTTGACTTCAAAATAAATAGAGCGTATAGTTTTATTTAGAATTCAAACTATTTTATTTCAAAGGAGAATGTAAAATGACTAATTTAACGTTGGATCAAGTCCATAGCAGCTTGAATTTCCAAATCAAACATATGATGGTATCAAAAGCGAAGGGTGAATTTGAAACGTTCGACGTAGAATTTTCCGGTGATTTGAATGATTTACCTTCTGCTAAAGTGACCGTTACCATTCCTCTCTCTTCAATTAATACAGGGAATGAACAGCGTGACGGCCACCTTCGTTCCGGCGACTTTTTTGAAGCTGAAAAATACCCGAACCTCGTGTTCCGCAGCACGTCCATCAAGAAGATTTCAGATGACGAATTTGAAGTAACCGGTGACTTCACGATAAAAGAAGTGACGCATCAGGAAACCTTCACGGTTGAATATAACGGGACTTCGAAAAGCCCGATGGATGGCAGCACAATTGCCGGTTTCGATGTGAGTGGAAAAATAGATCGTGAAGCATATGGGTTAACCTATAACGCGGCTCTTGAAACAGGCGGTGTGCTTTTAGGGAAAGACGTTAAATTCGAAGGAAACTTTGAGTTTGTTGTAGGGGAATAAATCTACACCATTGAAAAAAGCTGAGTCTACTCATAGGCTCAGTTTTCTTTCATTCTGGTAGATTTTCAATTTATCATTCCAGCCTGTGATCACGTTCAGTCACTTTAGCTTCGAGTTAAGGCACTTTCCCTTGCAGTTAAGTCACTTTCAACGAAGTTCAGACACTTTGAGTCTGAGTTAAGCCACTTTCACCTCGAGTCAGGGCACTTTCACGCTCCCTATCTACTTCAAACATAAAAAACCGCCCACAAGATGGACGGTTACATTTCAAAATATAGAGGATAATGCAGGCGGCAGCCTTCATTGAATCCATGCTGACACACGGGACATCGGGGCGCATTCATATATTCGTGAACGGTCAACTCATGGTTGCAGCTGCCACAAAGAATCGCGCGTTCATCCCACAAGCGCTTTGGCCAACGTGACGGTTCATGGTCCGCCTGTTCCTGATGACAGGAATAACAAGCATAATATTCTCCGCAACAGTGAAACCGGATGGCAATGACATCGACATCACTGTGATAATGGGCACAGCGTGTCTGGATATCCACCTGAATTCCTTTGACGAGAGGCGTCTTCCCCATTTTACTCTCTCCTTTAAACAACTCTTTCTATCAACCATATCTCTATCAATCTTCACAATTAAAATAGCATAGCCATGGTCTCGATTATAACACGGACAATTACCAAAAAAAGGTGTACCAGGTCATCCAGAATATGGATGACCTGGTCACTCATTCGTCTTTATAGAGTGGTAGGAAGATATATAGGAGGATGAGCAGGAAGGTGACGCTCAACACTCCTGTCCATTGGTAGCTTTCCCAGAGGGTACCGATGGCTGTACTGCCGATGGCTACGCCTAAGTAATAGCTGATCAAGTAGAACCCTGATGCTCCACTTTTATGGTGAGTGGCGGATTTGCTGACAAGGGCAGCGGCCATGGAGTGAGCGACAAAGAAACCCATGCAGATGAGAGACAGTCCCACTAGTACAGATGTTCCAGATGGAAGTGCAGTTAGGGCCGCGCCGACAATAAGGATGGTCACACCAGTAAACATCACTTTTTTCAAACCAATCACATCAGAAACCCGGCCGGCAAGAGGGGGCGCGAGGACCCCGAAAACATAAGCAAAATATGTGAAGGCGATCCATTTTAGGGACCAGCTGAATGGGTCCCCTTGTAAATGAAATGGGATATAAGTCCAAATCGCCGTGAAGACGATTTGAAGCAGAACCCCCATCATGAACAAGACGAGCATCGAACGACTCTTCAAGTGGACAAGCATCCCTTTCAAATCATCACTGATCGCCTGATCTGTTTTTTCAAAGAAGCGCTCTTTTGGAAAAAGGACTAAAAATAGAAAAGCTGAAAGCAGTCCAAATGCAGCAAATATATATAACGTCGACTGCCAGTCAAACAAATCCGTCACGTACCCACCTACGACTCTTCCTCCCATTCCTCCGAGAGCATTGCTGGATATGTATAAGGTCATCGCCAGACCCAAGTGTTTATGAGCCACCTCCGCTCCTAAATATCCCATCGCCGCAGCAGGGATTCCAGCTAAAAAGAACCCCTGTATAAGTCTCACGACAACCATCCACCCGAAGGTCGGAGTAAACGGCAAAAGGATGAGGGTCCCTGCTGTTATAAACAAGGAAACTTTCATGACAGCCGCCCGGCCATATCGATCGGCAGAAAAACCGAGGATGAATAGACCGACGACCATGGCGATGACACAAGCTGACATAAGTAAACTGGATTCCGTTGCCGACACTTGGAATTGATCAGTAAACACAGGGAGCAACGGCTGAAAAACATATAATGTTGAGAATATGGATAAGGAAGCCAGCATTAAGGCAATGGTGACGCGCCAAAATTCACTTTGTCCTGGTGTATAGGGTTGTCTGTTTTTTTGTACGGCTTCCATATCTATCATCCTCTGTTATGAGTTAAAACGGTCCGGAAATGTTGTTAGATCGATTCCCCAAACGAATGGCAGGTAGAAATAAATAGCGATGGTGATCAAAATGACGGCTGCAATATTCAGCCACAACCCGGCTTTTGCCATGTCTGGAATTCTCAAATATCCACTTCCGAAAACGACGGCGTTCGGAGGTGTCGCAACAGGCAGCATAAACGCACAGCTTGCCGCTACACCCGCTGCAATCATCAAGCTGTAAGGGTGTACCGAGATAGCGCTGGCTAGAGAGGCCATAATCGGAAACATCATCGTCGCTGTCGCTGTATTGGATGTAATTTCTGTTAAGAAGATGACGAGGGCTGCAACGATCACAACGATCAAAATCAGACTGACGCCCTCTAAAATCGTTAGCTGCGTCCCAATCCATTCGGCAAGCCCTGTTTCCTGAAATCCCGCGGCAATAGCCAGGCCTGCACCAAATAGTAGCAGGATTCCCCACGGCAGCCCTTTTGCTGTATCCCAATCCAGGAGGTAATCCCCTTTCTTGTTCTTGGAAGGAATGAGAAAAAGGAGGATGGATGCGCTCATCGCGATCATCGTATCGTTGATATTTTCATTGATGTTTACGAGTAAAAATGATCTGGATATCCACGCCACTGCTGTCACAGTGAACACGGTCATGACGATTTTTTCTTCTACACTCATGACCCCGAGCGCACGCCTTTCTTCCCCAATAACTTTTCTACCACCAGGCAATTCTTTAATTTTCATAGGGAAGGCAATTTTCACTAAATAGAACCAGGCGAGTGCTAAAAATAGAATCGTCAACGGAACACCGAACGCCATCCAGCCTGCAAAGCTGATCTCAATTCCGTAGGTTTGTTCAACAACGGCTTTGAAAATCGTGTTGGGTGGTGTTCCGATCAGGGTTGCCAATCCACCAATAGAAGCACTATAGGCGACCCCGAGCATGACAGCTTTTCCGAAATTGAAATTTTCGTGATCGACCGCTTCCCCTTTTTTCTTCAACTGCTCAGAAGCCTGATAGATGACCGCCATGCCAATCGGGACCATCATCATGGCCGTCGCTGTATTGGAAATCCACATTGACAACGTCCCCGTCGCAACCATGAAACCAAGCACGATTTGTTCTGTGCTTGTCCCTACGGATGCGATGATGAACAAAGCCATCCGCTTATGCAAGTTCCATTTTTGCATCGCAAGGGCAATGAGGAAACCACCCATAAACAGGAATATCGTATTATCACCATACGAGGAAGCCGTCGTCCCACCGTCCAGTCCTCCGGTGAGAGGAAAAAGAATCAACGGCAGAAGGGATGTCGCAGGAATCGGAATCGCTTCTGTAATCCACCATGTGGCAATCCAGATGGTACTCGCTAAAACAGCGACCGCACTTTGCGATAGTCCATCCGCTTCTAAAAACAAAAGTGTAAGCGCAAACAAAATTGGACCTAGAAAAAGCCCTACTTTTTGACGCGTATCAAAAGATGGGCCCGGGTCTTGCCCTTCAGCCTTTTGATTCGTCTGCGTCATCGTCGAAGATCCACCGCCATTTCCTGTCACCGTAAACCTCAATAAATCCTTCGCCTCGTAGTGCATCGTCCAAAGGCGGCTCCATGCCCCCCTTAACATTGATTGTGCACCCATGCTTATTCCCTCACTTTCTATTTGTCAAATATGTATGAATATTTACAAATTTTATCATAAAGTACCGCTTCTTGTAACACATTCGCCTCCACTTAAGACCGATGACTCAACAACTACCGCTTAATGGAAAAAATATACACACCAGGTCATCCATATTATGGATGACCTGGTGTGTCAAATTATCCCATATCTTATGTTATTTCTTATAAAGGAGGTAGTACTTTCTTACTTTGTTGAAGTCTTTGAGCTCATCTTCCCAACGATCTTTCATGTCTTCGACGGATTCGCCGTTTTCGATCGCTTCGCGGATCCACCCATTACCGACTAAAAGATCGAAGAAGGAAACGCCAGCTGAGTTTTCTGCACGGAACTCGAAATCTTCCGGATACATGTCATGAATCGTCTTCACGAGATAAACACCGGTTTCTACAGCATTGAACTCTTCACGATCGATGACGTGGATCTGCACACCATTACTCAAATTTCCTGCATGCTTCGAGAAAGATGGTGTAAAGGAGGCCGCTCTGAATTTGACGCCTGGTAAATTATAGGCATTCATCTCTGCAGCTAAATCTGTACTATTGATGAACGGTGCGCCAATCAGTTCGAATGGTTGCGTCGTTCCCCGTCCTTCAGAAACATTCGTCCCTTCGATCAAGGCTGCTCCTGGGTATACGAAAGCCGTATCGACAGTCGGCATATTCGGAGAAGGAGCAACGAATTCAAGGCCTGTCTCATCATAGTCCATGCTACGCTTCCATCCTTGCATTTCCACAACAGTCAAATCCGCACCAATATCAAACTCATTATTGAAAAGCTTCGCAAGTTCCCCAACTGTCATTCCATGGCGAAGTGGGATCGGGTAGTTTCCGACGAAGGACTTGTATTCTTCATTCAATACAGGACCTTCCACTTGTTCTCCACCGAGCGGATTCGGACGGTCAAGCACGATGAATGGAATGTCATTTTCCTGAGCAGCTTCCATCGCATAAGCCATCGTGTAGATGTACGTGTAAAAACGTGTGCCTACATCCTGGATATCAAACAGAAGCACATCAATGTCTTCTAACATTTCAGGAGTCGGCTTCCGCGTCTTACCATAAAGACTGTAGACAGGAACTCCTGTCTTTTCGTCAATATAAAAATCCACATACTCTCCAGCCTGAGCACTGCCCCTGACCCCATGTTCCGGGCCATACAAGGCCGTAAGGTTAACATCCTCATCGTTGTGTAACAAATCAACGATACTGTTCAAGTTTTGATCAACACCAGTCGGGTTTGTAATTAGCCCCACATTCTTACCTTCAATCAGTTCTTTTTCTTCATCTAAAAGGACTTCCACTCCAAGCTTGAATGGTTCTCCTTTTTTATGGTGTCCTTTGTGTTTCCCAGGGTTGCCGTTATGATCTGCGAAAACGACCGAGAACGTCGACCATGTCATAATTAAAACGAGCCCGAGCATCAACCATTTTTTCAAAATAACCCTCTCCCTTTTGATAATGATGAAGAAGGGCGTGAAGCCCTTCTACTTGAAAACAGCCTTACACTAGTAGCTCAACCCCGTACCATATTCAAACAATACGCCACCATCTGCACCTGGAATCGTCACAGGCAGTTGTCCGGTTGGATTATTTGCACCAAATATGGTTGCAGCCGTTGCTTCAAAGCTTGCATCTCTAAAGCCGTATTGCGCGATATAAGCGTCCACCCCTGGATAGGCCATGACGTCATAAGGATTTCTAATCCCAACACCGATTACTTCTGCATCTGTGTTCGCCATCACATCCTGCATCAACTGCATTTGAGGATGGTTTGCCGAACGAGAATATACGTTGTACGTGTACGTTCCGAAAATGACTTTGTCCGCTTCAGATACTACCGCCCTTTGCTCGTCCGTCAGTGCACTATTTTCAGAGCTGATCAAAGTTGTATTGGAGTGGTGGTCAGATACAGCATCTGCAAGGTCACCAATAAATGTGTCCCCAATCACCACGACTTTTTCATCACCTGATGCGTCTAAAGGCAGAACCCCATCATTTTTCACAAGAGTAATCGAACGTTCAGCTGCTTCTTTTTCAACAGCTTTATGTGCTTCTGATCCGACGACTTTTTCCGCTTCTGCGATTTTTTCATCAATCGGCTGCGGCGTCTCTTCTTTAATGATGCCTCGGTTCAACTTCAATGTAAGGATGCGTTCAACCGAATCTTCAATCGTAGCCATTGGGATTTCACCGGACTCTACAGCATCATAGACCCCTGAAGCCACTTCTTCGAGACCTACAGGCATGAGCGCAATGTCTGTTCCGGCATTGATCGCACGAATAACGGCATCGACCGGTCCGAAATGGTCAGCAATTGCTTTCATATTCAAAGCGTCCGTGACGACGACTCCTTCATAATTCATCTCCTCACGCATCAGCCCTGTAAGTACCTTCTTAGACAGCGTTGCTGGAAGTGCAATTTCAGTACCATCTTTCTGTGAAATCACTTTTGTATCATCAATTTTAGGGAACGTGATATGTGCGGTCATGATCGCATCAATCCCCGCATCCATTGCCTGTTGGAACGGATACAGTTCAACTTCCTTCAGACGCTCAAGATCATAAGGGACTTCAGGAAGCCCAAGGTGGGAGTCTGTCGCCGTATCCCCATGACCCGGGAAGTGTTTCGCCGTCGCAGCTACACCGTGCTGTTGCAGGCCTTTCGTGTAAGCGACTCCCATTTTTCCGACGAGCTCTGGATTTCCACCAAAAGAACGAACGCCGATGACAGGGTTATCTGGGTTATTGTTGACATCCATGACAGGGGCAAAGTTCATGTTGATGCCGAGGGATTCAAGTTCAGCTCCGATGACTGACCCTACATCTTCAGCAATTTCTTCTGAACGCGTGGCACCTAAGGCCATATTCCCAGGCATGTCCGTCCCAGATTGAAGACGTGTAACAATACCACCTTCCTGGTCAATCGTCATGAGCAGTCCGTACTTTTCAGATGCCGCTTGATAATCGGAGACAAGCTTCGCTGTTTGTTCTGTCTGCACAACGTTTTCCCTGAATAAAATGACCCCTCCTAGATGGTATTTCTGTACCATCTCTTCGATTTCAGGGAGCATTTTCGTCACGTTTTCGCCTTCCCATTTCCTGAAATCAGGCATGAGCATCTGCCCTACTTTTTCCTCCATCGTCATGTTCTCCAGTGCATGTTGCACGAGGTTATAACGATCACCGTCCTGCTTTTTAATGGAAGGCTTGAATTCCGGCTTTCCTTTCTTTTTCGTTGAACGATCCGGCTTGTAGTCCAAGGCGATCCGGTCTTCGAATTGACCATTCGATACCGTCACCCATGCTCGTCCAGGCTGCCCTGTGAAAGTGACTGTACCGTCATCTTCGACAGTGGCAACATTTGAATTCTTAGATTTCCAAACCAGTCCTTCATCCACCTTTGTGAAATGTCCATCTTCATACACGTTCAGTGCGGAAAGAGTGAATTCATTTCCTTCCATCGTTACATCTGCCTGCGGTACATTTTCAAAGATGACGATATCCGATAGTCCGTCCGCTTCAGCCGCCTCCACCTTTGTACCCATCAACCACGACGGCAGCATCATGCCAATGGTCAGTATAAAGATCAACATCCATTTGCCCGCCATTCTCATTCACCATTCCTCCTTGATTTATCTATTTGTAAAAGGTGCCTTCCTATCCAAAAAGACCCTTTTGCAAAACATTTTTCAAAAATAAGTGCCACCATAAAGTCGGTACAGGAGAAATTTTGTTGTAAACGTTTACATTTTGTAATAAAAGCGTAACGGAAATAGATATAGTCGTCTATACCACTTAAGGCCCTAATCTTCATATTTTCATCTGATTTCCAAAGCTTTCCTACTATTCCAATCGACTCATTTTAAAATATAATGTCAAATTATTTTAAAACCACTGTAAAAAAAGTACATAAAAAAAGAGCACCTGAAACAGGTGCTCACCCTCCCCTTAAGAGGCGCTCTTCCATACTTTTTTTCCATTTTCCACTGTGAACTTCGGATACCTGAAAGCGATCGCTAAAAGACCAGCCACAGCTGTCAGTAGAGGGTAAATACAATACGGAACAATCGCGACAGGAGAAATGCTCGCCACACCTGCTACCGCTAAAATCTGCCCGCCATAAGGAATAATCCCTTGAACAGAACTGGCAAAAATATCGAGAATACTTGCGGAGCGACGTCCTTCAATCCCGTATTCATCAGATATTTGTTTAGCCAGCGGTCCTGCGGTAATGATGGAAATCGTATTGTTCGCGGTAGAAAAGTTGACCGCCGTCACAATCCCCGCAATGCCAAGCTCCCCTCCACGATTGGAGTTCACTTTCCTGCTCACGACTTGCAACAAAAATTCAATGCCTCCATTTGCCCGGATCAATTCCACAAGTCCGCCTAACAAAATCGCAATCATGGCAAGCGTCTGCATGTTTGTAAATCCATCACCTACAAGGGTTACAAATTCCATGCCGGAGAATTTCCCAAGCAAGAGTCCGACTCCACCCGCAAAAACAATGCCTCCGATCAGGACATAAATCACGTTCACGCCGGCAATCGCAAATCCAAGTACTCCTAAGTAAGGCAGGATCTCCACAATATTGTACGAGTAATTTTCATTCAAACTGGCCGATGCATCAGCGGTCATCACTCCAAAGATGATGGCGGTAATGATGGCAGCCGGAAGAACAATGAAGAAATTCGCTTTGAACTTCTCTTTCATCTCCGTCCCCTGTGTTCGTACAGCAGCAATGGTCGTATCCGAAATGACAGAAAGGTTGTCCCCGAACATCGCACCACTGACAATTGCCCCCATCACCAGTGCAAGTCCAATGTCCGTCTGTTCGGCCACCCCCACGCCAATCGGAGCAAGAGCCACAACCGTACCCGTGGATGTCCCCATGGAAATCGAGATGAAGCAGCCGATAACAAACAACCCGACGACCATCCAGCCACCAGGCAGGTAGGTTAAGCCGAGATTGACCGTTGATTCAACCGCGCCCATTCCCGATGCTACGGCAGCAAAAGCTCCTGCAAGCAGGAAGATCATGACCATCAAGATAATGTTCGGATGTCCTCCTCCTTTCGTCAGCTGGGATATCTTCGTTTGGAAATCCGCTTTCCGGTTTATGGCTAAAGCGAAGAGGATCGCTACAAACAGGGCGACAAGAACTGGCATTTTATAAAAATCCCCTGTGATGATGCCCGATCCTATGAAAAGCAAAATAAAAATTGCAAATGGGATAAGTGCGTAAGCGTTGCTCAATGGTTTTGTCATGATTTGACCTCCTTTATTGTATAACTCATCAGAATAGTTGGTTTTATCCCGAGAAAAGTTCCTGATTCAAAAGAAGGCGGCCAATAAAAAAGAGCCTTCTCACATAAGAAGGCTCTTGAAACGTATCCGTTCATTCCTTCTTATCTCTCAAGTGATCAACACTTGCTGGAATTAGCACCGGCCAACCGATGTTGGTGGTTGCTGAAGCTTCACAGGACCAGTTCCTCTGCTTCTCTTGATAAGAAATATTCAATTGAGTTAATGGTTACTTTACAATAAAAACCATACGATGACAAGCGTTTTTTCAGAAAAAATGTTATCGATCATAACGCCCGATCACTTCCATCGCTTCTTCTGAAAGAGAGGTGTCGATGGCATCATTGAAGTCAATATCTCCACGGATGGCGCCGTTCGCGTCATACATCTCGAATTGCTTCTTAATATCCTCAATAAACATTTCTCCGTTCGGATCAAGTCCCGTCACACCGACTTTTTTCCAAACTTCTGCGTCCTTCAACGCTGTGTGTTTCGTCATGATATCAATTACTTCATCCAGTCCTTCATCGTGGAGAAATGCATCATTATAATCACGCACACCCTTCAGGTAGGCAGCCATAAAGCGTACGGATACGTCGGTTTCTTTTTCGATGAAATCAGGCGATCCAAGCACCATGGCAATCTGTGCATCCGGAGCGAAATCTGTGGCGTCACCGAAGCGGACGTGCAGATCTTGCGCTTCCCCCTGGGTAATCAGAGGCTCAATTTGCAGAGCGGCATCAATCGACTTATTGCCCATGGCCGCAAGCATGTTTCCAAAGTCAGACATGAGGACGAATTCCACATCGTCTTCCGTCAGCCCGGCGTGTTCAAGCATGCGCTGGAAGATGTAATCATCGACGGCGTTTCTCGATGAAACGGCAATCCGCTTCCCTTTCAAGTCGCTGTACTCTTTGATTTCATCCTGAAGATCTTCACGAATCACAAAGCTGAAGTATGAGCTGCCATCAAAATAGTGTCCTTTATCAGCGATGATTTTTACGTCAATGCCCTGGGCGATGGCGTTGAAGAAGGAAGCCGTGGAAACGCCGCCGGCTATGTCCACTTCACCCGCTGCCAGCGCTGGTAGCATGTCGTCACTGTTGGCGAATGTCGTGAACTTGATATCGATATTGTAATCATCAAAATAGCCTTTTTCCTCAGCGATATAAAAACCGGCTCCCGATGCGGCGCCGTCTTCAGCAATGAAGACTGTCGCTTTCTTATCTAATGGTGCGAAATCGCCGTCAGTAATTTCCCCGCTCCCCGTACCTTCCCCATTATCCCCAGAGGCACAGCCGAACAACACAAAGATAATGAACAAAAAAGAAAACAGATGACATACTTTTTTCACCATGGGATTTTAATCCCCTTTCTTTCACTATTTACGTGAACGCTGCACTTCATCCTGAAGGTGATTCCAAATCTCTACAAAATGCTCCGCCATCAAAGGATCTGCCCGGACCTGCTCCATATTCCTCGGCCGCGGCAGGTCAATGCGTTTTTCATCAATGATGGTGCCGGGCTGTGAGCTCATTAACAGAATCCGATCGCTAAGTAGGAGCGCTTCATCTATGCTATGGGTGATAAATAAGACCGTTTTCTTCGTCTCCGACCAAATATTTAATAGTTCTTCCTGCAAAATGAATTTGTTCTGCTCATCGAGTGCGGCAAAAGGTTCATCCATGAGGAGAATTTCCGGATCGTTTGCAAACGCTCTGGCAATACTGACACGCTGTTTCATCCCGCCGGACAGCTCTTTTGGATAGAGTTTAGCGAATTTTTCGAGTCCCACTTTATTCAAATAATATGCCGTCCGTTCCTTGATCACGTCTGCAGGCAGATGCCTCATTTTCAACCCGAAACTGACATTGCCTTCAACGGTCAACCACGGAATGACCCCGCGCTCCTGAAAAACCATCGACTGCAGCGGACGTTCTTTTTTACTTTTCGCAATTTCAAAAGATCCCCCGCTCGGCTTTTCTAATTCAGCCAGAATCCTTAGTAACGTCGTCTTCCCACAACCACTTGGTCCGACAAGACACACGAACTCCCCATCCGCAATATCAAGCGAAATCCCTTCAAGTGCAGTCACGCGGGTCTCTTTTTTGTAAAACACTTTCGTTAAATCCTTAATCGATATTTTAGCCTCCATCCCCTGTCGCTCCTTTCATGTTAGCGCCATGGCAGCAGTTTGGCCTGCAGCCCCCGGAGAATGATCGAAAATAAATAGCCGAAAAACGAAATGAGCACAAGCCCGACAAACATCTCTTTCAATAAAAAGGCTTTATACGATGTCCAGATCAAATACCCAATTCCTGAATTAGCCCCCATCATCTCCGCCGCGACAATTGTCAGAAGCGCAATCGCCTGCCCCATCTGAATCCCTTCAAGCATGACCGGAAGTGAACCCGGCAAAGCGATTTTGAAAAAGAACTGCTTCGAATCCGCGCCATAGTTTTTCGCTACATCCAAATAAATGCGGTCGATGTTTACAACACCTGCTACCGTATTAATAACGACAGGGAAAAACACACTACCCGCTATCGTCACCACTTTAGATACTTCTCCGACACCAAATAAAATGATGATGATCGGCAAAAGCGCAAGCGTTGGAATCGGCATCAATGCCATGATAAGCGGCGACAGGAAATGCCGAATCGGTCCGTAAAGCCCCATGAGGAGACCAATCACAATAGCCGGTATGACTCCGAGCAAAAAGCCTGCAAAAATACGAAACAAAGAAATCCCGACATGATGGAACAGCTCTCCGCTCATCCCCATCGCCCAGAACGTCCCGACGATTTCTGTCGGAGGCGGAAAGAACCGGGCATCAATTAATCCCGTTCGTGATAAAAACTCCCACAGCAATACAATGAAGATTGGCGAGGATATGGTCAGTATCTGCTTCAGACGATGTTGCATCTGCCGCTTTTTCCATTCTTGTTTTTCCATTTGTAAAGGGTCTGTCATAGATTCCCTTCGGACATCTTTCATTCTCACCACCTCTACAGCTAATTTATGTGCGAACGCCCAATTGTGTGAAATTGTTCCTTTTATATATCAAGAAAAGCATAAAAAAAACGCCAACCAGGCGTCTTTTTTAATCTTTCTCTTCGTTTGTTTCCTCAAGATTCGTCGAAAGTTCTTCCAACTTCTTTTCTAATACTTTCATGAAGGCGACCTTTCCTTCTTGATTTCCAGATGGTGTAATTTCTTCTCCAAAGATGTACCTCATGTGTTCCTCCATCTGAGAAAAAAACTCCCCTTCACCGATCTGTTCTAAATAGGGAGGAGACTGAAAAGCACCCAACTCTTTTTTCAATGCTTCATTCTCTTCCCGCTGCTTTTCTGACTCACTAATATGCTTATTTATTTGAGTACGCAGGCGTTTTGTTTCTGCTTGGTTAGTAGAAAGGGATTTTTGTAGCCTTTTAACTTCTCCCTTGAAGGTATTGCACTCTTCTTTCCATTTATTCAAATCTTTATCGGCTTCTTGTTTCTCTTTCGACCTTTCCTTTTCAAGCTGTGCTTTTTCTTTCTGATAGGTGTTTTCTAATGCTGAATAATCGTCACGCGCTTTAGCGAGGGATTCTTTCACACCTTCTAACTCTTCCTTGAAGGTTTGTGAACGGTGAGTGAGTTCTTCATTCTTCCTTTCTAACTCTTCCTTATTCTTTTTCCAATTTCCCGCTGCCTTTGTATGCTTTTGATTGGCTTCATTCAACCGTTTACTTATTGCTTCACATTCCTGCTTGGCTCTCTTTTTCATCTGCATCTCATTAAGTCTTGCGGTCCGCTCATTGTTGAAGTTATTTTGTAGAAAAGAAAAATCTCTTTGTCCTTGGTTGATCATTTCTTTTTTCTGCTCAAGGTGTTCGTTTAACTGTGCACATTCATTCTCTAGTTTCTCAATCTCATTTGAATAGCTTTTCTTGGTATCTGCTAATGCTTCTTTTAATGTGTTCACTTTCTCTTCCGCTTCCATTCTTGCTTCCATCACTATTTGTAGTTTTTGCTGTATTTCCGCATAGCTTCTTTGTAACATGGAAAGGTCTTTTTGAGATTGAAAGAGTCTCCTTCTTGTCTCTGCCAGTCCGCCTTCGAGATCCTGAACTTGACCAGACCATTCTTTTTCTTTATGGCTCCACTCGATGGCTCGATTTTGCCAATCATTGATCTCACTCTTGTATTTTTCCTCTTGTTCCTCATAACGTTTCACTTGTTCCTCAAATCCTTGAATCCTCCGTGTTAATTCTCCATTTAATACGGATTCTTCTTTATTCCATTGCTCCATGGTCTCTTGTAATTCTTCGTTCTCTACTTTTAACTTCTCTAGTTGGGAGTAATGATAATTCTCTTGATAATCCTTCACCTTTTTCTTGTATTTGTCCAACTCAGCCCTATAATAAATCAACTTCTGCTGTAACTGGATAGGATCTTTTTTCACTCACTCCGCCCCCTTCTAACAGTAAACCGGTTGATTCATTTTATGTTAGAAGTTTTCCTTTTATCACTTTCCTTCCCTTACCAATTGAAGATCCGAATGAGCCGTCTCCATTATGGAGGAACTGCTTATGATATCTATAAGAAAGGAGAAGGAGTATGAGAAGAAAAAAGCATAGAGAATCTTTAAGACAAAGAACACAACAAAAAAGCGAGACCAATACCACCCAAACAGCAAGAAAACGAACTCGAAAAAGAGCAGGCGGTTGTGGATGTGGCAAGAAAAAGAAATAAGTCATAAAAAAGAATGGAAGCTAACCTTCCATTCTTTTTTATGATGGGCCGACTTCGGTATAGGCATTCTGATCAGCCACTACATCCAGTCCTTCCGGAACACGGATATAAAGAGCGGAACCGTTCCAATGCGAAACAGTTGTATCTCCCCACGCATACCCACCTTCTTCATCAAACAATCGGAATGGAAACTCAGAACCGAACATCTTGTATTTGAGGTTCAATTTCTCCCCTGGATAAACCGAAAGTGTTGCCATATCCATACTCAATGCCGGCATGTACTTTTCTTCCACTTCATATCCATTGATCATCAGGGGTGTCTGAAAGTAGAAGGCCTCCAAAGTATCTGTAAGGTCATCTGTACGCTCGATAAACAAGTTGATTCCATTCACATCATTTTCTAATACTTGAAGATTTAATTGTTCTTCATCAAAGGGAAACGACCATTCCTGGATGCGCCATTCTTCTATTTCATCTAACCTCCCCTCTTGAACAGCTTCATAGAATTGCTGAGACTTTCGCTCCGCGTCTCTATCATTCTCTTGTCCTTTCAGTTCAGTACTCCCAAGTGGAATCGCAAGAAAAATAACCGCAGATACGACTAGCAGGGCCGCATAACCCATAAGCATCCAAAGTCCTATCTTACCTCTCCCAAAGCCGAACCGGGAACTTTTCTTTATGAGAAGGCTCATAGCAATGAAAACCGCCAGCAAGATCAGGATTGGCATGAAAGCTACAACAATCATTGCTTCACCTCCAAACGATTGGAAACAAGGACAGCCAGCGCATAGAAAATGGTCGTCGCAGCGAGGGTTTTAAGTGTAAACAGCCAAGCATTGCTTTCTTCAAAAAAGAATTCAAAGAAATACACTTGAACTTGAAAACCGCTTCTATATAACAAAATCATCAGCCCCACGACAACGACCGGCAGAATAATGACGAGCATTTTGTTCAACTGAACAATCATGCCAGCCAAATAGCCTAAGCTGCTGAATAGAAAAACGATGAGAAAGGTGGCAAGCATCCCAATCAGCCATGGGCCCACATCCCCAACCCCCTGGGTAAGAAGTATTTCTTCTCCAGGCAGCATAAAATAGGCCAACAGTTTCAAAGCAAAACTGGACAGCAAAGCGGTCAACGCGCCGATCACACAAATCATAAACAAGAAAGCAATCGTTGAGAGTGTACTCGTCTTCCTATTCGTAACAAATGCAAAATCATCTTCCCGGTAAGCTTTCGTCGTTAATAGAAAAGCCGTAAGAAAGCCCCAAAATATCGTGAAACCAACGACGATGTCTGCGGTGTAATAGGTGATGTTCACATCGTAACCTGTTCTCCCACTGCCCATCGAACCGGACCCATTCAATGAAAACAAAAGTCCGAGAATCTGAATGACTACAAGAGATGTGAATACGCCTGTATAAGCCTTCCATTTATAGCCGATCTGCTTTTTGACGACTTCAGACGTCTGCACTTCGATCAAAGACATCATCCACACTCCCCTTTCCATGCTCAGATTCAGTCAGATAGATACATAGATCATTCGCTTTGACAGGCGAGACTTGAATCCCTGCCTCCTGCATGCGCCGGTATTCCTGGTCCGTAAAATCGTTTTTTATCACCGCATAGCACGAATCAAACGCCTGCTCCTTTATCCATATAATCTCTTTTTCTATTAGAAGTGAATCAACCACATTTTTCTTTCCAGTGAGGCCCACTCCATATTCCTTCAAGTCATCCATCGACGTATGAAGTCTCGAGGCTCCCTCATGAATCACGAGCACCTCTTCAAGCAAATCTTCCATTTCTTCTAAATGATGTGTTGATAATAGGATCGTTCTCGGATGTGCCAAGTAATCCTTCAGCAACGCACGGTAAAAATCTTTTCGAACTGCTGCATCCATCCCTGTCGTTGGTTCATCGAAAATCGTAAGCGGGGATCTGGAAGCAAGGCCGACAATCATGTTGAACGTGCTCTCTTTCCCTTTGGACAGTTCGTTATGAAGCTGCTTCGGATCGAAACCGAAATAATCGAACAAACGCAGCGCTAAATCATGATCCCATTGGTGGTAAAAACGCTTGCCCTCCTCAAGAATCTCTTTCAAGGTCAGTGCCGCCGGAAAGTTCATAGCATCATCGATATAAATCGTATTGGCAGACACGAACAAGTTATTAAACGGTCTCCTCCCATAAACCTCGACAATCCCTGATTTCTCCTTCAATAACCCAGCGATGATCTTCAGCAGTGTCGTTTTCCCTGCTCCATTTCTGCCGATTACTCCGACAATCTTATTTTCTTCGATAGAAAAAGAAAGGTCGTTCAACGCGTTTTTCCGATAAAAACGTTTGTTCAAATCTTTGCATTTAATCGCCTTCATCCTTGTTCCCCTTTCCAAGCATCCCTGACAAGTTTAATGGTGTCTTCCTCTGAAAGCTCCAGTCTTCCGGCTTCGGTGACAAGGTCATTGACCAGGTTTCTCAGTGTCTGATTTTTGCGCTTGTCAACAATGATCTGTTTTGCGTTGGTCGAGACAAACTTCCCGAGCCCTCGTTTGTCATAAAGGATTCCTTCTTCTGCAAGCTTTGTCAGACCTTTAGCGGCTGTTGCTGGGTTGATGTTATATAAGTCGGCCAGTTTATATTGCGAATATACCTTTTCATCTGCCTGGAAGTTTCCATGCAGAATTTCGCTTTCCAGCCATTCGGCAATTTGAATATAAATCGGCTTTAATCCGTCGGTATCGAGAATCAATGTATCGCCTTCTCTCTGAATGGGTGCATTAGTGTTGTAATGTAGTATATGACTATTTCTAACTTTTGACAAGGAAAAAATTACACTTGGGTCTTGAAATTTCCTTCTCGCTGATGGACACTTAATGTGATAGTTGAAAGCGATTACATATTTAGGAGGTTGTTTAGGATGCTTCGAGGAATCACAAACTTTTTCGACCGGATGGTGCAGCGTTTCTTACCCGATGCGTTTTTGTTTGCCATCATTCTGACACTCGTCGTTTTTGGATTAGGGATTTTCTTCACAGGCAGCTCACCAGGACAGATGGTGCAATTTTGGGGAGATGGATTCTGGAACCTGCTTGCATTCGCCATGCAAATGTCATTGATCGTTGTCACGGGATACATACTTGCGAATACTCCTTTAGTCAAAGCCGCTTTATCTAAAATAAGTACGCTGGCAAAAACTCCAGGACAGGCTATTTTATTAGTTACTTTTGTAGCTGGAGTCGCTTGTGTAATCAACTATGGATTCGGACTTGTAGCCGGCGCACTCCTTGCCGTCCACGTAGCGAGACGTGTGCCGAATGTGGATTATCGCTTATTGATGGCCAGTGCCTATAGTGGATTCATTCTTTGGCACGGAGGGTTTTCAGGATCCATTCCATTGACCATTGCGACAGAAGACCATTTTCTAGCCGATTCGATCGGTTCCATCGCGATTACGGACACACTGTTCAGCGGAATGAACATTTTCATCATTGTGACACTACTTCTATCTCTTCCTCTGCTAAACTTATGGTTGCTGAAATCCAGCGGTGACCTGAGTAAAAACAATCTCGACTTCTTAGAAAATGAAGATAAGTCCGAGCAGCAAATGGCCGCAACAACAGCCGACTTGACCCCAGCTGAACGGATGGAAAACAGCAAGATCATCTCTTACTTGATTGGGGCTCTTGGCCTGGCATTCATCGTATATCACTTTATTAGGAACGGGTTTGACCTCAATATTAATATTGTGAACTTTATCTTCTTATTCCTCGGAATCCTTTTTCATCAGACACCAAGAAGATTTTTGAACAGCGTAAATGACGGAGTGAAAAATGCTGGCGGGATCATCATTCAATTCCCTTTCTATGCAGGCATCATGGGCATGATGGTGGCTTCCGGTTTATCTGAACAGATGTCGAACTGGTTTGTCAGCATTTCAACAGAATTCACGTTCCCGGTGCTCGCTTTCATCAGTGCCGGCATCGTCAACTTTTTCGTCCCATCCGGGGGTGGACAATGGGCAGTGCAGGCTCCGATTATGATCCCAGCGGCGATGGACCTTGGCGTAAGCACAGCCAAAACGGCGATGGCAGTAGCCTGGGGAGATGCGTGGACGAACATGATTCAACCATTTTGGGCATTGCCACTTCTGGCGATTGCCGGACTAAAAGTTAAAGACATCATGGGCTTCTGTGTCATTATTCTGTTTTGGAGCTTCATCCCAATATCCATTGCCCTTCTATTCTTCAACTAAGCCCACAATCTCAGTTGAGGTGCTACGGGAAAAGATAGAGGAATTAAAAAGGATCGCTGTCCAATGGCTGGACAGCGATCCTTTTGGGTTAACCTGTTTTATTATTCTTATGATCTTGCTCACGTATCATTTGCTTCAGCTCATCAAGGTCATTCATAATCTTCGCCATATCTTTACTTTCTTCCTCCGCATGTTCGGAAAGCTGCTGGGCATTGTTGACGATTTCACCAATAATCAGATTCAAAATGATGAAGGCAGAAATAACAATGAAGGAAACGAAATAGACCCAAGACCATGTAATTTCAGCAAAAATCGGACGGAAGACACCACTTGCCCAACTCTCCAGCGTAAACACTTGGAATAATGTCAACGTACTGAGGCCGACGTTTCCAAAGTATTCTGGAGCGATATCTCCAAAAAAGGTGACTCCGATGATCGCATACACATAAAAGATGATTCCCATCAGGATCATGACGGACCCGATGGCTGGAATGGCAAGGAACAAAGCGCTTGTTAGCCTCCTTAGAGAAGGGACAACTGAAATCGTCCTTAATACTCGGAGCACACGCAAAATTCGTAACACACCAACGAAATGAGTATTATATAGCACGAGACTTCCAAATACGATCACAAAGTCGAAAATGTTCCAACCATCCTTAAAAAAGTGGCTGCGATAAACGACAAGCTTTAAAATGATTTCAATCGTAAAGATTGATAAAACCAAAATATCTAAGAATATGAATAACGACTGATAGTTTTGATAAATTCTGTCATCCGTAGAGATTCCAATAATGACAGCATTGATCAAGATAACCGCTAATATAAAGCGTGAAAAACTTTTATTTTCAATGAAATGGCGTAACTTGATTCTCTTCTCCCCGCTTTCTCCCCAATATGACTCTCTCGTCTTTTATATAGGATTTAAGCACAGTCGTCAATCACCTTTAGGCCCACTTTTGGACATCGACACACAATTGCTGATAAGCCTTCGATTCATCCAGCATTTTTTTATCTGCGTACACTTTCGACAACCACCTTAGTGGCTCCGGCGCACTCGGTTTAAGTTCCATTTCCATTTGGAAGCATTCGATTGATTTCTCAAGCTGATGGAACCCGTAGTACAGTTCTCCGAGCTCCTGCATACAATCGAGATCTTCATGAATTTCGTTCATCCGCTCCACTTTCCTCATGAGCGAGCTCTTTTTCTTAAATGCCTTTAGAAAATCATGGACCTGTTCTAGCTCCATCGTTTCAAGCAATCTGATCACAAATGCATCCAGTAGCTTCCGAGTTTGATCGGGATGCTGGGCTGTGATTCGCTTCATGAAAGGAAGAAGGTTTTCGGGAGTTTCGTTGAACCGATTTTCTTCAAGTAAGGCTTCCACCTGCTTGAATTGCTCTTCATTCAGATTTAGCTCCCGTTCTGTGTAGAGGCGTGCCACTGCATTTACATTTTCATTTACTACATGGTTGTGGAAAAGGTCTTCTGTCACTGGTTGGAAGGATGGAATAGCTTGAGACAATTCCTCAAGGATATAGGTTCGGCTATCGCTATCGAAATGCCGGGAGAGAGAGGCTCGATACGATTGATAGCTTTCTGAGGTCGGTTGATTAGAGATATGGGACAGCTGGTGGGTATACGCTTCAATCCAACGGCCTTCTTTTTCCAACAGGCGTTGGTGGTCTTCGAATGATGCACACATTTCCTTAAACAAAGGGTCGCGTTCCATAAGTGTTTGCGATTCTTCTAAGTATAGATTGGCAAGCTTGCGATAAGAGAGGTCATTAGCCATTTCTTTCACAAACCGGTTATTCGGTGCAAAGTCACGCATCACCCGAATCACACGATAAGCAGCGGACATGTTCCCTTCACGACGGTATTGATAAAAGAGAGATTTCATATCTTGGAATAATTGTTTCTTAGGAATGAATGACTCAAAAAAGGTGAGGATTTTCGCTTGTTCCTGCCTGGAGTACGGACGTGCGATTTTCTTTTTCAGCTGGGGATAGCTGTATTTTTGAAGAGGGATATTCGTTTCAATTAAAGCTTGTAAAAATGGATGCGGAGATTCATATACCGTACCTTCCTTGAATGCACAGGCCACATAGGAATGGAGCTTCAGTCGTGTCGTTCGGACGGCCGTTAAATACTTTTGCTTATAAAAGAAAAGCATATGGCATTGGGATTGATCATCAAAAGTTTCCACGAGTTGCATTTGCTCGTAAAAGACAACACGAGATGGAGCGAGCGCTAAATCGTGCTTTTGTTGCTTTACATGAATCGTCATTGGGTTCATCAACATCCGCCTCCCTCTTTTCTTCACTATACCACACCGCACGTTCCATGTTAAAAATAAGTGTTGACCTTCCCAGTCTTAAAGGCTTTAATCCCATACTAATCTTTGTAAAACTGCTGTCATACTCGTAAAAAACAGACCTTTCTCAAAAGTCTGTCAACCCAGGTAAACTAGTAAAATATCTATACTAAGGATTATTATTCCAAAAGATCGTATTGCATGGATTTTTAAAAATCACTGAGATTAAAGGAAGGTAAGGTCAACTTCAAATCTACCAATCTTCTCTTATCATCCTATGGAAATATCATCCTCCTATGTTACAAAAGTTCAGTGGTACGATAGAGTCGTTCCAAAAAACAAAGGTTTCAAGGAGGAATTTTCAACATGATGAAAAAGTCATTGATTGTATCAGGAGCACTCGCTCTATCCTTACTAGCATCACCAGCTACTTCCCTTGCATCCACAGGTGAAGTACAGCAAAACGTACAAGTAGAAACAAAAACGATTCAAATAGATTCCGGTCAATTGAACAACTGGATCACTGAAAATGAAGAAGCTTTAAAGAACAACAATCTTCAACAAGTAGATTTCCAGTCTTTCTTTGATCAATTCGCACAAAAATATCAACAAGCACCACCAGAACAACCGAAACAAGAACAACCCAAACCAGAAACACCTGTAAAGGAAGAACCTAAACAGGAAGAGCCTAAACAAGAAGCACCTGCTCCTCAACCTGAAGCTGAACAAGCTCCAGCACCAGAGCAGCCTGCTGAAGAAGAAGTACAAAAAGAAGAAAACACACAAGAAGAAGCAACTTCTGAAGTATCTGCATTTGAAAAGCAAGTCGTTGAATTGACAAACCAAGAACGTGAAAAGCAAGGACTAGCTCCACTGAAACTAGACACTGAACTAAGTGCCGTAGCTAAAGACAAGTCTCTAGACATGCAGCAAAACAACTACTTCTCTCACAACAGCCCGAATTACGGTTCTCCATTTGACATGATGAAGTCATATGGCATTGACTACCGTACAGCTGGAGAGAACATCGCCATGGGACAAACGACTCCAGAAGAAGTTGTCCAAGGCTGGATGAACAGTCAAGGTCACCGTGAAAACATCATGAACCCTGACTTCACTCACATTGGTGTAGGTCATGCGGAAGACGGTAACTACTGGACACAAATGTTCATCGGTAAGTAATAGAATGATAGGCAGTTGCCACCGGGACTTCCCGGTGGCTTTTTTTGCGCGATCCGACTACTCTTTGGCGCGAAAGGTCATCCTCAAATCGGATGACCTTTCGCTTCATATCGTACAGAAAATCCCCTGATAGATTGGGCTATATCTTTGTAGCGGTAGGCAAATTCCACAAAATTGTGAACGAATGACTTTTTTTCTTTTTTATTTGTCCAAAACCTATTGCAATTAGACTGAATATTCCATAAAATCAATCATAATTTAACTATATCAAATCAAAAGGAAGTGTTCTTTTTGAATACAAAAACGGTGAGTCATCTTTACAATGTCTGCCCCCTTTGCCACGGAACCGGCACTTATCAGGAATATGACGATAGCAAGGCGAATATGATCATGGATCACTATAGCCGAGTGAATCATGCGAGTGAGAAAACCGCTTGGAAAATGGCAGTTGAGGAAACGAGTTACAACACTGAATGTGGACGATGCCATGGGAATGGTCACGTGCTGAACGATGAAGGTAAGCAAATGTACCGTGCACTACAACAGTTCGCTTAAAAGAGAAGTGCCTGCCCGTAAAATGACTAGGCAGGCACTTTTTTATGTCATACTGAAAATTTTCATAATATTTTCCATTAATGTTTTTTTATTCGAAGAGTCCTGTTCTACAGTTTCTTCTGAGGAACTTACATCATTAATACTCTGTTGATCTAGCGATTCCTCTTTAGTGAAGATTTCTTTTTCCTTTGTATACTTCTTGTTAATTCCAAGCTCAGGTTCTTTGACATCCTCTTCAGTTAAATCTCCCCGTTCATTAGGAACATCTTTCTCCTCTTCTTCATCTTTAAGGGGTTCATATTTTTCCACACTTGGTTCTACACTCTCTACTTCTTTGAACTTTTGAATATCCGGGATTTGCTTTTCTTCTTGTGATGAAAATTTATCTAGATCTAATTCTGTTGGAGTTTCGTTTTCTAAGGGTACGTCTTTTCGAGCGTCAGGAGTTTCTTTAGATATATCTGGAACCTTATTACCACTCTTCTTGTTAACATGTAGTGGAGTGTCTGCAGAAGATGGTTTAGGTGCTACATCATTTTTGCTTGGTGGTGTTTCATCATTGTCTTCCGGGTCAGAATAAGACTGTTCTTTTTGACTTTGTTTGTTCAAATCAGTATGTTTCTCTGTTTTTTTCTTCTTCCTTCTTTTATGCACTGGATTACTGATCGGTCGAAAAGATTCTTGTGTTTCGGACAAGTTTTTTAACGAGTGATAAAACCAACTATCTTGATCTACATGCATGGTCTGGGGTTCTTCTTCCACGTTCTTTTCATATGAAGGAATGTCGTTCGTATCATTTTCTTTTGATTCAGGTTCTTCTTCAAAAACTATTTCTTTTCCTTCTTCAGTTATAGTAGCAGGAGTTTCCTTTTCTTCTTTGATCTGTTCTACGTCTTCTTGAGTAGATTGAACAACTTCCTCAAGGCGTTTCATTTTTTCAATTATTTCATCCATCGATTGCTGGAGCTCTCTCGGTAACTCGTTCTGATATTCTGTATACTTCTCTAAAAACTCAAGGATGAAAGCAACCTTTTTATCAGTCTCGTTCAATTGATGATCAAGGTTGCTAACATCATTATCTGTTTGATTTGGCTTGATTTTCTGATTTATATTCTCAAGGCGTGCGGTAAGTGACACAATTTTTTCATCTAATTGTAGAGATTTGTCTTGGTCGAAAGATGCTTCCAATTTTTCCAAACGCTCTGTCAGAACAGATACGTCCTTATTTTCTATATCACTCATATTTTGTTTCATTTCGTCCAGACGTTTTTCAATCTGGTCGAACTGTTTCTGCACATCAGGCTGGGCGTCCAAGTAATTATGAACCTTCTCCAGTACTTCTTTTACTTCTCGATCCGAGTCCGTTACTCTTTGAAAAAGTTCATCTACCTTTTTTGCTTCTTCAGATTGATCCTTCAAAAGTGATTGTATTTTTTCATCAATGGATCTGGTCCATTGTTGTAAATTTTTCGTTGCTGTATTAATTTGTTCAACCTTTACTTCATTGGAGGATTCTGAATCACTCAATTCTTCCAGCGACCCTTTCACCTGTTTCAGTTCCCCGTCCATTTGTTTCATTTGTTTTTGTAAAGATGCAAGGATCGGAGATTGATTCTTATATTTCTCCTCCAATTTTTCTTCTAGAGCAACCGCACGTGTTTCAATATCACTGAAGTGTTGCTTGATCACTGTTTCTGTCGGTAATTGCTTCAGATTTTGCTCTCTTTCCTTTAATTGTTGCTTCAAAGATTCGACCGTTTCTTCTAAACTCTTATTATGTTTGACCTGAATATTATGCTCCGTGTAGAGTTCTCTCATCGTTTTTAATAAATTTTTCTTATTAATGGAAACTTCATGGATGAAATAATTGGAATCTGCTTGTTCTTCCACAAGCCGGTAGAGTTCATCTAAGCTTTGAGTCATTTTTTCCAGTATTCCAGATTGCAACATCTTTTTACCACCCTCACTTTGATACTTTCCCATCTTATGTATATTCTCTAATGATTTTATTGTGAAATACCTATATAAGAAAATCGTTGAGTAAGTTATGGGCGCTCTCACTAAATTTCCTAATTTTTCATAAAATGGGTGAACCACTCATGCCGTAGGCCGGTTCTTTACATAGGATGTATCGAACAACAAATAGGAAAGGAAGATTCATGTATGGATCCAAACATTGACTTGAGTCGTTTTCGCCGGGAATGTATTGATACGAATAAGGTTTTTGATTATGTTATCGCAAGAGGGACTGATGTCCAGGAACTAACTCTTGGTGGAATTACACAAGATGTAATTGATGGAATTTGTGAAGCACTTACTGCCGGAGGAACAGTTCAAAATGTGGAAGTAGAAATTGATTTCGGACTTTTACCAGTTGATGACACAGGATGTACTGCTGAAGGAACAGAAATGGTACCTCTTGATGATGGTGAAGAAATTGAATTAACATTAGTAACCGTTACAAAGAGCGACACTATTCCCATCAATATCACTTTTGATGTCTTTGAATCTGATGGTGTAACTCCAGTGTACGTAGATGTAGAAGCTACAGCAGAAATTGACGGTACTGCAATTTGTGAAGAACCGGTACTGCTTTGCTGTCCAGATCAAGTAGGTTCAGAAATTTCTTGTCGAGTCCTACCAACCTCAACTTTCAGGCTTTTAGGTACCCCTACATGTGTAGATGGGGATGGAGACGGTGCGTTAGATTTACTTTTCAACCTATTATTCACCCTTTGTCAAGAAGTACAATGCTCTGCTCCTGTCAAGCTGGAAGTCTTTGCTCGCCCTTGCGAACCACGTCCGCTAATTCCACTAGGCGATTGCAGACAAGAATTACCGAACCCTTGCCGACGTATTTTCCCAGTAATGGATGAAGACGATAACGGAAACGGTTAAAAATGATGTGTAGAACATTCTTGTTCTACACTTTTACATATAAGCCACATTAAGCCCGATTACTTCATATTATGTAAAACAGGGGGGGAAGTTTATGAACCATAACATTAAAACGATTGAAAAAAAGCTAAATAAGCTTGAAAAAGATTTATTAGAGACAAAAGAACTTCTAAACCAAACGAAACAGACTGCGCTCCACCAAGGAACATTTCATGTTTTTTCTTACTTTAATCACTCTTTAAAACTCTCCAAAAACACAGGTAATCCAAACCTTTATATTTTCGGAAGCTTTCTCATTAGAAATATTGGAGAACAAAACCTTAATCGGCCATATATCTGCTTAAAAATGAACCATACCAAGAATATTTCTTTTTCTGGGAAGATTAGTCCAGAGGATTTATTGGACCGCGCATTCAGTCCTCTTCCCATGCAAACTTGGTATTACATTGATGAGAAAGCTGAGTTGCTTGCACATAAGAAGGGCGAATACTGGCTTCAACCACTTCAATTCCAGCAACTACCTGCAGGTCAATCACTCAGCTTTGCAAACTTTATGATCCGTCTCGACCAGACAAAACTTGATAGTACCTTTAAAGTGGAAGGAGCTGTTTTTGGGGATGAATTAGAGGAAGGACTCCCTGCTTTAAATAAAATTCAGGTGAATATAAGCTAGCTAAAATAATCAATAATAAAAGAGCCATTTCTGTTACCAGAGTTCTTCTAAGGAATACAATCAAAACGAAAATGATCTCGGCCAACTATAACACCGTGAATTATCCAGTGAGAAAAGGCTTGGAAAATGGATACTGAAGATACAGCACGGAATGCGGACGATGCCATGGAAATGGTCATGTACTGAATGATGAAGGCGAAGAAATGTACCAGGCCTTAAAGCAGCTTGCTTAAAAAACAGAATAATGAAACGACTAAAAATCCTGTGTGAATTTCTATCACACAGGATTTTCATTTATAGCAATCCGCCCGTTTTTTCAATATCCACTTCTACATCCAACTTGATCTTCATCTCTTTATACTCTTTCTCCCAGTCGAGACGCTTCCATTCCTTCGGGTACTTCGACGCTATTTCCATCCCGATTCCTAACGGGTCACTATGGACTTCCTGAAGAATTGTTATGACTTCCTCCATTCTTTTTGTTATAACTTCGTCTGCATGTGCCTCCAAACCTTTAAGGTCTGAATCTCTGAGTGGATTCCCGTTAATCTCTGTTTTGATTTTAAGATCGATGGTGCTCGTAAACGTCCCGTCTTTGGAGACTTTAGTATTTAGTTCTCTCTCTAGCCCCATGATGGATAAACGATACGTCTTTTGGGGATTTTTTTCATATGGAATAAAAATATCTCCGGTAAAACCTAGATCGTCTTGCATAAGCATTAAAAGGGTAGCCTGCTTCGTATCCAAATCCTTCCCTGTGTATTTATCTTGATCAAAAAGAGCTAAACCGGTGATCTTGGGCAAGTCATCCTCTTTTTCCACAAGCGGGAGGACAGGGTCCATTCTTTCATCGCCCATTTTATTCCATAACGTGAATAAAGTTACTTTTGGAAGGAGTGTGTTCTTTTCTGCTGAACGAACACCGTTCAAGACACGAAATGCAATTGGACTTTCGTCATTATTAATACTTAGAACTTCTAATGCTTTCCCTTTCACTACGACCACTTTCGAAGGCAAGTACCCGAGATTCCCACGATAAAAGGACTCCAGTAAAGGACTGATTCCTTCTTTCGAGAGCTCATCGCCTATAAAAATGATGAATGTTTTCGTAACATCCAGACGTCCAGGCACATAATTCTTAATCTCATGCCCAAGTTCGTCTGTGGTAGGTCCTTCTGTGGTTAACAACTCATCTTTGACTTCGATTTTTCCTCCGCCCTGAGATTGAATGTTAAGAGCACGTATGCCTCCCTTAATAAGGTTTGGGTCTTCTTCAGAAAGGTCAAAGCTGATGCCGTTAATGAGTCTCCGGTCGCTTAAATTTTCCTGATCCCAGCAGCCGGCAAGCAAAAATAGGGATATAATTAGGAATATACATTTTCTCATGCGTTCACCTTCTTCTTTTTCAAAAGATAGGATAAGAGGGTTAGCAAGAAAGGAAGAAAGAATACAACAGCATATATGGTGTATTTCAAGATTTGTTCATACAGTTGAAAAGCTTGTTCATCATATGAAGCTGAAACAACCAGTAGATAAATGATCCCCCCGCTTATAAAAACAGTCCGTTGGAAAGGCTTCCCTTCGTTCGCAATACTTTTACTGCTAATCAGTAAATAAATGATCACTGATGCCGTCATGGGACTGAGCCACATAAATACAAACAATAGGTCGATACGGTCAACGGTTCGAAATGATAGAGATCGCATCAAATAAAGGACGGGCTCCCTTATCTGCTTCAGGACATCCGCACTGAAAACCATCACACAAAGAACAATGACAACAAAATAAATCAGCGTAATCGTAGCGTTGGAGAGTGAGACGGTACGTAATAGTTTTGAATGTTTCATATGGACATACGGCCCGATAAATAACATCAGTTCAAATCCTAATACCGCGAACAAGTCCACCTCAGAACTTTTGATAACCTTTAGGAATCCTGATTCGCCAACCGGCATCAAATTCCGTACTTCAAGAGGGGTTTGAAATAGAATAAGCAATAAGAGGATAAAGACCGGTATGAGCACCACAGATAGTACAACTAAATAACGAGCAACGACCGGGTAGTCCTGAACGACTAAATACATGCTTAGTGCAATGATTAATAAGGCAATGGCCCATACAGGTGTGAAAGGGAGCAGCCAGTTGTTCACCAAATTCACGAGAAGGATCATAGAATACGTACCAATGATTAAAAAGCCGATATAGTTAATTGTATTGATGGCTTTTCCAATATACGGACCTGTAATGAGCACGGGAATTTCATGATAGGAGGTACCTGGAAACCGTTTGATTAGAAGCCAATAGATAATCAATGTAAGTTGAACAAGCACACCAGCAACAAGGACGGGCATCCAGGCATTTTGTTCCACTTCCTTCTCCAATAAATTGGGCAGCGAAAGAAGACCAATGCCCAACTGTGCTTGAATGATCATCAAATAAATTTGAAATTTCGACAGCAACCGCCCGTTAATCATTGAACTTCCTCCTAGCTTGGAGATTCCCCGTTTTTATTTGGCTTACGAAGAACAAAATCCCCCATTTCATTGGTTTTTAATGGAGCTAAAGGGGCGAAATAAGGTTCTCCAAACGATTCCAGTTTGCACAAGTGAATGATAATCGCCATTAAAATGATGGCGATTCCGAATAAACCAAACAAAAAGGCCGCAACCATCGAAACAAAACCGAGCAGCCGGGAGATAACGGCCATTTGGTTAAACGGCGCAGCAAAAGAGGCGATGGCTGTGAGGCCGATAATAACAATCATCGTATTCGATACAAGGCCTGCTTCCACCACCGCTGTTCCGATAACAAGACCTCCAACGATTCCGATTGTCTGCGCAATGGGGGAAGGAAGACGAATGGCCGCTTCCTTTAATATCTCCAAAATGATCTGCATTAGAAATGCTTCTAATATTGGGGGAAAAGGCACATATTCAATCGACGTTCGAATGCTGTACAACAGCCCAAGCGGTAAAATTTCCGGATGAAAACTAACGATTGCGATATACATAGCTGGAAGTGTGACGGCAATCAAAAATGAGATCAAACGGAGAATTCTGAAGAACGACCCGACAATCCAATGCATCGTATAATCATCAACGGATTGATAGAAAGCAAAGAAAGTCGTTGGCAAAACCAATACTTCCGGTGTCCCATCGACAATGAGAACGGCTTTTCCCTCAAGCAAATAAGAAGCAGCACGGTCCGGTCTTTCTGTGCTTAAGGCCTGAGGAAAAGGAGAATGCTTGTTATCCTGAATCACTTCCAATAGGGCTGTCGAGGTCTGCAATTCTTGAAGATCGACGCTGTTTAATTTTTCTTCAATATGATGTATAACCTTCTGATCAATGACCTCGTCTATGTACATGAGCGCAACGTTTGTACCAGTCAAATGACCAAACACATATTTTTTCATTTTAAAGGAAGGGGCTTTGATCCTTTTTCTTAAAAGCATCATATTTGTAGCCATCGATTCTCCGAATCCATCGTGAGGACCGCTGATGATATGTTCAGAATCAGGTTCTTTAATGGCCCGTTTCTCCTCCACAGGTACAGAAGCTAAAATGGCTTTTTCTTCCCCTTCTAACAAGAGGGCGCAGCTTCCGCTTAGGAGTTCAGAAACGAGTTTGTGAACCGTACCTGTCTGCTTTTCCTCAGAAACCTGAAGAGATTCCAGGGCATGTTTGACTTTGCTTGATTTGAGAGGGCGAATGATATAATCCATCACCTTATCTTTGGCGACAAGTGAATTGATGTAAAGGAGTTGACCGCGTTTATGACCAAAGACAACCGATTCTACGACTAAATCTTCCGTATGATAAAAAGCCCGTTGAATAAGCTCAACATTTTGATTCAAATTATCAGTAAGAAACAGTTCTTTGCCCTCGATCTTTGACATAGGTATCCTCCTCCCTATAACATTCACTACTCTTATCTTGTTACGCGAGAAGAAATTTATGCCATAGACAGGCGGATCGTATTTCATTGAAATCCATCGGACTATGT
Organism: Halobacillus litoralis; assembly: GCF_009856415.1. Classification (GTDB taxonomy): domain Bacteria; phylum Bacillota; class Bacilli; order Bacillales; family Halobacillaceae; genus Halobacillus; species Halobacillus litoralis_C. The sequence goes on along the minus strand of NZ_WMEZ01000005.1, from coordinate 190,518 downwards.
GCCTGAATATGTTGCAGTTGAGCATTTATTTTGAAACTGAGATAAAAATCACTTAACCTTAAAATCATTAGCTAAAGAAGGGTGGATTCTATATGTTATTTGATTCCTATAAACTAGACAGCAAAAAATTGGACAACCGTTATGTCGTTGCACCGATGACTCGTATCAGTGCCGAAGCAGACGGCCGTGCCAATGACCGTATGAAAAGATATTATCAGCGTTTTGCCAAAGGTGGATTTGGTGCCATCATTACGGAAGGCATCTATCCAGATACGATCTTCAGTCAGGGATACAACAATCAACCCGGGATTGCGACCGATATCCAGGCAGATGCATGGAAACCGATTGTGAATGCAGTTCACGATGAAGGAAGCATCATCATCGCCCAGCTCATGCATGCCGGCGGACAAAGCCAGGGAAATGCGTACACCGATGAAACCATCGCCCCTTCTGCTATTCCACCAAAAGGAGAGCAATTGGGATTTTATGGAGGGTCAGGTACATTCCAGACGCCTCGTGCGATGGATGACCAGGACTTTTTAGAGGTAAAAGAAGATTTTGTTGCGGCTGCACGCCGTGCAAAGGAAGCTGGTTTTGATGGAGTGGAAATTCACGGAGCCAACGGCTATCTTCTGGATCAATTTTTAACCGATTACTTAAACAAGCGAGAGGATGAATACGGGGGATCTGTGGAGAACCGTCTGCGTTTTGTATTGGAAGTCGTGGATGAAATTCTCGCAGAGGTTGGTGAAGACTTCATCATCGGGATCCGCATCTCTCAAGGGAAAGTCGCCGACCAAACGCACAAATGGGCTGGTGGTGAAAAAGAAGCCGAGCAGATCTTCGGTGCATTAGGAAAAACGGGACTGGATTACATTCACGTCACAGACGGCGATGCGACGGCACCTTCCTTCGGTGAAGGATCCAAGACACTTGCTGGTGCAGCTAAGACTTATGGCGGAATCACCGTCATCGCCAACGGCCAACTTCAGGACCAGGAAAGTGCCGAAAACCTTATCGACTCAGGACAAGCCGACCTTGTTTCCATCGGCACAGGAGCCCTTGCCAATCCTGACTTACCGAACAAAGTAAGAGACAATGTTGACCTGAATGCCTTCGATTTTGAAAAGACCTTGTTACCACAAGCAGAAGTCAAAGACCACGAACTCGAGGCTTCCATCAGAGAATAAACATCAAAAAAAGACCCGGTCACTTGTAAAAGTCGACCGGGTCTTTCCTATGTTCTTAGTCATTTAATAATCTGCACTTTTCGCACCATACGCCCTTCAATCTCCAACACTTTGAACGTCAGATTGTCTTGTTCCAATACATCTCCTTCGGAAGGAAAATCATTGAATTCCTTGATGAGATAACCCGCAAGCACGTCTTCCTCTTCCGGAATCTCTGTATCAAAAATTGAATTCAGGCGGCGCAACGTGATTTTACCATCACAAATCAATTCTGTTTCAGAGATTTTTTCAATAATCGAATCACTTTCTACATCCATTTCATCTTCGATTTCCAAACCAATCATTGCTTCAATGACATCTTCATGGGTCAGAACGCCCTCGGTTCCCCCATACTCGTCCAAAACAATCGCCATGTGCTTCTTCTCTTTCGTCATTTTCCTAAACACCCATTCAATCTTATGGAACTCATAGACAACCAGCGGATCTTTGTACATATAGTCCATAAACGGCTTTTCCGGTTCCATCGCCCACGAAATCAAATACTTCGAATGGAAAACGCCGATGATATCATCCATATCCTCCCCATAGACAGGGTAACGGGTGAATGGGTGCTGCACGACCATGTCACGGACTTCCTCGAAGGTAGCTTCTTGATCAATCGCAATCATATCGACACGCGGTGTTTTCAGCACATCTTTTACATTCAAATTATAAAAATCAAGCACACCTTTGATTCGGTGGGATTCTGCTTCATTGAACGTCCCCTCCGAGTCTGCAATGTCCACCATCGTACGAAGCTCTTCTTTTGAAATGGAAGATTCATTCGCCTGACCTTTTGATAAGGCGTTGGTTATAAATCCTGTTAACCGGTTCAAAACAATGGTAATGGGCTTGAAAAGGATCACAAAAAAACGAATGACTGGGTAAACAGTCAAAGCGATACGGTCTGGGAAAGCAGCGGCCACCGATTTCGGAATGACCTCTGAGAAAATAATAATGGTTATTGTCAGAATCGCAGAAGCCAGTCCTACACTGAACCCATATTGAATGGCTAATGTAGTCACAAGCGTCGGCAAAAGAATATTAGCGATATTATTCCCGATTAGAATCGTAGTGATGAACTCACTGGGGTGTGAGAGTAAATCTAGTAATTTACCTGCTTTTTTATCGTCTTTCTTCGCTCTCGATTGGAGCTTCATTTTGTTAGCTGCCGTAAGAGCCGTTTCACTCCCTGAGAAGAAAAGCGAAACGAACAGCAAAAAGATGATCGCAATGATCACGGGGCTATTCCTCCTTGAATGATGGACACATGATTAAGTAAGCTGTTCCTATTCTCGTGTGACCTTTTGAAAAAAAATACACACAAAACGCCAGTAGCATCTATTGTACACTACATCCTTTTCCCTTAGAAGAAATATGAAAACTACCCCCTTCCGTTTACTGAAGGAATCAGTCTTGAAAAACCTTCGGATGAACTTTTCTATGAAACCTTTCATTGAAATGACACGTAAAGGATAAGGAAAGCAGGTGACGTAAATGAAGAAAATAATATGGAGCGTGTTTTTGTTTACCCTTCTTTTATTCATCCCCATCCAAGTATTTGCGGTTGAGTTTACGATCGAAGAAACGAATATCCATGCGAACCTGAAGTCAGATGGGTCCGTGGATGTGAAAGAAACGCACACGTATGAATTCAACGATGATTTTAACGGCATCACCCGTACGCTTATCCCGAAAGAGACCTCTTCCATTACAGGTGTAAAGGCTACTGAAAACGGTTCAGAGCTTCCCGTTGAACAAGAGGATAACCTCTATAAAATCTACCGGAGCGGCTCGGATGAAACCGTAACCATCGACCTTTATTACACAATCAACGGTGGTGTCGAAGTGTTTGAGGATGTCGGTCAGTTCTATTGGCCATTTTTTGATAAAAGTAATGAATCGACCTACGAGAACCTAACGATTACGGTTGAACCTCCGGAACCTGCGGAAGTTTTGGCCGCTTACGGATTTGATGCTGCTTACGATACAGAAACAACGACCTCGGACGGAAAAGTCATCTTTGATTTAGGTAAAGTCAGCGATGGAACGAATGGAGATATCCGCGTCGCCTATGAAGCTTCTCTCTTTTCTGAGGCACCTGTCACGAGTTTTGAACCCATGTTAAAAGAGATTCAAGAAGATCAAGTACAATTGGAACAAACCATAGCAGCAAGAGCAGAAGCGAGAAACTTTTGGGATAACTTTGCCGTTTATTTTCATAGTGCTCTCATTCTCGTAGCGGCGGTGCTGGTCATCTATGCCCTCCGTAAAAGGCATGAAACTGTGCGGGAAGCAAAAAGGCAAAAAAGCAGTACGGGCAGCTTTCCTAAAGAAAAGATGAGTCTGCCTGCGATGATGCTTTTTACCAATCATGGACAGTTGCCGATATCTGCATTGACAGCTGCTCTGTTGGACCTGGTACGTAAGGGGAATATCGAAAAGATATCCGAACAAGAGTTTAAACTGAGTCATCGACAAACCGATTATCCACACGAACAACGATTGATTGAATGGCTTTTTGATGAGATTGCAGATTCAGAATATCTTCATTTAGAAGACATCGAAGCCTATGCAGAGGAAAAGGCCAATCACGAGAAGTATCAATTGAATCTAAGTGCATGGCAGGAGAAAGTCAAACAGGAATTTCGCGAGTACGATGTCAGGGAAACAGCACACAGCCCTCGCTGGGTAGCAGGTGCAGCTGCCTTTACGACGCTTCCATTCATCGTTTTGTTCCCGTTTTATGACCTGTTCCTATGGATGTTTTTTTCTATTCTGCTTTTCACCTTTTTCCTCAGCTTCAGCATCGGTTACCGACCTCTGAACGTGGAAGGACGCAAATTGAAAGAAGAATTAAAACCATTAAAAATCAGCGATCAATGGAAAGAGTGGGAAAAAGAAGACCAAATCCTCGCCCTTCTTTACCAGGTCGGAATGAGAAAACGAAACCTATCCCATAACACCCCTGCTCCCCTATCGAACTCTAGTGATGACTGGATCATGTTCCTGGCTCTCAGCGTAGCGGTGCAAACGAGCTTTGAAAGGGCAGGTGCTCACGCCTCTGTTTCTGCCTCTACAGGGGGCATTAGTGCCGGAGGTGGCGGCGCAGGAGTCGGTGGCGGTGGTGGCGGATCAGGTGCCTTTTAAACCATTAAAAACTCTACTTCTGCTCCAGTAGAGTTTTTTTATTTCTCTTACATATTATTCCATTCATACACATCAAAAAACCAGACCTTTTAAAGGTCTGGTTTTTAATCGGGTCTTACAAGTTAACTGTAACTTCTGCTTCTTCACGAAGGCTGTCAACGAGTTTTTGAGTGGCTTGTCCTTCTTTTTGACGAGTCAACTGCTGTTCAATCGTTGGTTTTGCTTCTTCATAAGATGGAACTTCTTGTTCTGTATCCATTTTTTCTTGCTGCTCTTTCATTTTGTCATAAGCTTCTTTGATTTCTTCTTCTGAAGGCTTCACATCGCCAGCTTCTTCAGCAATCAGCTTATCAATTTTAACTTGCGTCTTAACTTGAGACTTTACTTCCTTCTCGCTCATCCCTTGTTCTTCCAGCGCTGCAAGAAATTCATCAGCAGAACCGACTTGCTGTTGCTTTGCCAACTCCTCAAGGGTCTGATTTACTTCTTTTTCAGAAGCTGTAAATTCACGGTTATCCGCTTCCTGCATCAACAGCTCTTGTCCAACCAGGCTTTCGGCTACTTGCTTCTTCAATTGATCTTGATCAAGTTCTTGACCTGTCATTTGAGACTGCATCGCTGCTTGTTGGAACTGCCCTTTATAAGTCGTTTCGAATTCTTCTTTTTTAATTTCTGTACCATTTACACTAGCGACAACTTCAGGGACACCTTCAAGATCTGGCTTAGGTGCTTCAGGTTGTTCACCGGATTCTGCTTGTTCTGTTTCCTCTTGTTTTTCCTGTTCCTTATTATCAGATGCGCCTTCTTCATCGTTACCGCAGGCAGCTAGTAAAGAAACGAACGCTACAAATAGTAAACTTAGTAACCACTTTTTATTCAATGTCATTTCTCCTTTATTCATCGTTGTGTTAGCCATTGTAACACGGAACGACCGTCTGTAAACACACCGATATCGGTGGTCACAAACCCATTTACACATAAAAGGTACGAAGAACACTGTCACGACAAGGCTTCTTCAAGGAATATTTTGTCTTTGCTACAAATGTGGAAAATTTGTGGAAAGAAAAAAAGGATTTCATCAGCGGATGACCGGTGTACGTACTCCTTTCATCCAATCAAGAAGAAACGGCGCCTGATGAGGGTTCAGAAGATTCTCTTGAATATCATCAGCATGGAAAAAAGCCTGCTCCTTACTCTCGTGGTTCGTTGCCAGCTTTCCTTCATAACACGTACTTCGAAAGACAATTTGCACGCTGAACACTTTGTCTCCATTCTCATAAGTAGCAAATCCACTTTCACCGGAGTATATGCCAAACAAATCGAGTTCTTTCAATTCCAGCCCGGTTTCCTCCTTCACTTCCCGTTTGACTGCCGCATCGAAGGTCTCTCCAATTTCAAGAAGGCCGCCCGGAATGCCCCACACTCCATGATCCGAACGTTTTTGCAGCAGAATACGACCATTGGAATCTTCAATTATTGCACCACAACCGACAGTCAGCAAGGTTTCGTGGCCGATCATCTGACGCATTGTCTGGATATAGTCATTCATTCGGTGACCTCCTCTCCACCTTTTGAGCAAAGAGCAGATGGAGAATGGAATTGAACTGATGGACTTTCACATCGTATCCGTGACTTTCCCACCATCTGATCAAGCGAGAACGATCAGCATAGTACTCATCTTCAATTGCCTCCACCGCTTCTACATTTCCTGATTCTTGATAGGTGCGGAGAACGTCCTCCCTGTCCGACGCATCCCTAAACATTAAGTCTGCAATCACCACTCGCCCCTTCTCACCTAAGACTCGATCCATCTCAGCAAGGGCAAGCTCCTTCTCCTCATCTGTTAAATGATGAAGCGCGTAGCTCGAGACAACGAATTCCGTCTCTTTATCATTTAATGGGAGAGAAAGAAAATGACCAAGACGCGTTTCCGTTTCAGGATGCTTCTTTGCACACATCTTCAACATTTCCTTAGACTGATCAACAGCAATCATAGAAATACCTTGGCTTAGAAAAAGTCCGGTCAGGTTCCCTGTCCCTGCCCCTATATCTACGCCACGTTCACCTGATGATGCATTCACCCATCTATGCGCCTTCGCTAGAGCTTCTTCATAATGCTCATGTACATTAAAACGATACCCCGTCGTTTTAATGTTATTATCATAATCCTCCGCCTGATCGTCAAAATTCCAACGATCCTTCCAGCTGGTTCTCTTTACTTTTAAACCTTTCAACTCACGTGCCATATTCATCATTTGCTCCTCCTTCCCTGCCTGTCCACTTCTACCAACCATACAGTCTATCGTTGCCACCATATCTCTGATCTGAATCATCTCTTCATAAAGCAATGAACGCTGGGTGTGTAGATAATCCGTAAAATCATCATTTTGCTCCAATGCCTTTTTAATTTCCTTCGTAGATAAGCCGACCTCCCTCAAAGCCAGGATGGTACGCAAATCCTTGACCTCTTCCTCTGTGTACATACGATAGCCATTGCTCGCTTTTCCCGGTGAAATCAATCCTTTTTCTTCGTAAAAACGTATAGTTCTTGGCGTTGTTTCTAATTTTTTCGCTACTTCAGTAATCTTCATGAAGCAATCCCCCTTTTCAAATCCCACTATAAAGGGTAACGTTACGTAAAGGTAAAGTGTATTTTCAAAAATCTTCCCTGAAAATGATACTCCCTCAAAAACGACTAATAATCTAGTTCTCCTGCACATAAGCTTTTAGAGATTAAGTGAGAGAGTGTCACAATTTTCGGATAGCAGTTGAAAATCACTGTGAGCTTTTATAGTATAATGGTAACAAACAGTTTCATAGCTTTGATTTCCGTAGAGGAGTGAGCAAATGTTAAAAGAATCTGACTTTCCCACAGAAGAATTAAGAGACCAATGGATCAAGGTACGGAATAAGAAACTGGAGGAAATGGCCCAGTTCATCCAAAGATACTTCCATCTAACAAAAGTCAGAGAAAACCCGGGCAGTTATGAAGTTCAGGGCTATTTCTATCAACCTGGATTTGGTGAAGTACGCATGGCGTTCGAATTCAGTTACGAGAACGTCGCCAAATTCACGGATCTATTTGATGAGCCCATTGAAAAATAAGAAATAGAAAAAGACCCATCACTGGGTCTTTTTTTCTATCCTAAAATTCAAAGAGTTAAAGAAACGCTCCCGATTGTGAGACTCAGTTTCGAGACTTTTGTGTGAGTTTAGGGGCTGCGGGGAATGACTCGCCCACGGAAAGCGAACCTTTTCCCGGAGCCCCTAACCTCCAATAAAAGTATCGAAATCAAGCCTTACACAATCCTGCCATATTCTTTAATGGCAAAGCTTTGTGCTTATTACATAGCCATCGATTGAGTTAAAAGAGCACTTGCTTCTGTTTTGCTTAACGGCTTACTGAATACATACCCTTGATATTCCGCACACCCGCGACTGCGGAGGTAATCCAGCTGGACTTCCGTTTCTACCCCTTCTGCAATGACACTTAACCCGAGCCGATCCGCCAATTGGATAACGGTATCCACAACCGCTCGGTCCTTTTCATTCTCATGAATGGTCTGAATAAATGAACGGTCCACTTTCAATGTATCTAATGGAAAGTCTTTCAAGTAACTGAGTGATGAAAATCCTGTTCCAAAATCGTCCAATGCAAGTTGAATCCCCATTTTTTTCAACCGGTTCATCACCGGGAGTGCCTGTGTGGAATCCTGTACAATACTTTCAGTAAGTTCGATTTCCAAATGTGCAGGTGCTACTTTCGTTTGTTTAAGAACGCTCTCGACGGTAGAAACGACGGTCGGATCCATGAACTGGATGGCTGATAAATTGACACTGATTCTTTCTAGGTCATGGCCTTCATCCATCCATTGCTGATATTGGCGACAAGCTTCAAGTAAGATTTTCTCTCCGAGAGGAACGATCAATTTCGTCTCTTCTGCCAGAGGTATGAATTCATCTGGGCGTATGAAACCGAATTCTGGGTGGTTCCAGCGAGCTAGGGCCTCAAAGCCAATAATTTCCCCTGACCTCACGTCCACTTGCGGCTGATAATACACATCAATCCCCTCTTGCTCGATGGCTTTTCTCAGCCCGTTTTCCAGTTGGAGTTTCCGAGTGATATGCTGATCCATTTCTTCCGTATAAAAACAATACTGCCCTCCACCATCCTGTTTCGCCTGATACATTGACGTATCAGCCCGCTTGATGAGCAGATCGGGAGTGGTCCCATCCTCTGGATAGAGACTGATTCCAATTGACCCTGAAATGTAAAGATCTCTATCTTCTATTTTAAATGGAGCAGCAATTTCCTCTATAATCGACTCAGCGATGCTTTTCGCCCCTCCCACACTTGTGTCTGGGAGAACAATGATAAACTCATCTCCGCTCTGCCTGGCCAAGAGGTCGCCTTCAGTCAAATGGTATTTTACACGTAAAGCCCCTTCATTCAGCAACAAGTCACCCATCCGGTGTCCATAAACATCATTGACCTGTTTGAATCGGTCAAAATCCAAAAACATGACCGCAATTTTTTCATGCACGTCCTGAATATACCCAGCCAAATGTTCATACAGAGCACGTCGGTTAGGTAAATGGGTGAGGTCATCTTTGTAAACCAGTTCTCGGATACGCTCTTCATTTTCGATACGCTCGGTAATATCCCGGATAATGCCTGTAAAATAGGTCCTTCCTTTGTCTTCAACCGTCGATAAGGAAAGTTCCATAGGAAAAGTAGATCCTTCTTTATGTAAACCTTCAAGTTCTACGGTCTTTCCGATTACGCGGGCATTCCTGGTTTGATTATATCTCTCTATGCCTTGTTGATGCGCATTCCTATAGTGTGCGGGCATCACTTTCGTTAAAGGCTCACCAATCATTTCTTCCGCCCTATAACCGAACGTTTGCTCAGCGGATTTGTTCCAAGCCAGAACTATTCCTTTTTCATCCGAAGTTACGACGGCATCGTTGGCGGATTCTAATATGGAACGATACATTTGGTTCGCCACTTCAAGACGTGTGTTTGTCGTTTCCATTTCCGTATCAAATTTAATCAACACAATCAAAAATCCGATGGTTGCGATCACTCCGCCAGCAATCATCCAGGCAAGCATAGTCGGATCCACAACGGGACCACTGATCGCAGATTGGCTGCTTCCTTCCATAAAAAAGGTAGCCGATTCCATCCCCGTATAGTGCATGCCGGAAATGGCCATCCCCATAAACGTTGAACTTCCCCATACTTTCCAGTGATCCTTTTCGTTATCGACCTTCCCTTTTTGTGCATACAAGGAAAAGAGACGTAACCCTACAAAGGAAACAGCTAACGCAATAGCTCCCGACACCGCCACCAGCCATGGATTGTATTCTATGAAGGCGTTCATCTTCATGGCATCCATACCGATGTAATGCATGGACACGATGCTCAAAGCAATCAGCACGGCTCCCGTAAACCGCCAGATCTTCTTATCCAATCCTTTACTGATAATAAAAAAGGCGGTGAAACTGGAAGCAACAGCAGCTAATATGCTTAGTACAACTAATGCAACGTCGTACACCACAGGCATACCCATGTCGTAAGCAAGCATGGCAATAAAATGCATCGACCAAATGCCGCCACCGAAAGTCAGACTTCCTAGTGTCAGCCATTTATATCTTGTCCGCTGAACGGAGGCCATCCTGTTCACAATTTGTAAGGCTGTATAAGAAGACAAGATGGACACGACTACTGACAAAAGCACCAACCATCCGTTATACTCACCGACCACTTCCATTATTTCCACATCCATCCTTTTTTCGACATCAGTATTTCTTCCCATTATACATCACCCCCTATGAATGGAATAGAAAAAAGCCTGTACCAATCGTCCCATTGGTCAGGCTTCCCTTCTAGTCATGGAGCGTCTTATTTGCATACACCGTCGGAGCTGTTTCTGCCTGTGCAATGAGGACAGGCCACCAGAATGGCGTCCCGCGCCATCCATGTTCTTTCTTTCCTTCCTGACGAAGCATGATTAAAGCCGGCTGTTGTTGAGCAACTTTCCTTGCCACTGTCAGTTCTCCTGTCCCTTTACCTGGGGTATCAGGGGAGTTTTCGAACTTTCCATCCTGTTTGAAGCGACGAATTTGCCTGTTCGTTTTTGTAATCATCCAGACAAAAGCACCTTCCTGAGCTTCAGAACCCAAATAATCGAGGATCCCTTCATATTCATCGAGATGAAAATCATGACCTGTCTCCATTTCCAGCGTCCCGTGTACAAGGCGGAGGATCTCCTTAGCCCTCGTTACTGGAATAAGATAGGCACCATCATTGGTCGCACAGGCATGGTTCCTAGCTTTTTCGATAAGCTGATCGATCTTGCGTATCGTTTTTTCAATATGCGTTTTATATCCCGTTTGGAAACCGACAGGCAGCATACGCTTGTGTGGTTTAATCATCGTTAGGCTTGATAATAAAATTTTGTTTGGATTGCAAGGCATAATCATATCTTTGAGATCTCTTTGAATGAAAACAACGCCTTTGTGATGGCCACCGCGCTCGAATGCATCCCTCAGTTCCCTGTCGAACTCATGGATTCGTTTCATGACTCCATAGATTTTCTGTGTGGTGTAAAAACGAGTGACAGCAAGGTCGGCGACAGGTCTCGCCCCATACATACGGGAGTGTTGCAAAACCGTATCCTGCAGAAAGGATTTCGGGTTTCTTCCATAGAAGAAGCCAATCAGGTTATGAATCGTCACACCCCGATCTAGGATCTGGCCGCCAATAAAGATGTTCATCGGAGCTCGAAGCTTCAATTCTCCCTTATGGTCAAGCAGCTCGGTCACATCTTTTTCCGAATTGACGACACTATTGACGATATATTCTTCATCCAATGAATGACGGACTTCTTCATACACATCGTTAAAAGTAGGTGCCGGAGTCTTTTTCAACGTTTCTACAGAACGAATAAGATCGTCGTAAGATTCACGGACAAGCCTGTGAAACTCCTCTGATTCCGAACGGGCCGCCTCAGTAAGCAGGGTTTCGAACCCCTGGATCAATTCGGCCTGCCACGCATGCGCATTTTTCCCACGTTCGGTGTGGATGATAAAGGAATACTTTTGTTCCCTGCGCCCTTTCATCCGTTGCTGAAAACGACGAATGCTCGCGCCTACGATAAAGTTCACAACCGCCTTCCGTATGTTCGTAATATTTTTCTGACTCAACAAACGGTTCATTTTCACACGGCGACCATCCATCTTTTTCATGACCTCAAGCTCCTTTTCCTCCACTTCATGATAAAGGTAAGAAGCAAGGTGACCGTCTTTCTCACTTTTGTCAAAATAGACACCCCCACCGATATAACGGTCGTGTACAGGGACAAGTTCTGTGAACGCCGGGCGAATCGGTTCGAACACTTTCCCCACATGGACCTTCATTTCTTCCGGCTGCAAATAAAGGGAATAAGGGGTTGCGGTTACTTGTAAAAATGCTGGGCGGTCGAGCGCTTTTCTAAGGTTATTGATTTTTGAGGCAATCACCCTCATTTGTGTCACGTTCTGCTCTCGCTTGTACTCGTAAGCGACACTTGCGAAGTCTGCTTCGTCATCAATGAAAAGCACGCGCTTATTTTGAAGAGCTGGATACTTCTCCATCACTGCTTGCAGACGGTCGAGATTATGGGTTTCTTTTTTCACGATGAGAGCCAGTTTTTGTGATAATTCATACTTTCGTAGATTTTCAGGCATGTTCATAATATCAAAAACCTGCAGGGCATCCTGCTCGATCGCTCCTTCGAACTCTTCGTGAAGACGGGCATATGTCTGTTTGACGAGCGCATTCGTTCCCTTCGTCAAAAGAATGACCAAATCAAAGTCATGATCATACGCGAGTCCCATCACACCGATGAACGTCCGCGTCTTCCCCGATTGGATCTTCCCAAGCAGCATCCCCGGCCGGTGCTCCGTTGTGTCTGCATCTTGAAGTTTCGCCATTGTCCGCAGCATACACTCACGAACAGGCTGCTTATATTGATTCTTTTTATTTAAATACTTGAAAAAGGCTCCATTCGTTTTCAAGTGTTGGAATGTTACCGTCATCGTATCTTCTCCCTTTTACAAAACACGCTTATTATACATGATTGTGGAACATGAAAAAAGCAAGGAAACCTGGAAATGGTCTCCTTGCTTAGTCTTCTTTCTGGACAGGGTCTTCCAAATCATCGACATCCACTTGGCCGTTAAAGAGTTTCAAGAGTCTTGCTTTCGCCTGTTCCTTCACTTGTTCATCGATATGGGAGATCACTTGATAGACAGCATAAATGATGACCGCACTATCATCCGTAAAACCAACGACCGGAATGAAGTCGGGAATGACATCTACGGGTAGGATCAAATACCCTAGCGCACCCGCAATCGTCAGTTTTGCTTTTTTCGGAGTATCAGGGCTCTTGAATGCATAATACAACAGCAAACTATAATAGACGATTTTAGTACCGATTCGACTGCTATACGTACGAAGCTTCTCTCCATACTCTTTTTCTGAAAAATAAGCCCGTCCCCGCTCCACTGCTTTGCGAGGGTCAAGGTTTTTCAAACGGTCCTGATAGGTCTTTTGTTTTGGCATAGGCACCTTCCTTTTTTACGTACTATAACTTTTGACGAAAATCACTTCTTCTAAACTTCTTTAGACGATGATTCGTTTTATTTCCCGGGAAATCGACCCTCTGTAAGGTAACCCTGGGGCATTCCCTAGTTGTGTTCATTGTAGAAAAAACACTAGTTTTGTCGAAAGTGCGAATAAAGCTTACAGTTTTTGGCCTATTCTGATACTTTAAGAGTAACAGTGTCAAAGTTTCCTATACTTATATTTTCACTGACAAAGGAGAGGTTCGAAATGGATTTAGATCAACTTGAATTGAATGCGACTGTAGATGAAACGGTAGAAACAAAACCGTATTACACCGCTTTAGTCGGCTGGAGTGTACAGGCCATCGAGGCTGCAGCTCGCATGAATCGTCCATTCGTCGTTGTCGGACCTGCAGATTTTGAGACGTATGCAGAAAAGCACGATATTCCGTTTGTAGGATGGGACTTTAACAAGCTCAATGAAAGCTCTGATCATCTGTATAAACAGTTGAAGGACATGGGTGTCGAAGTCGCTGTTCCTTTATATGAAGAATGTGTGGAATGGGCCGGTGCTTTAAACGCCCGTTTCCGCGAGGATCCTCGAGTATTCAACCGTTCGTTGCTGCTTCGTGACAAAGGGATGATGAAACGGAAAGCTCAAATTTCCGGTATCAAAGTCGGCGTTTTCGAGGAGGCTCACGAGAAAGAAGACGTCAAGCGTTTCTTGAAGCGCGTCAACGAAGCTTTGTTGAAGCTGGAAGGCGATCACCTTGATCCGATTCACGTCAAACCTTTGGACAAGGCTGGTTCTGTCGGTCACTTGGCCATCTATAATAATGAAGATATTGAACGAATTCAAGATGTTGATTTCCCATTATTGATGGAAAGTCACCTTGACGGACAGGAATTCTCTTGTGAAGCGTTCATCCATAAAGGTAAAGTACGCTTCCTCAATATTACCGAGTATGTGAAGCTTGGCTATTCCAACTTCGTTCCTGCTTCTCCAAGCTTAGAGGAAAAACGTCCACTGATTGAACGTGCGGTCCAACAACTGGTCGACGCTTTCGAGATCGAGTACGGCGTCATCCATCCCGAATACTTTATCACCCAGGACGGAACGCTTCACTTTGGAGAAGTGGCTGCCCGTGTACCTGGAGGTCATATTTTCGAGTTGATCGAACGCGCTTATGGATTCAGCGCCTATGAAGCACAGATCCTTTGCAGTGATCCGAATACAACGGAGGAAGAAATTCGCGAATTTTTCCCAGACCCTTACGATTATCAAAGCTACGCCGGGTGTCTAATGGTTCACCCGAATGTGGATTATGTCGAAGACTTGAAGATTCCTGAAGAGCTTGAGGACCATCCGTACTTTGAGAAGCATGATATGTTCACCCCTCCTCAAGGAAAAGTAGCCGAACGCATCGGCTTTGGAAACCATTATGGAACGATCTTTTTCTATGGCCGTGACAGTGAAGAAATGACCGATTTGCTGAAGACATACGAGCAATACAATTTCTACGTATAAGCGCAAGCGATAGAGAAAGGAGAGGTTTTATGCCTCAAACGACGAGTGCCCTTGTCGAGCGTTTCATCTATGCTTTAGACGAATTGAATAAAGCTCCATCCTTCGCCAAATCCAAGTACCAGACGGATGTCTATCAGGAGGCGAACCGCCTTATTGAAGCAGAGGATGGCTTTGAAAATTTATATCAGCATGCCGGTCGATTGGAAGAAGCGGGTGTATTTCAAGATGGTCCATGGGAAGCAGCGGAAAAACTCCAGCCTCCCCTTGTCGCAGGTTCTTTGAAAGCGAAAGGTCTGCCTATGATCATCGAAGTCCTCAGCGAACTGCGTATGCTCGCCATCGCTAAAGGGCAAGCGACAAACCCGAATGTTTCGCCTAAAATGGCGGAAGAGTTTTTGAATGAAGTGATGGTCCTGAACTTGAATCTGCTGTTCCCGGATGCCAGTGAAAGTTCCAGGATTGAAAAGCATGAGAATGATGAAAAAGCAGGAAAGTTGTTTCAATTCCTATCGACTCATCTTTCCTCAAGCGCTCTGATCCAAACTCTCATTAATGAAATCAAACGTCTCACAGCCCAACGTCCGATCATGGTGAAGCGAATTGTGTCCATGATCAAAATGGCGAAGGAAATGCTGGACCAAGATTCGGATGAGCAAGGGAAGACAGAACTGAAGCAATTCATCGCAGCCATTGAAGGGCCTTCTAATCTGAGTTCACAGTTCAATGACGTCCATGCGTACCGTTCTCAGTTGAAAACACTCACCCGTACAGACCTTATATCTGAAAGTGTCGCACTCGCTCAATCCATGCGCGAAACGGGGCTTGTAGCACCACATCACGCTACATTGATTCGCTTTTTGAGCAAAAGAAACCCTGCGCTTCTCGCTTATGCGTTGAACTTGAACAGTAAAGGCAGTGCGAATCTTGAAGAACACCGCGAACTCGTCATCCAGTTGATTCGGGCTTCCATTTTCCCTGGAACCCGTCAAGCGATCTATGGCCTTTCGATGTTACTAGAGCGCGGGGTATTGTCACACTCCCCTGTCGCCCCAGGTTTAAGACGCTTGGTCGAACTTGATATACGCCCGGATGTTCGGAACGCTCTGTATTCCACAACGAATACAGGTGAAGGGGTTACAGCCAACAGCATCCTTGTCGCGGGCACCATTCAAGTGCTCGGTCAGCCATTGGGCGTTGGTCAAGGGTTCAACCCGACCTGTCAGGCAGCCCGTGGCATCAGCCTATGGGCCCAGCACGCGCCAGGATTTTTACTCGAAATCATTCCGCGTGCCGCACGTGATGGAGACCTGGACTTCACGTTTGAAGGAACACCGATTCACTCCAAAGAGCTAACAGGCGGACTTGCTCCGGACCTTGATAAAGAGCTCGATCCTGTATCGCTTGTCCTCGTGCCACACCTGGACAAAATCTACAGTGAAATGATGACCCGTGTCGCTTTACGAGGCGAAGACGGCCACCGCTGGGTCAACCCGGCTTTTTATGGAAACTGGGTCCAGAAAGGCTTCAGCTCCGTTTTCGATCCGATCACCGGATATGTACTCGATTACCAGGGATTCGTCAAACTTTTCTATGCCACACATCACACGGAATACAATGATGATTATGAATTGATCTACCCGAACCCTGTCGGCATTTTCATCACGAATGTACACGGCAAACTACTCGGCCTTCACGCCGTTTCGATTACAAGAATCGCGAAAGATCCGAGCGGTGAGGAAAGGATCTACTTTTATAATCCGAATAATGACGGCTCCCAAAACTGGGGACAGAACATTGAACCAAGCGTCATCGGAAATGGCGAAATGGAAGGCGAAAGCTCCCTACCCTTCCATGAATTCGTCTCCCGATTATACGCTTTCCATTACAACCCTTACGAACAAGGGGATGCGTATGCAGTGGAAAATTCCATTGTTGACGGCATCCGTCAGCTTGCTCAAGAAAGCTGGGGGAAAGATTATACGTGGGTGTAAACTCAGAAAGAAGCCAGGCTCCGTTATAGGAGTCTGGCTTTGTTTTGTTCAGTGGGTTAAGCGAGATGAAGGGTTATTCGTAGCTTTTGCGATTTTATTAGCAACTTCAAGCGATATATTCGCAGGTTTTGAACTTTTATTAGCGACTTCAGGCCATATATTAGCAGCTTTCACAATTTTATTAGCAATCACTGATTTCTCACTAACTTTTGTACTTCTATCAATGACTTCCCGCAACATATCTGTATTCCGCTAAAAAAACAAAAAAAAGACTTCCGAACGAGTCGGAAGTCTTTTTAACTTACTTATTTTTGAACGTTAGCCGCTTGTGGGCCACGGTCGCCTTCAACGATTTCGAAAGAAACTTGTTCGTTCTCTTCTAGAGTTTTAAATCCTTCGCCTTGAATAGCAGAGAAGTGTACGAATACGTCGTCTTGACCTTCTACTTCAATAAATCCGAAACCTTTTTCTGCGTTGAACCATTTAACTGTACCTTGTAACATGTTGTTACCTCCTGCGTGGATGACGATCCACATTGTATTACTATAATTGCTCTGCCTATTCATTCAAGACGAAAGTCACTTTCAAGTTCCTTTAGCTTTCATTCCTAACCGAACAAGAATAATTAACTTTATTATATACCCATATCCAACCCACGTCAACCATCGAGCCAGATTATTTTTTATCCAATAACGGAACGGCTTCCTTTCTAAAATACACAGCCAGCAGCTGCTGGAGCTTCACCCCGGGATATTTAGCTTGCAATTTCTCTTCAAAATTCTTTAAAGAAAGTTTTCTTTGTAACTCCAAAGTGTACACGCTCCTATCCATAAAGTCAGCAAGAGCAACGAGTTCTTCATATGAAAGCGGAGCCGTGTAAATCGTTCCTGCTGTCTCCCCTATCCTTTCACACCGTACCCGGAAAGCCTCGAGCACTTTTTCAAAAGGGCCCTGTTCAAAATGCTCAACCGCTAAGAATACATTTCTCTTTCTCATCGTTCCCTCTCCCCATACCTCGATCTTCTTGTTATATAGGTATGGTTTCTGTTAGAAAAATGTCCAGCATTTCGGTTGATCCGGGCGTTGGAAAAGGTCTACGGCACGTCCATCGCTGACAGCCGCACCACTTCTCAACAGACTTGAAAGTGATACACAGCCCATCATCAAAGAAGAGAAGGAGGCGATATCGACCTCGATGATCATTTCGGCTTCTTCATCTGTCGCCTGTGGTTTTCCATCGGTAAACTGCCAGACGGAGTCGTACGTTTCATTTAACAAAGAGTCCTTCACCTTCCAGCCAATCTTGACCGTATCCGTTCCGAAGCGGACTTCTCCCGTTTTTTCAAGAAATGCAGGGATATCTAAGATACGATACATCAACCCCCGGCCTTCTTCACTGACTTTATGGTAAATGGAGAAGATGAGTTGTTCATCAACATGGACGGGGTCATTCAGCGAGTAGGCAAATTCCTGATCAAACGTCGGGAAATAGATGGAGCGCACCTGATCTTTTTGATTATGTAGATAGTGAATAAGTGTACGATAGGCTTTTGTCGACGTGTGGAAGAAATTTTTGACATGCACATCGTTTTGTAAAAAGTGATCGCCCTCTTTGAATTCAAGCGTCACGTACCCTGTCAACTTGCCTTCCTCCCTCACTCCGAATGTGTGAAGCTCTTCTTTTTCGAGGAAAGCGAACCCGTAAGGAGGAATAGCCGTCGCCCCATGATTTTCTCCTGCCCAGGTGTCATAACATGCTTTGACTTCTTCTTGATCATCTGCACTCAGAACTTCCACCTTTTCTCCTTCATCATAGGAAGGAAGCTGCGAGGGATGAAAATGGTAGGTCGACAACCGAGGTCCCAATCCAAACCCCATCTGCTTATAAAACGATGGCTGGAACGGGTACAAGTGAGCGACCGTTTGTCCTTTGTCTCTAGCTTTTGCTAGAAAATGCTGAATGATCCGCTTCGCGTGCCCTTGTTTTTTGTAAGGAAGGTCGACCGCTACGGTCCCAATTCCAGCTGCTTGTACTTGTTGCCCATATACATTCATCACGTGGTCATAGGCGATATATCCGCCAACGAGCTGTTCTTTTTCATAAAGACCGATCGTGTGAATGTCATCTTTTTGAGCCATTTTCCGCCGATGTTCCGTGTACCTTTCCTGATCTTCTTGAGAGTGCAATTTCATGCCAGGGTAACAGCGTCGGGATAAGTCTGTAAATGCAATGTAATCTTCGATCTCCTTAAAATCCATTCCATATCCTCCTTATTGGACCATTCTGTATATCAAGTCTAGCATTTACTAAATATTTCTTCTATTCTATTAAATAGAAAATGCCTTACGTCTTAGGACATGAACTTTAGGAGGATGTAAAGTGGATTGGTATTGGATACTGGCAGCATTCGCTCTTGCATCAGGCGCGTTTTATCTTGCCTACGAAGCGGAGAAAAGGTCGAAAAAATTAGAAGAAAGAGTCAAACAATTAGAGGATCGCATCCAGTGATATTTATACTAAGCGATACTCTTCTAGAACAAGAACATAATAAAAGACGCTTGGATCATAGAAATCCAAGCGTCTTTTGTTGGCTGTTTAAATTTCCCCCACGAAACTTTTCATCATACAGCAGGAGGTCCGAACTTCCCTTTACGGAAGTCGTCATACGCCTGTTTGATTTCTTCCATGGAATTCATAACAAACGGTCCGTGCGGGACGATTTCTTCCCGAATAGGTGCACCAGAATAAACAAGCACCTTCGTGCGACGCTTCTTGGAAACGAGCTTCAACTCGCTGGAGCCCTCTCCTTCTTCTAGGAAAGAAAGCGTACCGACTCCGTGCTTTTTCAAATTCACTTCATTTTCCCCTGCCACAACATCTCCTGCAAGAACGTATAGGAATGCATTGTGGTTTTCAGGTAGATCAAGGGTAAAGGTTGCTCCTTCAGATAGGGTGACCTCACTGAGCGTAATGGGAACGATAGAGTTCAGTGGTCCTTCTACACCCGCAACCTTCCCGGAGAACACTTTTACCGCTCCCCCATCAAAAGGAACGACAGGAGCCTCTTCTCCATATACATTTTGATAGATGGTTTCGGAATTCTTCTTGTCTCCAGGAAGGTTCAACCATAATTGCAACGTATGAGCGACATCATCTTCCACGCCGTCTTCTGCATGTCTTGCCGCCCAGCCGGCATTCATGTATTGGACGTCTCCCGGCTCAAGAACATCACGGCCGCCTGCATTATCAATGTGCTCGAGTCGCCCATCGACGACATACGTGACCGTCTGGAATCCACGGTGCGGATGATCCGGGAACGTTCCTTTTTTAAACCAATCCTCAGCCATCAGGATAAATGGATCGAAGTCACGCCACCTGTCCGCGGGCAGGACCCATCCTTTCTGAATCGCCGGAAATCCCATCTCCTGATATTGGACGTACCAATGATCTTTCACTTCTCTTTGAAAGTTTACCATGTCAATCATCCTTTCAATTAGTTGCTATAACTACTATCTGATTAAAGAAAAGGCTCCTCACCCTTCAATGTTGTTTTGCATTTTCGTAAGGAGCCGGTCCAATTCTTGCAGTTCTTCTTTTGAAATTCCTTCAGTCACAGTGTCATTGAAGGCTTCTGCGACAGGTAACACCTGTTCCTTCAACTCCTGCCCTTCTTTCGTCAAATAAAGTTCCAGAGAACGCCTGTCTTCCGTACAGAAGTTCCGCTTGATGAACCCTTTTTTCTCAAGGTTCGAAGCCATCCGGGCAATGTTCGTCTTATCCTTTTTCAAATGATGAGCCAGTTGATTCTGCGTCATCCCATCCTTTTCCCAAAGAAGCATCATGATCAAATTCTGCTCGGGGGCAAGGTTGTAAGGCTGAAGCTGCGCTTTCACATAGCTCGTCAGCTTTAAATCTGTCTGGTGCAGCTTAATGCTAATATAATCTTGAAAACTTAAGTTCATATGCGATCTCCCTAAATAGTTGCTATACATACTATTATAATCAGACCAAAGTCCTCTGTCAAAAGCTCTGACCATAGGTTACCAGAATATTACTCCTGAAGCTATGCTAAACTTTTAGAGAATAACCGAAAGGAAGTCATCATTATGGAAATCATCCCTTATGCATCCGTAGGATTATTAAAGCTTAATATGAAGAAAGAAGAAATCCGAAAAATAATCGCTGAAATCCCGGAAGAGTTTAATCGTGTTTCAGAGGAACCGACTTCTGAACACTTCGTGAATTCAGGAATCCTTGTCTATTACAAAGGAGATGAGGAAACAAACATGGCTTATGAGTTCACCTCCCCCTCCGAGGTCTCCTTCCAAGGGATTTCATTCCTCGGTATGGGAGAGAGGAAAGCGAAGAAGCTTTTCAAGAAGCTGGATCCAGATTTAATTGACTTTGAGGAAACCGTTATTTCCCTTGAACACGGGCTCAGCTTGTTCTTCATGGATCGTAAGGTCGAAACCGTTCTGGTCTTTGAACGAAATTATTATGATGAGCTGTTTGAAGAACTGAAGAAGTTGGAGGAAATATAATGGCCAGGGATGAACCCTGGCCGTTAGTTGTTAAGGAGTTATTCGGTCATTCGATCGAGTTAAGTCACTTTCACCTTGAGTCAGGAAACTTTGATACCGCGTTAAGGCACTTTCGCTTTGAGTTAGGGCACTTTGCCCGTGAGTTAAGCACTCTCATCTCTTATCTAAGAGACGATTCACTCAAGTCCCGCAGAAAGTCCGATAAGGTTGAGCAGATGGTTCAGGTAATTCAGCATAGACTTCCTGATCTTCCGAATAAGCGTAAGGATCCGCCAATACAGCAAGCAATTGTTTTGCGACACTGAAATCTCCCTCTTCCACCGCGGCATCAAGTGCTTCTTCCACCCGATGGTTACGCGGAATAATGGAAGGGTTCGTCCTTTTCATTAATTCACGGACATCTGCTTCGCTGCTCTCCTGTCGCTCCAAACGCGCCTGCCACTGCTTGTACCAGTTGGTAAACGCCGGTTTCCCATACATGGCAGTCTCATTCGGACGCCCCAGCGTCAATGCGCGGAAGGTGTTGGTATAATCTGCTTCGTTCTTTTCCATCATTTCTAATAAATCTTCGATCAAAGGCTGGTCCTGAGCTTCCTCTGTCGTCATTCCCAATTTAGACCGCATCCCTTTGAGCCAATAAGAATGATAGGACTTTTCATACTTGGCATGAGCTTCCTGTGCCATTTCAACCGCTTTTTCCTGATCTTCATGAAACAGCGGTAAAAGCGTTTCTGCAAAACGAGCCAGATTCCAGGCTCCGATTGGGGGTTGGTTCATGTAGGCGTAACGGCCCTGTCGGTCAATCGAACTGAAAACCGTTTTCGGATTGTAGGTGTCCATAAACGCACAAGGACCGTAATCGATCGTCTCCCCGCTGATGGTCATATTATCTGTATTCATCACGCCGTGAATGAAGCCGACGAGCTGCCACTGGGCAATCAGATAGGCCTGCCGCTCAATCACTTTTTCGAAAAAGGATAAGTACGGCTGCTCGAAATCCACAAGTTCAGGGGCATGGCGTTCAATTGTGTAATCGGCAAGGGCCTTCAACTTATCGTAGTCCTGGAGACCTGCCGCATATTGGAATGTTCCGATTCGCAAATGACTGGAAGCGACTCGAGTCAGCACAGCACCAGGAAGAAGATCTTCCCTTTGCACGTATTCCCCGCTCGTCACAACAGCAAGACTCCGATTCGTCGGAATCCCTAATCCGTGCATCGCTTCACTAATGATGTATTCTCTCAGCATCGGACCGAGCGTTGCCCGTCCATCACCACCGCGGGAAAAAGGCGTACGTCCCGACCCTTTCAACTGAATATCATAGCGCTCCCCCTCAGGCGTGACCTGTTCTCCAAGCAATACAGCTCTTCCATCGCCAAGCATTGTGAATTGACCAAATTGGTGGCCTGCATAAGCTTGCGCGATCGGTTCCGCTCCTTCCGGTACTACATTGCCTCCAAAAATAGCGGGATCCGGTTTTGCACTTAGGCCTAATTCATCTGCAAGCACCTCATTAAAGAGAACGAGTTCAGGTTTCTCGACTTCAGAAGGGTTCGCCTTTGTATAAAAAGCATCCGGAAGCTTCGTATAACTCTGCTGCAAATTCCATCCTTTTTGTGTATCCATAAAAATCTCCTTTATCGCTTCAGTCGTTGCCTCTACCATATCATAAGTGTTCCCGTCTTTTCCTTTTTGCCTACATGGGAAACGTGGCGTTCTTTAACAAATTCCGATTATATCTCCCTTTTCTCCATGGATACGGAACAACCTGTTTAACACGTAAAAAAGCCCGCCCCGGATCCGGAGCGGGCTTTCTTACATAAGCTTTTCAATTTTAGGAAAAACGCGGCAGGCATTCTGATAAAATACACCCTCCACATGCTTCGAGGGGATAAAATCCCCAATAAAACCTGCGTAATCCCTGATCGGAACGAGCGGCCAATCAGAACCAAAAAGCAACTTCTCGTAATGATCGCAATAGGTCAATGCATGGCGGACATGATCGAAATGATTGTCAACGAGCCTCGCATCCAGTTCCTTTTTCGTCCCAACAAGCCAGCCGGATAGATCGGCAAACATGTTCCGGTTTTTATAAACGACTTCCGCGCCCGTCAGCACCCAGGGATCTCCAAGATGAGCCATGACGAAGTTGACGTCCCTCCTCGCCACTGCGACTTCATCCAATGTCAATGGATGGGAATACTTCAATAATCCTCGTTCCGAATACGTGTCTCCTGTATGAAAAACAACGGGAACCTCGTACGCAGCGACAAGATCATAGACAGGCTGATAGATGTCGTCATAGGCATAAAACGGGTAGTAGCCGAGATAGATTTTGACACCAACGGTCTCGGGCTTTTGAAGCTCGGTTTCTAAACGATCCAATGCGTCTTGGTCCAAGCAGAAAGGATTGATGCCCGGACAAGCGCCCACTCTTGGTGGCAAAACTTTATCCAGATCTAGCCCCATGGGCGTCTGTACATGGCGGTCCGGAAAGCCTTCTTCGTTTTCGGTCACCCCCATCCCGATAGCAAAAGCAATCCCCCCCGCTTCCATCTCTTTATGAAGGCCATCTGTAGAATAATCGACACGGGATAAGTCCTGTCCCGTGTCTTTAAAACTTTGGATATTGGAAAAATGGATGTGAGCATCAATGATCTTCATCCTATTTCTCCTTAAAAGAGATCCGGTGGAATGGGTGCTGTTTCCAAGGATCATTATGTTCACCTATCACAAAAAATGTCGGCTCAATAGCAGCCACCTTTCCTGATGATGCGAACCATTCGTGGACAGATTCTACGAGGAAAACGTCCTGGTTCATGTACATTTCCGCCTGCTTTCGCGTTTGGGAGTGGACCATCATCAGGTGATCCTTTTTCCCATCGGAACCGATGACCACAGAAGGACCAGATTCTAGTTCATACTCTTCCACTCCCGCAT
The DNA here is from genome assembly GCF_009856415.1 of Halobacillus litoralis. Lineage (GTDB taxonomy): Bacteria > Bacillota > Bacilli > Bacillales > Halobacillaceae > Halobacillus > Halobacillus litoralis_C. Next base: position 166,528 of record NZ_WMEZ01000005.1, on the reverse strand, counting down.
AATACGTGTGGAAAACACCTTCTGTCGGAATCCGCGCAAAGCATGAGGATAAGTTTTCATCCGGTTTCAAAAAGGCTTCCAACGCTATTTTTTCAGCAGCAAAGGTACGAGGGGCCCCTTGCTCGATTTCTGCATAAACGGCTACGACCGGCACTTCAGGCAAAGTCAGGGCGTATTGTTTCAGAGTCACCCCTTTCATCTTTTCATGTTCATGGAAAGTGGTGCTCATACATATCCCCGTCCAGGGATTGCCGTCCTGGTCCTTCTTCGAGACGGATTCCACTTTCGTCTCTTCTTTCATCATTGAAAAAGGACTGACGCCGTCAAGGGCATAGCGCATCCCTCCGCCCCATGGGTTCCACCAACTTCGTGGACCTGCTTCTGGATATTGGTGATGAAGGAACTCACGTCCATGATAAGAGAGGGAGTAAACCCCAGGGAAATAAGAAGTCGAGGCTGTAAACGTCACCACTCCATTATCAACCGTCCATCGATCTTCTTTTTGACTGACATTCACCTTTTGATTTCCTTGGACGAGCTGATAAGTGGTGAAATCAGCGTGTCTTCCTTCAGACCGGAAGCTTCCAGTTAGAGCAGTGAATCCTGGACGTTTATGGACGATCGGCACATCGATAGCGGTTACGCCGTCCTCACGCTTCACTTCTTTTTTATAAGAATCCCCGTCACTTTCAACCGTCAACTCCCCATACACATGCGGTGTCAGTAAAGAACGGAATGAATGCGTCACTTCATGGCCCACTTTTGACACGATCCCTTCATTCGGTATCATCTCAAACACAGGTTTCTCCGGAAGTGGTTCCGCTTCCCCCATGACCATTTCCCGCCATTCGGACCAGTGAGAGGTAACATCCACACCAATTTGGATTGGTCCGTGACAATTCTTACGGCCTGATGGAAGATGATCGAGTTGGTACTCAAAAGCAAATCGCCAGTCATCTTTCCTGCCTTTCGCTTCTTCCGGCCACGCGATTCCGAACGTATCGCCAGCACGGTTCGTTGTATAAAGCCATCGTTCTGAAAGATCCTTATCACGCAAGTATTCCGTGTAAGGAATCAACGCTTCCGCTCCAATGACCACTCCGTCTTTCTCCGGGAGAGCGAGTGCTTTATATTTAGGAAAAACAGGCTGCAGCAAATAAAGGTCTTTATAATCCTTCTCCCCGTTATTGATCAGCTCGTGATGGATCTCGACAAGTCCGTCACCATAAATTTTGTAATAACTGTTCAACACAATCCCTGGAAAGGTTTCGGACTCCAGGGAGGTTTTCATTACAAATGCTTCCGCCAGCTCAATATACTCGACCGACGTCGCCATCTTTTTCGAAAACTCTTCACTGAATGGCTGACCGAGCTTTGGAGTCCAAAGGAGCAGAGGCTCTTCCTTCGACCTGACAGAACCCACGGACACCATATGATTTCTTTTTTCAACCTTCACAAAATAAGGACCGTTATACCCGTACCAGTCCGTATCAGTGTCCCCACCAAACTTCCCACCGAATCCTGGAAACGCAAGCGCGATCTTTGTGTGGAAGGAAAAGGCTCGGCCATCTTCTGTACGTCCATCTACTTCCATTTCCTCACTTAAAAAGCCGTTTTTCAACAATTCAACAGGCACAGCAATCGTTGTGCGCCCCTTACCTTCCACCTCTACTTTTACCGATGGATCTGACCATTGGACGACTTTTTGGTCAGGTAACTTGACCGTCAAAACAGCCTTTTCTTTCATACGGCTTTCTATATCCAAGTAGAGCGTTCCTTTTTGCTTTGGACGCCAATATTTCTGAACGGTACGAACATCTATCTTCCCTGCCTGAAGAGGGTAAACCCCCGTTTTCATTGGAATACGATCCCCATTGATCGTGAGGTCAGCCCCAATGACAGGATGGGTTTTCCATGGGCTTGGTTCTTGGTCCGGTACTTGAAGTTTAATAGTGGATGTAGCGCTCCATTCGGACTCCACCACTGTCTCTTCATTCAAGCCTTCTTCTACAAGTGCGGAAGAGTCACCCACCAACGAAACTTCCATAGCCTTTTTCGTGAAATTCTCCACTCGATAAGTCACAGGGTAGTCCGTATTTTCCAATAGTTTAAAATCAGGAACTTCCATCTCTACCCGCCAGTCGTTCGTTTCAATAAGAGTGATGCCACGACCCGTGCGTTCGAATTGCACCCGCACAAACTCGTCTCCTGCTTCCCAACGATATTCATAAAATGTAAACCCTTTTTCCTTCGTTCCATCAGGCTTGATTTCCATAGGTCTCACACTCGTCGAGTACCAGTCATGCTTATCGAAAAATGGTTTCAACGCCTCGATTTGGAGAACTTGGGGCATGAAGTTCATCAGGTGGGTCGCATCATCACGATCCTCCCAGAAAAATCCGCACTTCTTATAAAGTGGTACCGCCTTTGTATTTCCCGGCCATGTAAAAAGATCAAGGCGGGGCCAACCGTATTCAACCGTTTTATCTATGGCTTGAAGCAGCAATTTTTTACCGATTTTCAATCCCTGAAACCCGGGATGTACATTTAATAAGGGAATGTAAAGGGCCCCTGTATCTTCCTTATATTCCGAAAGCCCGCAATAACCGACCACTTCGTTTTCTACTACAGCTAGGAACAAATGAAGATTCGTAGACTTCGCTTCCTTTTCCAAGACGTCCTCTGCCGTTGTGACAACGGCGTCACCGCCCCAGTTATCACGGCTTTCGTTCCACATTTTCGCTACGCCTGCTGCGTACTTTTCTTCATACTCTACAATGCTTACACGCTCTAATGTCTTCATAGCATTTCCTCCAACGTATGTAATGGAAAATACTTGCTCACTCACAGTTTATGAGTTTATGACTAGGAAGTAAAGAATATTCAAACAAATTCACTTCAGTACCGACCTAACTAGGTATATGAATTTTTCTCACAAAAAAAGCCAGGCATAATCGCCTGACTTCACTTCCGTATGCGGTTTAAAAACTGTTGGGTACGGGGTTCTTTCGTCTGTTGGAAAATTTGCTCAGGGGTTCCCTGTTCCACAACTGCCCCTTGATCCATGAAGATGACCCGGTCGGCGACTTCTTCCGCAAAGCTCATTTCGTGAGTGACGACGACCATCGTCATTCCTTCTTCCGCGAGCTCTTTCATGACATCAAGAACATCACCAACAAGCTCAGGGTCGAGAGCAGAGGTCGGTTCATCGAATAAAATGACTTCCACCCCAGTAGCTAAGGCACGGGCAATGCCGACACGTTGTTGCTGACCGCCAGAGAGTTGATGCGGATAAGCGTCGAGCTTCTCACCTAAGCCGACCTTCGTCAAGATATCCGTTGCTCGTTCGCGTGCTTTCGCTTTGGATACCTTTTGAACAGTCACAGGTCCTTCCATCACATTTTCCAGTGCAGTGAAATGAGGGAAAAGGTTATGGTTCTGGAACACCATTCCGGTTTGTTTTCTGAATTCGACGATCTGTTTTTTCTTTAATGGTTTGGAAAAATCCATCGACTGGTTTCCAATCGTGATTTCTCCTTGTTCCGGTGTCTCCAGAATGTTCAAAGAACGAAGCAGCGTCGTTTTCCCAGAACCTGAGGGGCCGATGACAACAACCACTTCCCCGCGGTCGACATCCATATGGATATTCTTCAGTACATGCAAATCCCCAAAAGATTTGTTGAGGTCTTTCACCGTAATCATTGCAGCAGCCTCCTATTTTGCGACATATTGATCCAACCTGTTTTCTACACGATCCTGCACGAAGGAAAGCCCGATACATATGATCCAGTAGATCACGGCTGCTTCGGTATAGACGAGAAGAAAATGATAGTTCGTTGCTGCGATTTCCTGTGCTTTTCGAAACATTTCCGTGTACGTAATCGTGGATGCCAACGATGTATCTTTAATTAAACCGATGAACGAGTTCGACAATGGCGGGATCGATACTCTCGTTGCTTGGGGCAGCACGACACGGCGCAAGGCCTGTAAATTTGTCATTCCGATGGAGTGAGAAGCTTCCCACTGCCCTTTAGGGATCGACAAAATGGCCGCACGAATAATCTCAGAATTGTAAGCGCCCATATTCAAGGAAAAACCTATGATGGCTGAATACAACGGGTTAATCGTCACACCGACAGAAGGGAGCCCGAAAAAGATGATGAACAATTGCACTAGCAAAGGGGTCCCGCGAATGATGGACACATAGGTCCGCGCTATCCACTGAAGCACTTTCATGTTTGAAAGCCTCATGAGAGCAGTAATCACAGCCAGCACCAAACCAATAGCAAATGTGATCAGCGTCAGCGGGATTGTATAGTAGAAAGCCCCTTTCACCAAAGGGAGAAAAGAGCTCACAATAATATCGATATACTTTTCCATTTCAGGGTTCGTAAAGATATTACTTAGATACATCTTCACCAAACCATTTCTCGGAGATCTCAAGATATGTGCCATCGTCTTTCATTTCTTGAAGCGCCTCATTGACTGCTTTTACAAGATCTTCATTGCCTTGCCGGAAAAGCAGACCACTCTGAGAAGCGTCATCTTGACGGGCAGCGATCTTCACGGGTGCATCCTCTCGGTTGTTCAAATAATCAAGCACAGACAGACGGTCGTTGACAGTCGCTTCCACTCGCTTCGTCGCAAGCAGTTGCATAGACTCATTGAATCCTTCCACACTTGTGATTTCTGCTCCATTTTCCCGTGCAATGTCTGCATAATTACTTGTCATGGACTGTGCAGCGTTCACACCTTCCAAATCTTCGAAGCTTTGGATGGATTCATTGTCCTTATGGGTGACAATCACAGCAGAGGACTGGATGTAAGGGTCTGAGAAAGAGTATTCTTCCTGACGCTCTTCCGTGATCCCGACCTGGTTTGCAACCATATCGAAACGTTCCGCATTGAGACCAGCAAACATGGAATCCCATTTCGTTTCGTTGAATACAGGCTTGACTCCAAGACGCTCGGCTACTTCGCGCGCAATCTCTACGTCAAAACCCGTTAGTTTATCATTTTCATCATGGAACGTGTATGGACGATACGTTCCTTCAGTACCGATCACCAATTCTCCACTTTCTTGAATTTGTTCAAGCAAGGTCTGCTCAGAAGCGTTCGACTCGTTTTCTTCACCGGAAGATGCCTGATCTTCTTCTTCACTGCTTCCGCAAGCCACGAGAACCATCGCTAAAAAACCTATGGATAAAAGCAAAACAAACTTTTTCATTTTATAATCCTCCTTAAAACCAAGTAAGTTGATATGTTTTAATGACTTTTATGATGTTAAAGGATAAAGAAGAGGATGTCAACATGGAAATCTTGCATTAAAAAACCTGACGAAGTATCGTCAGGCTTTCCAATCTTTAATGCTTTATGGTTTGTGGCGGTTCTTCCATCCATCCATGCTCAATCATAATTTTAGCGCCTTCATGGGCATACTCGAAAATATCCTTCATAAAAACGGTTAATTTCGCAGGCAGGTCATTCCTCAAGCTGAATGACGTTCCCAACGAATTCCCACCCAGCGAAAAACTGCAAAATAAGCTGACACAGTACATCATGATCTTATCCGAAAACGGCGGAACCTTGGAAGTCGTTATATTTCCACCTGCCGTTGAAGGAATTTGAATGTCGTTTTGTAATAAAACCTCACTCATTTCTTTGATCAGGCCTTTAGCTAGTTCTCCACCTTTGTAAAAATAATCGCTGGCATCTTTATGGGTAGCACTTTGAGCAAATCCATAAATCATCTGCATCCCTGTAATATTGGACTCGATGGAATGATGGATATGAGCGATTTCGACTGTATTCAACGCTCGCTTCCCTTTCAAAGGATTGAACATTCCTAAATAATTCGTCCCTTTCGCATGCTCCACCTGCTTTTGTATCGCTACATATGGAGATTTAGGAAGATACCCTTTGGTCAATAAAAATTGCGTACAATCGTCATAGCATTTTTGAGTAATCTGGGTCAGCTCCTGATAAAACAACGTCACATCCGGACGATAAGACATCGTTAAATTCAGTGTGTGCATCCCCATACTGATTTCTTTGACCAAACGCAAGAACATGATGTCAAACCCATTGTCGAAAAGTTTTGGGACCCCTACATTCACATCTTCCTTTGTAAAACCGATGGGAACAGGCAAATCTTCCTTCCTGTACATGGATTCAATTTTCTTAACATACGGCTGAACGGTTGAGCTTATATTCGTCATGATTTGTTTCGCTTCAGGATCGTCCGCTTGCTCTATAAAATATTCAAGCATCGTAAGAATCATCGTCTTCTGCTGATAAGTCATCCATAAAGTTCCGATTTCGGATGAGGATAAACGAGGGCTTGCTGGCATTTTGAACTCCTCCAATTTGGATTGCATTCAGTCAATCACTGCAATATCCGTGCTTTTTCCTTAGTCTTTTCAAACTGGTCCGATTCATTCATCAATAAGAATGAAAAGTAAGACATAGGGAAAGGATTCTTGGAGAAATTAATAAAGAACCATCAGGAGGAGGATGACGATGAGCAAAAATAGTGAAAGCAGAAAGAAAAACAACCCCAAAGGCAGAGATCGTGGATCTGCTAACCAGAAGCTCCAAGCAGCTCTTGAGGGACGCAACAAAGAAGATGATCATCTATCCGCTGCCTATATGAACAACAATACGGCAGCTGTTGATGTGAACGAAGAACAATAAGATCATAAGCTGCGGACGCTGATACGGGTTATTGCTTCCCAAGTCCATGAGTCCACAGCCAGAATTACTTCCCAGACCAAGAAAAAGGCCTGCCCATCATTGGGGAGGCCTTCATTTATCATCATTTTTGATTTTGTTTACGAGCCATCATTTCTTTCACCTGATTGTAAGAAAGTCCTGATTGTTCATTTCGACGTTTCACTTCACTCACATTCGTCCCAGAGCGTGCAAACACATCTTTTCCAGGATGGTTCGATGAGTTCATACGAATCACCTCCTGGACTTATTTTTGCTCGAACGTTTTTCTTTATCCTTCGAGCTTAGCAGAAAAATATCCAAGCGCGGCCCCTAGAATGGCCCCGCCCAGCACTTCAATCGGCTGATGACCAAGAAGCTCTTTCAATTCTTTATCACGCTCGACAAATTCAGAACTCGGAAAATCACCAGAGATTGCGGCAAAGTTATCTTCGAGATCATTCACCAGTTGAGCGATTTCGCCTGTATGACGTCTGATTCCTTGAGCATCATACATGACGATGACACCGAAGATGGTTGCAAGTGCTGTTTCCGTATGACGCGATCCCTTGTTGGCAGCGATATATGTCGCAAGCGCTGACACGCCAGCCGAGTGGGAACTCGGTTGGCCACCTGTCGTCACGATCTGCTTCACATCCCATTCCCCGGTCACTTTTTTATGAGTGATAATTTTCAAAGCTTGAGCGATTCCAATTGCAGACAGGGCTGTAATGACCCCTCGATTCATCTTATCCATTATTGACCCTCCAGTTCATGAACATCTATATATGTTCATACCCTCTGTGTATGGTTTTATTCAGAAGGATGTAAGAATCATACGTGCTCTACTCCGAGAATAAGGTGCTATAATAGATAAAAGTGACTACTTGGGAGGGTGGGACCTATGAGAACGGTAAAAAACTCTGTAGAAGAGCCGCAAACCCTGGACCCTGTCATCCTTCAAATGGAAGAGCATTTAAAAACATTGGAAGAACACAAGGATTACAACAGCGTTTTTCAACGGGTTTATCTTTTAATGACGAAAGAAATGCAAAAGAGGCTGGCTTCTGACTTTTTCACCGACCCTATTTGGATGGAACGTTTGCTAATCGACTTCGCTGACCGCTATTTCCAAGCTATGGACAATTTCCATTCAGAAAAAGAAACACCCAGATGCTGGGCACTTGCCTTTCATATGGCCGCACAAAAACAAACATTCGTTTTGCAGGATGCCCTGCTCGGCATCAATGCTCATATCAACTATGACCTCCCCTTAGCCCTTCACCACATCATTTCAGAAGAAAAATTATGGCCGGACTCCCGTCTTATGCTGCATCGTCGCAAAGATCATGAACGAATCAATATCGTTCTCGCTGAACTTGTCGACCTCGTCCAGAATGAACTTTCAACTCATTATGCCCGTTTCATTAAATGGATGGACCGATTGCTGCGACGACATGACGAAAAACTTTCCTCGTTTTTTCTGAGCCACTGCCGAACGAATGTATGGTATAACACGGAACTTCTCCTGAACACGACAAGTCTTGAGCAATTCAAGAAAGAGCAGCAGCGAATGGATCAGGAAGCTCATCGAATCGGAATCGAAATTGCAACCTTCCACTCCCGCCGCTTCTTTTTTACGAAGCCTTTTGTTCCCTTATCAAGAAAATACAAATGGTTTTAATTAAAAAAGCTGACAGGCTCTATTTTCGCCTGTCAGCTTTTTCATGATTAATACGTATTATATATTTCATCACATTCCCCGGCCACCGGCTCATAAAAACAATGGGCTTTGTATCTTCCGACCTGTCTCTGATCATACCATGTCGGCGGACAGTCCCCTTCAGGTCTGAAGTACCATAAACTGTACTTCGCCGGCCAGCTCCTATATCCCTTTACGTTCCTCCGCGCCAAACGTTTTTCACTTTCCCGCGCTCTTTGGTAGTACATGCCATGCTGCAAGGCTTCAAATGCTTTCGGTTGATTGATGACTTCAGGCAATGTGTTCAACCCTTTGAAATCTGAACAATTCGTTCTTGCCCGATTCACGGTCACAGCCCCTACATGCAGCATGCCCTGCTTCCCTTCCCCGGCAGCTTCCGCTCGAAGTAATCGTGCCAACATGTCGATATGTCTGCTTGGAGCTTTAATAACAGCCATGTTGTCGCCCCCTTTTTGCTCACTCTTTTATATCTATTCAAAAAAAGAGATCACATGAAAAAACACGGGACTATGATAACCTTTGTCTCCTTCGTTGATGCCATAGCGTCACTTCAAGGGCAGTAAGACATAGGAGAAGCCAGGCTATACCAAATAAATAACCTGCCACGACGTCTGTAAAGAAATGAACCCCTAAGTAAACTCGGCTAATACCGATCAGTATGGCGATGAGGGCCAATACTACATTGATCCCCCATTTCCATTTGGGTTCAAGTTTACTGATGGCGAAAAGATAAATAATAAAACCATAAAAAACCAGAGCGCCGGACGCATGCCCGCTCGGAAAACTGGATGTCGCGCCGTGATAATCGCCTTTGAATACCGGCCTGTCGCGACTGGAAAATGACTTCATTCCTGCCGTAAGACCACTGACACCTCCCATGGCCAAAATGAAATAAACGCCTACCCAGCGACTGAATGGCGAAAAAAACAACAAATAGACAGCGAGAATGAGTGAAACAATCACCATGAAAATAACGGAACCTGCCTTAGAGATTCCTTTCGCCAAAGGTTCTGCTCCCCCAAAGGACGTCGCCCGCACTAAATCGAAAGCCTGCTGGTCAACGGCGAATTTCTCTTTCTGTAAAATGCTGTTGGTCAAATCAATGAAGAAATAAATGCTGACCCCAAGTGAAACGAACCCAACCACAATAAGTAATATAGATGTGATGGATAAATCCGACATTTTAGTTCCAGAAAATAGCATACCTACTCCACCCTCTTTTTCTTTCGTGATAAACCATTCCCTTGCCTTCTGTAAATAAACAGCTCACCAGTGAATTTCTCTATTTTCCCCCGAACCTTGAAGGAATAAATAAAGGCGAGGGTTTCAAAATGCCTGATATCCTTCCAGTTTTGAGTCGCCAGTGGTGTGATTAAAGAATAAGGTGTAAGTATGCGCTCGAGAGGGCTTGAATCGTGCGTTGGAATGCTGAGTCGCGCGTTGGAATACTGGGCCGCGCGTTGGAATGCTGAGTCGCGCGTTGGAATGCTGAGTCGCGCGTTGGAATGCTGAGTCGCGCGCTGGAATGCTGAGTCGTGCGTTGGAATGCTGGGCCGCGTGCTGGAACGCTGGATCGCCCGCTGGAATACCGAGCCGCGTGCTGGCAGGATTTTGCTCGCACTTAGGAAGCAAGATAAAAAAAGAACTCCCTAAAAAGGAAGTTCCCCTAACATTATTCTCCATCATAGTTGCTTTCCGGTAATGTATCCCAAAAGGAAGGATCTGCAGATTCAAGCGAACCATCCGCCAAAGCCTCCAGTGTGGCTTCCATAGCGGTAACCGCTTGCTGAATCAAATAACCGTTGCTCTTCTGCCCAAGGACATAATCCTCACGGTAATGGTCGGCCATTCCTCTCATTTCAAATAACAGGGTGGAGATACCATATTCAGCAGCCAGTCCATTACGGCTGATCGTCTGTGCTGTTCCACCAGGATATTTGGAAAGAAGGCCGTAACCTTTGGACTCTACTGCATTATAGACGACAGCTCCCAACTTCTTCGACTGTTCACGAACCTCTGGATCTACTTCTGCATTCGTCGGGTACAAAATAGAACCAGATACAAGCTCACCTGTATCCCCAAGCGTCACCTGTGTCCCCTGGTGATGCAAGTCAATCATATAGTCAGGGCTGTATTTTTGCAGCACTTCCTCATGCAAAGCCTTCGTTTCAGGCTGCTCTCGGTCGACATGGTCACGGTTCAAGTCAACTCCATTCGCATTATAGCGCGTATGGGTCCCTGATACATAATCGTCCAAAGAGAAGTTCACATCTCCCTCCGCTCCATCTACATTCAATCTTGGAGCAATCAGCACATTCACGTTTTCAAGAATGTTTTCTACGCTCTTCCCATTGGAAGTCAAATGTTTGATGACTTGGAGGGCACCTTCTGTCGTCAGCGTTTCATTCCCATGCTGCTGAGTGAGAAAAAGCACGGTCGGCTTATCTTCGTCCATATCTCCGAACTTCGCTAAATACAAATCTCTCCCTTTTACGGACTGTCCATATACTTCAAGCTCAAGCGCTTCTGAACGCTGATCAAGCTTTTGTAAGAAATCAGCCATCTCTTCATAAGAATGCAGACGTTCATTTTTGATGGTTTCATTACCATTGTAGTTCGGTCCATTCGCTCCGTTATCTCCAGCCAGAACCGTCCCACTTCCCGGAATCAAACCACCTGTTGTCAAAAGCGCTCCTGTTACAGCTACGGTCAATAATTTCTTTTTCATCCAATGCCTCCCAATTTATAGCTTATTTACCAAATACTTCATTATTTCAGCAAAAACCTGCCTGAGCAGACAAAATGAACAAAAGTGACTAACCGTATTTATCGAAATCGCCAATATGTATACATTCCGAACTAGGACCTCCCACCTTTTTTTACAAAATAAAAAGGATCAGACCCTCTTCGGGAACCCTGATCCTTTCTTTACCTATTTTTCATAAGGAATGTCATTCTCTTCGCACCATTCCCTTGCGATTTCCACATAACGATCTGTCTTATACTTGTACCAATCATTCAACAAACCGTGATATTCTACATGCTCACGGAAGCGTCGGAAAGCCCCGCGTCCACGGATGGCATTGAGAACCTGTTTCCTGACTTGTTCATCTTCTATTGAATAAGAGTAATCCTCCATGATTTCGTAATCATTAATGTCCCATTTGCTGGGAAGTTTCACAAACCTCTCTTCATTATGGACCACCATCTCCGCACTTTTCCAGTCCTCTTCTATCCAATCGATGCGTGTCTCGTATGGCTCACCCATTTCGACTTCGTCATACATCCCCGGAGGAAAATGAACGACAGCAAACGTTTCGCGATCAAAAAAAGCCATATATTCTTCCATAAGAATTTCCAACTCACCAGCAATGTTGTTCAGCTTGACCGGCATAAGCACTCCTCCTCACCCCAGGCTATTTTGGTGATCCACAGCACTTTTTATATTTCTTTCCACTTCCACACGGACAAGGTTCGTTTCTCCCGATTTTTCTGTCCTGTTTAAAAGGGACGACCTTCTCACGAGGTTCTTCTTTAAAAGCAGCTTGCTTCTGTCGCGGCAGTTCTACAGGCTTATGCCCTTTCAGCATCCACATACGAGTATGGTTGTTGGCGTAGACGAGAGTGTCCGCTACTTGCTCCATCACCTTTTTATTAGGGATTTCAAAGGCTTCCTGAAAAACCTCCAGCAGTTCATTGATATTCATTCCTTCTTTCAGAAGCCCTTCCAACAAACTCGCATGATCTAAAATCTCTTCTTGATCTACATCATACGAGGTTTTGACCATCTCTATGAACGGATCCATCGACTCAGACGGTTCGATCCCTCCACCTGACGCTGCTTTTATTAACTGTTTCTTCGAAAATGGATAATACGGGATTTCAGGGCGAGTTTCGTGATGGGTAATCAGTTCTTCTTTTTCTTCAAAATCCAGACCAGCACTCACAAACCCTCCCGTAGCCATATTTAATTCATAATAAGAACAAAGCCGCATCACTTCAAAATAACGCTGGATATCTACTTCTGCCCCGCTAACTCGTTTCAATGTTGAAATAGCAGCACCGTGTTCGATATACCCATAATTATGGAGCATCCCTTTGGTCAGAAGAATCCACTCCGTATTCTCACGGACCTGCTGTTGAAGCTTTTGTCCATCTGCTTCATGGAACGCTGCTCTTAGTTCTTTCGGAAGGATCCATATCCGTCTCCCATCCTGAATTGCCGGAAACGCCCAGGCACGACTTACAATTTTACTAGCATAAGAAAAAGAGTAGTCTTCCCCGCTTACCCCCTCCTTCCCATCAGCCAACTTTTTTACAAGCTCATAGGCATCTTCATTCAAATAAGATAGAGTCCGATGCAAATGTACGGGAAGAAGTTCTTTGAAGTGACCGATTAAGTCCCTCTTATTCATCGAACTCATTCCTTGGAACCCGAAATTCTTTCTCATTTCATCCAGTTCCATTTTCGTCCGTTGATGCAATACCCCCTCGAGATCATCGATATCAGGAGAATGATCCCAAAATTTTTGTTCCTGCTTTCTTCGCCTTATCGTTTCACGCTCTTGACCTTCTCTCAAGTTCTGAATCATCTGTTCATGATTCACAGACAGCACCTCCATGGACGACCTTTTGATGTGTTCATTCTAACATGTTAGATCCCTCATATTCAGAAACGATGCAAGGAATAATGACCAATGGGCTGTTTCCAATGTTTTCTCATACTTTTTTCACAACATTCCGTTTGCTATATGTTATCCTTGTATGCACTACGAATGATAGTAAGAGCGGTCCATTGTCATAGATTTGGAAATCTTTGTTCTATTATGAACACCAAGGTTTTATATAGACTGATGAATAAGACATCGGAGGAACTAACATGAACATTTTAATTACAGGAGCGACAGGTTTTTTAGGGAAACAACTAGCATTGAAACTGATGAAGGAGGGGCATAGCGTCTATGCCTTAGTAAGAAGTCTGCGGAAAGCGGAAAACCTAAAGGATGAAGTTCCGTCACACGCCACGGGAAACCTTCACATTATCGAAGGCGATCTCTCTCTTAAAAATGCGGGAGTCAATGAAAAACGCCTCCAGGATTTGAGAGAGAAGATTGACACGGTTTACCATAGCGCAGCGTTCCTATCCTTTGATGAAAATGAAAGGGAGAAAACCTTCAAAGTCAATGTAGACGGAACAAAGAATGTTCTTCATCTGGCGAAGGAAATAGAGGCTGCAAACTTTTATTATGTAAGCACCGCGTACACGCTTGGAATGAAACGCCATGCCTCGGAGCAGTTGCATGAAAAAGAGCAAACATTTGTAAATGCTTATGAAGAAAGCAAATGTCACGCCGAACACCTTGTTCTAAGCTATGATCATACGTTAAATATTAAAATCTTCCGCCCCTCCATCATTATCGGAGATTCGAAAACCGGAGAAGCGGATACAAGTTTCGCCTTGTATGGAGTTATTCGCGGCCTTGAAATTCTTAAGAAACGGACGGAACGGAAAAAAGAACTTCAAAACCAAACGTTTAAGTTTCTATGTACAGGAGAGACGAGTCAAAACTTCGTCCCTGTCGACTATGTGGTGGATGTTCTTACCGCAGCTCTAAAAACGGATCATTCAAAGGCCATCTATCATATTACCAATCCTCACCCACCGACCAATCGTTTGTTATTTGAAATGATCAAGGAGAAACTTGACTTTCACAATATCGAGATGGTTCCGTCCGATTACGATGGTAAACTAACGAAAGAAGAGCAGGTTTTCAATGCTCCGATGAGCGTCTTCCGTCCTTATTGGAATAAAAACATTCGTTTTGACGACAGTAACACACAGGAGCTTTTGAATAAGAAAGGAATCGCTCCTCTGGAGATGGACAAAGCTATGATCGAACGCATCCTTTACGGAAACAACACGGCAGTCAAAGCATAAAACAAGATTTTTAAAAAGCAGAGGAGATTTAATCCTCTGCTTTTTATATTGGTAAAGGATTTTTTATAGTTTCAAATATTTTCTCCTATTCCATCCCAACCATGAAGGGAATCGACAAAGGAGTGTCGAAAAATGTTCAAATGACAAAAAAAGGAATGGAGTTTTGTATATGTTACATTTCCCGCAACCCGATGTAGAACAATTTTTTCAAACCTATGGAATCGAGACGTTTGCCGTAAGTCCTGATGAAACCCAGCTTGTCTTCAGTACAAATTTGAACGGCAAGTACAACTTATGGGCGATGGATCTTCCCAACACTTTCCCCTACCCCCTAACGTTCCACAATCAAAGTTGTGAGCACATCACCTACGACCCTAAAGGTGAATTTGTGCTGGCTGTTGTGGATGAGGACGGGGATGAAAATGGACAAATTTATGCCATTACGCCTGAAGGAGGCCCGCTTCAACCTGTACGTAAAAAAGAGGGGGCACGACACATCCACCCCTTTTTATCAAAAGACGGAAAGAAGCTATACTATACGTCCACAAAAGATGATGCAACGTTCATGAAAGGCTATCGCTACAACTTGGAAACCAAAGAGGAAGAAGTGATTGTCCACGGGGAAGAGGCCATGACGATTCTCGGCGACAAAAGTCCGGAGGAGAAGAGCTTCCTCTATATGAAAGCTTTTGCAAATACATACCAATTGGTTTACGTACGAAACGAGGAGGAAGACGTGCTTCTGACCCCTTCTCCGGATCCGCAGCACACCGTGTCCGATGCGGTCTTCGTATCAGAACATGAAATTTATCTACTCACCAACTATGAGAGCGACTTTTCCTATCTCGCCCGCTTCGACCTTGAAACGAAAACTTTTGAAAAAGTCGTCCAAGCAGAGGCAGAAGAATTCAAGCAGATGAAGTATGATCAAAGGACGAATTCGTTGTATATCATCAGCGAGAAAGGCGTTCGCGACCATCTCTATCAATATAAGCTGGAAGATGCGCAACTGGAAAAGTTGGACGCTCCTGTCAACGTCATCGATCAGTTAGTGATTGCCGAGTCTGGCCGTGTGTACCTTCGAGGAGATTCTGCGACTGTACCTGCTAACCTGTATAAACAGACGGAAAAAGGGTGGGAACCGTTGACTAAGTACGGCGTCCCCGGCGTGAAAGAGGACCATTTAATCGCTCCTGACTCTGTCACCTATGAATCTTTTGATGGGTTGGAAATTGAAGCCTTGCTGTACCGTCCGAAGCCGGAAAAGGATAACGGTCATATGATTCTCTGGCCGCACGGAGGTCCACAATTCGCAGAGCGCGACTCTTTCCGTTCGCTCTTCCTGTTCCTCGTCCATGAAGGCTACAGCCTTTTCGCACCGAACTTCCGGGGTTCGACCGGTTATGGACAGACATTCACAAAAATGGTGGAGGGCGACTGGGGGCATGCACCAAGACTCGATAACATCGCAGGCCTCGATTGGTTGATCGATCAAGGATATGCTACTAAAGATAACATCCTGTTGATGGGTGGCAGCTACGGAGGCTATATGTCTCTCCTTCTTCATGGAAGACATGCGGAATATTTCAAGGCGGTCGTCGATATCTTCGGTCCCTGCAACCTGTTCAGTTTCATCGACTCCGTTCCTGAACATTGGAAGCCGGTCATGGCCCAGCTCGTCGGTGATCCTGAAAAAGATAAAGAAAAGCTCGAAGAAGATTCCCCCATCAACTTCCTGGACAACATGACAAAGCCGATGCTCGTCATTCAGGGTGCAAAGGACCCCCGCGTAGTCAAGGCGGAATCCGATCAAATCGTTGAGGCTTTGAAAGAGAAAGGAAGAGAAGTGGAATATGTCGTTCTGGAGGATGAAGGGCACGGATTTTCCAAAAAAGAAAACGAAATTCTGGTGTACAGGAAAGTCCTCGACTTCTTCCATCGGCACATTTAATAGAAGAACAAAGGCGCAAGCGTCCCAGGAGCCTGACGTAGCTTATTAGGGATGTGTTATCCACAGTTCCCAAGTTTTTATAGTTTCCTAAGCAATCAAAAAAGAAGGGCTCCATTTAGCCCTTCTTTTCTCTACCTTTTCATTTTCCACTTCTCCGCCAATATACGAATATGGTCAGGAGTCGTCCGGCAGCACCCACCGATAAGTGACGCACCGTTTTCAATCCAATGTTCGGATGCATCATCAAAACAGCCCGAAGAACCTTCCCCCTGCCACGTATTGGAGTCTGGGTCATACGTTTCGCCGGAGTTCGGATAAACAAGCAGCGGCTTGTCTGTATGCTGTCTCAACACAGAAACCGCATCGGCTGCTGTTTCCATCGGTGCACAATTCACTCCAATTGCAGCGATTTGCTTATGATGATTCAGCTCAGCAGCACATGCCCGAAGAACTGTCCCATCGCTGATCTTCTCTCCATCTTTTAATGTAAACGACATCCAGGCATACGCACCTGGAAATTCTTTTAATAAAGCAGCCAATACTCGCGCCTCTTGAAACGATGGAATCGTTTCCATCGCTAGGAGATCGGCTCCCGCTTCCAACAGTGCTCTCATTCTGGGACGATGGAAATCTACCAATTCTTGATCGGTCACCCCATATTGCCCTGTGTATTCCGATCCGTCTGCAAGATAAGCCCCATAAGGACCAATCGAAGCGGCCACTACCGGTTTCACATTGTTGGAAGACGAAGCTTCTTCCCAATATTCATCCCTCGCGCTTCTGGCAAGCTCGACCGTTTTTTTAATCAACGATAGCGATTGTTCTTTCGATAAGCCCCGTTCTGCAAATCCAGCAATTGTCGCCTGGTAACTGGCGGTAATGGCACAATCCGCTCCTGCTTTGAAATATTCTTTATGTACTTCCTTGATGACCCCCGGATTTTCCAAAAGCACTTTTGCCGACCACAAAGGATCATCCAAGTTACATCCATTAGATTCAAGCTCTGTCGCTAATGCGCCATCCAGGACCATCACAGCATTCTGCATAAGTATTTGTTTAATAGGATCCATGTGTACTTCTCCCTTCTATCTTTCATTTGCTTTTAGACCTTTCGACAGCGCAACGTTTCATTCCTGCAAAACAAATAGACTACCTTCCACGCATAAAAGGAAGATAGCCTCATTGTATGGTTTATGATTTTGCCATTTTCTGAAGTTGCTCTTCTGCCATTTTTCCTGTTACTGGTAAATGATACTTTTCTCCCTGATAGGCTTTGACCATCAACACGATCCATAACACCAACGTAACTGGAGCCATCAATAAACTGACAAAAAGGCCGAAAATTGGAATGAGATTGACGACAAACCCAAAAACGAAAAAGAAACCAAATAAGATCACGGATTGCATCGCATGAAAACGGATGAACTCATTTTCCTTTTCAATAAGAAGGAAGACGATCCCACTGATAAAGCCGAGCAAATAGGCAAGCAGACCACCGACATTTTCCTCTAATCCTGTCGAAGATTTTTTCTCTTCCTCACTGCCTGACGTTTTCGTTTTCGATTCTTGATCCACTTTCCACCCTCCCTTGCATGAGCACTTCAACCATTCCGTCACATATACCCCCTTCCTTTTTACTAATACATATCAGTTTGATTGAAGAGTATGACCAGGATGGCATTAAAACTTTGATGATTTCCAAGTATGATTTCATTTTTAAGATAGGATTCACACACCATAATAGCCTCTGTTTCCTCAAACCTTCAATTATGAGATAACAAACTAAAAAACCCCCTCCTTCCATTACAAAAGGAGGGGGCTGCTTTTATTGTAATTCTTGCTTCTTCACAAAATCCGCTTGTACAATAAAACGCTCAGGAGCAGAACCGATAAAGTCGAACGGGTAACAGGTGGTCAACGTCAACGTCGGAGATGATTTGGGGACCATGACCGATGTATCCTCCGCGTCCGTCACCCAGATGTTATGGATTTGGTATTCATATTCAATGTTGTTTTCCGTGAGGTAGATAAAATCCCCTTCCACTAAACCATCAAGTCCGACAAACGTCGTCTCCCTGTGACCGGCGAGGGCGGTGTGTCCACCTTCGGAAGGAGCTGTCGTAAACGACGTATCATACATCCCGATCCCTTTTTTCAAAGTGTTTAGATCAGAACCGTAATACACAGGATACTTTTTACCAAGTTTCGGAATCGTCAGCTCTCCGACCCCTTCTCCGTTTTCATACGTCTCAGCAGAAACATGATCTACGGCGTAGGAAGCGTCCTCCCGCTCTTTAGACACCGAAGAACCTTGCCGCATCTCTGTTTGTAATTCGGGATCATAGGAAACGACATGACTTTGGATCCACCATTGGTAACCGTTCCACAAAACCATGAAGAGTCCCACCGTAATGAAGATGATGCTAAGCTTTCGGATCATCAGACTTCATCTCCTTTGCGTTCAAGTGATGGATTAGATGTTCAGGTTTCTTCTTCTGAACAATAGAATCGCGCCTGCCCCTGCTACAAACGTCCCGAGCAAAATACCGATTGGGTAAGACGTACTCGTGTCAGCAAGTGGAGCACCTTCCTCTGTTTTCTTAAGTCCTAGAAGTTTGAAGATATTCTCCGCGTTGTCTGTGTTATCGATGAAGCCTTCAAAAAACTCAGATCCCGGACCGTAAGCATAGACAGGGACATCTACACCTGTATGGCCATCCGTCGTCCAACCTGTTCCGGAGCGCTCATTGAAAATCGCTTCAATCGCATTGTCCACTTCTGTCATCTTTTCATCTTCTGCCGCTTTTTCCATCGCTTCGTTGACAGCAGACACTTCTTCTTCTGTCACTTCAAAATCGATATGTTCATTCAAAGTCGCCTTTATTTCGGCACCTTCTTCTACAATTTGTTTAGCCATATAGTCAGGCGTGCGTTTGGCTGCATGTATGACGGACGGGTCCCACTTATAAGGTCCGCCTTCACCGATGGAAAAGCCTCCCGTTGAGTGGTCGGCTGTTGTGACGACAAGTGTTTCTCCATCTTTTTCAGCAAACTCGATCGCTTTCTCATAGGCTTTCTCAAAGTCCTCCATCTCACTCATGGCCGCTACCACATCATTGTCATGGCCAGCCCAGTCGATTTGACTTCCTTCCACCATCAGGAAGAAACCTTCTTCATTTTCACTTAACGCCTCAAGAGCTGAGGTCGTCATTGCTTCCAATGAAGGCTGTTCTTCAGGACGGTCGATCGCCTTGTCCAAACCGACAGGAGCAAAGAGACCAAGGATCTGATCATTCGTCGTATTCATTAATTCCTCTGTTGTCGTTACATAATCGTACCCGTCTTTTTTAAACTCCTCTGTGAGGTTGCGGTCGTCTCTTTCAAAAAAGTCCGTTCCCCCACCAAGTAAAACGTCCACTTTATGTTCCCCTTGAATCATGTCGTCGTAATAATCATCCGCAATTGCGTCATAGTTGTTCCGGGATTCGTCGTGGGTTCCGTAAGCTGCCGGTGTCGCATGGTTAATTTGGGATGTAGCAACAAGCCCCGTAGATAATCCTTTTTCTTTGGCCGCTTCAAGCACGGTCTTCGTATTTTCCTGTTCCAAATCTACCGCAATCGCACCATTGTAGGTTTTCTTCCCTGAACTCATGGAAGTCGCTGTAGCCGCAGAGTCAGGGATGTTCTCTTTTTCATCCTCTTCTCCACCGTCAAAATGAGGATCCGCAGAATACACCGACTGCATCCCGACTAGATGAGGATCGAAAGCTGTGTCTTCCATCTCCATGGTGTTTTGATCATCTTTTAAGTATCGATAAGCCGTCGTATAGGAAGGTCCCATGCCATCACCAATCAAAAAGATGACATTTTTGACATCCCCATTATGTTCAGAAGCACTTACCGTTCCGTTTCCTGACACTCCCGCAGCTGATCCAAAGAACAGACAGGATAAGGCCGTTACAGACAACACTTTCTTTGCAAACCGTTTATTCAATTCCATCCCCTCCGGTAAAGATTGATCTTACATGCCCTATGTTAATGACCATTTATTAACAGAAAGATAAGAGGAGGTGACAGAGGTGTAAAAAAATGTTATCGATTTATGAAGAACACCTTATGAAAAAAAGTGCCCGATCCTCCAAAGGACCAGGCACCTATTCTTAGTTCTTATCCACTTTTTATTCCTTCTGTACATTTACTCAGTAACCCATTGTCCAGACAAACTTGTAATAACAGTTCCTTGTAACCTGCTTCTTCAAATTGAATGCCGATCTGGTCGCTATCATATTCCTTGATGACACCGGGGCCGAACTTTCGATGAAGGATGTTTCTTCCAATTTCCACCTCATCCAATCGGAGCAGGTTTTCATCTGATAAATCCGGAGCCTGCCGCTTCCGTTTTTTCAGCGTCTTCTTTTCTCCTTCAGGCTGAATAATCCTCCTCACGTTCATCAAGAAAATCGACTCTGTCACGCGTTCACTGCCTTTATAGTTATAAGTCAACAATTCAAGGTGCGTCCTTGCGCGCGTCATTCCGACATAGAAAAGACGAACGGCTTCTTCCATCGGTCCCGTTTCCTTATTGCGGTACGTATCCATATCGTCTTTCGACGGAATGACACCATTGACGAGGTCGATCATGTACACTTTGTCATATTCAAGACCTTTGGCACTGTGGAACGTCGTGAGAGTAAGTGCACTTTTGTTTTTATTGTACTTCGACGTTTGAAGGAGTTTCTCCAACTCTTTCAAGCGATCAGCGAAACCTTTCAGAGAGCCTAACCCCTCCGCGATCTTTTCCAGGGTGTTCAAAATGTTCATCAGGTGCTCGGCATTGAATCCGAATTTATCGGACATCTTTTGGAGCGCATGATCGTAACCAAGCTTTTCCCTGATCGTGCGGATCGCCTGGGCGGGCTCCATTTCATTGATGTCTTTGAACAACTTTTTCGCTTTCTTGATGTTCTTCGCTTGATAGTCAGGCAGATCCCTTTCCATAAGCCGATCGAAAACAGAAGCCTGACTGACTTTCTTTTTCAAAAAGAAAATCTGTTTTTTGGAAATGTAAGCATTGAACTTCGTATGAATGCGCTCGAGAATATCTACTCGACGATCATTATAGGAGAAGCGCATGAAGTTCAGGATATCCTCCACGACCCAATGTTTGAAGAACTTCGGATCAATGTCTTTCATATAAAAGTCGATTCCCGCTTTTTCGAGCTGGTCTGCAATTGGCACAGCCGATGCGTTATTGCGGTAGAGAACAGCCACTTCTTCTCCCGGTTCTCTCTTTTCCAGCTCTTCCGTCAAGTACTTCAACTGCTTTTCATAGTTGCTCAAGTTTTTGATCTCAATCGGAGCATAAGCCTCATTTTCCGTAAACATTTCTTTCGCATACCGTTTTTTATTGCGTTTAATGAACTGGTTGGATACATTCACGATATCCTCGGAGGAGCGGTAGTTCTGAGCCATCGTCAAGACGGTTCCGTTCGGGTACGTTTCTTCAAAGTCCAAGAGTTTGTCTACATCCGACCCGCGCCACATGAAGATGGATTGATCATCATCCGCTACGACACAAAGGTTGTTCTGCGGTTTGGCCAACAATTCTACGATTTCATGCTGGACGAGCGAGTTATCCTGACTTTCATCCGTCAGAATGTATTCAAACTGCTGCTGATAGTTGGATAGGATTTCTACATCGTCCAATAAGATTTGGTGACAATACGTCAACATATCATCAAAATCAAGCAGCGGCTTATGTGGATCTTTTTTCTTAAACGTTTCATACGATTGATAGATGTCCGATGCCTTTTTCACCTGACAAGGGACCCGCTCAAGCTCTTTCCCTTCCATCATCCGGTTTTTCACAAAACTGATGTACCTCATCAACTCGTCCATCTCATCATCCGTCATCTGCACACCATTTGTATCTTCATACAACTTTTTCAAAATGAACTTCTTATGAAGGGGCACCTCCGGCCCGTCCCAGCCCTTTTTCAATTCTTCATCACTGATGTTTCCTTCAATCAGCTGGAAGTCCTGTCCATTCTTCCGTAATGATTCACGGACCACTTTGTATGCAAAACTGTGAATGGTGGAAAAGTGAACCTTCTCATTTGTCAGACCAGAAAAGAAACGATCGAAACGTTCCGACATATCCCTTGCAGATGCTTTACTGAACGTCACCGCCATGATCCGATCAGGTTCCACGTTCTTCTCGAGGATCAAATAACCAATCTTCATATTAAGTGTCGTCGTTTTCCCTGATCCCGGCGACGCAAGCAAGAGCAGCGGCCCATCCGTGTGCACCACGGCCTGCTGCTGAACATCATTCAAAAGGACACCTGTCTCTTGTTCCATCCGCTCAAAAAAATCCATAGCTGTCCTCCTCCTTCCCATCGACCTATAACGAAAAATAGATGGAAGAAGGCACACACGCTTCTTCCATCTATTTTTTCAACTTCACTTATTATACATTGGATTTCTTATCGTTTCTAGATGAATTTCTTCCCTTCCTTACATGAGAAATTCAATTCCGATTCATAATAAAAAGGAGATGGAGGTGAACAATCATGGCGAAAAGAACAAAGAAACACGATGCTGAACAAAAGAACAAAAAGGGATTTGACCCGAAAAAAGCAGACACTGAATTCTCCCAGGAATTCGGCAGCGCAGCAGCTAACGAAGCTCACAAACAAGAAGCTCAAAAAGCACGCAAATCCAAAAAAGCAAAACAAGATAACTAATAAAACAAGGGTTCCTTCATTGGAAGGAGCCCTTCTTACTTAGCATACCCGCTGAGCCGTATATATAGGGGGCTAGGAAACAGCTTGTCTTCCCACTTATCCAAGGCTCGTAAACGACCCGAAATCCTCAGTCGATTCTATCTTCTCTATGTTAAAATGAGAGAATCATGGAACGAATTTAGGAGTGAACGATGGATGGACAAAAAAGACATCGCCGGCATCCGCAGGCAGCTTAAAGTCGACAACGACCTACTGAAAATAAAAAACATCTTCAACGTCTATATCATGAAAGAAACGACGGAAGTATATCATCATCAAAGCCAGCCATTTGAAATGCTTGATAAAGACCAGCAAGAGCTCTATATGAACAATTTCAAAAAACTTCTCACCGGGCAGCTCGACGAAAAGTTGTTCGAACTGAAGTTTCAGCGTGAGGCCGAAGACAACAGCCAGCTGATTTTACATAAAGGTCTTTTGAGTAATCATGTGGACGACTGGAAGGAACAAATGCTTCAAATGACAGAAAAAATCATCCGCGATCACCCGTATGAAAAGGACGTCGTCATCTCCTTCATCCGTGCGGAATATATGAAACCGACGAGACGCCGCAGTGAAGAATCAGAGGAAAGCAGCCGCGACGCTGTGTATTCGAACCCGTTCATCCTCTGCAGTATCAATAAAACGGAAGACCCGAAAAAAGAAATCCAATTCGACTATATCGAAAAAGAGTTCAAATATAAGATTGAAGTCGATCCTGTCATCGACTTGAAAAACCCGATGACGGGCTTCCTTTTCCCAGGAATTACGGATGGGGCTTCCGATGTGAATCACATTCTCTACTCGGCCGGAAAAGCGAACGAACCGGACTATCGTTTCATTGAAGACGTGTTGAATGGGGAAGAGATCATGACAGCCAAAGAGGATAAAGCCATTTTCGAAGAAGTCATCCGTGACGTCGTCGGAGACCAATTGAGCCCTTCCACCCTTGCCAATGTGTATGGAGAAATCAACCGTACCGTCGAAGAAAATGAAGATGATACCCCACCCAAGCTCGACTACAGAGATGTCGAACGCGTATTAAAATCGAGTGGCGAACAGGTCGATTCGGAGAAAGTTAAGCACGCCTTCGCCCAGATCACCGATAATGAAGGCTATGAGCTGAAAGCAAGCAGTATTGTACCGAAATACAACTCCAAGTCGATTAAAATCAATACGAAAATCGCCAATATATCGATCAGCCCCCAAGACCTGCAGTATGTAAGGCAAGTCAATTACAAAGGGAAACGCTGTATTATGATTGAAGTGGAAGAAGATGCAGAGGTGGATGGCTTTAAGATGTTGCCGGAAGCTTTCGGGGAGTAAATGCGATACAACACAAAAAGTCCCTGATCTCCTTTCAGTATGGGGACCAGGGGTCTTGGTTGATATTTTTCATTTTTAATTGATATATTTAAATTTCGATTGATATATTCGAAATTCAATTGATATCCGTAATCTATCCTCAGTAATGAAGGCCCGTACAATCTTTGTACGGGCCTTTTCTCATACGCGAATCAATGCTTGAATCACATGACCGACACCTGTATGCCGTTCCCCTTCGGTCCGGTCCGCTTCGCCGTAATAGAAGTGAAGACATTTGTAATCCCTGATCCAATACAGTACATCTTCAGGTGAATAAAGCATGTGTTTATCTTTCGGACCTCCCGTACCATACGTGAGCTGATCCTCCGAATAGACTTCAAAAAGAACGTACCCTCTAAGCTTCACTGACTGGATCATCTGCTCAATAAGAAAAGACTGATTTTCTTTTGGCACATGACCGAAGACCATAACCGCTGCATCAAACTGCCCGGCATCCATTTCTTTTTTCGTCAAATCCGCCTGGACAGTCTCTATATGAACGCCCTCTTCTTCTGCCAACTGTTCAGCTTTAGCCAGCCCTTCTTCTGATTGATCGAAAACCGTGACTTGATGTCCATGTTTCGCCAGGTGGACAGCATTTCTTCCTTCACCTTCCGCGAAGCAACCGATATGTTTGGCTTCTTTCAACTGTTCAGTCCTTTCAACTACGAACTTATTCGCCTGCTTCCCGTACACATAAGTATCTTTTGAAAAGCTCTCATTCCAAAACTCTTTAGTCATTTCACATACCCCCTTCTGTATATACCATCTATGGTTAGCATAGCACGGGTACCCTATCCGATGCGAAAAAGCAGCATGCCCCGTACAGCTAGATAAAAAGAAGTTTCAATATTTTTTCCAAAGGATAATAGCAAACCATACATAGAAAAAGGAGGCTCTATCATGTCGATTACACAAGGAATCCTACTTTTATTCATCGGATTTTTCATCTTCACACTCGACAAAAAGCAAGAAAACCTGCCTGTACCCACGGTTCTCGTCTTTATCGGAATCAGTTTATCTTTCATCCCTTATTTTTCCTCGATCGAAGTAACGGAACATATGATTTATCATGTATTTCTTCCCGCTCTATTATTTATTTCCGCCTATCGTTTTCCTGCGGATCAGTTTAAAAAACATATGGGCTTCATCCTTTTTCTAGCCACTGCCGGACTTCTGTTGACAGTGGGTATCCTGGGAGGGCTTGTCTATGTTGTGAGTGGACCTTTCCTTTCGCTCTCTATCATCAGCTCTTTACTGCTCGCTTCCATCTTAACCCCTACGGACCCTGTTTCCGTTGTGTCGATATTAAAGAATTCTACGGGCGATGAAAAGATCGCGGATGTCGTTGAAGGGGAGTCCCTTCTGAACGACGGAACAAGCATCGTGATGTTTTCTGTGCTTCTGGGGATCTATACGAGCAGTGAGGAGTTCTCTCCCTTCTCATTTACGGGAGAGTTTTTAGTCGTTTCCTTAGGTGGCGCCGGCCTGGGGATCGTATTCGGCTGGTTGATGAGTAAAGGCATTCATTACACCCATAACAAGGAATACCAGGTGATGCTGAGTATCGTACTAGCCTATGGCATATTTAACTTGGCAGAAGCCATTGGAGTATCCGGTGTTCTCGCAACCGTATCTGCCGGCCTCATGCTCTCTTTTGAATATGGTCGAACGATAAAAGAAGAACATTTCAAGGACACATTGGACGGCTTTTGGGGCATCGTAGAAATCTCGCTGCTCTCTCTATTATTCCTACTGATTGGTATCAAAGCCGCTCCTTATTTAAATACACCCGTATGGGGATTCGCGTTTCTCATCTTTATCCTATCCATGGTCGTCCGCTTCCTGATCATCGCAGGCAGTACAACCCTTTTCCCTCATTGGCGGAAGGAAATTTCCTGGCGTGAATCCACGGTGATCTCATGGTCCGGGCTTAAAGGGACAATGTCCGTGTTTCTTATTTTAAGTTTTCAAGTTCAGCAATCAAGTGGCCATGACCTGTTTCTTTCTCTAGCTTTTGCTACAGTATTGATCTCTCTCCTTATCCAAAGCCTAGGTGTCTATCCGCTTTCAAAAAAATTATTATAGATACACCTACATTAAGAAACCTAAGTTGGAGCATACTCTACAAAAAAAAACAGGTCAGCTCATGAGCTGACCTGTTTTTTTAAGTTAAGCAATCTTTCTACAAGCATCTGCACAATCCTGGCAAGCTTTCGCGCACGCTTGGCAATGGTCATGATCATGCTTGGCGCATTCTTTTCCGCAATCATCACAAATCTTCGCA
Source organism: Halobacillus litoralis (assembly GCF_009856415.1). Classification (GTDB taxonomy): domain Bacteria; phylum Bacillota; class Bacilli; order Bacillales; family Halobacillaceae; genus Halobacillus; species Halobacillus litoralis_C. The sequence continues at coordinate 139,774 of NZ_WMEZ01000005.1, read as the reverse complement.
CAGACAGATGCGAGTTCCGCTACATAAGGAGTTCCTCTTGTAATCGCTGCTTCTAAGTATCCGCAAATATCTGCACACTCACGATCCAGACGAATACACTCAGCCATCATTTTCACGTCTTCTTCTTTAAGACAAGCATCATAACAATGATTGCATGCCTCCATACAATCATGTAAAACCTTAAGCGTTTCCTGATACTGCTGGTGAGCCATAATTAATTCCTCCTTAAAATTTTGATCTTACATAGTTATAATACCCAGTACCGGTATAAGTAAACATGTTTTTTACTTATTTATCCATTTGTATCCGACACCCCAGACCGTTTTCAAGTGGTCATTGATCGGGAAGCCTGAGCGCCGGATTTTTTCACGGATGTGACGGACATGGGAATCAATCGTTCTTCCCCCTGTATCTGATTGAATGCCCCATACGAGATCGAGCAGATCATTCCTATCATAAACATGGTTCGGATGTTTAAGCAGTAGGCCTAAGAGTTGAAACTCTTTCGGTGTCAAAGAAATTTCCTCGTTCCCGAAGTGCAATTCGTAAGTATCACTATTCCACTCCAAACCATTCACTTCGATCGAGGACTGAGGATTTTCTCTCCTCAATAAGGCTTCTATTCGAGCAATCAGGATCTCTTCATCGAAAGGCTTGGTTATGTAGTCATCCGCTCCTGTTTTCAATCCACGGATGACGTCTTCTTTCTGATCTTTAGCGGTCAACATAATGATTGGAACCTTACTGAATGTACGTATTCGCCGGCATGTTTCCATTCCATCCATATCCTTCATCATAATATCCAAGAGAACAAGGTCGTAAGAATAGATTCGCAGTTCTTCCAACCCTTCCGCTCCGCTTCTCACTTTGTGAACCTCATATCCGTGAGGGATCAAATACAGTTCTAATAAATCCAACATTCGTTTTTCATCATCGACTAATAGAATTCTTTTCATCGTTATCTTCCTTTGGCCAAGTGATTGAGATCGTCAATCCTTCATCATTAAAAGCTTTCACGACTCCCCCGTGCAATTCAACGATTTCCCGTACAATGGAAAGGCCTAGTCCTGTTCCTCCGATTTCCCTTGACCTGGCTTTATCAACACGGTATAACCGTTCGAATAAGTAAGGCAGAGAGTCTTCAGGGGCCCCGGGCCCGTCATCAGATATCCTGATGATCACGTGCTGTTTTTTTGTTTCCGCTGTCATCTTGATCGTTGTCTCTTCTCCTCCATAACGGAGGGCATTTTCCACGATGTTATGAATGACCTGTTTCAACCGCATAGGGTCCGCATAAACCTTCGTATTTGAAGGAACATCTATGAGCAAATGGGTTTTCTTTTCCTCCAAGACGGGATGCAGATGATTCTTTACTTCTTCGAGAACCAAGGAAACGTCCACATGTTCAGGTTCAATAGCAAACGTATTTTCATCCATTTTTGCAAGCTGAAAAAGTTGCTGGACCATGTCCGTCAAGTGAGTCGCTTCTTCTTTTATGATGTTCAAATAGTGATCTTTATCTTCGGAGGATGTCTTCTTTTTTGCCGCAACATCCGCATAGCCTTTGACATAAGTGAGAGGCGTCCTCAGTTCATGAGCGATGGCAGATAAAAAATCGTGACGCTCTTTTTTTATTCGTTCAAGATCTTCGGATAATCGGTTGATTGAAGAGGCGAGGACCCCCAGTTCATCATTCGGATGTTCATCCAGATACTCTTCCACTTTTCCTGTACTCAAGTTCTCTGTCACTTCTTTCATCCGAATTAGGGGACGGGTAATAAATTTGGACAGAGCGACAACAATCAGAATCGTAACCAAGATAAGAACGGCCATAACGAGGACAAACTGGCGGGTTAGATGACCAATGATGCTCCGAATCACTTCTGAAGGAGAAAACATGAACACATTTCCTATCTGTTCATTCTCCACGATGATTGGAGAGACTGTAGCCACATAGGGCTCTGTCCTCCATTCATCTTCAATGACCCTCTCCTCCTCTTCTATCTTTCCATCAATCGCTTCATAAAAGATATCCGGATAACCTTCTTCATTAAACGATTCCGATAAAATGTTTCCATCTCCATCTGTAATGATCACCTCTGTAACAGCTTCCGATTCCATCAAGGCTACATGAGCGAGCGTCGATTCATCAAAATAATTTTCTAATACATCACGGTGACCGGCACCGCGCGTCAATAACTCCTCCATCACTTCATTGATTCGATGGGTAGAAACGGTTGTATATAATATCGCAAAAAGCAAAAGTTCGATTAAAATCATAGAGATTAAGAAAAGTAATCCTAATTTGATTGATATTTTATGCTTCATATAACCTCTCATTTTTAAGGGAAGGACCTATTTATTTTAATCCTACCCTCTATTTGTGCAGAATCTGTGCAGGAAACAGAAATCAGGATGCTTTGAGAAGTTTTGCATTAATCGCCACAATCACTGTGCTCAGACTCATAAGCACAGCTCCGACTGCAGGGCTTAATACGATTCCGACAGGAGCAAGAACGCCTGCGGCCAGTGGAATCGAAAAGATGTTATAGCCCGCTGCCCACCATAAGTTCTGGACCATTTTCTTATAGGTGTTTTTCGATAAGGTTACGATGGATACGATATCTCTTGGATTGCTCTTCACGAGTACAATATCCGCTGTTTCCACCGCCACATCGGTTCCACTTCCGATAGCAATCCCTACATCGGCAGTCGCGAGAGCTGGCGCATCATTGATTCCGTCCCCGGTCATGGCCACTTTTCTACCTTCTGCCTGTACTTTTTTCACTTGATCCGCTTTGTGATCCGGCATGACTTCCGCATACACTTCATCAATGCCGATTTGTTCAGCCACCCAGTCAGCGACTCGCTGGTGATCCCCCGTTAGCATGATGGAACGGATGCCTCTTTCTTTCAATTCAGATACAGCCTCCTTCGCAGAATCACGGACCATATCAGCTAAGGCGATCATTCCGAGATAGGTGTCATCCAGGAGGACAAAGACGACCGTTTTTCCTTCTTCCGATAAGCGGCTGAACGTTTCTTGATCATAGTTGTATCCGTGCTCTTTCATATATCCCGGGCTCATGACTTTCACTTCTTTTCCGTCCACGGTTCCTTTCAATCCTTTTCCAGTAACGGAATCAAAGTCTTCCACTTTTCCAAGAGAAATCTCTCTGTCTTCTGCTTCCTTCAGAATCCCTTGAGCCAATGGGTGTTCAGAGTTCTGCTCCGCACTCGCTGCCCAGTAAAGGAGGTCTTTTTCATCATCTTTTTCCGGCATAAGGTCGGTCACGCCGAACTCCCCTTTTGTGAGCGTCCCTGTTTTATCAAAAATAACAGCATCGACGTTCCGCGCATTTTCAAACTGTGTCCGGTTCCTAATAAGAAGCCCCTGCTTTGCAGAAAGGGAGGTGGATACCGCAACAACTAAGGGTGCCGCTAACCCTAAGGCATGTGGACATGTGATGACCATGACAGTAACCATACGTTCCAAGGCGACATCCAATGAAAATCCTAAGGCCAGCCACACCACAAACGTTGTGATCCCTGCGCCCAGAGCCAGGTAGAACAACCATTTAGCCGCCCGGTTTGCGAAATCCTGGGCTTTGGATTTTGAGTTCTGTGCTTCTTCTACAAGTGTGATGACTTGCGATAAATAGGTGTCATCCCCTAACTTTTCTACTTCCAGCGTGAGACTTCCTTCTTTATTAATGGAACCACCGATCACTTCTTCTCCGGTTTCTTTCTCTACCGGCACCGATTCACCCGTCAGCATGGATTCATCAATCGCAGATTTCCCATCTATAATTTTCCCATCGACCGGAATTTTTTCTCCCGGCTTTACGAGGACGCGATCATTTTCCTTCAGTTCATTCACTGGTACATCTTCGACCTGATCATCTTCCGTCAAACGATGGGCTTCACTAGGCATGAGTTTTACCAATTCCTGTAACGCATTAGAAGCCCCCATCACGGACTTCATTTCAATCCAGTGACCTAGGAGCATAATATCGATCAAAGTCGCAAGCTCCCAGAAGAAGTTTCTTCCCGACCATCCGAATACTACGAGGGAACTGTAGGCATAAGCCACGAATATGGCGAGTCCGATCAGTGTCATCATGCCGGGGTTTTTATTTTTCAGTTCATCGACAGCCCCTGTTAAGAACGGCCATCCTCCGTAGAAGAAAACAAAGGTAGATAAACCGAATAAAATGTATTGATCAAACGGGAATGTGAAGCTGAATCCCAACAGTTCCTGAATCATAGGGGAAAGAATCAGAATAGGAATCGTTATGATTAATGAAATATAAAACCTTCGTTTAAAATCATCGATCATTGCCCCGTGATCATGACCTTCGTGAGAATGATCATGGCCTTCATGAGACTCTTCATGATGATGCTCTTTCTGTTTTTCATGAGCATGTTCTTCACTCATCGTACAAACCTCCGTTTCTATAAATTAAGGTTGATTCTTCTGATTCAGCTCAAAGGGTGAAAAAACACTTTTGTAATCCACAATGGTGACCATGCCACGATCCGCGTGATTATTATCATGACAGTGGAACAACCATTCTCCTTTATTGTCCGCTTCAAAATAAATCGTATACGATTCTCCAGGTTTCACGTTAATCAGATCTTTCACGACCGCTCCTCCACCTTCTGCTTCCACCTGAAAACGATGGCCGTGCAAATGCATCGGATGATTCAAACGCCCTTCATTGGTGATGTCCACTTTCACAATATCTCCTTTTTCCACCTGGATCGGAGGCGTATCAGGAAAAACACGGTCATTAATCTGCCAGCTCATCCCTTCTCCCATGTTCATACCCATACTGAGATTCATATCGTACGATATGTCTACATCCGGTATAGTCTCAAAGAGCAGTTCCTTACTGGCATGGGAGGTCCCTTTGCTGGTTGCGGTGTCTTTTGCATTCACTTGTAGATTCTCTCCTCCGGAATCCGAAGAGAGGACAGGGATCTGCATGTCCTGAGAGTTTTCAATCGAGGGCGTTTCCCCGATGATTTCATCTCCTTTTCCCTTCGTATATAAAACATCGATCCGTTCACCCGGAGCAATTTCCAACACATTGTTTTCTCCTGAGCTTTGCACTGGTTCCGCATCGACAGCGATCGTTTCCATCGATCCTTCAGGAAACACGAGTTGGTGCAGCTGGTAGCCAGCATTGACAAAACGAAGTCTCGCCTTTTCTCCTTCTTCCATTTTCAAAGGTTCGATTGCATCAGCTGCTTTGCCGTTCACTGTGAAAGTATCGTACATTTCTTTCGTATCCGCTTCACCATCTCCCTGCATCGACCCCATCATCATGCCGCCCATGTTCGTCCAATTCTCGCGATCCTGGTGAACCGCCCATTCATCTAAAATGAAGACCTCATCATGTTCAGGTTCCTCCCCTTTTTCTTCAACAACAAGAGGCCCATATAAGCCCTTGTCTACTTGGAGAGAACTATGTTGGTGCGAATGGTACCAATACGTTCCAGGGTCTTCTGCTATAAACTTATAAGTAAAGGACTCCCCCGGTTCCACAGCATCCTGGGTCACCCCTGGAACTCCATCCATCCGATTGGGTAGAATAACCCCATGCCAATGAATGGTGACAGGAACATCTAATTTATTGTGCAGTTCAACCTGGACTAAATCGCCCTGTTCAACGCGTAAGGACTCGCCAGGAACCTTTCCATTATAGGTCCAGGCCTGAACAGACTCCCCCTTTTGTATTTCCCACTCGGTTTTTTCCGCCGTTAGTTCAAATTGTTTGGTCGGGCGGCTGCCGGCTTCGATCGGTTGAATATCTAGAATACTTGTTCCTTCTTCACTAGTATTTAAGTTCCCTGCGCTCTTCTGCTGCATGAATGGAGATTGGAAAAATCCCCAGACTCCTATCGCAACGAGAAAAACAATCATGAATGAACCGAACCACATCCTGTTCATTACTTCCACCTCCAACATCAGTCATCCAATTTTTTTCTTAAACGATCGTATTCTTCTTCTGTGATTTCCCCGCTTGCAAGACGGTTTTTTAATACTTCTTTTGACCTTGTCTCCCCACGCGCTCTATCATTTGAATTGCGCTCGTTTGCATTTGGTTTCATCATCCATCTGATGATGAAAAAAATCGCGATGATCAGAATCAATAGAATCAATCCAAAGCTGAAAAAACCTCCGAAGAAGTTGTTTCCCATTCCACTTCCATCCATCATTCCACCCATTGTCATTCCTCCTTTTCTATAATACCTATACCTTGTACTGTATAAAAATATGATAAGGGAGCCTTAGGCCTTCATTAAACCATCCCCATCAATTGTGCAGAATTTATGGATTTTTTATAGACTTTTTCTTCATCCTCTTTTCATTGCTCTATATCCTTAGATTCATTTATCGTTTTTAAGAGGGTTGTTATTTCTCTGTAGAAGAAAAATTTGGTATATTGTTTTCCATCATATAGAAAAGGAAGGAATGCGAAATGAAAAATGGTTATGTCATCACGATCTTGTTCAGTCTGCTAATTATTCTAAGCGCGTGTGGGAATGGTGAAAATAGTGAAGAAACTCCAGAGGTAGAAGAAACCAGCCAGGATGAAATGAGTGATGATATGGAAGACGACCATTCCATGGAAGAAGGGCACGGTCACAACATGTCAAGTGATGGAGAAGTTCCAGATGGATTGCAACCAGCCGAAAAGCCTGCCTATAAAGAAGGCGATCAAGTAATCATTGAAGCAGAGCATGCGGAGGGGCATGACCCATTGATGAAGGGCGCAGAAGCTACCGTGACAGGCGCTTTTGATACCACCGCTTATGCCGTATCATTTACTCCGACCACCGGTGGAGACCCGGTGACAAATCACAAGTGGGTCATACACGAAGAGCTCGGAAATGCTGAAAATGCTCCTCTTGCAGAAGGAACGGAAGTAACGCTTGCCGCTGATCATATGGAGGGAATGGATGGTGCAGAGGCAACCATCGACATGGCTGAACAAACCACTGTTTATATGGTGGACTTCACAACCGTTAACGGTGAACAGGAAGTGACAAATCACAAATGGGTAACAGAAAACGAATTGCGTGCCCCTGAATAACAAAAATATAAAAGCCGAGCGGTAGAAAGTTATCTTCTACCGCTCGGCTTTTATTTAACTATAGCTTCTATTGTTTTAGGACCTACTTTTCGAATTTGATAGGAAATTATCTAGTAGACCAGTAGTGTAAGGAGAGAAATTCCTATCCCTAAAAAACCCAGCAAAATACTATAAGGCAGGTTTCTGAGCACTATTTGATAAGGATTCATCCGTAAAGCTACAGAAGTAATGGTAACAATCAAACCATAAGGGGCAGAAGGTACTGTAGCAATGGCACAGGCAGACAGAAGAATCGTCAGTGTCACCTCAGGAAATGTTCCAATCAATAGCTCACTGACCCCACCGAAGATTCCCATGGTTGCCAGCGGATGGACTCCTAACAGGGTCATCACAAGGAAAGCGGCCTGAATGAAGAGCATAATGAGAAGCGGTTTTCCCTCAAGCGCAATGAGCGGGTCCTGTAAATATTTCAAGTAGGGCGAAGCGTTCAGTGTTTCTGTCAAAAAAGAAAGCGCGAGCAGGAGAACGATGAAGTTACTCAAGTGGTTCGTCTTCCATTTCCATGTCGGCCAGCCAATCTGAAGGAAACTTCTTCTCCGTTTAACAAGCACGGCCCATGTGAAAGCGAACGGGAAAATCGATACGGTCACAGCAAAAAGAAAGTCCAGCTGAATGACGTTTCCTAAGAATACAACAACCGCTAAAAACATTACGAGCGCGACAATGAACTGGACCAGTTTCTTACGGCTTTTCCCGGTCCCTTTTTCTAATGAAGGTGCTTCGATCTGATGCTTGCGGAACATCATTTTACCCATGAATGAATCCATCGAAATCCCAAGAACCGCGATCAACAGCATCCATGGCAGGACCTCTAAATAATTCGCCCCTGTAATGAAAATCGAAGTCGCCAACAGAATTTCAAGCGGACTCCATAATAAAGCAAGCGAATAACCCCGGAGAGTCGCCATCAATATGAAACTGTTCTTCACTTCCGTTTTCACATCTTTCAACTGTTCCTTCAACAAGTCCTGAGAGATGGTCGCAGAAGACAAGTTCAAGAAGGCGGCCAAGGATACCATGGTCACTTCGCTTCGGACATATAAGGAACCAAGTCCATTGGCGGTATTTCCTAATAAGGATTGCAAAAGCTTGTTATACCTTCCCGCTTTCACGACACTATTCATCCATGGAAGCATGGATAATAGAAAGAGAAGACCAATGTTCCCGGCAAAGAACGAAGGAATCTCTCGGAATGTCGTATCGCTGGAGAAAAAGAAAAACGCTCCAGCAACTAAAAGCACAACCCCTAAGATTTTGAACACACGATCGGCACGAGGGAAACTGATCGCCAGCATAACGATTCCTAAAATTCCAATGATGGTATATAAGGTAGAGTTGCTCCAAAACACGTGAACAACATTCAAGGCAAAGACGAATGAATAAAATATGTATAAGTAGTTGGATATGTGACGCACAATCATTCCCCTATCTCATCGGCTGATTTTCTATGATTGCTCGGGAGCATCGTTAACTAGAATCAATGCTTTCATGCTATACACAATGGGAATATTTTTCAATGAATTTGTATCTGAAAAGCGAAGACTTTTTCTTGAGGTCGATGCGTTAATCTCTACCAATAACTCCATCCGCCTCTCCTCCCTCCTGCTTCATACACACTAGGGATCTACTAAAATATGATTCATTTTCATTCTACTATTAATGAAATAAAATTTTTCCAGCAAATCAGAGGGTTCTTCCTTTCAAAATTCGCGCCTTTTTATTATAATTATAATCTAAGACCGATTATAATTTTTTCACAAATATAGGAGGGTATCATTCATGGACAAAAATGAAATGCATGACAGCCAAGCTGGTAAGTGTCCCGTAACCCACGAAAAAACGAAGGAAGAAAGTGCGGTAACGACAACGAAAGTCGGCACAACGAACAAAGACTGGTGGCCGAACCAGCTCAATCTTCATATTTTGCGTCAGCACGATAAAAAATCGAACCCAATGGGAGAAGACTTCGATTATGAAGAAGAATTCAACAAGCTTGACTATTACGCCCTGAAGCAGGACTTGCATGAGCTGATGACAGACAGTCAGGACTGGTGGCCAGCAGACTACGGACATTATGGTCCCCTCTTCATCCGTATGTCCTGGCACGCAGCCGGTACGTATCGTACAGGAGATGGACGCGGCGGTGGTGCTACAGGTACCCAACGTTTCGCGCCTCTGAACAGCTGGCCGGATAACGCGAACCTCGATAAAGCCCGCCGCCTCCTATGGCCGATCAAACAAAAATATGGCAATAAAATATCATGGGCAGACTTGCTCGTACTTACTGGAAACGTCGCGCTAGAATCCATGGGCTTGAAGACTTTTGGATTCGGAGCAGGCCGTGAAGATGTCTGGCATCCAGAAGAAGATGTCTATTGGGGAAATGAAAAAGAATGGCTCGGTGACAACCGTTACTCCGGCGATCGCGAACTTGAAAACCCGCTCGCTGCCGTACAAATGGGGCTCATCTATGTAAACCCTGAAGGTCCTAATGGAGAACCGGATCCGCTTGCAAGTGCCCGGGACATCCGTGAAACGTTCGCCCGTATGGGAATGAATGACGAAGAGACGGTCGCACTTGTTGCCGGTGGTCACACATTCGGTAAAGCTCACGGTGCCGGGGACGCTGATCAAGTCGGAGCATCACCAGAAGCAGCTGATATTGAAGATCAAGGCTTGGGCTGGATGAGCTCTCACGGAAGCGGAAAAGGCCGTGACACGATCACGAGTGGTGTCGATGGTGCTTGGACAGCGAATCCGACCGTTTGGGACAACGGCTACTATGATCTTTTGTTCGGCTACGAATGGGAATTGACGAAGAGTGCAGCAGGTGCGAACCAATGGGCGCCGGTCAACCCTAAAAAAGAGGACATGGCTCCAGATGCGGAAAATCCTTCTGTCAAAGTCCCTACATTCATGACGACAGCCGATATGGCCCTGCGTATGGACCCGGATTACGAAAAGATTTCCCGTCGTTTCCATCAAAACCCGGATGAATTCGCCGATACGTTTGCACGTGCATGGTTCAAATTGCTTCACCGTGACATGGGACCGAAAGCAAGATATCTAGGACCAGAAGTCCCGGAAGAAGACTTGATCTGGCAGGACCCAATTCCTACAGTGAATTATGAATTAACAGACGATGAAGTGGCAGAGTTGAAAGGAAAAATCCTCGACTCCAGCCTTTCTGTCAGTGAACTTGTGAAAACAGCCTGGGCGGCAGCAAGCACATATCGTGGTTCTGACATGCGCGGTGGCGCAAACGGTGCCCGCATCCGACATGCTCCACAAAAAGATTGGGAAGTAAACGAACCCCAACAGCTTTCCAAAGTGCTTGCGGTTTATGAAGGCATTCAAAAACAGTTCGATAAAGACGTCAGCCTTGCGGATCTCATCGTCCTTGGCGGAAGCGCTGCTGTAGAAAAAGCGGCTAAAGAAGCTGGTGTTGAAGTAACCGTTCCATTTGTTTCCGGACGCGGCGATGCTACACAAGAACAAACCGACGAAGAAAGCTTCGAAGTCCTTGAGCCGATGGCGGATGGATTCCGTAACTATGAGAAGAAGAGATATACGTTGAGCCCAGAGGAACTGCTTGTCGACAAAGCACAGCTTCTTGGACTTTCTGCACCGGAAATGACTGTACTCGTTGGTGGTATGCGCGTACTTGGTGCCAACTATAAAGACACAGACTACGGCGTATTCACAGACAACGTCGGTACACTGACCAACGACTTTTTCGTGAATCTGCTTGATATGGGTATCGAGTGGAAGCCAAGTGATTACAACGAATACGAAGGTCGCGATCGTCAAACAGGCGAACTGGTCAGAAAAGCGACACGCGTCGACCTCGTCTTCGGTTCCAACTCTGTGCTGCGTGCGCTTGGTGAAGTGTATGCACAGGAAGACAACAAAGAGAAATTTGTTCATGACTTTGTTGCGGCCTGGGTGAAAGTGATGAACGCGGACCGTTTTGATTTGAAGAAGAAGAAAGATTTGGCTTATCATAACGCGTAAGTAAGAAGCAGGAGGCACCTCGCCTCCTGTTTTTTTCGTCATGCGCATCTAAGGAAGATAAATATCTGATATCATAGTAGGAAGAAACTGTTGCAAGAAGACGCCAAGAAACGTCCCCTGCTTACAAAGGAGGCATGCTGAGTGGATCGAAGCCGTGAAAAAGAAGTGATTCGTAATTATCAAAAAGGTGAAAAAATGATGATTTTGCTTTTTGCCCAGTGGTGCATCAACCACGACCTGGATCCTATAGCCATTTATAAAGAGGCCTATCCTTATCAGGAGAAAAATAAAGAGCTGATTGATGCCTTGGAGTTGACCGTATCAAAGCAGGAGTCCGATCATATCGATTCTGAGACTCTTCTTGAAGTGCTGTCTCTCTATGGAAATGACGACCTTGCTTTTGTTGTATCAAATTTAATCAGCCGTAAAAATTTGAAGTAAGTAAGCATAAATAGAAAGCACCATGATGAATGCTACCGTTGCATTCATCATGGTGCTTTCTTTTGGTGCGTGGCACTTCCCCTGCTCCTTCAATGCTTTACCACCGTGCGTAGCATAAAAAGTTGCCCCCTACTTTTTAACTGCAACGAATGAGGGTATGGTAAAACTAGTAAAAAGTATAAAAGGAGTTTGGGGAAGAATATGGCATACGTTTTATTAATTGTCGGCTTCGGTTTATTAATCAAAGGAGCCGATCTATTCGTTGATGGGTCTTCCAACATTGCCAGGCTACTCCGTGTACCTCCTATTTTAATAGGGTTAACTATCGTAGCTTTCGGCACAAGCTCTCCCGAGGCTACAGTCAGCATCATCGCAGCTTTACAAGGAAATGCTGAAATTTCGCTGGGCAATGTTGTAGGAAGTAATATCTTTAATGTCACTTTAGTTGTAGGGATTGCCGCTTTCCTATACCCATTAATGGTAGAGAGTGAAACAACGAAAAAAGAAATCCCATTTGTATTGCTCGCTACTGGAGCATTACTCGTACTTATTAGTGATACGAAGTTACAGAGTTTAAGTGAAAACTTGCTTACACGCAGTGACGGCATCATCTTTTTGTTGTTCTTATCTATTTTTATGTACTATGTGATTGAGGTGGGGCTGAAAAGTAGAAAAGAATCGACACATGAAGCCATCCCTCCTGGTATGAAGTGGGGGAAAAACAGTCTTGTGACGCTGGCAGGTTTAGTAGCTATTATTTTTGGCGGCGACCTGGTGGTAGACAGCGGCACAGAAATTGCCTATGATCTTGGAATGAGTAAAACGTTAGTGGGATTAACCATCATCGCAATTGGTACATCCCTTCCTGAACTCGTAACCTCCATATCCGCAGCATTGAAGAAAGAAAGTGGAATTGCATTAGGGAATGTAGTGGGAAGCAACATCTTCAATATTTTGTTTGTTCTGGGGGCTTCCGCTGTCATATCACCTTTATCCGTAAATGGAAAGATCTTTATTGATGTCATGATTATGATCGCACTAAGTTTACTATTGTTTTTATTTTCAAGAACCCATTACAAAATCGGAAAAACAGAGGGTTTCGTCCTTGTGACCATGTATATCGTCTATCTTGTTTACATTATTTTGAGAAACTGAAATCTCCAGTGGTTATTAAAGAGAAAATCACTTTCGTCTTTGATATTCTGAAATAAAAAAGCCCTAGCACTATAGCAGTGCCGGGGCGGAAATAAACAACTTAGGTGACCCAACCATGTAAGAATCATCCTTGATTCTACACATTTTTGAAATTCAGACTTCCTTGAAGGACAATTCTTCTAAGAATTCGTTTCCTTATCCGGTTAAGTCTCATTTGCCTTCTCTTCATCTTTTGTGATTCACAAAGAAAGATGAAACACCAGCTAAGCGAATACTCTCTTGTTTCCTTACTCAACGCTCGCTTAATTTTTACAGGGGGGATTGTCTTACACGGACCTCTCCACGACCTACCATCCGCAGGCCGGCTGTATCATCTGCCCCTTTCAAGACTGCTTTCATCCTTATTACGTGAATGAACGTCCTCCCATTGTCGGGGCCTTTCGTTCGTTTGGAAACGAACTCGCGATGGTTGAGCCACCTAAGTTGTTTATGTTCTTTTGTTATCTTCTTTACACTTTTATTATACCACCAGATACGGATATGGACGCAGGAAATTGTGTCTGTATTGTAAACGTTTACTTGGATAAGATCATATTTAACACGGCTCAGTTTATGCCTTGATGAATAAGTAGAGAAAGGGTTTTAAAACCAAAAACTTCAAAGGAGAGAACGGTATGCTGGAATCTGTAGATCTATCCTTAGACATAAGCAAAAAGCAGTATAAGGAAGAAATGAAACAGACTCAGTTGAAGTTACTTCAGCTGCAGCGATCCATCTACGATAACCAATTAGGCGTTATTATTGTCTTTGAAGGATGGGATGCCTCGGGTAAAGGAGGCGCAATCAAGAGGTTAACCAGCGGGCTCGATCCGCGCGGTTTTGAGGTCCATTCCATTGGCGCTCCCTCGTCGAACGAAAAGAGGCATCATTATCTCAAACGTTTCTGGAATAAGGTTCCACCGTACGGGAAAATAGCGATCTTTGATCGTTCCTGGTATGGCCGTGTTCTTGTGGAAAGAGTCGAGAATTTCGCTTCTGTCTCCGAATGGAATCGAGCCTATAACGAAATTGTTCAATTTGAACACCTGCTTGCTAAAGATCGATATCTCGTCATCAAAATATGGTTGCACATTTCTAAAGAAGAACAACTGAAACGATTTCAAGAAAGAGAACAAGACCCTATAAAGAGATGGAAAATCACGGATGAGGACTGGAGAAATCGTTCCAAGTGGGAGATGTATGAAGAAGCTGTAGAGGATATGTTTCAGCACACGTCTACTCCAGAAAGCAAGTGGCGCATCGTAGAAGGAGAGAATAAACATTATGCCAGAGTCAAAACCAACCACATCATTATTCAGGAGATTGAGAACAAATTAAGGGGTATAAATCCTTCTTTTTAACAGTAACTGTCTCCTTCTTTTATTAACATCTTGGGAATTCATTACCAGTACATAAAAAGCCCCGTCACTTAAGAAAGTGACGGGGGAGTGTAAAACAACTTAGGTGACCCAACCATGTAAGAATCATCCATGATCCTACATATATTTCTAGTTTCCAGACTTTCTCGAAGGACAATTCTACGGAGAATTCGTTTCCTTTTCCGGTTAAGTCTAATTTTTCTTCTTCCTAACCTTCAACAGAAGAGCTAAGGGAATGCTCTTTGTTTCCTTACTCAACCCTCAATCTAAATGGTCTTACCAAGCTTTAGCCACTACATCTGTAGATAGCTGTATCACCCGCCTCAATCAAGACTGTTATTTCATCCCATACAGCGGATGAACATTCTTTTATCGGCTGTGACTTTTGTTCGCTTGGAAACGAACTCGCGATGGTTGAGCCACCTAAGTTGTTTATTTGTTTTTTGTTATCTTCTTTACACTCTTATTATAACACCGTTTCCTGATTTCAACGGAGTCAGATGTGCCAAATTTGTAAACGTTTACATTGAGCCTGTTAAGAAGAGCTTCCGTCACCTTCTTAGTGTTATTGATCCCGTTCATTATAAATTTACTCCCGTGGATCAGCAACATCAATGAACAGAAAGAAGCCCTGGCACTTATACAGTGCCAGGGCGAAGTAAACAACTTAGGTGACCCAACCATGTAAGAATCATCCTTGATCCTACACATTTTTTGGATTCCAGACTTTCTCGAAGGACAATTCTACGGGGAATTCGTTTCCTTCTTCTGTTAAGTCCCATTTTCCTTTCCCCTCTTCAAAAGAAGAGAGAAAGCACCAGCTAAGGGAATAGTCTTCGTTTCCTTACTCCTCCCTCGATTTAACTTCAAAAGGGAATCATCGTACCAAGACCTCCCCGCCACCTATCACCTGTCCCTTTCAAGACTGTTTTTCATCCTTATGAAACGGATGAACCTTCATTGATCGGCTGTGATTTTCGTTCGTTTGGAAACGAACTCGCAATGGTTGAGCCACCTAAGTTGTTTATTTGTTTTTGTTATCTTCTTTACACTTTTAGTATATCACCATTTCCTGATTTCAACGAAGTCAGTTGTGCCAACTTTGTAAACGTTTTCTATAAAACCAGAAATTACCTACTTTCCTCCACTTAAAAAGAGCACCACCCTCAATAAGGATGATGCTCTTATATATATTACTTTTGTTGAACTTACACGTCGCGACGTTTTTTAATGCTGTAGTTTGTATGAGCAACAACGGTTTTTTCGAAATCTAAATTGCGCTCGTGGAAATCATCCATAATAGTCATGTCGCAAACTACGGAGTTTTGTAAATTAGCAGAAGTTACGACAGCTTCAAACTGTTGGCCGTCTTTTTGGAAAGTTATAATATCGCCTACGGTCGCTTTTTCCTCTTCT
Organism: Halobacillus litoralis; assembly: GCF_009856415.1. Classification (GTDB taxonomy): domain Bacteria; phylum Bacillota; class Bacilli; order Bacillales; family Halobacillaceae; genus Halobacillus; species Halobacillus litoralis_C. Next base: position 124,167 of record NZ_WMEZ01000005.1, on the reverse strand, counting down.
TTTACTTCCTCTTGTTCTTCTGATTCTTTCTTTTTAAACGCAGCATCAACTAAATTTTTGCTTATATTTTCATCAGCCATGAGAAATTCCCCTTCCTAGTGAGTGAATGTAAGTAGTTTGGTTTCGTTTATGTCAAGATTCTGGCCAAGGGTTTCCTTATCTATACCCTTAATCAAGTGCCCTCATTCTCCTTAGAGTATTATCTCTAACGATTCTTTTTTATAAGAATGGAACAACGCTTCCTAGATAAAGTTACCCTACAACTCAAAGAATATAACATGTATAAAAACAAGCCGGTCATTGTGTTTACCTCCCCAAACACAACAACCGACCCCTTATAGGGCTTAAGAATTTACTTTTTCTTCATTCATCCATCTCCACTACTCTAGCTACTTTATTGCCACAGTTTTCACATTTACCATCTAACATAACACCCACAGGATGATCAACGATAATGAAATCAGTGATTGTGACAATGTCACTACAGTTTGTACAATAGACATTGGCTATCAGTTGCTTTCTAAAATCCTTTGGTAAAGACAACCACATTTTGTTCGCTTCCACTTCAAGAACTCCCTTTTAAAAATACTACTGAGATTTACTTTTCTTTCTTCTCCAACCATGTCACACACTCTACATGGCTCGTCTGCGGGAACATATCGACAGGCTGAACTTCCTTCGTCTCATACCCGCCATCTTCAAGAATACGCAAATCACGAGCAAGTGTCGAAGGATTACAGGATACATAAACGATCCGTTCCGGTTCCATATCCAGCATCGCCTTCAGCAGTTCTTCATCACAACCCTTACGCGGAGGATCGACAACGATAACATCCGGACGCAGCCCTTGGTTCCGCCACCATGGCATAAGCTCTTCCGCTTGTCCGACATAGAATTCTGCGTTCTCCATCTTGTTTAGACGGGCATTCTTCTTCGCATCAGTAACGGCTTCAGGTACGATTTCAACGCCATATACTTTCTTCGCTTTTTGAGCGAGGAACAAGGATATGGTTCCAATTCCGCAATAGGCATCGATGACAGTTTCCCCGCCTCTTAAATCGGCATAGCCTAGAGCCTGATCATAGAGTTTCTTCGTCTGGGTCGGGTTGACCTGGTAGAACGACTTCGGTGAGATCATGAATCGGATATCGCCGATTGTGTCATAAATGTACTCATCGCCCCAGATGATGTTCGTTTCTTTTCCGAGGATGACGTTCGTTTTCGCACTGTTGACGTTATGAACAATCGACTTCACGTTTGGAAAAGCATCGCGGATCTCATCGATCATTTTGTCTTTGTGCGGAAGCTTTTTCGTCTTTGTGACGAGAACGATCATGATGTCCTTTGTATTCTGACCGGTACGGACCATGATGTGTCTCAGAACGCCGCGGTGGGTCTGTTCATCGTAGGCATCGATTCCGTGCTTGGATGCGATGCGGCGGACGGTTTCGACCATACGATCGTTCATTTCGTCCTGAATCAGGCATGTGTCCATGTCGATGATGTTGTGGCTTCGTTTCTGATAGAAACCGGTCATCAGTTCGCCGTCTTCTTTCTGACCGACAGGAATCTGGACTTTGTTGCGGTAACGCCACGGATCCTCCATGCCAACGGTCGGATGCACAGGAACATGCTCGAGATGTCCGATTTTCTTCATGTTATCTTTCACTTGCTTTTGTTTCATATCGAGCTGCATTTGATAGCTCATATGCTGAAGCTGACAGCCGCCGCACTGGTAAAACACATCACATGGGGGCTCGACACGGTCTTCACTTGCTTCTGTCACTTTCACCAGCTTGCCAAAGCCGAAGTTCTTTTTCACTTTGACGACTTTCACTTCAGCCTTTTCACCAGGAAGGCCATACGGTACGAAAAGTGGATAGCCATCGACTTTCCCTACCCCATTGCCTTCGTGAGTCAAATCTTCAAAGCTCAGTTCAATCGTCTCGTTTTTCTGTACCGGCGGTTTCGGTTTCGCCATTGTTCATCCGTCCTTTACCTATATACTCTAACCGTAGTTTATCATAACATTTAGTGTGGAGTCGCCCCGGGTAGCTGCGACAAGCATAAGGACAACGGAACTGAAAAGTGGTCTTCCTTTTCAGAGCCGGTAGCCTTATGACCTCGAGCAGCTGGGCGACGCAGCAGGATATCTCTAAGTGCGGAGTCGCCCCGGTAGGCTATGTACTCCCTACAAATAAAATAAAAGAACGCCACTGTCTCAAACAGCAGCGCTCCCCATTATTCTTCTTCGTCAGCTTCTTCTTCTTTAAATATATCTTCCGGGACAAAAAAGTCCAGATGTCTGTATAAATTGACAAATTCCCCGGGCAATAATCCACCGAATTCCCCGTCAATATTCAACTGCATCTTTTCATCGGTCTTCACTTTCACACGGCTTGCGGTCGTGTGGATGAATTTCGGGTGATTCAAGTGGTTACCCTGGATCGCGAGTGTCGCTAAACGGACGAATTCTGCGATGTTCATTTTTTCAATGATCATCAGGTCGAAAAGTCCGTCATCCATTCGAGCAGACGGCGCCAGTTTTTCCAGGCCGCCGACAGAGTTGGTGTTACTGACGAGGAAAAGCATGATCTCGCCTTCATACCATTTGCCGTCATACTCCATCTCAACATAGGTTGGACGGATCGATGGCAGCATCTCGATGCCCTTTAAGTAGTAGGCGAGTTGCCCGATCATCGTCTTCAGCTTACTTGGTACTTCATAAGAGATTTCGGTTATTTTACCGCCACCGGCGATGTTCATAAAATATTGGTCGTTGACACGGCCGATATCGAGCGGATGACTGTAGCCTTCCAGGATGATATCCACCGCTTTATGAATGTTTCTAGGTACGTGTAAGGCACGGGCGAAATCGTTCGTTGTCCCGACTGGAATGATGCCGACTTTCGGTTTGTGTGGTTTTTCGGCAAGTCCGTTGATCACTTCATTGATGGTTCCGTCTCCCCCTGCAGCGACAACGAGATCGAATTCACGATCGACGGCGTATTCTGCTGCTTTGACGGCGTCACCTGCACATGTTGTGGCATGAGTGGAGGTTTCGTAACCGGACTGTTCAAATCGTTGCAAAATGTCCGGGAGAACCTTGCGTATGACTTCTCTTCCAGAGGTCGGGTTATATATAATTCGGGCACTTTTCATCGTGTATGACCCCCTTTTCTATCCAAGCATGTTCCATTCTACATCATAGCGCTTTTTCCTGGATTTGCAAACCATTTCTATAGTATATGATGGCAAGTCCTAAACCATACGAAAGCACGCACCAGCAAGTGCGTGCTTCCTTATCATTCAAGCGTTTAGCGCTTTTCCATTTCTGCAAGGATGATCTTGTTAACCATCGGTGGGTTCGCTTGTCCTTTGGTTTCTTTCATGACCTGGCCGACAAGGAATCCAAGGGCTTTGTCTTTTCCGTTCTTGAAGTCTTCGATGGACTGCGGGTTGTTGTCCATGATGGCGACAACGATTTCCGTCAGCTGGCCTTCGTCGGAAATTTGCACGAGTCCTTTATCCTTAACGATCTTCTCAGGATTGCCGCCTTTTTCTACAAGCTCCGTGAAGACTTTCTTCGCGATCTTGGAACTGATGGTTCCGTCTTCGATCAGCTGAATCATCTTCGCAAGAGAAGCTGGTGTAAGCTCAAGCTCATGAAGCTCTTTATAGTGCTTGTTCATGTAAGCTGATACTTCGCCCATCAACCAGTTGGATGCCTGCTTGATGTCCGCTCCTTCGGCAATTGTTTCTTCGAAGAAATCGGAAAGCTCTTTGTTGTTTGTAAGAACCATCGCATCGTATTCTGGAAGCTTCAGTTCTTCGATATAGCGCTTCTTACGGGCATCTGGAAGCTCAGGAATTTCGGCACGGATGCGTTCTTTCCAAGCTTCATCGATGTGTAGAGGCACAAGATCCGGCTCTGGGAAGTAACGGTAGTCGTCAGAACCTTCTTTGACACGCATCAGAATCGTTTCTTTCGTCTGCTCATCGTAACGACGAGTTTCCTGAAGGATTTCTCCTCCGGAAAGCAATTCTTTCTGCTGACGCTTCTCTTCGAATTCCAGTCCTTTTTGTACAAAGGAGAAGGAGTTCAAGTTCTTAAGCTCTGTCTTCGTTCCGAACTCTTCCTGACCGATCGGGCGGATGGAAAGGTTGGCGTCACAACGTAGGGATCCTTCTTCCATTTTACAGTCGGAAACGCCTGTGTACTGGATGATGTTTTTCAAGGCTTCCAAGTACGCGTACGCTTCTTTCGGTGAACGGATGTCCGGCTCAGATACGATCTCAACAAGCGGCGTTCCTTGGCGGTTATAGTCGACAAGGGAATATCCGTCATCGCTGTGTGTCAGCTTACCTGCATCTTCTTCCATGTGAAGACGGGTAATGCCGATACGTTTCTTCTTGCCATCGACTTCGATATCGATGTAACCATTCTCACCGATCGGCTTATCAAACTGGGAAATTTGATATGCTTTCGGGTTGTCCGGATAGAAATAGTTTTTACGGTCGAACTTCGTGTCTGTCGCGATGTCACAGTTCAATGCCATCGATGCTTTCATTGCAAAGTTGACGGCTTCTTCGTTCAATACCGGAAGAACACCAGGGTACCCAAGGTCGATCGGGTTCACGTTCGTATTGGGATCATCTCCGAACATGTTCGGAGACGGGCTGAAAATTTTCGAGTCTGTTTTCAATTCTACGTGGACTTCAAGTCCGATAATTGTTTCAAAATTCATTAGCGCGCACCTCCAAGGGACGGGCGTTGTTTATGATAATCAGTCGCCTGTTCGAAGGCATGAGCGGCACGGTAAACGGTACCTTCATCAAAGTGTTTGCCGATGATCTGAAGGCCGATCGGCAGACCGTCTCCAGAGAAACCGCATGGGATGGAAATTCCTGGTACGCCAGCGAGGTTAACCGGAATCGTCAAAATATCGTTGGCATACATCGTCATTGGATCATCGACTTTGTCTCCTACTTTAAAGGCAGGTGTCGGTGTTGTCGGCCCGATGATCACATCGTAGTCTTCAAACACTTTTTCAAAATCGTTCTTGATTAATGTACGGACTTGCTGGGCTTTTTTGTAGTAGGCATCGTAGTACCCGGAGCTCAACGCGAATGTTCCAAGCATGATACGGCGCTTCACTTCGTCACCGAAACCTTCTGCTCGGGAACGCATGAACATGTCGAGCATGTTTTTCGCATCTTCCGCACGCTTACCGTAACGGACACCGTCAAAACGTGCCAGGTTCGCAGATGCTTCAGAAGATGAAATCAGGTAGTACGTAGATAGCGCGTATTTGGAGTGAGGAAGAGAAACTTCTTCCCATGTCGCTCCCATTTTTTCATATTCTTTAAGAGCAGCTTTGACCGCTTCTTTTACTTCTTCAGAAACCCCTTCAGAAAGGTATTCTTTCGGCACACCAATCTTCATGCCTTTCACATCACCAGTCAGAGACTCGGTGTATTTCGGCACTTCAACGTTTGCAGACGTAGAATCCATCTTGTCATGACCAGCAATTGTCTCAAGCAAGAACGCATTGTCTTCGACGCTGCGAGTGATTGGTCCGATCTGATCAAGAGAAGAGGCGAACGCGATCAGCCCGAAACGGGACACACGGCCGTAAGTCGGCTTCAATCCGACCACACCACAATAAGCGGCCGGCTGACGGATCGAACCACCTGTATCAGAACCAAGAGAATAAGGAACTTCTCCTGCGGCTACAGCTGCTGCAGAACCACCACTGGATCCGCCTGGAACGTAATCGGTATTCCAAGGGTTACGAGCGGCTGCGTAGCTTGAGTTTTCATTGGAAGAACCCATCGCGAATTCGTCCATGTTCAATTTTCCGATGGTAACGGACTTGGCGTCATTCAGTTTGTTGACAACGGTCGCGTCATATAGAGGATCATCCAAGTTAGACAGGATCTGGCTTCCTGCTGTTGTACGCAGTCCTTTTGTTACGATGTTGTCTTTCACACCGATTGGAAGACCAAAGAGCTTTGCATCGTCGTTGCCGCGCTCCTGATCAAGCTCTGCCGCCTGCTTCTTGGCTGCTTCTTTGTTCAGCGTGATGAAAGCCTGGACTTCTTCATCCACTTCTTCGATACGCTTGTAAGACTCCTCCACTAAGTCCGTGACAGAAATCTCTTTGTTATGTAGCTTCTCTTGAAGCTCACGTAATGTATAGTCAAATAAAGACATCGTCGAACCTCCTTATTCCAATACGGATGGCACTTTGAACTGTCCATCCTGCTTGTCTGGTGCATTTTTCAGTGCATCATCCTGAGAAATCCATTTCTTCGGCTCGTCCTTACGCATGACGTTCTTCAAATCAAGAACGTGGGTCGTAGGCTCGACGCCTGTTGTATCTAATTCATTCAACTGTTCGGCATACGTGATGATGTCATCAAGCTGCTTCGTGAATGTCGTTGCTTCTTCTTCCGTGATCGCAAGGCGCGCGAGATTCGCGACGTGCTTCACTTCCTCTTTGCTAATTCTGGACATAATGCGACCTCCATTTCGATCTCACATAATATATGATCATACCAAATATCAGAATCCATTTTCAACGTACGGATACACCTTTCTTAGTTTAACACATCAGAAGGGCGCTGTCTTATCGTGAAAGCTCCCTCTTGCTGAGAGTGTTTCCGTTAATTTCAATCGTGCTTGAAGGTCCGGGGAATCACTCGCTTTCCATGGGCGTACAGTGAGCTTCCTCGGGCTAAAGGCCCTGAAACAAAAAAATCCCCGGCCAAAAGACCGGGAATTCTTTGTAGTGAAGAACTTCTTACATTTTCGTAACTTTATCAAATTCTTCAGCAATATCTTTCGGTGGTGTACCAGAAAGACTGACAAGAATAGCGACAAGTCCACCTAGGATGAAACCAGGTACGATTTCATAAAGGTCGAAGAATCCGCCACTCAGGAAGTCTCCCCAAATGACAACGGTAACGGCACCGACGATGATTCCGGCAAGCGCACCATTACGTGTGATGCCTTTCCAGAATAGGGACAAGATGATCACGGGACCGAATGCGGCACCGAAACCTGCCCATGCGTAGGATACAAGACCAAGAACGGTACTGTCCGGGTTACCTGCAAGAAGCACGGCGATCAAGGCGATACCGGCTACGGCAGCACGACCAACCCATACCAATTCTTTTTCCGTAGCGTTCTGACGGAACAGTGCTTTATAGAAGTCCTCTGCCAGTGCAGAAGAAGATACAAGCAACTGAGAGTCAATGGTACTCATGATAGCAGAAAGGATCGCTGCTAGTAGGATACCGGCAATGACAGGGTGGAACAGGATTTGAGAGAACGTGATGAAGATTTTCTCAGAGTCGACAAGCATCTGGATGCCGCCTTCTGTCATCACTTCTGCATTGAATGTAGAAAGATCAGCTACATCTGCTGTGTTGATGTAAGCAAGTCCGAATAGACCTGTGAAGATGGCACCGTAAAGACCTAGAACCATCCAGCCGATACCGATCAAACGTGCTTTTGGAACGTCCTTAGGAGAACGTAGAGCCATGAAACGTACAAGGATGTGCGGCTGACCGAAGTAACCAAGTCCCCATGCAAGAGAAGATAGGATCGCAAGGGCACCGACACCTTGAACCATGTTCAAGTGAGATGGATCGATTTGGGCTACTGCGTCTGTCGCAGCATTCCAACCACCTAGTTCAGTAATCGCAACAATCGGCACAGCGATTAAGGCAAAGAACATCAGGATACCTTGAACAAAGTCTGTCCAACTTACGGCTAGGAATCCACCTAAGAAAGTGTAAGAAATAGTAACAATTGCGCCTAACCATAGAGCCTGTGTATAGCTCAAAGCAAAGGAAGCTTCAAACAGCTTCGCACCGGCAACCATACCGGAAGATGTATAGAAGGTGAAGAATAAAAGAATGACAGCTGCAGAAATGACACGTAACACGTGGGAGTGGTCACGGAAGCGGTTCTCAAGATAGTCTGGAACAGTAATCGAGTCATTTGCAATCTCCGTAAATACACGAAGTCGGCGTGCAACGAACTGCCAGTTTAAGTATGCACCAATAGCTAGACCGACACCGATCCAAGCTGCGGACAAGCCTCCAGCGTAAATCGCACCAGGTAAACCTAGCAGCAACCAACCACTCATGTCGGATGCACCGGCAGATAGTGCGGCAACTCCTGGACCTAAACGACGACCACCTAAGACATAGTCAGATAAATCACTTGTAAGACGATATGCAGCAAAACCGATTCCCAGCATACCGATTAAATAGACAATAAACGTTATTAACGTAGCAGTACTCATGTTTTGTTATTCGCTCCTCTCAGTGAATAGTGTAATGATAGATAGAATGATTAAAATTGGCATTGGTACAAATAACCAGAACCATGTTGCTCCAGCGATGGATGCTGATGTTGCAGTAGCGAGTTCAAACACATTTCCACCTCCCAAATGTTGGTTTATACAATCCTATGCAAATCGTACCGACGCATGGTCCTTAAGTCATAAAGACTTAAAAAAACCAAACACAGGTACAACTATATCATATAACTTTTGTAAGAACATTGCAAAAATTGTGTGAATAAGTCATATTTGAATAATTATTCGTTAATATAGTATAAAAATACATATATGTGTCATTTTTATGATAATCATTCACAAAATTTATTTTAAAAAATTTTAGAGCTCACAAAAAAATGGGGAAATCGCCCCTTTTCCCGTCATCGTTAGTATGTTCCTTTTCCCATAAAAAAATCCCTTTCCACATACATGTGGATGAGGGATTTTTTGGTCGTTCTATTACAGCATTTCAGACGTTGTTTTTCCTTGCATATGATGAATAAGATAATCAGGTCCTCCGGCTTTCGAGTCGGTTCCGGACATATTGAAGCCCCCGAACGGATGATAGCCAACAATCGCTGCCGTACATCCACGGTTGAAGTAAAGGTTCCCCACGTGGAAATCTTCACGTGCTTTTTCAATATGTTCGCGGTTATTGGAAATGACCGCACCTGTAAGTCCGTATTCGGTATTGTTCGCAAACTCGATCGCTTCATCAAAAGATTTCGCCTTCGTGAAGCCTACCACAGGACCGAAGATCTCCTCCTGCATGAGACGTGCATCCGGCGCAAGGTCAGCAAAAACGGTCGGCGCGACGAACCAGCCTTTGCTGTCGTCTCCTTTTCCGCCTGTCATCAGCCTTCCTTCTTCCTTACCGATTCCGATATAACTCATAATCTTGTCATACGCGCCCTGATCAATGACCGGCCCCATGTAGTTGCTGTTATCGGTTGGATCCCCATAATTCACTTGTTCCTTCGTCTTCTGAACCACTCGATCGAGCAGCTCATCATATACAGCTTCATGTGCAATGACACGGGAACATGCGGAACATTTCTGTCCAGAAAAACCGAAAGCCGAGTACGTAATCGCATCTGCCGCTAGCTCAAGGTCAGAATCGCTGTCAACGACGATCGTGTCTTTCCCACCCATTTCAATGATGGTACGCTTCAACCACTTTTGACCTTCATGAACTTTTGCGGCACGTTCGAACAAGCGTGTACCGACTTCACGTGATCCTGTAAAGCTGATAAAACGCGTGCGAGGATGATCGACAAGATAGTCACCGACCTCTTTTCCGCTTCCCGGGATATAGTTGATGACCCCCTTCGGCAGACCCGCTTCTTCCAACACTTCCATCATCTTATAAGCGATGATTGGAGTTGCACTCGCCGGCTTCAGAAGAACCGTATTCCCGGACACCATTGCAGCAACAGTCGTTCCACACATAATGGCAAAAAGGAAATTCCACGGAGAAATAACCACCCCTACCCCGAGCGGGATGTAATGGAACCGGTTATTTTCAATCGGACGGGAATTGATTTCCACGCCTTTATCAATTTCAAGCATTTGTCGCCCATAATATTCCATGAAGTCGATGGCTTCTGCTGTATCCGCATCCGCTTCTTTCCATGGCTTCCCGCCTTCTTTCACGAGATGTGCCGTGAACTCATGCTTACGACGGCGAACAATCGCAGCAGCGCGGAAAAGGATGTCCGCACGGAATTTCGCTTTCGTCTTTCTCCACCAGTCAAACGTCTCGTCTGCCACCTGGTGAGCTTTCTCAGCCAAATCCTGGTTCGCCTTCGACACGTAGCCGATGACTTCTTTCTTGTTGGCTGGATTGACGACTTCGATTTTGTCATCCGTCATGATCCGCTCCCCACCAATGATCAGAGGATACTCTTTTCCAAGGTCCGCTTCTACCTGCTTGATTGCCGCCTGCAGAGCTTTCCGATTTTCTTCCACTGTGAAATCAGTAAATGGTTCGTGTTTGTAAGGGACTACCATAAAAAACCGCCTCCTTGAAAAGTAAAATGGGTGACGCTATGCAATAGTTTGAAAATTACCACATTAAGCGTTTCCACAACTATTCTATCGTAACTACGCATCTAGTTCAAACGATTGAGGCTGATTTCAACGCAAATATTACACTGTGTAGAACTGAGTCCAAACATTTGCTTATATAATCAAAATTCCTCGATATTTTTCTACTTTTGTCGAAATTCCACCAATCCATTAGCCAGATCTCTTAAAAAAAGCTCCCGATTGTGGAAGACTCAGTTTCTAGATACCCGGGGTTCGTTGCCTTTGTTAAGCGTTAGGGGTGGCTGGGAAACTACTCATTTCCATCAGCCCTCAATCCGCTCAACAATAGTCTCGAAATTGATTCTTCCAGTTTATTTAATAATAAAGACCGCATGGGGCAGGCCCACGCGGTCTTATTGTTACTCGTACACATGAACGAAAGGTTCCTGCTCGCCGGCTTTTTTGACGATCAGGCTTTCCGGTTCATCCATACTGTGGATATTCACTTGAACATGATAATGGTCTGCAAACATTTCGTTTACAAGACTGTACACATATTGTGTAAAACCGACAACTTCCGATTCGGATTGGAATTGAATCGGTATTTCAATCGACACTTCACGCAATTCGTTATTGACGTAAAACCCATTGGCGATCATCCCTACGAAGTTCGGGAAATAGTCGGAGACCTCTTTTCTGAAGTCCGTAAAGATCTGCGAATCATCGAAGTGATCCTCTTCTGCTTCGTTTGAAGGAAACAAAACATGCTTTTCTTTGATATTATCCCAACCATTGATGGTCATATCGGAACCCTTGACGTATGTTTTACTTAAAAACTTACCTGGAACTTTCGAACTCGCTTCTTCTTCTTCATACAGGGCAAATACGACCGGAACATCGTTGAGCTCTTCTCTTTTACGAATTCTTTCTAATATTTCCCCCGCATATTCTTTCCCTTTTTTGAGGAGCTCTTCCGTTGAATGATCTTCAGATAGACTCTGCCCCTCTACAGTGAAATTATATACCGTTCGCAAGGAAATTCCGATGGTTATTCCACTCAGTTCGACCTTATTTTCGGCTTTTCGAACTAAATAATTCTGTTCAATGATGTTGGAGATATACCGAGGACTCTGTCGAAAATCCTCCTCCGTTGCTTCGTCTTCATTCAATTCAGGATTCAATCCATCTTCTACTTCTTCAGGATCCTGATCTTCTTCTACTGGCACGTTCCCATCACGCCCCAACCATGTAAGAAGCGTATCTCCATCTAAGTATTGTCCTGGCTGGAAAAAGTAATTTTCCGGATCGAAGTATTCTTTAGAATGACGACGGAGACCACTTTCGAATTCATCGATGTCCATCCGGTTCCCCATCTGGTTCGTCGTCACGGCCCGGGCAGATGAAACCTTCGGACTGCTTTCTGTCAGGATCATACGGTAATCTTGTTCCGACATGTTGTAGTTCGGGATGATGGCGGATTGATTGTTTTTTTCATCTTTCGTTTCTTGTATGACTTCTTCTCTGTTGTCAAAAACGGGCGTACACGCGCTTACGACGAGCAACGAACTAAGCAACAGTGCGTGCATCTTCCTCATGCTTTCCACTCCCTTAATGAGACCAGCCGGAGCGCGTATGACCTCTCACGCTCCGGCTCCTCTTGTATAACCATAAAACGTTTGTCAATCAGGAGAGAGCGTTTTTGAACTGCTCTTCATCCCAAATTTCAATCCCCAAGTCTGATGCTTTCGTGTATTTGGAACCGGCGTCTTCGCCAGCGATGAGAAGATCGGTTTTCTTACTGACACTTCCTGTCACTTTCCCGCCCAGTTCCTCGATCAATTTCTTCATTTCCGAACGGCTGTATTCTTCCATTTTCCCTGTAAGGACCACAGTCTTATCGTTGAAAGGAGAATCGATCGGCTGATCGCTTTTCTTCGCACCCTTGTATTCCATGTTAAGGCCGAGCTGCTTCAATTCTTCCAATAACTGTATGACCTGGTCTTCATCGAAATAGCTGGCGATCGATTCGGCCATTTTGCTGCCGATTTCAGGGATGGCTTCAAGCGCAGCGGCATCCGCTTCAACAAGCGCGTCCATATGTTCAAAATGCTGGGCGAGTGTGCTTGCCGCTTTGGAACCGACGTAACGCACGCCCAAACCGAACAGCAAGCGCTCGAGGGAGTTTTCTTTTGAAGCTTCAATGGCTTTCAAAAGGTTCTCCACTGATTTTTCACCCATCCGATCCAGCTGTAGCAGCTCTTCGCGGTCGAGCTTATACAAGTCTGCGATCGTATGAATCAAGTTTTCCTGGAACAGTTGAGCAATCACTTTTTCTCCGAGACCTTCGATATCCATCGCATTTCTTGATACGAAGTGAATCAAGCCTTCCCGTAGTTGAGCCGGGCAGTTCGGGTTCACACAGCGTAAGGCGACTTCTTCATCGAGACGGACGAGCTGGCTGCCACATTCCGGACATTCTTCCGGCATGCGGTACGGCTCTTCTTCACCAGTCCGCTGATCTTCAACCACACGGACGACTTCAGGGATGATGTCTCCGGCTTTTTTGATGACGACCGTATCTCCGATGCGGATGTCTTTTTCGATGATGAGGTCTTCATTATGCAAAGATGCGCGTTGGACCGTTGTTCCCGCGACCTTGACGGGATCAAGAATCGCTGTCGGAGTCACCGCTCCTGTACGCCCCACACTGAGTTCAATGTCCTTCAGTTTCGTAATCGCTTCTTCGGCTGGGAATTTGTAAGCCGTTGCCCAGCGCGGGCTCTTCGCTGTAAAGCCGAGGTCTTCCTGTTGATCGAGACTGTCTACTTTGATGACGATGCCGTCAATCTCGTAATCAAGATCGGCACGGTGTTCGACCCAGCTATTTACATAGTCGATAACCTCTTCGATATCGTTACACTTTTTCCATTCTGGATTCGTTTTCAGTCCAAGCTCTTTCATTTTCTCCAGGCGCTCACTGTGAGCTTCGGTCGGATCGTTCTCCCACACGCCAATGCCGTATAAGAAAATGTCCAGATTACGCTTGGCGGCGATTTTCGGATCCAACTGTCTTAAAGATCCCGCAGCTGCGTTACGCGGGTTGGCAAAAGGTTCTTCACTATTGGACTCTTTCGCTTCATTTAATGCCATGAACGACTTCTTCGGCATATAAGCTTCGCCGCGGACTTCGACGGTCATCGGCTCTTTCAGGCGAAGAGGGATGTTGCGGATGGTACGCAGGTTTTTCGTAATGTCTTCCCCTGTCGTCCCATCTCCCCGTGTCGCTCCTCGAACGAAAATGCCATCTTCATATTTCAAAGAAACCGCAAGGCCGTCGATTTTCAGTTCACATACGTAATTGACCTCGGCATCGGTGCCATTTTTGACACGACGGTCGAAGTCGCGCAGTTCTTCATCATTGAAGGCATTTCCCAGGCTCAGCATCGGGATATCGTGCTGCACTTTTACAAAAGCATCAAGAGGCTTGCCTCCAACCCGCTGAGAAGGTGAATCGGGTGTCTGTAAATCTGGATGCTCTTCTTCAAGCTTGATCAATTCCTGCATTTTTTTATCATATTCATAGTCCGAAACACTCGGATCGTCGAGCGTATGGTATTCATAGCTGTACTGCTCGAGGTCCTGTCTCAGTGCTTCGATCTTTTGCTTAGCTTCCGTTGCGTTCATATCCATCCACTTCCTTACGCTTTCGTAATCGGAGCAAAACGGGCAAGCAGGCGCTTGATGCCTGTCGGTGCCGGGAAGGCGATATCGAGTTCCATCGCATCTCCTTCGCCCTGCACTTTAACGACCGTGCCTTCGCCCCACTTCTTGTGCTGCGCTTTGTCACCTGGTTGCCAACCGATTTTCTCGCCGCCGGAAGATTTTTTCTCAGGTTTCTTCGCGGCACGTTTTTTCGGAGCGGCTTGAGGCTTCGTACCGAACGGTGTGCTTTCACGTTTTTTATTGAAAAATGGCAGTTCTTCTTTCTGTTCTTTTCCTTCAACCAGCTCTTCCGGAATTTCATGGATAAAGCGACTGATCGGGTTCATGTTCGTACGGCCATAAAGGGTACGCATTTTCGCGTGAGAAATGAACAACTCTTTCTCTGCACGAGTGATCCCGACATAAGCAAGACGGCGCTCTTCCTCCATTTCCTCTTCCTCCATAAGTGCACGGCTGTGTGGAAAGACGTTCTCTTCCATTCCGATCAGGAAAACAACCGGAAACTCGAGACCCTTCGCTGAGTGCAGCGTCATCAACGTAACCGTATCGTCACTACTAGGGTCTTCATTCATAGAATCAATATCCGCAATCAAAGCGAGATCCGTCAAGAAAGCGACCAGCGTCTTATCTTCCGCGTTTTCTTCAAAGTTCTTTGTAACAGACTTGAATTCTTCGATGTTCTCAAGACGGCTTTGCGCTTCGATGCTTTTCTCGTTCATCAGCATCTCTTCATAGCCGGTCTTATCGATAACTTCCTGGACCATATCGGTCGCAGAAAGGAACTCCTGCTGCTCGGCCCATGTCTGGATCATTTTACGGAAGCCCATGATCGCTTTCGCTGCTTTGGCACTGACGCCGACAAAGTCGACTTCGGCCGCGGCTTCATATAGGGAGATGTCGTGATCTGCTGCATAGGCAAGCATCTTGTCCATACTCGTTTTCCCGACACCACGCTTCGGTTCATTGACGACACGCTGGAAGCTTAGGTCGTCGTTCGGGTTGGCGATCAGACGGAGATAGGCAAGCATGTCCTTGATTTCCTTACGATCATAGAACTTCGTCCCACCGATCATCTGATACGGGACACCTGCTTTGACGAACGTTTCCTCAATCGTACGGGACTGCGCGTTCGTGCGGTACAAAATCGCCACGTCCTGGTAACGGAACTTTCCTTGGCGGACGAGGTCCTCAATTTTATCTGTAACAAAAAGACCTTCCTCACGCTCCGTGCCTGCCTGATGGTAATGGATTTTCTCTCCACCTTTATTATCTGTCCAAAGACGCTTCGGTTTACGGCCACTGTTTTTATCAATAACATTGTTGGCAGCATCCAGGATTAATTCCGTCGAGCGGTAGTTCTGCTCAAGAAGAATCGTCCGTGCTTTGGGGTAGTCACTTTCAAAGTTCAGGATGTTTTGAATATCCGCTCCGCGCCACGCATAAATCGACTGATCGGAATCACCGACGACGCATAGGTTCTGGTAACGGCTCGCCAAATGTTTGACGAGTTGATACTGGGCATGGTTCGTATCCTGATACTCATCGACGTGAATGTACTGGAAGCGGCGCTGGTAGGATTCCAGCACTTCCGGCACTTCGTCGAAAAGTCTCAGCGTCTGCATAATCAAGTCGTCGAAATCGAGCGACTGATTTTTGCGGAGTTTCTTTTGATAGCCTTTATAGATTTGGGCGATTTGTTCTTCGTGCATGTTGTTCGCCTGTTTTTCATAGTCCTCTGCGGTCATCAATTCGTTCTTCGAATTACTGATCGCGCCGAGCATCGCACGCGGGTCCCATTTCTTCGGATCGAGGTTGATTTCTTTCAGCACTTGTTTAATAACAGAAAGCTGATCGCTCGAATCCAAAATGGAAAAGTTACGGTCATAACCGATCCGGTCGATGTCACGTCTCAGGATACGCACACACATCGAGTGGAACGTAGACATCCAAATCTTTTCCCCGTCTTTGCCGACAAGAGATTCGACACGCTCTTTCATTTCGCGTGCCGCTTTATTGGTAAACGTAATCGCTAATATATTCCGTGGTGCTACATCTTTTTCACTAAGTAGATAGGCGATGCGGTGTGTCAGTACACGTGTTTTACCACTTCCGGCACCTGCCATGATGAGCAGCGGGCCTTCTGTGTGGGTCACCGCTTCTCGTTGTTCTGTATTCAAGCCTTGAATCAATGCGTTCATAGCCTGTGTCATGAGGGTCCACCATCCTTCATCTTCATTGATTTAACGGCTTCGACCGTTTTAAGAGCAATCTCTAGGTTATCATAAATCACATCGCCGACAACGATGACATCTGCATAGGCGGCCATTTCTGACGCCTGTTTTTCCGAAGTGATGCCTCCGCCGTAGACGAGGGATGTGTTTTTTAATTCACAAGCCACGTCTCTGACCAAGCCGGGGTTCCCGTAAGTACCACTGTATTCCATATAGAAAACGGGCAGATGGAAGATGTGTTCCGCCATCCGGGCATAGGCGAGGACATCTGCATGATCCGGGAGCGAGCATTCGGTCCGTTTGAAAACCTTCGCTTCAGGATTAAGTACACAGTACCCCTCGGTCAGCATGTCCTGCCATTCGATCACATCTGCATACTCTTTGATCGCCTGGTGCTGCACATCCATCATCCACTTTTTATCTCCGCTATTCAGCACCAAAGGAATGAAATAAGCGTCAAATCCAAGCGTGATCGCTTCAATATCCGACACTTCAAGTACGAAGCTGATATCATACGCTTCGATGCGTTCCTGCAAATCCGTGACGTTTTCGAACGTGACGCCGTCTGTGCCACCGACAATGATCGCATCCGTCCCTGATGTGCATATCTTCTCTAAGTCTGCGTCTGTGATCGTCTTATTCGGATCAAGCTTGAACACATGATCCCACTCGCTTATATTGTACATTTCCGTCCTCCAAAACAACAGTTATCCATCTACCCATTATAGCAAATTTTCATCCCCGGGTTGAGGGGCACAACCAAACAATTCTATGACCATGATGAGAAGAGGATGTGAATGGGCATGGAAATATATGTATGACCTGGTACACCATAAATTGTAAACACAAAAAACCCATCCTCTCTACCTTAAAGAGAGCTGGGCTTTGGTTTTGTACTGCTATAAAATGATAGATGACCAGGTCATACAAATGGGTCATACAAATTTTCCCATCACCCCCCCTCAAATCAGGAAGGCTGTTCGGGGAGAAGGCGGGTGGATGTGAAGGTCATGGTGACGAGTCCGACACTTAGGATGGTGATGGCGGAGAGCATAAGCGTCTCGAGTGAGAACAGGTAGCCGCTGGCACCGATGACCACAGCGTCGATCGCGAGGATGACGAAGCCGACATTGACTTTAAACCAATCGGCGATCATTTGCGCGAGAAGGTCGGTACCGCCCGTACTTGTATGCACCCGGAGCATCAATCCAATTCCTCCTCCCACGAGCGCCCCTCCAATGATGGAGCTGATTGCTGGATCCAGCGACAGGTGATGGACCCGTAACCCTTGGAGGACGTCAATGGAAAAAGAAGAAATCAACAACCCGTGCAGACTATTGTAGAAATACGTACGATAATAGAACCAGGCGAGCGTAAAGATCGGAATACTGAAGCAGATGATCGTCAGTCCGACTTCAAGCCCCCATATATAATTGGCGATCATTCCTATTCCAATGATGCCACCATCTAAAACATGATCCGGAATTAGGAAAAAGTTGATGCCGAGTGAAAGTATCATACTGCCGAGGATAATCATCGCGCCTTTTTTCAACATCGTTTTCATCGGACAGGTCCCCTTCCATAGTACTAGCCTATGCCTGTCCGCTTTTCCTTAGAATCATGGAAATATTTCTCCAACGCCAACAAAAAAGACTGCCCACAAACGGTGGCAGCCCCTCATAAACTATTCGGTTTGTTTCGCTTGTACACGGTCAAGCGCTTGTGTATAAGCGTCATTGCCATAATTCAAGCAGCGTTTCACACGGGAGATCGTCGCCGTGGATGCACCTGTTTCGGTTTCAATTTTATGATAAGTGAAGCCTTCACGCAGCATACGCGCGACTTCCAATCGCTGAGCGAGTGACTGGACTTCATTCATCGTTGCGAGATCATCAAAGAATTCATAGCACTCTTCTACACTTTGCAAAGATAAAACCGCTTCGAACAGTTGATCGAGCGTCTTTCCTCTCAATTTATCGATCTGCATGCCTTTTCCCTCCTTACTCTGTTTCTACTGCAGCGCTTCCTGGAATGATGTTCACCCAAGTCTTCCCGGGCGTGAATGCCAGAGGGCTGCCGTCTTTATAGGGAAGCAATCGTCCATCGACGTTCTTCCACTGTACTTCTTTCATTTTTCCTTTTTGCAAAAGATACCCGTTCCCGCCTGATGTAAGATCAATCGCACGCCGTCCGACGTTATCGATGATCTGATGGTCTGTTTCAATGATCCACACATTGTCGACAGCCACCCGTTCTTCGTTCAAGCGGTCGATGGTCGGCTCTCCATCACTAGAACGTAAAAACTGCTCGTTCTCGTCATCGTAAGTAAAACTCACATTCGTCCGACTGCCATAAGTGATCTGGACGTCATCCACGGGTGTTCCGTCTAACGAACCTTCTTCAGCAAACGGCAGGGCCTCAGGTTCTCCTGAAGCATCGTAGCCTTTACTTGAAACGGCTTGCTCAACTCCATCAGTCAAAAGGTAGGAGTTGTGTGGAGCTTTACGTTCCGAGGACCGTTCGAATAACCAGCCATTGTTGTCATACATCGCTCCATCTAAGTGATCGACACCGCTATTGGCAACTTTTTGATTGATGGCCGCCGACGCACCGTGGTACGTGTACAGCGCATCAAATCCATCAGCGATTTCGAAATAGTATGGGCGTGCACTTCTTACCGGACCTATTGTATCAGGAATGTCACTATGGAACAAAGCAAGGAAGCGCGTGATCTGCCCCTCTGCCAAAATCTCATAGACGATATCGGCATGACTCAACCCTGATTGAGGCCTTGCCTTCGGATGGTTATTCACCATAACGGATAAAATCCGGCGCTCGGTTTGTTCAGCCTTCGGTTTCCCAGTCAGTGGAAACGTTTCTGTGTAGGCTTGTTCGGTTTCTTCCTTTTCATCAACGGTCACGTTCTCTTCTGTCTCTATTTGTTCTTCGACCGCTGTTTCTTTCTCTTGCGTTTCTTCAGGTTGTGCGGCCCCTGCTTTCTCATTACAAGCGCTGAGAAAAAGGACGACAAGCAAGCTGAAGAATGTAAGCTTTCTCAATAAAAGCACTTCCCTTATCTGAATTCCCTCTCTTATTTTAACGCATTATTGAAGGAAAGAGTACCTCTTTCTTTTTCACATCCATGATTCCAAGCGGTGTGATTCGGATGAATGGCAGATGCATAGATGACAAAAAGAGAAGCGTGTAAACAGGATCATTGAACGTAAACCCATGCTCCAACAGGCATTCTTTCAATTTCGCTTCTTCCTCCATCAACTCTTTCATCGGCAGATCGGCCATCACTCCGCCAAGAGACAACGGCAGTTCAAAAAGAACGTCCCCATCATTCACCAGAACAATCCCGCCACCGATTTCCTTCATGCGCTGAAAGGCCTTTTTCATATCTTTACGCGATTTTCCTGTCAATATGATATCCCCTGTATTGCTATAGGAGCTGACGAGGCCACCCAACGTTTGTGTAAATCCTTTCAGCATCGTATTGACCATCCATTCCCCTTCACGGTCCATCAGCATGAGGTAGGATTCTTTATTGTCCTCACCCAGCCGGTCCGTGGAAGCGTCCGTATCCATGGCATAAGGTTTCATGATTACATCGTTCACCATCTCAAGACCGATGGGCATGGAAAATTGCATATCCGCATCGGTCACTTCCCAATCAAGATCGAGCGGCTTCACCCCATTTTTCTTCCACTGGATCGGTGTTTTTTTCCTCAAAACCTTTCCGTCCCGTTTCGTCCATTCGCCTTTAGCAATGACGGAGTGCGGCGTCGGGTCTTTCGGGTCTGATAAAAAGTTCAAGTGAGCGACGCGCCCGGCGTTCAAGCTTCCTACCCGATTCTCGATTCCGAAGTGACGGGCGGCCTGATACGTAGCCATCATGTACGCATCGATGTCAGGCACGCCGGCATCCAATGCGATTTGGATACATGGATTGATCAGTCCTTCACGATAAAAGCCAGGCGTCGACCCATCCGTTGTGTACATCATATGGTCGAAATGGGTGTGCCCTTTCTCCACAAGCCCTTGTAAAATATCCGGAAGATCCGGGCGGATGGAGGAATAACGCAATCCTGTCTGATAGCCGATTTCCAATCGCTTCAGAACATCGTCAGCACTCATCGATTCGTGTTCTGAATCCATGCCGAGCAGGCGCATCTTCACAAGCGTCTGTTCAGAAGCACCCGGCAAGTGGGCTTCCAAAGGCTTCCTTGAGCGTTTCGTTTCCTGCATAAAGTGCAGAATCTGCTCGTCCCCACGATGAAGAACATCCGGCCATGCCGTTAGTTCCCCACCCTGAATGACGGCATCGTGAGCAATCCAATCCGGAATCTGCGAATCAAAAGTGTGACGATCTTCGTCCCGAAGCACCGACTGCGGGTCAAAACGCGCCCACCAGTACATCGTTGCCGGTAAATCCATGAATTCTTCCAATAAAGAAAACGCTTTCTCTTTTTCTGTTAAAAAAAGCCACATCAAGTTATCGTTGACGAGCGTTGTGGTCCCTGTCTCTGCCGCATATTCTGCAAAGCTCTGGGGATTATATAACTGAAATGGGTGGGCATGCGGTTCAATATAGCCAGGCACGATATAACTGTCTGTGCCATCAATGATTTCCGTACCTTCTGTATGGGAAGGAAGCTCTTGGCCGGTGTATATGATGCGATCATCATACAACCAAATGTGGCCATGCATCCATTTCTTTAAGTAAACATTCAAGTATGTTGTATTTTTGATTAATTTCGTCGGCGCCGTTCTTCCATCAATGATAGCTGCATGTTCACGCAGCTGACGGTTCCGCCAACGGAAACGTGTTTCGTTCATGGAGCGTACCTCCCTGAGATCATTATGTTCTATGGTAACACAGGAACTTCCATTCTGGTAAGGAGGAAGCACAATGAAACCGAATATCGGAATCATCAACAGTATGGTCCGCATCACGGCGGGTCTTAGTATGCTGACCTATTTAACCATCCGCGGTGCACGTAGAGAAGACGATTCTTCCCACCCGCTTCTGATCATGTTGTCTGCATTGAAGGTTGCGGAAGGGATTGTACGCTTCTGCCCTTTGACCGCCGTCTATGAAGAAATGGCTACTGAAAAAGACGGCATCGAGCAAAGCTGGCAGCAAAATATTCCGCAGGACCAATAACCGCGGAGGTGTACGGCATGTTTCTGCCGATGATTTTCTTGTTCCGTCGATATATCAAAAGTTTGGCCGATAAAAATAAGGTTTAGCCGATAGATCTAGGTTTTGGTTGATATAACTAATTTTCAATTGATAAATTCCAATAACCAAAGAAAGAGCGGGATTGCCCCGCTCTTTCTTCAAAAGGATGAAACCTATGGATTTTATGGAGTACTTTACAGACGTCGGTTTCGTCATCGTCACCGTCATCGGTTCCATTGCCGCTTTATTCTACGTCGGCATGCGGAGCCGCCGAAGAGACTGATGAACGTCCGATATCTCTTCGATAGAAAAAGTCGCTTTGACCCTCAAATGGCCGGAGCGATTGATACGTACGGTCCAGCGCTTGCGCCAAGTCCTCTCCTCTATTTCCAATCAGAAGGACGCGCCCGCCGCTGGATACATACTTCCCGTTTTCCCAGGCTGTCCCTGCATGGACGATAAACCCATCACCATCCACTTCCACCATAGGTAATGGACGTCCTTTTTCATAAGCACCAGGATAGCCTTCGGAAGCGACGACCACTCCCGCACAAACGTCCTTCGACCATGTCAGGTCAGGATTCTTCCCATCAAGCACATCCATCATCACTTGCACCAGATCATTTTCTAATAAAGGTAAAACGACCTGTGTTTCGGGGTCACCGAATCGTGCATTGAATTCAATCACTTTAGGGCCCTCCGTCGTTTCAATCAGTCCCGCATACAAGATCCCTGTAAACGGTCGTCCTTCTTCGACCATAGCTGCCGCTACCGGCTTCACGATCGACTCTACGGCAAACGCGTACGAAGATTTACTCACTTCCTGCACAGGAGCGAAGGCGCCCATTCCACCTGTATTCGGCCCCTGATCTCCATCATAGGCCCGCTTATGGTCTTTCGCAGGAATCATCGGATAGACATTCGAATCATTCACAAACGCCATCAATGAAAATTCATCCCCTGCCAAATACTCCTCTACGACGATTTCACGGCTTGCATCGCCGAACTGGCCATTTTCAAGCATGTCTTCCGCTGCTGACAGCGCCTCGTCCACGGTTTCAGCTACGACGACCCCTTTTCCTGCCGCCAGCCCGTCCGCCTTTACGACAATCGGTGCGCCTTTTTCTTTAATGTAGGATTGGGCAGCCTCCACATTTGAAAAAGCTTCATATCCAGCAGTCGGAATCTCGTACTTGTGCATCAGCTGTTTGGCAAAATGTTTGCTTCCTTCAATGAGTGCGGCTGCTTTGGTCGGACCGAACACCGGCAGGTCCGCTTCTTGAAAAGCATCCACCAATCCATCAAGCAAAGGGTTTTCCGGGCCTACCACGGTCAGTCCCACATTGTTCTCACGGGCAAAAGCTACCAGCCCGTCAAAATCCTGCTCACTCGTATCGATGCATTCAGCCACCTGACCCATCCCTGCGTTTCCAGGAGCAGCGAATATCCGATCCACTTGAGCACTTTCAGCGAACTTTTGTACAAGGCTGTGTTCCCGGCCACCTCGACCGACGACCAATACGTTCATAAGACTCCACCCTTTCGATTAGTGTTTGAAGTGACGCATTCTTGTAAAGACCATCGCGACGCCATGTTTGTTGCAGGCATCAATGGAATCCTGATCACGCTTGGAACCGCCAGGCTGAATGATCGCGGTCACACCTGCTTGCGCTGCAGCCTCTACGGTATCCGGCATCGGGAAAAAGGCGTCGGAAGCCATGATGCTGCCTTCTGCTTTCTCACCTGCTTGTTCAAAAGCAATTTTCGCTGCGCCGACACGGTTCATCTGACCGGCACCGACACCGAGTGTACGGTCCCCTTTTGCTACGACGATCGCGTTCGACTTTACATGCTTGACGACTTTCCAGCCAAGTTTCAAATCTTCAAGTTCTTGCTCTGACGGCTCACGTTCGGTCGCTACTTCAAGCCCCACGTCCTCAAGCGAACCTTCATCAGCATCTTGCACGAGCAGCCCGCCGTTAACAGTCACAAGCTTGTGAGCCGGGCGATCCGCCTTTTTCATGTCCACTTTCAGCAATCGAAGGTTCTTCTTCGTAGTCAGGATATCAAGCGCATCTTGACTGAAGGACGGAGCAATGATGATCTCAAGGAAAATTTCTTTCAACTTCGCTGCTGTATCAGCATCCACTTCCCTGTTCAAGGCAACAATGCCTCCGAAAATGGAAACAGGGTCGCCTTCATACGCTTTTACATACGCGTCATACAAGTTCTCACCAACTCCAACACCACATGGGTTCATGTGCTTAACTGCGACCGCTGCCGGCTGGTTGAACTCAAGCACCACTTCAAGGGCCGCGTTAGCATCCTGGATGTTGTTGTAGGAAAGTTCTTTCCCGTTCAGCTGTTCAGCCTCAGCAAGAGACGTTCCTCCGAAGTTCGCTTTCTTATAAAAAGCAGCGTTCTGGTGCGGGTTTTCTCCATATCGTAAGGATTGAACTTTTTCATAGGTGACGGAATATGTCTCTGGAAATGGTTCTTCGGTCAAACCGGAAAAGTATTCGGCAATCATTGAGTCGTAGTTGGCCGTATGACGGAACACTTTGGCCGCAAGCTTACGTCTGGCCTCATAGGAAAGCGCATCGTTCTCTAGACCTTCAATGACCTCATCATAATCGGCAGGATCAACGACGACCGCGACATCTTCAAAACTCTTCGCAGCCGAGCGCAGCATCGTCGGGCCACCGATATCGATGTTCTCAATCGCATCCGCTTCTGTGACGCCTTCTTTTGCGATCGTTTCCTTGAACGGGTACAAGTTGACGGCGACAAGGTCGATGGTTTCGATATTCAGTTCCTCTAACTGCTTCATATGCTCTTCATTGGAGCGCTTAGCAAGTAGCCCACCATGGACCGAAGGGTGAAGCGTCTTCACACGTCCGTCCATGATTTCCGGAAATTCAGTCACCTCGGAAATGGATTGCACCGGGACTCCCGCTTCCTCAATGGCTCGTTTCGTGCCACCTGTAGAAATAAGCTCATAGTCGAGTTCGTGTAGTTTTTTTGCAAAATCAGTCAATCCTTGTTTGTTGGATACGCTTAGTAGGGCACGTTTTTTCATTGAGATTCCTCCTTGATGAATAATGATTGAATCACTTGTGGGTAGAGGCGGTGTTCGACCGCCTGGATTTTGTCTTTTACATCATCCGCTGTGTCGTTTTCTTCTATAGGAATAGGTTCCTGGGCAATGATCGGTCCTGTATCCATGCCGTCATCGATATAATGGACCGTTACGCCAGTCACTTTCACTTTTTTCTCCAACGCCTGACCGATGGCATCTTTCCCCGGGAACGCCGGAAGCAGGGACGGGTGGATGTTGACGATGCGACGCTCATACGGCTTCAATAATGTCGGCCCGATCAGCCGCATATATCCGGCGAGCACGATGAATTCAATGCCCCGCTGCCGGCAGTCCTCCAGCACGGCCTGTTCATAAGCCGCTTTGTCTGGAAAACTTTTCGCACGGTAAACGACGGTATCGATTTCATGCTTCTGTGCCTTTTCGATGACAGGAGCCCCGATGCGGTCACAGACGAGCAGAGCGATGTTCGCTTCAAGCTCTCCAGATTCCACCTTGCTGACGATCGCATCAAAATTCGAACCGGTGCCGGAGGCGAAGACAGCGATGTTGATCATATTCCCTGCACTCCTTCCTCATTGGTCACTTTTCCGATGACGACCGCATCCTCTGACGCTCCGAACGCAGCATTTACATCAGAAGGATCAAGCACGACGACCATGCCAATGCCCATGTTGAACACACCGAACATTTCCTCGTCACTGATGTATCCTTTTTCTTGTAAAAAACGGAACACCTCCGGTACCTGCCAACTGTCAGGATCAATCTCGCAGCCAAGTCCTTCCGGAAGGGTGCGTGGAAGGTTTTCGTAAAAGCCGCCTCCCGTGATGTGCGCGATCCCTTTGATGGTGGTGTTTTTCTTCAGCGATTGAATCTCAGGAACATAAATCCTGGTTGGCGTCAGCAGGACGTCTCCAAGCGTCCGGGTCCAGCCCGCCGGTACCGTAGCAAGGTCCAGATCTGCGATGAGTTTCCTGACCAGAGAGAATCCGTTCGAATGGACGCCGGAGGAAGGAAGACCGACTAAGACATCTCCTTCTTTGATTTCAGCACCTGTAATGATCTGCTCTTTATCCGCCATTCCAACAACAAAGCCGGCGAGGTCGTATTCATCTGCCTCATACATGCCCGGCATTTCTGCCGTTTCGCCGCCGACTAAAGCAGCTCCGGATTGTTCACAGCCATCCGAAATTCCTTTGACGATCTGCTCGATACGCGCAGGATCATTTTTTCCACAGGCGATGTAATCCAAAAACAGAAGCGGATCTGCGCCTTGGGCAACGATATCGTTGACACACATCGCGACAACATCTATGCCGATTGTATCATGCTGATCCATCTCGAACGCCAGTTTCAGCTTCGTTCCGACTCCGTCTGTTCCTGTCACAAGGACGGGTTGTTCATAGCTCATGCCGCTGAGGTCAAACAATCCAGCGAAAGAACCGAGTCCTCCCATCACTTCCGGCCGCATCGTGCGGGCGACATGCTTTTTCATCCGCTCGACCGCTTCGTAACCAGCTTCGACATCGACGCCTGCCTGTTTATACGATTGACTCATCTCGCTTCCCTCCTATGCTTTTTCATATGGATGCATCGTGTTCGGATAAATTTCTGTCGGGTAATTGCCAGTAAAACACGCCATACATCCGCCGTGCTTCAACGACTCTTCACCCTGATAAATACTGTCGTTCAATCCCTGGACCGATAAAAAAGCGAGACTGTCAGCGCCGATCTGCTCTTCAATTTCTTCGACGGAATTGTTCGCAGCAATCAGCTCACCGCTGTTGGATGTATCAATGCCGTAGTAACAAGGGTTTTGAATCGGTGGAGACGCGATCCGCACATGGACTTCCTTCGCCCCCGCTTCCTTCAACATCTTCACGATTCGCCGGCTGGTCGTCCCCCTTACGATGGAATCATCGACCATGACGACTTTTTTCCCCTCGACGATCCCTCGGACAGCAGAAAGCTTCATTTTCACCCCTTGTTCACGAAGTTCCTGCGACGGCTGGATGAACGTCCGGCCGACATAGCGGTTTTTGATCAACCCCAGCTCATAAGGAATGCCGGATGCTTCCGCATATCCGATGGCTGCCGAGATACTTGAGTCTGGTACACCAGTCACGACATCCGCATCAACCGGTGCTTCTTCCGCAAGCGATTTTCCCATCCGTTTACGGGAGGCATGGACATTTTTCCCGTCAAGGTTGCTGTCCGGTCTTGAAAAGTAGACATATTCCATGGAACAGAGCGTGCGTTGAATGGGAGCGGAGAACCGTTTGGATTCTATGCCCTCATCTGATATGATCAAGAGCTCACCAGGATCGATTTCCCGGTCATACTCAGCCCCTATTACATCAAAAGCACACGTTTCTGAAGAGACGACCCACGATTCGCCGAGATGCCCAAGGCTCAGTGGACGCAATCCACGCGGATCATTGGCAACAAACATGCGATCCTCAGTCATGACGAGAAAGGCATACGCGCCTTTGATCATCGACAGAGCTTCCATGATCGCCTGCTCAAGAGGAAGATGGCGTGCGCGTTTGATTAAGTGGGCGACCACTTCGGTATCAGAAGTCGTCTGCAAAATACTCCCCTGCGCCTCCAGCTGATTTTTCAACGCCTGGGCGTTCACAAGGTTTCCATTATGAGCAAGAGCCAACCCGCCTGTCTGAGAACGGAAGTGGAGCGGCTGAATATTCTCATAGCCGCCATCCCCTGCCGTTGCATAGCGCACGTGGCCGATTGACGCATGACCACTCAAATCTTCGAGCTGATTTTCCGAGAAAACTTCATTGATGAGGCCGTGTCCTTTGGCAAGCTTCAGCTGTTCACCGTCCGTTGTGACGATTCCAGCTCCCTCCTGACCGCGGTGCTGGAGGGCATGTAAGCCGTAATACGTCAGCTGGGCCGAATCCTGATGCCCCCAAACGCCGAAAATGCCGCATTCTTCATTTAACCCTTTGATTTCAGCAAGCATCCGATCGCTCCTTTCCATGCTTCTTTCAACACTGATGTCTTTTCTTCCAGAACGACGCCTTCCTGCTTGATTCTATACACCCCGTTTTCCGTCACGGTTCCGATCAAACGAGCGTCTGTGACACTCTGTTCGAACGCGCCCTTTTGTTCCGGCGCTACGGTGACGATGAAGCGTGACTGTGATTCTGCGAACAGCGCGGTGACTGGTTCACCTTTGAGAGTCACCTCGCAACCGAACTCATTCTCAAACAGCTTTTCTGCAAGAGCTACAGACAAACCACCTTCGGACACGTCATGGGCAGAGACCACAAGGCCTGCGCGAATCGCTGTCAGCAGCTGCTTTTGACGGTTATACTCTGTCTTCAGATCGAGTGAAGGAGCTTTTCCGAAATGCTTTCCTTCGAGCATGCCCTGCAGTTCACTGCCGCCGAATTCCGCGAGCGTTTCTCCGATGACGTAAATTAAATCACCAGCATTCTGAGCATGGGAACGCGTGATATGTTGGACATCATCAATCAAACCGACCATACCGACAATCGGTGTCGGGTAAATGGCCTGACCTCCGAACGATTCGTTGTACAAGCTGACGTTCCCACCGATGACAGGTGTTTCAAGATCACGGCACGCCTCGCTCATACCATCGACGCTTTTTTCCATCTGCCAGAAGATTTCCGGGTTTTCCGGTGACCCGAAATTGAGCCCGTCTGTAATTCCGAGTGGACGACCACCGGAGCAGACGATGTTTCTTGCTGCTTCAGCGACAGCGATTTTCCCACCGACTTCTGGATCTACATAGAGATAGCGGGAGTTGCAGTCGGTCGTCATCGCGAGCGCTTTGTTCGTACCGCGTACGCGAAGCACAGCCGCATCCGAACCTGGAGTGACGACGGTATTTGTTTGGACCATGGAATCGTACTGATCGTACACCCATTCTTTGCTGGCGATTGTCGGCTGTTTCAATAGATTCACCAATGTTTCCCGGTAGTCTGTGACTTCAGGTTTATAGTCTTCCATTCTTTGAAACTTTTCATAGTAAGCAGGAACGCGGGACGGCTGGTGGTAGACCGGCGCATCCTCAGCAAGAGAATCGACAGGAACATCAGCAACAACCTCCCCATGATGCTCGAGGCGGAAGCGTTTCGCATCCGTCACTTCCCCGACCGCTACTGCTTCCAGATTATACTTACGGAAAACTTTCGCAATCTCTTCTTCGCGTCCTTTTTCTACGACGAGCAGCATGCGTTCCTGAGATTCAGAGAGCATCATTTCATAGGCCGTCATATGTTCTTCACGCTGCGGGATGTGATCGAGATTCATCGTCATCCCCGTACCTGCTTTACTCGCCATTTCACTTGCCGATGAAGTGAGACCTGCTGCCCCCATATCCTGAATACCGACAAGAGCATCATGCTGAATGACATCAAGACAAGCTTCAATGAGCAGTTTTTCCATAAAAGGGTCCCCTACTTGTACAGATGGACGCTTTTCTTCGGACTCTTCCGACAATTCTTCTGATGCGAAAGTAGCGCCGTGGATGCCATCACGTCCGGTTTTGGCTCCGACATACATGACCGTGTTGCCAACACCTGCAGCAATCCCTTTTTGAATATCCTTATGATCGATCAAGCCGACACACATCGCATTGACGAGCGGATTGCCATTGTATGCATCATCAAACTGGACTTCCCCGCCGACGGTTGGAACGCCGACGCAGTTGCCGTAACCCGCAATGCCGCGGACGACTTCTTCAAAAAGGTACTTCACACGGGGCTGTTGCAATGAGCCGAACCTAAGCGAGTTCAGAAGCGCAATGGGACGGGCGCCCATCGAGAAGACGTCACGCAGAATGCCGCCGACGCCTGTCGCTGCGCCTTGATACGGTTCAACAGCAGAAGGGTGGTTGTGGCTTTCAATTTTGAAAACGACAGCCTGATCATCACCGATGTCGATGATTCCCGCCCCTTCCCCGGGACCTTGCAGCACGTGCGCACCTTCCGTAGGGAACTTTTTCAAAAGCGGTTTGGAGTTTTTATAGCTGCAATGTTCCGACCACATAACGGAAAACAACCCTGTTTCCGTGTAGTTCGGACGTCGACCGAGAATCGAGCGGATGGAAGCATACTCGTCATCCTTCAGACCCATCTCTCTATAAACGTGCTGTTCTTCGATTTGTTCTGGACTGATCTCAAGCATTGATGGCATGGTGTTCCCTCCAGTGTGTCAAAATCGATTGAAATAGACGCAGACCGTCATCGTGACCAAGAAGCGCTTCGACCGCCCGCTCCGGGTGTGGCATCATGCCGAGTACATTCCCTTTTTCATTGGTGATGCCAGCAATGTTACCAACGGACCCGTTCGGGTTTTGGTCATACGTAAAGACGATCTGCTTGTTGTTTTGAAGCTTCTGAAGCGTTTCTTCGTCACAAAAGTAATTGCCGTCTCCGTGTGCAATCGGGATTTGGATTTTTTCCTTCTCGCCGTATTGACGGGTGAACATTGTGTCGGCATTTTCGACCGTCAGGGTTTCAAAATGGCACATGAACTTGAGCTTTTCATTCGGAAGCATCGCTCCCGGAAGAAGTCCCATTTCGAGAAGGATCTGGAATCCGTTGCAAACACCAAGGACTGGTTTTCCTGCCTCTGCCGCTTCGCGGATTTGCGTAATGACATCAGAAGTAGAAGCGATGGCACCCGAGCGGAGATAGTCACCGTACGAGAAGCCGCCCGGGATTAAAATTCCATCATAGTTTGCTAGATTCGCTTCCTTATACCAGACAAGATCCGCTTCTGCTCCGAGTTGATCCTTCACAGCGAAGTACATATCACGATCACAGTTCGATCCTGGAAAAACAATGACAGCAAATTTCAAGTTAACCCGCCTCCTCAATCGTATAGCTGTAATTTTCGATGACAGGGTTAGCAAGAAGCTGGTCACACATGCGATCAATCTCCGCTTCGAGATTGTCACTATCTTCAACCATCACTTCCATGTACTTTCCGACGCGTACGTCCTGGACGTTGTTGTATTGTAACGATTGCAGGGAGTTGTGGACGGCTTTTCCCTGTGGATCAAGGACACCTTCTTTTAATGTGATGTGGATCTTTACTTTGCGCATACGCTCTCCTCCAGTCGATGTAGTATTTTGGTGTACGTATCGATCAAGTCGCCGGTACTTTCCCGGAAGACGTCTTTATCCATTTTCTCGCCTGTTTCCTCGTCCCAGAGCCTGCACGTATCCGGGGAAATTTCATCAGAAAGGACGATCGTGCCATCTTTGAGGCGTCCGAATTCCAATTTGAAATCAACAAGCGTCAATCCTGCCGAGCGGAACAGCTTTTGTAGTTCAATGTTAATGTCTAAAGCTTGTTGTTTGATAAACGTGAGTTCTTGTTCTGTAATGTCCGTCAGGTGATAAGCGTGGACATCGTTGATGAGTGGGTCATTCAATTCGTCTTTCTTGTAAAACAATTCAATGATCGGTGGAGTGAAGCTCGTTTTTTCCTCGATTCCGAGACGGCGAGTAATGCTGCCAGCCGCCTGGTTGCGTACGACGACTTCAAGAGGAATGATGTTCGTTCGGCTGACCAGTTGTTCGGTGTCGTTCAGAGCTTCGATAAAGTGGGTCGTAATGTTGTGCTGGTGTAAGTATTGGAATACTTTCGAGGTAATCAAGTTGTTGAGGCGTCCTTTGCCTGCGAACTCGTCTTTTTTCTTGCCGTTAAATGCTGTCGCGTCATCTTTATATGATAAAACGAGCTGATCCGACTCATCTGTCGTATGATACACCCGTTTCGCTTTCCCTTCGTACAATAAAGAACCCTTCATACAGAAACACCTCGCTAAGGAATTGGGATTTTTTGTATGACCTGGTACACCAGTTTCTGGTGTACCAGGTCATACAGTATTTTCCATCATCTTACCGTTCACTTACCGTTCTTCTCTCCGGGACAGACCTATAGTCCGATACGGTCGAAAATACGGTCGACTTGTTTCAGGTGGTGCTTGTAGTCGAAGCAGGCATCCAGCTGTGCTTGGGACAGAGTGGATGTGATCTTGTCGTCTGCTTCAATCAGCTCACGGAACGGGATCCCGCGCTCCCAGGATTCCATGGCCTTCGGCTGGACGAGGTCGTACGCTTCTTCGCGGACCAGGCCTTCATCGATCAGCGTCAACAGTACGCGCTGGGAGAAGATCAAGCCGTATGTTTTCTCCATGTTTTCCTGCATCCGTTCAGGGAACACAGTCAAGTTCTTCACGATGTTGCCGAAACGGTATAACATGTAATTCAAAGCGATTGTTGCGTCAGGCAGAATGATTCGCTCTGCGGAAGAGTGAGAAATGTCACGTTCATGCCAAAGCGGCACATTTTCAAAGGCCGTCAGCATATGACCGCGTAGCACGCGTGCCATTCCGGTCATATTTTCAGAACCGATCGGATTCCGTTTGTGCGGCATCGCAGAAGATCCTTTTTGACCCTTAGCGAAAAATTCTTCGACTTCACGTGTTTCCGTCTTCTGCAGACCGCGAATTTCCACAGCAATCTTTTCGATCGATGTCGCAACCAAAGCAAGGGTGCATACATAATGAGCATGACGGTCACGCTGCAACGTCTGTGTAGAAACAGGCGCAGGCTTCAGACCAAGCTTTTCACACACATACTCTTCCACAAAAGGATCGATGTTGGCATATGTCCCGACGGCTCCGGAAAGTTTTCCGAACTGGATGTGGTCCATTGCAAGATCCAAACGCTCCAGGTTCCGCTTCATTTCTTCATAATAAAGCGCAAGCTTCAAACCGAATGTCGTCGGCTCGGCATGCACGCCATGGGTACGGCCCATCATGACCGTGTGTTTGTGTTCCTTCGCCTTTTCACCAAGGATCTCGATGAAGTTGACGAGGTCCCGGCGGATGATTTCATTCGCCTGCTTCAGTTGATAGGAGAGCGCCGTGTCAACAACGTCTGTCGAAGTCAGGCCGTAGTGGACCCACTTCCTTTCTTCACCAACTGTTTCGGAAACGGCACGGGTAAAGGCTACAACATCGTGACGGGTTTCTGCTTCAATTTCGTGAATACGATCGATGGAAAAAGAGGCACCCTCGCGCAGCTTCTTCACATCTTCTTTCGGGATGACCCCAAGTTCACTCCAAGCTTCACACGCTAAAAGTTCAACCTCAAGCCATGCCTGGTATCTATTTTCTTCTGTCCAAATCGCACCCATTTCCGGGCGTGTATAACGTTCAATCATTGTCTTCCTCCTACCATAAATGGATCTGATTTTCTGTGATGCGTTTGTCGATTTCTTCTAAGTTGTCACCAACAAAGGTGATGTGCCCCATTTTACGAGTCTGACGGGCTTCTTTTTTCCCATAGTCATGGAAATGAAAGCCGTGGTAATATTCGAGACGATCCAGCAAAATGCCACGATGTTTGCCGAGCACGTTCACCATCACCGCGGCGCCGAACGAATGGACCGGCAGTAGCGGAAGGCCGCAAATCGCACGGACATGCTGTTCGAATTGCGATACGCTGCACGCTTCAATCGTATAATGACCGGAGTTATGCGGACGTGGAGCCATTTCATTGATGAAAATGTCATCACCTTTTACAAACATTTCCACAGCAAATGTACCGACCACTCCGATTCGTTCAGCCAAAACTTCGACCGCTTCACGGGCGCGCTCTTCCACATGACCAGAGACGGTTGCTGGAACTCGTGATTCATGCAAAATGTGGTTCTTATGGATATTTTCCGCAATTGGGAACGGGTTAATTCGTCCATCCATTGATCTTGTAAACACTTGAGAAATTTCAAGATCGAATTCAAGCCACTGCTCCACAATATAGGTGCCGCCTTCTTTCAAAAAAGAGCGGACATCCTCGAGATGGGTTTCGTCTTCGATTTTCTGCTGTCCCTTGCCATCATAGCCGCCGCTGACTGTCTTGATGACAGCAGGATAGCCTGTGGCTTCCAACGCTTCTTCCACCTCTTCAAAAGTGGTTACGATGCGATACTCAGGAACGGACAATCCAGCATCGACGGCGATTTCCTTCTCTTTGGCTCTGTTTTGAGTTACCTCAAGCGCGAATGCTCCTTGCGGCAGCTTCCCTTTTTCTTCAAAAAGCCGTGCCACATTAAGATCGACGTTTTCAAATTCGTAAGTAATCACGTCACTGACCGAACTCAATCGCTCCGCCGCTTCCAAGTCATCGTATTCAGCGATGATGTGCTCCTCTGCAATCGGGGCACACGGACAATTTTCCGCAGGATCAAGCACAGCGATTCGATAGCCCATATGTCTTGCAGCGACAGCCATCATCCGACCGAGCTGTCCGCCTCCTAGAATGCCGATTGTTCTCCCTGGTCGAATCACGTCAGCTTTCACGAAGATCCCTCCTCATTCCGTCCACTTTGTCTACCATCTGCCGGCGGTAGTCTGCTAGTTTTGATGCAACTTCCTGATCGAAAGCTCCCATCATTTCAGCTGCCAGAAGTCCCGCATTCTTCGCGCCGGCCTTTCCAATCGCAACGGTTGCAACAGGAACGCCCCCAGGCATTTGCACGATGGATAAGAGCGAATCCAATCCTTGCAAAGCTTTCGATTCTACTGGAACGCCGATAACCGGCAGTGTCGTTTTGGATGCGACCATTCCCGGTAAGTGAGCCGCACCCCCTGCTCCTGCAATAATCACTTTCAACCCTTTTTCCCGGGCTGTATCTGCGTATGTGAACATATCTTCCGGTGTACGGTGTGCCGAGATGATTTCTTTTTCATAATCGATCGAAAGCTCATCCAAAACGCTGCACGCTTCTTTCATCGTTTCCCAATCTGAAAGGCTGCCCATGATTACACCAACACTTGCCATCGAATCCCTCTTTTCTTTCGTAGCATTAAAAAAGCCTACCCGACGCCCCTCAAAAAATGAGAGGAGTCGAACAGGCACACGTGTGTCCGGTCTGAGAAAGCTTCTTTACAGCTTAAGCTCCCCTCATAGTCCGGAAATTTACGGTTCCCAGGTAGAGACGTACGGGCCATATCCCCGTCATATATGAGGTCGTCTATGCAATTCTGCCTTCATCATATCAAGTTCTATTCCAACATGTCAACGCAAATATCGAACATTAATAAAAACGTTACATTTGATCGTTCGGTTTTATTCCTTCACTGCATGAAATACGATGGTTTTCCCTACAGGTTCCATCACTTTTTCCCCATTACGGGTTTCTTCACGGAAAACAGGCTCTTCCGCACGGCGGATCGGCGTGAATCCTTCTTTCTTCATGCGGTCAAGACATTGACCGATCGTTTCATTTTCACCGACTTCAAAGCGCTTCTTGCTGTTCTTGTTGTTCTTTTTGGGCATCACGAATCTTTCCTCTCTTCACGGATTTCGCCCAGAATCCACCATGAATCTGCTTCGGTTCATATGCCACGATAAAAGCTTTCGGATCGATATAACGGATCGTTTCATACAAAGCAAGTTCATACTTCCGAGGCGTCAGGATCTGCATCGCCAAGCGGTCGCCTTCCATGCCATACGCGTACCAGCTCGTGACACCATACCCTTTTTCACGGAGTCTGCGGGTGAATTCAATGTCTGGGTCTGAAGATATCACATTAACTGTAATATACCCGAGAGCGAGCTTCTCTTCAATCTTCATCCCGACGATGACACCGAGACCATAACCAACGGCATAAGCAATGACGTTTTCAATTTGATCCAGGCGGTCGAGGACGAGCCCCAGTCCAAAAATGTACGTCACGATTTCGAACATGCTGATGAACGCAGCAAAATACCGCTGCCCCTTCAGCGTAAAAATCATACGGAGGGTAAAAAACGACACATAGACAATGTTGACAGCTAAAATAATCCCAATGAGCAATAACGGATTTTCTAACATAGTTGAAAGCCTCCTACGCTAGGGTTGCACAAATCGTGACATTCACCTAGACGATGTTCTTTGCATACACTATAAACCATGAGAAGAGACGTGCACAATAGGTTTTTAACGCAATCTATGACATTTTTTGGAGGCTGATGACATGAATCAATTCAAAGACTGGAAAACCAACCTCGACCGCTTCTTCGGGCAGGATTTCTGGGGAGACTTCGACGGCATGATGAAGCCCGCCGTTCCAGCAATCAACATGTATCAATACGACAATGAACTGCTTTGCTTCGTCAACATCCCGGGCATGAATCACCCGAAAAATGTCGACGTCCTTGTCGACCATTCGACATTGACATTGAGCGGAAAGATCGAAATCAACAATCGTGGCGGACACCAGATCAAATCAGAGATTGCCGACGGCTCGTTTGAGCGAAGCATCGACCTTCCTTTCCCAGTACGGCACGACAAAGTAGAAGCGACGTATAAGCACGGACTGCTCGTCATCCAGCTTCACCGCTATATATCCGATTCCACAAAACAGCGACCGATTACGATCCGCCATTTAGAGGATGAATAAAACCGGCAGCCGTTCGAACGGCGCGCCGGTTTCTTTTTTTGACTGGATGAATCTAGCTGCTGCCAAGCTATATTAGCAGCTTTGCAGCTTTTATTAGCGGGTTTCGCAATTATATTGGCAGATTCACCTGATCAGTGATTCACCCGTACCTTTACGCCAGGAAGATAAAGTACAGCACAAAAATAACGAATAGGAAGTACATAATCGGATGAATCTCTTTTCCGCGCCCCTTCAGCAGCATCGTGATCGGATAGAAAATGAACCCGATGGCAATCCCTGTTGCAATGCTGTAGGTCATCGGCATTGCAGCAATCGTAAAGAAAGCAGGGACGGCGATTTCAAACTGATCCCAATCGATATTTTTTAGCGTAGAAGCCATGAGCACACCAACGATAATCAATGCTGGCGCCGTCACTTCCGCGGTAACCACAGATAATAGTGGTGAGAAGAAAAGCGCCAAAATGAAGAATCCAGCTGTGACTACAGATGTGAACCCTGTACGTCCACCTGCTCCGACACCAGCTGTAGACTCAATGTAAGATGTCGTAGTTGAAGTACCGACAGCAGCACCAACAACTGTTGCCGCTGAATCTGCAAATAACGCACGGTTGGCACGCGGCAATTTATTATCTTTCATAAAACCAGCCTGCGTCGCTACAGCTACAAGCGTTCCGGCTGTATCGAAAAAGTCGACGAATAAGAATGTTAAAATGACGACAAGCATCTCAATCGTAAAGATTTCACCAAAATGCGTGAAGGCCGCACCGAAAGTCGGCGCAACGCTAGGAGCTGTGCTCACAATATCTCCAAAACCAGCCGGCGGAACGATCAACCCTGTCACCATACCTGCAATCGATGTCAGGACCATTCCGTAAAAAATACCGCCTTTCAATCCCATCGCCATCAGCATGACACTGACGATGATCCCGAAGATAGAAAGCAACGTCGGCCCTGCCGTCAAGTCGCCAAGCTGTACTAGTGTTGCATCACTGTTCTGCACGATTCCGGAATTCTGGAAACCGATGAATGCGATGAACAAACCAATCCCCGCACCGACCGCGAGCTTCAAGTTCGCAGGAATCGCATCAATGATCATCGTCCGCAGGCCTGTTACCGTCAATACTATAAATATAAGTCCAGAAGCCAAAACGCCTGCGAGCGCTGTTTCCCACGGAATCCCGAAACCTAAAACGACCGTGTAGGCGAAGAATGCATTTAACCCCATGCCCGGAGCGAGGGCAATCGGGTATTTGGCGAACAATCCCATAATGAGCGTACCGACAGCGGCTGCGATTGCCGTCGCTGTAAATACAGCTCCTTTATCAATCCTTGTTACACCCTCAGGAAGCTGCTCAATTCCATCAAGTGCAAGTGTAGATGGGTTAACGAACAAAATGTATGCCATCGCGAGGAAGGTTGTTAAACCAGCCATAAACTCCCTGCGATATGTCGTCCCAAACTTTTCAAACTTAAAAAACTTACTCATAAACGTTTCCTCCCCTTTTCCCTCTATTCATCTCACGCCTTACTCGTGCACGGTACGCACCGGTTACTTCTGCATACCTGGCACTACGTTCACTCCAATCGGTACCGGGTACGCTTTCTCTTTTTTCGTACCTGGTACCGGCCGGAGCCTATCCGGTACCAGGTACACATGAAGCATGTGGGTGTACCTGGTACCAAAAAAAGACACTCTTGGAAGCTCCAAGAGTGTCTACATCTATACGAAGGAAACGGACGAAAGGTGAGACTATCATACAGGTCTCCCTCATCGTCTATTCACCAACGTAGTCAGACCGATTTACGGTAGTCTGGTAGAAACTCATGGGCCTTATCCCCAAAATTATACGACGGTGTTGCTTTATTCATTTGTCTCTATCTTACAAGGTTCGACATCATCCGTCAACCTTAAATCCGAACATTAAATATAAAATTAAAACTAATGTTCGATTATTCCCACTCGATCGTTGCAGGTGGCTTACTCGTTACATCATACACGACACGGTTGATGTGATCGACTTCGTTGACGATTCGAGTAGAGATCTTCTCAAGAACGTCCCATGGAATACGTGCCCAATCCGATGTCATG
Organism: Halobacillus litoralis; assembly: GCF_009856415.1. Taxonomy (GTDB): domain Bacteria; phylum Bacillota; class Bacilli; order Bacillales; family Halobacillaceae; genus Halobacillus; species Halobacillus litoralis_C. The sequence continues at coordinate 86,005 of NZ_WMEZ01000005.1, read as the reverse complement.
CCATCAATGGATGTCACAGCACGGATACCGATCGTGTAATCATACGTACGCTCATCGCCCATGACTCCTACGGAACGGATATCCGGAAGTACTGTGAAGTATTGCCAGATGTCACGGTCAAGACCTGCTTTTTTGATTTCATCACGAAGGACAAAATCTGATTCGCGAACGATTTCAAGCTTTTCTTCTGTCACTTCACCAAGTACACGGATTGCAAGTCCCGGCCCTGGGAACGGCTGGCGCCAGACGATATGTTCAGGCACACCAAGCTCTGTTCCTAGCGCACGCACTTCATCTTTGAACAACGTGTTCAGCGGCTCGATCAATTCGAACTGCATGTCCTCAGGCAGGCCACCGACATTGTGGTGGGACTTGATCGTCTGCGCGGTCTCTGTACCACTTTCAATAATATCCGTGTAAAGCGTTCCTTGTGCAAGGAAGTCGATTTCCTTGAGCTTCTCTGCTTCATCATCAAAAACATAAATGAATTCATTGCCGATGATTTTCCGCTTCTTCTCAGGGTCGGATACACCCTCAAGCTTGCTCATAAAGCGGTCTTTAGCATCAATCTTGATGATGTTCATGTTGAAGCCGTCTCCAAGGGTACGCATAACATCATCGGCTTCATTTTTACGAAGCAGGCCGTGATCGACAAAAATACAAGTGAGCTGATCACCAATGGCACGGTGAATCAAAGCAGCGACGACAGAGGAATCCACGCCACCACTCAAGGCGCACAATACTTTACGGTCGCCGACTTGTTCACGGATCTTGTCAACTTCCATCTCGACGACATGTTCCATCGTCCAATCATCGGTCGCTTCACATACGTCAAAGACGAAACTGCGGAGAATATCATTTCCGTATTCGGAATGACGGACTTCCGGGTGGAACTGGACACCGTACATGCGTGCTTCATCGTTGCTGATGGCGGCAACTGGACAGGACGGGCTAGTCGCATCCACTTGGAAACCTTCAGGAGCTTCGATGACTTTATCACTGTGGCTCATCCAAACCGTTTGTTCTCTCGGTGTTTTAGCAAAGATCACTGGCTCTTTCGCCACGTTGATGTCTGCTTTACCATATTCACGCTCTTTAGCCCGTTCGACTTTCCCACCGAAATGATGGGTCATCAATTGCATACCGTAGCAGATGCCAAGGACTGGAATGCCGAGTTCAAAAATCTGCTCATCACAACGGAAGCTTTCCTCCCCGTAGACGCTGTTCGGTCCACCGGATAGAATAATCCCACTTGGGTTCATCGATTTAATCTCTTCGATGCTCATTTTGTGAGAATGAAGTTCACTATACACACCGAATTCACGGATTCTTCGTGTAATCAATTGGTTATACTGGCTCCCGAAGTCCAGCACGAGAATCATGCCTTGTACTTGTTCCATCTGTTCCACTCCTTGATCTATAGACTTTTATTTTCATAAAAAAATGGATGGATTCCCTGCCTCCAATCAACGACGACGAAGGCAGAAATCCATCCATGTACATACATGTCACGTGATTCCTACCTTCATAGTCAGGGCGTTTACGGTGCCCCGGTAGAGACTCTCGGGCCATATTCCCGAGGATATACGAAGGAAGAATGCATCTGATAATTTTCATTCATTCTATCAACCGCATGAAAAGGAATCAAGACAATGTCTTTTTGATTAAATTTTCCCATAATTCAGTGACTTTCGGCCACTGCGTACTTTGAGCCTCATTCCGGTAGATGACACGCTCATAATGGTTAGTCAAACGGCGCATGTCATTTGACTGGTAATGCTGATCGACCGATAGCGCGAAATCACGCAAGGTCTGTTCCGGCTTCCGCTTGAACCCTTTATGGTCAAGCACTTTCAAAAGGTAATGGTACGCTTTTTCGTATGTCTCTTCATCTTTGTTCTTCCGGTACTTACGGATGAGAAGCGCCGTCATCCAACGATACCTTGTGAAGTAAAGTATGATCGCTGCTACAAGGATTGCACTTAGGAGCACCCATAACCATGTGTAACTTTGATCCGATGAACCTGCGGCGCCTGCAGCATCAGAACTTTCTTCTTCTTCCATTTGCTGCGGGTTCCCCATTTGATCTTCTGGTGTCTCACTATCCGGGGCCGCTGCTGGATCTTCCCCTTCTTCTGTTTCTACATCGGTATAGAAATCTGTGTTGTTCGTAAACCCTTTGGTCGGCTCAAAAGGTACCCAGCCGATCTCAGGGAAATAAACCTCTACCCAGGAGTGGGCATTTCCGCTTGTGACTTGATAGACATTTTGCAGATCATCACTAAGTTCGGTTTCAAGCGTGTCTATGCGCTCTCCTCCGGTAAATCCTTTCACCCAGCGGGCTGGAATTCCTTCAGATCGAAGCATGACGACCATCGATGTAGAAAAGTTATCACAATAACCGAGCTGGGACTCGAATAAGAACTGATCGACATAGTCCTCATTTTCGTCTGGCACAGGTACATCCGTCGTGGAGTATTCAAAGCCATTAGAAGAAAAGTAAGACTCGATCGCTTTAGCACGATCATATCGATTGTCTTCGGCTTCGACAATTTGACCTGCCAAGTTCCTCACACGGTTCGGCAAACCTTCAGGAAGCTGAAGGTACTGATCACGAATTTCTTGAGGATCGTCATCTCCCGCTTCACGCAGTTGATTGTATTCAAAGGATGGATACTCATAATTGGCGATGAACTCATTCACCTTCGCAGGAGAATCACCTTTCACGGTATCCATTTCCCCCGTGTTCTCATGGACACGAAGTTCATAGTCATTCGGGAACCTGACGAGAGAAGATAAGCCATAGGGATAGACCAGCTTTTGGAAAGAAGCCTGTCGTGACATTTCAATCATGACCGTCTGCTCTTCCACTTCCACATTGTCCGTAAACAATTCGTAGCTGATGTTTTGCGGGTCCATGTTCGTCACTGGCTCTTCCAGCGTGTCTTCCCACCCTTTTCCTGTGTACGTATCCTTCGACTCAATCCTCCAGTAACGTTGACCATCCGCTGTCGCACGGAACATTGGGGTATCATCTTGAATAAACGAACCACCAAGCCGGCTGTCGTCTTCTCCATATCCAACTTTTTGGACAGTGCCACTGCCACTTCCACCTGGTCCAGCCCCGCCTGCCGCACTTTCAATATAAGGGACAGGATCCGGCCATTGCGGATCAAGCTTCGGTGAGGCGTAAGCAGCCGCAGAGGAAAACAGAATGATAGCAAGGAGTGGAAGCGCCCACACCTGCGCTTTTTGCAATCCTTTAAAGGAAATCGATTCTTGATCCATCACTCTGGCGAAACTCGATAAGCCAAGCGCAACCATGCCCAGGATGAACGTTCTTACAATCGCCCATTTGCCATCAAAGATCGTAAACGTATCGACGACTGTGACGTATATAAGTGTCAATATGACGAAAAAGAACATGCGACGGGCAACGACGAACCAATAATAAAGCAAATAGCTCATCAGCCATAGAAGAATCAAAAACAATAAACTGCGGAAAAGTGGCGTCATCTGCCACCATTCCTGCGACTGGATCATTTGGATGTTGAATAACACCTGTTCATATAAAACAGAAAACCAGTCACGTGAAAAGATGCGTTCCGCGATATAAAGTCCATCAAGGATGAACGCAAGACCCAATCCTTTTAAGGGAATGGATAGATACCACGGCACCTGCAAAAACGATATAAAAAAGCAGAACGTCGCGTAGATGAAGAAAACGCGGACATCATCCGTATCGGAGATCTGCTCCATCGGCCGCATCCATTCGCAGAACAATAGAAAACCAGTAATATAGAGAATCAGTTTATAGATGAACGATTGCCGCTCTTCCATCATGTGTTCACCTCAAATTGTTGTTGCGTCAGCTGTTCCTCATTCAATACGTTGACTACGACGCCTTGACTTTTCATCTGCTTCACCGCTTGATGGTCCTGGAACGACATTTGCCCATGAGGACGCACATAGAAAAAGACGACACGCTTGCTTCTCTTTGCGAGTTTACTAATCGCAACCTGGATATCCTTATCCAAATGATGACTGACGATCATAAGCATCACACCACTCGGGATCAAAGACTTTTCGCGTTCAATCTGTTGCGCAAAAGGAATGCGCCCGACAGGACGAATTTTCGCTAAATGGCCTTGCATCTGCTGTTGGTGAGCGTGGTCCTGATGAAAAGGAAAGTATTTACGTCTGTCACCCAAGGACATGAAAGACAGAGGGGAAGATTTTTTATGGAACTCCCTCATTAAAGAAGCCGTGAATTCCACCGCTCCTTCAAAACTCAATTCACTCATGTTGGGATGATAGACGCCATTCAGGATCAACATCATGTCGACACTTTTTTCCTGCTCGAACTCCTTCGTCATCATCTCATTCTTCTTCGCCGTCGTTTTCCAGTCCACCCAGGCAAAACGGTCGCCAGGCATGTATTCACGCACACCTGTTACCATGTTCGTGTTCTTTTCATTCAGCTTGAAAGAAGGGCTCGCCCCCTGTTCAAAGCTGTACACCCGGTCTTTCATTTTCACAGGGCGGATATAAGGAAAAACAAGCAATTTGCTTTCTTGATGGTAGACGTGCTCCTTTTTTACAAAACCGAAAAAATCACCGGTTTTGATTCTAAGTGCCTTCAACTTATGGTCTCCACGAGGGACTTTGTCCAGTTGGTACCGGTAAGTGATTGTTTTACTGAACCAAGGAAAAACAACCTTTTTCACTTTACGAGGTTCATAATACTGATCCGCTTTATCCATATTCTTGTATTTATCCAGGTGCTCATCCACTTTTTTCAGAGATTCCGGTAAGTGTTCTTCGATAATACAATAATAGATTGGAAAAGGAACTTTCCTTTTTAACTTCACTTCGACATCAATGGTTTCACTTCCCATTGCCATCCGTTTTGATAGATTCCGTTCGATTTTCCAATTATGAACCGGATAAATGAGGACGGCCGCCATATAAAGGAGAAACGGCAGAAAGGCATAAAAGAGGAACCAGCTGACAAAACCACCCTGGAACATGGCATAGGAAAACAGGATGACGAAAAGGATCGCTACGACAAGGCTTCTAGCGATAATTCCAAGTCTCCGTCTCATTCACTAATGTTCCTCTTCACTGGAATGGACGTAGAGGATAGCAGACTGTCAATGATCGACTCAGCTGTCTGTCCTTCAAACCTTGCTTCCGATGTAAGAATCATGCGGTGGGAAAGGACGTAAGGAGCCATGAATTGAACGTCATCCGGTACGACATAATCGCGGTCATGAATGAAGGCATATGCCTTAGCTGCTTTCATCAATGCGATCGATCCACGTGGACTGACCCCAAGGTAAACGCCGTCATGCGTCCGTGTCCCTGTCACAAGGTCGATGATATAGCGGTTCACCGTACGATCGACATAGACATCCAACACTTCTTTTTGCAACCCCACGAGTTCTTCCCTTGTCAGTACAGCGGAAATGTCTTCAATCGGGTGTCCGTTCGATGTCCTAGAGAGCATCTCCATTTCCTGCTTCGCTGAAGGATATCCCATCTTCATTTTAATAAGGAAACGGTCGAGCTGGGCTTCTGGCAATGGATAAGTCCCTTCATACTCAATCGGGTTTTGCGTTGCCATGACGAAAAACGGATCACTGAGCGGAACCGTATTCCCATCCACCGTAATACTCGTCTCTTCCATTCCTTCCAAAAGAGCGGACTGGGTCTTTGGTGATGTCCGGTTGATCTCATCAGCTAAAACGATATTACCAAGGATCGGACCAGGTCTGAATTCGAATTCCATACTTTTCGGATTATATATCGATACACCCGTCACATCAGAAGGAAGCAAATCTGGCGTGAATTGGATGCGCTTAAAGTCACAATCCAGAGATTTAGCTAACGTTTTCACAAGCATCGTCTTTCCGACACCCGGAACATCCTCTAAAAGGACGTGCCCTTTCGCAAGTAACGCGACAAGGCTCAACATTGCTGCTTCTTCCTTCCCGATCATGACCTTCCTCATATTTTTAAGTACTTCCGATATTTTCGGTTGATACAAAAATGTCTGCTGAGTCATTTGGTGTACCCCTTTCTCCCTAAAATACTATTTTTTCTGAAAAATCAAGCTCATTTTAACTATACTATAACGCACGGGCATGAACAAAGGTTGTGAACCATTGGATATTAAAGGAAATCGCGCCGTTACAGTTCTCATCCTCCATAAAAAAATTTGTCGATAGGAGAAGAATAAGATTCTGCCTTGCCCTACTGTTTTATTGAAAAAAATGGTTAACTTCCATGACTTTTTATGGTATCTTGAATTTGAGCCATCTTAATTAAAGATATATAAAGATTAAAAGAGACGAAAGTTTGTATAGGTATAGGTGGCGGGGCCTCAGCGTTGAGCTGGGGCTTTATATATGTGTTGGTTTGTGAATGTATGATCATAAAGTCTGACACCGTGTAAACCGATTGCGGTGCCTGGCACCGTCGATACCGGTTGTGGTGCCTGGCACTACTTTGTCAGACATGGTGCCAGGCACCGTTTTTTCACTTTCAGTGCCTGGCACCAGAAAGATCAGAAACCGTAAACACTCCACTTCGCTAAAAAACCCTCCTCCGCCCAACAAAAAAAGCGCAAACCTTTCGTCTACGCTCTCATCGGTAATGTTATAGAAAAGCAGTGCTTCCGGCCGTCGGTTTCCAATTGTATCTGTCCCCCATGACGTTCCACAATCTGTTTACTGATTGAAAGCCCAAGCCCGGACCGGCCATCTGAACGGGAAGGATCCACGCGATAAAAGCGATCAAAAACCCGATCCTTTTCATTTAAAGGAATCGCCCTTCCTTCTCCTTTCAGCTGGATCACGTATTCTTCGCCTTTCGGTAACCCTATGATCTCCACCCGGTCTTTGCCCTCATAGTAGTCCAGAGCATTCCTCAGTAGATTCGTCAGTACCTGCTGGATGCCTTGTCTATTGACTGGCACTTCCGCATTTTCAACCTCACTCTTCAAGCTGATGCCCTTTTTCTCAAATTCCAAAGTAAACATTTGACTTACCTGAGCGATGACTTGGGTCATCTCCTCGTAACGCACCTCCATTGGTTTGGAGGAAGTCTGAGTTGTCCAGGATTCCATGTCATCCAGCCGGGAGAGCAGTTGAGAGACTCGATCAGTTTCTTCTGCAAGAGAACGGTAAATCGCCTGATCACCTGAAATCACTCCTTTTTCAAGGGCTTCCAAATACCCTTGCAAATTGGATAACGGAGTACGTAATTCATGAGACAGATCACGAAGCATTTGGTGACGTGAACGCTCCTGTTGCTGAAGACGACGATTCATCCGATTGAAGTGATCGACAAGTTCCCCTATTTCATCGTTGGTGTGGACGTTTAAATTTCCTGGGTAAGTCCCTGATTTCATCATTTCCATGGCTGAGGACAATTTTTTGACAGGGACAAGCACTTTCCTTGTCACCGTTGAATATAAAAAAGCCCCCATCACGATGACGGCTCCTCCGATCACCCATGCATAAATGAGCAAGGAGTTGTTGAACGTCAACTGAGCTTCACGCTCGACACCTGTAATGTCAGCAGCGAGAAAGCAGGCCGTCTGGTAGAGTGTCATTCCTGTAACGATGACGACTCCAATAAGAAGCGCAATGTTTACAATGGTCATCTTCACCCAAAGTTTTGGCGGAAGGAGCCGTTCAATGAGACGCATATTTATACCCCATCCCTCTTACCGTTACAATCCTCTTTGGTTCAGAAACATCCGTTTCTATTTTACGGCGCAGCTTTTTGATGTGCGCATCAATGGTACGGGCCATAATGTCCACTTCGCCGTGCGGATGGATTTGTTCAAGCAGCTGCTCTCTCGAAAATACTTGGTCTTTGTGTTCCATCATAAAATAAAGCAGGTTAAACTCGTAGTGGGTCAACTCCAGCCGTTCGCCGTCCAACCATACTTCCCCTTTCCGCGGCTTCACTTCAAGCCCTTCATGGGAGAGCTTTTGACACACATGTCCAGTCCTCCGTAAGACAGCTTCCACGTGCGCCATCAATTCTTCCGGGCTGAACGGTTTGGTCATGTAATCATCCGCACCAAGGCGCAGTCCTGAAATGCGGTCTTCCGTCGTACCCTTCGCAGACAACATAATGACGCCAGGAGAATCTTTGCTTTCTTCCTTCACAAAGCGGCATAATTCTTCTCCACTCCACTTTGGGAGCATCAAATCAAGGATCAGCAAACAGGGGCGGTGCAAAAGGTAGAGCTCTTTGCCCTCTTCTCCGTCATAGGCCTGTTTGACGCTGTAGCCTTCATTCGTTAAGTAAATGCTTATGAGATTTGAAATCTTCCGGTCATCTTCAACGATCAGTACTTCTGGTTTCATGTGATCACCCTTACATTTCTTCCATCCTTTGTACCATCATATCGTAATTCATTGCCCCGAGCATAACAGAACTGATTTTCCCATCCTCATCTACAAATATAGAGGTCGGGACAGGATTGACTTCATATTGGTTGGCGACGGACACGTCTTGATCAAGTAAAATTGGGAACGTTAAACCGAATTCGTCGACGAAGTCCTGCACTCCTTGGACATTTGCTTCTGTTTCTGTTAAATTGACGGCCAACACTTGGATGTCTTCATTTGCCGAAAATTCCTGCATGTCCGGCATTTCGGCCCGACAAGGTGGGCACCACGTAGCCCAGAAGTTGATCATGACTTTCTCTCCCCGATAATCGGATAAAGAAACCTCCTCTCCATTAAGCGTCTGCAGCGTGAAGTCCGGCGCCTGCTGTCCTTTTTCCAAACCAATGTCAGCTTCTTCCGTGGCTGGCCCTTCGGCGACCATCTTCTCGCCTTCAGCAACCTGTTCGTTGGTTTTTCCTTCATATACAAAATCATAAACAGCCCAACCAAATAAGGCGGTTACAATGACAATAAGCCCCCATTTCTTCATTCAACCTCTCCCTTTCTATAAAAAGATCATACCTAGATTCGCAAACCATGTATCCTGAACCAAATTCAAAAGCAGTGTTGAAATCCTCGTCATATACCCGGTATAGAGAAACGCACCAGCTAAAATCATTGCAACTCCCCCGATTTTCAAGATCCGCTCACTATATTTCAAGATGACTCGAGTGGATCCTATGAAAAAGGAAAATACGAGAAACGGTAAGGCGAACCCGATGACATATACAACGGTGTACAAGATCCCCTGCGTCGGGTTGCTTGCGGACAACAAAAGAATCGATGCAAAAATCGGGCCAATGCAAGGGGTCCACCCTGCCGCAAAACCCATTCCTGCAAAAAACGTTCCCACTAAGCTCAGTGACGATTTCGGTTTCGTCTGTACTCTTTTCGTTTTCATGAACCAACCGATCTTCAACCAACCGGCGACGAACAGTCCCATCAAGATGATGAAAACCCCAGCCAGCCGCTGCAAGAGCAGACCTGAGCTCCCAGTTAAAATGTTTTGTACAGCACTCCCTACATAAGAAGCGCCAATTCCTAAACTGATGAAAATCGAAGAAACACCTAATAAAAACAACAAAGAGTGCGTGAGTAACCTCTTCTTCACCTCAAGGCTTCGATTCTCTTTCATCTCTTTTACACTCATCCCAGTGATATAAGATAAATAGGCTGGGAATAAGGGCAGGGTACACGGCGATAGAAAAGAAATGATCCCTGCGCCGAGCGCAAGCCAAAGCGTTACATCAGCCCCCATGATTCATACCTCCTTTTTTCACTAAAACCAACGTTAAACTAATCAGAGCAATCACAAAATAAAATCCGAGATCCATCCGATATCCCATCACATCAGGAATCCGATACAGCCATCCTATGAGCAGAGCACCACTGAATGCGAAAAATACCCCCCATAGACGCTGCTTATGTATGACAACTAGAAAAAAGAGTCCGAAAGCAAAGATGAGATCAACAAGATGGCCTTGATCCAACACGAGCCTCTCTAAAAAGGCATAGGTAACAAAACTACCTGCCAACATCAGAATATAAGCCTGCAAATAAGGCTTATGAACCTGACGCTTCCGCCACTCCCACAAGACTACAGCTATAGAGGCGATGTAAAATTCAGCCGTTCCACTCGGATAAGCAAGCACCGAGAGCGGATAGTCCAATAAAAGCTCCCATTGTGTCAATCCTTTCGCTCCTATAAATAATAGAAGCCATGTAGTGAGGATCGAAGCATAGTTTTCCATCGGTTTCTTTTTTTCTTTTTGAGAGGAAAGAATCCAAAATAAAGCCAGCCCCATGAGTAATGCGATGATCCTGGTGACCAGCAGTGGTTGCAAAATCATATGAAAACCTCTTTTCCTTCTTTCTATCCTAAATGACGTGTGTGAAAATATCATGAAAGATCAAACATCCATGATATTTTTTCCATAATAAAAGAAGCCTATGGACTCAAAAGCCCCGGCCTCCCCTATCTTACACTATGATCCTTCCCATCGGCTCTTTTATGATATTCAATCGTTTTCGATAAACGTGAGGACATCTTCCATAGAAAAGGCGGGGTTGCTGGGGTGGACACGTTCGAAAATTGCCTTCATAAACGTAAACCCTTCCATCGTATCCACAGTCCAGTCATGATGACTGAGGTCCTGATCATGGACAAACTTCGCAACAGCTGTCTCTCCCACGCGTTTTACGATAAATGGGGTGACCTGTTCAAAGTCATGCGACGAGCTTGCATTCATGTAGGCATCTTTCAAAGACTCATAAGTAAAGATTTCGATATCCATTCCTTTAGGATAAGTCCTTTGAAGAGTATTTGAAACATACAAGCGATTCGGATACTGCTGAAAGAACATTTCAACCGCATGATCGATGATTGCAGGATCTATAAGAGGGCCTCTCGCAGACAGTCGAACTACCACATCCGCTTTATATTTTCGCCCGGTTTCATAAAAACGACCGAGGACATCTTTTTTTGAACCACGAAACGTCTCCACATTCAACTTTTTACTACAGTGAACAATGGCATCATCGCTTTCCTTTATTGATGTACTCACTACAAGTTGATTGATCCTCTTTGAGCGCCGTACTCTTTCTATTAAATACGCTAGCAGCGGTTTTCCGTTCACCTTGTTCAAGATCATTCCCGGGTATGCGGTTTCTTCCAATTGCGCCTGTATAATAGCTACAACGTTCATGGTCTCCCTCCCACTATGACCATCTTATGAAAAAAAGAGGGAAATCATTAATCATAGAAAAGCCAAGGTGCCTCCTCCAGCACCTTGGCTTCCTTTCATTCATATTCTTTTTCGATGTTCTTCGTACTCCGGATGGTATCAATAGGACGCACATAATTCTCAATTTCCTCACGCTTCGGTTCAAGCTTCGGCGGAAGAGATAACTTTTCACCAAGGGTTTCATACGGTTCATCACCCATAAAACCTGGTCCATCCGTCGCCCACTCAAACAAAATCTGTGGGGAAACTTTCGCATACAACGAACCGAAATAGTGACGGTTAACGAACCCAGAGTTCCTTAAACCGAACTTCGACAAGCGCTCGATCCATTCCTCTAACGCTTCCTTGTCTTCCACACGGAAAGCAGCATGGTGAACGGTTCCGTACCCTTGACGTGCCGGAGGGAGAATCGCATTATATTCTACAATGACAGAAGCTCCATTTCCACCTTCTCCCACTTCGAATAAGGTGAACGCCCCTTCTTCATCCACTTCCCTAAAGTTCATGACTTTCTCAAGCATTTCCTTGAAATATTTCTTGTTATCGACTCTCACGTATAATGGTCCAAGACCGGTAATCGCGTACTCCAATGGAACAGGGCCTTTTTGCCATGGTACACCCGGCGCTACTCCATCATCGTTTTCATCGGATACAAGTTCATAAGCTTGATCATCAAAATCGACGAACGGAAGCACCTTTTTGCCGAACCGTTCCTGGATTCCTTTGTGATTTACTTCCAAACGGTCGAATCGCTTCAACCAGTAGTCCAAGGCCTCATCACTCGGTACACGGAAGGACGTTTTAGCGATTTCATTCGTTCCGTGGGAACCTTTCGGAATGCCTGGAAAATCAAAGAAGGTCATATCCGTACCGGGATTCCCCTCGTCATCTGCGAAGAATAAATGGTACGTTTCAATATCATCCTGGTTGACCGTCTTTTTGACAAGACGCATGCCAAGGACATAGGTAAAAAACTCATAATTCTTCTCTGCACTGCTTGTTATGGCGGTTACATGGTGAATGCCTTTCAATTCATTCATTCGATCGCCTCCCATTCATCTATAGCTACATCATAAATATCTCAGTTTCAAGATAAATATAATATATCTACAATCTCTTGTCAATTTATAAGTTCATACAATAATCTTCGCTCTCATACCATTTGTATATGGAGGCTCCTTTATTTAATTTAATCGTTGACAGATGTTAAATCCTGGGGTAAATTAAAAACCAACCATTTCAATCGGTTTACTACAATAATGTTTAAAAGGAGGTAGAAAGAACATGGAAACATTTCTCGTCATCGTCAACATTGCTCTCATTTTAGCGCTTATTTTTGTTCTCATCCGTATGCAGCAAAAACACGTCTCGTTCAGCAAACGCGTCTTTGCAGGGCTTGGACTTGGGGTGCTCTTAGGTGTGTACTTACAGTTCGCTTTTGGAACTGATTCCAGCATCACCGCACAGACAACAGATTGGTACAACATAGCCGGACGTGGGTATGTACGGTTACTTATGATGATTGTCATCCCGTTAATTATGGTGTCCATCATCCAATCCATTATCAACCTTGAAAAAACTTCACAGTTAGGGAAAATTTCGCTATGGATCATCGGTGTCCTTGTTGGCACCACGGCGATTGCAGCCCTTGTGGGGATCGGAAGTTCCTTTTTGTTCGATTTGAATGCAAGTGAAATTGAAGCCGGTCAAGCGGAAGAAAGCCGGGGGTTATATTTAGAAGAACGCCTGACAGATGTTCAGGATATGTCCACACCACAAAAGATACTTGAATTCATTCCAGCGAACCCTTTTCTTGACATGACTGGAGATCGCGCAACGTCTACCATCGCTGTCGTTATCTTCTCTGCCATCATCGGAATCGCTGTTCTCGGGGTGCGTCGTAAACAGCCGGAACATGCAGAAATGTTCATCAAGGTCGTCAATTCTTTTTATGCCGTCGTCATGAGAATCGTCACGCTTGTCCTTCGGCTCACACCCATCGGAATTTTAGGCTTGATGGCAGTCACCGTAGCGAAAACGGATATAGCCGGAATCCTTGAATTAGGAAAATTCGTACTCGCTTCCTATGTCGCCTTAGGTGTAATGTTCATCATCCACCTTATATTAATCGCGATCTTCGGGTTAAATCCTTTCACTTATTTACGAAAAGTATTGCCCGTTCTCAGCTTCGCCTTCACATCAAGATCGAGTGCAGGAACGATCCCACTGAATATTTCTGCACAGAAAAACAGCCTCGGAGTTGAGGAAGGGGTCGCCAACATGTCGGCTTCCTTCGGTGCCACCATCGGGCAAAATGGCTGTGCCGGCATCTATCCAGCCATGCTCGCTGTCATGATCGCCCCTTCTGTCGGGATCGATCCGTTGAGCCCTGGTTTCCTGATTCAGCTCGTGTTGATCGTAGCCATCAGCTCATTTGGAGTCGCCGGTGTCGGAGGCGGGGCAACATTTGCAGCATTAATCGTGCTCTCTTCCATGAACCTCCCTGTCGCCCTTGCCGGGTTACTTATTTCGGTTGAGCCTTTGATTGACATGGGGCGTACAGCATTGAACGTTAATGGTGCGATGACTTCAGGAACGTTGACCTCACGTGTCATGAAGACCTTGAACCTCGAGCACTTCAACGATAAAAAAGCGGTTGAAAAAGATATTGCGGTTTAATCCAAAAAAAGGCCTCTCCAATTAAGGAGAGGCCTTTTTCATCTATTGTGCTGTACTCACATCATCCATACCATCCTGGTTCCCAATCTGCCATGTTCCTAAACGTCGAGGATCTCCGCCTCCGTACATTTGGAGGACATCCCCGTTTGTGCGGATTCCAAGTCCCTGAATACCGCCATAGAAAACAGGAGAATCATGCTCAATGACAGAGTAACCTTTCAAATCCCTCAAACGGGCGATGGGCTGCTGCTCAATCAAGTTTTCAACATGGACGACGTTATCTTCTGTATAAAAACGACTGCGGCTGATGGCTTCCTGCAAAGTCAGCTGCTCACCAGTGTCTTCATTCCGTCCATATTCGTATTGAATCAATGTTTGAATCAGCATCGCCGGGATCCTTTTCCCACCTGGAGAACCAATACCGAGGACCGCTTTTCCTTCTTTTGCGAAAATCATCGGCGAGACGAAGGAACGAGGGCGTTTGCCCGGTTCATAAGCGTTCATGGAATCCTCCGCTGTATCGAAATTGTTCATTTGGTGGTTTAAAAAGAAACCGTCGATATACAAGCCTGAGCCGAAGAATTTCCCCAAGGAGTTGGTCGCAGAAACCATCATCCCGTCCTTATCGACAACGACAAAGTGTGTCGTATTGCGGTGATCGGCTTTCTCACCTGGTGCGGTATACAGGTCCGCAGAACTTGTCAGCGCACCACCACCTACAGAAAATTCCTCTTCAAACAACTGATTTGTATATTCTGTCGAGGTCAATTTTTCCTGCTCCACTTCCTCAAATGCAGGATCGCCAAGGGTATACACTCGATCTGTGTAGACCTTGTCGACAATTTTGTTTACAAGGTGGATATAGATATCTTGATATTGTTGATCATTGACAATCTGTTCCATGTTTTCTGGAAGGTTTCCATCCAAAAAGGCAGGCCATCCTCCACCAGGCAAAGCATATTCCTCTTCCAAGACTTCATCCAGGTTGGCTTCCAACTGCTCAAGCATCTTCAAGGCCTGGATGACGATGATTCCTGATGTCGGAGAGGATCCAGCATACAAAGTCTGTCCTTTGAATTCTCCTTTTGGTGCAGGGCGTTTACCGACTTCATAAGCTTCAAGGTCACCCGGTTGAAAACCAAGTTGACTTGTAAGTGAGTCAGCGACCTCCCCTTCATAGAAGGATTCCGCCCCTCCTTGCTGCAGTTTTTTCAAAGTCTCCGCAAGCTCTGTTTGAACAAGGGTGTCATTGATCTGCAACGGGCGGTCTTCTGGATAAAACATGTTGTAAACGGCCGGGTCTTCATTTCCTGATTGAATGAAACGTCTGGAGTTCTGTAGCTGCTCATTGAAAATCCGCCCAACTTTTATGCCTTCTTCACTGTGAGTGACGGCATCTTCAAGCAGCTCATTCCACTCCATTTCACCTCCGTAATCTTCATAGACCTCGCCCATCCCTTTCACAAAGCCAGGCACAGCAATTCCGCGTTGAGGGCGTGCCCCGCTAACAGGAGCTGCTTCGCGGTAATCGTACGTGATTGCTCCTTCGTCCGGTTCGTGGACAATCATTTGCCCACCTCCGCCAATTCCAGAGCCATAAGGTTCAACGACATTCAGCACAAAGGAAACGGCAATGGCTGCTTCAGCAGCATTTCCTCCCTCGTTAAGCACCTTCATCCCTGCTTCTACAGCAAGGGGGTGCACGGCACTGACGCCATACACAAAAGCTTCTTCCTCAGAAGAAGTATCCACTTCAACCGTCTCCTCACGACCTTGGACTTCATAAGGTTCACGGAACTGGTCAAATTCTTCTTCAAAATAAACATTCCATCCAACTAAGCCGACGAAAATGATGCCGGCAAGTATATAGGTCACTTTCAAATCATTCAAACCTGTGGACCTCCTATCCTTCAATGACGCCAGCTTTTTTCAAATCGATCACAAGTCTGCCGTCTTCCATCCGCCATAGTTCATCGTCCAGTTCTTTCCTAAGCGTCCGGAAAATACGATAATCGCGGAACGGCTTTAGAATTCCATCTGTCTCTCTCGGTCTTGTATCGGAAATTTGCATAGGTATGAAGGAAAGTTCCGCCCCTCCGTCCTGCAAAAAGTCAAGTTGAGCGAGTGTCGAGTCTTTCGTACGCGACCATCCCTGGTCAAAGACGAAATTCCCGAGACTGTTCATGACGATCGACGTCTTATCTTCACTTTCCGGATCATCCGGGTCTTTTTCGATATGTACACGAGTGATGGGCTCGAGCACGTGAGAGTGGTGGCCGATGATGACATCCGCCCCCATATCCGTCATCAAATACGCAAGCGTTTCCTGTGTATCATTGGAGCCGACCTGGTATTCATCGCCCCAGTGAGTATGGACCATGACGACGTCCGCCTGTTGTTTCGCTTCACGGATACGACTTTGCAAAACGCCAAGCCCTGCATTCGTCAAAACACCGCCGACGTATTCACTGGCACTGTATCCTTGTACGAATACATCCGTAAAACCTAGGATGGCTACATTTCTTCCGTTCGCATCGAAATAATGTATTTCACCCGCATCGGTCAACGTTTCTTCTTCCTCAAACATTCCCTCAGCAGGATCTAATGCACGGCCGATTCCGAGCAAATCAAGATCAACCTTTTCCATATGCTCCAAGGTTTCTTCTAAGGAAAGATTCCCGTAATCCATGATATGGTTGTTTGCTAGATTGACAGAGTCGAAACCAGCATCCACCAGCGCCTCTTCGGCTCCTTTATCTGCATACAAATGGATATCTTTATTACGCAGCTCAAAATCTTCCATA
Source organism: Halobacillus litoralis (assembly GCF_009856415.1). Lineage (GTDB taxonomy): Bacteria > Bacillota > Bacilli > Bacillales > Halobacillaceae > Halobacillus > Halobacillus litoralis_C. Next base: position 69,310 of record NZ_WMEZ01000005.1, on the reverse strand, counting down.
ACCGATTCAACTTCAGGATCTTCTGCATCAATGACCGGGTTTTCAAAGTTTCCCGTAACATAATCGGACTGTTCAAAGTATGGAGTCACATAATCAAACACACGACCAATCGGTTCCCCACTTCTGACAGCGGCATCACGGACGTGACGACCGAGCATCATGTCCCCAACCATCGAAATTCTGAAATCGACATCATCCGGACGTGTATCCTCCGGCATATCCGGCTTATCGATCCATTGATGACCAAAGAAAGGCACAGCTAATAGAGCTGCGAGAACCATAGAATGGAAAGGCGCTTTCTTTTTATGCTTCTTCGTCCATACTTTCATCTTATATTTAAGATCTTTTTCTTCCATTGAAAAATCTCCTCTAAATCAAATGGTACGCCGAAATCAATACAAAAGTCGCGAACGCAATAAGGAAAGTGGCACTGAATGTAGGCAGCACTCCCTGCTTTTGTACCGAGTTTGCGATCAATCCGGGAACAATGACTCCGATTCCCCTTAATTCCATGACAGGAAAAGGGGTGAGGGGATATAAATAATCCATCGACATCTTCATCAAAACCCCGACGGTCAACATCGCAGCAAATTTACGACGACCGTAAAGAACCGTAAACCTTGATAGAACTTGAGAAACGAGTAAGTATGTAACCAAGCTGATTAAACCAACAGCTACTACGTACATCACTTGATCGAATATCAGAGCTATGTAGCCCGGGACAACCAAACCCGCGGGCACGATCCCTGTTTTCTCTGCATACAACAAACTTAATAAAACACCAATGACAATCGCGATATATAAATCAGTACCGAACACGTGGACTCCAACTCCCTACATTATTTGTTCGTCTGCAAAACCTTACGAGAAAAAGGTCGTCTCTCTTCCGACTCTTCGATGACATCCCAACCTGTTTCTTCTCGAGGAGATGGACGGAATTCAAGTTCCTCGACAGCCGCCGCCACTTTCTCACCAGCTCCGACAATGTTTCCGATTCCGTAAATGACACTATCATCCGGAAGCTCTTTCAGTTGATCGACAATTACCTCGGTCGATGCTTTTTCCAAGTTTATGAGATTGAGAGGCCTGATTTTTCCTTCTTCATAGGCTTTCGTAATCGGCCACACACTTTCTCCCATGACAATCAACCGCTCCATTTCAATATGGGGCAGGACGTTTTCTGCAAAATCGATGGTCCGCTCAACCCGGTCACTACGGCAGCTCATGACGACCGTACGCTCCTGATCTGGGTAATCCAACTGTTGGATTCTTTCCCAAATGTTCAACGTTGATGTCGTATCATTCGCAGCAAATCCGTTGAAGAAGTATTTAGGCGCTTCTTCTTTACCAAAACGGTGCACACGCATCGCTCCAGGATCGACAGGTGCCTGAAGCATCCCTTCGAGCGCGACTTCACGATCGATATCCAAAATCTCAGCAACAGCCATCGCAAGAGCCGCATTTTGAGGGAAAATCATGAACGGGAACTTTTGCAAGTACGCTTCATCAATCCAACTTTCATCTGCAATCACGACTTTTGAATTCTTCCGGCGCGCGACTTTCTCAAAATACTTCTGATATGGCGTTTCCGGTATGATGACATATCCGTTTTCCGGAATGGTCGAACCGAAAGCTTCCGCAATATCATCAAGGGTCGGCCCCATCACATCCATATGGTCTTCAATGACGTTAGCGATGATGGTAATATTCGCCTTCACCAATCGTTCCTGGAAGACCTTCTGATATTCAGGGTTCACTGCCATACATTCACTGACGAAAGCGTCCGCACGTCGTTTCACCACTTTTTCCGTGATTTTCATTTGTTCATTAATATTGGGACCTTGCAGACCACGAATAATCGGGTCTTCATCATCCTTATACCAATAAAACATCCGCGCTGACGTTCCTGTCGTTTTTCCAACCACTTTCCGCCCGTCCTGTTTTAAAATTCCCATAACAAGACGAGTGACCGTCGATTTCCCACGGATTCCGTTTACAAGAATCCTTGTAGGGATTTTCTTCAGTCGACGATCAAGCTTATATTTTTCCCAAAGACCTACAACAAGCACAAAAACAAAGAAGATCATCAGGTACGCTAACTCATCCACTAACTTTCACATCCTTATCTAGTTCCAAAGATACCACGAACTCGCTCTCTCTAAAACTAACAGATTATTACAACATACGCCACCACTCGGCATAAGTCCTAGTATTCTACCATACCCTAATTAAGAAATTTTAATTAGAATTTTCAAAATAGTTCATCCTTAACGGTAATAACTCTTCCAAATGAATCTAATGTTCCTGTACATTTATGCGTGAAAATTGGTGCTATTACGACTTTTCTATAACACCCATTAGAACCCAATATAACTTACAACCTCCATTCGGACAGCTTCCTTTTTTTGGCATGAAAATTGCTTAGTGTGTATTGAAATCAAAATTTGAAAGGAGCATGAACCATGTACAATCGAAAATGGCTACTTACAGTGTTCGTCACCGTTTTAACTTTTTTGTCTCTCGTTCCTTCCGTCTCAGCGATAAAAAGTGGAGAAGAATCAATTAAAGGAAATCTGGTCATTGTAGGCGGAGCACTTGGCTCAAGCAACGGTGAAGTCTATAAAGAATTCATCAGTCTCGCCGGAGGGAAAGAAAAAGCTCGAATCGGAATCGTACCAGCCGCTTCTGGCTCCTTGAAATCCTCCCATCAATTCAAAGAGGACATGATCACCTATGGAATGGACCCATCAGATGTGGAGATTCTCGAATTATCGAATCATGACTTTAAAGATACGGAGACAAATGAACGAAAATGGAAAAGCAATGCGCAAAAAAATCAAACTGCCAATCACATCCAGCAACTTACAGGTATTTGGTTTGTTGGGGGAGATCAATTAAAAATTACAGACACCCTTCTCAAGCCGAACGGAAAGAACACGAAAGCCCTTGATGCTATATGGGACATTTACCAAGACGGAGCTGTTCTTGGTGGGACAAGCGCAGGAGCTGCCATCATGAGTGACGTCATGATTACAGGGGGCGGCAGCCTTGGAGGATTCGATCAATCTTTCATTTATGAAGATATTTCAAGCCCTGACGAAGAGTCTGTGCCTGTCTTCATTGAAAAAGGTCTCGGTTTCTTTCAATGGGGCATTGTAGATCAACATTTTAACGAACGATCAAGGCTTGGCAGATTAGCCGCAACTGCGCTTAAGTATGAAAACCAAGGGAACTACGCCTATGGTATTGACGAAGACACAGCAATGGTTGTATCGAACAAGAAACAAACAATTGAAGTGATTGGCAGAAGCACTGTTACAGTTCTTGATGTTTCTCATGCTGCAATTGAAGGCGAGGGCATAAAAGGATTGGATCTAAGCTACCTCTCAGAAGGGGATCAAGTGAACGTACAAGATAAAAGCTTTCAAATAGATGAGGCACGCGACCTTGAAACCACAGGCTATGAGTATTTTAATTTTGATCCCCTACCTGCTACAGGTGTGCTGACTTCCTATGGTACATTACCCAATTACCTTTCCTACTCCCTTGTAGACAACGCATCAGCTGACAAAGTGGAGAGTTACCTCTATGACAGTACAGGAGAAGGATATGAACTTACTTTTGAACAAACGTCAGATACGAAAGGGTATTGGGGATATGAAGATGGTCAAAAAGATTCCTATTCGATCACACATGTCACGATGAACGTCACTCCTGTTAACGTACAGTTCAAAGACAACGAAGAACTTTTCCAAGATTACCAGCCTTCCCAGTTCACCATGCCCGACTCTTCCTTTAACACCGATACTAAAGGATCACTGATCATGGCGGGTGGTGCATTAGGAAGCTCAAACGCAGAAGTATACGAAGCGTTCATCTCAAGAGCCGGAGAAGATGGAAAATATGGGATCATTCCTGCTGCAAGTTCAAGTCTTAAGAGTTCCCACCAATTCAGGGAAGATTTAATTTCCTATGGCGTGGATTCAGAAAAGATAGAGATCCTTCCTCTCTCAAATCATGATTTTAAGAACACGGAAGAGGATGAAAGTCAGTGGTTAAAGAACCGGAATGACGAGGGTCTAGCAAAACAAGTAGGAAGCTATGACGCGATTTGGTTTGTTGGTGGCGACCAGACGGATATTACCGCTGCCTTGTTGAATGATGATGGATCATATTCTAAGGTCCTGGAAAGCTTATGGACCATTTACGAGGAAGGTGCTGTATTAGGAGGGACTAGTGCAGGGGCCGCCATTATGAGCGACGTTATGATTGCTGGTGGTGGAAGCTTTGATACATTAAGCAAAGGATTCACCATAACCTATGACAGCATGTCTCAGCAGGAAGGCGGTCCTGCTTATCTTGAGAAAGGTCTTGGCTTCTTCCCATACGGAATCATTGATCAACATTTTGATAATAAAGCACGAATAGGCCGATTGATTGCGACAGATGCTCCTCATGGAGAGAAGGATGAATATTCTTATGGAATTGATGAGGATACCGCTTTAATCTTGGATAACAAAGAAAAATCACTAAAAGTGGTTGGTCGCGCCGGCGTTTCTGTCATAGATTTGAACGCTCAAGAAGAGGGCGCTGTATGGAAAGGTGACGAAGATATTCGTCTATCCTGGCTTACTTCTGGTGACCAATTGAACCTTGATACAAAAAAAATCACTATAAGTGATCATAAAGTAACAACAACAGACTATGAGTATTTCGATTATGAGGCTGCTCCACACTCAGGTGTGCTGACTCCTCATGCGGAATTAAATAAATATTTATCTTATGCTCTATTAGATAACGCTCGTGAAAATCAGGTTAAAAGCTATAGTTTTAATAAAGAGAAAGGTTTCGAACTGACCTTTAGAGAAGAAGAAGACACAGAAGGATTCTGGGGATACAAGGACGGTAACAAGGATGACTACTCTTTCTTGAATGTCTATTTGGATATTCAACCCGTAGAAGTCAGCATCCAAAACCGTTAAGAACAGATACAAAGGAGATAAACAAATAACAAAAGGGTCTTCCGCTTTCCGGAAGACCCTTTTGTATTATTGTAACTTCTCGAAAACATTCTTCACTTTCGGAACAACATAGTGACTTCCACCTTCGGCATCTTCAATCATCATCGACACCATAAGATCCTGTCTTTCCGTATCCCAGGCAATGAACCATCCATTCTCCTGGCCATCCTCCTCCTGGGATTGCTTCAATTCGGCCGTTCCCGTTTTTCCGGCGAGACTCAACCCTTCTACCACAGGCTCATGAGCTGTCCCTGCCGAATCCTCAACTACAGCTTTCAAATCCTCCCGTATAATTGAAGCCGTATCTTCACTCATCACGTTCTCATGCCATATCTGCCCCGCTTCTTCATAAGAGACTAACCTTGGTTTCATTAAGTCCCCTCCGGTCACAAAAGGCGTATAAGTGAGCGCTAAGTGAAGGCTGCTCATTTGCACTTCCCCCTGTCCAAAACCAGTATCACCGAGTAACGCTTCCCGGTCGAATTGTTCTCCATTCAACAGCTGAGAATTTTCAATTGGGAAAGTCAACGGGAGATCTTCCCCAAAGCCGAACTCACGGGCCTCTTGAAGGAAGGTTTCCCCACCGATTTCAAGGGTTTTGCGAGCAAAGTAAATATTGTCTGAACGGACGAGCGCGTCTTTTAAATTCACTTGTTCATCCTGGGCTGCCCCTGGCACCCTTGTCACTGTGTATCCGTTCTGCTCATATGTCGTTCCTTTAATTGAAAGTTCTTCTTTTGGTGTAATCACACCTTGGTCAAGGCCGATTGCTGCTGTGATCGGCTTGAATGTCGATCCAGGTGAATAGGTGCGGTTGAATTTGTTCAGTGTCGACTTTACGTCCCGACCTAGGACAATTGCATTTGGATCATAGGCAGGGGCACTGACGAGAGCCAAGACATCCCCTGTCATCGGGTTTACAGCAGAAGCTGTCCCTGATTCTCCTGACAACTGTTCATGAAGGGATTTCTGTACTTCCGATGTTATCGTCAGGTTGAAATCTTTTCCGTCCTTTGCCGCTGTTTCAGCTAAGACTTCTTTCGTTTCTCCAGCCTCTGTCTGGATGACGACTTTTCCGCCTTCCACACCTCTCAATTGATCTTCAAGAACACTTTCAAGTCCTGTCTTTCCAAGTTGATCGGCAGCTGTGTAGCCTTCATCCTTCAATTCTTCAAGTTCTTCTGCTTGAATCGGACCTATATACCCAATTAAGTGAGCAGCAGCTTCTCCTAAAGGATAGCTTCTTGCATCTGGATTAGGCTGAAGTTTCACACCTCTTGGTAATTCATCATCTTCTAGAGCCTCTTTAGTCTTTTGATCATTTTCAGCTATAGATCCCACAGGTACAAACGTGTCAGCTGTAACCCAGGATTGATTCAACTGTTGATCAATATCCTCTACGGTTGTATCCAAAATCTCAGCAACCGTTTGTTTCAGTGTTTCTTTTTCCTCTTCCGTGTGCTCTTCCATCCTGCCTGGTACGAGACCGACATCAAGGACGCCTCCATTGACAGCCAGCGGTTCCCCCTTCACATCAAAAATTTCGCCACGCTTAGGATCCAAGGTCCATGCTCGTACCTCGTCTCCTTCTTCCATCTGAGGAAAAATCATTGAAGAGTTCCACTGCACCGCCCATCGGTCACTCTCCTCCCCTTCTTCATAGACGAGCGTTGCCGCATTCGAAAACTCAATCGGTCCTCCCAACGAATCCAGCTCTCCGTCAAATTCAAAGGAAGGTTTATCGTCTGTTTCATACTCTTGTTCTTCTTCCGGAAGATCGTATGTAAATGAGAGATTCTCCATGTCAATTCCTTCATAAATCGCTGTATATCGCTCGACAAACTCCTCTTTACTCAAGAGTTGCTTGGAATTCTCACTAAGAGCTTCATACATTTGTCCATATTCCCCATTCTCCCAGTGATCCATATAGGATTGAAAAGCATTACCAGGCTTCGGCTGTTCCGAACAAGCCATTAGTAAAATTAACCCGATCCCAACAAACATGAGTCGCCACCACTTCATATTACCTCTCCCCTTTACATATATAGACAAAAATACCTTATTTTCATCATAGTACATTCCTGACTAAATGAACAGAAAGCCACCCTACACAAAACCCTCTTCATCGAATGATGAAGAGGGTTTACGATTTATCTTATATTATTACTCCATGCACGATCTTCATCGATCATCCGCTTCGCAGCGTAGATGAGGATGAATTGAATGATAATGACCGGTAGACCCATTAATCCTGAAATGACCTCCAGAGGTGCTAATCCTCCAATTCTCATCAGCACAAGGGCAAACCCTGTGATGATCGCAGCAATGATAATCCTTAATAGTTTCGGTGGTTCAAATTTACTCATGTCTCTCGTGCTTGTGTAAGCGGCTACGGTATATGTGGTCGAATCCAGCGTTGTCGTCAGGAAAATAAGAGCGACGACCATAAAGATGACGATAGCCACTTCACCGAACGGAAGAGTAGAAAGAATATCCGGAATCGCAGCCATTCGTTCATTTTCTTTCACTAAATTCAATACGGAAAGATCTCCAGAGAGATAGCGATGGACCCCCAGTCCACCGAGCACTCCTGTCGCTATCCAGGAGATCAGTGTTGGCGCAAGCAAGTAGGTCAAAATCATTTCCTTGATCGTGCGCCCTCTGGAAATCTTTGCAGCAAACACACTGTGCAGCATCGCCCATGTGGCACTGTATGCGAACCAGAATACGGTATTACTCTGAACATGCGAAGCCTCTCCCTGGTGAACGGAGTCTGTATTCAGGGACATATTCAAATAATTGGATAATAAAAACGATAAGCTATCTGAGAAATAATTGAGGATGAATACGCCTGGTCCACCAATTAAAATAAACACAGCAAAGAAGCCTGCGATATACATATTCCAAGTACTCAACCTTTTGATCCCTCGTTCGATGCCGAGATAGGCACTTAACGAGAATAAAAGCACCCAAATGATCGTAACGGTAATCGTCAGTGTGAAGTTCACTTCAATACCAAACAAGTGGGATAAATTCTGCGTGATGATTGGTGCTCCGAGACCTAACGTTACAGATGCTCCTCCAAGAATACTAATCAGAAACAAGACATCCAACATTCGGCCACCGAGGCCGTCCGTAAATTTGTCCCCGAACAGCACCCGACAGGCTTCTGAAATTCTCATCAATGGGCGCTTACGGACATGAAGAATATACCCCATGGCTGGTGCAATCATGACGAAAATGGCGAATACTTGGAATCCCCACAGAAACATACTGTAAGCATTCCCCCACAGTAATGCCTCAGCGGAACCTGCTTCCACCCCGGCAGGTGGATCGTTAGCGACAGAAGTCCATTGGAGCATCCCTGTCCGCATGATCGTCGAACCCACACCCATCGCAATTAAAATGGACGCATATTCAAATAGCGTAAAGCGCGGTTTTTCTTTGGGATCACCAAGAACCACCTGCCCGTATTTAGAAAAAGATAAATACAATCCGGCTACCACTAAAATCACACCATACCAAAGATAGCCCCAACTAAAGTTATTTACGATGGAATCAAAAATGGCATTCAACAGTTCCAGTGATTCTGCCTCATAAAGGGCAAATGGAATGCTGATGCCAATCATTATAATTAATGAAGGAACAAAAATTTTATAATCAATCAACTTTTTCTTTCTCATCCAATCCTCCTAAGTTACGTAAGATTCTCCTCCCCTTCTACCCGCTAGAGGCTGATACATAACTTAAAAGAAACAATTTTCATATAATAATTTGAAGCTGTAGTCTTTTCTTATTTCACCCTCTTCAATTCTTGAGGAGTTTCTATACCTTCTTCATCTTCTTGTTCCTCTTCTTCCGCTTTCTTTATCTGCTCATACCGTTGACGCTGACGGTAACCATAAGTGGAAGAGAGCACAACTTCTTCTTTTTCAAGCGCAGAACCGAGCGCTCCGATAATTGTAGAAACACTCGTTGCGGTCCAGGCGATATAAAAATAATTGATATACCCAACATCACCCGTTAACTGTGACTTCAACATCCCCATTGGAATGAAGGCAATCACCGCAAGAGAGAAGATAAAGAACAGAAGCACATAATACAAACTGACAGATACAAAAAGTGTCAACACAGTAGCCGCGTTATACAGCTTCCGTAAATACGGTGCTCTTTTGTCGTTCGGTTTTTCCCATAGCTTATGTGCAAGGATGATCCACCCGACCATCGCTACGATGGATACGATGGAAAGCATGAACATGCGCCATATGCCATAATTGTTGCTCAGATTCCATAATGTCGGGAATACCAGCGCATACGCACCTGTCGTAAAAGCAAAAACGATGACTTTCAGGAAGGCCGGAAACATGGCCCACGGACGGTTAGCACGAACCATTCCGGTTAAAAGGCGCAAAGCTCCACTGATGCGGGACTTCACAGTGAACCGAACATCAATGTTGGCATCCTCTTCATGAGGGGTTTCTCTCTGAATCGGCGAAAGCCATTCAAATCCCCTCTTTCCCATCAGTCTTGTTGAGCTTTTATTTCTCAATTCTTCATGTTGGTCATCATCCTTCGACTGAATCCTCTGTTCTGCATGCTCGCGCTCCTCGTCAGAACTTCCATAATAGATTTCATTCACTAGTTGTAAAATAGACTCTCTCACTCTCTTAATCATAGGAGTCGATCCAAGACCTGGAAGACTGATTAAAGCCACATGCCCCTCTTCATACGCTTCCGCCACAATTGGGTACTTCCCTTTGAATAAAGGCAGGTCTGTCAGGCATACAGCAAAATCCCAGTTTTCCTTTTCACTCCTATCCATCGTCGCCTCCAGAACATCTTCAGAGTCTTCCGTCACACCTGTAAGCGCGTCGACGGTATATTCCACTTCCCAGTTGTAATTGTCTTCCACATAATAGCTGAGGAGCTCCGGCAGCTCTTTCTCCAAAGCCTCTCCCAATTCCTTTGGGTAACCCGGTGCTGTAATCAACCCCAGTCGTTTCTCTCCTCGTCCCATAACCTTCCCTCCACATCCCAACAAAACTATTTTTTAAGTATATATAACCGTCATAGAGGATTTTAAACAGAAAAAATGACACAATCCTTCAAAGACTACCTTTTCAAGTAGAAAGGAGGAATGTTTAATCCTTGATTATTGAAATTTTTTAGGGTGCAGGGCTGCACGAAAGGGTTCGTCTCCCCTGTCACCATGACTTAAAAAATCTTCGCAACCGTATTCAAAAGGGGAAGGCGTTCACACAAAAAAGACTACAGCCCTGGTGAAAAGGGGCTGTAGTCTTTTTTATTTACATTCGTATGCGGAGAAGGATCACTCACCGAATTGTTGGATTTGTTCAAGGAGACTTGTAAGCTCGTTGAGTGTCTGGAAGACTTCTGTATTTTCAAGCACCGACGGATCAAGCTGACCATTTTCCATATTGGAGAGGTAGACATTGATTCCCTCAAGGGCTCGGTTATTTTGATCGACCACTTGTTGGTGCAAGTCGGAAGCGACCTCCGGGGCATCCAGCCCATTGAATTCCTCGATATCTTCTTTCATTCCCTCTAGCTTTGTTTCAAGGTCCTGTGCCGCTTGCGGATCTGTGATGGCACGTTCGGCGAGTGCCGGGGCTTCTTCTGCAAACGTATTGGCTTCATTGGCATATTCTGTTGCTTCATTGACGTACGTGAGAGTATCATTCACTCCATCAATCAGTCCACACCCTCCAAGAAGGGAGGCACTTAATAAAACGGTAAGAGCAGCTTTTTTCATACCTCTTCACCTCTTCCCTTAGATCATCCGAGTACCTCTTGTATAATGCACGATATTATTTGTTAAACTCAATGATATTTCCATCTGGGTCACTGATGTACACCTGATGCCATTCGGTTTTATTCTCAGGCTTGTTCAGCATTTCGACTCCATGCTTTTCCAAACGATGAAGGAATGCCTCGATATCCTTCACTCTTATTGCAAAATGTCCGTCACGGGAATCGATTTCTGTCGTCCCTCGGAAGGTTCGTCCTTCCTTATGGACAATCAAATGGATCTGCGTCGTCCCCACCTGATACCATGCACCTGGAAATCCAAAATCTGGACGATCCGGGCTCTCTTCAAACCCTAATACGTCACGATAAAAATGTTTCGCTCTTTCGATATCTGATACTAATAAGGACACGTGGTGAATACCTTCGTACATCTCTTCCACTCCTTTTCCCCTTTTCTATCAGTGTAATCGAAAAGAAGACGAGGAGCTACCTGAACCACTCTACAACCCCAATCATACTGAGAAGTCCCAGCAGAAAGGAAAAAGTAGCGAGCCTTTCATAACCATGACCATGCGTTTCTGGGATCAGTTCTTTATATACGATGAATAACATCGCTCCCGCAGCAAAGGCAAGACCATATGGAACGAGAAACAAGGCAATATGAACCATAAAAAAGCCAAACACACTAGCTAAACATTCGATTGCTCCTGTCAAAAAGGCCATCGCCACCCCTAAAGATTTACGGACGCCCTGATTCAACAAAAACAAGGCCACCAAAAACCCTTCCGGTGCATTCTGCAACCCCATCGATAAGGCCACAACAAGTCCAAGATTTTCGACTTCACTCGCCAAGCTTGCCCCAACGGATAACCCTTCAGGAATGTTGTGGAGAGTCATAGCCGCAACAAACATAAGCGCCTCTTGAGGAAGTTTCACATCACTTCGTTCATGATCAAGGTCGATGTGAGGAATGATGTATTCCAATACATTCAATAACAGTGCTCCCACAAGAACGCCACAACACAGCACATACAAATTGGTGAGCTTAAGCGAAGCAGGAATTAATCCATACGTTGAAGCGGCCACCATGATCCCCGCTGTATAGGCAAGAATGCTGTCCATCCGCCTGTGGGATATGGAACGTATGAATAATACAGGAAGGGCTCCGACACTAGTCGCAAACGCGGACATCACCATCACCCACAAACTCCATTCCACAGCATCCCCCCCTGTCAGAGCCAAAGCTCACCGTTTCTTTTTTTACCATATGACCAAGCTGCCCGAATTAGACGCCCCAAATAGGCCGGTCCATACTTCCCCAAAGCTTCCGCTCATAGATTTTGAGGGAAAGCACCTATTTTTAAAGCCTATCGTCACTCGTCCATTCACCTTCCTTCATAGAGACATATAGTATTAATGAGTCAAAAGGAACTTGTCTGAAAGAAAGGTAGACTTTTGACAAAAATATAGAAGGAGTGAACAATATGAGGAAAAACACAGGATGCGGAAATGGGTATGGACACGGTAAAAAATGTCCACCTCTATCCAGCGATGTAGCCAAATCAAAGAGTCTCTTCACTGCATCAGAAGAGTTTTCTTCGGATGATACAGAAGAAACAATCATTCTTGGTGATGTGTTGATTCAGTCTCTTACTGAGGCGGACTTCGAACTACCATCGTATGCTAGAGCCATTAAAAACATCGAGAAAAACGTTTCCTTGACGCAGTGTAAAGCGATTCCTGTCGTCGGAAACCCTGGGTACGTGAAATTGTTTGTTGAAGGGGTTGTACACAAAAACATCCAGTATGTGGAAGATGGGTATGGATATGTTAAAGATTACAGCATCGATATCCCGTTCAAAGCCTACGATCAGGTTGAACTTGCAAACGACGTCCAGTATCCATTCGACTTCCCATACAGCGTGAAAGACAACGTCCTCCAACGCCGTGAACTTGCCAAAGACGGCATGGGCGCTGACCGTTGCGAATTCGGTTCTTTGACGTTCGAAATCTACAACCAGCCAATCAAATGTAAGCTGCTTGCTTCTGCTGTAAACCAGTGGGACATCGTGCATCATTTTGATAACTGGGGACGTTTCAACAAAGTAACGGAAAAAATGGACATCAACCTTGTCATCAAGTTGACCCAGAAACAACAAGATCTCGGATTCCCATCAGTTCCGCCAAATGGCGATAACGGTGGAGAAGAAGATGCTCAGGCTGCAACAACTCAACAACAAGAAACAGTTTACAGCCGCTTCCGAAAAATCATCGGTCAATAACAAATAAGAGATGCTCCTTGACGGGGCATCTCTTTTTTCTTGTGAAAAGAATTATATGTGTACATACTGCTTTTGTAAAAGGTCATAGACGATTTGAGCGGACCCTTGAATGTAGAGTTTCCCATCCTTGATAGAGGCATCACTGTGACTGACGAAACGCACACTTTGCTCTTCTACTTCTACCGGAGCAACGAAAGTTTCAACGAACTCATAATGTACGTTTCCTAACTCTTCGCAGTCAAAAGTGTATTCTTTTCGATCTGAGCAAGGGAGCTGCGGCTCTTTCTTCCAATACACACATACTGTCTCTTCCCACGGCACCGTCTGTTTAAGCTGCTGCAATGATTCTCCATTGTCATAAACGACCTCCACCACGAGTACGCCACTAAGAAAAACATAGGAAGATGGCAGAACAACGGTTTCCTTTTGAGAGTGAATAGATAATCCAATATCAATGATTTCGCATAGATCATCAGGAATGTTCAAGTTTTCCATCAGATTCACTTCGACCTTTTGAGTAGATAATAAGACAGGGACTTTCACAGTCATGTTCCATGCCGTGTGTGAAGATTCTTCTTCCTCTTCACAAAAGTCTTCCAAAGATGAAGAACTACTCTCGCTCTCTTCCTGTTCTAGCTCACAAAAAGACTCTTCCTCCATACAGTTGTGTTCTTCATCGAAAGAAGTTGCGATAAGCTCTGATGATTCTTCTTCATCATAGGACCATTCAATTCTTTCTGACCAAGAACTGGATTCATCCAGCATGGAGCAAACCTCATGAAATAGGTCTTCAGATGAGCCTTTGGCTATTACCTTTTCATCTGATTTTTCTTCCTCCAGAAACATGGAAGATTCGTCATCCAAAACGATATTCTTTTGAGCCTGGTAGTGATCTTTAAAACCTTGACGATCGTCCGAGGACTCCCCCATGGAAGAAACGATATCCGTCAAAATCGAATAGTTAAAATCCTCGTCTTCCATTTCTTGAGAGTCATTCATGGAACTCCAGTCTGGGCAGGGTTCCTCTTTTAATAACGCTAGTAATTCTGGCAAGAACGGGTTGTTTTTCCTCCATCCCCTTCTGGTTCCCACCTGAGGACGATCCAATGATTCATCAAAGAAATCTTCCTCTTTACGGGGATCTTCGATTATGGACATCGAGTCTTTCCGGAACGAAGACATTCGCTTCCGGTTCTCTGCTAACACATGTTCTTCTGTTTCATTATCCAAAATTTTTGAAGGTGGGGAAATGACGGGTCGAGGCATTTCTCCACCTGAGTCGTAAGGAGAATAGATGTCATGGTGATCTTCTGAAACAGACGGATTTTCCTCAAATTGAAAATCATAGGAATGATTTTCTTTTCTACGCTCTTCCTTTGCTTTCTGTGGTTTCGGATGTGACCGCTTCGTCCAGCGTGTTTGATTAAACTTGATTTCATCCCTCTTCATATTACTCAGAAAGGTGCTTGCCCTTCAGCATCCTTTCTCCCCTCCTTTCTGTCCTATACTTGTCACTCAGCAATCATCATTGGAAGCTGAAGCTACGCGGATTTGTTGATCCTGGAGAACTTTAAGGCAAATGTCGAGCACCATTTTTTCTTCGACCTGCGTGAAGTAGCCTTCATTGAATGGTGAAGATCCTGGAAGTGGTTGGCGATCGATCGCTTCATCCCATTCAATGATTTTACTAGCAAGCAATTCACAATAAGGAAGCTCGTTGTAATATTGGCTGCTCTCCTGGTGATATTGAGAAAGATCACTGCTCAACAATTCATCCTTTTCAGGGAATCCGGAAGGTAAGGATTGAGATACGGCAAAATCAAATTCTTCCCGCTTATTATTTTTCGGCATGACTGGCATGGATAAGAAATCTTTGATTTCAATGATCGTATCGAATGGAATATCCACCGTGAACGAATGGAGATCTGAAGCGACCGTCGTATCTGTGCTCATTTCGATTTCGTTCGATGGGCTTGCATATTGGATATTTTTACGGACGAATCCTTTAAGGAACAATTTTTTTGTAGGGAGAAGCAATCGACATTGAGTTAACGCGACTCTTTTCTTAATATCTTTAATTTCAAGAACAGGCTCTGGGAAAGTGATGGTTTCATTTATGTTCAGCTGGACATTGAGTTCGGCGAGAACGACTGGCACCTTTGTGACGATCTTGCCAATACTTACATGAGGCTTACACGGCTTGCAATACCCTTTTTCACACTCATAGGAATCGTTATGTTTATCAGACATTCGATGGCCTCCTAAACGAAAGATATCCCCATGGTATGTAGAAGAACTGACAATGTCTGGGCTCTTATCTCGATTTTGAGATACGTTCAAGCCAACACGCTCATGAAAGATGAACCATCAGACGCCTATGGAATAAAATAAAAAACACGATCCCTTCTATAAGGAACCGTGTTTTTGTCTTATCGATTAGCCATTCAATTCGACTTGTTGTTTTTGCAAAACTTTGACGCGGAATCTGACCATCATTTTTTCAACGATGTGGTGGAAGTAGCCTTCGTCAACCGGACTGTATGATTGACGGTCTGTTGCTTCATCCCACTCGATGATGTCACTTGCGATAAGCTCACAGTATGGGAGCTCGTTGTACGCTTGTGTGCTCTCCTGGTGATACTGAGAAAGATCGCTAGATAGAAGTTGATCTTTTTCAGGGAATCCTTCACCGAGGTCTTGAGCACGGAAGAAGTCGAATTCTCTTCTTGTGTTCGCTACAGGGAGCTGGACCAAACCTTCAAGATCTACTGTCGTCATGCAGTCGAAGTGGACCTTAGTTGTCAATGACTTCATATCAGATGAGATACATTCTCCGGAAGCACCATAAACCGGGCTCGCATATTGAATGTTTTTGCGGACATATCCTTTGATGAACAATGGGAATTCTCCATCTGTGAATAAGTCGTCGGTTCCTGTTGAAGTACGGGTCATCAAACGACACTGAGTGATTACCACTCTTTTCTTAATGTCCTTGATTTCTAGTACAGGGTGCGGGAACTTGATATTTGCTACAAGGTGAGTTGTAACATCATACGCGCCCAATTCCACAGGAACTTTGATAGTAAGTTCATCTGCAGGGTTTACTGGAGTATCCACAGGACCTCCGTTTGTGCAATTGTCAACTGAGGCTGACGCATTAAGGTTTACACAATTATCGTGACAATTATCTTTTTTCATCACTTTTTCCTCCTTTATATTAACCTCACTGTATTCTATGCAATCTACTCTATTAAGCATGGTCAGATGAAGGAGTATAAACGTGGAATTTGACCAAGTCCTCCATTTTTAATAGAAACTTTTCCTTTTCTATCAATTAAACAAAAGCTCCCTATTCTTGAAGACTCAGTTTCAGAGATGTTTTCGGGGTTCGTTGCCGTGTTGGGCGTCAGGGGTGGCTAGGAAGCTACTCGCTTTCCTGTGGGGATGACGGCAAGCCTCCTCGAGCTTCGGTCTGTGGGGTCTCGCCAGCCAATCCATTCCCACGGGAGTCTCGCAGCTTCCTAACCACCCCATTCGATGTAGAGAGACGAACCCCTTTACCAAGGTGGGGAACGTGTTCACCCCGACCCAAAAACATACATAAAGTGCTCTGTCAGGCCTTTCTCGCTGAGAATCACCACTGAAGAGGACTTTATATGATTCACTTCGATTAAGCATCCTAGCGGAGTTGCCGAGAAGTGGTTTCGAGAAACTGATATAGCCTAGGGGCGGAGGGGAATGGGGAGACTCCTGCGGGAAGAGAGTGCTTGGTGAGACCCCACAGGACGCGGAGTCCGAGGAGGCTCACCGCGCTCCCGCGGAAAGCGAGTCACTCCCCGCAGCCCCACCCACTCAACAAAAGTCTCGAAACGGAGTCTTACACAACCCTGCCATATACTTTAATAAGGGAAATGGGTATTCGCACAGGGACGGCCTCTTCTACATAGGTTGTAGAATGAGGAGGTAGAAAATGAACAGAAATAATTTTCTTGCCGTAGATGTCGGAAATAGCTGGTACAAAGCTTTGGTATCCGATCAAGGAGAAACATTTGATTATCAGATGCCAAACGCGATCGCCTTGTTTGATGAAGAATTTTACGAAAAACCGTACGATGAGGAAGATGTGGAGCTTGAAGAAAATTTGATTGTTGAAATCAAAAGCCCTTCGATCCAGGATCGACGTGAGATTTTTTATATCGGTAAGTCAGCGATGCAGCAGAAAAACGTCAGCTTAACATCATTCAATAATCAAAAAGTTGACGAAGAGCGCACCTACATTCTGCTTTTTGCTACCGCTGCGTATCATGCCTTATTGACCAATCCTGCTGAAGAGGATTTCCAGTTCACGATCGACCAGCTGGCCGTATCGTTACCAACGACCCAATACAAAGAAAAGAAGGATATCTTTAAACAGCGCTTGATTGGAAATCATACGGTCATTTTTCATAAAGTGCCTGGGATAAGAGAACCGAAGGAAGTGGCAGTCAAAATACAAATTGAGGATGTCATCGTAGGAGCGGAAGGAGCCCTTGCCTACTTAGCTTTGACGAGAGATCAGGATACGCTCATGATCTCAGACGATTCACTCGTTAAGGATTCTTCGAAAGGTATTCTCATTGGTGATCTAGGCGGAGATTCGGTTGACTTTGTAGGGATCAAGAAGAATAAACCGGTCGCATCTGTCGAAGGCGAGCCGTTCGGCATCAATCAATACCTCGACCATATCATACAAAAAGTAAGTAAAAATGAAATGTACAGCTTTAATTCACGTTCGGAGCTTGAAGAAAAACTCGTGGCCGGTCAATCCGAATGGTACGTGGAGCCATTCGCAGGAGTAAGAAAAGATATTAGTAAATACATCACTCCACAGCTGCGTTTGATGGCAATCAAGTATCTCGAACATTTTGACAGAGTGAGAAGCCGTTCCAATGAGATCAAGGGAGCCTCCCGATACATCGCGGTCGGCGGAGCCGCTGAAATCGCTGAAAAACAAATCAAAGAAGCAGCCGTGAAATGGAATGAACGCGGACGTCCGATTGAATTACTTTTCCCTGAAAACATGTCGCAATTGAATGTGCAGGGATTGATGATTCTTGCTAAGATGCAGTGGATAAGCAAAAACAAAGAATACGCGGACGATTACGCCTATACTAAAAGTTAGAGGGTGAAGGAATGTCAAACGTATATCACGATTATTTTAAACAAACCGTGCTTACGATCCCTGATTCCTTCATTGATATAAAAACAGGAGACCATCACAAGGTCTCCCCTGAAATGAGAGAGGAAATTGCCTATCACTCAGAGAATAACACCCTGAATCATTTGATCTTCTCTGCCTTGAACCACTACTTTCATAAGGCTGCTACTTCTCAGCAAGAGGGTACAAATGGGGTGTTGTCTGAATTACTGGAAATAAAGAGGTTGCTTGCGGCAGGTTCATATCAGAAGGAAAGGGCCCCATCCTCCTTCAAGAAACCACTTGTTTCACAGGAGATGAACATTCAGGAAATCGAGGATCTGTTAGAAGCTTTCGGTGGGTAAACACGTATGTACAGAAGGTAGGCTCCTTTAGTCTACCTTCTTTTCTTTTACCGGTTTATACGCATAGGAAAGGTCAATCGGTGTTTCGCCATGTCAGATTCAGCGATTTTTTACAAATGAACGGCTGGCAGACAGGTAATCGCACAAAAACATGATAAATCCACAGTGATGCAAATGCCAGTACCTACAAGATCATCCAAATCCTTATGATCCAGTTGGTGACAGGCGGATCCGTGCTTGCTGTGGCATTGTTTCGGGTGTTTATCTTTCAGGTCTGATTTAAAGTCCAGAAGTTCGAGAACGGCACAATCTTTGTTTAATTCTTTTATTTTAAAAATGTGAGTATGGATACACTTGATTTTCTCTTTCTTAGAGTGACAGGAATATGTGGCTACTCCTGTGCCTTTAAAAGGTTCACATCCGCAATACAAAAGAAAAGGAATCGTGTTTTTCTTTACACGTTTTTCTCCGATCAGATCATTGATCGACTGCTGGCAAGACGTGTGACAATCATCCTTCTTCGCTTTCTTCTGCGCAAAAAGGATGGCTTCCAATACTTCTTCCACGCAGTTTTTATAATGTTTCATTTTATGGTGTTTATCTTTTTTTCCACAGCATCCATCTTTATGGTCGTAATCATAGTCATAATCATACGCTCGATAACTCATTTTTTTCACTCCTTAATCATTCAGTTATCGTATTATACGTGAGGAGACGATTTTCGTTTGATGTGTGCGCCCATCGCAAGGGAATTTTCTTCCCCCTAAGAAACAGAGAGATCGCCTCTGGCCCTCGAACTCCTACAAATGTCCCAGGATAGGACTTTTTAATTATGATCGTATCGTACCTTGGTTCACCTCTTCCCTTCACTTATACTGAGAATAATAGAAAGGAAAGGTCAGTGATTTTTCATGCTTTACATACGGCAGGTTGAAGAAATTATTAAGGATACACTGCTTGAACATCAACTGGACATCAATTATGAAATCAATAATAAACTTCCAGCACCTATGAGTTATAATGTATCCACAAATACAGTGAATTTTAACTATCTACAAATCAATGGATATATGAGTAAAATAAAAGTAAATGAACCTGAAGAAAATATTGTTAAAATCATTCTCTACCACGAAATAGGCTACTACCTGACATTCAAAAAACATAAACACGATTTGCGTACACTTATGTACGGAGAAGATGAGGAGATCGAAGAGCTGAAGTCCGTCATTGAAACCAATGCGTGGAACTATGGACGTGCATTCGTCCCCGACCATTTACTCGAAACATACGACCTCGTTCGTGAGAAGGACGAGAGTCTTCTGCAAGGATTGAGATGAAAATTCCTTTATTCTACAATTTATCCTTGAAAATGGAAGGTCATCGCATCGATCTTGTAGAAATAGTTATACAGTCACTACATGATTAGGCTTAATAAAAAAGGAAGGTGAATGGCATGTTCAAGAATCGTTTATTCAAGAATGTTCTATTCCGATGGATGCCACATAAAGAGCAAAGCATTTGTGAAAAAAGATTGATCAAAGTGGTCAAACGCCTGAAGGTTGAGAATTTCAATTTTAATTGGGACCGTAACAGTTGTTTTGTGGAGTTTACATATCAAGGGGAGAGCTATCGTCTCGAGCATTCCGTTGATAAAGCCAAAGAAAAAGGCATTATTTTAAGGAACGGTTTGGATTGCTTGAACGAATTGACACAGTCACTTGAAGATTTGGGCTTGATTATCGACCGTGGTATGTATGACTTCGACACGTGGATCGCCGGCATGAGACAGTCACCTTCCGTGGAAGAAACGCCTGAAGTACAAGATGAGTTCCAGCTCAAGTATAAGTCTCTGGGAAAACAAGCGGGAGAAGAAACGATTGCGCTTAAACCAGAAACTTCGTTCAAAAAATTCGACGACAATCATCCAACATCAAAACGGACGCAAATCAAATAAAAGAATGACCTGCCTCTTTATCCTAAGGAGCAGGTCATTTTTTGTTGATTTTTTTCTTACCGATATAGGTCCACATAGCTATATAAGTAGTAAAAAGCAGGATTAAAAACATAGGGGCAGACAGCACATCGCGTATCATCACTGGTTCATGACATCCTTTCTATTTTAAACTGTCCAAGGGAAACGGAAAGAATACGTAGAAAAGGACAACAATCGGCAGGGATATGATGAGAGCCCGGACAGGGTTTCGGTAATGAATATAAAGCACGATGAATAAGACCGCATTCAACGGAATGTTGAGCCAGTTGTTCCATCCATGATCATAGACGAACATCCCTTTCATAGAAAACAGCCACTCCAAGATCGTGTAAAATGCAACCCAGACTGTGATATAGATGAACTGGTTTTTCTTCATTTTGGGAAAACGCTGCAAGTAAATGATTAAGCCGACAGGACAGATGAAAAAAGTGAACGCCATATTAATGATGGAATGGTTCAGCCACTCCAGTGTCACCCCACGGAATGCCCACAGCGTGTGATTATAATAGAGGAAATTATAGGTCATGTTCACAGTAATAAAAAACAGGATCGTCGGGTATTGCTTCTCTACCTGCTTCCAATCAACGAAACGATAAGCAAAAAGAATCCACACCACGATGACTAATAATAAATACATTTCCCACCACTCCAAGAAATTGATTATCTCCATTCTGCACTCCCCTATTCCCCTTTATACACAAGCGTTCCACTCCCATAAATAGCCACACCAGGTCATCCAATATCTGGATGACCTGGTGTGGCAAATAATGTAAATACAGCACAAAAAAACGCCTGCTTCGTCTTCGCTTGGGAGCGGTTGGAAGCAGGCGTTTGTTAAGGGTATTTCACCTTAGCATATGTTCTTAATAGGCAAGTGCGAATAGCCCCTTGATGTGGGAAAGGTAACGTACATTACTTGCTTCTTTCATGACAGAAGCCGGAAGACCTTTCAATGGTGTCTGGTTGGCACCGATGAAAGCGACCGCGTCTTTACGGCCAAGGCTTGCGAGCGTACCTGAGTTGACAGGTTCAAACTCTTCAAAGCTCTTGTCTTCAAGGAAGGCATATAGGTTATAACCGACGGTATCACCCATCTGCCAAGCGATTTGCGCTGTCGGTGGTTGTGGGCGTTCATCACCTGGTTTGAAGTAAACCGCACTGTCACCGACGACAAATACGTCTTTGTGGGAAACGGACTGAAGATAGTTGTTCACAGACGCGCGTCCGCGATTTACTTCAATACCAGATTCACCGACAAGTGGGTTGCCTGCAACTCCACCGGTCCAAACGAACGTATTCGCTGTCAGTTTACGGCCGTCTTTCAACTCGATGACGTTTCCTTCTACATTCGTGACAGGAAGTTCTGTCAGGAATTCAACGCCGCGTTTTTCAAGGCTCTTCGTTGCTCTTTCAATCAAGTGATCAGGAAGCATCGGCAAAATCTTCGGCATCGCTTCTACGAGTGTCAGCTTGATTTCTTCAGGATTAACTCCGTACTTTTTAGCCATAGCTGGTGTTTCATCAGCCAATTCACCGACAAGCTCAACACCAGTCAAGCCACCACCGCCGATGACGATGTGTGCATCTGCTTCGTTATTCGTTGCTGCATAATCACGAATGCGTGCTTCCACATGTTCACGGATTTTATTTGCATCTTCCGCAGATTTAAGGACCATGCTGTGTTCCTGCAGTCCTGGGATGCCGAAGTAGTTCGTTACACTACCCAGTGCCACGACCAAAGCATCATAGAACAGTTCAGAACCATCTTCCAGTGAAATCTTCTTGTCATTGACAGAAAAGGACTCGATCGTCGCAACCTTAAGGTTGATGTCTTTTCCTTTCAACAACTTCTCAAGAGGAAGCGCTGCCGCCTGCTCAGAAATGTTTCCTGCTGCCAAACGGTGCAATTCTGTAATGATTTGGTGTGTCGGGGTTTTGTTAATGATTGTCACGTTCGCTTCAGAAGCGTCCATGTATTGGCGCACAGACAAAGCGGCAAGAAGCCCGCCATAACCGCCGCCTAGAATGACGATTTCTTTTGACATGTTGATTCCTCCATTTCCTACTCTTTGTGATTGCGTTCAGCGGATACTTTTAAGTATGCGTTGACGAAACGGAACATTTTTTGAGCTTGAGGGTCTTTCAACATCTTCATCAAGCCGAATAGTCCGATGACTTCTGAGCTGCTTTCCGCATGATCTTTCGCTTCGATTGCGTTCTGCGCTACTTCTTTCACGGTATGTTTGAGAGGCTCAGCCACTTCTGACATGAACTCAACCGTGTCTTTTTTCAGAACTTCATCCGTCGCAAGCGATTGAACGGTATCGTAGGAGCTTGAAAGAATCTTCACCAATTCGGTAAGCTTCGGAAGCTCTTTCACAAGAACAGTCAAAGATTCCTGTACTTCAGGTTCCAGTAGTTGGTCGAGCAGTTCACGCTCGTCACGAGCAACGTTTGTCTGCCCGTCTTTTTCTGTTGTGAATGAATCTGCCATATCCACTTCTCCTTTTTTGAGCCCGGGGCTCATTTTTTTATAAGTAAATAACTAGTACAAGCAACGAAAGCTCTACCTGTTATAAAACAGTAAGAGTGCTATTTTATAGCTAACGTTACTAGAGTAAAATATAATCTTGTGAAGCACAACACATTCTTACAAAATAAACGCTTACAATCGTGATTTTTTTCAAAATCCCCGTTCTTTTTACAGCATTTTCAATCAAAAAGACGGATTTATCGCTGTTATTATCATTCGCTAAAGACATTTTCTCATTCCGGATTCTACCTATTTTATATGAGGAAAGGTTCTCCATACGAGAAGAAGGCTAACCGCAAACCCGATTAGCCCCCTACTTCAACAGATGTTACGGTAAATCGTTACCAGCAGCCCGGTAAAGCTCGTACCATTCTTCTCTGGACAAGACAATATGAGAAGCTTTGGCAATGTCCTGCATCCGCTGCGTATTCATAGTCCCCACAACAGGTTGAATGTTCGCAGGGTGACGAAGAATCCAGGCAATTGCGATGGCAGAATCCGTCACATCATACTTTTCAGCCAGTTCCTGAAGCTTGGCATTCACTTCTGGGAACGCGTCATTGCCTACAAAAGGACCTTCAATCATCCCGTGCTGGAATGGTGACCATGCTTGAATCGTGATGTCGTTCAGGCGGCAGTACTCCAATACATTGCTGTCCCTGACGACGGCCGGATCGTTTTGCATGTTCACATTAAAACCAGCATCAATCATCGGTGTATGGACGATGCTGAGTTGCAGCTGATTGACGATCAAGCTTTCTCCCATGTATTTCTTCAGGAGTTCCATTTGCATCGGGTTTTGGTTACTGACACCAAAGTATCGTACCTTTCCGCTTTCTTTCAATGTGGCAAATGCTTCCGCTACTTCTTCCGGCTCCATCAAAGCATCTGGACGGTGCAGCAAAAAGCTGTCCACATAATCTGTATTCAACCGCTTCAGACTGCCATCCACAGACTCCAGAATATGCTCTTTAGAAAAATCGAAGAAACCTTTACGAATGCCGCATTTCGTTTGCAGCTTGATGTCCTCACGTGACACGCCGGTCTCCTTCAGAGCTTCCGCAAATACAGAATCCGATTCTCCTTTACCATAAATATCGGCGTGATCAAATAAGTCGACCCCATTCTCGACTGCGTTCGTGATCACTCCAGATGCATCCTTCGTGCTCAGCTCACTCATTCTCATACAGCCAAGAGATATTTCTCCGACTTCTAAATCACTGTTCCCTAATTGAATTTTCTTCACAATGTTTCCACCTTTCTTTCCAAGCCTACCCTTATCCTATCACTTTCCCTCAAAACCGAAAGGAATAACGCTTACAATAAAAGGGAGTACCAGGTCATCCAGAATCTGGATGACCTGGTACTCCTTTTATTTCCATTTATCTGCATTCCCTTATATAATCCAAGGGAGACAGATCATTTCAGAGGAGGAACGTTGAATGGGAAACATGGAAACACTCCAGCAGTCGAATTTTAAAAATGGAGCTTATCCGTTCTATGAAAAGTTAAGAAAGGATCGACCTATTTTCCCCATGAACAGTGATGGGAAGAACCACTCCTGGATGATTACGAAATACGAGCACGTGAAAGAACTCTTGAAATCACCCAGTTTCATTAAGGACCAAAGCAAATTATTCGCTTCTTCATCTCAAGACGCCGAACAAAATGAATTCAACATCTTCCAAAACATGATGCTCGACGTTGATCCACCTGACCATTCACGCCTGCGCAAACTCGTCCAACCTTACTTCAACCCTAAAACCATTAAGCAGCTGGAACCAAGAATCCGTGAAATTGCGGATGATCTATTAAACCAAATGAAGCAAAAAGAAACAACGGTTGATTTAATTGATGATTATGCTTTTCCCCTGCCTATTATCGTTATCAGTGAGATGCTTGGCGTTCCCGCAGAGGACCGGGATAAATTCAGAAAATGGTCCAACACCATTGTCTCTGCATCCAATGAAATGGACCCTGACTTCATGGGTGATGTAGAAGCTTTCACTACCTACCTGACAGAGCTTTTTGAACGACGAAAATACGAACCTCAGGATGACTTGGTTTCCCATCTCATCCAAACCGAAGAAGACGGGGAACAGCTGACTAGAAACGAACTTTATTCCATGATCGTCCTTTTGATCATCGCCGGCCACGAAACGACGGTTAACTTGATTGGGAATACGCTGTATGCCCTATTTGAACACCCTGACCAGCTTGAAAAAGTAAAGGCTGATCCTACTCTCATTTCTGGTGCGATCGAAGAAGGACTTCGCTATTACAGTCCTGTCGATTTCTCGACGGCCCGATGGGCAGATGAGAACATCGATTTCCACGGCCAGTCCATCCGGCGTGGGGATTTCATTGTCGCATCGCTCAGCTCAGCTAACCGTGATGAAGAAAAATTTGAACATGCCTCTCAATTTGATGTGACAAGAGAAAGAAATGCACATGTCGCGTTTGGGTTCGGGATCCATTTTTGTCTCGGCGCGCCTCTCGCTCGACTCGAAGGGAAAATTGCGCTGGAAAAGTTACTAACCACATTCCCTGACATTGACCTGAATCGTGATGTAACTCAGCCCGAATGGCGGTCCGTTTTCCTATTAAGAGGGCTTGATTCCCTTCCTGTTTCTTTGTAAGCAAAAAAATCCACTTGATGAACGCATCAAGTGGATTTTCCTCTAAATGCATATAAAAGGGTGACCACAAGGAGGAGTCCTGCAAGAATAAAAGCGGAGTTTACAACAAGAGGGACATCACTCCCCTGATTTTTAACTCCGATACCGATAAACGCCCAGACAAAAACGAGCGGGTATACCCAGTCATCCTGGCTCTTCATAAAGAAAACCGCAAGCAGTGTACCCACAATCATTAACAGTACCGTCCAAACCGAGGCGGAAATTCCGAATCCATCCCACCCAATATAAGTCAAATAGTAGCTGATATTCGCGATTGTTGCGACACTGATCCAGCCAAGATAAACAGAGAACGGAAGCCGGTCGAAAAAAGAAGCATCATTCTTCTGTAAGGTTTGATATAAGCGGATCAATGTTAGCAGCAACGCAATCATCACCAATACCGAAACTCCAAAAAACTCATAGTGCCACATAAAGATCCAAAGACTATTCAGCACGCTGCTTAAGACGAAGAGTCCGCTTGTTTCTTGGTAGATTGGCAAATCCCGTCTGCTCTTCGGAAACTGCCGGATCACCCAGATTCCTAGTAAAATATAAATAAGACCCCATATGCTGAACACATACCCTGCAGGAGTGAATAACACGTTCAGACGGTTGGATATTTCACCTGTGGTCTGACCATTCAGAGGCAAAGCATTGGCAAGCCCATTCACAGTGACCACAAGAATGAACGCCAGAACGTTCATAATCCACTTCCCCATAAAAACTCCTCCTCTAAACTCTGATTGATACATAGTATTCCTTTTCATGCTCTAATAAAACACCATCCCCCACATCCATACCCAAAACTCTTCCCCCATAATGTGTTATGCAAGTCCAATTTAAGGGAAGAGTATAAAGGGAAATTTTCACACTACGAAAAAGGAGTGGAAAACATGAACAACAAGCAATTTGAAAAAATGAAGAACGGCAATGGGTTTATCGCAGCGCTTGACCAAAGTGGCGGAAGTACACCGAAAGCACTGGCCGCTTATGGCGTCCCGGAAGATTCCTATTCAGGTGAGGATGAGATGTTCGACCTTGTCCACCAAATGCGCACAAGAATCATCACCTCTCCTTCTTTTGATGCCGATCACATCCTTGGAGCCATCCTCTTCGAGCAAACGATGGACAGGGAGATTGAAGGTCAATTCACGGCTGATTATTTAGCCAGCAAAGGGGTTGTCCCTTTCCTTAAAGTCGACAAAGGGCTCGCAGAAAAAGAAAACGGCGTCCAGCTTATGAAACCGTTTGATAATCTTGATGAAACATTGCGCCGTGCCAATGAACGCAATATTTTCGGCACAAAAATGCGTTCCGTCATCCATGAGCCAAATCCTAGCGGAATTAAAGAAGTCGTTCAACAGCAGTTCGACATTGGAAAAAGAATCATCGCTTCTGACCTTGTACCGATCATTGAACCAGAAGTCGATATTCACAGCAGTGATAAAGAAAAATGCGAGGAACTTCTCCGAGATGAAATTTTGAAACACTTAAATGAGCTATCTGATGATGAAAACGTAATGCTGAAGCTGACAATCCCTACGCAGCCGAACGCTTACAAAGAACTCGTCGATCACCCTCGAGTGGTACGTGTCGTTGCCCTTTCCGGTGGTTATTCCCGTGAGGAAGCGAACGAGAAGCTCAAAGAAAACGATGGTGTCATCGCAAGTTTCTCACGTGCTCTGGCCGCAGACTTGAATGCTAATCAGTCTGATGAGGAATTCAATGCAGAGCTGAAGAAAGCGGTCGACTCGATCTATGATGCTTCGGTCTATAAAAAATAACACAAGAAAAAGGGGCGATCTTTGAGTCGCCCCTTTTCTTTATGATTTATTTCTTAATAGTCTCATACTGTTGAGAATGACGAGTAAAGCTGCCCCTGTGTCACTTAACACAGCCATCCATAAGGTCAGGAAACCTGGGAAAATGAGCAACAGGGCCGCAAGCTTCGTCACTAAGGAAAACCACACATTCTGTTTGATAACTTTCAACGCTTTTCTGCTCAAACGAATCGTGTGCGGAAGCTTTTCCAGATTATCGGCCATCAGCACAATATCTGCGGTTTCCATAGCCGTATCTGTTCCTGCTCCCCCCATAGCGATTCCTAGGTCAGAGGTCGCTAAAGCTGGAGCATCATTGATCCCATCTCCAACCATCGCCACACTCTTTCCTTCCTTCTGCAGTTTCTTCACAGCTGAAACTTTATCATCAGGTAAAAGCTCAGCGAAATAGCGATCAACGCCTGTTTCCCTTGCAATCTTATCCGCTGTTCCTTTGTTATCCCCTGTGAGCATCACCATTTCCTGCATCCCTACCTGCTTCAGCTTTTGAATCGATTGAACGGTAATGTCGCGAATGGTATCAGCAACAGCGATGAGGCCAAGTACTTTGTCTGATGTCCCTACAACGACAATGGTATGCCCCTCATTTTGCAACTGTTGAATCCGTTCTTTTATATCAGAAAGAGACACCTGTATCTCCTCAAACAACTTCGGACTTCCAGCAAAATATTCCACACCAGCCAACTTCGCTTTCGCACCTTTTCCTGCAATTGCTTGGAAATCTTCGCCTTCGATCGCCGTCATATTTCGTTCTGATGCATACGTGATAATTGCCTGAGCAATCGGGTGAGTGGAATGTTCTTCAATGGTTCTCGTCACACGGATCAATTCATCTTCGCTTACGCCTAGTGCGTGCACTTCCGAAACCTTTGGACGCCCTTCTGTAAGGGTACCTGTTTTATCAAAAGCGATGGCTTTGATGGTTCCGGCCTTTTCAAGAAACGTACCGCCCTTGATGAGCACACCATTCTTAGCTGCATTTCCGATGGCTGAAACAATCGCGACCGGTGTAGAAATAACAAGAGCACACGGACAGGCGACCACAAGTAAAGCGAGCCCTTTATACAGCCAATCTCCCCACGTGCCAAAACCGAAGAGAGGTGGAACGACCATAACCAACAGAGCGAGAGTGAATACAATCGGTGTATAGACACGCGCAAACCGATCCACGAAAGCCTGGGTAGGAGCTCTCTTCTCTTGAGCCTCTTCCACAAGGTGGATGATTTTAGCGATTGTTGTATCTTCCACGAGCTTTGTGACTTCGATTTCTAACGATCCACTTTCATTTACTGTCCCTGCATAAACGATATCTCCCATTTGCTTATCTACAGGCAAAGATTCTCCAGTGATCGGTGCTTGGTTGACACTGGATATGCCGGTAATCACATCACCATCCAAGGGAATCTTTTCCCCAGGTTTAACGACGATGACTTCGCCAATCCCCACCTCTTCTACCGCTTTACGGACGAGTTGGTTCCCTGATTTGACCGTAGCTTCTTTTGGCGTAAGGTTAATTAAACTTCTGATCGATTCCCGCGTCCTTTCAATGGACCGGTTTTGGAGTGTATTGCCTAATGCAAACAGCCAGACGACCATGGCACCCTCAAACCACTCTCCGATAAGGGCAGCCCCGATAGCTGCCGATGCCATGAGGACGTTCATATCCAAAGAACCGCTCTTGATTGCATAAAAAGCACTTCTCGCAGGCTTGAACCCGCCGATAAGAATGGCTGCCGCATAAAAAGCCGTGATGAATTCAGCTGGAATATTCACGAATGAACCGATAAAACCTAGACCAAGGAAGACCCCTGATAAAGTCGTCGTTGATATCCCATCACCTTTGGCAGCTTTCCGGTTTTGATCGTCATTTTTCCCTTCCATGGAAGCTTGAAATCCGGCCCTGCCTACTTCTTTTATTATTTCTTTTGGAGAAGTCGTATGCTGAATATGCATCTTCCCTGTCGAAAATTGGACTTGAACGTCTTGAACGGCAGGATTTCTGCTCAAATGCTTTTCAATCGTCATCGCACAAGAGCCGCAATCCATTCCCTCTATTTTGTAGGTTTGTTTATTCTTATGACGATCCACTGGCTCTGCTTCAAATCCTAATTTACGAATATGTTTCGGGACCTGATCATAAAGGGTTTCATCCTCAGCAGCTACCGTCATCTTGCCGGTCCCATACTTAACGCTGACCGATTGGACGCCGCTAATCTTCTGCAGCCCTTTTTCAATGGTGGCCGCGCAAGAAGGACAGTCCATACCTTTGACATTAAATTTCATCCCGTTTGAACTTTGAGCACTTCCAACATCCGCGCCTGAGCTACAACACGAAACCTCTTCTTGCTCATTTCCACAACAATGGTCTTGGGGTGCTTCATTGCTGGTTGTATCACTAGAACAACAAGTCGAGTTCGCCTCCACTTCTTCCGTAGCATTTGAGCAACAAGTTGCTTCCGGCTCCTTTTCCTTCTTAACGGTCGAACAACAACTTGTTTCCGTCTTCTCTTTTTCCTTAGCGCTAGAGCAACAAGACACCGCTTCATCTTTCAAAATCTCTTCCGAACTTGAACAGCAACTCGCTTTTTTCTCCTCACTCAATCCTCTCACCTCAGTTTTTCTCTATACTTCATTCGAATGTTGAATCGCAATAGAAACCAACTGGTGGACATGCTCGTCAGCCAAAGAATAGAAAACGAGCTTCCCTTCCTTCCGGTATTTGGCCAATTTCATATTGCGCAGTAACCGGAGGTGGTGCGAAGCAGTGGCTGTCGTTGAACCGATGATGTTCGCTACATCACACACACAAAGCTCGTTTTCAAGTGTCAGGGCATACGCGATTTTTAAGCGCGTGGCATCGGAAAGCGCTTTGAAAATCAGCTCCACACCAAGGACTTCATCCACCTTCGGCTGGACTCTTTGGACAAGTTCTTCATCATAACAAAAAGTATCGCACGTATCTTTCGGTGCTTTCTTCACAACGTTTTCACTCAATGTAGTCACCTTCATTCAAATAGTCGTTTTAATGTTTAAATATAGTGTATGCCCTCTTTTCCCACTTCGTCAATGATAATAATCAAATAGTCATTTGAATATAAAAATGACCTGATATCCATGTGCTCGAACACGGAGCACTTGGACAACAGGTCTGATCTTTTTTCTATCCCCTTATTTCCTTTTCAATCCTTTGCCCAGCTGGTCACGATCAGGGGCCGAAGGAGGCTCTTCCAACCACTTGTTCTTAATCATGATTTCTGCCCCGTCATGGGCATATTGGCCAATTTCTGCTGAAAGTCTTTCATAATTCAATGTGAGGTCACTTCTCTGGCTGGCAGCGGCTGCCGTAGCATAATTTCCGAAACCGGCTGAATTCAGAAGGCTCACTTGGAACATCATCAATTTATCCGAGAAGACGGGCGTCGTACTATCTGTAATCGCATGATTAGCAGAAATCGGCGCCTGAATATCATCTTTCAATAATGTCTTTGAAAGAACATCGATATGTTTCTTTGAAATTTCTTTCCCACGTTTCATGTATTTGCTCACTTCTTGGGATTGCGATGACTGCATAAAGCTTGAAGTGAGCATGATTCCAATTTGATTTGTCTCGATATTCAAGCTCAAATGAGTGATTTCAATAGCATTGAGAATCCGGTGATTTTTTAGTGGATTGATTCCTTTCAAGTACCCGGTATCATTAACAAAAGAAAATTGCTTCGGATAGGGAATATAAGGTCTCTTTAAAAACAACCCTTTTTCCAAGGCCGTTTCGGATGCCGACCGATACAAGTTCTGTACCTGGTTCAAGGCATGCCCGTAAAAATCCTGTACGTCTCTCCTTGAAGCCACAGATAAATTACCTGTGTGTACGATCATCCCGACTCGTCCCATGTGTAACATGTACGTAAGTTTAAACGTATCCGTGTAAAGATCAGGGGCTTGAAGTTCCACATCCTTCTCCGAAAACCCATAAGGTATCGGGATATTTTCCTTTTTGAATATCGATTCGATTTTATGAACGTGCTGCTCTGAAATTTTGACCGCTTTTTTTATAAGAGGTTTGACATCCTCATCCCGTACTTTTTCATACATGTATTTAACGAACTGGAGACTCATGCTGTCATAAAGATACGAAGTCCATAGGCTTCCTAGTTCAGCTGCCGTTAAATCAACCTTTTTATTGCTCATAATTAAACCCCTTTTTCTTTCTCCTGAATCTTCAAATTTCTACCCTTAATTTGAGCGTCGAGCTAAGAATTCATACATCTTGGGAGGAGGACGGCCTGCACGGGGCTCCTTCTCTTTGGCAATAAAAAAAGCCCCCCCTCAACCAAAGTTGAGAGAAGACTCCTTCTTACCTGAACAAATCCAACAACCGATCCCAGAAGCTCTTTTCCTCTTCCTTCTTTGGAGCTTCTTCTTGTTCTTCGTCCTTTTTGATGCTTTCGGTTTTAATGACGAACTGCACCGATCCGACTTTTTTATTCTTCTCGGAAACAAATGATGTTGGTTCGAAATCGGATTTATCGTATTCTTCAACCATTTGTTCAATCTCTGAATCCATCTGACCAGGCAAATCACTGGTACTGGAAGCTAATTCAGATGTGCCTTCGTGGAGTTCTGTGGCTCCATTTTCAAGTTCAGAAGTTCCGTTCGTCAAACCTCCAATGCCGCTGTGAATGTCTGCATAGGATCCTGCCAACTGGTCAACCCCACCCGTGTACTCCTTGAGTCCAGAATGGAATTCACCATATTTCGATAATAGAGACTGTAACCCTTCCTGCAACTGTTCCACTGACTCACCGATATCTAAATTTTCCATACTGGTACCGATTTGGTCTGCCACCGTATTCAAGTTGGTACTCATTTCATTCAAGGATCCGGCACTCTGTTCTAAAGCAGGTCCGACCGCTTGATAGGCTTCTTTCACATTCGCGAACGTACCTTTGGCCGTTTGAGCTGCCTGATATGTTTCAATCAGCTTGTTGACGACTTCCGGGTTCGCCCCGCTTTCACGCAAAGCCTGGATTTCCCGTTCAGAGATCTGATACTCAGGAATCGCTTCAATGGACTGCGTCAGTGCCTGATGGGCCTGCCCATACTGTTCCTTCAAATTCGTCAATCCTTTTTCGACCTCATTCAAACCTGTAGAAAGCTGACGCAACCCATCTTCCATTTTGGTAATATCGCTCACGTTCACGTCACCAGATCCAGAAGCGACCGCCTCGTTCATCTGTTGCAAAGCGTTATGAATAGAAGCTGATCCTTCAACAAGCTCTGAAGAACCATTGCTCAATCCCTGGATGCCGCTTTTAAACTGTTCTGAACCGTTATAAAGGTTAGCAACGCCATCATTCAGTTCAGCGATTCCATTTTTGAGTTCACCAACACCATTGTTAATTTCAGCCGTCGCATTTGACAACGAGCCCATGTCGTTCCTCATTCCACCGATATCCGGGGCATCTATGGACATGGAGGATGGAATCGCTGCAAATTCAATGCTTTCCATCTCCAAGTCGGTGACGTCCGCGGTCATAGTGAAGCTGCCTTCTTTTTCAGGCATGACAGTGAAAGTCACTTGCCGGTCTTTACCAGCATTTGCGATTGTCCCTTCAGGAGCTTGAATGTTTTCATAAATCATGGAATCCAGCTTCATCGTAATTTGCATCAAGTAATTATTGAAAAAGCTCTCGTCCGCCTTTTCATTTTTCGTTGTATCCACGCTCACTTTGAGTTTGCCATCTTTTCCGACCAGCTCTTCAGGTTTCATGGATTCTCCATCTAATACATAAGAAATGTTGATATTCCAAGGCAGTGGCTTGCCTTCCAGATTGCCTTGATAGTAATACTCTTCTTCTTTTGCAGTCATTTCGACTCTTTCTTCCTGATGCTCAATTTCTGTGACATCTGTCAGATTTTGAACACTGGTATAGGGTCCGTAATCGACGATTTTTCCTGTCTCTTCGATTGTAAAATTGTTGACGACGTACATTTCTTCTTGATCGCCGGAAGCATCAAGCGTGGTGTACACCACTTCATGCTTTTTCGAGTAGGAGCCTCCCGTTTCCGGCTCTGTTTTTCCATTGTCCTCTGCCGAAACAGGAACGGTCGGCAAGACGAGAAGAAATGCTGTGAACATCGCTGTCGCACGTTTGAATCTCATCCTCACTTCTCCTCCTTATAAAAGTTAGCTTTCCAAGTCGTTCTTTTTATCACACGGTCAAAGATGACGAGCAGGGCCGGAAGCACAAACACGACCATAAGGAAGGCAAGCAGGGCTCCACGTCCTAACAGCAGTCCGATAGAAGATACAATCGGATTTGAGGATGTGATCCATAAAATGAATCCGACACTCGACAAAATGGCCGCTGATACAAAAATGGCAAAAATCTTATCATCAATCGTCTTCTTGATTGCCTTCAAGGCAGGCATTTCTTTTCTTAAATGATTATAGTTTTCCGTAAACAAAATGGCGTAGTCCACCGTCGCCGCGAGCTGGATCGTACTGATTAAGAGATAACCCACGTAGACAAGCGAGGTATCCATAAAGTACGGGAACGACAAGTTGATCCATACGGAAGCCTGAATGGTCACAAGCAGGACGACAGGGATGGAAATTGAACGGAACGTGAGCAGCAGGACGAGGGCCACCGTCACCACTGTCAAAATATTGACGAGCCGGTTATCCTCCTGGACAATATTTTTCATATCATACAAGGTAACACTTTCACCGAGCATATGTGTTTCATCATAATAGCTGTTGGTGGTCTCCTTGATTTTCTCTATAAGAGAAAAAGCTTCCTCCCCCTCTGCATCCGTTTCGGTGTAAAGAGTGATTCGTGCATAGTTCTCTGAATAAAACGATTCCGTGATCGACTCTTCCAGATAAGCGGGCGGGATCGCCGGGCTGACCATGTTGACGTAGGAGATGACACTTGAAACAAGCGGGAGGTTTTCCAGCTCACGTACAAGCTCCTCTTCCTTGGCTCTGTCACCTTCAGGTACGAGCAGGACCATCGGCATGTTCTTTCCGAACTCCTCCTGAATCGCTCTCGCATCTTGCCCTGCCCTTGTGTTTTCAGGGTGCTCACCCGTTCCATATATGAAAGAAGTTTCACTTTGCGCCAAAAAGGCAGGAACGATAATCAAGAGGACGAAAATCAAACTTGGAATACGGAATTTCATGACACGTTTTCCGATCCCTTTAAAATCCGGAACGAATGGACGGTGCTGCGTGCGGTCAATCCAGTGATAGAACATCAGCGTCAACGCTGGAAGGAAAATCATCACACTGAGGAAGCTCAGCAGGATTCCCTTCAGCAGGTTGAGACCTAAGTCTGCCCCAATACCGAAGTCCATGAACGTGAGAGCCGTAAACCCGAAGAAGGTCGTCGATGCACTGGCAATGATCGCCGGGAACGACCTTTTCATCGCAAGTTGCATGGCTTCCTTAGGGTCGGACACTTCTTTTCGATAATCCGAAAAACTATGCAATAGGAAGATCGCATAGTCGAGCGACACCGCGAGTTGTAAAATCGGTGCGACCGATTGGGTGACAAATGATACCTCTCCGATGAAGATATTCGTCCCCAAGTTAATCAGGACAGAAACACCGATTGCCGTTAAAAAGAAGACTGGTTCCATCCACGATGTCGTGGACAAAATCAATATGAGGATAATGATCGGAACAAGTAGTGCTGCCGCATACATCGACTCGCTACCCGCCATCTTCTGCGAAACCGCTGTGTTGACCGCTTCACCTGCGACTGCATTTTCTTCACCGATCAAATCATAAATGGCATCGGTCGCTTCCACTTCGTACCCTTCTTCAATTGTCACAGAAAAAAGAGCCGCCCGTTCCTGGTAATACGTTTCAACAGTATCTGAGTCTGCCATTTCCAGCGGAACTTTCAAATCGATGACATCATCGAGCCACATTACATTGGTGACACCTTCGATCGAATCGAGGTCTTCTTTATAACTTAATGCCTCGGTAACGGAGATGTCCCGAATCAGGACCCGGGTATTTTCCACCGGTTCATCAAACTCTTCCTCCATCAACTCCATCGCCTGCATGGACGGAGAATTTTCCGGCAGGTAATCGACCATATTGTAATTGACCGATACCCCGAACTGCGCTACCGTACTGAGAATGGTTAAAATCATAAAAATGATGACAATGCTTTTCTTACGTTTAATGATTCTTGATGCCCAGCCAATAAGGCCTCACCTCTCTTGCAAATGACATTCATACATTGTATCATTTTATTAACACCGTGTTGGATATTCAACAAACAGTTTCCTAACTACCGTCAGTTTCCCAACATAACTTTATTTTGTGTTGGATTGTCACAGAAATGTAACAAAAAGGGGCCAGAACGATGAACGAAAAACTCGACCGCCGAAAAAAATATACAAGAAAAGTATTAAAGGAAAGTTTGATCAGCTTGCTTGCGGATAAGCCCATCTCCGATATTACTGTAAAAGAATTGTGTGGGCTTGCTGATATTAACCGCTCGACCTTCTACACCCATTATTCCGACCATTACGACCTGCTCAGTAAGATCGAAGAAGAAATCACCGACGATATGAACCGCTACCTGCACAGCTATAACTACGAACATGAAGAAGAATCCATTCAGATGACTGAAAAGATTTTGGAATATGTCATTGAAAACAAACTCATGTTCCAGACGTTGCTCAATAAAGAAGCGGCTCCGACTTTTGAAAAACGAATGATGGACCTGACACGGGGATTCATGAGGAACAATTGGATGGACGAGCATGTGGCGAACAAACAGGAATCCGAGTATTTGAGCTCATTTGTAATCAGTGGAGCCATTCATGTCATCAAAGATTGGATTGAAAGAGATATGGATCAGTCGCCGAGAGAGATGGCGGTCATGATCAACCACTTCATTAATTATGGTTTTTCTTATTTAGATTGACGCAGAGCCATACGTTACTTCAGGACTTCATGGAATAGAATGTTCAAAAAAATAGACGCACAGAAGGACCTATTCCCATTGAAGTCCCTCCTTTTCTAGCTATATACTTATTATTCATTTAGCAGACAATTAGAATAAAGGTTGACTTTTATTGGCTGCACCTATATATTTTGCATTAAGGAAACTTTTTAAACGAACTTCAATTTTTGTCAACTTTCTTTAGTTGCACCCATATAGTAAAAGGACTATTTTTTTACCCAAAAAGTTGCACTAAGGAAAATTAAATGAACAGAACAAATTTTTATGAATATACGACAAAACTATGCCGATATCTAAACCTTATAAGTAAGGAATGAGGATATTCATGTCAAAGGAGGAGAAAAGATGGCGAATGCTGCCCTATCCATTAAAGACCTGCACGTTTCGTACTATGGGAATGAAGCGGTGAAAGAAGTCAGCTTAACGGTCAACCCCGGGAACCTTGTGGGAATCATCGGTCCTAACGGTGCCGGTAAATCCACGTTTTTAAAAGCCATGTTGAACTTGATTCCACGCGATAAAGGGGAAATCAAACTTCTTGGAAAAACGGTGAAAGAAGTGCGGAAGAAGATCGCGTATGTCCCTCAGCGCAATGATATCGACTGGGATTTTCCAATCACTGTTCTTGATGCTGTTCTGATCGGCACCTACCCCAACTTGAAATTATTCAGACGACCGAAAAAGAAAGACAAAGAATGGGCCATGGAATGCCTGGACCGGGTCGGTATGGGAGATTTCAGCAATAGGCAAATCGGCGAATTATCCGGTGGTCAACAGCAACGCGTCTTTTTAGCCAGAGCACTTGCACAAAAAGCTGAGATGTTCTTTCTTGATGAACCGTTCGTCGGGGTGGATGTATCGAGTGAAGAAACGATCGTACGGATTTTGAAAGAATTGTGTTGGCAGGGAAAGACAGTCATTGTCGTCCATCACGACTTGAGCAAAGCCAACGATTACTTCAACCAACTGATTCTTCTTAACAAAGAATTAATCGGTTTCGGATCCGTTCAGGAAGTCTTCCAAACAGAAATCATACAAAAAGCCTACCAAGGACAGTTTGCTTTCATGAAAGAGATAGGAGTGTAAGTCATGGCTTTTATTGAAGCAGTTATGCAATATGGATTTTTACAAAAAGCGTTATTAACATCGGTTATGGTCGGAATCATTTGTGGAGTGATCGGTTGTTTCATCATTCTCCGCGGAATGGCCCTCATGGGAGATGCCATCTCTCATGCGGTCTTGCCCGGAGTCGCCATTTCTTACATGTTCGGAATCAACTTTTTCTTTGGGGCTGTTTTCAGTGGTGTCATTACAGCGATTGCCATCGGATTCGTCACGCAGAACAGCCGGATCAAACACGATACATCGATCGGCATCATGTTCACGGCGGCCTTCGCAGCAGGAATTATCATCATCACCATGTTGAAGAGCAGCACGGACCTCTATCATATTCTGTTTGGAAATGTCCTCGCAGTAAGAGCCTCCGATATGTGGATTACGCTCGGGATCGGTGTTGTCATCCTAGCAGCCGTGTACCTTTTTTATAAAGAGCTACTGGTCACCTCCTTCGATGAAACGATGGGAGCTGCTTACGGATTGCCCGTCCGACTGATTCATTATTTCCTGATGACCCTGCTTACGATGGGGACTGTCGCTTCTTTACAAACCGTAGGAATTGTTCTCGTTGTTGCGATGTTGATCACCCCGGCAGCGGCTGCCTACCTTTTGACGGACCGTTTATGGGTTATGATTTTCCTTGCTTCTGGTATCGGTGTCCTTTCGTCTGTCATCGGTCTCTACTTCAGCTTCACCTATAACCTGGCTTCAGGAGCGACAATCGTTATGGCAGCAACAGCGATTTTTGTCCTTGTCTTCCTGTTCTCGCCTAAACACGGATGGTTATGGAAGATGTTGAAAGTCAGAAAGAAAAAAGCATCCCTTGTTTAAATAGAAAGCTTTCATATAAAAGAGGAGGAATTTTTCATGATGAAGAAAAAGTTTTTATTGTTAGCAGCCACTCTTTTCACCCTGCTCATGCTAGCCGCTTGTGGTGGAGAAGAAGCGAACGGAAACAGTAGTCAAGATGAAGGGAAAGTCCAGGTCGTAACGACGTACTCGATCGTGTATGACATTGTAAAAAACGTCGGCGGTGATCTGGTCGACATTCACAGCTTAGCCCCTATTGGTTCTAATCCGCACGAGTATGACCCGCTACCGGAAGACGTGAAAAAGACCACGGATGCGGATGCTGTGTTTTACAATGGCTTAAACCTTGAAGCTGGTAACGCCTGGTTCAATAAGTTGATGGAAACGGCCGGAAAAGACGGTGAAGAGGCGCCTGTATTCCTTATGAGTAATGGTGTTGAAGCGATGTACTTGACGTCAGAAGGTAACGAAGGCGAAGAAGACCCTCACGCATGGCTGGATATACGGAATGGAATTAAATATGCCGAAAACGCGAGAGATGGCCTCATCAAAGTCGACCCTGAAAACAAAGAAGTTTATGAGGAGAATGCCGAGGAATACATTGCTGAGCTGCAAGCGTTGCACGACAAAGCCGTAAAGCAATTCAATGAAATCCCAGAAGAAGAACGTGTACTCGTAACAAGTGAAGGAGCATTCAAATACTTCAGTGATGCCTATGGGTTCCAAGCGGAATACATTTGGGAGATCAACCAGGAAAATCAAGGGACACCAGACCAAATCACAAGAATTGTAGATATCATCAATGAAAAACAAATCACAGGGTTATTCTTAGAGACGAGTATCGATGCGCGCAGCATGGAAGCCGTCTCGGAAGAAACCGATGTTCCAATCATGGGCGATGTTTTCACTGATTCTTTAGCTGAACCTGGTGAAGAAGGCGATACGTACATTTCTATGATGGAGTCCAACATCAATACAATTAAAGAAGGATTGAGCAAGTAACTCAAAAGCTGCCAACATCGCATCATGTTGGCAGCCTTTTATATTTTCACTTGGGGACTTCTCATGTTTAGATGGTTTAAAATCGGTATCTTCTGCGGATTCAAATCATACTTTTTCTCACCAATGAAAAGAGCCTCCACATGCGGAAACATGCAGAGACTACCCTGCTATTGCTGCTTTCTTGCTTCTCTTTCCTCCGAAACTTGAACGACGGGTTCGTCCCACGGATGATTCGGATAGATTCCTTCCTCAATCACCCTTGTTAATAAGGATTCATCCCTTGGAATAGAAAATTCGATCCGAAGCGAAGTGAGGGTCGTTTTCTCTCCGGCCGCCCCCTCTGTTGGAACGGCTTCTTCCCCCGGGACAAACTGCTCCATCCCATCCTTCGTCTGCCACATGACGTTTTTGTAATTTCCTACTCTCAAGTCGTCAATGCTCAGTACTCCCTGTACCACTGCATCCACATATTCTGGAACAACAAAGGTTTTAACACGATATATATCGACTAATTTCATCTGACACACCTTCCTGAATAATGATTTATGTATAGTATCTTCCATGATGAAGAACTTACCCTGTACTAAGATGATCTCGAATGGAAATGCAACTTTTCCTATTCTTAACCGTATGTAGAAGTATAACTTAAAAAGGAGATCATTAAATGACGACTTTACGCAGGATGTCCGAAGACGAATTTGGGGAATACAACGATTTTTCGATCGCTGCCTATGCAAAGGAAAAGGTAGCGGCGGGAAATTGGACAGAAGAAGAAGCGCTTGAAAAAGCCAAAACCACCCAAGCAGAACTGCTCCCTGAGGGAAGACATACAAAGGATCATTATCTTTATACCATCCTTAATGAAAAGGGTGAAAATGTAGGGGCTATCTGGATTTGTAAACAATCCTCTGAAAAAGCCTTCATCTATGACATTCGAGTTTCAGATGATCATCAAGGTCAAGGGCATGGAAAGAAAGCGATGATCCTGGCAGAAGAGGAGGCCAGAATCATCGGGGTGCAGAAAATCGGTCTTCACGTCTTTGGCCATAACACGGTCGCACGAAAATTGTACGAGAGCCTATCATACAAAACGACAAACGTAGTGATGGAAAAAAACGTCCCATCCAAAAATGAAGAATATACAAAAAAGAACCCCTAATCAAGGGTTCTTTTATTGCTATTTTGCATTTTCATCGGGTTGGTGAAGGCCGAATATATTGCCTTCTGGATCCAAATAATACCCCTGCCAAGCCATTCCCGGCAGTGCGTATTTAGGCAATGCGACTTTCCCCCCGCCTTCTAGGACTTTAGCTTCAACCGCATCGTAATCTTCCACTCCCATGGTACAGGCATAGGCATTCACAGCCTGGTTCAATTCTGGCGGTGCACTTTGGCGTTGCATTAATGCTCCGTTGATCCCAAGCTCGTCGTCTCCACCTGTCACCACTCCGAAATAAGGCATCCCGGCGTACTCACTCCAGTCTTCGAATTTCCAATCAAAGACCTCTCCGTAAAACTTCTTTGCTCGTTCCATGTCATCGACATGAACTTCAAAATGAACGACTCTCCCCATCATTTCCACCTGCTTTTTCATAGATTTTGATCAATAATAATGACTCTATGCTTACATATTCGCCTAACAATCACCTACTCCTTCTTATTTTTCTAGCGTTCTTAAACTAACTGGCAGGATTGTTGTAGACTCAGTTTCGAGACTTTTATTGAGTGGGTGGGGATACGGGGAATAGCTCGCTTTCCGCGGGAGCGCCATTCCCCTCCGCCCCTTTGCCATGTGAGTGTCTCGAAACCGATTCTGGAATCAGCTCATTTTCAACTAACGGAGACAGGTAGTTTTAAGAACACGGGTCAAGTATTTGAATTCACAATGCTTGATATGGAGAGCTTCCTGCGTACACCACAAGGACAGTGGGAGACTGTACTACTGTACGAAGGGGTTCGTTTCTCTGCTATATCGAATGGGGTGGTTGGGAAGCTGCGAGACTCCCGTGGGAATGGATTGGCTGGCAAGACCCCACAGAGCGAAGCTCGAGGAGGCTTGCCGTCATCCCCACAGGAAAGCGAGTAGCTTCCCAGCCACCCCTGACGCCCAACACGGCAACGAACCCCGAAAACACCTCGAAACTGAGAATTGAAAAATGGGGAGCTTATATGTAAGAGGAATCGTGGTGCTTAACATAAAAAAGCATGCAGAGAAACGGAAGGTCTCTCTGCATGCTAATGATCTATTCCTTACCTTTTGAAGAATCCTTTTCTTCAATCATTTCAATCTCATCAAGGTAACGCAGCAGGTCTCCGTACACGACGGAATCAGATAAGGCAAGCTCTTCTTCTGCCTGCTTGAAGCTAGGTGCACAAGCCTCTCCTTCTACGGGTTCCCCTGATTCTCTGTCATAACAATTTCCATTCACACCGACATACTTTTCATTGGCGAAGTTTCCATCTCGTGTGATCATCATTTCGCGACGATCTTCACTGAAGAGGTCCTGTCCGAATTGAACAGGGTTTTCATCTTCGACGCCGAGAAGGTTCATAAGCGTCGGGCGTAAATCGATTTGTCCACCAACGGTGTCGTTTTCCTGCGGTTCAATGCCTTCTCCTAGAATAAGGAGCGGCACACGCTGCAATTGGAACTGTTCATATTCATTGATGTCTTTATCAAGATACTCTCCCATCGCTTGCTTATGGTTTTCGGAAATACCGAAGTGGTCCCCATAAATGACGAGAATCGTATCATCATAAAGCTCGGACTTTTTGAATTCCTCGACGAACTGTTTCAGCGCTTCATCCTGATAACGGATCGTTTGGAAATAGCGATTCAATGTTTCACTGGACGTATTTCCTTCCTCAATGAATTTCTTATCTTCAGGCAATGTGAACGGATGGTGGTTCGTCAACGTGATCATTTTGTTGTAGAACGGCTGCTCCATCTGTTCCATTTTATCCAAGGAATCACTGAAGAAATACTCATCCAGGTAGCCCCAACCATAGGACTTTTCTTCAGTCACATTGTAATCTTTTTTAGAGTAGTACTCATCATAACCAAGAGAATCATACATGACGTTACGGTTCCAGAATGTTTCATCATTGGCGTGCATCGTTGAGGAGAAGTATCCTTTTTCACCCAGTACTTCAGGAGTCGCTTGATATTCGTTTCCTGAATGGGTAAAGAAGGCCGCTCCACGGTTCAGTCCATACAATGAATTATCAAGTAAGAACTCAGAGTCGGATGTACGCCCTTGTTTGACCTGGTGGTAGAAGTTGCTGAAGTAAGCTCCTTCCTCTTTCAGATCGTTGAAATACGGAGTCAATTCTTTTCCGTTTACCGAATTATCAACAACAAAGGTCTGTGTACTTTCAAGGGACAAGGCAATCACATTTTTCCCTTCCGCGACTCCCGTCATCTCAGAGTTCGGTTCAGTTTTGTGTTCATTGATATAGTTCAAGACCGGTGACAATTCGTTACTGTCCGCAAAGGTCTTCTTCGCTTCTGTCTGACCTTGCAGGACGATATCATAGGCGTGGAAGTTCAGAACTCCGATGTACTTCACGAGCATGTTACGGTCAAAAGCACGTTCCAGTAGTTCTGTACGCTCGGTTGTCGCCCAGCCTAAGTTCACGAGGAACAGAGGAATCGCAAGGACAGCCAAAATCAAGCCTTCTTTACGCTTAGGCATGAAACTTTGGAAGCGTTCCGGCTTCAAATAGAATAGTAGGAACGCAGCAATCAATACATCGACGAATAAGAAAATGTCTGTCACTGATAGAATTTTAGTGATACTTCCACCCATACCAGCCAAGTTCGCGGCTTGCCCTAACATCGGGATTGTCAGGAAGTCACTGTACTCTCTATAGAACAGAACGTTTACGTATAATAAAAGGGATCCTAATATATACGTGGCAAGCATCCCTCTTCGACCTGC
The DNA here is from genome assembly GCF_009856415.1 of Halobacillus litoralis. Classification (GTDB taxonomy): domain Bacteria; phylum Bacillota; class Bacilli; order Bacillales; family Halobacillaceae; genus Halobacillus; species Halobacillus litoralis_C. The sequence continues at coordinate 25,796 of NZ_WMEZ01000005.1, read as the reverse complement.
CAGCATAATCCCCACTCCGAATAAGAGGAAAATACTGCTCAATGGGTTAAAAGCCAAAATAGCCGCTTCATTGGCGTTTTCAATATCAAGGGTGAAAATACCGCCTTGAATGAAGTACATCTTCGCCCAGAAGATCGCCATCACTGCAGCATAAATCATACTTTTCTTCTTAAACGCAGGGTCTTTCATTTTCATTTTCATTTTTAATTTTAGTTTTGAAAACATGATCAAACCTCCGTTGATTTAACCTTTATCTAATTTCCATCAGTCTTTCCATCATTAAGTCTCGTATACTATCACTTTTTGAAATCATTGTAAATGACGACGAAACTTATCATAACACATGTTTGATAGAAATTACCTATTATCATAAAACTGTTAAACTTATTTAAAGAGATGACATACCCGTCACATAAAAGTTATATAACATACAAAAAATCCCACCAACAAAGATAAAAGGTCGGTAGGATTTCCTAATAAGTTCTTATAAACTCTGCTTTTATGCGTCCTTCTTCAATAGTTCAAACCACTTTTCATCGCTTGGATCTGCATTCTCTACATCCAAACTCTCAGATGACTGATCTTTTTTCGGCATGGATGCTCGTACACTTTTTTGAATGCCATTGGCAATAGCAATCAAAGATAATACGAACAAGACGAGGAAAAGCAGCGGCACCCCAATCAGCCACGCCATGTTCGTCATGATCGCGTCGTAGTACATGCCAATAATCGAAGCCCAGTCAAAAGTAATCGGCGATGGAGGTTCAGCCCCAAGTCCATAAAATACGCGTGTCCCTCCGAAGAACATCTCAAACACCCCCAAATGAGTGAGAATTAAAACAGCCTGGATGGACTGCATTAAGAGCAGACGAATCCAACTTTCCTTCAACTGAGGTGTCAAATGTTTTTTGAAAAGGTGCCACCCACGGCCTCCAAGCACACGACTTGAGGTGACATATTCCTTTTTCAGGATTTCACTCGTTTCGTTGGCCATCAAGATTGCTGCAGGTGGAACGAGCAACAAGGCTAAAACAATGACCTCTATCGTAATTCGAAAAGCTAAGGTCGTAGGAAACCCATCATAAGGTTCCATCATCATCGGCTTAAGAAATTTATAGGCAATCAATGAAGCTGGAATGAAATACATGACAGAAATCACTTGTTCAAACCCTTGGAAGAATTTCGCTTTTTGCACGAACCCTAAAGGAATCCCAATGACAAACGCTAGACCAAAGCTGAGAAAGGCAACCGCCAGCGTCCCGAGCATCGTATACTTAGCCCCCATTAGAATGTAAAAAAACAAATGGTTCCCTGCCATATCCGTACCTAAAAATGAATGCTCAAACGGGGCAAAAGGTGGTGCTCCTTCCAATTGACCATTCTCATCATAGGTGAAAGGAGTCTTCGGGATGATCGAATCGAAGAAAATGGCATGTACGAAGCTCCCGATGAGCATCACCATAATAAACACAAACCCTAACAAAAACATCGGCTGTTTCCAAATGCGCTTCATTTAGAGAGATACCTCCTGCTGTGTCGTTAAGTAGAGCACCCATTCTATGACTTTCAGACCTACATAGATAGGGAGAAAGAACAAAATCGCTGTCACAAAAAACACAGGAGGCTGAGTGTAATTCAATAAGAAGACAGTCATACCAAAGTTATTGAATAAATATTCGACAATCAGCAAGTTACTGATCATCAAACTGATAATGAATTTACTTTGATAGGCAAGACGGACCAACATATTCCTAAGCATATGTACGCAAATGACCCGTAGTTTATGGAGACCTTTGCTTGTCGCTAAATCCACATAAGGTTCCCCTTCTTCTTCCTTCATCATAGCAAGGATGGTTTTCAAAAAGTAGATGAAAGGCAAGATGGATAGGACCAGCCCCGGTACCAATAAGGCTTCTTCTGTGCCTGTTCCTGTAAACTTGGCAAATTTCACACCTGTTTGAATGTAAACCCAAACCAGGACCATTTGTGAAACAAGCACATAAACGACATCAGGAATTGTTTGGAAAACCGAGGCGACCGACATGATTCCCTTGTACCATTTCCCCGAAGCAAACTTTAACAAAATGCTGAGCAACAACGCCGAAGCCAAGGAAACAATTAGTGCGATCCCCATGACAGACAGAGAGCTCCAAAAAGGCTTGAAGATGATAGGAAACAAATCGCGCTCTACCCCTGACGTCGGGTTGGTGTAAATCAAGGAACCCGGTCGCAGAATTTTCTCTACGACCTCTCTGATTGCTGATAAACCTGGCCACTGCAGTCCAGTAACGGAGGTAAACATCGGGGAGATGCTCACGAGGAAGATACCGACCAACAAATAAAAAGGTCGGAGTACCTCACGGAATATGTAGGATAAAGACATCAGACTCTCCTCCTGAAAATATGAACTTAACGGTATGTGTTTAGGTATAAAGACTCCTCAATGGATTTACATCATATCCTACCATTCCATTTTTAAATTGTAAAAAAATTCTAACTTATATTACGAGTTTTCTTCCTATCCCTTCATTAGACATAAAAAAATACCGCCTCACCAGACGGTATTTTCTCATCACTTAACTAAAGAAACGTTTAACTTTTTCTAGTGTTTTTTCAAGGTCTGAAGATGATTCATGGAAAGCTACATGACCATCCGGGCGGATCAGCAGGGTGTGCCCTTTCTCCATACCGAGCTTATTGCCCAGATGCCGGTGCACGTCGTAAATGATCGGAAGCTCATCTCCATCCGTTCTCACCGTCCCACCTTTAGCCACGAGAAAAACCTTGATGAGGCCTGCATACGTTTCGTCAACCTTTTGGGAGAAAGAATACGCTTCATCAATGAATGATTCGTCCTGTGCGTCTATATAAATGAAGCAGACGTATCCATACGTCCGGATTAAAGGATACACACTTTTATCGTTGGAACCATCAAAGAATAAAAGGTGATCCGGGACCCGTTCGCCTGGTCGTATCGCTTCCTTAGAAAGAGAAGAATCTTGCAATGACTTATTTTTGGACGTCTCTTCATACTCGTTATAGATATTGGACAAGTGGTTCGCAATCTTCTTTTGAACCCAGTCCTGCGTCAATGCCGCTTTTCCCGTCCAGTTCCGTATTTTCCCCTGCATGCCTTGGAGTTCAATGATTTTAAGCATGCGAGAGGTATCTTTCAATACATCCAGTCCAATCGGCGCCCGTTCGTGATGGTAGCTATCGAGGAAAGAATCATCAGCATAGCCGTTAAGCACCACCTCCAGCTTCCAGACAATATTCGCTGCATCCTGTAAACCAAGATTCATCCCCTGCCCCCCAATCGGATTATGGATATGCGCCGCATCCCCAACGAAGAACACCTTCCCTTTCCTGTAGTTGGGCACCTGCCGATGAGCGGTCCCAAAGTAAGAGAGCCATTTGGGGTTCTCTACTTGGTAAGGCTCGGATAAAACTGTATTCATGCTTTCTTGCAAATCCTCCAAAGACAATTCATCTTTGTGAGGCAACCCTTGTTTGGTTCGGTTCATTCCAACCACGCGGTAACTGCCGTCTTTATATGGAAAGAAAGCGACCGCTCCCCGCTCATTCAGATGCATGTTAATGTAAATTTCATTCAGGTCAGGAACGTCAACGTCACCAAGGAAAAACGTATACCCTTCGTCCTCTCCTTCAAAAGGCACATTCAAATCCTGGCGAACCTTACTATGAGCACCATCACAAGCGAGAAGGTATTTGGCGACATATCTCTTAAGCTCGCCGTGATGTTTCACAGTGACATATACCCCCTCATCGGTTTCCATCACTTCCACAACTTCGTGTTCCCTGTTGATCCTCCCCCCTAATGAGGAAAGGTGTTCTTCTAATATACTTTCGGTCTCACTCTGAGGAATAATAAGTAGATACGGATATTGACTATCGATATGATAGAGTTCAACCACAGAAGGGTTTTCCCCTCCGAGATGCAGCTTCGAACCAGGCCCAGGATAGCCTTTTTTCAAAAATTCCTGATGGACGCCTAAGAGTTCGAACATTTCAAGCGTCCTCGCCTGGATGCCAAGAGCTTTCGAGAGTTCTGACGGGCTAGAGCGCTGCTCCAGGCAGATAAAATCCATTTCCCGTTTCTGCAATTCATTGGCAGCCATCAACCCAGCCGGTCCTGCTCCGATAATCAGTACGTCTGTTTCAATAACAGATGTCACCCCATACACCCCTTTCGAGATATAAATAACCAATGGATTTACTCTTAAAAATAGAACCTAAGTTACCTTACCCTTCTCCCTTTTACTCAACCATAGATAGACACATTACTAAAGCTGGCCTATGCGCTGGAATCGCTCCTAAGCATCCTTTTTACACACCTGGGACTTTATATTTCCAGAACATAAGAAAGGCAGCCTGAATGATAAGCAGGCTGCCATTTCTATCTGATCACACATTTTTTATAGAGACTTGATCGCTTCTTTCACCATTTTCGAACCACCAACGACCTGAAACTCTTTTCCGATGGTTGCCTCATTCTCCAAGGTAGCCAGGATGACGTGAGCCACATCTTCTCGCGGAATTTCACCTCTTTCCACCGTTTCAGCAGCCTCGACTTGTCCACTTCCTTCATCATTGGTAAGCATACCAGGATGGATGATTGTATAATCCAAATCCGTTCTTCTCAGCCAATCATCCGCGTAGTGTTTCGCTACGACATACGGAGCGAATGACGAAGGAGCACCCTGGATCGCTTCACGTGTCGTATCAAACGAACTGATCATGACGTAGCGGTCCACGCCTTTTAGTTTCGCAGCTTCTATCGTTTTTACTGCAGCATCCAAATCGATCAGAACGGTCTTATCAGGTCCCGTATTCGGCCCGGACCCAGCCGTGAATACAACGGCATCCACACCATGATAAGCTTCGGCTATTGTGTTTGTATCATCTTCAAGGTCGACCAAGACCGTTTCTGCCCCGAGTTTCTTGAAATAGGACGCTTGTTCTTCTTTGCGGATCATCGCTTTGGCTTCCATCCCATCGGTTTCCTGGATAAACTTGACGAGATGTTTCCCCACTTGGCCATTTGCCCCTACAACGAGTACCTTCATTTTCTTCATCCTTTCTATGCCTTTTCGATTGAATCATATTTCTACATTAAAAGTTCCCCCATTCGAAAGAAAGAAAACCGCCTTACGCTTACAAGGACTATGCAAGACCTATTTTTCAGAAGCACAACTAAGAGACTATTTTACCCAGAGAAAGGTTACAGGTGGCTAGAACGGGTATGAAACTACTAATGCAAAATTAAAGGAGGATACTCATCATGGATAGAAGAATCATAGGCGGTGTTTTTTCAAAAGTCGGACAGGCAGAACAAGCGATTACGGATTTACAGCACCACGGATATGGATCGAACGACATCTCTGTTTTTGCAAGAGACAAAAGCAAAGTGAACGTGCTGGAAGAAGAAATGGATACATCGGTCACATCTAATCACAGCAGCCGAGGCAAGAAAGCTGGAAAAGGAGCAGGACTAGGGGCTTTATCTGGAGGGGCGCTAGGAGGTATTGGTGGATTAATTGCAGGCTTAGGACTTCTCGCCATTCCTGGAATAGGACAAATCGCTGCCGCTGGGCCCATCGCTGCCGCTCTTACAGGAGCAGGTGTCGGAGCTGGTGGCGGCGGAATCGTCGGGGCGCTCGTTGGAGCAGGCATGTCTGAGAAAGATGCTCATCAGTATGAGAATCATCTGAAAGACGGAAAAATCATTGTCATCGTTGAAGCGACAGAAAAATTACAAGACAAAGTTTACCGGACATTCCTTTCCAATAAGACCGAAAACTCATCCATGTACCCGAACCATTATCAGAACCATGATCACGCTACTGGTCATGATTCAGTTTCGAGAGACCATGAACACTCTGATCGGCATGATGCGGTTTCGAGAGAACATGAACACTCCGATCGGCATGATGCGGTTTCGAGAAAACATGAACACTCCGATCGGCATGATGCGGTTTCGAGAGAACATGACCATCAAAACAAGACAGATGTAGTGAAAGAAAGATCGTATGCCGGCCGTTCCTCTGAGGATTCTACAACGAACTCAAACGAAACGCGTTCACGAAAGGCCGAGAGACATCGTTCCACGAAGCACACCTGATTCACAGCTCAACCCTTGGTCAAAGAGATTTCTCATTAAAATTTTGAACCTTTTCCTTCGATTCGTTCGTATAATCAAGAGAAGGAGGAGATCCCATGTTCAAAAAATTATTAGCAAGTGTAGGCGTAGGCGCTGCCAAAGTTGATACACAATTAGAAAAAGATCAATTCATCCCAGGTGAAACCGTCCACGGAAAAGTGGTCATCCAGGGAGGAGACGTCGAACAATCCATCGACTCCATCCATATCTTCCTCATGACCGAAGCCATCCGTGAAGTGGATGACAAGAAAGTAAAAGACAAAGTGGCCTTGCAAAAGTATCCGATCGCAAATCAGGAGACCATTAAGGAAGGCGAAACGAAAGAAATTCCGTTCTCCATCCAGCTTCCTTATCACGTCCCCGCTTCTCACGGTAGACTTCCAATCTGGTTCGAAACAGGCCTCGATATCCCTATGGCTCTCGACCCGGAGGATCGTGATCCAATTAAAATCGCACCACATCCATACATCGCCAAAGTGTTGGAAGCCTTAGAAAGCCACCTGGGTTTCCATTTAAGGAAAGTCGAAATGGAATACTCCAAGCGCTACGGATATGTACAGGAATTTGAATTCGCCCCTGGAGGAGAATACCGTTCCTATTTGGATGAACTGGAAGCCATTTTCTTCCTACATGAAGATCGCATCGATGTCATGCTTGAAGTCGACCGCCGCGCGCGTGGACTTGGAGGATTGTTTGCCGAAGCATTAGAAATGGACGAAAGCCGCGCGAACGTGACGTTCACCGACCGAGAGCTGAGCGGTTCGTTAGAGACAGTTTCCCGGAAGTTGCAGCAGACCATCGATCAATATAAAAAGTAAAAAAAGCGGGTCCTCTCCATTCTTGAGTGAGGATCCGCTTTTTTTAGTTCAGTCGAAAAAAGAGAGCTTGTATTTAGGACGGTTCATTTTCAGGATGGTAGGTTTTTGTTCTAAGAATAAGGACCGTGAAGAAAAATCCGCCAAAGATGAAACCAGCTCTCAACAACGGATGTGATGTAATAAAAATAGCTGAAAACAGAAAGGAAAACCAAATCATGATGAGAAGCGAAACCTTTGCCCGGACAGGGATTCCACGGCCAGCTTTGTAATTTTTGATATAAGACCCGAACCACTTATTCGACATGAGCCAGTTATACAAACGATCCGAACTTCGTACGTAACAAGCCCCTGTCAAAAGTAAAAAGGGCGTCGTTGGAACAAGAGGAAGCACGATTCCCAACACCCCCAGGACCAGGGATATACTCCCGACCACGATTAATAATACTCTTACCATTTGCTTCATAGATAAACTCCTCAGTGCATCTTTACTCTTTTAAACTACCTCAAACCATTACAGATGATAGACACAGGCAGCAAAGATCTTTCCCTCTTTTTCAGCTTACTCTAGATTCTGCTCATTGTTCAACCGGTTGGAATTTTATGATCGTAATTATGATGTTTAATAGCGAAATCCGAAGGGTAAACATCATCAGCTTGTCTGCTTGTCATGAAAAAATAACCCTTCCAAAAGATAAGTAAAAGGAAGATGTGCACATGGTCGTATCTGGAAAAGTTCACTATAAGCATCATCAGATTGACTTTGAAGTAAGAATGAACCACGAAGACATAAAAGAAGGCGAAATCGCCTCTGAAGAAGCAAAGCATGAATTGATCCATGCCATCAACCGCAAATTCCGAGTGAAATATCCGCTCTCAAGTACCATCGATCCCGTTCATGTAAGGACATTTTGAATGAACCCTTATTGCTAATGAAAAAGAGGTCGAACCAGCAAATGGTCTGACCTCTTTCTTTAACCTCTATATTTAATCGTTAATCCTTTTAAGAAGTTTCTGGCATATTGATCACCGAACTGCCTATAATTTTTATGACCTTCTTTTCTCAATAAGCCACTCAATTCCCCTTTAGTGATCTTCACATCCGCAGCCTCCAAGATATCAATGACATCCTCGTTCGTCAGCTTCAGGGCGATTTTCACTTTCTTCAGCATGACATTATTCACACTGGAATAATTCTTGATCGAACGATCTGGTTTATTCGGTTGACCAGGCTTCGACGGTTGAGGTCCTCGCTTGAATGTGATGAATCCATTCAAAAAGGACTCCAGCATGCTGTTCGTGCATTTAATGTGATCTTCGTCTTCATAAGCTTCATCGTCATACTCTTCATCTTCGTCCACTGACTTTGTGAGGACCTTTTGAACTTCTTCTTTCGTCATATCGACTCCGCCCAGCTTAAAAATCTCAATCATATCTTGATCTTTAATATCGAGAGCGTACCTTAGTCGAATCAGTATATCATTATTATCCATATATAAACCTCCAAACTATAGCCTTCACACTACAGCATTTTCAGAAAAACTTTCAAGTCCTAATCATAACATGTTCACCTACTCGTTAGTGTAACCGAACGATATTATTCCTAAGCGAATTACAGATAAGCAAAATAGACGCTTGAGGAAACTTGTTATTCACGAAGAACGTGTCTCAAACAAAAAAGACAACCTGTGCCACCAACAGATTGTCTTTTTCCCTGGCAGGCCAGGTTATAATAGATTCTGGATTCGACCAGCAAAAGACTGCCCGTCCATCAGCCTCCTGCCTCCTCCTTGAACAAAGTTCGGTTTACCTCCGCCTTTTCCTTCAATGAGGGGCATCGCTTGTTTCGCTATGTCGTTCATATTACGATCGATGTCCGCTCCGCGAGCAAGCACAAACTGTAACTGTTCTTCTTGTTCACTAATCAGAATTACATACGCTTCTGGAGCTTCTTCAGTGATAGCTTTCCCAAGAGACTGGAGCGCCTTGATTGGACGATTTTTGAAAACGCGCTGGATTACTGCCTGTTCCTTGGATAGGGAAAGGATCTCCTGCGCTTCATAGTGAAGGAGTTGTTCCTCCAGTTCAGCGATTTTTTTATCTTTCTCCTTGCTTGCCTTAATTAGTTCTCCGACTTCTTCGACAAGTTGTTGTTCCGGCTTTGGAACGATCCGCTTCATTTCAGTCAGCACCTGGTGCTTCTGACCAAGCTTTTTCAAGACACGATGACCGCAGACGAACTCCAACCGCACCTGTTTTTTATTTTTTGTCCATCCCAGAAACTTGGCAGCCATGACTTCCCCTGTCGAACGAGGATGGGTGCCACCGCAACCGTTGTAATCGACCTCTGGAATGACGACTAGGCGAACGTCTCCTAGAACGGCAAGCGGTTTGCGGAGCGGATAATTACCCGCTTCCTGCACAGACATCCACTTCGTTTCCACCGGGGAGTTGGCACGAATAATCCGGTTTACCCGCTCCTCCACCTTTGCCAAAAGATCTTCGGATAGCTGTTCTGTATCCAAATCGATGGTCACTGTATCTTTTCCTAAATGAAAACTCGTGGTCGGGATATCGAACTGATCGTCGAAAACAGCCGAAATGATATGTTGTCCACAGTGCTGCTGCATGTGATCCATCCGTCGGACTGGATTGACGCTTCCGTGTACTTCTTTTGTATCTTCAGGAAGGTGTCCTTCTATGTAATGTCGAACCTCTCCTTCAACTTCTTCAACGCCAAACACGGCCACTCCATTCAATGTCCCTTCATCGTGCGGCTGCCCGCCTCCTGTAGGGTAAAACGCCGTTTCTTCAAGCACAACAAACAAGCCATGTTCATCTTCATCTATTCTGATTACATTCGAATCAAATTCCATCTGGTAAGCATCTTCATAGTACAGCTTTCTCGTCATTATCCGTTCCTCCTCTAAATTCCTAAAGGTATCGTAACATTTTTCATTAAGTGGAGCGCTCCTTTTTCATCTACGAATTCGTACCTATTCCTCTCATGTCATTATACCAAAGCCTAGTCCCCGGTCAGGTTTTGTGATTATTGGTATAGGGAATGGGAAATCGTTGAGGAAAGTCCGTCGTCAAACATTTATTCCATTCGTTACATAGGTGCCACCAAATGTGCGCCCTTCCTGAAAGTTGTGCCCAGTACAAACTTTTATTCATGTTCAGGAAAGTATAAAAACACGAATCGCTTATTCGTATAGCTCACTGAAAATCCGTTTCCGTTTTTCTACATAATCGCTCTTACATTCCACACTCAGCTCCAGTTACTTTGTACTTTATGGCCCTCCTAATAAAGTGTGAAGAAGGAATGTAAGCCCATGGTTTTGGAAAGGAACCCATTTGCAGTAAGCCTATGGAAGTGTTGTCGGACACCCTCCGGAAACCTTACATAAGGAGAGAAAAGGAATGAAGAATGTTTCATGGGTGTTTTGGTATGGTCTCGGCATTTGTGGGATTTTTGTCCTCTGGGGCGTCTTAGGTCCTAATCATTTAAAAACAGTAACCTCATCTGCCACCGGTTTCATATCCAGCCGATTTGGCTGGTATTACTTATTGATTATCATGGTTATGCTGGCGTTTTGTATCTATTTGATTTTTTCACGATTCAATAAAATCAAATTGGGCAAAGATGATGAGAAACCTGAATTCAGCCTTACTTCATGGTTTGCCATGCTATTCAGCGCTGGAATGGGTATGGGATTAGTGTTTTGGACAACAGCTGAACCTATATCTCATGCTTTCAAAAGCAGTCCAAACGCAGAGGAAGGCAGTGCTCAAGCTATTAAAGAGTCGCTTCGGTTCTCCTTCTTCCACTGGGGGATTCATGCTTGGGCGGTCTATGCTCTGGTTGCCTTAGTCCTTGCCTATTTCAAATTTCATAAAGGATACGCCGGGTTAATCAGCGCAACCCTCATCCCGTTATTCGGAAAAGAACGCATGGAGGGGATACCGGGAAGGATCATTGATACGCTTGCTGTCGTTGCTACCGTGGTTGGTGTCGCTGCAACCCTCGGTTTCGGTTCTGCCCAAATCAATGAAGGACTTGCCTTTCTGTTTAACACCCCGAGCAATTATGGCGTTCAATTAACCATTCTGATCGTTTCTACGGTTCTATTTATCTTTTCAGCCTGGTCAGGGGTAAGTAAAGGGATTAAATACTTAAGTAATATCAATTTAGTGCTTGGTTTTCTGCTTATGATTCTTCTTTTAATCGTAGGTCCAACCCTGTATATTTTAAATATGTTCACTGATTCCATAGGGGGGTACATTCAAAACTTTTTTAATATGAGTTTTCGTCTTGCCCCTAATAATCAGGACGCCCGGACGTGGATCAATAGCTGGACAATATTCTACTGGGCATGGTGGATCTCTTGGTCACCTTTCGTAGGGATTTTTATAGCCAGAATTTCAAGAGGACGAACGATAAAGGAGTTTATGCTTGGGGTCTTGTTTGTCCCTTCCATCATCTGTTTTATCTTCTTTGCCGTATTCGGCGTCTCAGCCTTGGACCTTGAGCAGCAAGGGCTTGCTACCATATCGGATTACCCGATGGAAACCGCCACTTTTGCCATGTTGGAACAATACCCTCTCGGCACATTAATGTCTTTTATCACGCTTTTCGTCATTGCCATTTTCTTTATTACGTCAGCAGATTCAGCTACTTTTGTTTTAGGTATGTTATCAACGGATGGTTCGCTCAATCCAACAGGTTCAGTGAAAATCCTCTGGGGCTTATGCTTATCTGCAACAGCTGCCATCATTGTGTATTTCGGTGGTACCCAAGGGTTACAAAACGTCTTAATTATCGCCGCCTTACCGTTTTCAGTCATCGTTCTATTGATGGGATTCTCGTTTTATAAAACGGCCAATGCAGAAATATGGTCCGAAAAGCGAAAGAAGAAACAGACAAAGGTTAGCTAAGTTTTCCACCATTCCTGTTGAACGTGGACTACAGCTATCCTAATCCCCTTATAACCATATAGAAGCAAAGGAAAGAAGCCTCATTCCAGTTTACCTTGGGTGAGGCTTCTTCTGTTTAAGCCGTCATTTAATGACAATAATAAGGCGACCATACATATAACCCTTATTCACCCATCATACTCGTCCTTTGCTTTAGCGTAACGTATGACATTTTCGCTGTAGGTATCCAGTTTGTCTCCGAACCACTTCTGTACGGTGTGTCGCAGCAAACGCAGGAGAATCCATACCGCTAAAAATGCGATTAACTGCCAATATTCCAGTCCAAACGTTCCTTTGAATACGAAAAACAAGATAGGGACCACAAACAAGGAAGAAGACAAAATGATATCAAAAAAACCGACGACAAAATTTAAAATGAATAATAGAATACTTTCAATAAGTACCGAGATATAGGTAGCTATGATCTTGAGTATTTTCACGTTCTCACCTCTGTTTGATTACGTGCAAATGGAGGAAAACGTTTCAATGGAATAAGAAATACCTGACATCTTCATAAAAAAAGAAGGACCAACGTCTGTGGCGCTGGCCTTCCTTCTCATTTAGATCGACATTCTCCCTAACAATTCATACATACCTTCATCAATTTGGGACATTTGTGAAAAGACATCATCAAATGAATAGCTCTCAAGGATATTATTTTTCAAACCGACGACTGTTCCTGATTCCTCTGCCAGTAGAAGGTCAACAGCGTAAGCGCCTAACCGACTGGCCAGCACACGATCTCTCGCCGTCGGAGCTCCCCCGCGCTGCGTATGACCTAAAACGGTGACACGCGATTCAATCCCTGCTTCTTCTTTCAATTTGGCGTTGAGATCGATTCCACTTACACCACTACCTTCGGCTACAATAATGATACTGTACCTTTTGTCCCTGGAAGGTCCACTTTTAATTTGTTCTATAATAGTGTTCATGTCTTCTTTCTTCTCAGGGATCAAAATATTCTCTGCGCCACCGGCGAGCCCTGACCACAACGCCAGGTTCCCTGTATCTCTTCCCATCACTTCAATAATCGAAGATTTTTCATGAGAAGATGCTGTATCACGAATGCGATCAATATAATCAATGATTGTATTCAACCCTGTATCAAAGCCAATGGCCTCAGCTACGCCCGGGATATCGTTATCTATCGTGGCCGGAATGCCGATACATGGAAAACTCTTTTTTTGTAACGAAGCAGCGATTGCTAAGTCTTCTTTTCCACCAATCACAACTAAGGAATCGATTCCTTGTTTATGTAGGTTTTCAATGGCTTTCTTCTGACCATCATCCGTGTGAATTTCATCACATGTGTAGGATTGCAGGACCGTCCCTCCGCGTTGAATAATCGAGCCTACGGATGATGCATCCATTTTCTCCACCGTTTCATTCAACAGGCCTTGAAAACCATACTTAATTCCAACCATTTCAACGCCGTAATAGATTCCAGACCTTACGACTGACCGTATGGCTGCGTTCATTCCGGGAGCATCCGCTCCACTCGTTAACACACCAATTCTATCCATCGTCATCACTCACTTTCCTACGAATCAACACTGTATATTCTATACCCTTCCAATGACTGCCACAAGTGTACCTCCTTGAACAGGGAAGCAATAATGTACTGAACTTAGAGAATTTCTACCCATGCAGCTATAGAATAACCTTATCCTAAACCGTTCATAATGAAACTAATGACAGGCAAAGGAGGGATCAGGAATGAAATCGAAGGCCCAAGTTTCCAAAGAAAAAAGAAGTACATTAACGAAAACACAAGAAGTAAGATTCCAGAAAGAATTTAAACGCGCAAATAAGATAGTAGAAAACACAAGAATGAAGTAATCGTGTTTCAAACGGCTTCTCCTTTCTGTCATAAGAAAAACACCCAGTAGTGCCACACTTAAGGCACTACTGGGTGTTTCATTATGTTAATGATTGTCATTCCTCTACGTTGCTATCTTTTTATCTATATTGTTTTCTCCGCACCCACATCGTCGCTGCCCACTTTTCTCCGATGGTAACTGGAGATCCGCCATGCAAAGTCCGTTCATTGATCACAGGGTCGGAATAAAAATATTCGAAATAGACGCCCATGCCTTTTTGAGGAGACACGGATAAGTTCATGTGTGGAAAGTACGTTTCCCCACCCTCTTCAACATCATTCAAATAAAGAACAAGCGTACTGATTCTCGGATTGTTCTTTGCCTGGACCTTTGATTTGAAGTAGTCATAATGCGCTTTATATTCTTGGCCTTGTTTATAATTCAAAATGTGAAGTCCTTCTCCATGTTCAACAGGTACATTCATGATTTGCGCCAATCGCCTTTCAATCCGGGTAGTGATATCATCCTCAGGCAAGAATGTACTGCTGCTTGTCCGGATGTCACTCACTTCATGTCGCGAACCAATCTTCGACCGGTTCATCCGATCTTGAGAAAGACGGATCAACTCATCACATTCAGCATCACTGACGACATTTCCCACTATAGCAATCTTAGGGTCTTCCGTTTTGGCAATGATCGAAATTTCACGGTCTTCGGTCATAATCCTGTTGCCCTTGTGGTCAAAAATGGAAGCTTCTTTCACTGTTAATGTCAACTTTTCATCAACCTCTTCATAATTTGATAAAACGCTTTCAAATAAACGTGTATCCTAGAAGGAATAGGATATGAAAAATATCTTACCACCTTTTTATGATTTATTCCTGAGTTTTTATAAAAATTACAAAATTGTTCACAAATGATAAAAAGTTTACTATTTTTGTTGGTCCAACCCCCTAATATTTTTGATTCTATAAAAAACCCTAGATCCTCACGTTTTCAAATCGTAAGGATCTAGGGTTTTCACCTATCCGAGATTAACCGGAAGAAAGGAGTTCCTTTTGTTACTAGGGAAAGCTGCTTTTTGCAACCACGAAAGGCATCCTTTCGTCTACTGCATGTTTTTACTTTGTTGAAGAAGTTTGGATTTTCCTGTCCTTTCCCATTCCTCTACTGTTTCATAGGCTTTTTCAGGAGTATATCCCTTCCCGACCAGCAATCCCATTAAGATGAATTCTTGAAGGATGTGTGTTGCATTGATTCCTCTCTTCACATCTTCCAATCCTTCATTCACTAGGTATTCTGTGTACTTCACCCATTCATCTGGAGTCTTACCATAAACAAGGGTATCTCCATCCCCTTGACCGTTGCCTTCTTCCGCCGCCATGGCATCTGCTTTGGTCGCGTGAACCGTCCCAAATGGATGATTAGGTGGGGCGTAGATCGAGTAAAGTTTTAGTGGCATATTCCCAGTATTGGTTACATTGTGCCATGTTCCAGCAGGGATCATGATGGCGTCATCGTCATAGACGTTTCTTTGGAAACTTAAATTGTTTTGACTCTTGCCCATTTGAACAACCCCCTGCCCCTGTTCAATACGGAGGAACTGATCGACATTTGGATGCACTTCTAACCCAATATCTCCCCCGGGAGGAATACTCATTAAGGTTACTTGTAAGTTTGATCCCGTCCACAGTGCAGTGCGATAGTTTTGATTCTGCTTTGTCGCTTTATTGATATTTATGACGAATGGATTGGATCCGTAATCTTTTACCGTCACCCTGTGATCATTATAAAATCCATAGGTTTGGTTAGGAACAGACCAATATCCTGTAGGATTTCTATAGCCATACACCGGATGGTTCACATAATATGGATAGGTATAGGGTCCAACATACATTTTCTCAAATCCTTTCCCATTTGTTGATTTATCCTATGTATGGAAGGAAAAGAGTGTCCTTAATGTATTCTTTTGTGCTGAATGACATCATTTCTTTTGGTAAACTCTTGCACTCCCTGCCTTTCCCTTTGAGATGAAGGTAAAATTAAATGGATATCCTACATCACTCCACAAAAAAAGCCTGCCTCCTTGTGCTGATAATGGGTTCACACCAAGAGAGGCAAGCAGGAATCATATATCTACTTTTTTTCTTCCGCTTTCTTTTTAAAATCGAATTTGATTTTGAAATCTTCATCCAAAGTTAAAGCCGTACTAAACGTTTTCTTTCCCTTAAATCCTTTCAAAACCTTCGTCCGCTTCTTCTCGCAAAGCGTTTTAATCATATTTGCACTCAGCGACTTCCCTGCCAACCTTTTCGGAAAACTTACCTTGCACCCTTTTTTGTACTCAGAACACGCGTAAAACTTGTAACGGTCCATAATGGACCCCGTCTGACATGCCGGGCATTTGGCAATCGGTTGATTCCACTTTTTCTTTTCACCAGTATTTCGGATTTGAACCTGTTGAATCGAATTAGGAGTCTCCTGGATCAGCTTTTCAATAAACTGGCTCGTCTGCTTGATGAACATCTGTTTCGATCCTTCGCCACTTCCGATCTTCTTCAAATACGATTCCCACTTGGCCGTCATGGAAGGGCTCGATAACAGCGTTCCTTCAATGGCTTCACAAAGCGTGATGCCCTTAGCTGTGACGTAGACATTGTTCTTTTTCACTTCAATGTATTTTTGCGCCTTGATCGTTTCAATGATGCTTGAGCGGGTCGCTTCCGTCCCGAGGCCTTCGACTTCTTTCAAAATTTCCACGTCTTCCTCATCATCCATGAGCTTTCCACATGTTTTCATCATGTTAATGAGCTGGCCTTCGGTGTAGGGTTTTGGCGGCTGTGTCATGCTTTCCTTTATGTGAAGACGTGCGCCCACCTCTTCCCCTTTTTGGACATTCGGAAGAAGCGCGTCTTTTTCCTGTTTCGCTTTCGATGGCTTAGGAAAAAGTTCTTTCCATCCTTGATGCACATCACGCCGTCCTGTCGATTTGAAAGGCAGGTCATGAACATGTGTGAAAATCGCCGTCTCTTCATAGACGTAATCACTATGGAACATCGCAAGCGTTGTTGCCATGACCTCGGTATAGATGTTGCGTTCCTCATGACTCAGCCCATTCAGCTTTTTCTCGGTCGGTACCGTCTTTGTCGGGATAATGGCATAGTGCTCCTGAACTTTCTTGCTATCGACATACCGCTTTCTCGGTTTTAAAGACAGTGGCTTGAAAGAAACGTTCAAGGTATCCTGGTAGGCCTTCAAGTTGTTCACTAGGTAGGAGAACTCGCTTTCCGTGATGTAATTACAGTCGGTCCTAGGATAGGAGACCAGTTTTTTCTCATAGAGTTTCTGCATTGTCTTCAGTACCCGCGACGGTGTGTACTTCCAGCGTCTGTTCGCAACACTTTGCAAGGTGGACAATGAATGCAGCTTCGGTGATTTTTGGTGTTTCGTCTTCTTGTCTACACGCTCGACCGTTCCGTCGTGGTCTACCTTTTCTTTCAGCCCGTGCTTGTCCATCAGCGCCTGCACCTTGGCTTTATCCTTTTCCTTAATTTCAGCTAAACCCTTATAGGAACCAGTCTCTGATTGAAAAAGACCCTCGATTTGGTAAAAAGGCTCGGATACAAAGTTCTCAATCTCCTTATGCCTCTGGTAAATCAAGTAGACGGTTGGCGATTGCACACGACCGATCGTTAAGTAGCTTCCGAAGCCTTTCTTCTGCAAATGCAGCGTGAACAGACGACTCGCGTTGATCCCTACCATCCAATCACTGATCTGACGGGCTTTCGCTTCATCAAACATACGTAAATCTTTTTCATTGTTTCGTAGATTGTTAAATCCTTTACGCACTTCGTCCTTCTCAAGAGAATTGATCCACAAACGGCGAACCGGTTTCCCCTTCACACCTGTTAAACGGAGAATGCTGTAAAAGATATTCGAACCTTCCCGATCGACATCAGCCGCATTCACAAGTACGTCTGCTTGTTGGAACAACCGCTTGACCTCTTTAAACTGCTCCCACTTTCCTTTCGAAACTTTTTCAAGAAATCGATCCGGAACAATCGGCAGCTGATCAAGCTTCCATCGTTTCCACTCCGGCTTATAGTCATGCGGTTCTTTCAATTCCACCAGGTGACCGACGCCCCACGTGATCGTCGCCCCATTCGGAAAAGTATCATCCGGTTTTAAAACAATATACGTTTTCGTTTTTTCCTGTATTGTAAAAGCCTCTGCATATGCTTTTGCCTGAGAGGGTTTTTCGGCTAAGATGACCACTCGTGTCATGGTCTCCCACTCCCTTCATTGAACCCCAAGAGTACTATGTGATGAAGTGTAAAGCAAGGGATTGCAGCCGTTCTTTTGTGCTTGGACGTGGTGCGTACTTGCAGGTGGACAATATCAGAGAGGATGGTGCGAGGTTTTATAATCATAACATTTGCTCCTTTCCCCTCTATTAAAGTTGATGGTCACTTTCTTGTCCAGAAAAAAGAGATCCACCCAGAGCGGATGGACCTCTTTATATTTCTTCTATCTTAAAAATCTACTTTTTCTCCATAATATGCAGCGACAAAGAGTTTTTTCATTTCTTCCACGGATGTCTCACGCGGATTCGTTCCTGTACATGGATCTTCTACCGCATTTTCTGCCATCTGGTTCACGTGCTCGTTAAACAACTCTTCGGAGACCCCGAATTCTTGGAGTGTATTCGGTACGTCCATTTCACGATTCAAATCACGAACCCACTCGATGAGAGCGTCCACTAGCTCTTGATCATTCTGTCCCTCTAACCCAATTCTTTTCGCCAATACAGCGAAACGATCTTCTACAACACTTCTGTTGAATTGGATGACGTAAGGAAGATAAATCGCATTGGCACAACCGTGCGGTACTCCGAAGGTCGGTCCACTCTTATGGGCTAAGCTGTGTACGTTCCCTAATACAGCGTTGGAGAAGGCCATCCCAGCCATCGCCTGGGCATAGTGGACTTTTTCACGGCTCTCTTTATCTCCTTTATAAGAAGAGAGAAGATGTTCCTTCAAAATCTCAGCCGCTTCTTTTGCAAGGGCATCTGTAAATGTCGTGCGTGGTTTCGCTACATAGGCTTCAATGCTGTGGGTTACAGCATCCATACCGCTGTAAGCTGTCACTTGTTTCGGCATGGATTCGACCATGACGGGATCGATGATGGCTAAATCAGGAGTTAGTTCAAAGCTTGCCAGTGGATATTTCACCCCTGTCTCTGAATCTGTAATGACAGATAGATTGGAGATCTCCGACGCTGTTCCACTTGTTGTTGGAATACCGATAAATTTCGCTTTAGAACGAAGTTCAGGCAGCTCAAAAGGTTTGGTCGCGTCTTCGAAACTAAGATCAGGATGTTCATAGAACAACCAGAAAGCCTTGGCAGCATCCATCGGTGAACCGCCGCCAATTCCTATGATCCAGTCCGGTTCAAAATTTTTGACCGTCTCCAGGTGTTCCTGCACAAGATTTGTTGAAGGTTCCTCTTTGATTCCTTCAATAAGCTTTGTCTCTATATTCGCTTCTGATAGATTATTTTCAATCGTTTCAAGGTTGCCATTTTCTTTGACAGATCCTCCACCAATCACTAGCAAGGCTTTTTTACCTTCTAAAGATTTCAATATATCAAGGGCATTTTCACTAAAATAAATATCGCGCGGAATTGTAAAACGGTTCATGTAATCTCCTCCCACTTTTTGGTTACAGTCGGGAATATTGCCGCTTTCCTTATTCACCAAACCATCCAGTAGGCTGAATCTATGAATTCAGTTCATTTGTAACCCCTCACTTAGTGAGAAAGCACTAAATTTTCATGAGCGATTTCACACCCCGAGGTTCCTTCTCATTCTATAACCCTGGAGTTAAAGATTCAGGGAATCACCCCGTGCACGATTTAAGCTAATGGATATGGCTTATGATAAGATATGTAAGGTTAACACTTTGAATTAAGAATGGAGCATCCATCATGGTACAAATCGCAAAACGAGGGTACACCTTATTTATCAGCTTATATGTCCTCATGCATTTTGTCGTTTATTTTATAGGTGGAGAAATGCTTTCCACCACCCTTTCCTTATTCGGTTTAGCGGCCTTTGTACTCGGGTACTTTTTCTTGCCAATGAAACAGGCAGCGATTTCCCTTCTCCTGCTCATCATTGCATTGATTGTTCACATATCCGCAGGAACGTCGCTCATAGAAGGAACGGTATCTGGATTTACAGTGATGAGCGGTTTGATCGCGCTTTTACTTATCGTTCCTACAATCAGCTGGGTACTGGAAGAAAAGCCATACATCGAATCTGTCATTAACTTCGCTCAAAACTTACTTAACACTAGCCGGAAGTTTTATTTCGGGATGATGGTGATCACCCAAATCATTTCCTATTTCTTATTATTTGGATCGATTCCGATGGTCTATAGCATGATCAACGACTTTTTAAACAATCAAAAAGGAGAGGCATGGGAGAATTATAAAGGAACGGCCCTCTTACGTGCGTTCTCCTTAACAACGATGTGGGTCGTCAGCATCCCCAGCTTTATTTTTGCCGTCGATGCACTGGGGGCTTCGTTAGGGTTATCGATTCTGCAAGGATTCTTTATCTCATTCGCAGGGATCTTGTTATCTGTGTTGTTTTCCTATTACCAAGAGCGTCATTACGGCGTGGATCTCACGGCAGGCATCCAGGAACAACTTAAGAAAATTGCTGAACAAAAGAAACAGGATACGGAAGGGAACGGTGATGCCCTGGAATTCGCCTTTCTTTTTGTGACATTATTCGGTTCCATATTTCTTCTGAATGCCCTTTGGGATGTTCAACTCCTGCTTATTATCCCAATCGTAATCGTGGCCTGGGTCATTCTCTACTTCATCATTCGTAAAAGAAGCAGCGCGATTACGGAGAATGGAAAAATCTATGTCGCCAAAAGCATCCCGAACAAAGCCCAGCAGTTCTCCATCCTGCTGGCCGCTGGATTTTTAATTAACGCTGTGAATCAGTCAGGATATGGCGAGTACATTATCGATGGTCTCTTTTATGTGACGGATGCCGTCCCGTTCCTGAACTTCTTATGGGTCCTTCCATTTGTCGTGATCATCCTTGGGTTTATCGGGCTCGGTCCATTGACGGTCATCGTCCTCGTCTCAGGAATTTTGCAAGGCGTGGACCTTCCCTACCCGCCAGAAATTGTTGTGCTTGGGATTACATCAGGGAGCGTCATTTCGATCATGTTATCTCCACTGATTTTACCATCTATTATCTTGAGTTCGGTGAACAAGTTGAGCATCATTAAGAACGGACTGATGTTCAACTATAAATACGCCATTACCTTTTATGTCATGGTGCAAATCTACCTTCAACTGTTTGTGCTGTTTTTCTTATAGGAAAATAAATGGAAACCCACAAAAAGGTGAGCTTGTTTTCAAGGCTCACCTTTCCTATTTTAAGCTACCTGATTGGAGCCTGTAATAAACATCCTCTTCCGTTACCTTCCCTTATAAATAGAATGAATCAACCTTTCCCAAGAAAAAGAAATGGCACGAAGACCTTTTGAATATGATTTAAAAGGGTTGATATGCTTTTAAATCATAAAAAAATAAGGAGGGAAAGCATGAAAACGAAGGAAGCATACATTGAAGTCGAACCAGGCATCGAATTATTCGTCCAAGAAACCGGAGTAGGAAACCCCCTTGTATTGATCCCTGGTTTTACTTTCACGACAGAAGTCTTTTCTGCACAGGTCCGACATTTCTCAAAAACGCACCGTACAATTGTCATTGATCCCAGAAGTCACGGCCGATCGACAATGACCGTACACGGAAATGATTACATCACACATGGCACGGATTTACAAAAAGTGTTGAAGGAATTGAACGTGGAGAATCCCACGCTTCTTGGCTGGTCTTTCGGTTGCTTGACCGTATGGGAATACATCCGTCAGTTCGGTACCGACAAGATCAAGTCCCTCATTTTGATTGATATGCCACCAAAGTCTTTATCCTTGAAGGAAGTTGAGGATTGGGTGGAAGGACCACTCGATGACCTGGCTGCCGCCTATACGAACTACCTTCGTCATCCTAAAGGTCAACGAGAGTTCATTTCGGCCTATGCCACCGGTGTCATGGTTCAACGGAATTTAAAAAAAGAAGAATTGACTTGGATCGTAGAGCAATCCTTGAAAACCCCGTATTATATCGCCGCCAATTTGTTCTCTTCCGGTCTGTTTTCCGATTATCGAAAAGAGGCATCCCTAAGCAGTGAGTCCGTTCCAACACTCTTCGTTGTCGCCGAACATTGGGCAGAGACAGCAACCACTTACCTAAACAAGCTGACGCCAGCCGCTACAGTCGAGACTCTTGGGGGCCATCTCATGTTTTGGGAGCATAGTGAGAAATTTAATGAGATAGTTGCGGATTTTTTGAGAGGTCATCCGTAACGGTCTTACGACTGTGAATGGATCACAAAAGGTTGCACCCGTTTGAAGGACTATGAATGTCTTTTATAAGGAGGTTCCCTTTGAAAAGACTTAATCCTGATAAACTTTTCGTTGAGTTCAGGCATGGTGTTACAAAAACCGCTCCCTTGTTAGGTCGCAGGTACACATTGACCCACTCAGACATGACAGCAGAGCTTTTTCTTACGCTCGGATTGTCGTATGCCTATGACAAGATTACCCCAATGAGAGATGAAGTGCTTGCTGAATGGAGGATAGAAAACGGTTGCCCCTACCTCTTTGTCTATGTTTATGTGGATGGACAATTTGGATCGAACCAATCAGCTCTTCGCAATACTATTTTCAGGCGGGAACTACCCTTAGCCCTTGAAGCCATCAGGTATGGAGACCGACATTTTTTTGAATCCTATCCTGAATTGGATCATGCGCCCATCTTCATCCGTTTTGATTCCACAGATCCTCGTTACAATCGATATGAGTACTGGGGTAGCCCAAAGGATTACCGGTAGATATGGGTCACCTGCCCAAGTCACGGAGAATTAGAAAAAGGTTCATCCACTGGTCTGGATGAACCTTTTTTCTAGTTAAGGTGTTTAAGTAGTGACTACCTTTTCAGCACTAACTTCGCCACGGATTCCACATGATACGTCTGTGGAAACATATCCACCGGCTGAATCCCTTCAACCTCGTAACCGTTCTTGACCAAGTACTTCATGTCCCGCGCCTGCGTTTCCGGGTTACAGGACACATACACGACACGCTTCGGCTTAAGTTTCACAACACTTGATAAGAATGCTTCATCACTTCCGCTTCTCGGTGGATCCATAATGACGACATCCGCCTTCTCCCCGCGTGCAGCCATATCGACCATGAATTCGCCAGCGTCGCCTTGATAGAACCGTGCGTTGGTCACGCCGTTGCGCTTGGAATTACGGATGGCATCCCGTACGGCGTCCTTATTCACTTCTACACCGATGACTTTCCCAGCTTTGCGGCTGGCTACGAGCCCGATCGTACCAATCCCGCAGTACGCATCAATCACAGTCTCGTTTCCACTGAGCTCGGCCATTTCAATCGCTTTTCCGTACAACTTTTCTGTCTGGACTGGATTTATTTGATAAAAGGACTTCGCCGAAATCTCGAATTCAAGCCCGCACAACGTGTCTGTGATTGTGCCCTTGCCGAACAGTACTTTTTCCTGTTCGCCGAGAACAACACTCGTATCCCGTTTATTCACATTCAATAGCATGGTCGTAATATCTGGGTGAGCTTTCCTCAGGGCTTTCACAAAATTGTTTTTCCCCTTGAACTCAGAGGAGGCTGCGACGAGCACGACCATGATCTCTCCACTGACTTTGCCGACTTTGATTAACACATGCCGCAAAAAGCCGCGTCCCGTATCTTCGTCATACGGCTGCATTTTTGAGTTCTTGAGATAGTCCTTGATGGTATCGATGATTTCATCCGCCTTAGGGTCATGAATAAGACAACGATCCATCGGGATGATTTCGTGTGTATGCTGGGCGTACAACCCGCCAATGACCTGACGCTTGTGATTCAGACCGAATGTATTATGGTTCTTATTCCGGTAATCATACGGATGGTCCATCGTGAAAATAGGATCCGGCTTTCCGAACGGTTTCATCAATTGATTGATTGTATCCTGTTTGAAACGCGCTTGCGCATCGTTGCTCATATGCTGAAGCTGACATCCACCGCACTCGTAATAATACGGGCAAGGCGGATCGACTCTTTCTTCAGCTGAAGTTATCACATTCTTCACCTCTGCGTCCAAAAACTTTCCCTTTTGAACGATGTTTACCTCCGCCTTTTCTCCAGGTAACAGAAGAGGAACTTCCAAACGCTTGCCCTTCCATTCGGCAATCCCCTTTCCTTCATCCGTCAGTCCTGAGCACGTGACCTCTGCGGTTATGGGTTTCTGCCCACGTGGAGGTTTACCCTTAGAAGGTCTATTCTGTGAAAAGTTCTGTTTCCCAAATGGTTTCCCAGACTTGTTCGTTTTCTTATTCACCTTTTTATTTCCTTGACTCTTTCGTTTACTCATAGGCACTTCCTGTCTTTGCTTATTTGCCCCTCATTATAAACTACCGGAAGCCGGCGGTAAAACAGAGGGAAGAAAAAAGAGCCTCCCCTTTGATTGGGAAGCTCCTTGCATCAACTCTTTCTAAATTTTTGAGCGATAAGGAATCCCGCCGCCACAGTGAAAAAGATAAGCAGCAGACCCGCAAAACCGTTGGTAAAACCGGTACGCTCAATGGCAAATCCGAATAACGGAAAGCTGATCATAATGATGAAGCTTTCCATTAAACCAATTAATGAAAAGAAGGTAGACCTGACATTACTATTTAATAAGTTTTGCACAAACGAGCTGAAGATGGGTTCGAAAAGACTCAACAGCTGCGCCAGGAATAGGAAGGATAGGAGAATGGCCCAGTCCATGGCAAAGATAAACAGGATGAAAAACAAAAGGAAAAGTCCTAAACCATAATATAAGATATTGAAGAACTCAAATCGTTTTTCGACCTTGTAGGCGATTTTCGCCATGACGACACCCAATAGTCCCTCAATTGTAAATACAGCACCTACAACTACAGAAGAGTAACCTAACTGGATAAAGTATTCCTGGCCATAAAAAACGAGTATCACCATAACCGCACTCGCCAGAATAAATAACACCACAGGCTGGTGGAGGACCGAATTCCGCTTCCATACATCGATACCTGATTTAAATTGATGGACCCACTGGTTATACCATCGTCCGCCGATGTCCTCTGTCTTTTCTCGTTCCGGTTCTTTCAATAAAAACAGGGGAATCAAGGCAAGGATATGGGTGAAGATGGTTGAGCCATAGACCAACTCCCAGCTGATCTCTGCCATGAATCCTCCGAGGAACTTAGCAAGGCTCAAGGATAATAGAGCAAGAGCCGTCATGCTTCCGATCACCTTCGTATAATCTTTCTCCCTGTTTTCATTTTTCAACGTATCATAAGCAAAGGCCTGCTCAGCACCGGAATGGAAAGTAACCATGATTCCCATCGATAAAAAGGCGAGTGTGAACATCGAAAAAGTACCGCTGATCAACATGAACAGGCCATAAAAAAGACTGAACACATTCCCGATGACTAAGCTCACTTTCCTCCCGTACAAATCAGCAATCATTCCTGTCGGTACCTCAAACAGGACAATCGCTAAGTGAAGAAAAGCTTCCAGCAAACCAATCTGACCGAACGTCATCCCTCTGTCTCCGAGGTAGATGACCCACAAGGCCCGGTCAAAAAACAACTGAGCAAAAAAGATATAGAAATAAAGCATATAGATATTGCGTTTTGTTTTAAACATCATCATTCGTCCTCTCTTATACATAAAAAAAGCCACACGTAATCTAGAGTGACCTAATAAAATGAGACTTAATAAAACACCTTCAAAGTTGTAATACTACTTACACTTGGAGGTGTTTTTCTTATGGGTAAAAAAGTTCATTATCCTGAAGAAGTTAAGAAGAAAGTTGTT
>NZ_WMEZ01000004.1 GCF_009856415.1 Halobacillus litoralis | reverse complement strand
TGAGATTTCCCTTTGCTTTAAGCAAATAAGATCCCTCAGAGACGATGAGGTTGATAGGTCCGAGGTGGAAGCGTGGTGACACGTGGAGCTGACGGATACTAATGGATCGATGACTTATCTATCTGATTGAATCATTCGTGAATGACATTACCTTTTCATAAAAGATGTTTCCTTATTCAGTTTTGAGGGTTCACCTCAAACTTTATATTGATGTGGTGGTGAAGGCGAAGAGGTCACACCTGTTCCCATGCCGAACACAGCAGTTAAGCTCTTCAGCGCCGATGGTAGTCGGGTTTACCCCCGTGAGAGTAGGACGCCGCCATATCATATACGACAACCTTTCAGGAACATTTCTGAAAGGTTGTTTTTTTATGGATATCATTGAGATATTTGATAAGATAATAATATACATAACATTTGTAAGTTTTATTAAGCTAAGCCAACAGTTGATTACATGTAAGCAAAACTGAAATGATGAAAAAGGATTTATTTATGAGGGGAAGGGTGTAGAGAATGGCCGAATTGGTGAGGAAGAGGAATACTTTTTGGAATTGGAAGTATGCCGTCATGTTTTTATTGATCCCAATTGGATTTTATTTCGTATCGTTAAAAGAGGAAATCGGTTTTCTTCAACATATCTTCTTTGTAGGGATTATTGTTTGGCTGGCATTCGTCGGAGTATTCGGCATTACCAACCGCTATGAGAGGCTAAAAACGTATGGATTCTTATATTTATCTAGCAGTCTTCTTTTTGCCTATTTAGGTCTTGTATTTATTTGGTAAAAATTGTTGAGTTTCTTAGTATTCCTCGTTATACTGAGTAAGAGAATGTATGTTCGGAGGGACCCCTATGCAACTAGTGCGCTGGAGCTACTCGAGAAGAAAAATGGTCCGAGGGTATTTTGATAAGTTTCCGCATTCTACAGTATATTTTAGACGAATACGAAGGTTCTATATTGTGTATATGGTGGATTGGGATGAAGCTGATCCTTTTGTTTCTCAGCAGGATCGTGAAGAAATGCAACATTTAATCAATGCAGAATTAGGTAGATTGAGAGAATATGAACAAAGAAAGTCGAGAAAGGGCTAACCCTCTCTCGACTTCTTCTTTTTATTCAACCATTATTCAGCTGGTAGCTCCCTATTCTTGCAGCCTCCGTTTTGAGACTATTGCATGAGGATATGGAGGTGAGGGAAGCGACTCACTTTCCGTTGGATTGGCAAGCCTCCTCGTACTTCATCCTGCAGGATCGCTACTTCTATTCCATAACCCGCAGCCAAATCCACTCACACAAATATCTCCCAATTGATTTTTCCTCATTCTTGCCATGACATTAAACAAGGTATTGAAGCTACTGCTCTTTTAAAGTTATGCCATCGCTTCCCAGGCGGCGTGCATCCCTGCGACCCTGCCGGTGACCATGGCAGAGGTGATATTGTATCCACCTGTGTACCCGTGGATATCAAGGATTTCTCCACAGAAATAGAGGCGTTCCATGAGCTTGGATTGCATCGTGTTCGGGATGATTTCTTTTATGGACACACCACCTCCTGTGACGAAGGCTTTTTCAATCGGCTGAGAGTCATGAACATGCACATGGAAATTCTTCAACATATGTGTGAAATTCCGTAATTTTTCATTTGAGATGTTCGCTGATTTTTCATCCGGAGATATTTCAGATTTTTCAAGAACGAAATCAAGCAGTCGTTCCGGCACCATGCCTTTGATTACATTTCTGAATGTTTTCTTTGAATGTTCTTCCATCATTTTTTGAAGCTTGCCTAATAGAACATTTTCTTTTTCATCAGGGAGCGCATCAATTTCAATGGTTACAGGTCGGTGTCCTTTCATGAATTCTTTCATCACATATTGAGAGCACCTTAAAATCGCCGGACCTGATAACCCAAAATGAGTAAACAGCATGTCCATCCGGTGTGTAACGATCTTTCTTCCTTTTTCATTTAAAACAGAAACATCCACGTCCCTGAGTGAGAGACCTTGTAATGTTTTGTTTTTAATAAATGGATCTTTGGAAAGAAGGGGCACCTCTGTAGGGAAAAGTTCCGTGATGGTGTGTCCCGCTTTTTTCGCCCATGCGTATCCATCCCCAGTCGAGCCCGTATGGGGTACAGCTTTACCACCTACTGCGAGGATCAGGGATCGGGTCACAATCTTTTCCTTTGATTTTAAAATAACTTGGTGTTCGTTTTCTCCGTAATGAATGGCGTCCACAGGAGTTTCTGTACGCACTTCAATATTCAACTCTTCCATACGATTCAAAAGGGCTTGGACTACATCTTTGGCCTTGTTACTGACAGGGAACATTCGCCCGTGATCTTCTTCTTTCAATGCGACGCCCAGACCTTCGAAAAAATCGATAATGTCATAATTATTGAATACAGAAAAAGGGCTGTACAAAAATTTTCCATTCCCCGGTATGTGTTTGATCACTTCATCTTCTGGAAGGCGGTTGGTGACATTACACCTTCCTCCGCCCGATATAGCAAGCTTTGTTCCTAGTTTTCTTCCTTTATCAATCAGTAGAGTATCGACACCTTGCTCGGCAGCCGCAATCGCAGCCATGAGTCCTGATGGTCCTCCACCAATGACAGTTACTTGGTAAGTCATGGATGTCTTCCTTTCTTAGGTCATTCGTTCCTTGTTCTTCCTTTATCTATGATAAAATAGATGAGGTCGATTCTACAATAAAATTGAAGGTGAAAAGCGAATTATGTCAAAGATACTTAAAGGTACGATGTTATTAACGGCCGGAACATTTTTGTCAAAGTTTCTAGGAATGATTTATACCGTTCCGTTTGAAAATATGGTAGGTACGGAAGGCACAGATTTATTTTCCATTGCTTACGTCCCTTACAGCATATTACTCAGTCTTTCCAGTCTGGGGGTACCTGTAGCTGTCTCCAAGTTTGTGTCAAAGTATAACTCCTTAGGGGACTATGAAACAGGTCGAAAGATGTTAAAAGCTGGTTTGACTCTTATGTCCATTACTGGTGTATTGGCATTCTTAATTTTATTCTTTTCTGCAGAACAGGTGGCTGCATGGACGATTGGTGAAAACTCTGATCGACTTGGACATGCCACGATGGTCATACAAATGGTCAGTTTTGCACTGCTTGTCATTCCACCAATGAGTATTACCAGAGGATTCTTTCAAGGACATGAATCCATGGCGCCTACAGCTGTTTCACAAGTGATCGAACAAATTGTAAGAATTGTGTTCTTACTGGCGTCTGTCTTTATTATTGTTCAAGTTCTACAAGGGCCGATTCCTCAAGCCGTCGGTTTTGCAACGTTCGCTGCATTCATTGGTGGAGTTGCTTCTTGTGTCGTCCTCTATTGGTATTGGAGAAAGCGAAAACCATTCTTGGATCGTCAGTTAGAGGCTCAAGAGTATACGTACGGTTTATCCAACAAGGAGATGTTCCAAGAGTTATTCGCCTATGCAGGCCCATTCATCTTAGTGGGTATTGCTACACCACTATATCAGCTTGTCGATCAGTTCACATTAGAAAAAGCGATCAAAGCTTCTGGTTTGGAATATAACAATGCTTTTTCGATTATCAATTTTCTGAGTCATAAATTGATCATGATTCCGGTTACGCTGGGCCTTGGCTTATCATTAGCTCTTTTACCGGCCATCACTCAGGCTTTTACTAAAAATGAGATGAACCGTTTAAATCATCAGATTAACCAGGCATTACAAATTGTTGCCTTATTAATCATTCCAGCTGTCGTCGGACTTTCAGTCGTTGCGTTCGAGGCCTATGGTACATTCTATGGAGTTGAGGATCTGGAGTATCGGGGGGATCTATTACGTTGGTATGCACCTGTCGGATTGTTCTTGGCCTTATATACAGTAACTTCATCGATCCTACAAGGGATCAATAAACAGAACTTTGCTGTCATAAGTCTTGGGACAGGTATTCTCTTAAAACTTGGACTGAACTGGTGGCTCATTCAACTATTTGGAGCAAAAGGAGCAATCATTGCAACAGGCATCGGTGTGTCTGCAGCGGTTATCCTTAACTTTGGACGTATTTTCACTTCCATTGAATTTTCCTACCAACAGTTGTTTAAGAGGACGTTACTCGTTCTGATTTTAACAACAATCATGGCCCTTGTAGTGCTCTTTATCAAATGGGTGCTTGGTTTTATTTTAGATCCTATGGAAAGTAGACTGGATGCACTGATTGTTCTGTTCTTGAGTATAGGTGCTGGAGGTCTTGTTTACCTGTGGTTGACCTATCAAACAACACTGCTTGAGCGTATCTTAGGCAATCGTGTACGTGTATTGGATCGATTTTTAAAAAGAGGATAAAAGGAGGTTTGCCGAAAATGAGAATTGATAAGCTTTTAGCCAATATGGGATATGGCACGAGAAAAGAAGTGAAAGCTCTTCTGAAGGGTGGAAACGTGCGAATTAATGGAAACCCCGAAAAAAGCCCGAAAACCCATGTGAATCCTAGTGAAGATCTGGTTACGGTAATGGGAGAGGAAGTGGAGTATAGAGAATACATTTATTTAATGATGAACAAACCAGGTGATTTAATATCTGCGACGGAAGATGCGCATGATCCAACAGTCATTGATATTTTGCAGCCAGAGGACCAGGTGTTTGACCCTTTTCCTGTCGGCCGACTGGATAAAGATACAGAGGGTTTGTTGTTGATTACGAATGATGGGCAGCTTAATCATCGACTAACTTCTCCTAAAAAAGATGTCGGGAAAACTTACTTCGCTGTCATTGATGGAAAGGTAACAGAAGAGGATATAAGGAAATTCTCTGAAGGGGTCACCCTGGATGATGGATACCATACCAAACCAGGCAAGTTAGTCATTATCGAATCCGGTGATGTTTCCGAAATAGAGTTGACCATCACCGAAGGTAAATTCCACCAGGTGAAACGCATGTTTGAAGCCGTTGATAAGAAGGTGACGTATCTTAAAAGGGTGATGATCGGTGAACTTGGGCTGGATGAGAATCTTGACCTTGGAGAGTACAGAGAATTGACAGATGAAGAAATTGACTATTTGATGGGAATCACAAACTTGGAACAGTAGACAGCTTTGAATGATGAACCAAAAAAACACCCGGAATTTTTTCCGGGTGTCATCTATATCCTCATCTTTTATGATATTTTGACTTTCTTTTCAGTGATTGTCCATTTTCCACGGTGCGGACTTGATACAAGCCCGTTGTATTCCAAAATGCTTAAGTCCCTCTGCATCGTTCGGTCAGTGATACCGAACTCGTCAGCTAACTCATTAGTCGATACTGTTCCCCTGTCTCTAATATAGAGATAAACAGCTTTAATCCGATTGAGCATGCGGGATGATGGATGATTCAAAAAACCACTCCTTAATCGTCATTGTATGGAACTTGTGGTGCATGTGAATCTCTGAAGTTGGTTTCATTCTACAATAATGAGACGGAACGTGCTACTATAATCGTTTTAATTTACAGATTATTCATCTAATTTACAAAATATTAAAAGTTAGGAGGCTCGAACTATGATTTTACTTCGGAAGATCTTTTTGAAAATGGTAAAAGTAAACAATACTGTCCTTTTTACTGCGAGTGCTCTTCTTATCCTTTTCTCAAGTATTTTAATTGTGGTTGTAGAAAATGATACATTCCCAACTCTTTTTGATGGCTTCTGGTGGGTGATGACGACAGTTACGACTGTAGGATATGGTGACTATTTTCCGGTGACGGTGGCAGGACGTTCCATTGCGATACTATTATATGTCATAGGTATTGGTCTTATTGGTATTGTGATAGGAAAAATTATTGATGGCTTAGCCATTTTTCGAAAAAAACGACTGGAAGGTGATATTGTGTATAAAGAGAGCGGTCATTTCGTCATTATTGGATGGTCTCAAAAAGCCCGTTTCGCGGTAAAGGAAATGATGGAAACAAATAAGGATTGCAATATTGTCATCATTGATCAATTAAAAGAAGCTCCCATTCTTACGGAAAACATCCACTACATAAAAGGCGATGCCTCAGATGAAGATACGCTGGAAAAGGCAAATATTTCTCAAGCAAAAGCCGTACTTATCTTTGCAGATGAGCGAATGGGAAATGAACAAATGACAGATGGGAAAACACTATTAATTGCTTCTTCTATTGAAACCGTTGCTCCGAATGTTCATACCATTGCGGAAATCATGGAAGAAAAACACGTGAAAAACTTCAAGCATGCCCAAATTGATGAATTCATCGTTTCCAATGAAACGATTTCTTCCCTTGCCGTACGTTCAGCTTTCAGAAAAGGTGTGTCTGGCATTTATGGACAGTTGCTGAAGAGATCGGTAGGCGAAGACTTATATTACATTCCCAAAAAAGGCAGTTGGAGAACCTATCGGGATGCTTTTCAATCTTTACTTGATGATGGTGCGACACTAATTGCAGATCGAAATGATCTAACTATCAATCGCAAATTGGATGAACCTCTACCGGATGATGCAGAGTTATATGCTGTATGTGACAAACCGACATATGAGAAAATTCTTAGTAAAGGAGAATGAGTATGGACTTTCATGCATTGAGTGAGAAGTACGAAAAAGAATATTTAGAGAACGTGATGGAGTTGCTTAAAATTCCGAGTGTATTCGAGGAAGACCCCGTGTATCCCTATGGCAAACCTATTCATGATGCGTTGGAAAAAATGTTGAGTATCGGGAAAGAAGACGGTTTTATTACCAAGAATGTTGATGGACATGGCGGCCACATTGAATTCGGAGAAGGAGATGAAATCATTGGTGTTCTAGGGCATTTGGATGTCGTCCCAGCAGGAGCTGGTTGGACCACATCCCCTTTTGAACCGACCATAAGGGATGGGAAGTTATACGCCCGAGGTGCTCAAGATGATAAAGGGCCTGTGATGGCTGCCTACATCGCTTTGAAACTTTTAAAAGATCAAGGGTTCGAGCCGAAGAAGAGAATTCGATTGATTCTTGGTACTGACGAAGAGCGAGATTGGAAGGGGATCGATCATTATTTTAAGAAGGAATCGATGCCTTCTCTAGGGTTCACCCCCGATGCCTCCTTTCCCGTCATTCATGCCGAAAAAGGGTTGTTAGACAGCTACATTACCTATCAGGTACCTGAAACTGAGGGGGAAACAAAGGTGATCTCCGTTCATGGTGGTGACCGTTTAAATATGGTCCCTGATGAGGCAGTGGCACGGATTGAATCCCCCATGAATGTAGACAGGGTTTTCAACGATTATTTAGCCAAACACAAGCTTGAGGGAACAATAAAGGCTACAGGCGGACAGTATGAGGTGAAAGTGAATGGGAATGCCGTGCATGCAAGCAAACCAGAAGAAGGTCTGAATGCCATCACTGCCCTATTACGATTCCTCCTATCCCTTCCGGTGAATGGTGAGTATGAAACGTTTATACAAAGGATCTATAAGGCTTTTGCAACCACCGATGGGGAAGGGTTGAATGTAAAGCAAAAGGATGAAGTTTCAGGTGCTCTCACTTCAAACCTTGGATCAATCGCTATGGATGAGCATACGTGTAAGCTAGGTTTCAACCTTAGGTATCCTGTGAGTGCAGATTATCGTGCCATTGATCAGAAATTAAAAGATCTTGCTGCAAAAAATGAGGGCACGTATGAAGTTTATGACCATCTGGCATCGATCCATCTTGAGAAGGATCATCCGTTTGTAACAACATTGCTTTCTGTTTATAACGAGGTCACAGGTGAAAAAGCAAAAGCCAAGACGATGGGAGGGGCGACCTATGCGCGAGCCCTTGAAGCGGGAGTTGCTTTTGGGGCTTTGTTCGATGATAGTCCGGATACAGCTCACCAAAAGGACGAACATGTAAGGATTTCCGATATGGTCAAAGCCATTGAAATCTACGCCCGAAGTCTATATCAATTGACAGTATAAAGAGAGGGACACGTGATGCCCGAACAATCTGTAGAGAAAACATATCGCTTTATTCAGATGTTTTACTTTTTTACTTTTTTTGCCTTCGGTTCAATCTTTCCTCTGTTATCTGTCTTTTTAGAAGAGGAGAAAGGGCTTAGTCACACACAAATAGGAATCGTTATCGCAGCCCTTCCCCTGGTCACCATTTTTATACAACCGGTTTGGGGGATGCTGAGTGACTATACAAGGAATCCAAAACGGTTATTGATGATCGCTTCCATTTTTGCTTCCGGGCTGGGAATCTTTTATCCTTGGTTGCAGTTGTTCCCCATTCTCTTACTAGGCATCATTTGTATTGCGTTGTTTCAGTCAGGGATCGTTCCTTTGTCTGACAGCTTATCCTTGAATTTTGTCCAAAGGAATGGAAAGGAATATGGCAATATCAGGCTTTGGGGAGCCGTAGGTTTCGCTGTGGCTGTATTTGTTTTAGGACGGTTGACAGAAGCAACTGGTTCGATGAATTGGATTTTTTATTCTTTTTCATTAGGATTACTTTTCGCCTTACTGACGTTATACGAATTCCCAAAACGAGCGGATGAGGTGACGGTTTCCTTCAAAGAAGGATTAACGACCTTACTCAAAGAAAAACCCTTCCTGCTTTTTCTTGTATCAAACTTTCTCATCTTTGGTCCGGTCTTAGCGAATAATTATTATTTTGGTACGTTTATTTTAGCTGTAGGAGGTACACTTTCAGGTGTGGGGCTTGCTTTTTTGCTTGCCGCTGGAAGTGAAGCTCCATTCATGAAATTCGCTCAAATGGTTATCAATCGTTTTGGTGTCCTATTTATTCTCATCTTCAGTGCATCTGTCTCTTGCTTAAGATGGTTGTTTTATTATTTTGAGCCTTCCAGTACAATCGTCTACGCAACGACGGTTGCCCAGGGGATCTCTGTAGGACTCTACATACCAGCTGCTCTCATTCTAGTTCGTGAACTTGCCCCGGACGACGTAAGAGCTACGGCGGTGGGTCTATATTCAGCTGTGGGGAACGGACTTGGGAATGCTAGTTTTACATTCATTGGAGGATTGGTGATTGATTTTTGGAGTGCATCTTTCATGTATGGTGTGTTTTCTTTTATGACTTTTTTAGGGATCCTCATTCTTCTGGTCGTTAATAAAATGGTTCAATCTGAAATGAAGGGGTGTATGACATGAGTCATTATTTTATTGGTATAAAAGTCCATTCTGAGCTTAGTGAAGAATTGATGAACTGGCAATCCATTCTTAGAGAGACGATGAACTATAAAGATTGGACGGCGAAAGAGGATTTGCATATTACATTAAAGTTTCTTGGGAGTTGTTCCGATGATAGGATTGAACGATATATCCAACTTTTGAAAAATGAAAGCTGGCCTTATGAGTTTTCATTAACTGTCGGCCCGGCCGGGGGGTTCGGTGATCAAAAGCGACCGAGGGTCTTCCATGCACAAGTGCAGAGGGCATCTTCCTTGTTAGGAATGAAAGAAAAAGTAGATGGTATTGGTGAAGAGTTAGGTTTTCAAAAGGAAAAACGTAAGTTCCATCCCCATATTACATTGGCGAAGAAGCAGCCAGAAGGGGGGTCACCTTTGATAGAGGTTTCCGAGGGCTCGATCCTTCTTGAAACGTATGAAATGGTTGTGAACGAATTTTCCATTTTCCGCATCCATCCTGGAAGCCATCCAAAATATGAAACAGTTGCGACGATTAAAGGTGGTCAGAAGATTTAATATGGCACAACTGATTAAATTAAATGATTATATTTCCAGATATGAAACGAATATCTATCAATATCCAAGCCAGTATGTAAAATTAAAAAATGACCATTGGAATAAGATGAAAAAAAAGTATGAGCAAGGGTGGATCGAAAAGACAAAAAAAGAAGTGCCAGTAAAAACAGAAGATGGGGAAAAAGGGATCAAGAAGTTTTTCAAAAAGAAACTGAGAGATGAAGGCCAGGAAAACAGTGAAGATTTGGTGAGCGAAGATGATTTTCCTTCCTCAATGGAAGAATTGAAACAATACTATTTAGATGGCTTAATCCCTTTTCAGTTGAAATGGGCTACGACCACTTTAAGGGAAAAATCGTTTCTAGACTCCTCTTACAAGGAAAATTCTGATTTGAAATTTTTTTTACAACGGTTTCCGGATACCTTTCTTCTTATGTTTGAGCCTGTTGTGCAAATGAAAAACGCAGAAGTAGAGATCGACCATCTGCTTATCGGTCCATCTGGTATTGATATCATCTTCCTTCTGTCTCACCCAAACGGCGAGGCCATTCATCCAACTTCAGAAAGTAGTTGGTTTATTGAAAAGGAAGGAGTGCAAAGCAAGGTACTGAGCCCGATGCACTCCCTCAGGAGAACGGAAACATTTGTAAAAAGCGTACTGAATAAATATCAATTGGACTTTCCCTATCGTAAAGTCGTCTTATCTAAAGACATACCATTTGCTTCGGGACAAGTTCCATATAGAACCGACTGGATTGGTAAGGATCGTTATTCCTCATGGTTGCATGAAAAAAGGACGGTAAGAGCTCCTTTGAAACATAATCAATTGAAGGTAGCCGAAGCTTTATTGAAACATTGCCGGACAATTGCTGTGAAACGTCCGGAATGGGACATGGACGAAAGTTTTACGGAAGGATGAGTTCCTTTTCTGGGACAGCCTGAGGCTTTCCGATGTAATAACCTTGACCAAAATCAACACCTAGTTGTTGAAGCCATTCCCATTCTTCCTGCAATTCGATCCCTTCAGCGAGAACGTGGATGTTCAAATGTTTCGCTCGTTCCATTACATCGAATAGAAAAGCTTGATTGTTCACATCCGAATGACAATTTTGAATGTAAGAACGATCGATTTTTAAATAATCCGGTTGAAGCAGACTGAGCATTTCTAATGTGCTGTAACCGGAACCGACATCATCCAATGCCACTTTCATTCCTGAAGCTTTATACGTTTCGAGGATGGATTTTAAATGTTCTACATCATCGATTTTCTCTGTTTCCACGACTTCAAAGACCAGATCTTCTGGATCAATGTTAAATTCTTTAACGATTTGGAACGTGTGCTTCAAGCAAAATTCTGGGACATAAATCGTCGATGGAAGAAAGTTGATGAAGATCTTATCCCCGGCATTCAGGTGTTCTGATTTTGCTCTTACGGCCGTTCTTCGTGCTTTTTGATCAAGCATAGACTGGAGCCCAGAGCGGCTGGCATATGAAAACAATTCCCCAGGTGGGACAGAAAGGTCTTTCGTCCGAAGCAGCGACTCATATCCATGAACACGGTTGTGTTTCATGTCAACAATCGGCTGTAAGTGCGATTGGAAGAGCCCGGAATGAATCAAATCCGCTAATTCAGGGTATTGCAATCTTTCATATAAATGCCGAATAGATATCGGAAATGATTGAGAACTTTCGGTGTTTAGAATATGTATCCAATAATCTGGTGTAGACGCTTCAAACCAATCAACTAGAGCAAGTCTTAATTCCTCTTTACTCCTATAGATATAAACTTTTGCCTCCGGGCTCTCATGATTGAGAGGAAGTGAAGGTTCCTTTCCTGCTTGATTGATGTGTTTGGGGTTCAACACTAACGCTCCCTGTTCCGGAATAAATACAGAAGTACCACAATATTGACAATCCTTCGCCAAAGTATATTCCTCCTTTTTTACTAATAGTATACTAGAATAATAGGTACGTTGTATAACGATATGATTTCATAAGTAGGAGAAATGTCTCATGTACATAATGATTGTCAATCCAGTAGCTGGTAATGGTAGAGCAATGAGCCTGTTTCGACGCATACAAAATGAACCGCTCTATAAAAAAGAGAATTGTCGGTCATTCTTAACTGAAGAACCCGGTCATGCAGAAAGGCTGGCTCTTCAAGTGACCCAAATCCATCATGAGACTTTGAAAGGAATTATTGTCCTTGGAGGGGATGGGACACTCCATGAAGTTGTGAATGGAATAAGAAATTATTTCGAAACTCCTGTTTGTTTCATACCCGCGGGTTCTGGGAATGATTTTGCCAGGGGGATTTCCTTGAAGAAGCGAGGATTAAAGCTGTTTCGATCTTATATGAGAAGTCCAAAGAAACCAAAGGTCTTTCTAGCAAGATACAGTCTTAATAACAGGCAGAAGCATGGTAGGCGTACGTTTATAAACAGTATCGGCTTTGGACTTGATGGTGTAGTGGTAGCGACAGCCAACCAGAAAAAATACCGCTCATGGACAAGAAGGCTTCATATAACTAAACTTACCTATCCAATAGCTCTTCTTCGATCTATATCGAAGGCCAAACCCGTCCATTTTGAACTTTTTCTTGATGGAAAACAAATGAACATCCATCAAGCCATGATGGTGACCATAACCAACCATCCTTATTATGGGGGTGGAATGAAGATAGCCCCAAAAGCGAAGATAAACAGTAAAGAAATGTCCGTCCTTGTAATCAAACCGATTTCTAAAAAGAAGCTGCTGGCCATGTTTATCAGCGTATTTTTAGGTTTGCACACAAAGATGAAGGAAGTGGAAGAGTGGAATGCTTCCTCTGTACATATAAGCTCAGAACAACCGCTTCCTTTTCAAGTGGACGGTCAAAGTGGCTCTTGCTTTGATTGCAGCATCAAGAAAGCGGAAACATCGACAACATTCTTCTCGGATTGATAGATATCTCTTGAAAGTTGACAGAATGATGGGTTAATCTAAAATAAGGTAACTGTTGAATCGGTATCATGACAATTTTGGATCATTACCAAAGTACGATATACTAGAACAACAAACAAAGACGTGATTCAATCACAAGAGGATTTGAGGAATTGAAGGTGAATTGGTTGGAACATATTCTTGGTAGTAATTGGACGATAACACCAGCAGGCGGTTCGACAGGAGAAGCCTACTACGCTCAGACCGAAGGGAAACGCTTATTCTTAAAGCGGAATTCTTCCCCATTTTTAGCTGTTTTATCTGCTGAAGGTATTGTGCCAAAGCTTGTTTGGACCAAACGGCTTGAAAACGGAGATGTAATTACAGCACAGGAATGGCTGGAAGGGCGCGAACTGAAGCCTGAGGAAATGAAACATAGACGTGTGGCAAACCTTCTTAGCAAAATCCACCATTCCACAGAACTTCTTGATATGCTCATGAGGCTCGGGAAACATCCGTTAACACCGGATGAAGTACTGAAAGATATAAAAGAAAACCAAAAGGTACTGGATCAAGTAGACCCACGTATCGAAATTCATCAAGCCATTAAGTTTTTAGAAAAACACGCCAACCATGTCCACCATGATGTTCACGTCGTTTGTCATTGCGATACGAATCATAATAATTGGTTGTTGTCTTCCAAAGACCAGCTGTACCTTATTGACTGGGATAACGCAATGGTAGCTGATCCAGCTCTTGATCTTGGAATGCTTTTGTATAATTACATCCCCGAAGATCATTGGAACGTCTGGTTAAAAGAATATGGAATCTACCCTGATTCTCATATGTTTGAACGAATGAAGTGGTACTCTGTATCGCAGGCATTAGCTTTCATACAATGGCATCAAATGAGAGGCGAATACGATGAAGCTTCCATCCGGACAGAGAAGCTGAAGAAAATTATGAAAAAGCATGAAATCATATAAAAAAGCTCCATCTGAATTTATTCAGATGGAGCTTTTTAAATTTTTTACATATTCAACTAAATGGCAGGATTGTGTAAGACTTGATTTCGAGACTTTTGTTGGAGTTTAGAGGCTCCGGGAAAAGGTTCGCTTTCCGTGGGCGAGTGATGAGCCTCCTCGAGCTAACGCTCTGCGGGGTCTCATCTACCACGCACTTCCCACAGGAGTCTCACCGTTTCCCTCCGCCCCTTTACCAAATGAGGTTCTCGAAATCCCTCTTATAGTAACCTGCCTAGTTGTGTTGTAAAATCCTGCTTAATCTGCGCCGGTATAGGATTTTTAACCATAAAAGCTCTTATTACTGGAAGGTAGTTTCGAGAATTTCTTCTGGCAAGTGGGCGGAGGGGAATGGCGAGACTCCTGCGGGAAAAGAGTGCATGGTGAGACCCCACAGGACGCAGTCCGAGGAGGCTCACCGCGCTCCCGCGGAAAGCGAGCTATTCCCCGAAGCCCCCTTCCACTCAGCAAACATCTCGAAACTGAGTTTTCAAGAATAGGGAGCGTTAGTGAAAGAGGAGAGGGTTTGATGAAAAAAACCGATGCTTACGCAACGGTTTTTTCAGTAGCTGGTGTATATTTAAGTTTCTTTTCTTTAACTTCAGCGCTCATCATTTCAGATAGTTTTTCAAAAGGGTATATAAATAGTGCATAGCCTGCGAAAAGGACAGAGAAAACAGCCAATACAGTCAGTTCAATCGTTTTAGAGATCATTTTCATAATTTCGATCATCACTCCTGTTTATTTAATAAGGCACGATATTAATGCTATATCAGTAAGCGCTTACAACCCAACCCCATAAACCATGCATATTTCTAAATTTATCGTTGATAATCATATTGGTGCATCATTAGCTCATGCATGTTCTTATATAGACGGGTTAGGTCTGTTTTTCCTCATATAACAAGGAAATTGAGAAAAATTTTTAATTTTAGCGGCTTCGTGGTACCATTTTATCGATAAGAAGGAGGAATCCATTACATGCGTTTAAGAAATAAACCATGGGCCGATGACTTTTTAAAGGAAAATGATCAAGTCGTCGTCCAACAACCGTTTGAAATGAAAGGGAAATGGAAGGAGCTTTTCGATAACCAAGATCAGCCCCTACATTTAGAAATAGGTTCAGGTAAAGGTCAGTTTATTGCTGGTATGGGAAAACAGCATCAGGATATAAACTTTGTCGGAGTGGAATTCGTGAAGAGTGTGATTGTCGGAGCGGTCAAGAAAGTGCTGGCAGCTGAAACCACCAATGTCCGTATGGTCAACGAAAATGCTAAAGACCTAAGGGATTTGTTTGAAGATAACGAAGTGGATCATATTTACTTGAACTTTTCAGATCCATGGCCGAAGAATAAACATGAAAAGCGCCGATTGACTTTCCATACGTTCTTAGAACAATATAAAGCCGTGTTGAAGGAAGAAGGGCAAGTTACATTGAAGACAGATAATAAAGGGCTCTTTGAGTATTCTCTTGTTAGTTTTTCGAATTTCGGTATGATTCTGGAAGATGTCTCCGTTGACTTGCATGCAGATGAAGACCCTTTAAATGTGCAGACAGAATATGAGGAAAAGTTTTCTGCTAAAGGACAGCCCATCTATCGTTGTACAGCACGTTTCCCTCAATGATACCGTTTTCATTAGCTCTAGTTATTATGATAAACTAGAGCTATCTTTGTTATTGGGAGGAGATTGCCGGTGGAAAACCTGAAAGTGGGACGGGCTTCATTGACATGGCTTAATGGTGGGGTGACTCACATGGATGGAGGAGCGATGTTCGGAGTAGTTCCGAAACCTTTGTGGAGCAAAAAATATCCCGTCAATGAAAACAATCAAATTGAATTGCGAACAGACCCAATTTTGTTAGAGGTTGATGGCAAGAAGATGCTTGTCGATTCAGGAATAGGCAATGAAAAGATGACAGATAAGCAAAAGCGGAATTTTGGAGTTTGGGAAGAGTCATCTGTCCTTGATTGTTTAGAAACCTTAAATATCAAGCCAGAAGAGATTGACGCATTGCTTATGACTCATATGCATTTTGATCATGCTTGCGGAATGACAAAATGGGAAGGTGAAAAGCTCGTTCCTACTTTTCCTAACGCTACCATTTATACGAGTGAAGTGGAATGGAATGAAATGCGCCATCCAAATATGAGGTCGAAGAATACGTATTGGCAAGCCAATTGGGAAGCTGTTGAAGGAAAGGTACATACGTTTAAAGATTCATTGGATGTGCTACCTGGTCTGAAGATGATTCATACGAGTGGCCATAGTCATGGACATTCGATCATCACTTTTGAAGATGGCGAGGATGTATTTATTCACATGGCAGATCTGATGCCAACTCACGCTCACCAAAATCCGCTCTGGGCGCTTGCGTACGATGATTATCCTGTAACTTCTGTTCATGAGAAGAAAAGGTGGATGGAGTATGGTTACCAACGTCGTGCGTGGTATGTTTTTTACCATGATGCCATATACAGAGCCTTGAAGTTTGATGAGGAAGGGCAGATTGTGGACAAACTTAATGAAAAAGAACATCACTACCAATAAAAAATACCCTCGGTTACGAGGGTATTTTTGTATTTAAGCTGTAGTTTCAGCAACGTCAACAATGGTTCCTGTTTCCGTATCGATGTAAAATTCAAATTGAGATGTTTCGCCGTCCTGGTTTTTTGAAATCCCTCCACGGTACACATCGTAATTAATTCCGTTTTTGTTCAATTCTTCAGGCTTCATGTAAATCCATGACCCACTGATCGGTCCTTGCTTTTTAAAAGCTTCTTTAGCAATTTTCAAGGCTTTTTCAGGAGTCACTCCTTGGCCATTACTTAATTGCTCTTTTACTACGTAGCCTGCCAATGCTCCTACACCAGCTGCTAGTGCGACTTTTTTCCAGTTCATCAACCAATCACCTCACAACTTATTTCTAATCTTCAGTATACTAAATATTCCCGATAAAAGGAAATCAAAACTTATAAACGTGACTCATTTGTAGAAACGTTTTCAAAATTCCGTTAAACTATGGGAAGAAGGAAAAAAAGGAGATGTACATAATATGAATCAAGAAACGCAAAGTCTTTTTAAAACATTGACCGAACTTCCGGGCGCGCCTGGAAATGAACACCTTGTCCGTCAATTCATGAGACAAGAACTTGAAAAGTACTCGGATGAGATTGTACAAGACCGTTTGGGTGGCGTTTTTGGATTAAAGAATGGAAAAGGACCTACTGTCATGGTGGCAGGTCATATGGATGAAGTAGGTTTCATGGTTACACAAGTTACGGATAACGGTATGCTTCGCTTCCAAACCCTTGGAGGGTGGTGGAATCAGGTTATGCTTGCACAGCGTGTTCAGGTTATGACAGAGAAAGGTCCTGTAGTAGGAGTGATCGGCTCCATCCCTCCACATAACTTGACACCAGAACAACGGAAAAAGCCAATGGAAATTAAAAATATGCTCATTGACATTGGTGCAGATGACAAAGACGATGCCAAGAGTATTGGTATAAAGCCAGGGCAGCCTATTGTACCAATCTGTCCATTCACTCCGATGGCTAATGAAAAGAAAGTGCTGGCAAAAGCGTGGGACAACCGTTATGGTTGCGGCCTTTCCATTGAGCTCTTAAAAGAATTGCAAGGTGAAAAGGTTCCGAACAAACTTTATTCAGGTGC
Organism: Halobacillus litoralis; assembly: GCF_009856415.1. Lineage (GTDB taxonomy): Bacteria > Bacillota > Bacilli > Bacillales > Halobacillaceae > Halobacillus > Halobacillus litoralis_C. The sequence continues at coordinate 238,936 of NZ_WMEZ01000004.1, read as the reverse complement.
TACGGTTCAAGAGGAAGTTGGACTGCGGGGAGCACAAGTAGCCGCAAACATGATTCAGCCAGACATTTTTTATGCGTTAGATGCGTCCCCTGCCAATGATATGAGCGGGGATAAGAAGGAGTTTGGCCAGTTAGGTAAGGGGGCACTCCTAAGAATTCTAGATCGTTCAATGGTTACACATAGAGGGATCCGTGAATTTATTCTTGATACTGCTGAAACCCATGATATTCCTTATCAGTATTTTGTTTCTCAGGGGGGAACGGATGCAGGAAGAGTTCACATGGCGAACGATGGGGTTCCATCTGCGGTCGTCGGTGTATGTTCCCGTTACATCCATACATCTTCCTCCATCATTCATGTGGATGACTATGCTGCAGCGAAAGAGCTCCTGGTCAAACTGGTAAAAACAACAGATCAAAACACCGTGGACCAAATCAGAAGAAATGTATAATGAAAATGGAAGTCACGCCAGCTGATTTCAGCCGGCGTGACTTTATGCTAAAATTGGTGAACATGTCCCATTGATCTTGTATGAAGAACGTAATCAAGAGAGATAATGGCAATAAACGGCTAGAGAAGGAGAAAGGTGCTCGCTATGCTGAAAATTTATGTGGGATCCCAAAACCCTACGAAAATTGAATCCGTAAAAAGTGTATTTCCGGAGATGGAAGTCATCGGAATGGAAGTAGAATCTAAAGTTGCCGCTCAACCTTTTTCTGATGAAGAGACATTAGAGGGAGCCATCAACCGGGCGAGGGAATGTGCATCCCAAAATAAAGCTCATATAGGAATTGGGCTTGAAGGTGGAGTCATGGAGATTGAAGATGACCTTTATTTATGTAATTGGGGGGCACTCGTAGACAGTAAAGAGAACGTCTATACAGCGAGTGGTGCTCGTATCCTTCTTCCTGATGAAATTAAAGCAGGATTGGAAAAAGGCAAAGAGCTTGGAGAGGTCATGGATGAATATACGGATAAGCACGATGTAAGAAAAAACGAAGGGGCTATCGGTATTTTCACAAATGGTGTCATTCATAGGGAAGAAATGTTCACTCATGTAGTGAAATTATTAAAAGGGCAGTGGTCCTACCATCAATAAGAAAAGGATGCATCTTCATTAGATGCATCCTTTTCCTATCTCTAATCATTGGTTTATATAAGATCCCGATTGTGGAAGACTCAGTTTCAAGATAACAGGGCTTCGTTTGCCATATCGGCAGTCAGGGGCGGTTGGGAAGCTACCCGCTTTCCTGTGGGGATGACGGCAAGCCTCCTCGAGCTTCGCTCTGCGGGGTCTAGCCAGTCGGTCCATTCCCACGGGAGTCTCGCAGCTTCCCAATCACCCCATTCCATGTATATGAGAAACGAACCCCTTTACCAAGTTGGATTGTCTTCCACTATCCAGTTGTTAGAAGCATAAAGAGCTCTGTATCAAGCTTTCAGGATTCATGAATTCCTGGAATGGCTAGTTTAACTTTATACTCCCATCAAGGTGGGTAGCTACTTATCCGAGAGGTGGTTTCGAGTCACTGAATATGGGAAAGGGGCGGAGGGGAATGTGGAGACTCCTGCGGGAAGAGAGTGCTTGGTGAGACCCCACAGGACGCAGTCCGAGGAGGCTCACCGCGCTCCCGCGGAAAGCGATTCATTCCCCGCAGCCCCCTAAACTCCCACAAAAGTCTCGAAATCAAGTTTTCACAATCCTGCCAGATACTTTAATAACCTATGAGAGGCTTATTCGTATAAGTAGGTAAGGACTTCAAGGGCTTGATCAAGAGTTTCAACGGTTACATCCGCCTGGTTAGATAATTCTTTAAGTGGATGAACAAGAGATTCAGGTCTTACTAAAATCAACGGCTTTCCTGCTTGGATGGCAGCACCTGCATCCATAGCCGTATTCCACTGTTTGTAAGACTCGCCGAAATAAGCAAGGACGGCGTCAGATTTTTGGAGCAGGACACGTGTTCTGAAATTATTTACGCTGGATGCGGCATCGTCACGATAGACTTTATTTGGCTGTTCACCTAGGATCTTTTCCCCGATATCGTCAGAAAGCGCATGATTCTCTTGAGGACCTACAAAGTGGATGGATAACTTGTCTTTTTCTGCTTTTTTTCTTATTTCATTTCGCCAATCATCATGGATCTGACCTGCTAGATAAATAGTTAATTCCATTGGTTCATCCTCCTTTAATTTCCCTTTTCATTAGTATGAAAGATGTGAAAAAGGAAGTCCAGCAAAGTATCTTTTGCTGGACTTCCTGATGTTCATGAAGAAAGCCTTTCTTCTTCATGGATAGGTTCTATTTTTTTATGTGGTTCTGAGTCTGGATCTTCTTTGATTTCTGTTGTTTCCAATTGGTCTTCTGCTTCCTCAAATGCGCCATCACCGCGATCGCCAAGTTCGATTCCTTCCTGAGTCTCATCTGGATCTGCTTCTATTGTTTGATTTTCATTGATGTTGAACTGGCTGATTTCAGCAGATAGTTCCTGAGAAAGTCCTTGCAGGTCAGTAGCTGAATGGTGAACTTTTTCAATGGAGGTTAATTGATTTTCACTAGAGGCCGCAACTTCCTCTGCTGTAGCTACTGCTTCCTCAGAAATCACACTAATGCTGTGCAACCTTTCTTTTACTTCCTCATTAACACGATCCACACCATGGACGGCTTCATTCACCTCTTGAATTTGTTTATTCATAGATTGTACATAGCTGGCGATCCGGTCGAATGCATCTTTGGTTTGCGTGACAGCTTGATCTTGAGAAGTTTGGAAGTGTTTAAATTTCTCTGCCTCATCAGAAAGAGTCGTCATTTGAATGGACATGGTCGTGACCATGTCTTGAATGCTTCCAGCCTCCTGTTTCGACCTCTCCGCTAATTTTCTGACCTCATCAGCAACAACGGCAAAGCCTTTTCCTGCTTCTCCAGCTCTGGCTGATTCAATAGCTGCATTTAAGGCTAAGAGATTTGTACTGTCTGCAATCCCTTCAATCGTTGTGACCACTTTATTTACTTCTTCAGATTTTCTTGAAGCGTTCTGAACTTCCTCAGTCATGTGTGAAGCAAGTTCGATAAAGTTTCTGGAAGTCTTTTCTAACTCAGCGACTGTTTGTAACCCCGCTTGTCCTTCGGTTTCTGCTTCCACCAGTTTCGATTCGATCGTTTCCGTTGCTTTTTTAGTATCGATAATAGCTTCTGTGACTTGCTGGATGAATTGATGAGTTTCATCAATTTTTTGAGCTTGATCCTGAGATCCAGCTGCTACCTGGCTAATGGCTTCGTTCACTTCTTCTGCTTGATTTGCCGTCTGATCAGAAATTGAAGCCAGACTTTCAGAAGATGTGTTAAGGATACCTGTGGCTTGAAGGACTTTACGAACGGATTGTTCCATTCTGTCGGCCATGTGGTTGAACTGTAATCCTAGCTCAGCCATCTCGTCTTTTGAAGTTAAATCCACACGATGAGACAGGTCGCCCTCCCCAATAATCGTGGCACTTTCCTTAAGACTATTGATAGATCTTTTTATCGAACGAATTAAGAAGAATCCCGTGGTTAAGATGACTACTAAAATGATTCCACCAATAATAGCAAGTAATGTTGTTAACCATTGCTGTCGCTGTTTTTGGTCTTCAAGCATGGAGGTATTCAATTCATTTGCTGTCGACATGACCAGATCCACTTGATTGGAAACATCGTTAGCAATACCTTCAAAGGATACCCGGATGGCATTGGCTTGCGTAAATGTATTATCCATGGAGTTGATCGTCTGTTCATATTTTAAAAGGTTTCTGTTTAGAGTGGAAGACTGCTCGGCATCAAAATCCATTCGTTTAATCGTGTCTTTGAAATTTTGAGAGCTGGTTTTAAATGCTGATAAATGCTCGGAGTTTGGCTCATTGATGTAATTTCGTTCACTTACCTTCATGGCGAGTAAAGAATTTTTCAAAGGGTCATTATTCACGGACTCGATGACTCCATTGAAATTCTTATAAGACGATTGAATATGTTGATGCAGCCCTTGATCTTCCGTAAACCCTACTAATTTATACATATTGACCAAAGGACCTAATTCTTCTTCATATTGAACGGCTTTCTTAGTAATTTCATTAAATTGACTTTCGATCTCAGGATAACTCTTATACGCATCGGCAAAGTTAGTGGATGTTTCTTTTACGGATTGAATGGCTGCGGCTGTCGCCTCCCCTTGCTCAGCACTCGGGTTATGAAAGAACTTTTGTTGCTCAATCAAGGTTTTAGACATTAAGTAGTTAATTTCTTGACTATCAGCGAGTGACTGTTGTACCTCTTTCGTACGTTGTGCCATCTCTTTTTGTTCTTGAAAGAAATATGTAGAGAAACCAAAAATGGCAAAAATTCCAACAATCGCTACGATTAACAGAAAACGCATCCGGCCTTTTATCGACTTCATTCGACCCCTCCTCTTAAAATTTCACAAATTTCTTTATATACTGATTAATTATAGATCTTTTTATCTAGTAAAACAATAGAAGGGGCAACCAAAGACGTGAGCCTTTTAGATTATATTGGTCAACGTAAGTGTATTTACACCTGTTTGAATTGGGTGTATGATAGTTTTGGTCAGTTCAGGAGGTTGGGTAATGCTTACATTTTTAAAAAGAAAAGGGGTCCAATTGTCTTTTCAGGCTTATTTTGTCACAGCATTAAGCTACATGGCATTGGGGCTATTTTCTTCACTAATTATTGGATTAATTATTAAAACAATTGGCGAGCAGACAGATATAATCGTTCTTTCTGAATCATTTACTGAGATGGGTACTTTTGCAATGGACACGAAAATATGGGGCGGAGCCATCGGAGCTGCCATTGCTTATGGTCTTAAAGCTCCTCCGCTCGTAATTTTTGCAGCCTTATTCAGTGGAGCCGCCGGGGCAGAGCTGGGTGGCCCTGCAGGAAGTTATATCGCAGCTTTATTAGCGACGGAATTCGGAAAAATCGTTAGTAAAGAAACAAAGATTGATATTATATTGACGCCTTTTGTCACCATTATTGTGGGTTATAGTGTAGCAGCAGCGATCGGGGCCCCGATCGGACGTTTTATGGCAGGGGTAGGGAGCATCATTAATTGGGCAACGCAACAGCAGCCCATCATCATGGGAGCACTTGTGGCTGTTTTAATGGGGATTGCTTTGACAGCACCTATATCCAGCCTGGCCATTGCTTTGATGCTCTCTTTAGAAGGTGTGGCAGCAGGAGCGGCTACCGTTGGGTGTGCAGCACAGATGATCGGTTTTGCCACCATCAGTTACAGAGATAACGGATTTGGCGGAGCTCTGGCTCAAGGAATCGGAACATCCATGCTACAAATTGCGAACGTAGTGAAAAAACCTATTATCATTCTTCCTCCAACCATAGCAGGAGCTATTTTGGCTCCTATTGCAACCGTGTGGTTAAGTGTAGAAAACAATGCGGCCGGTTCAGGAATGGGGACAAGCGGTTTTGTCGGACAAATTATGACATTCGAATCCATGGGTTTTTCCTGGGAAATCTTCTGGATCATCATTAGTTTTCATTTTATAGGTCCAGCCCTGATCAGTTATCTTGTTGCCTTGTGGTTCCGCAAAAAAGGGTGGATTCAACCAGGTGATATGATTATTCAATACGATTGATGGTGTGCTAGAATAACGTTGGAGGTGACCTGAAAATGATTACACTAGAATCAGATCAACAAATGAAAGAACTTCAAAATAATGAATCAGTCATATTCTTATTCTCTGCAGACTGGTGTCCAGATTGCAGGGTTATTGAACCATTCCTTCCAGAGTTGGAGGAAAAGTACACAGCTTGGGAATTCGTATACGTCGATCGCGATCAATTCATCCACATTTGCGCAGAAAACGATGTGTTCGGAATCCCAAGTTTCCTCGCATTCAAAGATGGCGAAGAAGTCGGTCGCTTCGTCAGTAAGGACAGAAAAACAAAAGAACAGATCGAAGAATTCATTATTAAACTTGACCAGTGAAAAAACAGGCCGTGCAAAAGCACGGCCGTTTTTTTCTTCCCCCATTTCTCCCACTGTCGCTCCCTTATTGTTTAAGAGTCAGTTTGAATTATTTGAAGGGGATTAGAGTCTCCCCAAACGCGCAGGAGTTCAGGTCTACTCACATAAACATCTCAAAATCGATTCTTCCACAATCCTGCCATTCGTTTGAATAGCGTTGGGCTTTTGTTATGTAAGGGGAAATGTGTATAATAGAACACGATGTAGTTTGAAGAAACGAAAATAGTAAATAAATTCTTTCTTCCCATAATAAAGGAGGAAAAAAGATGAAAATGACAAGTATTAAGATGAAGAAAAAACTTGAAGAACGTCTATCGAATGACCAATGGAAAACGACATTCAATAGAGATAAAGATACATTCCGTGTCGAGTGGAGCCACTCAGGAAAAGGAATAACTATTACGTTGCCTAATGTCATTTCAAAGTATGAAGCACGCGGAGAAGAAGCCATTGATGAACTTGAAGACCATGTGAAAGAAGCGCTTCGAGTGATGAATGAAGATCATAAGCTGACAGGAAAAGAACAGCACATTTTCCCTGTCATTCGAGCCGCTTCTTTTCCGACGGAAACCGAGCAGGGGAAAAAGTTGATTTATGTCGATCATACGGCAGAAACACGTATCTATTATGCTCTCGACCTAGGCAAATCTTATCAATTAATTGATGAGAAAATGTTGGAAGACGAGGGTTGGTCTCTAGACAGGATCAAGGAAGTGGCTGGTTTTAATGTGCGCTCTCTTCCTGTTGAGATGAAAAAAGACAGCGTATATGGGAATGACTTTTATTTCCATTCAGCAAGGGATGGCTATGATGCAAGTCGTATCCTAAATGAAGCCCTTCTTGAGAAGCTCAAAGCAGAGTGTAAAGGAGAGCTTGCCATCAGCATTCCTCACCAGGATGTCATTATCTTTGCAGATGTCCAAAATTCAGAAGGGTATGATATATTAGCTCAGATGGCTATGAAATTCTTTGCAGAAGGAACGGTGCCTGTTACCTCCTTGTCGTTTTTATATGAGGATAAGCAGCTGGAACCGATTTTCATTCTTGCTCAGAAGAAACCGAATAAGGATCGAAAGGAAGAGTAGAACATGGATGTATTTTACAACAAGCAAGGAATCGGAGATGTCCTGATCATTCCAATCAAGGAAGGTAACCGTGATACTTTTAAACAGGAAGCATATGGGGATGTAGTGAAAATAACGGATAGCAAGGACGGTTCTTTGCTCGGCTACAATATCTTCAACGCTTCTAAGTATTTTAATATCGGTGGGCAAGGGAAAATGCGTTTGACCGAAGAGATGCTATCTCCAATCAAAGACCTATTTACAAAGAATCAGCTTGACGATGTTCTTGACTTCGATTTAAGTCCTAAGTTCGTCGTTGGATACGTGAAGGAAAAAGCGGGGCATGAGAACGCCGACAAATTAAGTGTCTGCCAAGTGGATGTTGGAGATGAAACGCTGCAAATTGTCTGTGGTGCTCCGAATATCGATCAGGGGCAGAAAGTCGTTGTTGCTAAAGTAGGAGCGGTTATGCCTGGTGGTATGAAAATCAAAGATGCAGAGTTGAGAGGCGTTCCTTCATCAGGCATGATTTGTTCCGCAAAAGAATTGAATCTACCAGATGCACCAAAAGAAAAAGGGATATTGGTTCTTGACGAAGATGCTGTTATTGGACAGCCTTTTGAAGTTTAATCAGGATACAGATAAGCAAAGTAGCCCAGCTGCTTTGCTTTTTTTGATTCAAAAGTCATTTTTAAAGGTATTGTAAACCAACCACTGCCTCAAACCTGTTAAAATAGGGATAATCCTATAAGTGATTTTAAAATTGAAAAGAGAGTGAACGTAATGTGGAAAGACTTAAGAAATAAGATGAAAAAATTGCTGGATACCGAAGACAAAAAAGACCAGGAGACGCTACATACTATAGAAGAAAGAAAAGACGTAAACGCTAAAACAAAAATGACTTACCGCTACCCAAAACAGGGGGAATTTCGTTTTCCTGTTATTCCCGATGGACCAGGAAATGTTCAAGATGAAAGTGGAAGTTATCAACGCCCTCGACGCAAAAAGCCTGTTGAAAAACAAGAGCCTGCGGAGGGTATGTCTCAAAGAAAGAAAAGGCCTAGAAAGGAAGGGAAGGAGCCCGAGGAGCTGCCGGAAGCTTCTTCAATTCCTTTCACACCCACCGATGTTCCTTCTCCTATTTACGGCTATCAAGCACGACAGCTTACAAAGGGCTTGGAAAGGTTGGAATATGCTGTAGAAGAACAGCAATCACAGCCGCAATTTTTTACTGATTCCAATGATGAAAAACAATGGCAGGAATTACGGAAGCGGATGAGAGCACGTGTCGATGAAGAAAACTCTAGACCAAAACCTGTTTCCGAACGACCAAAAATTCTTGAGCGTGAAGAGGCCGCCACTATGGAAACGACCTTATCTGAGGAGACGAAGCAAGAGCGCAGAAATGAGCATTCAGAGGATATTAGACCAAATATGTCTAAAGAGTATAGTGGTCTCACATTCGCTGATGATGAGATCGATCAAGCAGGAGAAGACCAGCTTGATGAAACCTTAGCGATCGATAATGAAAGTTCTTGTGAAACGTTCAGTCAGGACATGACTTTAGAAACGGAAAAAGATGAAGAACACTATGAGGGTGAAGTGGAAAAGGATAGACAGGAGAACCTTTCAGAATCTCTGCAAGAGGCAATTAAAAGGGGAGAAGAAGACTTAAATAGAACGGCAGAAATGGACGAATATGAAGAAGATACGAATTCAGAAGCTTCTGATGGTGATCAAGATACAGATGAAATACAGACAAATTCTGAGGCAGAATATGAGGAAACATACAGGGAAGACCCCAAATTTAATCAAGGTGAAGAAGAAAAATCACCATTATCCATGATCGAAGACCAAGAGGATTCCTCCATGACCATGTTAAGTATGGAAGATGGAGAGGTGAATGATTCAGAGCTTGAAGCTGTGGAGACACAGATAACGGATGAAGAAACAAATAGTGAAAATGAGCAAGTGAACGAAGATGATTCGCTAGCTCTTCATCTAGAAGAACCTCTCTCCTCTAATAGGGATGAAGAGAGGTTTACTGAAGGAAAAACGGAACAACAGGGACCTGAAGCGGTTAAAGAACAACCATCAGAGGGTGAAGAGAATCACTCAACTTCAGTTGAACCTTCCGGAGTAACAACGGAAATGTATCAACAAGAGGAAGTGGAAAAAACTAATAGGGAAAAACAACCTCATTCCGAAGACGAAGCGAAGAAAAAAACGGCTTCAAATACGCAAGAACCTTCAAAAAAGAAAGACGGTCAAAAGCGTCGTGTGCCTTTTAATGTCCTTATGACGCCACGGGACAAAAGAAATCGGGATCATGAGAAAAAAGAAAACGTACAGCAAGAGAATCCTGAACCAAAAAAAGATGAATCCGTAGCCATGGATGTGGAAGAGGAAAAAGAAAAAGGCAAGAGAATCGAGTACCATACGCCTTTACACTTACTTGAAGACCCGGTACGTCCGACCTCACTAGATGATAGTTGGATAACAGAACAGATGGAGCTTCTTGAAACAACTCTTCGACACTTCCATGTGCGTGCGAAAGTTGTGAATGCGATGAAGGGGCCGACAGTCACAAGGTTTGAAGTGCAGCCTGAACCAGGAGTCAAGGTGAGTAAAATCACAAACCTCTCAGATGACATCAAACTTAGTATGGCTGCAAGAGACATAAGAATTGAGGCGCCCATCCCTGGAAAACAAGCTGTGGGAATCGAAATTCCTAATAAACAATCCATGATGGTCGGATTGCAGGAGATTTTTGAATCCGATGCTTTCCAAAATGACGATTCTCCTTTGACTGTTGGATTAGGTCTTGATATCGGTGGAGATTCCATTGTTACGAATCTAAAGAAAATGCCTCACGGGTTGATTGCGGGCGCGACGGGTTCTGGAAAGAGTGTATGTATCAACACCATCTTGATCAGTCTTTTATATAAAGCACACCATGAAGATGTGAAGTTTTTGCTTATCGACCCAAAGATGGTTGAACTTGCACCGTATAATGACCTCCCACACCTTGTGTCCCCGGTCATTACAGACGTCAAAGCTGCCACAACAGCATTGAAGTGGGCTGTGAAAGAAATGGAAGAACGGTATGAGAAATTCGTAGAAGAAGGCGTACGCGACGTCGAGCGTTATAATGAAAAAATGAAGAAGCAGCAGAGAGACGCTGAGAAACTCCCCTATTTAGTTATTGTCATTGATGAACTCGCTGACTTGATGATGGTTTCACCGCAGGATGTCGAAGATGCCATTTGCCGGATTGCACAAAAAGCAAGAGCATGCGGGATTCACTTGCTTCTAGCAACTCAGCGTCCATCTGTGGATGTCATCACTGGATTAATCAAAGCGAATATACCGACAAGGATCGCTTTTAGTGTGTCATCACAAGTAGATTCTAGAACCATTATTGATTCAGGGGGAGCTGAAAAACTCCTTGGCAGAGGAGATATGCTCTTTGTTGAGAATGGTTCAGGACAGCCAGTTCGTATCCAGGGAGCTTTCGTTTCTGATGATGAAATTGAAAGAGTGACACATCATGTTAAAAAAATCGCTCCTCCTCAATACCTCTTCCACCAAGAAGAGTTGATGAAGCAGGTGTCAACAGAAGAAGAAACGGACGAGTTATTTGACGAAGCTGTAGATTTTGTTGTCGAGCAGAATGGAGCGAGTGCTTCACTCATTCAACGTCGGTTCAAAGTAGGGTATAATCGTGCTGCCAGATTAATCGACCAGATGGAAGCCTATGGGATTATTTCGGAACAAAAAGGAAGCAAGCCGAGAGACATTTTATTAACGAAGCAGCAAATCGAAGAAATGATGGAGTAAATCCATCATTTCGGCAAAAACCTTGTGCAAAACTTCTCAATTTTATATGATTAACAATGAATGAAAATGAGAGTGATCATGACCTCTATGTTTAAGGAGTTAAGCCATGAAGGAAATAGCACTGAAGTTGAATGGCGAAATCAGCCGATTAACAAATAAAACGTTTAAGTTTGATGAACGTGTAGCAGAAGGTTGGTTTTCTGCTGTTTACTTTTTAAAGACAAGAGATATTGTTGAAAATCATTTACCTGATAATAAAGTCACGATGCAATTCTTTCAAAAGGATCATGCCGTATTATGTGGGACCGATGAAGTCATCGCCTTGATCCATACGTTCGCAGAACACCCGGAAGACCTTGAGATCCATTCACTGAAAGACGGAGATAAAATCAGTCCTTATGAGACAGTGCTTACAGTGACTGGACCTTATCAATATTTTGGATTCTTAGAAGGGATCATTGACGGGATATTAGCGAGGAGAACCTCTGTCGCCACCAATGTGTATAATGTCGTAAAAGCAGCTCGTTCATCTGGTAAGCAGAAGCCAATTATTTTTATGGGTGATCGAGATGATCATTTCACGCAACAATCTGGAGATGGATATTCTGCTTTTATCGGTGGTTCAACGGCACAAGCTACACACGCGATGAACGAATGGTGGGGAAAAGAGGGTATGGGAACTATGCCTCATGCACTGATTCAGATGTTCAAAGGAGATGTTGTAGCCGCAACGAAAGCCTACCATCAACAATTTCCAGATGACCAGCTGATGGCCCTGGTTGATTACAACAATGATGTCATTACTGATTCTCTAAAAGTAGCTCGTGAATTTGGGGATGAATTGAAAGGTGTTCGTCTAGATACTTCACGTAACTTAGTGGACAAATACTTTTTAAGAAATCAGCATCTCATGGGTACGTTTGATCCGAGGGGAGTAAACCCTGAGTTGATTTTTGCCCTTAGGCGTGCCCTGGATCAGGAAGGCTTCAAGCATGTGAAAATTGTCGTAAGCGGCGGATTCACGAAGGAACGTATTCGGGCATTTGAAGAAAAGAAAGTGCCAGTAGATATGTATGGTGTCGGCGGGAGTTTATTGAAGATCGGAATCGGTTTTACCGGGGATAATGTATTTATTGATGGTGAACCTGAAGCGAAAGAAGGTCGAAGATACAAGCATAATCCACGTTTGGAATATGTTGAATATACTGGAGCAGAGGAATGATCGCTTGAGAAAGGCACGAACATCATTTGTTTGTGCCTTTTGATTGGGTCATATTTACTTTTTCTGCCGTCCAATCCGTGATATGATTAGGTAATGCAGATGTATGTTTTCTAAGAGTGCAACTTTAAATCGCATATCCATGAATATTACATATACTATACTTAAAGTGACCCACTTTATTTTGGAGGTTCTTGTTTATGACAACTTACCATTTCATTGGTATCAAAGGAACAGGAATGAGTTCGCTTGCCCAGATTCTTCATGATTCTGGTGAGAAAGTTCAAGGATCAGATGTTGAAAAACGTTTTTTTACTCAAGAAGTTTTAGAATCTAAGAATATAGAAATTCTGCCTTTTTCAAAGGAAAATATTCAAGAAGGATTGACCATCATTGCTGGAAATGCTTTTAGTGATGATCATGAGGAAATTCAAGAAGCGAAACGTCAGGGGTTGCCGTTTTACCGTTATCATGAATTTTTAGGGGATTGGCTGCAAAACTATACAAGTATTGCAGTGACTGGCGCCCATGGAAAGACCTCAACGACAGGTTTATTGGCACATGTTTTGTCTGAAAACTACCCGACCTCTTATCTTATTGGAGATGGTACAGGTAAGGGCCATGAAAATAGTCAATACTTTGCTTTTGAGGCGTGCGAATACCGACGTCACTTCCTCTCTTATGAGCCGGATTATGCCATCATGACGAATATCGATTTCGACCATCCTGATTATTTCAGTAGTGTTGATGATGTATTCCAGGCCTTTCAAGAAATGGCGAAACAAGTGAAAAAAGGAATTATAGCTTGTGGTGATGATGAGCATCTCCAACATATTCAAGCAAATGTACCGGTTCTGTATTATGGACTGGCAGATACAAATGATTTCCAAGCACAGAACATAACCGAAACATCAGAAGGAACTTCATTCGATGTTTTCGTCAGAAACAATTATTATGACACCTTCATGATTCCACAGTATGGCAACCACACGGTATTGAATGCGCTAAGTGTCATAGCATTATGTCACTATGAAAACATGCAGCCTGAGGAAATTAAGAAGCTTGCTACATTTAAGGGTGTCAAACGTCGCTTTACAGAAAAACAGTGGCATGACCAGATTTTAGTAGACGATTATGCCCACCATCCAATCGAAATTACAGCTACAATTGAAACAGCTCGTAAAAAATATAAGGACCGCCCCGTTGTCGCAATCTTTCAGCCTCATACGTTCACCAGGACGAAAACGTTCCTGAATGAATTTGCAGAAAGTCTGAACGAAGCGGATGAAGTTTACCTTTGTGATATTTTCGGATCCGCTCGAGAAGATGAAGGGAAGTTGACCATCAATCATTTACAAGAATTGATACCAGACTCCCGCGTTTTACAATTGGAAGAAGTCGAACAACTCTCAGCACATGAAAATGGTGTTCTATTGTTCATGGGAGCAGGAGATATTCAAAAATTCCAAAAAGCTTACGAAAATCAGAATGACTAAAGCAACATGCGGCTTTAAGAAAAGCCGCATGTTTTTTCTTTTTCCACGAGCTTTTTAATTGTAAAGGGTAGGGTTGTGAAAGACTACCTTTCGGGATAACTCGGGTTTGTTTACATAGAAGCTCAGGACGATTGGGGAAATCCTTTCCGATCTTATGTGGATGATGGCAAGCCTTCTTGATCTTCGCTCTATGAGGTTTCGCCAGTCAATCCACTCCGGTGAAATCATGCAGCTTCCTAACCACCCCCATTGGATTCGGGGGAGAAACGAACTCTATAACTAAGAGCTTCCCTCAACGACTGTCAAACGTAATAGAAACAGCTCAAAAGTTTATGAACCAAGTCTGCCAGTATGGCAAGGTTTGTAAGAATGAATTTTAGTTGTCGGATAAAAGTAAAAAGAGACTTTTTTGAACAAAATATCCGAATGGTGAAGGAATTTAGGGATAGGATAGCGAATAAGTCCATTTATAGTAGCCAGCACGTTTAAAAATGCCCATTTAGGGTATAAACTAAACTGTGTTGATTACATAAGAAGGAGTGTGCAGGGGGAATGATTATTATTCTGTACATTGCTGCACTAATTGCAGCAGTGGCTTTTGCTGTTCTTGTCATCTTTTTGGCGAGGACGTTGACGGCCGTGCGCCGTACGATGAACAATGTTGCTGACACACTTGAAGGTGTGGAAAAGCAAATGGAAGGAATCACCTTAGAGACAACTGAGCTCTTGAATAAAACCAATAAATTGGCTGAAGATGTCGGAGAAAAGTCACAGAAGTTGAATACTTTAGTTGATGGAGTCAAGGGAATTGGTGACACAGTTCAAGAGTTCAATCAGTCCATTCGATCTGTATCCAAAGGGTTAACACAGTCTGCCCATGAAAACACGGATACAGCCGCACAAGCCATGAAATGGGGGCAAGTGGCCATCAATTTGTGGAAGAAAGCAAAGAAAGAAGAGACTAAATCTTAAGGAGGAATTCGGTTATGAGTCAACAAAATCAACAAAATGGTAATGGGAGAGATTTCGTACTAGGTTCCTTAATTGGTGGACTTGTAGGAGCTGCCGTAGCCCTACTTTTCGCACCAAAGTCTGGTCGTGAACTTAGGGAAAACATCAATAGCAATTCCAGTGAATGGAAAGAGCGTGCAGGAGAGTGGAAAGACGTTGCTTATGAAAAAAGTGGCGTGTGGAAAGATAAGGCCGTAGAGTCTTCTTCTCAACTTTCTAAAAACGTAACTGAGAAGTCCCAGCAGTTCAGTGGGGCTGTGAAAGATAAAGTCAAGAACTTCCGTTCAAATGAAGAAGATGAAGCTGAAAAAGCAGCTCAAGAAGTGGCAGAAGCCATTGAAGAAGCTGCACAAGAGCTTGAAAAACAACAAGATTCCACGACATCATCTAATTTATAATGAAAAGTGAGATGGAGGTTGAACATTCAACCTCCATCTTTTCTGTTGAAGGAGGAGTAAACTTGAAACAAGAAGTGATTAAGAATAAAGAGGAATTTATTAACGTCGTAGAAGCGTATCAAGAGTTTTTCTTATTAAAGCATAGTCTAACCTGCCCGATCAGTGCAGCAGCTCACCAGCAGTTTGAGCGTTTTTCTGAAGAGACATCTGTTCCATGCTTCATCCTTTATGTACAGGAATCCAGAGAATTATCAGGACATATTGCTGAATTCACAGGAATCCGTCATGAGTCTCCTCAGGTCATTCAGTTTCAAGAAGGAGAAGCCGTTTGGCATGACAGTCATTCGGCTATCACAAAAGAAAGATTATTGGAAGTCTGATTTCGTAAAGGCCTGTAAAAAAGCAGGCCTTTTTTGGTTTAGACAGTATTGTTAATTGAGGTTAGACAAACTTTTGATAAAGAATTTCATGAAAACCTTTTATAGGGGTGACAACTGTCGAAATATTAGCTATAATTGTCCCTAATTATTTAAAATATTCATCCATTTCATAACACTAAATTCTTAGTAGGGGGACGAACATAATGAGTAATCAAAATCTTGACCAGCTGCGTAGCCAATTAGATGAGGTTAATTTACAGCTTTTGAATTTAATCAATAAACGCGGTGATCTGGTAAAGGAAATCGGTCAAATCAAGGAGCAGCAGGGGATGAACCGTTTTGATCCTGTAAGAGAAAGAGCCATGCTCAATCAATTATCTCAACATAATAAGGGTCCTTTCGAGGATTCAACAATCGTTCACTTATTCAAAGAAATTTTCAAGGCAGCCCTTGAACTGCAAGAAGATGATCACAGGAAAGCCCTGCTTGTCTCACGGAAGAAAAAACCTGAAGATACCGTTGTAGAAATTAAAGGGGAAAAGGTCGGAAATGGTGCTCCTTCCTTCATCATGGGTCCTTGTTCTGTGGAAAGTTATGAGCAAGTATCTACGGTTGCTAAAGCTGTTAAAGACCAGGGGCTTAAACTTTTACGAGGTGGTGCATTCAAGCCGAGAACATCCCCTTACGACTTCCAGGGGCTGGGTATCGAAGGTTTGAAAATGCTCAAACAAGCAGCAGACGAACAAGATTTGGCGGTTGTCAGTGAAATCGTAAACCCTGCGGATCTTGAAGAAGCTCTGGATTACTTAGATGTTATCCAAATTGGTGCACGTAACATGCAAAACTTTGAACTTCTTAAAGCAGCAGGTTCTGTAAATAAACCGGTACTATTAAAAAGAGGAATGTCTGCTACAATTTCTGAGTTCATCAATGCAGCGGAATACATCATTTCAAGAGGGAACCAGGATATCATTCTTTGTGAACGGGGCATTCGTACGTATGAAAAAGCGACGAGAAACACCCTTGATATCTCTGCTGTACCAATTTTAAAACAAGAAACGCACTTGCCTGTCATGGTGGATGTCACACACTCTACCGGGCGTCGTGATCTATTACTACCTGCTGCAAAAGCAGCTCTAGCCATTGGTGCAGATGGAGTCATGGCAGAGGTTCATCCAGACCCAGCTGTAGCCCTGTCTGATTCAGCGCAACAAATGGATATCCCAACGTTCCATGCTTTCATGGAAGAGTTGAAAAATAATTAAGGATCCATCTTTTACGGTCCACAAGAGAAAAAATGAGCAACTGAGGAAAAAAGTTAGGCTGGCCCGCTAGCCTAACTTTTTTTGTGTTTTTGGTCATTCTTATGTGACTAATCTATGCAATTCTAAATGCTGCAGGCTACCATTATCGTATTCTTTTGCAGGGAAAGGGCTATCCGTTATAATAATTAGGGTATAATAATACAGAGAAAAGCTACGAATATTGCGCGGGTAAGCGATTTATCGTATGATTATCCTATTGAACTAAAATGAACGATTGGATTTGACGAAGGAGGATGCATGATGAATGTAACAATATATGATGTAGCAAGAGAGGCAAATGTATCGATGGCGACGGTATCAAGGGTTGTGAACGGGAACCCGAATGTGAAACCGGCGACTCGGAAGAAAGTACATGACGCCATCGAAAGACTAGGGTATCGACCGAATGCTGTCGCTCGTGGATTAGCGAGCAAGAAAACGACAACTGTGGGAGTGATCATTCCTGATATCTCCAGTATTTTCTTTGCTGAACTAGCGCGCGGAATTGAAGATATCGCAACCATGTACAATTACAATATTATTCTGAGTAACTCTGATCAGAATAAAGATAAAGAACTTCATTTAATCAATGCCATGTTAGGAAAACAAGTGGATGGTCTGATCTTCATGGGCGGAGATATTACTGAAGATCATATCCGTGAATTCAAAACTTCATCTGTCCCGATTGCTCTTGCTGCAACGGTGGATGAGACAAAAGAAACCCCATCGGTAAATATTAATTATGAAGAAGCTGCTTATGATGCAACGAAGCTCTTGCTTGAGAGTAACAAGCAAATCGCTTTTGTTTCAGGACCAGAAAATACGGTCATTAATACTGAAAAAGTAGAAGGCTTTAAACGTGCCATGAAGGAAAGTGGTGAGGAACAGCCGGAAAAATGGATGGTTACAGGCGATTACTCTTATGATTCTGGGCTCGAAGCTTTAGAACAGATCGTGGAGATGGACAACCAGCCATCTGCGATTTTCGTCTCTTCGGATGAAATGGCTCTTGGTGTCATACACGGGGCACAAGACCGGGGAATTCGCGTTCCTGAGGACATAGAAGTCTTTGGTTTTGACAACACACGTTTGGCTACAATGGTACGCCCAACGCTTTCTACAGTAGTCCAACCGATGTACGACATCGGTGCGGTGGCCATGCGTCTTCTAACGAAATTCATGAATAAAGAAGAAGTGGAAGAGCAGAACGTCATTTTGCCTCATAGAATTATCGAAAGAAACTCAACTCAGCAGAAATAGTACCGATATATGTACTATAAGGTACTTGTTCGAAACTGAGGAGAGAGTGGAATGACAAAAAAAGATTTATTGACTCCCCTCGGAATCACGGTCGGTTTTGCCATGGTCATGTTTGGTATCATGGCAAACGCCGGTTTCGGGGGATTTAAGTCGTTTATTCAAGTGTCTTCGATCTTTATCGTTCTAGGAGGACTTGTAGCAGCGATTCTAGTAAACTTCAATATGAGGGAAGTGAAGCTTACGTTCCGTGTGACCAAAGAGGCTTTTAAAACAAGTGACATGAATTTAAGGGCATTGATCACCTTGTTCGTAAGCTTATCTGAAAAAGCAAGGAGAGAAGGTTTACTTGCTCTTGAAACAGAACTGGAAGATGTGGAAGATCCTTTTATTAAGAAGGGAATTCTTCTTGCTGTAGATGGTATTGAACCAGAGGTCATCAACGATATCATGAAAGCGGAAATCGTGGCCGTTGAGGAGCGTCATCAAAGAGGCAGAGCAATCATTGAGAAGGCAGGGGAATATGCACCTGCTTGGGGAATGATTGGGACACTGATCGGGCTAGTCCTCATGTTACAAAGCTTATCCAATCCGGCAACTCTTGGACCTCAGATGGCTGTAGCACTCCTGACTACTTTTTATGGTACATTGCTTGCCAATCTAGTCTTTATCCCAATGGCAGGTAAGCTTGAAAACAAAACTTATGAAGAAATGTTCATAAAACAAGTCATTATTGAAGGTGTCATTGGTGTTCAGTCTGGGCAAAACCCTAAAATCTTAGAAGAGAAACTGAGCGCTTTTTTATCCGAAAGTGATAAAAAGGTAGAAGAAGAGGAACAAAAAGAGGAAGATCCATTAGGAGCTACGGCTAATGAATCTTAGGCGAAGAAGTGCAAAAAAGAAAGGTGCACCTAAATGGATGACTACATATGCGGATATGATTACATTGGTGCTCGTATTTTTCATTCTTTTATTCTCCATGTCTCAAATTAATCTAGTGAAATTTGAAGCCATAGCAGAATCCTTTCGCAATCGGATGATTTTTGATTTTTATCCATCGGCTATTGAGAGCGACTATCCTACAGAACAGACGAAGATTCAGGAGAATGGGGAGAAAAATAATGAGTTTGAAGTCCCCACAGAAAACCCGGATCATGTTGCAGCCAAAGAGGCAGAGCAGACGCAAGATCTTGAAGAATTAAAAAAAGAAGTGGATGAATACTTAGAAGAAAACGAACTCAGTGACATTATTGCTGCCACTCAAACTGAGCGGGGTGTCGTACTGGTATTAGAAGAACAATTGTTGTTTGAAACGAGCCGTGCTGAAATCCTGGATGGGGCAAAACCTTTTTTGATGAAAGTGGGGACCCTGTTAACAAACATTCCTAATTTCGTGAAAGTAGAGGGGCACACCGATAACCGGCAGATCAACACCTATCGTTACCCATCAAACTGGGAGTTGTCAGGAGCTAGAGCAAGCAGCGTCATCCGCTATATCATAGCAAATACGGAAAAGTTAGATCCCAAACGTTTTACTGCCGTCGCTTATGGAGATACAAGACCGGTAGCACCAAATGATTCAGAAGAAAATTGGAGTAAAAACCGTAGGGTGGAAATTGTGATCCTTGATCCGGATTATGAAAGCTCCTCTTAATGAAAGCCACTACTGAACAGGTAGTGGCTTTTTCTTTGTTACATAGAATTGAATTTTTTTTGATTATGGATTAATTGTAAGGCTTTTGCTAACACTTTTTTGTTTTTTTCTGTTATTTCTTCGCGGCGCGGTATTGGTTTAAAAGCATCAGGTGGGTCATGCCATGTTTCCATCAAGTTCACAGGAGCTTCCTTTTGCCACTTTTGAACCCATTCCACAGGCAAGGAACCTTGGAAAGGGGTTTGATCGTTCATCACCTTCCAAATTTGTGCCCACGCACGTGGGACTACTCTCCAAATGTCATATCCACCCCCTCCGAGAGCAATCCATTTCCCTTCACAGTATTCGTGAGCGAGTTCATGAGCCAATTTAGGAATGGCTTCGTAAATTTTCATTGTAGAACATAAATGGGTTAAAGGATCAAAATGGTGGGCGTCCGCACCATTTTGTGTAACAATGACATCCGGTTTAAAAAAATCGACAATTTCCCTGAAAGCGGATTCATAAACACTTAGAAAAGATTCATCTTCCGTAAAGGCGTCGATCGGTATATTGAATGAATAGCCGTAGCCTTCTTTTAATCCCCGTTCATTTACGTTTCCAGTGCCAGGAAAGAGATAGCGTCCTGTTTCATGAATGGAGAATGTGCATACATTCGGATCATCATAAAATGCCCATTGAACCCCATCCCCGTGGTGGGCATCAGTATCCACATACAAGACTTTAACATTGTACTTTTCTCGTAGATATTTAATTCCCACGGCACCATCATTATAGATGCAAAATCCAGAAGCTTTACGTTCAAAACCGTGGTGTAAGCCACCGCCAAGGTTCAATGCGTGCTTTACTTTACCTTCCATGACCGCATCTATTGCGGATAATGTACTCCCAACCAGTAACTGAGAAGCTTTATGCATCCCTTTGAAGATCGGAGTATCTTCGGTACCTATGCCGTACTCCATACCCTCATCTTCTGTCAATAACCCTTGCCCTGCTTTTTTGACAGCTTCTATATACTTTTTACTATGCGCGAGCGACAATTCCTCTTCTGTTGCCAAACGTGGAGCAATCATGTCCTTTTCGGATAACGCCCCTGCTGCTTCTAACAATTCTTTTGTCATCACCACACGCAATTGATTGAAAGGATGATCGTCACGAAAACGGTATGTCGTAAATTCATCGGAGTACACGAATCCAGCATGACACGTCATGATGGAATCCCTGGCATTTGAGGCCACAGAACTTCGTAACCTTCAGATTTTAAGTCCTCAATTGTAGGCAAGGGATTCATTGTTTGGATTCTTACGACAATGATTTTATATTTAGGGTCCGGTTTATATGGATAGATGAGGACAGAGCTGATATTCACTTTTCTCTTACCGAACACTTGAGTGACCTGCGGGAGTATTCCGGGTTTGTTAATCACTTTCACTTCAATTTGTGAACTTTGAACGTGGGTACCCGTCAGTTGAATGAGCGTGTACAACATATCTTTTTCTGTTATGATTCCAACTAGTTTTTCATCGCGAGTCACGGGTACACAAGCAATTTCCTGCTCATAAAAGATCGATGCTACTTCTTCTACGAAATCCAGTGGGTGGACCGTTGTCACGGGTGAGGTCATGATGGATCGGATTGGGTTTTTCAACTCTTCATGATCCGTTTCTTTATCAAAGATTGAAGGACTTGCATCTCTGACATCGCGGTCTGAAACGATGCCAATCACTTCATTCTCTTCATTGATGATCGGGATATGGCGAATATGATGTTCGTGAAGCAGTTTCAGAGCTTTTTCAATGGTTTCTTCAGGTGAAAGTGTAATGACTTTCTCTTTCATGATTTCTTCCACTAACATATAACTACCTCCTCATCCGGTATTGATGCCTTGTTAAGAATCTCAATTTATCAAATTGTTCAACTGAAGACTCGGAAACATGGCGTCCTATTTTCACCATCAAGCAGTTTGCAGGATGGGATATAATTTCTGGATCGTCGGTGGGAGAAGGAGTGAGTCCTCCTGCTGCCATCATTTTTTCCATGACTTTTCGATAATCCCAAATGTTCAGTCCCGTTCCTTTTAGGTCCCAGTGCCAATAATATTCGGTAGAAATGATGATGTAGTTTTCCATATACTCATCCATCATAGAGACTCTCAATAGACGGGAACCGATCCGATAGCCACGGAATTTTGGAATGACTTCAATCGCTCCGAGTTCAATGAGGTCTTCCATATTTCCCTCTGACCATCGTTCTAAAGGGTCTGGATGGAGGTAGGTTACATAACCGATAATTTCTTCATTATGCCTTGCAATAATAATGCGTCCTTCTTCAAAGTCTGCAATCCCTTTAATGGCCTCAAATTGTTTTTCTGGAGGACGGAAAGCCGTTAAACCTTCGTTGAACGTGTATTTCTCAAGATCTTCAGAGGGCAATGGACCTTCTACGATGACAGGTCCATGTTCTGTGTCAAATGCCTCGTAATGATAGGTTTTTTCATGATTCATTCAGCCACCACCTGTCATAGATTGATAGATTATTTTACTAATTTCCTCCATTATACATGAAACCATACTTGTTTTTCATGGTGAATAAAAAAATCCGACCGGCAAACCGATCGGATTTTTCTTCTTTGATTAATTTTCTTGAGAGTCTGATTCAGAATCATTTCCGTCTGAACCATCGTCAGAGCCTGAACCATCATCAGAGCCTGAACCATCGTCAGAGCCTGAGCCATCATCAGAGCCCGAACCATCGTCAGAGCCTGAGCCCTCTCCAGTGCCAGAACCATCTCCAGTACCTTCTCCACCAGAGTCCTGTCCGGAGTCGTTGCCTTCAGAGCCATTGTCTCCTGAATCATTGTTTCCTGTTCCATCGTCACCATTTGATTCTCCACCATCGGAATTTCCTTCACCATCTCCAGAATCATTTCCATTTGAACCGTTGGTGTTTCCATCCCCATCATTGGAAGATCCGTTATTGGAAGAACCATTCCCTGAGTTTGAACTTCCTCCAGAATTATTGGAAGAGGTGCCTTCATCATCTGAAGGTTCTGGTGCGCCAGGATTACCTACGGTTGTTGTTCCGGATAATCCTGAAGATTGACCGAAGTAATCCACAGCTCTTACAGCATAAATCCCGCTTCCTCCTGAGAAGCCGAGGGAATTGTCTGTTGTATTTCCAATAAACGTGAAGGATCCACCTGGTGTAGAAGCACGATAGACACGGTATCCTACAACATCGCTACTGGAGGATGGTGTCCAGGATATAGCCGATCCACTGGCACTCACAGAACCTGGTGCAGCTGGTGCCTGTCCATCATTATCAATGGAAGAAGCTGTAGACCCGATACTTTCCGTGGAAGGGAGAGCCACATTGGACCATGCACCTGAATTCGGTAAGAGTTCTTTTAATACTTCAGAGCTTGTGTATCCATTTTCTTCTAAGAATTCAGGGCTTAGTGTAACTCCGCCACCATCAATAATAAATTCGCCAGGTGTATTCGGACCTGCTACGACAAGTTGATCTTTGACGCGTACAAAATCACCGCTGATCAAGCTGTCATCTACTTTCGTTGGTGCATAATCGGCATCGTATAGATCGCTCTTAGCAAGACCGACAGAAGAACATAGATCAGATGCCAGCAATCCTGATGTTGCACAATAAGAACGTGTTACCAAACCACCCGGGCTTTGGAAGTCGTTCTCTGGAACCATCAACTCTGGTCGGAGTTCGGACACGGCATTGACAACGTCCGCCCATAGGCCCTGTGTACGCGAGTTGTAGTTCAAGTGCTGCATGTTTCCTTCTGCAAAACCTGTCCACATCCCTACCGTTACATTAGGATTTGTCGCAACAAACCAAGAGTCTCGTGTTGATTGTGATGTTCCGGTTTTACCGGCCCAGTCCACGCCTCGGTTGTACAGCATACCACGTACCCTTGAACCTGTTCCGTATTCCAGTACATCACGCATGACATCGATGGTTAGGTAAGCGGCCTGTGGGCTGTAAACTTCTGTTTCTTCCATCTGATGTTCGTAGATGGTTTCACCATCTTTTGTTTCAATTTTTTCAATCATATAAGCATCCACGAATTTACCCATGTTTCCGAAGGTAGCATAAGCGTTCACGTTGTTTTCAACTGTAACTCCGTACCTAAGACCACCGAGTGCCATCGACTCGTTCGTGTAGTCATCTTTAACTAAGTTCTCTTCCATTCCCATTTTTACGAGATAGTTTTCTACAGGATCTTGAGATTGAATACTTTTGTATTGCTTTACTGCAGGCACGTTATAGGATTGGGCAAGGGCATAACGGGCGGAAACAAACCCCTTATGGTTTCTCGAGAAGTTACGAACTTCTTTTCCGCTATCATAGTAATAAGGAACGTCTGCAATCACAGAACCAGGCTGAGCTGCACCCATGTCAAAACTTGGTCCATATACTAGTAGCGGCTTCATTGTACTACCGTTTGAACGGCGGGACTGGGTTGCATGGTTGAGATTTTCTTCTTCAAAATCATATCCACCGATAAAACCGTGGATCTTACCTGTCGAGTTTTCAATAATTATACTTCCAAGCTGTAAAGGAGACCTAACCTTTTCTTCTTGGCCTTCATTGTTCAAGACCGTTTCATGACCCCATGGCCAATTTCCTTCCGTATAAGAATCTCTCACTTTCTGCATAGCGTCATAGACTTCTTTGTCTAGTGTTGTATGAATCTGGTAACCACCGGAAGAAAGTTCACGCTCTGCCATAGTGTTATATTCCTCACGTAAGGCTTCATCTTCTGCGAGGTCTTTTTCAGTATGACCATTCTGCTTCATCAAGTGATCTTTTATTAGACCTTTTGCTCTTTTATGCACTTCCTGATTAATCGCAGGGTAAGTACCTAGCACAGTCGCCTTTGGATCTGCTAATGTTTCTTCATTGATCTGGAATTTCATCGCTTCATCATACTCTGCTTGAGTGATGTATCCGGCCTCATGCATACGTTCCAGAACTTCGTGCATGCGGTCGATTCCCGCTTCTAAATTCTCAGGTTCTTTAATTGATCCATCATTATAAAAAGGAGTATATCCGAACGGGGATTGAGGTAACCCTGCAATATAAGCGGACTGTGCTAATGTTAAGTCTTTAGCATCCACACCGAAAATACCTTGAGCGGCTGTTTGTACACCTGCCACATTTTGTCCATTCGCATTTCTCCCGAAAGGTACAATGTTTAAGTAGGCTTCCAAAATTTCATCTTTATCTAAGAATCGTTCAATTCTCAAAGCCAGCAGCATTTCTTTGGCTTTACGTTCAAACGATACTTCGTTCGTCAGGATTTGGTTTTTGACCAGCTGTTGGGTCAAGGTACTTCCACCTGTTTTGACGGAGGAGTTGGTCACTTCTTGAACGACGGCTCGCATGACCGCTTTTGGAACCACACCTTTGTGTTCACCGAAATACTCATCCTCTGTCGCAATCACAGCATTTCTCAAATGTTTATTAATCTGCTCTAATTGGACTTCTTCACGATAGAGATCCGACCTGACGTCACCAATCTCTGTTTTTTCATCATTGAAAAACATGGTCGAGGTCTCTGAATAGTTATAAATTGTTTCTTTCATTTGTTCTTCGCTTCTGACCTCTTCATCTTTCACAAGAGAAGCGAAATAGCCGGCGCCTACACCACCTGCGAAAAATAACCCGATTACACCGATGATGATAAAAAATAAGATGACGTTCCATACGACATCATAGGTGATCCGGCCATTTTTCTGGATGGTGCCACTCTCCCATAAAGAGCGTATATCCAGCTTCTTTCGCCCGTTTTCCGGTTTATTAGACATGATAATACCTCCTAAAAAATCCACCAATATTATAACACACCCAGGGGAGATAGGATATAATTCTCCCCCTGGTTTATTGCTTTTTGGATTGTGTTGTGATAAATATATACGTAGATGAATATATGTGCGTTGAAGGACTGGAGTAAAAAACAATTCCCTGTTTCAGAGAACCGGCGGTGGGTGAGAGCCGGTACACAGTTGTTTTTGAATTACGACCTGGAGCATTCTTCTGGTATGAATCAGAAGACGGTGAAATGCCGTTATCGATCGGAGTGGCACATGATACGTATGTGCAACAAGGGTGGTACCGCGAGACCTCGTCCCTTTTTACAAGGGGGCGAGGTCTTTTTTGTTTTCAGAAAATTCATCTCTAAGACCTTAGCACATGTCTACTTATAACAGATTGAGGAGTGATCCAATGGATATTTTGAAAGATTTGCAACAACGTGGTTTGATCAACCAGATGACAGACGAAGAAGGATTGAAAAAGCACCTCGATTCGGAACAGGTAACGCTTTACTGTGGGTTTGATCCGACAGCGGACAGTCTTCATATTGGGCATCTGCTTCCAGTACTTATGTTGAAAAGGTTCCAACAAGCAGGACATCGTCCTATAGCACTTGTTGGAGGCGGTACAGGCATGATCGGGGACCCGAGTGGCCGCTCAAGTGAAAGACAACTGAACAGTGCAGAGGTCGTTCACGGTTATAGTGAGAGTATCAAAGAACAATTGGCCAGAATCCTCAATTTTGATGAAGGTGAAAATGCTGCGGTTGCCCGTAATAACCATGAGTGGTTATCTCAAATGACTATCATTGACTTCCTTCGAGATACGGGGAAACATTTTGGAATCAATTATATGTTGGCAAAGGATTCCGTAGAGTCCCGTATTGAGCAGGGAATCAGCTATACCGAATTCTCTTACATGATTTTGCAGTCCCTTGACTTCCAACAGTTGTATCAAAAAGAGAACTGCACGCTTCAAATCGGTGGAAGTGATCAGTGGGGGAACATTACAGCGGGTCTTGAACTGCTGAGACGATCTGCCGCAGGAGAAGAAGAAGTGGAAGCCTATGGTTTGACTGTTCCATTGATTACGAAAGCCGATGGATCAAAGTTCGGGAAGACAGCTGGTGGAGCGATCTGGCTTGATCCTGAGAAAACGTCCCCTTACGAATTCTATCAGTTCTGGATCAACGCGGATGATCGGGACGTCATCCGCTTCTTGAAGTATTTCACGTTCTTAAGCTTAGACGAAATTTCTGAACTTGAAAAAGAAGTAGAAGCCCAACCGGAAAAACGTGTGGCTCAACGTCGTCTAGCCGAAGAAATGACAAAGCTCGTTCATGATGAGGAAGCCTTGAAACAGGCGGAGCGCATTTCTGCTGCATTGTTCAGCGGGGATATTAAGGCTTTATCAGGCGCAGAAATAGAGCAGGGGTTCAAGGATGTTCCGACTTACACTTCTGAAGAAAAAGAGCCGCAGCTGCTGGATCTACTTGTGAACGCAGGCATTTCCTCTTCCAAGCGTCAGGCACGGGAGGATATCGGCAATGGTGCCGTTTATATTAACGGAGAACGTAATCAGGATCTCAAACATACGATCGGTGAGGAAGATCGGATTGAAGATCGCTTTACCATTATCCGTCGCGGAAAGAAAAAGTACTTCTTGATTAAATTCCAATAATAAAATAAAGAGGCAGTCCTGCCGTTGAGGTCTGCCTCTTTATTATGAACAATTATACAGAAAAGAAGGGAGTGTACTTCCTTCTTTGTATAATATTTAAGACATAAAAAAAGCACCTTGGAATGTACATACATTCCAAGGTGCTTTGTCGTAATTCTGCAAAAGCAGAAATTAACGAGAGTAGAATTCAACGATAAGAGCTTCGTTGATTTCAGAAGGAAGCTCAGAACGCTCAGGGAAACGAGTGTACGTTCCTTCACGCTTGTCTTCGTCGAAAGTAAGATATTCTGGTACGAAGTTATTTACTTCGATCGCTTCTTCTACGACGTTAAGCTTTTGAGATTTTTCGCGAAGGCTGATCACCTGACCAGGAGCTACGCGGTAAGATGGGATATCAACGCGACCGCCATCTACTGTAACGTGACCGTGAGTAACTAGCTGACGAGCTTGGTTGCGCGTACGAGCTAGACCTAGACGGTAAACAATATTATCCAAACGGGATTCAAGAAGGATCATGAAGTTTTCACCGTGGATCCCTTTCATGTTACCCGCTTCTTCAAACAAGCGACGGAATTGACGCTCAGTCAAACCGTACATGAAACGAAGCTTTTGCTTCTCTTGTAGTTGAAGACCGAATTCGGATAGTTTTTTACGTTGGTTTGGACCATGTTGTCCAGGAGCGTAAGGGCGCTTTTCAAGCTCCTTACCAGTTCCGCTTAAAGAAATACCATAACGACGTGATTTTTTCCAGGTTGGACCTGTATAACGTGCCATAGGAATTTCCTCCTTTTTATTTTATTTTGCATAAAATAAAAACAGTGTGTCCCTTGGGTCATTGCTCATTATGTTTTCATGCACCTTCGCCCCAGCAGCAGAGAGTTACACGATGCACCTCACAGAGAGGAACAAAATGATGACAATGGTGGTTCACATAGGCTGCCATTTATTTTACACAACGAATATTGTAATCTTAATAGAGGTGGAAGTCAAGGGGATTGAAACGAAAAAATAGTAATAAGCATGACTGAAGAGATTATTAAGAGCATTGTATACATTATCATTCGTAGATAAATGGGAGAGGGTTCCGAGAGATCCTTTGTGATATTTTCTAAAGGTAACCCATTTGTTCTCTCGGTTTCGAGTTATCGTTATATATATTTTTACATATTCATGGTCGTTTTTGTGATTAAAGTAATGGTACAATATACTCAAATCGTTTGTTAGGGAAGATAGGTGAGTCGAATGATTGTCCAGTCCCTCATTAAAAAGAGAATTGAAAAACTACAAAGTCGTCTGTTCCGATATTTCACTTCAGAATCACCCTATACGTATGAACAGTTTATTGTCAACCTAACTGAAGAAATCAAAGAATTCTTCGGAGCCTCTTTTTGTGCCATCTATTTGCTGGATGAGTGGAAAGGTCGTTTTCAATTACATTCAAAGGATGAGTTCGTGAAAGAATCACTGAGAAACCACTTTTCTCTAGATGATTTCTATACCCACACGTCAAATCAATTAGACGTGCAACACATCATCGGTCCACAAACAGTTGGTTCTTCGTTAAGAGTCACCTCCCTACACTCTGGGCAAACCGTCTTTGGTTATCTAGTTCTGAAGGGGCCGTCTTCCATACAGATGGAGGACGAGTTGCTTTGTGCGGTTAGTTCAGAGATTACGAAATGCATAAAAAAGGTCGAAGGTTTTTACACCTCCATGGAGGAAGAGAAAAAATACGAGTTGTTATACAAAATAACGTCTCACTTCCATTCCTCTATTGATACTGATGGAGTGTTAAAAGAGATTATAGAAACCCTAAGAAAAACCTATCCGGATTTTCAATACTATTTATTATTGTCGAATGATTACACGAAAGATAATGATCTTCCTGTCCGTGAGCTGACCTACGACATGGATCTTGAGTACAGTGCAAGTACACAGGCTTATTTAACAGGAGAAGTAAAAATAGAAGACCACCTAGTGGAAAAGCGCTCGATTCTATATGCTCCGCTTAAAGGGAAACAAGGCATTTATGGGGTATTGAAAGTTGTGACTCCGGGATATTTATATTTCCCTAAAAAAGATATCGAATTTTTCATTTTTATAGCACACACGGCTGGTAAAGCTCTTGAAAATGCCCAGCTATACCAGCAATCAAGAAAGTTAAACAGTGACCTGCAATTAATTAACTCCACCTCACAGAAACTCAACTCCAACATACGGTTAACTGAAAAGATTCGTTATATGGCGTATAAAATTCAGCAGTCATTTCATGCGGATGAAGTCGGTTTTGTTACATATGATGAGCGATCAACTCCTAACGTTCTTGAGGGGAGTACGGAATACTTTACTTCCTCCGACTCAAGCGCGCTTGTGGATTATGTGAAAAAATCCGTATCTCATCAAGATGGCCCACTTTTCATAAGTGATTTGAAAGCGAAGTCAATTGATCATGTCCTGCAGTATCGTTCACTGATGGCCGTACCAATGAAAGATCATGAACATATCAGCGGTCTTGCCATTGTCCTTCATAAAGACCCTTACTTTTTTACGTTTGAGTCATTCAAACTTCTTCAATCGCTTGTCGCTCATTCTACACTGGCTTTTGCAAATTCGATTCTGAGAGAAGAGTTGGAGAAGGCGGTCATCACTGATTATTTAACAAAACTTCATTCCAGGGTTCATTTAGATCAGTGTGTGGAACATCATGTCAAGCGTGATGAGAATGGTAGCCTGATTCTTTTTGATATCGATAATTTTAAAAACATCAATGACACTTATGGCCATCAAGTGGGGGATGAGGTCATTTGCCAGGTGGCTGATTTGATCAAGTCTGTCATAGGGGATCAAGGTCTTTCCGCACGATGGGGAGGAGAAGAACTCGCAGTCTACCTTCCGATGCTTTCATCAGAAAAAGCCCATGATTTAACGGAAGTGATACGTGAGAAGATTGCGGTGTCTACTTCCCCTGCTGTAACGGTTTCCTGTGGGATTGCTTCGTGGAAGGCAGAATGGCTCAGGCCGAATCGGAAGCAAATTGTCCAACAGGCGGATCAAGCTTTATATAAAGCTAAAAGTTCTGGAAGAAACCGAATTGTAACGGCCCATCCAATTAAAGACAGAAACTAAAAAGGAAGCCGCTGGAGTGTAAACCCAGCGGCTTCTTTTTTAAATATAATTTTGTAAAGTTTGTATAAATTCGACGAGTTTCTCCTCATCCACTTCATCGAATCTTCCTTTGGAAGGACTGTCGATATCAAGGACACCAAAAATCTCGCCATCTTTTAAAATGGGAACGACAATTTCAGATTGACTTGCGGCGTCACAAGCAATATGGCCTGGAAAAGCATGGACATCTTCAATGCGCTGAACTTCGTTATCGGCCACGGCTGTTCCACAAACCCCTTTGCCTGATGGAATACGAACACAAGCAGGAAGGCCCTGGAACGGCCCAAGAACAAGCTGATTTTCTTTCCACAAATAAAAGCCGACCCAATTGACATCATCTAAGAACTGGTTGAGAAGAGAAGATGCATTCGATAAGTTAGCGATTTGGTCTGGCTCGTCCTCGATAAGAGCTTTTAATTGTTTAATGACCAGATCATATCTTTCTTTTTTGGAACCTGTGTAAGAAGTCGTTTGAAACATCAATATACCTCCTGAGCATATAGTATTCGACAAAAAACAGAATTTTCTGTCGGTATTTGGTGGACGATTGTAAGCAGGAAATCCAACAAATGTAGAGAATCTTTTCCTGAGGGGGAAAAAATAATGAGCCGACCAAACGTAACGCGTGACAAAGTGTTAGATGTAGCCTGCCGCCTTTTTTACAGCCAAGGTTTCAATGGAACCTCTGTCCGGGATATCGCGAAGGCAGCGAATGTCAATGTCTCGTTGATCCATTACTACTTCAAGAGCAAGCAAGGCCTTTTTGAATCGCTCGCCGTCAGTTATTTTGAGCCTTACCTTGAAATGCTGGAAAACGAGCAACCCTCAGAAGGCGAATATCGTCTAAATGAATTAGTGAAAAAAATTCTACATTATAAACAGTCGAATTATCAACTATCTTGTTTGTTAAATAGAGAACTGACGTTGAACACAACGTTTGCAAGAGAAATGCTCGTCACTTACTTGGCAAAAGAGAACCATTTACTTACTCAAATCCTTTTCGATAAAAACTCTCATATTGATGTCACCTTCAAAGAAAAATTATGTTTACTACAATTAAAGGGACTTTTAAATGCTCCGTTCATGATGCCACATGAGTTTAAAGATCCATTTATAACGGATGCTTCTCTCAATCATTTTGTAGAAATGTATAGTGGACTAATGAACGACCATCGTTCCGTCCAGCAGCTTGCTAAAGCTTGAGAAGGCGAGAGTCAATAGAGTCGTACCCTTGTCCGAGACTTGATGCCGTATGAGCGTCAGAACCATAAATTAAAGGTATGCCCATAGAAGAGGCTTGTCTGGCCATTGGTAATGGCGGATAAGTCTCTTTGCAATGCTCTTTCACGATTCCTGCTCCGTTATAATCTAGGGTATATCCATGATCCCGAACGAGTTCGAGGAACTTATGAGCCTTCTTTTCCCAATTTTCCGGGGAGGGATAGAGGTGTTGGAACTTCTTCACAAGCGTCATATGTCCAATACGGGTCGGCTTGTATTTACCTAAATCACTGAGAACCGATTGGTTGAGTGAATGGTAGTAGGCTTGGTAGAGTCGCTCGATTCCACCGAAATCATAGATGGCTTCCTTGAACATGTCTGGGCTGTAGTCGATGCAGTACCATTGGCTTTTTCCTTTTAAGAAATGAACGGATAGGATGTTGTCATCAAGAGAGGGCCCATAGGTATTCAGAAAATCTTCCACCTCTTTTTCATACCCTTCGATATAATCAATTTCGAATCCTTTCTGAATGTGAATTTCCTTTTTATATTCTGCTTTTAACCGGTCGATGTCATTTAAATATTCTTCCACTTGCTGAAAAGACATGCCGCTATCCTTCTCTGGAACAGGATCTTCAAATGTTGAAGGAAGTGGCGCGTGTTCTGTGAATGTCATGGACTGATATTCACATTTTATGGCTTGTTCAATGTAACTTTTCAGGGTATCTGAAGAGCCGTGGGGGCAATAAGGTGTATGGATGTGACCATCAATCATAGTCGTCTCTCCTTTGTGCTTGAATTTTTTGTCAATATGATAATAAATTTGAAATATTTTAGCCAAAAGGATGTTTTACATGGTATCATTATAAACAACTAAATCACAATTCGGAACGTAATACATCCGTATGGCACGTTTATTGTAAGGAGGCTATTTATGAAGTACGTCATCGGGGCTATTTTACTACTCATCGCATTGTTCATCATAGGGCTGATTTGGCGGAAAAAGGTCTATGATGAAGTGGATCGCCTGGAAGGTTGGAAAATGGATATCATGAACCGGCGCGTCACCGAAGAGCTATCCAAAGTGAAAAGTTTAAACCTTTCTGGTGAGACTCAGGAAAAGTTCGAAGCGTGGCGGGCTCGTTGGGATCAAATTTTGACAAAAGAGCTGCCTGAGCTGGAGGAAGACCTTTTCGATGCAGAAGAAGCGGCCGATCGCTATCGTTTTAAGCGCGTAAAAGCCGTGTTGGCAAACACAGAAAAAAAGTTAGTAGCCATTGAGCAAGACATCAAAATGATGCTTCAAGAATTGGAAGACCTCCTTGATTCTGAAAAGCAAAGCCGTTTAGAAATCGAATCGATGGAGCCAGAACTGAAAGAGCTTACCAAACTACTCATCCAAAACCGCCATCAATATGGAAAAGCGGTTCGTATTTTTGAACAAAGAGTAGGCGAATTGAAAGACAAACTTAGTGAGTATGAACAGTTAACTGAGCAAGGGGATTATATTGAAGCCAATACTCTTGTACAAACGATACGTCAAGAGACCACACAATTGCAGCAGGATGTCCAACATTTCCCTGATCGACTGAAACAGGTGAAGATTGAATTACCTGAACAGTTGAAAGAGCTGAAAAGCGGTGTGGAAGAAATGAAGGCGGAGGGTTACCGCATCTCTCATTTTGATTTCCTACCAGAGTTACATAATTACGAACGGTCTCTGGAGGAGATGCTCTCGCAAATGGAGCAGGGGGATCAATCAGGACTTGAAGAAGCTTTAGTGGAAATTGAGACAAGAATCCAGGAAATGTATCAGGCACTAGAAAGAGAAGCAGTAGCTCATCATTATGTGGAAAAGCAATTTGAACCGCTTAAAGCCCAGTTGGATGAGTTGGAATATGTTTTGGCAGACACGGAACGGGAATTAGAGGAAATACAGCAAACGTATCAAGTAGAGGAGGGACATTTGGAATCCCATCGAAACTTGATAAAATGGTTAAATCAAATGCGTAAACGTGTAACGAGTCTTGATTTCAGACGAGCCGATGGAGAAACTTCCTTTGCCCTTCTCCGTGAAGAGGTCGAAGATACGGAAAAACAGTTGAAAGAACTGGAAGAAAAGCATGGGTATTTCCATGAGCGTGTACAAAACCTCAGAAAAGATGAACGAGAAGCGAAACAAAAATTGACGAAGATGGAGAGCCTTCTTTTAGATACTCATCGTCGATTGAAGAGAAGCAACATCCCCGGAATCCCGACATCCATCTATGAAGATATGAAAGCAGCGAGCCAAAAAGTGGATGAGGTATTTCAAGGTCTTGAAGCACAGCCCTTGGATATGGGTGTTGTCAATGAAAAACTGAATGAGGCAATGGAAATGACAGAGCAGTTGAGTCGAGATGCTGAAAAGATTATGGAAACAGCTCAGCTTGCCGAGCGAGTGATTCAATGCGGCAATCGTTATCGAAGTAAATATCCAATCTTAGCAGCTAAACTCCTGGAAGCAGAGGAGAAATTCAGGTCTTATCACTATGATCAAGCACTGACCCTTGCTACAGAGGCCATTAAAGAAGTGGATCCTGCCGCGCTGTCCAAAATTGACAAAGAGGAAGAAGTCCTGGTTTAGGAAGTGGTCCAGTTGAAGAAGCGAATCATCATCGGATTAATTTCGGGAACAGCTCTCATATGGGCAAGTGTTCTTACCGTTTTTTTTCTAACTTCAAATGTGAAGGAGTTAGATAGCAGGGACCAAGGATTTACCAGGTCCATCAATACGGAAGGCAAAAGCTTGAATGATCAAGTAGCCGCTGATTTTTTTGAAAGAAACATAGAAGTGGAAAATGAGGCTCGAACGATCATTGGAGAAAAAACATTGACGAAAGAATGGGTCAACGATGTTCGTGAAGATGGAAAGCTTAGTATTGATACCCTCCTTAACTCTCTTGAATTAAATGACACCGACAATAGTTAGGAATAGAGCATCTGCTTAAGCAGATGCTCTTTTGTTGTTCATAACCAAGTGTTTCATTTGACTTCATGTTATGATAAAATAATGAGCTGCAATTCGAAAATAAAAGGAGTCAGAGCCCATGATTTACCTAGATAACAGTGCTACAACTCATCCGCACTATGAAGTGTTGGAGAGTTTTCAAAAGGTCGCAGACCAATACTTTGCCAATCCTTCATCTGTTCATCGTTTTGGGAGTGAAGCGGAACGTTTATTGGGTCGATCAAGAAAACAAGCGGCCCAGCTATTAAACGTTGATCCTCAGGAAGTGGTTTTCACCTCCGGTGGTACGGAAGGAAATAATATGGCGATTAAAGGGATTGCACTTCAACATCAATCCAGAGGAAAACATTTGGTTACGACTATGATTGAACACCCTTCTGTTATGGAAGCATTCAAGGCACTGGAAACATTGGGTTTTGAAGTCACTTATATAAATGTGGATCAGAACGGGAAAGTTAATCCAGAAGATATTAACCAAGCGTTAAGAGACGATACGATTCTTGTCAGCGTAATGAGTGTGAACAATGAGCTTGGTACTATCCAGCCTGTGAAAAAAATCGGTGAATTGCTCAAGGCTCACCCTAAAGTATTCTTTCATGTCGATCATGTTCAAGGATTAGGAAAAATAGATCTTTCTGTCAAAGATTGGGGGATTGATCTATGTACCCTTTCTGGTCATAAAATTCATGGATTAAAAGGGACAGGAGCTCTACTCATGCAGAAGCATGTGAGTGTTTTTCCTCTATTGCATGGAGGAAGCCAAGAATCAGAAGTCAGAGCAGGAACAGAAAATCTACCTGGTACAGTAGCGTTTGTAAAAGCTCTAAGACTGCTTCATGAAGATCGCAAACAAAAAGTAAACCACTTAAGTAGAATGAGAGCGATGGTATGGGAAGGGCTCATGCATCGTGACTATTGTAAAATCAATTCACCGGAGGACGGGGCTCCCCATATCATTAATTTTTCCATTCCAGGATATAAACCTGAAGTCATTATTCACGCCTTAGGGGAAGAAGGGATCTTCATTTCCACCAAATCTGCCTGTTCTTCCAAACAGCCGGACGTGAGTGCTGTACTCAAGGCATGCAACTTGGATTATGAGCGGACGACTTCGGCCTTGCGTGTCAGTCTTTCTACAAAAAATGAAATCAATGAAATTGAACTGTTCCTGAAGCAATTAGATCAAACAGTTGAAAACTTACAAGCAACGATGGGGTGAACATAATGAATTTCGATCGGATTATGATTCGGTACGGTGAAATGGCGTTGAAAGGGAAAAATAAACGTGCATTTGAACAAAAACTGCAAAGTAATATTGCTATAAAGCTGAGAAAGTATCCAAATACAACGATAAAGAAAACACAAGGACGCATGTTTGTCCTACTGAATGGGGAAGACCCTCATAAAGTAATGGAAGAATGCCAGGAAGTATTCGGTATTCACAGCCTCAGTTTTGCTGTGATGGTGGAAAAAGAAGAAGAGCAGATGAAAGATGCTGTGATGCTGGCCTTTCATGATGCAAGGAATGCCCGCACCTTCAAAATATCTTCGAAACGGACGGACAAAACTTTCCCTATTCCTTCGCAGGAGCTCAACCCTTTATTAGGGGGCCATATCCTCCGTCAAACGGAAGATGTAAAAGTCGATGTGCACAATCCTGATGTTGAAATAAAAGTAGAAGTTCGTCATGAAGGATGTTATGTGACCGCACAAGATTACCCGGGAGCGGGAGGACTGCCTGTTGGTACCACAGGGAAGAGTTTGTTGATGCTTTCAGGCGGAATCGATAGTCCTGTCGCCGGTTATTTGACAATGAAACGTGGGGTTGAAATTGAAGCGATTCATTTTCATTCACCCCCCTACACAAGTGAACGAGCGAAACAAAAAGTTCTCGATCTTGCTCAAGCCTTATCCAAATTTGGATCAAAAGTAAAGGTTCATGTCATTCCATTTACAGAGATCCAGCAGAAGATTCATCGTGAAATGCCAGAAGGTTATAGTATGACGATCATGCGACGAATGATGATGCGGATCAGTGAGCAAGTGGCTGCTAAGAATGACCTTCTTTCTATCACTACAGGGGAAAGTCTTGGTCAAGTAGCCAGTCAGACGATGGAAAGCATGAATACCATTAATGAGGTCACCAATTACCCAATTATCAGACCTCTCGTTTCTATGGACAAAATCGAGATTATTGATATTTCTAGAAAAATTGAAACGTATGAGATTTCCATTCGTCCTTTCGAAGATTGTTGTACAGTATTCGTGCCAAAAGCACCTAAGACGAAACCAACACGGAAAAATGCCAATTATTATGAATCCAACTCAGATTTCACCCGTGATATTGATAAAGCTTTGGAAGAATCCTATGTCATCAAAGTCTCCCCCGATCATCAGCCGGGCCAACAAGACGATGAATTCGATGATTTACTGTAGAGCATTTTCCCTCTGGCCTCGAAGGCCAGAGTTTTTTATTTTCTAGGAAATAATCGAATCAAAACATAAGCTGTGACTCAATCGGACAGAACTTTGACATCTTGATAATGGAGCGCAGAGGCTCACATTTGATTCTTTCAATGGCTTGTACTTCATTTCTGTGCACATATAGATTATGGTATAGATAAAAGGAAGAAAGAGGGAGTGTTAAAAGTGAAGCTCTGGTACGGTGGGAAAATATATACGATGAAAAAAGAAGGAGAATGGGTGGAAGCGGTCGTGACTTCTGAGGGAAAGGTAAAAGCAGTTGGCGATACACAGCTTTTATACCAAACCTACAAAGATCAAATTACAGAAGAACACGATTTAAAAGGGTCTGTCATGTACCCGGGATTTACGGATAGCCATTTACACATCATCGGCCATGGGGAGCGATTGATGAGACTTGATCTTTCGTTTATGAAATCTGCTGAAGAAGTGAAACAGGCGTTACATCAGCATGCGGAGCAACTGCCGCCTGGAGAGTGGATTATCGGAGATGGTTGGAATGAAAATCAATGGGAGGAAAAACGCATCATACATAAGGATGAGCTTGATGAAATTTCTTCCGAACACCCCATGATGCTGACAAGGGTGTGCCGTCATGCCTTACTAGCTAATACGAAAGCGATGACCATGGCTGGAATTGAGAAAACCACTCCTGACCCACAGGGAGGGGTCATTGTAAGAGATGATCAAGGAGAGGCGACTGGGTACTTTCATGATCAGGCACAGGAACTTATTAAAGAAGCCATGCCCGAAGTTACGCCTGAGTATTTAAGGAAAGCTACGGACTTAGCAGTTAAGGACATGCATTCCTTCGGTCTTGTGGGCGGTCATAGTGAAGACTTGAATTACTACGGGGGCTTCAGAAAAACGTATGATGCCTTCCTACATGTGATCGATGGAAAGAAAACAAAATTCCGGGCTCACCTTCTTATTCACCATGGTGTGATTGAACAGGTAGATCAAGAAAATCTAGGGTTCAAGAAAGGAACCGACTTTGTCGAATTAGGGGCTTTAAAAATTTTCTCAGATGGAGCGTTAGGTGGAAGGACGGCATGGTTAAAAGATGCGTATGCAGATGATCGGGAAAACCATGGAGTGGCCATTCACACAAATGAAGAGCTTGATCAACTTGTGAAAGAAGCAAGAAAAAGGAATATGCCAGTGGCTGTACACGCCATTGGTGATGGAGCTGTCGAAGCGGTGGCCAACGCCATTGCGTCCAATCCTCTTAAGAATGGGGAACGTGATCGCATTATTCATGCGCAAATTCTAAGTCCAGGGTTAATTCATCAATTGCAGCGCTTAAATATCGTTTTGGATATTCAGCCAACATTCGTTGCTTCTGACTTTCCATGGGTCATCGAACGTCTAGGAAACTTAAGGTTGAAGAACTCCTACTCCTGGAAAACGCTTCTTGATGCAGGAATTAAGTGTGCTGGAGGCTCTGACGCCCCTATCGAAGAAATCAATCCTCTGCTTGGTATTCGAGCAGCTGTAGATCGAAGGGCCTCTTATGATCACGCCGTCTACCAAGCAGAAGAGAAGCTTACCGTTTATGAAGCGATCTCCCTTTATACAAAAGGGAGTGCTCAAGCGATTCACAAGGAGGATGTACAAGGGATGATTCAGGAAGGGTTCCTTGCTGACTTTACAGTATTGGATAGGGATCTTTTTGCCCTCAAATCTCATGAACTAGCAGACGCAACGGTTACGATGACCGTTGTAGACGAAGAAATCGTATACCAACGCTCCTAATCGCTCAGCAAAACAAGTCTATTAAACGATATGGCAGGATAGTGTAAGATTTGATTACTAGATGTTTCGGGATTCGTTGCTTGCGATGAGCGTCAGGGGTGGCTGGGAAGCGAGTTATCCCCCGCAGCCCCGAATCTTTAACACAAAAGTCTCGAAACTGAGTCTTCCACAAACAGGAGCTTATCTATAATAGGGACATTTTATACTGAAAAGGAACTTCCTATGTGTCGGAAGTTCCTTTTTTTAGGTGCTGACGATATTACAGGAACGTACGTTTAACGCGGTCCCAGTACGTATTGTTTTTTAGTTTGACCGTCTTAATGACGTTCTCACTGAGATTGATGGTAACGTCGTGAATATTACGGATGGAAAAAGCCTCGTTATCCATGCCAATAATCGGATGGTCATTCCCATCTTGGCGGACTTTGAGCTTTAATGACCGTTCTCCGCTTAAGATAAAGGAAGAGCCGAGTGTACGGTAGCGGTTATTGTTAAGTGAAGCAAGCTCACTGATCTGGAAACACGGAAGTTTCGGATCCACAACCGCACCGTTGATGGATTTATTGTAAGCGGTGCTTCCAGTAGGAGTGGCAATGATTAAGCCGTCTCCACGGAAGGTTTCAAAATGCAAGTCATCAATGTGGACATCAATGACAATTGATTTGATCAACGTCGAGCGGACACTGCATTCATTTAGACACATGAAGGTGGATTCATCATTGATCGTTGTTTCAATGACTGGGAAGCGGCGTACTTCAACTTCCGAATTCTTCATCGCATCAATCATTTCATCGTGATCATCGATGTCGAAGTCACAGTAAAGGCCTGCTTCATGACCTGTTCTAATCCCTACATACAGGCAGTCTTGACGGAACCCAGTTTTACGGACAGCTTGCAAGAAGGTGCCATCGCCGCCTACAGCGATGATGAGGTTAGCATCTGTGGAATCTTCGACGATATGAAAATCGTTGTCGCGGGCGAGTTGGAATAAGGACTCCAATTTATCATTTAATTCTTCGGTTTGTTGATAAAAAAAGTATAAATTTCTTCGTTGGTCGTTCATCTAGCATCCTCCTCTTATGTATAGCATGATGTCATTTTATCATTTCATTCTTGAAACCGCACACAATTTTCAAACAAATCGGGAAAGTTTAACATTGTTGAATTGAAAGGTGGAATTCGATATGGTGGATATAGATGAAAACGTAAACGAAGGTTGGCGCATCATGTTTGATTCAAACAGCTGCGCCAATTTCTTTTGAGATGGTTTGAAGTGTACAAAATGAGAACGCATGATTTTATTTTAAGGAGAATGATTATGAAGCAGGAACAAGTGGAAAAACTATTTCAATGGATCGATGATACTTCGACGGTCATATCTGAGGACTTGAATATCACCTATTTAGAATCGATCGCCGAAACGATGGATGTCCTGTTCAACGGACAGCCTTTTGATGACATGGGAGATTCTTTGCAGACTTTTCTTACGAATGAACTGCTGAAAGTGAAAAAAGAAGAATTCGAAAAAGAAGAAATACGAAAAGCGATTCAACTCGCTATTTTAAAAGGGATGAAAGGAGCCACTCAGCAACAACATCTGATCACACCAGATTCAGTGGCTATGTTCATGGGTTATTTAGCTTCCAAATTATTTGAAGGAGAAGAAAGCTTGAAACTATTCGATCCAGCTTCGGGAAGCGGAAATTTAATTACTTCCGTCATGAACCAGCTGGATATGTCACTCCAGGCGTATGCCAGTGAAGTAGACCCTACGCTCATCCAGCTCGCCGTTGCGAATGCAAATCTGCAAAAAAATGAAATTGAATTCTTTCATCAGGACAGTCTGGCCCCCTTCTTAATGGAGCCTGTCGATTTTGTACTAGCTGATCTTCCTGTTGGTTATTATCCGGATGACGCTCAAGCAGCAAGATATAAGCTGAAAGCGGAAGAAGGCTTGTCTTATGCCCATCATCTATTTATTGAACAGGGATTGAATTATACAAAAGAAGGCGGCTTCCTTATGTTCATTGTGCCGAACTTCCTTTTTGAGAGTGAGCAATCTAAAGCGCTGAATGCATTCCTGCGTGAACATGCGCACATCGTGGGAATGCTTCAACTTTCCGATAGCTTATTCAAAGATGAAAAGCATGGAAAGAGCATTTTGATTCTACAGAAGAAAGGTCAAGGAACGAAGGCGCCGAAGCAAGCCTTGTTAGCCAAGCTTCCTTCCTTTAAGAACCCGAATGGGATGGCGGATATCCTTACCCAGATGAATCAATGGTTTGATGAATATAAGAGAACGCAATTGTGAGAAAATAACGAATATAACAAGTAAACGTTATCATTGCTCAACGACCTTGAAATCGTTGAAAACGGGTGATTAAATGGTAGTGGTAGAAAATTACGAACCTAAATTCTAAGGGGATGAGCAACGTTGAGTAATAAAATTCTTGCTATTAATGCAGGTAGTTCATCACTGAAATTCCAACTGATTGAAATGCCTGAAGAAACTGTAATTACCAAAGGTCTAGTCGAGCGTATCGGCTTGAATGATGCTGTATTTACAATTGAAGTAAATGATGAAAAAGATGAAACCGTAACAGATATCCCTGATCATGGAGAAGCTGTAAAAATGCTTCTTGATAAATTGACAGCGAATGGAATCATCGATTCTCTGAATGAGATCAATGGTGTGGGTCACCGTGTCGTTCACGGAGGCGAGCGCTTCAGCGAATCTGTACTCATCACGGATGAAGTCATCCAAGAAATCGAGGAAGTATCCGACTTGGCTCCATTGCATAACCCTGCAAACTTGACCGGAATCAACGCTTTCCGTGAAGTGCTTCCGAACGTACCGCACGTAGCTGTATTTGATACGGCATTCCACCAGTCCATGCCGGAACAGTCTTACCTGTACAGCCTGCCATATGAGTATTATGAAGACTATGGGATCCGTAAGTACGGTTTCCATGGTACATCGCACAAGTATGTTTCTGAACGTGCAGCAGAGATGTTGGGACGTCCAGTAGAAGAGCTTCGTCTTCTATCCTGCCACCTCGGGAACGGTGCTAGTATTGCCGCCATCGAAGGCGGCAAGTCCATTGATACATCGATGGGCTTCACACCACTAGCTGGAGTTACAATGGGGACTCGCTCTGGTAACATTGACCCTGCATTGATTCCATTCATCATGGAGAAAACAGGTAAAACAGCGAACGAAGTCATGAATGTATTGAACAAAGAAAGTGGTATGCTTGCTCTTTCTGGTTTCTCTAGTGACTTGAGAGATATCGAAAAGCGTGCAGAAGAAGGGGACGAGCGTGCCGAGCTCGCTCTTGAAGTCTTTTCCGCACGTATTCACAAATATATCGGTTCTTACGCGGCGCGTATGCACGGAATCGACGGAATTATTTTCACTGCCGGTGTCGGTGAGAATAGTGTTTCCATGCGTGAACGTGTGCTGAAAGGGCTTGAGTTCATGGGCGTTTACTGGGACCCTGCTCTTAACAAGGTTCGTGGAAAAGAAGCATTTGTAAACTACCCTCACTCCCCTGTGAAGGTCATGATCATCCCTACAAACGAAGAAGTCATGATTGCTCGTGACACTGTTGAAAAAGGACTATAATAGGAAAAGCAATCGCGCTTAAGGTGCGATTGCTTTTTTTTGATCTTTCAGTCTACAATATATGGTAAGGAACAAAGACGAGGAGGGAGCGCTTTGTCACACGAACGAATTCGTACAGAATTAAAAACATGGTTAGAGCAATACCAGCAGTATCAGCCGAATGATTTTGAAATGGTTTATGATCATTGGGTTCAACAAAGTTTGATGAATGTGGATCCTCAAATGAAGAAAGCATTTTTCTCAAAATTAGATGCTTGGTTTTTTCATACCCATGCTTTTTTACAAGGAACCTCTTATCAATATGAGGCTAGAGAGCGAATTCTTACGGTGGGGAGAATTTTTTCCAACCAGATTGAAAAAATCGAAGATATGGAGAAAGAACTGACCGTAGAACAGTTAACCTACATAGCCGAGCAGCAGATGACTCGAGGACGGCTCTATTCCTTTGCCCAGGGTGGTTTGACAGGGGCTGGTGGCTGGCTCTTCTTAGGGGTGGATTATCCTTTGATGATGTTAATGAATCTAAGAGCCATACAATTGATTGGTTTGACATTTGGCCATGAAATGAACCATCCTTACGAGATGATGATCTCCCTCAAAGTTTTTCATGCCGCAACCTTACCGAAAAGGCTGAAAGCGAGTGCTTGGAATGAGTTATTGGAAGAAGTGGAAAAGAAAGAGCACCCCTATATCTTTGCAGGGGAGGATCAATTGACAGATGAAGGTTGGATGGAACAACCGATGAAACAATGCTTTAAATCCTTATTCATTCTTATGTTCAGAAAAAAGCTCATTCAAGGTTTGCCATTCATCAGTATTGCGATCGGGGCTTATTCGAATTATCATTTAACAAAACAAGTGACTGAGTTCGCCATGAAGTTCTATCAATACCGTCACCTTATGAACAAGGAAGGAGCGTCTTGATTGGCCGTAGAAGAACATAAAGCAAGAGCAAGTGATTCGATTTCTTGCCTTGTACTTACAGTGAGCGACACACGTACGAAAGAAACGGACAAAAGTGGTAGGCTGATGATCGATAAGCTTACAGCTGAAGGCCACACCGTGGGTGAATACCATATTGTGAAAGATGAGCAAAGTCAAATTCGTGATTATTTGAAACGAGGAGTGGATGATCCCAAAATCGATGCGGTTCTAATAAATGGCGGTACAGGGGTTGCCAATCGGGATGTAACGATCGAAGTGACTGAAAAAATGCTGGATAAGGAGATGCCTGGTTTCGGAGAAATTTTCAGAATGCTTAGCTACACAGAGGATATCGGATCTGCGGCTATCTTATCCCGGGCCATCGCTGGTGTATCCGGACGAACAGCTGTTTTCTCTACTCCCGGCTCTTCCGGTGCTGTCAAACTCGCGATGGATCGATTAATTCTTCCTGAACTACCACACATTGTTGGAGAACTGAATAAAGACAAATAAAAGAGCCCCGGTCCAGGGCTCTTTTATTTGTCTTGACTTTCTTTTGCGTTATCTGGTCGAACAACAAGCACATCGCAGGTAGCGTACCTAGTTATGTGTTCGGACACACTACCGATAAAGAAACGTTCCATCGCATTTAAGCCTGTTGCACCACAGATAATAAGGTCAGCATTATACTTCGGAGCGACATCTTTAGCAATCTTAACTTTTGGAGAACCGTATTCAATGTCAACCACTACATTCTTCACACCGGCTTTTTTTGCTTTTTCCTGGTAGTCATTTAA
This sequence comes from Halobacillus litoralis, assembly GCF_009856415.1. Classification (GTDB taxonomy): domain Bacteria; phylum Bacillota; class Bacilli; order Bacillales; family Halobacillaceae; genus Halobacillus; species Halobacillus litoralis_C. The sequence continues at coordinate 194,773 of NZ_WMEZ01000004.1, read as the reverse complement.
TAATTCGGTCGCATATTGTTCGGCACGGATTGCGAGGGATCGATCATAGGCTTCTACGGTCGCAAAGGCTCGTGTATCCACGACGTGAGCTAAAACCAGTTTCGCCTCGTTCCGGTTCGCAATATCAATGGCTTTATTAAACGCCACTTCTGCTGTAACCGAACCGTCGACCGCCACAACAATATCTTTGTATTCAAAAGTCATGCTGGATGCCTCCTCTCTTTTCTATATATTTATTATATCATGCTCGTTTATTGGATAGACGGACGATTGGTGCATAATTATAACAATTTTTCGAAAACTAAACAGGGAGGTGGTCACATGAAGAAACCGAAGAATCCAATGGAAAGAGAAAAAGAATTGGACCAGGAACAACAACTCATGCAGTCGATGAATGAAAGTTACCAATCGGGAAGTAAGAAAAAAGATAAACGTTAATAAAAGCCCCAACAGACTTATGCTGTTGGGGTATTTCCATTATCTTTCTTTACAAAAATAGGGTATATCATGAAGATGACCAAGAATGTTAAAAACCCTGGTGACCATGCTTCAGGTAGAAGGAAATAAAGCAGGCTTCCTATTATAATCGCTCCCATAGCGAAACTGTTTACATAACGTGGTTTCGTTAAAAGAGTCAAATCTCCTTCGCTCAAATGGTTTCTTTTTACAATAAGGTAATCACTACAAATAACAGCCGAGATTGGAATGATTAATCCTCCGAGCAAAGAGATAAAGGATTCTGCTTCATTTACAAGAGTAGGAAAGCCGCTAAGGAACACTCCTACTGAGCCAAAGGCAACAGCAGCTTGAACTCTAGAGAGTTTTGGGAAGGTATTCAACAGGCTGAATCCTCCCGTATATGCGTTACTGACATTAATGCTGATCATAGAAATGATGGCTGTCCCTGTAATTATCGCTATAAGAAGCGGGGAAGTTGTTAGGTCAGTGGATGATACATATGGGTTGATGTCGTGAAACAGGTAGGCCGATGCACACCCGATGACAGCTGTAATAAAGAAGCCGATTCCATTTCCAATAAGTAATCCATAAAACCCATGGGAAGGCGATTTTGCATACCTTGTCATGTCCGCTGAGGCACTTACTCCTGATACATACTGAACAAAAGCAAGGCTTGCAAAAAAGAACATGGAGGAGACTGACCCTTCCAATCCTCCATTTTGAAGCATCATCAGTGAATCAGGTGTTTGATTTGTAGTAAAGTAAACATACAAGATCGTTGCTTCACCGATGAGCAGTAAAGGTAAAAAATAGCTCATCGCTTGCTTTACTGCATCAAATCCAATAATCGCAAGTGTAACCATGAGAATAGAAAGCGGAATGGAATAAACCCAAAATGGGAGATCTATCCCCGTTAAACGTAAGATGAGTTGCTGAATGACATACGTGCCGCCGATGGTTTGTACACTAAACCAGTAAAGGGAAGTGAGACTTCGGATCGGTGCAGATAAAAAACGGGTCCCATTGACTCCAAGGATTGTACGTAATGCATACTGAGCAGGGATGCCAAGTCTAGCACCAGGTAACGATAAAAAGGATACAAGTAAGAAGCCTATGAGCGCTCCGATACAAGTGGAGATGACTCCTGTCCAGAAGGAAAGTCCTCCTTCCAAGACAGACAATGCTGGAACGAGAAAATTCCCTGCGTTTGCAGCTATGGCAATCTGTATGAAAGCAAAGCGGTACCAGGGGGTGTTCCGTTTGTCGGCAGGGACAGCTTCTAAACCATACTGTTCAATCACGCGTTTCCTCGGGGCATAAGCTTTCAAAACGTTCACGTCCTTTCTGACCCAATCATTGTACAGAAAGGCGACACATGTGTAAACAATAATAGAGACGGAAGGAGGTATGGAAAGATGAGACATGCACTGATTACAGCTGGAACCAAGGGGCTGGGGAGGAAAGTAGCTGAGCACATGCTGAAACAAAATCATTCCATAACCGTTACATATAGAAATGATGAAACGAAAGCCCTCACATTACTTGATGATTTTCCAGGTGATCATGACAGAATTCAAATCATACAGGCTGACATGACAGTCAAAGAAGATATCCATCGCCTTACAGAAGAAGCATTCAAGCGCTTTGGTAGAGTGGACTACTTAATTAACAACGCAGGACCTTATATTTTTGAACGAAAAAAACTGATGGATTACACAGAGGAAGAATGGAACTCGATGATTCGAGGAAATCTTGATGCTGTGTTTCACCTTATGAAGGCCACTGTTCCATATATGAGAAAGCAAAATTTCGGCAGGATCATTAATTATGGGTTCCAGGGAGCACAATCGGCTTCAGGCTGGATCTATCGCTCTGCATTTGCTGCAGCAAAAGTTGGCCTTGTATCCCTGACTAAAACCATTGCTTATGAAGAAGCGGAATATGGCATCACATCAAATATGATTTGTCCGGGAAACATAACCGGAGAGTGGAAAGAATCTTCAATTGAGGTGAGTAGAAAAAGTAAAGACGAGGAAACTCCGATTGGAAGGCCTGGAACAGGAGAAGATGTAGCCCGAACCATTGATTTTTTATGTCAAGAAGACTCGGATATGATTACAGGTACAATTTATGAAGTTACTGGAGGTCTGGATGTTATTCACAGGTTCCGGTAAAGGATTGTGAGCAGTCGAATTTTAGAGTATCTTCATCACATGGAAAAGATTTGTTACAATGAAAGGGCTTTCATTAATCTTTAATTTTGTTGGAAGATCGCATTATAAGAAGTATCCATATTTCTGTGTGGAACAAGGAGGTTGGGTTGCGGTGAAAATAGGAGTACCAAAAGAAGTGAAAAATAATGAGAATCGTATAGCGATGACGCCTGCGGGGGTGGTGAGCTTAACCAATGCAGGGCATGAAGTGTTTGTAGAAACCAACGCAGGATCAGGTTCAGGATTCACCGATGATCAGTACAAAGAAGCTGGTGCTGCAATTGTTGGGTCAGCACAGGACGCATGGAGTCAGGAAATGGTCATGAAAGTGAAAGAACCTGTTCCAGAAGAGTACAAATTTTTTTATGAAGGATTAATCTTATTTACTTACTTGCACTTAGCTCCCGAATCGGAATTAACGAAAGCTCTTGTAAATAAGAAGGTTATTTCTATTGCATACGAGACCGTCCAATTGCCGAATGGGTCCTTACCGCTTTTAACACCGATGAGTGAAGTAGCAGGAAGGATGGCTTCCCAAATCGGTGCTCAATATCTTGAAAAATCAAAAGGCGGAAAAGGAATTTTATTAGGGGGGATCCCTGGTGTAAGACGCGGGAGAGTCACAGTTATCGGTGGAGGCGTTGTAGGAACGAATGCCGCTAAAATCGCCATGGGACTCGGAGCGGATGTCACCATCATTGACCTTAACCCTGAGCGTTTGCGCCAACTTGATGATATCTTTGGTTCTGATATCAACACCTTAATGTCAAACCCGCTCAATATTCAGGAGGCCTTGGAGGAGTCTGATCTTGTTATTGGAGCTGTGCTTATTCCAGGAGCAAAAGCACCTAGCCTTGTTACGGAAGATATGGTCAAATCAATGAAAGAAGGATCTGTTATTGTTGATGTAGCCATCGACCAGGGAGGCATTTTCGAAACCACTGATCGAATCACCACTCATGATGACCCCACTTATGAAAAACACGGGGTGCTTCACTATGCAGTAGCAAACATGCCGGGAGCCGTGCCGAGGACGTCCACGATCGGGTTAACAAATGTAACAATTCCTTACGCTCTTCAGTTAGCGAATAAAGGGTACGTGAGGGCTTGTCAAGAAAACGAGGCGCTCTATAAAGGCCTTAATACGCTTGATGGACATGTGACCTACAAAGCAGTAGCAGAAGCTCAAGGTCTTGAATATACAGAAGCGAATCAACTCTTAAATAAATAATGATATGAAAAAGCGCGGACACCATGTCCACGCTTTTTTCATATTCCCTAAACCATTCTTACGCAATATGGCAGTATTGGGTAAGCCTTTATATCTGGACTTTTGTGGGAGTTTAGGGGCTGATGGAAACAGTTGGCTTTCCATGGGGCGGGCGCTGAGCCTCCTCAGGTTACGCCTTTCGGGGTCTCAGCTGTCCCGTACACCCCATAGGACTCACCGTTTCTCACCGTTTCCCTCCGCCCTTTATCATATTCAGTGCTCGAAACCACTTCTCGGATCAGTAGCTATCCCCCCTTGCTGTGAGTGTGAGGTTAAACTCCCCATTCATCTCGTAACTCAGTCTTCAAGAATAGGGAGCATTTGTGGAATATTGATCGCTAATGGTTTTTTTAAGCCGATTTGCTATGGTTTTGGTTTATCTCTTTTATATCTGCATCCTTCTGTTTTCTAAAGATGGTTGCAATGATTGGACCGGAAATGTTGTGCCAAACACTGAAAATAGCACTCGGTACAGCAGCGAGCGGGTTGAAGTGCACAGCTGCGAGAGACGCACCGAGTCCGGAGTTTTGCATGCCGACCTCGATGGAAATCGCTCGTTGCTTTGGCGGCTCCATGTTGAACAATTTCCCTAAACCATAGCCAGCTAAGTAACCGAGAATGTTATGAACGACAACGATTGAGAATATGACGGCCCCTGTCTCGGCGATTTGAGACTGATTGACACTTACGACGGCAGCTACAATGGCTACAATACTAATAACCGATACAAGTGGGAGGGCCTTGACTGCCGCTTGTACTTTTTTCTTGAAAATAGCTTGAACGATAAGACCTAGAATGATCGGTATAAGGACGATCTTAACAATGGAGACAAATAGGGCTCCTGCGGAAACTGGAAGCCACTGGCTTGCAAACACCCAAACAAGTAAAGGGGTGAAGAGAGGGGCCAACAGAGTTGATACGGCTGTAATTGAAACGGAAAGAGCGGTGTCGCCTTTGGATAGATAGGTCATAACATTGGAGGAAGTCCCTCCTGGACAACATCCCACAAGAATGACACCCACCGCTACTTCGGGTGAAACGGGAAGGATCGTCACTAATAGAAAGGCGAGAAGCGGCATAAGTGTAAACTGTGCTCCCACACCGATTGCGACATCTTTCGGTCTTCTGAATACCTCCTGGAAGTCTTGTTTAGATAAAGTTAAACCCATCCCGAACATGATAATTCCTAATAAGGGAACAATATATGGGGCTATCCACGTAAATCCTTCTGGAAGGTAAAAAGATAAAGCTGCAAAAAGGAGGACCCAGACTGCGAAGGTACTCCCTGCAAATTGACTCACTTTTTCTAATGTTTTCATTTGCTTCAACTCCTTATGGAAAATATATTTTCTGATTATACGCTCTTTTCAGAAAAAACAAAGAATCAAAGAACAGAAAAAAATGAAAAAAAACAAGAAAAGGCCAAGGATTTGAGATTCTTTAGGAACCTGCGTAAAATAAAAAGAAAAAAGTGAAACCTTTTAAGAACACGACACGTACATACAGGTACACAGGGTCACAGTTGAAGGAGAGGTGAAGATTTGGGTTTCTTTTCTAGATTGTTTTCGAAAAGTGAGAAGCAGGCACCAGAAGTGAAAGAGCGAACACCGTTGAATATCCAAGTCGGTGACATTGTCACGTACGATCTTGTGGACTATGAAGTTGTTGGGAAAATAACCTATCGGGACGGTGGTTACGAGTGGTTCTCTTATCAGTTATTAGAAGGGAATCAAACGAAATGGCTGGCTGCTGAAATGGATGATGAACTGGAATTAGGGGTATATGAGACGGTTAAACTTCCTGTATCCTTGCCCTTCCCAAAAAAACTCGAATATGAGGGTCAAACCTTCTTTAAAGAAGAAGAAGGAGAAGCACGCGTGACGGGTGAAGGAAGAAGCAAAAACATCAATGGGCGTACTTCCCGATATGCGGAGTATATTTCTGAAGATGAAGAAACGTATGTAAGCCTTGAATCATGGGGCAGTGAGGTAGAAGCAAGTGTTGGATATGACATTGAGGCATATGAAATCAAAATCTTAGCAGGTTCAAAATAAGGAGGAAGAAAAATGTTTAAATTTTTTAACCGTGTAAAAACAGTCGTTGGTTCTGAGTTGAATTCCATGTTGGATAAAGCAGAAGATCCGGTGAAAATGCTTGATCAATTCATGCGCGATATGGAGAATGACATCCGTGAAGCCGAAAGTGCGGTAGCGAAGCAGATTGCGAATGAAAAAATGTTGAAACGAAAATACGATGACTCCCAGGCTCTTGTCGATAAGCGCATGCAGCAGGCGGAGAAAGCCATTGAAGCAGGAAATGAAGATTTGGCTCGCCGTGCCCTTGAAGATAAAAAGAATCATCAAGATCAAGCAGATCAATTCAAAGCTTCTTGGGAGCGTGCGCAGCAGGATGCAAATAACCTTCGTCAAAAGCTAGACGAAATGAAAAAAGAATATCAGGAAATGAAGCTGAAGAAAGATTCCTTGAAAGCACGTGCCGAGTCTGCCAAAACGCGCACGAAAATGAACCGTACCATGTCTAACATTGGTGGCGATGAATCACGACAAGGCTTTGATCGTATGGAAGAAAAAGTGATGCACTATGAAGCTGAAGCTGAAACGAGTGAGGATATGTCTTCACAGAGCCGCTCCTTAGACGATGAGTTCGAAGATTTGGATAATAAAGATAGTGTTGACAGTGAGTTAGAAGCACTGAAGAAGAAAATGAACAAAGAGTAATTCTGGTCCAACATTCGTGCCTGGCCATGTGGTCAGGCACGGCTATTTATGTTCTAGAAAAATAACAAAGTCCGAGTTGTGGATGGATTGTTTGTTTAATAGTGACAGCAGTACCCGACTCTAGCGCTCAGTGTTCCCTGAGCCTTTGTTGTATGGAAGGAGGATGTATGTTGAAAGATTATGCAGGGATCATAGTCGTAGGAATCATTGCCTTTTTCTTATTGTTCAATGCATTCGGAGGAAATGACCAAAGAGGGATGTCAGGTTCTTATACCGAAGATACATATGGTGAACTGCCTTCAGAGCCGGATCGGTCAGAGATTCTGAGTGGATTAGAAAATTCGGACGCCAACGATATCGAATCACTGATTCAGGATCATTTCCCTCTCTTGGATACGGTCAGATCCGATCAGGGCATTTCAAGAATTTATATGACAAAAGAATTGACGTTAACCGAGGTGTCAGATTCTTTGACCTCAGCTATTTCCCCAGAAGAAATAAGTGAAAGGCAGGAAAATAAGCAAGCCCTGATTTATCCTGATCATTTTGTAATTCTCCAGGAAAGTACAGAGGAACCTGGAGTGATAACAATTGAACTTGCATCCGATGATTTTGTGAGGAATCATTATTCTCCCGGTTTCTTCAGTGGTTTATTCTTAGGATCTATTCTGAACCGATCATTGGGGTCTAACGACTGGTATGAACGTCGCAGGGCGAATTGCCAACAAACGGGGAACTGTTATGGTGGATATGGGATGTACGGAAATTATAATTCAGGCGGCACCACTTCTATGAGAGGGTCTTCGAACCGTGGTGGAGGCCCTGGTACAGGAAAATAAAGGAGGTCATTATTATGGAACCATTTTTGGCTACGTTAGGATATTTTGTGATGGCGATTGTAATTGTTGTTCTTGGATTGGTTATCTTCGAATGGTTAACCAGGCAGTATAAGGATTGGGAAGAGGTAAAGCAAGGGAATCAGGCCGTTGCGATGTCCATAGCAGGAAAAATCATCGGCATCTGTATTGTCCTGTCGTTTGCAATCTATCATAGTTTTACTGTATGGGATACATTGATTTGGGGAGCGTACGGAGTTGTCCTCCAAATGATTGCCTACCTTTTATTTGAATTGTTCACACGTAAGTTTTCTGTTGAAACGAAATTGAAGGAAAATAATACAGCGGTCGGAATCATTACGATGGGGGTATCGATCGGTCTGGCCTTTGTAATCGGCGCGTCGATTACATAACGACGTTCTACCAACTGAGAGAAGCCACTATGAACTATTCTCATAGTGGCTTTTTAACATACGAGTGTAAGTGGAGTGAACATAAGTGGAAGCGAATATTAGAAAGAGTCATTTTATTTACTGGGCCTCAGGCATTGTTTCCATATGCGGCATTATATTTGAAGTGTTATTTGGAGCGCTCGGTTCGTACATACTCGGTGATGGCGTAAAACAATACACCTTGACGATCAGTTTGTTCCTTACCGGGATGGGGATCGGTGCGAGTATAAGTGAAAGAGTAATGAAACGGCTGATTGTCACGTTCATTTGGATTGAGTACATGGTCGCCCTGATCGGAGGGTTTTCAAGCTTCACAATGTTTGGTATGACGGCTTTTGCCCCTGCAGGGACGGATGCTCTGTTCCTATATCTAGTAACATTCACCATTGGGGCTCTAACCGGTCTTGAGTTGCCAATCCTTATCAGAAAGGCAAATGAAATAGGGGTCGAGCTCAACCGAAGTACGGCCAGGGTACTCTTTTCAGATTATGCCGGTGGGTTGATCGGTGGTCTCCTTTTTGCTTTCTATCTCAGACCACAAATGGGTATGGTGAAAAGCGCCTTTTTTGTTGCTTGTATTAATTTAGCTGTTGCTGTATTGGTTTTGTATTTATTCCGGTCTGAAATTAAAAAGTTTTCTATTCATCTGACAGGGGCAATCATCATTGGGGCTCTTCTCATTGGTGGGCTGTTTTTTGGTGAAGAAATGGCTTTCTCTTTCGAACAGAAGCTATATAAAGATCCTATCATTCATATGGAAGAGAGTGCTTATCAAAGGATCGTACTTACAAAGGAACAAGGAGACACCCGTCTTTTCTTAAACGGATCGCTGCAGTTCAGTTCTACGGATGAACATCGTTACCATGAAACACTTGTCCACCCTCCCGTTGCTTTTTCTGAGAAGCAAGACAATGTCCTTATTCTTGGTGGGGGAGATGGAATTGCGGCAAAAGAGTTATTGAAGTATCAGCAAATTAAAGAGATTACGCTTGTTGATCTTGATCCTGCTGTCACAGATCTTGCACGATCCAATTTTCATTTGCTTCAAGTGAATCAAGGAGCTCTTGATGATCCAAGGGTTAATGTATTGAATAAAGATGCGTTCAAGTTTTTGGAGAATGCGGATCAATTTTATGATGTGATTATTATCGACCTCCCTGATCCGAATAACGAAAGTCTGAACAAACTCTATACACGGGAGTTTTATTCTTTAGTGAGAAACCATCTATCCCCTGGAGGGGCAGTGATGATCCAGGGGACAAGTCCGCTTTTTGCGACAGAGGTGTACTGGACGATTGATAAAACGGTGGCCTCCACAGGACTGTACACGGAAAACTTTCATGTGGATGTTCCGAGCTTTGGAAATTGGGGTTTTATTATGGCGGCAAGGGAACCGGTGGCGATTGAACAGGTCCAATTTACCGTGGAAACTGATTTTCTGACAGAGGAAGTTTTTCAATCTATGACAGTGTTTGGAAAAGATGAAGATGGGGAAATCTTGAATGGAGAAGGCCAAGTGGTCAAGTTGGAACCCAATACTTTGATCAACCCACATCTTATTCAAAAGTATGAAAAGGCTTGGCGAAATTACTAAATAAGCAATGTTTAAAAGGAGTGTTATGGATGAAAGTTTCTTATCATGGTCATGCTGTTGTGAAAGTTGAAGCCAATGGAAAGACGATTCTTTTTGATCCGTTCATTTCGGACAATGGGAATACAGACCTGGATGCTGATCAAGTACAAGCAGATGTGATTTTGCTCACTCATGGTCACAACGATCACGTAGGGGATACCTTTGAGATTGCAAAGAGAAATGATGCTCAAGTCATAGCTCCGTTCGAATTAGCTACTTATCTTGGAAATAAAGGCTTGAACGCTCACCCTATGTATATTGGTGGAGGTCATGAATTCGATTTTGGACATGTGAAATTCACCCAAGCCTTTCATGGGTCTTCTTATCAGGAAGAAGATGGAACGATCGTGTACACCGGAATGCCAACAGGAATTTTACTAACAATTGATGGAAAGACCATTTACCATGCCGGCGATACCGGATTGTTCTCTGATATGAAAATGATTGGGGAACGAAATAACATTGACCTTGCATTCCTTCCAATCGGCGACAATTTCACGATGGGACCATCCGATGCGCTCGTCGCTGCTGAATGGATTCAAGCGAAACAGGTCGTGCCCGTTCACTACAACACCTTTGATTTAATTGCCCAGGACGGGGATGCATTTGCTCAAGAAGTGAAACCAGGTAAAGGAACGGCGTTAAAGCCAGGAGAATCTATCGAGCTTTAAGCCTAGAATATCGAAGCCGTTTGTCTACTCTATGACAAACGGCTTTTTCTGAAACTTCAGGAAGAAATTGCGGATCATCTGTATCAACTGTATAATAACAATTATAAGAAATTGGATTAGTACAGTTAGAAAGTTTGGTGGGCGTATGGCAACAAAACACGAACAGATCCTGGAACATATAGAATCCCTGTCGGTCGGCAGTAAAATATCTGTCAGAAGAATAGCGAAAGCATTGAATGTCAGTGAAGGTACGGCCTACAGGGCCATCAAAGAAGCGGAGAATCAGGACCTTGTCAGCACGATGGAACGTGTCGGAACCATCAGAATTGAAAAGAAGAAAAAAGAGAACATAGAAAAATTGACGTTTGCTGAAATTGTGAATGTCGTCGATGGTCAAGTGCTTGGCGGACGTGAAGGGCTGTATAAAACCCTAAGTAAATTCGTCATAGGTGCGATGAAGCTTGAAGCAATGATGCGTTATACGGAAGCAGGCTCTCTTCTTATCGTAGGAAACCGGACAAATGCTCATGAGCTTGCGGTGAAAGAAGGGGCGGCTGTTTTAATAACAGGTGGATTCGATACGAGTGAAACAGTTAAAAAGTTGGCTGATGAAAAGAAGCTTCCCGTCATCTCTACCAGTTATGATACGTTTACAGTCGCAACGATGATCAATAGAGCGATTTATGATCAATTAATTAAAAAAGAAATTGTGCTTGTTGATGATATTTATACTTCCTATGAGGAATCAAAGTTCTTGCAATCATCGGATGCCGTTGCCAGGTGGCATGAATTTAACACTGCGACAGGCCATAGCCGCTATCCAGTAGTAGATCAACAAAATCGTGTGGTCGGCATCGTCACTTCAAGAGATGTGATTGGAAAAGATAAAGAGACGCGGATTGAAAAAGTCATGACTCGAAACCCGATGACCGTACATGCGAAAACCTCCCTTGCGAACGCTGCCCATGTTATGGTTTGGGAAGGGATTGAATTGATGCCCGTTGTCGATCCTTCACATAAACTTCAAGGGATCATTTCCCGTCAGGATGTGTTGAAAGCATTGCAGCATATTCAAAGGCAGCCTCAGGTTGGCGAAACGATTGATGATCTTGCGACAAACCGCATGGAAGTCATCACAGAAGATGACTCAAACCCTGTGTGGCAAACCAAAGTAACACCGCAGATGACGAATCCCCTTGGAACGATGTCTTATGGTGTTTTCATTTCTTTAATCACAGAAGCCTCGAGTAGATTATTGAGGAAGTATAAAAAGGGCGATCTTGTGGTTGAAAACATTTCAGTCTATTTCATTAAACCGGTTCAAATCGAAAGTGATATAGAAGTGCGTCCTCAAATTTTGGAGGTCGGAAGGAAATTTGCCAAAGTAGACATCGAGGTTCACCATGAGAAATCAATCGTCGGGAAAGCCCTTCTTATGGCCCAACTTATTGACCGATAAAAAAAGTCGCTGAGCAACAGCGACTTTTTCTTAGACATTCATGATTGAGGGCTTGTGCGATGTTTTTGGAATTCTGCCTGGTAATGCTTGCTGGCTTTCCATCCCAACCGGGCTTGGAAAACACCGAAAGCAATGAATACAATGCCTACGAAAAGTGAGAGTTTCGTTTGGTAGAATACATATTGGTTAATCCCAAAAAAGAAAATGAAACTTCCAAGAAATAGCTTGGATTTACTATTTAAGTACTCTTGAGTCAAAGGATCATTGGAACGGACAATCATTACTTTGTAGTAGATGTAAAGCACAAAAGAGACTAATATAAGGATCGGGAAAATAATCATTTGATCGACTCCTGCGTTTAATTTTCCCTTTTATTGTAGCTTGTTTCTGCAGAAAAGGCTACCTGTACAGAGGATTCTATAATTAAATAACACAGAAAGTAAAAGAGGAGGCCCTATTTATGAGTAAGCAGGCCATTATGAAAGCTATCAAGGATCACGAAGTGATCATCATCCATCGTCATGTCCGTCCAGACCCGGATGCCTATGGATCACAGGCTGGTTTAGCGGCATTGATTCAAGCCACTTTTCCACAAAAGCAGGTGTTTATCACCGGCACAGCTGAACCCTCTCTGGAGTTCCTGACTACTATGGATGAAGTACCTGATGAAGCCTTTAAAGGAGCTCTTACAATCGTGTGCGATACTGCCAATCAGGCTCGTATCGATGATCAGCGTTATGATCAAGGAGACCTTTTAATAAAAATCGATCACCATCCAGAAGTCGATGCGTATGGTGATATCCAATGGGTGGATACCACCGCAAGCTCCACTTCAGAGATGATTTATCAATTGTACTCTGAGTTTGCTGAGGATGGATTGGTCCTTACTGATGAAGCAGCTCGGCTTCTCTATGCAGGAATTGTAGGGGACACGGGGCGGTTCCTTTTTCCAAGTACGACTAAACAGACGCTGTCTTATGCAGCAAACCTTGTGAATTTTGAATTTGATCGACCGTCCTTGTATAACGAAATGTATAAGACACCTGTTCATGTTGCCAAGCTGAAAGGATATGTTTTACAAAATTTCACCGTTCATGAAGCGGGGTATTCAACCATCCGTCTCGATCGTAAAACGTTGGATGATTTTAACGTTTCTCCTTCGGAAACGAGTCAGCTCGTAGGTTTGCTCGGAGATATCGAAGGGATGCTTGCATGGGCCTTTTTTGTGGAGGAAGAAGATACCATCCGTGTCCGCTTACGCTCGAAAGGACCGGTAATTAATGGGATCGCAGCCAACCATAATGGAGGAGGACACCCGATGGCCTCAGGCGCATCCGCATCTTCCTGGGATGAAACCTCTGAAATTGCAAAAGAACTTGAAGTCGAATGTTTGAAGTATAAAAAAGAGCAGGCGAATTAGGCCTGCTCAGATTCCTATCGTTTTAATTTAATTTCGAGGTGCAAGGTCATGGTTTCAGCTACAATTAATTTTGTCACTTTCAACTCATAAGTGAAATCATCGACAACGTAGTTTTTATTCTCAATCGTCGAGATGATGAGGTCCACTTGATCAGCGACGATTGAGACATCCTTACCGGATACAGTGACCAGTTGATCTTTGACCAATGCATTCAGCTGGTGCTGGGTCAGCAGGTCAACCTCCAGTTTCTTGGCATTTGTAAAAACGATACTTATTTCTTTGACACTCATGGGCTTCCCTTTTGATTCTTGATCCTGGTTGTTTAAAAGAGCTTCATATTTGGTTTCCCATTCACTTAATTGGGCAGTCATTTCTATATGTTCTTCTGTGTACTTTTGCTGCAATTGGCCATGAACGTAAATAAAAAAGGCATACCCAACAATCGCCCCTAAAACAAGACCTGCAAAAAAACGTCTCCATTCTTTGTTTTTGTGATAGGCAGGAAAGTGCATTAAGTCACCTCATCACCCAATAACCATTCAAAAAGAAGCAGTGCTGTTTTTACTCCACCCATGGCCGCAATGATGATCATTACCTGCCTGAAGATATCAAAAGTGGAACCATCGAAGATTCCTTTCTCGAAATTGCTAATGGCATCAAAGGTTCCGCCGATGGCTGCCACGATGGCCCAAATCCTCAGCCCTTTTGCGATCCGAAACATGGATGTCAAAACGGCTTCACCTGTCAACAAACTTCCTATACTTCCGATAATGGTTCCACCGACGATCACTCCGAACGCGATAAAGAAGCATTGAATCATGGATACGACTAAACGATCTTCCATCTTGTCCCTCTTTTCGCTGTCTGAAAATAGTTTCTTATCTAACCATTATTCTTTCATCCCTCTCTTTATGCAGAAGGCTTTCATCCAGTCCCCAGAGTAGCTATAATTTACATGAAAGAAGGTGTGCGAAATGACGTTTACCCATTTGAATGTGCAATCAGGATATAGCTTGATGAACAGTACGATTAAAATCAAGGACCTTGTACGGTCAGCCAAAGAATCAGGGTTTGAAGCTGTTGCCCTTACTGATCAGGATACAATGAGTGGAGCGGTCTCTTTTTATGAGGAATGTAAGAAAGAGGGATTGAAACCTATCATCGGTTTGAAGACATCTGTCATTGATCAGACACTCTCCTTTCCAATGATTCTCTTGGCGGAAACAACCAGGGGTTACCAAAACCTGCTCGAAATAAGTTCAATGGCTCAAACAGAAAAAGAAAACATAACACTTGAGCAATTGGCCATGTACAAAGAAGGTTTGATTTTCATCCAAATGACTTCGAGTTCTCCGTGGGCGGAGTCGATCTCTAATCGTATGACTGACAAAATAGAAGCGTCTAAAGAGCGATGGGTGGATCTCTTAGGACAGAATCGATTATATCTGAGTATCCAAGATCGTGATCTCCATTCGGAACGCCAATTACATACACCTTTAAGAGAATGGGTGAAGAGAAACGGAATGAATGTTGTCGCTATTGGAGATGTCCGTTATTTGGATCGAGGGGATTCGGATGCTTTCCAATGTTTACGAGCAATTGATGAAGGATCACGCTATAGCCCTGAAAACAATGATCATCACTACTATTTGAAGTCTCAAGAAGAAATGGAGCGCTTTTTTGGGGAATGGTGGCCTGAATCCCTTATAGCAACAAAGGAAATTGTGGATGCTTGCCAAGTAGATTTGGAATTGAACAGGCAATTGCTTCCTTCTTATCCTTCTCCAGAAAACAAAAGCTCGGATGCTTACTTACGACAGCTTTGTGAATCATCATTACCGGAAAAATACGATCCAAAGAATCGCGATCGAGCTTTGGAAAGGCTGAATCATGAGTTGTCTATTATAGCAACCATGGGCTTCAGTGATTATTTTTTGATCGTTTGGGATTTCATCAGTTACGCGAGGACAAACGGAATTCAAGCTGGGCCAGGGCGTGGTTCTGCAGCTGGATCCATCGTCTCCTATTTGCTTGGGATCACCCAGGTGGATCCCTTGGAGTATCATTTGTTATTCGAACGTTTTCTCAATCCCGAGAGAGTAACGATGCCGGATATTGATATTGACTTTCCGGACCATCGGAGAGACGAAGTGATCTCCTATGTAGCTGAGAAATATGGGAGTGACCATGTGGCTCAGATTTGTACATTTGGAACATTTGCTGCAAGGAGTGTTTTGAGAGAGTTGTTTAAGGTATTAAAAATAGATGAAAGTGATGCTTCCTTCATTCTTCATCAGATTCCAAAAACGACCACTTCATCACTCGTAGATCTTGTGAAGAAATCGGAGGAGCTGAAAGAGTACATCAGAAATTCCGATCGTTTAAAACTGTTGTTCCGGGTAGCTACGAAGCTTGAAGGGCTTCCGCGACATGTATCGACCCATGCGGCAGGTGTTGTATTAAGTGAAGAACCACTTGTGAAATATACAGCGCTTTTAAAAAGTCAAGGTCCTGTTTCCTTAACTCAATTTGCTATGGGAGACCTTGAGAAAGTGGGACTTCTAAAAATAGATTTTCTCGGCCTCCGGAATCTCTCTTTCCTAGAGAGAATGGAAAAGAAAGTGCAACGCTACCGTCAAAGGGACTTTTCAATCAGTCATATACCGCTCGATGATCATCAAACATTTGACCTTTTGAAAAGTGGAAGAACCAATGGGGTTTTTCAACTGGAGTCTCAAGGGATGAAGAATGTGCTGCTTCGTTTAAAACCCAATCATTTTGAAGATGTTGTCGCGGTGAACGCTCTTTACAGGCCAGGGCCGATGGAATATATCCCTTTATATATTGAAAGGAAGCATGGCCTGAGAGATGTTGAATATCCGCATCCTGACTTAAAGCCGATTCTTGCCCATACGTTTGGGGTGTTGGTTTATCAAGAACAAATCATGGAAGTCGCTCGTCGTGTGGCGGGATATTCATTAGGGGAAGCCGATCTTTTAAGGCGAGCAGTAAGTAAAAAGCAAGCCGATGTTTTAGAAGAAGAACGGATGACGTTCGTCCAAGGATGTAAGGCGAAAGGTTATGTTGAATCGATTGCTCATCAGTTGTTTGATTGGATCGTCAAGTTCTCCAATTATGGATTCAACAGGAGCCATGCGGTCGCTTATAGTTTGATTTCATATCGATTAGCCTACATGAAAGCACATTACCCTTCCTACTTTATGGCAGAGTTGATGAATGCCCATCTCGGTGATCATGAGAAGATGACGATGTATATTCGTGAAGCCAGGGATATGAACGTAAAAGTAAAAGCACCATCTGTGAATAAAAGCCAAGCGCTTAACCATGACGATTCAGGGGAAATCAGAATCGGAATGACGGCTGTGAAAGGTGTCGGCTACCAGGCCGCCCAAGCAATCCTGGAAGAGAGATCGAGAGGACCTTTTCGGAATCTCAATGATTTTTGTTTGCGTGTTGACGGAAAGGTTGTTTCAAGAAAAGTCATTGAAGCCTTGGTTCTTGCGGGTGCCTTCGATGACCTGCATCAAAATAGAGCGAGTGTCCTTGCGAGCATTGATCAAGCTTTAGAGCAGGGAGAACTTTTTAAGGAATTCCAAGACCAGCCCGGATTCTTCGGAAATGAATTGGATATGGAGATGGTGGAAGTGGAGCCATTCCCTCCTTTGAAGCGTTTATCGATGGAAAAAGAGGTGCTCGGTACCTACATGTCTCAACATCCATTGGGACATCAACGGAAAGAACTTCATGAAAAGGGCATCGTTCCTATTAGTGAAGCTCATCGTTTTACAAAAAAGCAAGTGGAGGTAGCCGTGGTTATTGATGGTCTCCGTGAAATACGTACGAAACGAGGCGATCCTATGGCGTTCCTGACCATTAGCGATGAAACCGCTGAAATGGATGCCGTCCTTTTTCCGGAAACTTATCGGAATATAAAAGTTTGGGTAAAAGAACAAATGCTCGTGGACTTGAAAGGGAAAGTGGATGAAAGAAGAGGACAGAAACAATTGATCATTAACCATGCGGAGCCTTTAGACATGGGGGCCTTCCCCAGTGAAAAAAAACAGCGGCTTTTTATCAAGGTGACGGAAGAAAATGAACACTATTCAATAGAAAAATTGAAAAAGCTTACTGAATATTTCCCGGGTAATACACCAATCTTCATTTTTCGATCTGAAGATCGAGTGACTTATAAACTGGATGAAACCTATTGTCTTGAGGTGAATGATATCTCGGTGGGTAAATTAAATGAATTTTTTGGAGAGTCATCCGTAGCTATCAGACCTGTGAAAGATGGGGAAGATCATTAAAAGCTCAGCCCGGATTTTTGTATTTCTTTACACTCCATATTCATCTGTTATAATTAAGAGGTTAATGGTGGTCAGACCACCAGGGTCGGTTCACTATAAGTTTAAAAGGAGAGTGTCGTCGTGTCGAATTTAAGAGATGAAGCTTTGCACATACACCGTGTCAATAAAGGAAAACTTGAAACCCATTCAAAGGTTCCCGTCAGGAATGCTAGAGACTTGAGCCTTGCCTATTCTCCTGGCGTGGCAGAGCCTTGTAAAGAGATCTATGACCATAAAGATACGGTCTACGATTATACAATGAAAGGGAATATGGTGGCTGTTGTCAGTGATGGATCGGCTGTTCTTGGGCTGGGGAATATTGGTCCTGAGGCTGCCCTGCCAGTCATGGAAGGTAAAGCTGCTTTATTCAAGAGTTTTGCAGGAGTAGATGCATTCCCCATTTGTTTGAACACGCGTGATATAGATCAGATTGTGCAAACAGTAAAATTGATGGAACCTACTTTTGGCGGTGTGAATCTAGAAGATATCGCCGCACCCAACTGCTTCATCATCGAAGATCGACTGAAGAAAGAGACGAATATTCCAATCTTCCATGACGACCAACATGGTACGGCAATCGTTACAGTAGCTGGATTAATGAATGCTTTAAAAATAACTGGGAAAACATTCTCGGAAATCAAAGTGGTGGCAAACGGCGCTGGAGCTGCTGGAATTGCTATTATTAAATTGCTCTATCATTTCGGTGTGCGTGACATCATCATGTGTGATTCCAAAGGTGCTATTTTTGAAGGCCGCGATTATGGAATGAACGATGTGAAAGATGAAATTGCTAAAATTACGAATAAAGACCGCACAGAAGGGAATCTTGAAGAGGTCATGGAAGGCGCGGATGTGTTTATTGGTGTATCCGTAGGTGGATTACTTTCCAAAGAGACCGTATCTAAAATGAATGATGATTCTATCATCTTTGCCATGGCAAACCCTGAACCTGAAATTATGCCGGAAGATGCAAAAGAAGCTGGAGCGCGTGTCATCGGGACAGGCCGGTCAGACTTCCCTAATCAGGTGAATAATGTGCTGGCATTTCCGGGGATCTTCCGTGGAGCGTTAGATGTAAGAGCGACAAGAATTAATGAAAAAATGAAAATTGCTGCAGCTGAAGCAATTGCCTCCTTAGTAAGTGAGGATGAATTGAGTGAAGACTACGTAATCCCTGCACCATTCGATCCACGAGTGGCACCAGCAGTTGCGGCTAGCGTGGCAAAAGCAGCGATGGAGTCCGGGGTTGCCCGTCATCATGTAGACCCTGAAGAAGTGGCAGAAAAAACTAGACAACTGACTTTAATTGATGAAGATTGATATGAGAAGGGGGAGCCTTTTCGGTTGCTCCTTCTACATAACTTGATTGTGGTTAGAGATGAAAAGAGGTGTCCGTGAACCGTGGCCCAGGAGCATCGGGGGAAAGTTTATGAAGGCGTTCTTCAACAGTTGAAGTCATACATTGAAGAACATCGGTTAAAGCCTGGAGATAAGCTCCCTTCAGAACGAGAGTTAAGTGAACAATTGAATGTAGGCAGGTCCTCAATCCGGGAAGCCTTTCGGGCGATGGAGCTTTTAGGGTTGATTGAAACAAGAAGAGGTGAGGGCACCTATATGAGAGCATACCGGCCTTATCACATGGTCGAGCTGCTTTCCAACTTCTTACTTAACGAATCGAGGACCAAGAGTGAATTGATGACCGCTAAACAAATGATAGAAAAAGAAGTACTGTTTTTGTTGAACGGACATTTAGACAGTCGGAACAGGAGCGAATTAAGAGCAATCATTATAGATCATACAAACGCTCAGAGGCATCAAAAGGTATTTGAATATTTGTTCAGCCTTTGTGATCAACCTCTCCTTTTGTCGATGTGGCAATTCATTTCAGGGTTTACCCACACCGTCCATGATGTAAGCTATTCGGATGCTTGGTATGAAGAAATGGTAACCGTCATGGAGGAAGAAGATACAATGAAAATCATACGTCTATTTCAATAATCGTATCGAATCTACTTAGAAAGAATGAGTCAGATTACGAAATGAAATTTATATATATGGATAAGAAAGGAAGCTTTGTCCCAAAGGAGGAATCACCTTGCTAAGAGACTTTTTCAGCAAGAAAAAAAGATACGCATCCATTCCCAGCCAAGAAGCAAAGCAGGATGTACCTGAAGGTTTGATGCAGAAATGCCCAAACTGCCAAAAAATCTTTTACAGAAAAGAATTGAATCGAAATATGAATGTTTGCCCTCATTGTGATCATCATCATCGTCTCAGTGCGTACGAACGCATCCAACATTTATTTGATGAAGAATCCTTTGTAGAATGGGACAAGCACATGATTTCAAATAACCCGTTGCATTTCCCTGAATATGAAGAAAAACTGGAAAAGGACCGTCAAAAGTCTGACTTGAATGAAGCGGTTGTCACCGGAAAGGCGAAAATGAATGGCATAGAAACAGCTGTCGCTGTTATGGATGCTCGTTTCCGAATGGGAAGCATGGGATCGGTGGTAGGTGAAAAAATCACGAATGCCATAGAGAACGCCAGAAAAGAGAACCTTCCATTTATCATTTTCACAGCATCAGGCGGGGCAAGGATGCAGGAGGGTGTTCTCAGCCTTATGCAAATGGGGAAAACATCTGTTGCACTCCAACGCCTTCATGCAGACGGCGGCCTTTTCATTTCGGTCATGACCCATCCTACAACAGGCGGCGTTTCAGCGAGCTTTGCCTCACTTGGAGATTATAATTTTGCCGAGCCGGGTGCATTGATTGGATTTGCAGGCAGGAGAATCATTGAACAAACGATTCGTGAAAAGCTTCCAGAGGATTTCCAGACCGCTGAATTCCTTTTGGAACACGGTCAATTGGACAAAGTCATTCACCGACATGACATGAAAAAGACACTGACAACTGTTCTCGATCTTCATACTGTGGGAGGTGGCAAAGCGTGAAGCACGTACTCGAATTCGAGAAACCTGTTATTGAATTAAGAGAAAAAATCTCTGATTTGAAACGACTCACTGAAAATAGCGAGATGGATCTAAGCGACGAAATCGTCACATTGGAGAAACGATTGGAAAGACTAGAAACAGATGTATATGACCGAATGGCTCCATGGGACCGTGTCCAGATGGCCCGTCACCCTGAAAGGCCGACGACGCTTGATTATATTGAATATCTTTTTACAGATTTCCTTGAGCTTCACGGAGACCGTAATTTTGGGGACGATGCCGCGATTGTCTCTGGAATTGCTAAGTTCAAAGGTCAACCCGTAACCGTGATTGGTCATCAGAGAGGAAAAGATACGAAAGAAAATATTCGTCGCAATTTCGGTATGCCGCATCCTGAAGGCTACAGAAAAGCTCTCCGCTTAATGAAGCAAGCAGATAAATTCAAACGTCCGATCATTACATTTATCGATACAAAAGGAGCTTATCCTGGAAAAGCAGCAGAGGAAAGAGGTCAAAGTGAAGCGATTGCCAGAAACTTGATGGAAATGGCTGGTCTCACTGTTCCTGTTATTTGTATAGTCATCGGGGAAGGTGGTAGTGGTGGTGCGCTAGGTCTCGGAATCGGAGATCGTATTTTCATGCTTGAGAATTCCACTTATTCCGTGATTTCTCCGGAGGGGGCTTCCTCTATTTTATGGAAGGATGCAGGTCTTGCCCAAGAAGCGGCAGAATCCATGAAAATCACTTCCTATGACTTGAAAAAATTGAATGTGATTGATGGTGTAATCCCAGAGGTAAGAGGGGGAGCTCACAGGGATATCCAGGCCCAGGCTCAAGAAATTGAGAAAATCATTTCTGACTCCTTAGAAACGTTGAGCGTTCTTGAAGTTGAAGATTTATTAGAAAAACGTTTCTTAAAGTACAAAAATATTGGCGATTACACGTATCTTGATTTATAATAGGATGGTTGAAATTAATAAGTCCGTAAAGAAAGGTCGCACTTGGGTGCGGCTTTTCGCATCTTAACAGGATGGTAACGCTATCATTGATGAATGGAATGTTGAAGTTTTATTAATTGTATAGACTAGAGGATAGGCTATCCTTATAAAAATAGACGGAGGTTTCGATTCATCTTTGGGTGGGGACAACATAAATAGAAAACTTTTGAGGTGATGAGAATGAAGAAAATCGGAGTACTTACTAGTGGGGGCGACGCTCCAGGGATGAATGCAGCGATTCGCTCAGTCGTTCGTAAAGCGATCTATCATGGCTTAGAAGTCTATGGAATCAAGTACGGATACCAGGGTTTGATTGATGGTGACATCGAAAAGATGGAGCTTGGTTCAGTTGGCGATATCATTCAGCGAGGGGGTACAAAGCTTTATTCTGCTCGTTGTGAAGAATTCAAAACAGAAGAAGGTCAGCTTAAAGGGATCGAACAAATGAAAAAACATGGCATCGAGGGCTTGATAGCCATCGGCGGTGATGGTACCTTTATGGGGGCAAAAAAAATCACGGAAAAAGGATACCCATGCATTGGTGTACCAGGAACAATTGATAATGATATTCCTGGAACTGATTTCACAATCGGGTTTGACACAGCCCTGAATACGATCATTGATGCTATTGATAAAATTCGTGACACAGCTACATCTCATGAACGTACGTTTATTATCGAAGTAATGGGTCGTGATGCCGGTGATCTTGCACTTTGGGCAGGACTTGCGGACGGAGCTGAGAGTATCATCATTCCAGAAGCTGACGATGATTTTGAAGATATCATCGATCGTTTGAAGCGCGGACATGATCGTGGCAAAAAGCACAGCATCATTATTGTAGCTGAAGGTGTCGGAAGTGCTGTAGACCTTGGTCGAAAGATTGATGAGGCTGCAGGTTTAGAATCACGTGTGACCGTTCTTGGTCATACGCAGCGCGGTGGTTCTCCTAGTGCTGCTGACCGTGTATTAGCAAGTCGTCTGGGCGCTTATGCGGTGGACTTATTGTTGAACGGACATGCGGGTCGTATGGTAGGTATACAGGAGAATAAATTGGTGGATCATGATATTGTAGAAATCCTGAACACCAAGCATAAGATCGACTTTGATATGTATCGTCTTTCCAAAGAACTTTCTATATAATGCAAGAGGCACTTGAGGAGGAAATAAAATGTTTAGAAAAACAAAAATCGTTAGTACAATCGGACCTGCTTCTGAGTCTGTAGAAAAATTGACCCAGCTTATTGAAGCAGGGATGAATGTCGCTCGTTTGAATTTCTCTCATGGAGATTTTGAGGAGCATGGAGCGAGAATTGATAATATCCGTGAAGCTTCTAAAGCGACAGGGAAAACTGTAGCTATTCTACTTGATACAAAAGGCCCGGAAATTCGTACCGGGACATTGAAAGATGGAGAAGCCTATTTAGAAAAAGGCTCGACGACTTATGTTTCTATGGATGAAATTGAAGGGAATGCCGAACGCTTCTCTGTCACTTATCCTGGATTAATCAATGATGTTCACCCGGGCTCTAAGATCTTGTTAGATGATGGCCTTGTTGAACTTCAAGTAGAAGAAATCGACAAAGAGAAAAATGAAATTAAGACGACTGTATTGAATAATGGCCCATTGAAGAATAAAAAAGGTGTCAATGTTCCTAACGTAAGTGTCAATTTGCCTGGAATTACAGAAAAAGATGCGAAGGATATCGAGTTCGGAATTGAACAAGGGGTAGACTTTATCGCTGCGTCTTTCGTCCGTCGTGCGTCAGATGTCCTGGAAATCAAAGAACTTCTTGAGAAGCATAACGCCAGTCACATCCAAATCATTCCAAAAATTGAAAACCAAGAAGGTGTCGATAATATCGATGATATCCTTGAAGTCAGTGATGGTTTGATGGTTGCTCGTGGTGACCTTGGTGTTGAAATTCCAGCTGAAGATGTACCGCTTGTACAAAAGCGTTTGATTCGTAAGTGTAATGAAGCAGGTAAGCCTGTCATTACAGCTACTCAAATGCTTGACTCTATGCAGCGTAACCCACGTCCAACACGTGCAGAAGCTTCTGACGTTGCGAACGCCATCTTTGACGGTACAGATGCGATTATGCTTTCCGGTGAAACAGCAGCAGGAGATTACCCTGTCGAGGCTGTTCAAACGATGCATAACATTGCAAGCAAAACAGAAACAGGCTTAAACCACATGGCTTTATTGCAAGAACGTTCCAAGCATAGCGATATGACAATCACGGATGCGATCAGTCAATCGGTTACTCATACGGCGATTAACTTGAACGCAGCAGCTATCGTTACACCTACTGAAAGTGGACATACGGCTCGCATGATTTCTAAGTATCGTCCAAAAGCTCCGATTGTTGCGATCACTTCTGATGAAGAAGTAAATCGTAAGCTATCACTCGTTTGGGGAGTTTATGCTGTGATGGGTCCACGTGCTTACTCTACGGATGATATGCTGGACGTTGCTGTTGAACGCAGCCTTGCTTCCGGTTTAGCCATTCGCGGTGACAGAGTAGTCATCACTGGTGGTGTACCTGTTGGTGAAAGTGGTACGACGAACTTGATGAAAGTCCACGTTATTGGAGATGTCCTCGTAAAAGGACAAGGCGTTGGACAGAAGAGTGCATATGGACGGGCGATCGTTACTAAAAATGCCCAAGATGCCATCAACCGCATTGAGGATGGAGATATCCTGGTCACACAAGGAACAGATCGTGACATGATGCCAGCCATTGAAAAAGCTGCAGGTATCATTACAATGGAAGGGGGACTTACATCTCACGCAGCGGTTGTGGGACTAAGCCTCGGTATTCCAGTAATTGTTGGGGTTAATGATGCTCTTGAATTGATTACAGATGGTTCTGACATTACCATTGATAGTTCACGTGGGGATATTTACGAAGGTCACGCAAGTGTATTATAAGATTGAAACGAGATGAAACAGACAGAGGAGTATTTACTTCTCTGTCTTTTCTTTTCAATGTATCCTCAAAAAAGGTATAATAGAGGAAATGGAAAGAAGGGAAGATTCTATGTTTCGTTGGTTATTGCTTTTTATTTTAGTGGTTCCCGCATTAGAAATTGGTGTACTCATTTGGACAGGAAACTTAATCGGGCCAATATGGGTCATTCTTTTAATTATATTGACGGGCGTTTTAGGTGCATGGCTGGCGAAAAAGCAGGGATTAGAAACGATCAGGAACTTCCAACAATCCGTACAATATGGGCAAATGCCTCAAGATACACTTTTGGATGGGGCTTGTATACTAGTCGGTGGAGCTGTGTTGCTGACACCCGGCTTCATCACGGATGCGATTGGTTTTATTCTGTTATTCCCGGCAACCAGGTTTCCTATTAAACGAGTCATCCGAAATGCGATTCAAAAAGCCATGCAAAAAGGTACGATCACAATATACAGAAAATAAATGCAAACTCAGAGATTCATATCTCTGAGTTTTTTCTCTTTTTAGGTTCAACGCGCTCACCCGGAAAGCGAGTTATTCCCCGGAGCCCCATCTACTCAACAAAAGTCTCGAAATCGAGTCTTACATCATCCTGCCATATACTTTAATGACAAGGGATGAACACTAACGTTAAAGGTTCTTCTCTATAAATAGAAGCAATGGTTAGGTTTTTCCAATGATATATGTCCAAATTTCTTTAGTTACTCCTGTTTTAACTAACGTCTGGATCGTCATGAGGGCAATGGGGCTGATCAGCATTCCTAATCCACCAAATAGCTGAAAACCGAGAAAAAGACTGACAAGAAGGATGATAGGAGGGACACCGAAATGATCGGCCAACAATTTTGGTTCCAGTGTTTGTCTTGTAAGCATGACGACCATATAAAGGATGGATAAGCAAATCGTCATCATAAATTCTCCTGTAAGAAACTGATAGATGATCCAAGGGATAAAGATGATGCCTGTTCCTACATAAGGGATGAAATCGACAATAGCAGCAAGAAATGTTATGGTCAATGGGTGTGGAGCGCCTATCACTAGTAAACCTGTAGCGATAATGGAAGTTGAAATCATAACGAGCATACACTGAGCACGGAGCAGTCCTTTTATGGTTTGAATAAATTCACCTTGGAAAATATGCATACGTTCAGACAGAGTTTCGGGGAAAACTTTTTTTAAAAACTTCACTATCATATTCCAGTCTTTACATATGAAAAAGGTAGCAAGCAGAGTGATGAAGATAAAAGCGAAAGAAGATGGGAGCTCTGCTAGAAAAAGGCCTGTAGCTTCAAGAGCGCTGTTTAATAAGGAGAGGCTTGTCTCACTGAATTTCTCCTGCGCCATCTTCAAGTATTCTTCCAATGTTTGTTGCTGATTTACACTTAATCTGTCGGTGAATGCTTCACCTTTTGATAATAAGGGTCTCAAGAGGTTCATAACCCCTTGAGACAAGTAATCCGTTAGTAGTGAAAAGTGAACAGGAACTCCAGATGCTAAATACTGAATACCCCGAATGATTTCTGCGACTAATAAGGCCAAAAGCCCTCCTGCAAGCCCGCCGAAAATGAACAGGATAAGCAAAATAGCTGCACCCCTTGGAATCCGCAAACGTACGTTCAATAATTTAATGAAGGGTTGCAAGAGGATGGATAACACAATAGCGAAGATAAATGGCTGCAAGTATAACCAGGAGAAATAAGTGAAAAATAGAACACTGATTGCAATCATGATGACGTAAATAAAACGGAGAAACACTTGTAATATTTGGTTATCCATATCATCCACCTCCCTTTTACGGAAATGAGTTTGAGCGGTGATCAAGTAAAGAACCAATAGATATCAACGAATGTATAATCCTAATAATTATGTAGTAAGATTCGATAAAATCCTGCAAAATTAAACGGTTTCAATTCACATTCTCTTCAGAATACTTTATAATTGTCTGTGGGGTAGTTTTCCTATAAAGGTAAATAAGCAAATAGTAAAGCGTTTTCTTATTGAGATTGTTAAGGAAAATGGAATTTTTTGAAAGGGAGAGATTGTATGTCATCATCAACTAAAGGTCTTGAAGGAATTACAGCAACTGAATCATCCATAAGTTCTATCATCGACGATAAACTGACATATGTCGGATATGATATCGATGACCTGGCCAATAACTCCAGTTTTGAAGAGGTTGTCTATCTTCTCTGGAATCAAAAGCTACCAAACAAAGAAGAGTTGGATGCTTTTAAGGAAGAACTTATTTCAAATATGGACATTCCGACTGAGGTTGTCGATCATCTAAAGTCTTATGATCTATCGACAGTACACCCTATGGCTGCTTTGCGTACAGCTGTTTCCATGTTGGGACTCTATGATCCTGAGTCTGATGTTATGGAAGAGGAAGCGAACAAACGAAAAGCGTTGCGTCTACAAGCTAAAATCCCTACGGTTGTAACAGCATTTGCTCGTATCCGTAAAGGAGAAGAGCCGGTTGCACCTAAGAAAGATT
Source organism: Halobacillus litoralis (assembly GCF_009856415.1). Classification (GTDB taxonomy): domain Bacteria; phylum Bacillota; class Bacilli; order Bacillales; family Halobacillaceae; genus Halobacillus; species Halobacillus litoralis_C. The sequence goes on along the minus strand of NZ_WMEZ01000004.1, from coordinate 167,835 downwards.
TAAGTTTTGCAGGAAATTTCCTTTATATGCTTAACGGAAAAGACCCGGAAGATTTAGAAGTAGAAGCTTTTAATAAAGCACTTGTGCTTCATGCTGATCATGAACTGAATGCGTCTACATTTACAGCACGTGTCTGTGTAGCTACACTTTCTGATGTGTATTCCGGAGTGACGGCTGCCATCGGAGCTTTGAAAGGACCATTGCATGGTGGTGCCAATGAACGCGTCATGAAGATGCTGACGGAAATCGGAAGCGTAGAGAATGCGATTCCGGCCATTGAGAAAAAACTAGAAAATAAAGAGAAAATCATGGGTATGGGACACCGTGTCTATCGTTCAGGGGATCCACGTGCAAAACACTTGAAAGAAATGTCCCGTGAATTGACAGGACTCACAGGTCACTCCAAATACTATGAAATGTCTATTAAAATTGAGGACTATATCAAAGAAAATAAAGGTCTTCCAGCGAACGTGGACTTTTATTCAGCTTCTGTTTATCATAGTCTTGGAATCGATCACGATATTTTCACACCGATCTTTGCCGTTTCCCGTGTGTCCGGCTGGCTGGCGCACATTCTGGAGCAGTACTCCAACAATCGTCTGATTCGTCCACGTGCGGAATACGTAGGACCAAAAGGCCAAAGCTATACACCAATTGAGGATCGATAAGAGTGCAGCCGGTACGCCGGCAGGCCTCCCTTTTTATTCAACCTATTTTAACGTATGATAGAAGAGGATGATCCATCCATATTTCTTACAAAATATTAGGAGGGTTTATTGTGACACAAGCACAAAAAATTACAGTAGAACAAAACGGATCACTAAATGTACCAGAGCGTCCGGTTATTCCTTACATCGAAGGTGATGGAATCGGTCCTGATATTTGGGCAGCCGCAAGCCGCGTCATCGAAGCTGCCGTGGATAAAGCATACAATAGTGAGAAATCCATCGAGTGGAAAGAAGTACTTGCAGGTCAGAAAGCCTATGATGAAACAGGTGAGTGGCTTCCAGAAGCAACCCTCGATACTATTAGAGATTACAAGATTGCAATCAAAGGACCTTTGACGACTCCTATTGGTGGGGGAATCCGTTCGTTGAACGTTGCTCTTCGTCAAGAGTTGGACTTGTTTACATGCCTGCGTCCTGTACGCTACTTTGAAGGTGTACCTTCTCCAGTTAAGCGTCCAGAAGATACGGACATGGCGATCTTCCGTGAAAACACTGAAGATATCTATGCAGGTATCGAATGGCAAAAGGGAACACCAGAAGTGAAGAAAGTGATCGACTTCCTTCAAAACGAAATGGGTGTACATAACATTCGTTTCCCTGAAACTTCCGGAATCGGAATCAAGCCGGTATCCGAAGAAGGTACGAAGCGTTTGGTTCGTGCAGCGATTGATTATGCATTGAACGAAGGACGTAAAAACGTCACGCTCGTACACAAAGGAAACATTATGAAGTTCACAGAAGGCTCCTTCAAAGCTTGGGGTTATGAAGTTGCTGAAGAGGAGTATGGTGATAGAGTATTTACATGGGCAGAATATGACCGCATTGTAGAAAAAGAAGGCAAAGACGCTGCAAACAAAGCTCAGGATGCAGCAGAAGCAGAAGGTAAGATCATCGTAAAAGATGCCATTGCAGATATCTTCCTTCAACAGATTCTTACTCGTCCGAAAGAGTTTGATGTTGTTGCAACGATGAACCTGAACGGAGACTACATTTCTGATGCACTGGCTGCACAAGTAGGTGGAATCGGAATCGCTCCAGGCGCGAACATCAACTTTGAAACAGGACATGCAATCTTCGAAGCGACACACGGTACAGCTCCGAAATATGCGGGTCTTGATAAAGTGAACCCATCTTCCGTCATCCTTTCTGGTGTGCTTATGCTTGAACATCTTGGATGGAGAGAAGCGGCTGACCTAATTACGAAATCTATGGACAAAACCATCGGAAGTAAGGTTGTCACTTATGATTTCGCTCGTATGATGGAAGGCGCTACAGAAGTGAAATGCTCTGAGTTCGGTGATGAACTGATTAAGAATATGGACTAATCAATAAGGGAGAGTGGGTCATGATGGCTATTCGTAGAAACAAAATATCAGTAATCGGTGCTGGTTTCACTGGTGCTACGACAGCGCTTATGCTCGCACAAAAAGAGCTGGGAGATGTTGTTCTCGTTGATATTCCTGATATGGAAGATCCAACGAAAGGGAAAGCTCTGGACATGTTGGAAGCAAGTCCTGTTCAGGGATTTGATGCCAAGGTTACTGGAACTTCTGACTATAAGGATACGCAGGATTCAGACCTTGTCATCATCACTGCGGGAATTGCTCGTAAGCCTGGTATGAGTCGTGATGATCTAGTCAATACAAATTCAAAAATAATGAAGAGTGTAACGAAAGAAATCGTCAAAAACTCTCTGGATTGTTTTATTGTTGTATTGACAAACCCTGTTGATGCCATGACTTATTCTGTATTCCAGGAGGCTGGTTTACCTAAGAATCGTGTCATTGGACAGTCCGGCGTCCTCGATACAGCACGCTTCCGTACGTTTGTTGCTGAAGAGCTTAATGTATCTATCAAAGACGTCACAGGCTTCGTCCTTGGTGGTCATGGCGATGATATGGTGCCACTTACTCGTTATTCTTTCGCTGGCGGAATTCCTTTGGAAAAATTAATTTCCAAAGAGCGTTTAGATGCGATTGTAGAGAGAACGCGTAAAGGTGGAGGAGAAATCGTCGGCCTTCTTGGAAATGGGAGCGCCTATTATGCACCTGCTGCTTCATTGGTTCAAATGGCAGAAGCGATTCTGAAAGATCAGCGCCGTATCCTTCCTTCTATTGCCTATTTAGAAGGGGAATATGGATATGACGGAATCTATCTAGGAGTTCCTACAATCCTAGGAGGAAATGGAATTGAGGAGGTCATCGAGCTTGAACTGACAGAAGAAGAAAAACAGCAGTTGGATCAATCGGCGGATTCTGTTAAAAATGTGCTTAATGTATTAAAATAAAGGAGAAGGGATTCGGGGAAAACCCTCGAATCCCTTTTTTGAACGATGAAGAAAACGTTTACAAGAGGTGAGGATATGTTAGGCAAAAAGAGAAAGCTTGGAAAGAAAATCAATGATTTAAAATCCGGCGAAAAATTCACAACTTCTTTTACAGTCGAAGACCGGGATTTACTTATGTATCTGGGCCTGACGGATGATGCGAACCCTTTGTATATCCAGCATGATTATGCTTCACAAACTCCGTTTAAACGCCCGGTGGTACCGACCGTAATGGTGTTTGGAATGGTATCTTCTATTGTATCCATGCATTTGCCTGGTCCAGGGAGTCATATCGTACAGCAGAATCTAGAATATCCTAAACCCGTGTATCATTATGGAGACGTTCGTTTTTACGCTGAAGTAACTGCTATTCATAAGGAAGAACATGAAGTTGAACTTCAAGTGGTAGGGTATGATGAAGAAGGTGACGAAGTAGTGAAAGGAACGCTTACCGTCCAACCACCGTATGAACCTGATTCCATGAATGCAATCTCTCTAGAAAACTTTTATTAAACGAAAGAATGTCGTTTAGCTTTCACTCATTACCTCAAGCCGCTTGGACTCAGAAGAGACGAGCGGCTTTTTCCCCTTTTTCTATATAACCACGATAGATCATCGCCATCCGCTTTCTGTACCGACCCAATTAGATCAAACATTTAAGAGTTTTTAAACGGATGAAGAAGAGCTTTATGCCAATATTAAGATTAAGTAAAAATAGTAAAGATCCGTATTCAAATTGTAAACTTCATTGTATGATGAAAGTAACTTGTAGTAGAGGTGATGGCATTGGAACAAAAAATTTTAATCGTGGACGATGAAGAATCTATTGTAACTTTATTAAAATATAATATTGATCAAGCTGGCTATGAAACAGATGTGGCCTATAATGGTACGGATGCTCTTGAAAAAGCATCGAAAGACCATTTTGATTTAATCGTTCTTGATGTCATGCTCCCAGGGATGGATGGTATGGAAGTATGTAAAAAATTAAGGCAAATGCAAGTGAATACCCCTGTCCTTATGCTGACAGCTAAAGATGATGAATTTGATAAGGTTCTTGGTCTTGAACTTGGTGCTGACGACTATTTGACCAAACCATTCAGTCCTAGAGAGGTCGTAGCTCGAATCAAAGCGATTTTAAGAAGAATGGTCCGGGAAAACGTTGTAGACGATCAGAAGATCATCCAAATTGCTGATCTATCCATTTACCCAGAACAATACGAGGCAACAATTAAGGACGAGCCTTTAACATTTACGCCGAAAGAATTTGAGCTGCTCCTATACCTTGCTCAAAACTTAGGTCGTGTTCTTTCCAGAGACCAACTTTTGAGTGCCGTATGGAATTATGATTTCGCCGGTGACACTCGTATTGTCGATGTTCATGTGAGCCATTTACGTGAGAAAATTGAGCCCGAGACGAAAAAGCCAGTGTATATAAAAACAATACGCGGGCTCGGTTATAAAATGGAGGAGCCTAAGTAAATGGCCTCCAATACTAGGCCACTGATGACCTATACGGTTTTAGTGGTCATTGTCATGCTCGGGTTGGGAATCATTCTTGCTCAACTCACCCGTGGCTATTTTATCAACATATTTGAACAGCGTGTAGAGTTGGAAAGTCAATATTTCATCACGTATTTGGATCGATTTACAGAGGATCGGGAAGTCAGTCAGGAAGAGTTGTATAACTTTAGTGAACAGTTGAATACAGGTATGATTTTTATATCAGATTCCGGAGAAAGAATGATTGATACGGTTGATGCTGTACCAGTCATAAGCAAAGACGAAAAACAGGATGTGATCACAAGGGTTGAAAGTGGAACTTCCGCAATGAACGAAGGGCAAATGCTTGATGACATCTTCTATTACCCTGTCAATAATAGTGTAGATGATATAAACGGGACACTTATTCTTCTCTCGCCTGTGGAAGCCTTGACCAATATAACAAAAAATATTTGGCTTTTAATCGGTTTTACGTTACTTCTTGGACTTTTAGTCATTTTTGTCATCGGATTTAACGTGTTCTCCAAATATATTCGCCCTATTCGATCCGCTTCTAATGTCGCTACAGAACTTGCGAAAGGAAATTATAAAGCAAGAACTTATGAAGGGCATTTTGGTGAAGCAGGACAACTAAGTCAGTCAATTAATATTCTGGCTAGGAATCTCCAGGAGATGACGAGTACAAAGGGCATGCAGGAAAATCAATTAGAAGCGGTTATAAATAATATGGGGAATGGGTTAGTGCTGATTGATGAAAAAGGGTATATTCTACTGTTGAATCGTGCTTTTTTAGAAACATTCAAAGGAGAACAAAACGATTTTATCGGGCATTTGTATCACGATGCTATTCCTTACACAACCATTCACGAAACAGTACAGAAGATTTATATGTTTGAAGAAACGGTGAGTGAAACGTTTGTGCTGCCAGTTAATATTGATCGGAAGCACTTGGAAGTAACCGGGGCTCCCATTTTCAGTGAAGACCGAAAATGGAGAGGTGTCGTTTTGGTTTTCCATGATATATCAGAACTGAAACAGTTGGAGCAAATGAGAAAAGACTTTGTAGCTAACGTATCTCATGAATTGAAAACCCCTATTACATCTATTCGCGGGTTTTCAGAAACATTGCTTGATGGGGCGATGAAGGATGAAAAGATGCTCGAGCAGTTTTTACAAATCATTTTGAAAGAAAGTGGTCGCTTGCAATCCTTGATTCAAGACCTTTTGGAATTATCCAAACTTGAAAGGGATGACTTTCTATTAAATGTTGAGCAAATTGAAGTTCAACGTTTATTAAATGATTTATTGCCGATTGTGGAGCAGCATGCTGAGCAAAGACAAGTAAAGCTCCATGCATCCGTACAAGGAAATACATGGATTCAGGGGGATTCAAGCCGCTTGAAGCAAGTGTTCATGAACCTGCTTACGAATGCCATTAATTACTCAGGTGATGAAGGGGAAGTTACATTAGAATTTCAAGAATCGGAAAATCATGTGACAATTAAAATTTCTGATAATGGTGTAGGGATCCCTGAGGAAGAAATTTCACGGATCTTTGAAAGGTTTTATCGTGTGGACAAAGCAAGAAGTAGGAATTCAGGTGGCACAGGCCTGGGGCTTGCTATTGTCAAACATATTGTAGAAGCTCATGAAGGGACCATCCATGTGGAAAGTGAAGTGGATGTAGGAACGGCGTTTTATGTTGAGCTTCCGAAGAAGTTTACGGAAAATTAATATTTCATTAAATTAAGGTTAACAATACTTCGATAGAATACCTTTGAAACCCTTTCATCCAAGGTGTTTTCTCTTTTAGGCAGAAGCTTCCCTCGCTTCTGCCTTTTTTTGTTTCGATTTAGTTATAATCCTGTAAAAATACACCTCCACCCTTTACATTCAAAATTCAATCTCTTAATCAATGTTCCACTATATGGCAGGATTGTTGAAGACTCGATTTCGAGATGTTTCGGGGTTCGTTGCTTGGGATGAGCGTCAGGGGTGGCTGGGAAGCTACTCGTCCAGCTCCATCGCCCAGACACTCGCGTCATAAGCCGAACAGCAAAGGAATGAAAAGGCCCATTCCGTTACTGTTCGGCTTATGCCAGTCGTGTCTACCAGGGCGATTCCGCATTTGAACACTTTCCTGTGGGGGAGTGGTGAGCTTCCTCGGACTACGTCCTGTGGGATCTCACCTATCTCCTTTCTCCCACGGGAGTCTCGCAGCTTCCCAACCACCCCATTCGATATTGGTAAGAAACGAATCCCATTGCCTAGAAGGACTGTCTTCCACCATCCCACACATATAAGCAAAAAGCTCTGCATATTAAGCTTTCGGAAGCCAAATACATGAGCCAGAAGTTTCATTCTCACACTTGCGTCAATCTGGAAAGCTGCTTTTTCTAGAGTGGTTTCGAGATACTCACACGGGAGAGGGGCGAACCTTTTCCCGCAGTCCCTAAACTCCCACAAACATCTCGAAACTGAGTCTTCAAGGATAGGGAGCTGTAATGGAAGAAGAGGACGGTGGTTACTTTTTTGAAACCTTTTTGTTACATAAACGTAATTATAGTATTCATAAAAGATAAAGGGGAAGTCGATATGAGTCTTAGACAATTTAACAAATGGACAGGCCTTGTCGTTGTGGGTGTGTTGTTGATCATTGCCCTTCTTACGACATGGTACACCGTGGATGAATCCGAACAGGCTGTGGTCCTAACGTTCGGGAAAGCTGAAGATGGTATAACAGAACCAGGTCTGCATTTTAAAATGCCGTGGCCGATCCAAGAAGTAGAGAAAATGTCGAAAGAAACGTTCAGCTTGGATTTCGGTTTCGATGACAGTGGTGAAGAAACGGATAAAGTAACGATGATTACAGGGGACGATATGATTTTGCAGGCAGATCTCGTCGTCCAATGGAAGATTACGGATCCTGCTGCCTACTTGTTTGCATCAGAGAAACCTGAACAGGTTTTATTTAATGCTACATCTTCTTCACTTAGAGGTGTGATTGGAAGCAGTGAAATTGATGAAGCTCTAACATCTGGGAAAGCTGAAATTGAAAATGAAGTGAGAGAAGGGTTAGTCAGCTTAATTGACAGCTATGAAATTGGTGTATCCATTATAGATGTTCGCCTTCAAGAGGTTGATCTTCCCAATAAAGAAGTACGCTCGGCGTTTACAAAGGTGACGGATGCCAGGGAACAGAAACAGAGTAAAGTGAACGAAGCAGAGAAATATGCCAATCAGAAGCGGGAAGAAGCGCTCGGGGAAAAGGATGCAATTATTCAACGTGCAGAAGGTGCCAAAGTAGAAAGAATTCAACAGGCTACCGGTGGTGTTGCCAGTTTCAATGCCTTACTTGAAGAATATCAGGGCAACGAAACCATTACGCGTGAGCGTCTTGTCATGGAGACGCTGGAAGAAGTGCTGCCAGAAGCCAATGTCTACATTATGAATGATGATGGAAACACCATGAAATACTTGCCTTTAAATCAAGGGACGGTTCAAAACGTGGTACCTCCAAATTCGACGGAGGATGAGGAGAGTGAAGAATCATGAGTGAAGAAATCTTCAATGAAAACGAAAAACAAAAGAAGGACCTCAAAAAGTATGTGAAAGCCGGGGTCACATTGCTTGTTATTATAGGAATCCTTCTTATAGGTATAAATTCAATTGTGATTGCTAAAGAGGGAGAGTATAAAGTGGTCCGTCAGTTTGGAGATGTCGTTAAGATTCATGAAGAACCGGGTCTTAAGTTCAAAATTCCATTAGTACAAGAAGTGTCCACCCTCTCTAAAAAGAAAATGGTCTACGATGTAGATGAAAAAGAGATCACTACACTGGATAAAAAGCGGATGATTATCGATAATTATGCGATATGGAGCATCACTGACCCAGAAAATATGATTGCTAACGCCCGTACTGAACTGAATGCAGAAGCGAGAATGGGAGAGTTTATCTTCTCCATTGTTCGATCTGAATTAGGGAAGATGAATTTCTCTGAGATTATTAATGAAGAAGAGAGTTCCAGAGGAGTATTGAATGAAGAAATTACGGCCAAAGTGAACGAATACTTACAAAGAGACAATTACGGTATCGTTGTAGATGACGTGCGAATTAAGCGTTCTGACCTACCGGAAGCGAATGAAGAAGCCGTATTTAATCAAATGATTACAGACCGTGAAAAAATTGCTCAACAGTATTTGTCAGAAGGGGAAGCGGATAAGAGTAGAATTCGTGCAGAAGTGGATCGAGAAGTACAGGAAATGCTGTCCACAGCTCGAGCAAATGCTGAAAAAATCCGGGCAGAAGGAGAACAGGAAGCCGCCCAGATTTACAACAGTGCCTTTTCTCAAGATCCGGAGTTCTACCAACTTTATCGTACATTAGAATCGTATAAGAAAACGATTGATGGAGAGACGACCATTATTCTCCCTCAGGATTCTCCTTATGCTGAATTGCTTTTAGGGTATTTCGAATAATCGATCAGGCGCGCCTTTTTCCTCTCTACTGTAAACATGGTAGAATGATGAAAAAGGCGTTTTTTATCGAGCGTTGAAACCTCAGATTCGATTGAACAAGCATACATTGATTCATTAAACGAACGAAGACTAAGGAAAAGAAACAGATGAAGATTCTTCTATGAGTATCTTCTATAACGAGGAGTGAGCCAATGGCTGAGAAAGTGGTATTAATTGATGGGAACAGTATTGCGTACCGGGCATTCTTTGCACTGCCCCTGTTGAATAATGACAAAGGGGTGTACACGAACGCGGTGTATGGTTTTACAACCATGTTGTTGAAAATTCTTGAAGAAGATCAACCGGATCGTCTGCTCGTTGCATTTGATGCTGGTAAAACGACGTTCCGTCATAAAACATATGAGGATTATAAGGGTGGTCGGCAGAAAACTCCGTCTGAACTATCTGAACAGTTCCCTGTGCTCAAAGAGCTCCTGGATTCTTTTGAAGTCAATTATTATCAGCTTGAAAATTACGAAGCGGACGATATCATTGGCACACTTGCTACTCAGGCGGGTGAAAAAGGCTTAGAAGTGAAAGTGATTTCAGGAGACAAGGATCTCCTTCAACTTGTGAATGAGCAAATTACTGTGAGCCTGACGAAAAAAGGGATTACCAACGTGGATACATACACCCCTTCTTTCCTCATGGAAAAGATGGAAGTCCGACCTGATCAGATCATTGACCTGAAGGCGCTCATGGGAGATAGTTCTGATAATATTCCAGGTGTGCCCGGGGTCGGCGAGAAAACGGCGGTGAAATTGTTGAAGCAATTTGATACGCTTGAAAACCTTTATGAAAATTTAAATGATGTGAGCGGTAAGAAGTTGAAAGAAAAACTGGAGACGAATAAGGAAGAGGCGTTGATGAGTCAGCAGCTTGTGACGATCGAGCGAGCGGCGCCGATTGAAATCAGTATTTCTGATATCGGTTATTCTGGTTATCAATCCCAAAAAGTGAGTGAGTTTTTTAAAGACCTAGGTTTCCAATCGCTGTTGTCCCGTGTCCAAGAAGGCGGTGCAGAATCTGAAGAGGCTCATGATCTTCCTGAGATCGATGTAGAAGTGGTGAAGGATATTCGATCAGATCTTTTCACTGGCAAAGAGTCAGTGGTAGTTGAAATGCTTTACGACAATTACCATACAGCACCAGTGGAAGGTATTGCTATTGTAAATGATCAAAGAAAGTTCGTCGTGTCCATGGAAGATGCCAAAAATTCGGATGCGTTTCAAACGTGGGCGGAAAGCTCAGAGAATGAAAAATGGGTTTTCGATGCGAAGCGTACGTGTGTCGCTCTTTTACGTCACGGTATTGAAATGAAAGGAATCACGTTTGATCTATTGCTCGCTTCTTATTTGATTAACCCTGCTGAAAATAACCATGATATTCCTGCGATAGGCCACCGTTTAGGTGAAACAGCCGTCAAATATGATGAAGAAGTGTATGGAAAAGGCGCAAAAATGAAACGTCCAGACAATGATGAAGAGTTTCATGAACATATTGGAAGGAAAGCCTCTCTCCTTTATGACATGAAAGAGGATATGGAGAAGAAATTGAAAGAAAATGAACAATATCAATTGTTCAGAGAACTTGAAATGCCGTTAGCGCTGATTCTTGGCCGGATGGAGCATCGCGGGGTTTGTGTCGACGTCGAGAGGTTAGAGAATATGGGAGAAGAACTAGAAGAACGGTTGAATAAGGTTGAACAGGAAATCTATGAACTTGCAGGAGAAAGCTTCAACCTAAATTCGCCAAAACAACTAGGGCCGATTTTATTTGAAAAGCTGGAGCTTCCTGTGATTAAAAAGACGAAGACGGGTTACTCCACTTCTGCGGATGTTTTAGAGCAATTGGAGGATCAACATGAGATCATTCCGAAAATCCTACTTAACCGTCAGCTCCGAAAGCTGAAATCGACTTACATTGAAGGTCTCCTTAAAGTCGTTCATGAAGAGACAGGGAAAATTCATACACGCTTTAACCAGGCTCTAACACAAACTGGTCGATTAAGTTCAACGGATCCTAACTTGCAAAACATCCCAATTCGCCTTGAAGAAGGGCGGAAAATAAGACAGGCCTTTATCCCTTCCCAAAAAGAATGGGTCATGTTTGCGAGTGACTATTCTCAAATTGAACTTCGTGTCCTTGCTCATATTGCTCAGGATGAAAAGCTTATGCAGGCGTTTAAAGATGGGGAAGATATCCACACCCAAACAGCAAGTGAAGTTTTCGGTGTATCGAGGGCCGACGTCACAAGTGAAATGAGAAGACAGGCGAAGGCGGTAAACTTTGGGATCGTTTACGGAATTAGTGACTATGGCCTGTCCCAAAGCCTTGGTATTACTCGGAAAGAAGCGCAAGCATTTATTGATAAATATTTTGAAAGCTACCCAGGAGTCAAGTCTTATATGGATGAGACCGTAAGGGAAGCGAAAGAAACAGGGTATGTATCAACATTCATGAACCGTAGACGATACCTTCCTGATATCAAGAGCCGGAATTTTAATAAGCGCAGCTTTGCCGAGCGGACGGCGATGAACACACCGATTCAGGGAAGTGCAGCAGATATTATTAAAAAAGCGATGATCGACCTTGAAGAAAGACTTCAAGAAGAGAAAATGCAAGCCAAAGTCTTGCTGCAAGTGCATGACGAATTGATCATCGAAGCACCAAAAGAAGAAGTAAAGCAATTAGAAGAGATTGTATCATCCGTCATGGAAAATACCGTAGATTTAGATGTTCCTCTAAAAGTCGATTCTTCGTACGGGGACACATGGTATGATGCAAAGTAAGAGGAGAATGAAACAATGCCAGAGTTACCTGAAGTAGAAACAGTCAGAAAAACATTGAAACATCTCGCTTTAGGAAAAGAGATTGAAAAGGTGTCCGTGTTTTGGGGGAATATCATTAAACAACCTCAAGATCCTAAAGAGTTTGAGCAGTTATTGGTGGGACAGACCATTCAAGACATCGATCGTAAAGGGAAATTTTTAATCTTCCATATGGATGACATTGCACTCGTCTCTCATTTGCGCATGGAAGGAAAGTTTGGTGTTTATGAGGGTGCGACTGAAAAGCCCAAGCATACCCACGTGATTTTTCATTTTACTGATGGAACAGAACTCCGATACAACGATGTACGTAAATTTGGGACGATGCATGCATTTCCAAAAGGAATGGAGTCTGAAAATAAACCACTTATCCAGTTGGGACCTGATCCGTTCAATGAAGCTTTCACTGTGGATTATTTCTATGAGAAGTTAAAGAAAACGTCTAGGAATATGAAAGCTGTCCTGCTTGATCAGTCGATCGTGGCTGGGTTAGGAAATATCTATGTAGACGAAGCCCTCTTCAGGGCAGGCATTCATCCTGAACGAATTGCGAACACATTGACAAAAGCTGAAGTTGAAAAGATCAGGGAAGCAAGTATTTCTGTTATTCTTGAGGCTATAGAACAAGGGGGGACAACGATTCGCTCTTATTTGAACAGCCAGGGAGAAATCGGTATGTTTCAGCAGAAGCTCCGAGTGTATGGAAAACAGGACTCAGCGTGCGTTGAATGTGGAACTCCGATTACGAAGATGAAAGTTAGTGGAAGAGGGACTCATATCTGTCCTAAGTGTCAGCCTTTACACACTACTAGGTAAACCTCCATATACTATCCCACAGCTTAAGATATGAAGGTGTGGGATGCATGGGGATTGGCATGTTCATTTTCTTGTTCGTTACAGCAGTCAGCATCGATAGCTTTGGAATCGGCTGCGTATTAGGTTTGAAGAAGGTCGGCCTTACTTTAAGAGGCGTCTTTTTAATTGCTGGTGTCTCTGGGTGTATGTTTCTGTTGTCTTCTTATTTTGGGCAATTATTAGCAGCGGTTGTAGCCGCAGAAGACGCCGAACGCGTCGGGGCACTTGCGTTAATCGGAATCGGTATCTATTTTTTATGGCAATTCTTTAAGAAAGAGAAGGATAGTGAAGAAAAGAAGGAGCCATGGCTTAATCCAGCAAAAGTACTGAACGATCCTCTAGCCGCTGATGTGGACCACTCCGGTGGCATACGAGGGAAAGAGGTATGGCTGCTTGGAGCCGCACTTTCCCTTGATACCATTGGAGCTGGAATCAGCGGTGCCCTTATCGGAATTCCGATCTTATTTACAGCGATTATGATTACCGTGGCCACTTTTTGCATGCTTGGGTGTGGAATTTTGAGTGGCTCAAAGCTTAGTGATAAAGCAGAAAGTTTGTCCATTTTACCTGGAGTGTTACTTATCATCATCGGGTTGATCAAGTTGTCTTAAGGAGGTGTCAGGATGACTATAGTCATCGGATTAACAGGAAGTATTGCAAGTGGAAAAAGTACCGTAGCGGATATGTTCAAGGACATGAATATTCCAGTTATCGATGCGGATCAAATTTCAAGGGATGTCGTCCAGCCCGGAGAGCCTGCGTATCAAGAAATAGTAGAAACCTTTGGAGAACAGGTGCTTGAAGAAGGTGGGGGTCTGGATCGGAAAAAGCTCGGCAAAATCGTCTTTGCTGACGAAGCCAAGCGAAAACAATTGAATAGTATTGTCCACCCTAAAGTAAGGGAAGAGATGATTCGGCGGCGCGAGCAGTATAAGCAGAAACAATATCAAGCGGTCGTCCTGGATATTCCCTTGCTGTTTGAAAGCAACTTAACCGATTACGTAGAAAAGATCCTTGTTGTGTATGTGGATGAAAAAACACAATTGGAGCGATTGATGGAAAGGGATCAGTCGGAACGAGAGGATGCTGAAGAGCGGATCCATGCGCAGATTCCGGTGAAAAAGAAAGCGGAATTAGCGGATGCGGTCATTGATAATTCCGGAACGGTTGAGGGAAGTTTACAGCAATTAAAAGACATACTTCACGGTTGGGGCATCGTATAATAACACGTCTGGGCAGGCGTGTTATTTTTTGTGGAAAGTTTTCGTTCTGTATGTAAAACCGCTTACAATATGTTATACTAATCTAGGAATTACAGAGTAAAAGTATATCATATATAGGGGGCTGGAACAGCATGGGGAAAACAAAGATTGCTATTAATGGTTTGGGAAGAATTGGTCGCATGGTATTTAGAAAGGCTGTGGCGGATGAATCTATGGATTTGGTAGCCGTTAATGCAAGTTATCCAGCTGAAACAATTGCTCACATGATCAAATACGACAGTGTGCATGGCCGCTTTCAAGGAGAGGTCAATGTCGTGGATGGGGACTTAGTCGTCAATCGGAAAAAAGTGAAGCTGTGCTCAACAAGGAACCCATTGGAACTGCCATGGGACGAACTGGATATCGATATTGTCATTGAAGCAACAGGCAAGTTTAAAACAAAAGAAGAAGCAGGTCTCCATATAGAATCTGGAGCTAAAAAGGTCATCATTACAGCACCTGGAAAACAAGTGGATGCGACGATTGTGATGGGTGTTAATGAAGAGACATATATGCCTGGGAGTCACGATGTCATCTCAAATGCTTCCTGCACAACCAACTGTCTTGCCCCTGTAGTAAAAGTGTTGGAGGATGAATTTGGCATTGAGAATGGTTTGATGACAACAGTCCATGCCTTTACCAATGATCAGAAAAATTTAGATAACCCACATAAAGACTTACGACGGGCCCGCGGGTGTACTCAATCCATCATCCCGACATCAACAGGAGCAGCAAAAGCGTTAGGGGAAGTGATCCCTACTCTTCAAGGAAAGCTGAATGGTATGGCTTTGCGCGTACCGACTCCAAATGTATCCCTTGTTGATCTTGTCGTCGATTTAAAAAGGGAAGTTACGGCAGACGAAGTGAATGAAACCTTTGAGAGAATGGCTAAAGGTGGAATGAAAGGAATATTGGAATACAGTGAAGAGCCACTCGTTTCCATTGATTATACGACGTCTTCTTCTTCAGCGATCATAGATGGGTTATCTACACAAGTCATCGATGACCGTAAAGTAAAAGTCTTGGCTTGGTATGATAATGAATGGGGATATTCCTGCCGGGTCGTAGATCTTGCCAAGTATGTCGGTAACATGATGAAACAAGAAAAAGAGGCGCGCGTGTCATAATCAACTCCAAATCCTTTAGGATCCAAGCCCCCGGGGAGCAGCAAGAAGAGTTATACAGAAGCCAGTAAAATATTTCTTGCAAATTAGGGGTAAACCATATATACTTTCTCTTGAACTTCTGAATTTCATATAAATTCATGTCTACTCAAAGGGTTAGGACCTCTCAGGACTAACTTTCCCCCGTGGTAGTTCATGGCTGTTATTTCAGAGGTATTGAAGTGAATGTACAAAGGGGGATCCTTAATATGGATACAATGGGAAGACACGTAATTGCTGAATTATGGAATTGTAATGAAGAAAAATTGAACGATATGTCGTATATAGAACAAGTATTTGTAGATGCTGCTCTTAAAGCTGGTGCGGAAGTGCGGGAAGTCGCATTTCATAAATTCGCCCCTCACGGCGTTAGTGGAGTAGTCATCATTTCTGAATCTCACTTGACGATTCATAGTTTTCCAGAGCATGGGTATGCAAGTATTGATGTTTATACATGCGGAGATCGCATTGATCCAAATGTCGCTGCTCAGTACATCGTTGATGCTCTAGAAGCGGGTAGAAATGAAACGGTTGAAGTACCAAGAGGAATGGGACCTGTAGAAGTACAGCAGTCTCGCGCTCTATAATAGAAAAAGAAGCCACGCAGGGGAATCTGCGTGGCTTCTTTTTATCATTAAGAACTATAATCTGTTTTTTTTATAAATGAGCGGTTTAATGAAGCGGTAGTAAACTTGGAGACTGTATGTTGAGAAGTATTTGGAAACCAGGGTCTTTCAATAATCATTTCTTATTTTCACAAGTCATGTTAAAATAAAGGGAGATTATGTCGAATGGAATTGAAGGGGTTAGGTAAGTGAAAGCATTTATTTCCAGGTATTTCAGCAAACATTCCGAAACGAGTGAAGAGCATAAGGATTCTGCGCTTATCACACACTATTATAAAGCAAAACATGATGATCTCTTTCGTGCTGTTGAGGGGCTGTTTCCGTCGCCTTCAGAAATTGTAGCAAGTTCTAAAGAACGTGGAGAGCTGACCGTCAAATATAAAGGGAATAGACGCGCGTTTATCGTGGTGACAATCATTATGGTTCGCCCTTTTCGAACAGCCGTTGACTTTTCTGTCACAACGGACTCAGGAGGTCCGGTTGATTTTGGGTACAGCCGGAATCTAATCGTACAGTTTTATCAAAAATTGGACAGTCAGTTCACAACGGTGGATCCTTCCTGAGTACTGCCGAAAAGAAGATGATGTGGAGTTGATCATACGTGAAGTGCCCGAATTGCCACTATAAAAGTACAAAAGTCCTTGATTCCAGGCCAATCGAAGAAGGGCAGGCGATCAGACGACGCAGAGAATGTGAACAATGCCAATTCAGGTTCACAACTTTTGAACGGATTGAAGAGGTTCCGCTAATCGTTGTGAAAAAAGAAGGAACAAGAGAAGAGTTCAGTCGTGAAAAATTGATGCGTGGATTGATTCGAGCTTGTGAAAAGAGACCGGTGGCCGTGGAGGAACTGGAACGAGTGACTATGGATATCGAAAAGGAATTAAGAAATCGTGGCGTTTCTGAAGTCATGAGTGAGGATATCGGTGAAATGGTGATGCAGCGTCTGTCTGACATTGATGAAGTTGCTTATGTTCGTTTTGCTTCCGTATATCGTCAGTTCAAGGACATCAATGTTTTCATCGACGAATTAAAAGAATTAATTAAACATGAAGACAATGAATGAGCCTGTTCCGGCTCATTTTCTTTTTCTAAGATCATCGATTTTGGATGCCATTTTGGTTTCAGGTGTGAAATGAATCTTGGCTTCCTTTTTGAAATAGAATGAATAAGCTTTAACGATTGAAGGAGGTGGAGGCGGTGAGTTACTCTATTGGCAAACTTCTCCCTGTGGACGGTTTTAAAATCATACGAAATGGAGAGCTGCCTCGAAGTTTTCATCGTTCCTTATCACATTTATACCAGCCGATTGTAGGGAGGTTGGCTGTGTCGCTTTATCATGTCCTTATATCGGAATCGGATATGATCGAAGGGGAACAGGTACAGTCTCACCATACATTGATGTCTTACCTTTCTGCTCCTTTGGACAAAATTTATGAGGCGAGGGGGAAACTGGAGGCCATTGGACTACTACGGACATACCGCTCATTTGATGAAGATCAGCAGGCGGTATATCTTTATTCTGTACGCCCCCCGTTTTCACCTGAAGAGTTCTTTCTTGATGATATGCTCTCCTTGCTGCTCCATCACGAGTTGGGAAAAGAAAAGTATGACCGCTTAAAAAGGCGTTTCTTAAACACTGGACAAACGCTTGAAGGCTTTACTGAAGTAACCGCGACTTTTGATGAAGTTTTTCATAATAAAATGATCGAAACGGTCCAAAGAGAAACGGAAACCATTGCGAAGCAGCAGCATCATCAACAAGAATCCAGAGGGCCGGTAGCATCCATGGATCGAGTAGATTTTCATTGGCTCAATCACGCATTAAAGAAGCGAATGTACCCATCAGACCAAATTTTAAATGGGCGCAACAAGAAATTGATTGTCCAATTGGCAACCTTGTATGACCTTTCAAACACTGAGCTGGAAAAAGCGGTCACCTGGGCCATTGATGAAAATCATTATTTAGTGGAAGAAGAGTTGAAAGCAGCCTGTCATGATTTTATGAAGGAACAAAAAAATGACAGACAGAAGGATTCAGCTCTAGATCGCAGAGAGAAAATGAAAGTTGAAAAAACAGAAACTAATGGAACAAAAGAGGATCAGTTCATTCAAATGCTTGAGGAAATCTCACCTAGGGAATTGCTTGAGGATGTATCCAATGGTAACCGTGCGTCTGAACAAGACTTGAAAATGATTCGTGACGTGATGACAGAACAAGGAATTGAACCAGGAGTCATGAATGTGCTCGTCCATTACGTCCTATTAAAAACCGATATGAAGTTGTCAAAGCCTTACCTTGAGAAAATCGCAAGTCACTGGGCAAGAAAAAATGTAACGAACGTGAGACAAGCGATGAACCTTGCCAAGGCTGAGCACCAGAAATACCAGCAATGGGGGAAACAGAAGTCTCAAAAGCGTAGAAACCAAAAAGAAGAAGTCATTCCGGCCTGGTTCAAACAGCAAGAGGGAACGCAGCATGAGAAGGAAGAAGCCGTACAAGTCAATACGGATGATATAGCGGCAAGGATTAAGAAGCTGACGAACAAAGGGAATTAAGAAGGGGGGATACCAATGGAACCTATTCAACAATCACTAAAAAAATGGATGCGTAACAACGAGCAGTTTCAAAAACGAATGAACCATATGAAAGCGGAAGTTATGGAATCCTCAGAAGTGAAAAAATTGATGCAGGAGCATGAGGAGTTAACGGAAGAAGCGGTTGAGAAACAGTTGATCAAACTCTATGAATACCGGACTCAGTCAAAAAACTGTGAGAAATGTCCAACACGAGAAGAGTGTATCAACATCCTTCCCGGCTACGTTCCAAGAGTTGAGATGGAAGGTTCTGATGTGAAGTTGATTTATGATAAATGTCGCCGTCAACGGAAACATGAACAGCAGGAAGAGCAAAAATCCTTAGTGAGAAGTCTCCATATGCCTCGTGAAATCCTTGAGGCTTCATTAGAACGGATGGATCTTCAAGACCCGGACCGGGGAGCTGCCGTGGAACGGACCGTCCATTATATTGAAGGTCTTAATGATGAACTGCCAAGTAAGGGGCTTTACTTTCACGGGCCGTTTGGTGTGGGAAAAACATATTTCCTTGGAGCAATCGCCAATGAACTGAGTTCAAAAAATATCCCTTCTATGGTCATCTACATGCCGGAATTCGTAAGAGAAATTAAAGCATCAATCAAAGATGACTCCATGAATGAAAAGATTGAAGCATTCAAAGAGATTCCTGTACTCATGCTTGATGATATCGGAGCGGAATCTCAATCTGCATGGTTTAGAGATGAAGTCCTCGGAAGTATTCTACACTACCGAATGATGGAAAGACTTCCGGTTTTCTTCACTTCTAACTACAATTTGAACGAGTTGGAAAAAGTGTTGATGACGAGTAACCGTGGAGATGTTGAGCAAGTAAAAGCAAAAAGAATTACAGAGCGGATCCGCCAACTGAGTGAAGGGGTCCACGTGAATGGCCGCAATAGACGAGGATAACGATTACAAAAGCTGAAGACAGTAGCATGATTCCTTCCCTTGTCACATAAATATAACAGGGAATAGCCAACTTTATGTCATAGGTACGCCATCTTTTAATGGTTGATTTTCAGGGCTAATCCCTGAGGTCTTCCATTGAACATAGAAGTTGCATGAAGTCGGGACGAGGGGGAATTTTGGTGTTTTGCATTCATTTTTCTAATCGTACGGAAGCCATCCTATTCTATAATGCGATTGTCTCAGAGCAAAAACTTTGGATTTTCAAGGAACACAATGACGGATTTGATGTGAGGTTGATGAATGCTTCATTGAGTGGAGCGGCTTATGTGGAGGCGATCCGTGCTTTTTTACAAGTCATCCGGAAAAGGAAAATGCTCGGATGGATGGAAGGCGTATTGAAACACCGATACTATTATGAGGATGCACAAGAAATTCAACGGATTCTTGAAATTGGACAAGACTTTGAAGATAAACCACCCACAGGACTTCACCTTCCACCGATTTACCACTATTTACGCGCTTTTATCCAGGATTATTTGATCGCCAGAAGCTTGGTTGAATTTGACGAACTTAGTGCTGCTTGCTTACAGTCCGTCCATGAATCGCTTATTGAATACACAGGAAAAATCATTGATGAACACAAACAAGAAGAGTCTTATCAAATGTTGGTGGATTCATGGCGTCATCGTGTCCATCATAAAGACACAGGCGTGCAGCTGCTTCATTTGCTCGATGATGGTCGATTAACTTACTACCATGATGAAGGAAACCCGATCAGTGAATCAGAAACCAAGCTGTACATGAAGCAATATCCGGATGATTGTATTGCTCATCTGCCGGTCGAATGGCCGGTCACACCAGCTCTTGCTCATGCACCTGATGAGTTGATCATTTATTCGGATGAAACGGATCATTCAAACCTAGAGTTATTGATGAATATCTTTGAAGAAAAAGCTTCTTGGAGGCCCAAATCACAATTTCCTTTCAAAATGGGTTGATTTCCTTTTCCTAAATGGATATAATTACGTACATATCTAAACAACGGCTTGGAAAAGGACACGAACATAAAGTGACTCAAGACCAGAGAGAGGAGCCATCGGCTGGAAGCTCCTTGTTGACGACTTTATTGTTTACCACCTTGGAGCTCTGTCTGTGAACATATAATTAGTAATAGACAGCGTCTGATCCGCGTTAAGGAAAATGAAGCCGCATGGTCTTACTTGCGGGAATTTGGGTGGAACCACGAGTGATAACGCTCGTCCCTTAGCTTATATGCTGAGGGACGGGCGTTTTTTATATTTCAATTAGATAAAGGAGTGTTTAACATGTCGAATGCGATTCAAATCAAATTTCCAGACGGTAACATAAAGGAGTTTGAGAGAGGTACGACAGGTGAAGAAATCGCACAATCGATCTCCCCTGGCTTAAAAAAACAAGCCCTGGCGATCAAATTAGACGGCGAACCTTATGATTTAAGAAGGCCGATTGACCAAGATGGTGCGATTGAAATCTTGACATATAAAAATCCTGAAGGTTTGGAAGTGGTGCGCCACTCTTCTGCACACTTGATGGCGCAAGCGATTAAACGTCTATATGGCAATGTGAAGCTTGGAGTCGGTCCAGTGATCGAAAATGGATTTTATTATGATATCGACATGGAAGAGTCTCTCACGCCTGAAGACCTTCCGAAAATTGAAAAAGAAATGCAGCGCATTGTCGATGAGAATTTAGAAATTGAACGCATCGAACTCTCACGTGAAGAAGCGATTGAAAAGTATAAAGAGATCGGGGATGATTTGAAACTTGAGCTAATTGAAGCGATTCCTGAAGGGGAGCAAGTGACTATCTATCAACAGGGAGAGTTTTTCGATCTTTGCCGTGGGATTCATGTTCCGCAGACAAGTAAAATCAAAGTATTCAAGCTGTTGAGCATTTCTGGTGCGTACTGGCGTGGAGATAGCGACAATCAAATGTTGCAGCGTATTTATGGTACAGCTTTTGAAAAGAAAGCGCACCTTGATGAGTACCTGCAAATGCTTGAAGAAGCAAAAGAAAGAGATCATCGTAAGTTAGGAAAAGAACTCGACATTTTCACAGTCAATCAAAAGGTTGGTCAAGGATTGCCGATGTGGCTTCCGAAAGGAGCGACAATCCGTCGTACCATTGAACGATACATTGTAGATACAGAGGAACGTCTTGGATATGACCATGTTTACACACCTGTTCTAGGGAGTGTAGATTTGTATAAAACAAGTGGACACTGGGATCATTATCAGGATGACATGTTCCCAACAATGGAAATGGACAATGAAGATCTCGTCCTTCGTCCAATGAACTGCCCACACCATATGATGATTTACAAAAATCAATTGCACAGCTACCGTAATCTTCCCGTACGTATTGCCGAGCTCGGTATGATGCACCGTTACGAAATGTCCGGCGCCCTTGCAGGATTACAGCGTGTACGTGCGATGACATTGAATGACGCACACATCTTCGCTCGTCCAGATCAATTGAAGGATGAATTCAAACGTGTGGTTCGTCTAGTTCAAGAAGTGTATCGTGACTTTGGTATCAATGATTACTACTTCCGTCTTTCCTACAGAGACCCAGAGGACAAAGAGAAGTATGTCGACAATGACGCGATGTGGGATAAAGCGCAGGCGATGTTGAAAGAAACGATGGAAGATATGGAGCTTGAGTATGTAGAAGCAGAAGGGGAAGCGGCCTTCTACGGTCCAAAACTCGATGTTCAAGTGAAGACAGCGCTTGGAAAAGATGAAACATTGTCTACTGTTCAACTTGACTTCCATCTGCCAGAGCGCTTCGACCTGACATACGTTGGAGAAGATGGAGAAGATCACCGCCCGGTTGTTATTCACCGTGGAGTCGTATCAACAATGGAACGCTTTGTTGCTTTTCTAATAGAAGAGTATAAAGGTGTATTCCCGACTTGGCTGGCTCCTGTCCAGGCAAAAATCATCCCTGTCTCCGCAGACGTGCATCTGGATTATGCGAAGAAGCTTGAAGATGAGTTGCGTGAAGCAGGCGTGCGTGTCGAAGTTGATGAGCGTAATGAGAAGATCGGTTACAAGATCCGTGAAGCTCAAATGCAAAAAATTCCGTTCCAGCTTGTGGTTGGTGATAAAGAAATCGAAAGCAATGCCGTCAACGTCCGTCGTTACGGAGAACAAGATTCCGCAACAAAACCGCTGGATACATTCAAACAGGAAATCCGCAACGAGATCGACCAAAAACTTCTACGCAAGTAAAAGAAGAAACCCGAAAGTCTTTCAAGAGACTTTCGGGTTTTTATTCTATGGCAGAATTCTTGAAAACTCAGTTTCGAGACCTTTAGTGAGTGGATCGGGGCGGAGGGGAATGACTCGCTTTCCGCGGGAGCGCGATGAGCCTCCTCGGACTGCGTCCTGTGGGGTCTCACCCTGCACTTTTTTCCCGCAGTAGTCTCCTCATTCCACTCCGCCCTTTGACCATGAAAGATGCTCGAAACTGCTTCTGAAAATTAGCTTGTATGATCGAGGGAATTGGATAATATGAAATTCTCCAGAGAACGTCAAAGAGTGATACAGAGCGTTTTGTAGCTCTATCAGTTGAATAGTGGAAAACCATCCACCTTAATTTAGGGGTTCGTTTCACCCTTACATGAAATGGGGTGGTTGGGAAGCTGCGAGACTCCCGTGGGAGAAAGGAGATCGGCGAGATCCCGCAGGGCGGAAGCCCGAGGAAGCTCGCCACTCCCCCACAGGAAAGCGAGTAGCTTCCCAGCCACCCCTGACGCTCAACTCGGGCAACGAACCCCGGGTATCTCGAAACTAAGTCTCCACTAAAGGGAGCTTTGGTGGAAGAAGGTGGATTGGGGGTACTAGCTAAAAAAGCCTTGATTTTTGTGGGTGCATGCCTTATCCTAGTTTAAGTAGTCATGTCGGCGGAGTTTAGTTGTTGACATGCATCATAAGGCATGCTATTATAATTTAGGTAACTAAATGAACGGATCTAGAGACAAGTAGGAGCACCCGCTTCTCACCTGATCGACGCATAGCGCAGTTGGCAGGTCACTTATTCCTTTGATTATTAGGAGTCGTGTGGGTGCAGTATGTGTACCGACACTTTTTTTATTTGCATCAGGAAATCTTGTCGATGACAGATCTCATATAAGTTTTCTAAAATTTGTTGGAGGTGGCTCGATATTAGCAAGGATAACATGAACGTTAATGAAAAAATCCGCGCCCGTGAAGTTCGTCTGATCGACGTGAATGGTGAGCAACTTGGAGTTAAATCACGTAATGAAGCTTTAGATATCGCAGCGAATGCGAATCTTGATCTTGTTATGGTAGCGCCAAATGCGAAGCCTCCGGTTTGCCGAGTGATGGACTACGGAAAGTATCGTTTCGAGCAGCAGAAGAAAGAAAAAGAAGCTCGTAAGAAACAAACGGTCATCAAAGTTAAAGAAGTTCGTCTCAGCCCAGGGATTGAAGACCACGACTTTAACACAAAACTTCGTAACGCACGTAAGTTCTTGGAGAAAGGTGACAAAGTGAAAGCATCTGTCCGTTTCCGCGGTCGTGCAATCACTCACAAAGAACTTGGACAAAAAGTACTTGAACGCATGGCGGATGAGTGCAAAGATATTGCCCAAGTAGAGACCAAGCCTAAAATGGAAGGTCGTAGTATGTTCTTAATGCTTGCTCCTCTTAACGAGAAGTAAGTCACTGTATCAAGTAAAAGGAGGAAATTCACATGCCAAAAATGAAAACCCATAAAGGTTCTCAAAAACGCTTCAAAAAGACTGGAACAGGTAAAGTGAAACGTTCCCACGCATTCACAAGCCACTTGTTCGCGAACAAATCTACAAAACAAAAGCGTAAGTTGCGTAAAGATGCACTAGTTTCTGCTGGAGACTACCGCCGCATTAAGCACATGCTTCCAAAAGACTAATATAGAACGACATAAATAGGAGGGATTACCATGCCACGAGTAAAAGGTGGAACAGTGACACGCCAACGTCGTAACCGTGTCCTTAAACTAGCAAAAGGTTATTATGGTTCAAAACACGCACTATTCAAAACTGCAAAACAACAAGTAATGAAATCAGGTCAGTATGCTTACCGTGACCGTCGTCAGAAAAAACGCGACTTCCGTAAGCTATGGATCGCTCGTATCAACGCTGCTGCGCGTTTGAACGACATTTCTTACAGCCGTCTAATGCACGGTTTGAAGCTTGCAGGTGTTGAAGTTAACCGTAAGATGCTAGCTGATCTTGCTGTAAACGATGAGCAAGGTTTCGCAAGCCTAGCAGAGCAAGCTAAATCTGCTCTTAAGTAATAAAATGACAATGATAAAGAGCCATTTCCGATCGGTAGGAAATGGCTCTTTTTTATACTCATAGACCCAGGGATTTACATAGTAAGTTAGGCAGTAATTTGGAAGACTCATTTCGAGGCGTTTGTGCAAGCGAATGGTCATTAGGGGGGAGAAGAATTTTATGGATGTTGTTATCCTTGTTGGAATATATGGAATTGTCATTAACCTGAGCCTTTTCATTATGATGGGCGTAGATAAACGTCGTTCTAAAAGAGGATCTTGGCGTATTGAAGAAAAGAAACTCTGGGGAATCGCTTTAGCAGGGGGAGCACTAGGGGGATGGATTGGCATGAGTGTTTTCAGGCATAAAACGAAGCATACGTCGTTCAAACTTGGGTTTCCTTTCCTTACTCTCTTGTATATTGCTGGGATGGCCTACCTGGCGAATCGGTTCTATCTCTAATCGCTCTGTCATAATATGTAGACAGGGAGGGGGATGAGATGGGCGAAACAACAAGTACCATTTTTGCATGGTTAGAACATCAAGAAGCCTGGGCACCGCTCTTATTCATTGCTATTCATTTATTACGACCTTTTTTGTTTTTACCTGTTATGCTCGTATGTATTACGGGAGGCGTTTTATTTGGACCGATTGCTGGAAGTGCGTATTCGGTGGTGGGTACAATGCTCTCGAGTTTATTATTTTATCGCACCATCAGGCTCGTTCCTTCTGGCTTAAAGAAATTGAGGTCGTTAAAAGAAAAATGGTTAAAGAAAAACTCTCATTTGACAGTAAAACAAGTCGCTATCTTAAGACTTGTACCTTTTATTCATTTTCATTTACTTTCCTATTGTCTATTGGAAATTAGCGCAGACTTTAAAGAATATGCGAAGTCATCATTATTTGCAAACTTACCCTTAGCTGTTGTTTATACCTCTGTTGGACAATGGATTTCTTTGTTTTCCATTCCCGTGATGATCCTTTTTTCCGGAGGTTTAATTGGATTATGCTTTTTGATACGTAAAAAATATGAAGTGTTTCTATGGAGAGATTTTTTCCAGACGAGTCCATAAAGGAAAGCCTCACTCAAAGGAGTGGGGCTTTTTTTCATCATGATTTCTTAAAGGTTGGATGATCAATCGGTTCATTGGGTACTTCCACTCAATGGAAGCATAAGGATAGCGAATCAAGATTTCTTTTTCCATAAAGTAAAGATCCTCTCTATCGAGGCCTTGTAACTTTTCAGGGTTGTGTACACTCACACTAATGTTGATTACCTCAAACGAATCCTCCGTGGTTCCTAAATATTTCTCTCCTTCAAAGACATGTCCTTTAAGAGTCATCAAAAAGTTTTCTTTTGTATTCTCCTTGTTATCATGAAAGTAAAATTGTTTCTTGTCTCTGGCAAGCTCTAATTTTCTCCTCGGATTGACAATGAATTTATAGGCGGTATAAATAATGAACGCTATGGCAATCAGTAAGAGCAACCGGAATAATAGGATGATCATTTCTTTCATCTCCCTGTAAACTGTTCTTTTGCTTCCATACGTATGAACGTATCCTTTTGTTTCAAAAAATGATACATTAAATGAGAAAATTTTTAAATAGGGCTCTATTAGATGCTGATGTTTATTATTAAAGTATATGGCAGGATTTTTTAAAACTCAGTTTCGAGATGTTTGTGTGTGCGTTTAGGGGCTTCGGGAAACAGTTCGCTTTCCATGGGGCGGGTGGTGAGCCTCCTCGGACTTCGTCCTGTGGGGTCTCACCTGTCCCACACGTCCCATAGGAGTCTCACCGTTTCCCTCCGCCCCTTTAACATGGAAGTGTCTCGAAACCACTTCTCGGAAACTCTGATTGTATGCTCAAGTGGATGGGATAATATAAACGATCCCCATTAGTCATTTCAAGCATGTAAGCATGATGTAGAGCGTTTTATGCTTCTAATAGTGGGATAGTGGAAAGTCATCTAACTTGGTAAAGGGGTTCGTTTCTCACCTACATCGAATGGGGTGGTTGGGAAGCTGCGAGACTCCCGTGGGAGTGGCTTGGCTGGCGAGACCCCGCAGAGCGAAGCACGAGGAGGCTTGCCGTCATCCCCGCAGGAAAGCGAGTAGCTTCCCAGCCACCCCTGGCTCCCATTATGGCAAACGAAGCCCGAAAACACCTCGAAACTGAGTCTTCCACAAACGGGAGCTTATTAAAATTATCAGCAAGAGCTGGCTAAACGTATGGTGAAGGAGTGGTAGAGAATGAATTGGGAAGGTTTGTATGATTTGCAGAGGAAATTAGATCATTATATAGAGCAGCAGCACGGAATTGAAAAAGGACAGAAGATTGAGGAAAAAGTACTTGCGCTTCTTGTTGAATTAGGGGAATTAGCTAATGAAACACGATGCTTTAAGTTTTGGAGTACAAAAGGACCGAGTGAGAAGTCTGTAATCTTGGAAGAGTATGTGGATGGGGTCCATTTTCTACTTTCTTTAGGTTTAGACCTTGATTATCGTTATACGGCCATACCTTTGGTCGAAGTGGATTCCCAAACATCAGCCTTTCTTACTGTTTATCGCTCGATTGAGAGGTTAAGGGAGAAGAAAGACGAACAATCGTATAAGAAAGCTTTTTATGATTATTTAGTTCTTGGCCTTACGTTAGGAATTACTGAGAAAGAATTGATTGAAGCGTACGAAAGAAAAAACGCCATCAACTTCGAGCGTCAAGATGAAGGGTATTGATCGTGCAGGAAACTGAATTTTTTGTGAAATCGCTTCAAAAGGTTTATAATATCCATTGGATAGGAAAAGGAGGAATGGTTACATATGGCTAAAAAAGATGAAACTTTACAAATGTTAAAAGATTTGACGGATGCTAAAGGCGTTCCTGGTAATGAGCGGGAAGCTCGTGATGTGATGAAGCAATACATCGCGCCATACGCAGATGAAGTGTTTACAGATAATTTAGGCAGCTTGATCGCGAAAAAGGTAGGAAATAAAAAAGGCCCTAGTGTTATGGTGGCTGGTCACCTGGATGAGGTAGGCTTCATGGTTACCCGCATCGATGACAACGGGTATATTTATTTCCAAACCGTCGGCGGTTGGTGGAGCCAGGTGATGCTTGCGCAGCGCGTGACGATTATGACACGGAATGGAGATTTGACAGGTGTAATTGGATCCAAACCACCACATATCCTGCCTCCGGAGCAACGTAAAAAAGCCGTGGACATTAAAGATATGTTTATTGATATCGGTGCTTCAAGCAGAGAAGAAGCGATGGAATTTGGTGTGAAACCTGGAGATTCAGTCGTTCCATATTTCGAATTCACTCAAATGAAAAATGAGAAGATGCTTCTTGCGAAAGCTTGGGACAACCGTATTGGATGTGCGATTGCTATTGAAGTTTTGAAGCAGTTGAAAGGTGAAAAACACCCGAATATCGTTTATGGTGTTGGAACCGTCCAGGAAGAAGTAGGTCTTCGTGGAGCTCGTACTTCTGCCAATGTGATTAACCCGGATATTGCTTTTGGTGTTGACGTTGGAATCGCTGGGGATACACCAGGCGTCTCCGATAAAGATGCCTCAAGCAAGATGGGGGAAGGTCCGCAGATCATTCTTTATGATGCGTCCATGATTTCACATAAAGGTCTTCGCGATTTCGTGACAGATACGGCGGATGCTAAGGAGATTCCATACCAATTTGATTCTCTTGCAGGCGGCGGCACGGACTCTGGTGCGATTCACTTAAGTCATGATGGTGTTCCTGCGTTGTCCATTACGATCGCGACACGTTATATTCACTCACATGCAGCGATGCTTCATCGTGATGACTTTGAAAATGCGGTACGTTTGATTGTGGAAGTCATCAAAGGGATTGATGCAGACAAAGTCCAGGAAATCACATTTAACTAATGATCTATAATGTAAAAAGCCAACCTGTTTTAGGTTGGCTTTTTATTATTGATTTTGCTTCAATCCTTGCTCTAATGTATCCAGGATTTCTTGTCTTTCTTGTTCGTCGGACTCTTTCCATAACATTTCAAAGAAGACTCCAAGGCCAGGGAGCATTTTTTCTTCGCCTTTTTGCAGGGCATCATCGATGGTTGCTTCCAATTGTTCCGCATTATGTCCGCTGACGTTAGAAAGAATCGCTGCTCTTAAGTTCAAGTTCATCGGTCATTTCAACCTCCTTTTCTGCATAACTTCGCGAATATTCTTCTTTAGTTTGACCAACCATGGTCCTGCTATGTATGATGAATGAGAAATAAACACGCAAATGAGGGACTATTATGTTGACTTCCTTACAAAATACAAAAGTGAAGGAATGGAAAAAATTACATAAACGTAAATATAGAAATCAAACAGGAACCTTTATTGTAGAAGGTTTTCATCTCGTAGAAGAGGTGTTGAAAAGTGATTGGGAGATCGTTGAAATGATTGTTCGTGAAGGAACGGATTTTCCGATCCCTGAAGATATTTCTACGGTAATGGTCAATGATTCTGTATTTCGGGCTATTGCAGAAACTGAAACACCTCAAGGTATTGCAGCAGTCGTCAAACAGAAGGAATCTTCTGTAAACCAAGCTGCGTTGACCCTAATGCTTGATTCCGTTCAGGATCCTGGGAATGTGGGTACATTGATTCGGACAGCGGATGCAGCAGGATTTGATCAAGTGATTTTAGGTTCAGGTACAGTGGATGCCTACAATGATAAAGTTATCCGAGCGACGCAAGGGTCTATCTTCCACATCCCCGTAGTTACGGGAGACTTGGAAGACTTTGTAGGACCACTGAAAGAAGAAGGAGTCCAGATTTGGGCTTCTGCTTTGAAGGATGCTGCCCCTTTTCAACAACTTCAAGCTCCTTCTAAAGCTGCACTCATTGTAGGGAATGAAGGTCAGGGAATCCGGGATAACCTTCTGTACGAAGCAGATCAACGTGTCTATATCCCGATCTATGGACAGGCAGAGTCCTTGAATGTAGGAATCGCAGGTGCTGTTCTTATGTATCATTTAAAGGGATGAGGTTGCATCCACAGGCTTCTTTGACTATAATATATTCAGTTGATAAAAATTAAACAAACAAATGCTTAGAAAGAGCAAAGTAGATGAATGTAAATCGTTATAGGGAGGAAGCACCTTGGACTGGAAGTGCTTCTAACGTGGCATGTATCGAAATTTCACTCTGGAGCTGGCCAATTGGCCCGGATTTATCCGTTATTTTCATCAAAGTGGGCACATGTAGATGTGTCAACAAGGGTGGTACCGCGAAACGACCATACAAGTCTCGTCCCTTTTTCAGGGATGGGGCTTTTTTTATTTTCCAGCCGTTTTTAACCTATGTTTTAAAGATGAAAGGAAAATGAATCGAAACGATTTTAAAGGAGGAAAAAGCATGAAGGAACGTTTAGAAGAGCTGAAACAGGAAGCCTTGGCTAAAGTGGAGCAGGCGGATTCTGTTCAAGGCTTGAAGGATGTAAGAGTCGAGTACTTAGGGAAAAAGGGCCCGATTACAGAAGTTCTGAGAGGAATGGGCAAATTATCCAAAGAAGAGCGTCCGGTCATCGGGCAACTGGCTAATGATGTACGAGAACATATTGCTCAAGCCATTGAGAAAAAGCAAACGGCCCTAGAGGATGCAGCATTAGAAAAGCAATTGGAAGAAGAGAGCATTGATGTCACTCTTCCTGCCCGTCCTGTAAAAATTGGAGGCCCTCATTTATTGACAAGCATCGTAGAAGAAATCGAAGACCTCTTCATCGGTATGGGCTTTGAAATTAAAGAAGGACCGGAAGTCGAAACGGATTATTACAACTTTGAAGCACTGAACTTGCCCAAAGGTCACCCGGCAAGGGATATGCAGGATTCTTTCTATGTTACGGAAGAGCTTTTGATGCGTACCCATACGTCTCCAGTTCAAGCACGGACAATGGGGGCTAAAAATGGCAGCGAACCCGTTAAAATGATTTGCCCTGGTAAGGTGTACCGTCGTGACACGGATGATGCGACTCACTCTCACCAGTTCACGCAAATTGAGGGACTATTAGTCGATAAGAACGTCCGAATGAGCGATTTGAAAGGCGTACTGAATGCATTCGCGAAGCAAATGTTCGGAGCGGATCGTGAAATACGTCTGCGTCCAAGCTTCTTCCCATTCACTGAACCATCCGTAGAAATGGACATTTCCTGTAAAGTATGTGGAGGGAGTGGCTGTTCCGTATGTAAAGGGACCGGCTGGATCGAAATCCTTGGTGGCGGAATGGTTCACCCGAACGTCCTTGAGATGGCAGGTTATGATCCGAAAGAATACTCTGGATTCGCATTCGGTATGGGACCAGAGCGGATTGCAATGTTGAAATATGGAGTGGATGATATTCGTCACTTCTACACGAACGATATTCGATTCTTAGAACAGTATCATAAGGCCTAAAGGAGGAGAGAAACCATGCTCGTATCATTAAATTGGTTGCAAGAATATATTGATGTCAGTCGTTATTCGCCGGAAGAGCTGGCAGAGATCATTACGAAGACCGGAATTGAAGTGGAAAGTGTTGAACCTGTAGCAGAGGAAGTCACAGGCGTTGTTGTCGGGTACGTCCAATCTTGTGAACAGCATCCGAACGCCGATAAGTTAAACCTTTGCCAAGTGGATGTTGGAGAAGAAACGCTTCAGATCGTTTGTGGCGCACCGAACGTGGCCAAAGGTCAAAAAGTTCCTGTAGCGACACCGGGGGCGGTTCTTCCAGGCAACTTCAAAATTAAAAAGACGAAACTACGTGGAGAAGAATCGAATGGTATGATTTGTTCCCTCCAGGAGCTTGGCGTCGATGAAAAAGATGTCCCGAAAGAATTCGCTGAAGGTATTTTTGTTTTCCCGGAAGATGTTGAAATCGGAGCCAATGCCGTTTCCTTGTTGAATCTTGATGATTTGATCATCGAGCTTGGATTGACACCAAACCGTTCGGATGCTCTAAGCATGGCAGGCGTAGCCTATGAAGTGGCAGCCGCTATCGATGGTACGTATGAATTGGCTGATGAAACTGTCCAGACTTCAGATGAGAAAGCAGCAGACCATGTCTCTGTAGTCGTGGAAGATGCGGAAGTTAACCCTTATTATGGAGCTTTCATTATTAAGGACATCCAAGTCGGACCATCTCCACTATGGATGCGCAACCGTCTCACTGCAGCTGGCATCCGTCCGATTAACAATGTTGTAGACATCACAAACTATGTACTCATGGAGTATGGCCAGCCGCTTCATGCTTTTGATTATGACCGCTTTGGTTCGAATACCATCGTTACACGTCGTGCGAAAGATGGAGAAAAGATGACGACGCTTGATGACCAGGAGCGCACGCTGAAAAGCGATCACCTCGTCATTACAAACGGGGAAAAAGCTCACGCAATCGCTGGTGTCATGGGCGGGGCGGAGTCTGAAGTTCAAGATGATACAACGACCATCATCTTAGAAGCCGCATTTTTCCACCCATCTGTCGTACGTGAAGCTTCTAAAGATCATGGACTTCGTAGTGAATCAAGTACACGATTTGAAAAAGGTGTCGACCCAAACCGGGTGGAACGTGCGGGATTGAGAGCCTGCGAACTTCTTGCAAAATATGCAGGAGGAACTGTTTTAGATGGGGTCGTGTCCCATGACGAACTGGACCGCTCTGAAAAGCAAGTCACTGTAAATACAAGCACGATCAATGATCGCCTTGGAACTGATATTTCCAATGAGGATATCGCCGATATTTTCCGTCGTCTGCAGTTCAATTATGAACAGAACGAGGAGGAGTTCCATGTATCTGTCCCGACTCGCCGTGGGGACATTACGATCTTTGAAGATATGCTGGAAGAAGTGGCACGTATTTATGGCTACGATAACCTTCCATACACACTTCCACAAGGGGCGTCTCAAGCGGGAGGCCTGACGCTTGAGCAACTATTGAAACGTAAAGTGAAAGCATACTTCGAAGGTGCAGGACTTCATGAGACGATCACTTATTCCCTTACTCATGAAAATAAAGCTCAAATGCTTGTCAGTCCCGAAGTGAAAGAAAAATCCGTAAGCCCTGTCGCTCTAGCTATGCCTATGAGTGAAGATCATGGCACGCTTCGGTTGAGCATGGTTCCTGAGTTGTTAGAATCCTTATCCTACAACGTTGCACGAAAACAGGAAAACCTTGCTTTCTATGAAGTGGGTACCGTTTTTATTAGTGAAGAGGAAAAAGTAACGAAACAACCGGAAGAAATGCTCCGCGCGTCAGGTGCACTAACGGGTGAATGGCTCTCACACCCATGGCAGCAAGAGAAAAAGTCCGTCGACTTTTTCGTAGCTAAGGGGATCTTGGAAGGACTAAGCGAACAGTTGGATCTGCCTTTCACTTATGAAAAAACGAAGCTGGATCATATGCATCCAGGACGTACGGCAACCGTGTCCGTCAATGGAAAAGTCATCGGCTTCGTTGGGCAGGTACATCCGAAGCTGCAAAAACAGCTCGGATTGAAAGAAACCTATGTCTTTGATGTGAATTTGGAAGTTCTCATTGAAGAATATAAGAAAGAAGAGAAATTCCAGACCATTCCTCGTCACCCATCTGTTTCCCGAGACATCGCTCTTGTTGTAAACGAAGATGTAACCGCAGGTTCGATTGAGGCGACAATTGGTAAAGCAGGAAGTCCATTAGTGAAGGATGTTCAAGTATTCGACCTTTATCAAGGTGAACATCTAGATGAAGGGAAGAAGTCTCTTGCTTTCCGTCTGCTATATTTAGATCCACTTCGTACCCTGAAGGATCAAGAAGTAGAAGAGACTCACAACGCTATCCTGGAAGCGGTGAAAAATCAGCATCAGGCTGAACTTCGTGGATAAACCAAATGATAAGCAAAAAAAGCCCAGAGTTTCTTTAACTCTGGGCTTTTCGTATAGGCAACGGCAAATTATTTAACAAACTTTTTCGCTTTTTCCGTGGTTGCAAAATGAACTTTAGCTAATTCGTCAAGCTTCTCTTCACCGTAAGCTTCAATAATAGCTGCTGCAGCACGATCCACTTTTCCAGAAGCTCCTTTTGGTATCGGAAGCCCTGTATCGAATTCCATTTGGTTCATGGCTTTTACAAAGGCAGATCTTGCAATGATGGAAGCTGTTGCGACAGCAATCGAATAACTTTCCGCTTTTGTCATAAAGTAAACATGTTCTTGAAGGCGTTGATTCTCGCTTCTCAGATGTTTCTCGTATACATGTGGTTCTGAAAACTGGTCGATTAATATTCCGTCTGGTTTTTCGGGTGCAATCTTCTCGAGTAGGCGGTTCAAGGCTTGATGGTGGAGCATCGTTTTCATTTTCCCTTGACTCCATCCTTTTCTCTGCCACTGGTTGTATTTTTTATTCGGCAGTCTCAGCAGACTGTAAGGGATTTTCATAGCCACAATGTCTTTCGCCAGGTTGGTTATTTGAGCATCCGAAAGGTTTTTTGAATCTTTGACACCAATCGCTTTTAATTGTGGGATTTGTTCTTTTGTTACAAAAGCGGCTGCTACAGTGATGGGGCCGAAATAGTCCCCTGTACCGGCTTCATCGGATCCTATATGAGAGCTTGCGAATAGCTGGTCATTGGGATGGAAAGCATGACGTTGGTTCTTGCTTTTCTTCTCCCCCCCTGAGGGAGTGGTAGGAACGCTTCCCCATTTTTCTGCTTCTATTTCTGGTTTTTGGCCCTGGAAGAGCACCTTGCCCGACTTGTAAGCTGTAATCGTGCAACTGGTTGTTTTGGCTGCGAACAACGCTGCTGGCGGACTGTTTTTCAAACTTGAGGTGTAATATTTCTTCATTTTCTCTAGTGTAGAGACAGGTAATTTTAATACAACTTGGGGCATAATGGATTCCTTTCTGTCTAAAATGATAGGATTAGTATAGCAAAATGGATGACAAAAGAGAACATTTGCGAAAAACATCCATATTGGTTTCCTATTTGTCAAGCTTCGTGTTAATATAAAGTTTAGGATTGAGAGAAACTAGGGGGGTATGAATGTGTCGCAGTCAGACCAAGAGAAAAAAAGAATTACAGTGGAGATCAACAAACGATCTTACACTATAGTTGGTCATGAAGAGCCCCATCATATCCGTATGGTATCCAGTCTGGTGGATCAAAAGATGCGAGAGATCCATGAAGCAAATCCTAGCCTGGATACGGC
Source organism: Halobacillus litoralis (assembly GCF_009856415.1). Taxonomy (GTDB): domain Bacteria; phylum Bacillota; class Bacilli; order Bacillales; family Halobacillaceae; genus Halobacillus; species Halobacillus litoralis_C. Next base: position 133,008 of record NZ_WMEZ01000004.1, on the reverse strand, counting down.
AAAGCTCGCCGTTTTGACCGCTGTGAATACGATGAATGAATATATGAAATTAAAGGAAGAATGTACAGAACTTATGAATTATATTGAAAAGAAAGAGAAAGAGGATAGAGGGTAAAATGATTGATTTATTGTTGTTGTTTATTTTGTTTATTGGTGTAATAACGGGATTGAAAAGAGGATTTATTCTTCAGCTTTTCCATCTTATCGGATTTGTTGTAGCCTTTGTACTCGCTGTTATCTACTATGATGACCTTGCGCCGAAGCTGACGTTATGGGTACCTTATCCTGAATTGCCTCAGGATTCTTCCTGGGCGATTTTCTTAGAGAATTTGCCTTTGGAACAAGCCTTTTATAACGCTGTTGCTTTTGCCATTATCTTTTTTGGAGCTAAAATCATCTTACATATTATTGCGTCCATGTTGGACTTTGTTTCGGAACTGCCGATCTTGAATTCCTTGAACACGTTGTTAGGTGGAATTTTAGGCTTTATTGAAAATTATGTCATCTTATTCGTGGTGCTGTACATAGCGGCGCTTGTACCTCTTGCCGGGGTGCAAAGTGCTTTGGACGGATCAATTCTTGCACAGCTGATCATCGAACACACACCAGTCTTTTCAGAACAATTGAAAACGCTGTGGATTGAACATGTAGCTGGCTGAGTAAGACGTTAGGATGAAAGTACAGGTAGAGCCGCTATGATTATGATCATGGCGGCTCTTTTTCAGCTTGAAAACAGGATAAAATGTGAAGGAGTCGATAAATCATGGCAATCGATAAGAAACAAGTCATTAAACTGTTGGAAAAAATCGCTGTTTACTTAGAGTTAAAAGGGGAAAACCCTTTTAAAATTTCTGCTTACCGTAAGGCTGCCCAAGCTTTAGAGCGCGATGACAGATCATTAAGTGAGATCGATGATTTCACAAAAATGAAAGGGATCGGAAAAGGTACGGCAACTGTCATTGATGAATACTTAGAAAACGAAGAATCAGATACGTTAAAGCAATTACAGGCAGAAGTTCCAGCCGGCCTTGTACCATTACTTGACCTCCCAGGACTCGGTGGCAAGAAATTAGCGAAACTTTATCAACAATTAGGTGTGACCGATGCAGAGACTTTGAAGGAAGCTCTGGAGGCTGGAAAAGTGGAAGCGCTGGATGGTTTCGGAAAAAAGTCTGCCGAAAAGATGTTAAAGGCTATTGAAGAAGCGGGAGCACGTCCAGAACGTTTGCCGATCGCTGTTATGCTTCCATTAGCAGAAAAAATCGAGCGTTTTCTAGATCAAGGGAAGACATTCACACGTTTTTCTAGAGCGGGAAGTTTAAGAAGAATGCGTGAAACGATTAAAGATTTAGATTTCATTATTGCGTCAGAAAATGCTGTTGAAACTCGAGATGAGCTATTGGCCTATCCAGATATAAAAGAAATTATTGCTTCAGGTGAGACGAAAGTTTCTATCGTGGTCAATGAGGGCTATGATATAGGCATTGATTTCCGTATTGTTTCACCAGAAGAATTTGCTACGACCTTACACCATTTCACAGGATCCAAAGACCACAATGTCGCTATGAGACAACTCGCAAAAGAGAACAATGAGAAAATCAGTGAGTATGGAATTGAAAATTCGGAAACGGGAGAAGTCCAAACGTTTGGAACAGAAGAAGAATTTTTCCAGCATTTTGGTCTTTATTTCATTCCTCCTGAAGTTAGAGAAAATTATGGAGAAGTAGAGAAATTTAAAGAATCCATTGAACTCGTGGAATTGGATGACGTTCGCGGGGATCTTCATATGCACTCGACTTGGAGTGATGGAGCTCAGTCCATCAAAGAAATGGCAGAGAAAGCAAAAGCGAAAGGGTATGACTACATCGCTATCACTGACCACTCGAAATACTTGCGTGTGGCAAATGGATTGAATGAAGAGCGTCTACGTTTGCAAAGGAAAGAGATTGAAAAGGTGAATGCAGAAATGGATGATTTCCATATCTTTGCTGGCATTGAAATGGACATTCTGCCAGATGGATCACTAGACTTTGATGATGAGTTCCTCAAAGAGATGGACTTTGTCATTGCCTCCATTCACTCAAGCTTTCAGCAATCAAGAGATCAAATTATGGAACGGTTGACCAATGCCCTCGAAAACCCTCATGTCCACATGATTGCTCATCCGACCGGACGTTTGATTGGCCGTCGCGAAGGCTATGATGTGGACCTTGAAGCATTGATTGAAGGAGCCAAGCGAACAGGGACGATTCTTGAACTTAACGCGAACCCTAACCGGTTAGATCTAAGTTGGGAATGGTTAATGAGAGCTCAGGAAGAGGGCGTGAACATTGCTGTTAATACGGATGCTCACAGTTATCCAATGTTGGAGCATATGAAAATAGGCATTGGTTCAGCGCGAAAAGGGTGGCTTAGAAAAGATACAGTCATCAATACGTGGACGAAACAACAGTTGATGGATAAGTTCAAGATCCATAAGGAGTAATAAAGGAGACGGTTACACATGAATCAACGCATCCTTCATGTACTAGAATTTAAAAAAATCATAGAACAATTGAACGAACAAGCAGCATCTTCGTTGGGGAAAGAAAAGACATCCGCTTTGAAACCATCTTCTGATTTGGAAGAGGTTCGTCACTTGCAGATGGAAACAGATGAAGCTGGACAAGTTCTGCGTTTGAAAGGGCATGTCCCACTTGGTGGTATTTTTGACATCAAACCAAGCTTGAAGCGAACCACAATCGGCGGGACTTTGAGTGCTCTCGAATGTTTGGATGTCGCCAGTACGATCTATGGCGGCAGACAACTGAAGCGTTTCATTGAAGATATGGAAGAACCAGAAATGCCCATTTTGAGAGATATGGTGTCAACAATTGCTCCATTAAGGGACCTGGAGAGTGAAATCAGAAACTGTATCGATGACCATGGAGGAGTCATGGACGGGGCCTCTGAGAAATTGAGATCCATCCGTTCGAAAATCCGGACATATGAGAGTCGGGTAAGGGACAAAATGGAGTCGTTTACAAAGTCTAAGTCAAAAATGCTTTCCGATGCGATTGTCACCATAAGAAATGAACGCTATGTTTTACCAGTTAAACAAGAATATCGTGGGTCCATAGGCGGGATCGTCCATGACCAATCCTCTTCTGGAGCGACATTGTTCATAGAACCGCAAACGGTCGTCGACTTGAATAACCAACTGCAAGAAGCTCGCGTCCAAGAAAAAAATGAGATCGAGAAAATCTTGAAAGAGCTTTCCGATGCGATTGCGGAAAATCATGAACCCTTATATGAAAATGTGAATGTGTTAGGGCATATGGACTTTATGTTTGCTAGAGCGAAGTTAGGCAAGCAGATGAGAGCAGCCATGCCTAAGATGAATGACGAAGGCCGCATCGATATGAAACAAGCGAGACATCCACTAATCCCAGAAGATGAAGTCGTTCCGAATGACATCGAAATTGGCACAGATTACACATCTATTGTTATTACTGGACCGAACACAGGTGGAAAAACGGTTACTCTCAAACTCGTAGGTTTGTGCACTTTAATGGCACAGTCCGGCTTACAGGTACCCGCTTTGGATGGATGTGAGATGGCTGTATTCAATGAAGTTTATGCAGACATCGGAGATGAACAGTCCATCGAACAAAGTTTATCTACTTTTTCTTCCCACATGACTAATATCGTAGACATTTTGGATAAAGTGGACGATCAGTCCTTAGTCTTGTTTGATGAACTTGGTGCTGGAACGGATCCGCAAGAAGGGGCCGCTCTTGCGATGTCGATTTTAGATGAAGTCGTCAACCGGAAAGCCCGTGTCATCGCGACAACCCACTATCCTGAATTGAAGGCTTATGGCTACAATCGCCCGGATGTCATCAACGCCTCTGTCGAATTTGATATTCAAACACTAAAACCGACCTACCGCTTGTTGATTGGTGTTCCAGGACGGAGTAACGCATTTGAGATTTCCAGGCGCTTAGGTTTAAGAGAATCTGTAATTGACTCTGCGAAAGGTCATATCGGTGTAGATTCTCAGAGTGTTGAGAATATGATTGCTTCATTAGAAGAATCGAAGCGGGGAGCAGAGCAGGATTATGCAGAAGCAGAACGGTTGCTTGCAGAAGCGGAAGAGCTCCGCAATGAATTAAAGCATAAATGGGACCAATTTGAAGATCAACGGGAAAAGTTATATGAAAAAGCGGAACAAAAAGCAGAAAAAGCCATTCGCCAGGCCAGAGAAGAAGCGGAAACGATCGTTGGCGAAATACGGAACATGAAATCACAGGCTCAAATGAAAGAGCATGAATGGATTGAAGCTCGGAAGATGTTTGACGAGGCGCAGCCGGAACTTGCGAAGAAGAAACCGAAAGCAACTCCAGCACCAAAGAAAGAGTCGAGAGAATTGAATCCTGGAGATGAAGTGAAGCTACTGACTCTGAACCAGCAAGGAACCATTGTGGAACAGACAGGGAAGAACGAATACCAGGTTCAGGTTGGTGTAATGAAAGTGAAAGCCAAACGCAAAGAACTTGAATTCGTAAAGGCAAAGCAACCTTATAAAGAAAAGCCAATGGCGACAGTCAAAGGAAAGAACTTCCATGTGAAAACAGAACTCGACTTACGTGGCGAGCGCTATGAAGATGCGTTGAACCGCTTAGAGAAATATATTGATGACGCTCTTTTAGCAGGCTATCCACGAGTATCCATTATCCACGGGAAGGGGACGGGCGCTCTTCGAACAGCGGTTCAAAATTTTGCAAAAAAACACCGCAGCATCTCCAGCCATCGGGCAGGGGGCATGAATGAAGGTGGAAGTGGAGTGACCGTCCTTGAGTTTCGATAATTCGTTGAAAAGGGAGCGGAGGAATGAGTAATTTTTGGGAATACACGTTAGTGGAAACCGCCGCTCGTTACAGTGTTGTTGTCCTGTGCTTAGTTCTTTTCATGGCGATTTTTGAAATCGTTACTTCCTATAATAATTGGGAAGAAATCAAAAAAGGCAACATTGCTGTAGCGATGGCGACCGGGGGAAAACTATTTGGAATTGCAAACATCTTTCGTTTTTCAATAGAACATAACGACTCACTCACCCAAACGATGGGGTGGGGCTTGTATGGATTTGCCCTTCTCCTTTGCGGTTATTTCATTTTTGAATTCTTGACCCCATCGTTTAAGATCGATGAAGAAATTGCAAATGACAACCGTGCCGTAGGATTCATTTCCTTAGTCATTTCCATCGGGCTATCGTATGTGATTGGAGCGAATATCATTTAAGGAGAGAGACAGTGGAAACCTTAGCCAAAATATTAATGGTCGTTGCCGCGGCCTTTCTCATCGTCGGCATCCTGTTTTTTATCATATAAGTTATAGATTCATCATTAAACAAGAAGCTCATCGGGCTTCTTGTTTTTTTATGTTCATGTAATAATAGTTATTAAAGTAAATGGCAGGATAGTGGAAGACTCAGTTTCGAGATTTTTCGTGGTTCGTTATCGTGTTGAGCGCCAGGGGTGGCTGGGAAGCTACTCGCTTTCCTGTGGGGGACGTGGTGAGCTTCCTCGGACTGCGTCCTGCGGGATCTCACCTAACTCCTTCTCCCACGGGAGTCTCGCAGCTTCCCAACCACCCCATTCGAGGTATGTGAAAAACGAACCTCTGTACCAAGTTGGAAGGTCTTCCACTACCACACATTTGAGGTGTAATGAGCTCTGGATCAAGCTTTTACGTACTTTGGAGGTGTTCTAATCATTCATACCCTCAACCATACATGCTCCCCTTTTAGAAGTGGTTTCGAGACACTTATAAGGTAAAGGGGCGGAGGGAAACGGTGAGACTCCTATGGGACGTGTGGGACAGGTGAGACCCCGGAAGGCGTAGCCTGAGGAGGCTCACCGCCCGCCCCATGGAAAGCGAACTGTTTCCTGTAGCCCCGAAAATCACACAAACATCTCGAAACTGAGTCTTCAAGTAAAGGGAGCGTATGTGCAGGAATGGGTTTAGTTTTAAGGGTAATATTTTCAATTTTTTAAATAATAATTCAAATATGAGCCTTTAGTCGTTATAATAGGAGAGAAGACAATTATTAGGGAGGTCTGTCAAAATGAGTGATTTTCAACGTCCATGGCACAAGTTGTATCCACCAGAAGTCCCTGTCACCATTGATTACAAAGAACAACCACTCCATGATTACCTTAAAGAAAGTGCTGAAGTTTACGGAGAAAAGAAAGCGCTTTATTTTATGGGCAAGGAGTTGGATTATAAAGAAATATATGAAGAGGCCCAAGCTTTAGCCAGCTATTTGCAGGAACTTGGGTTGGAAAAAGGCGACCGTGTTTCCATTATGTTGCCAAACTGTCCTCAATCCGTCATCTCCTATTATGGAGTGCTTATGGCTGGAGGAATCGTTGTCCAGACGAACCCTCTCTATATGGAAAGGGAATTGGAATATCAAATGAATGATTCAGGAGCTAAGATGATCATTTGTCTTGATGTTCTTTATCCAAAGGCTGCCAATATTAAACCTGATACCCCTCTTGAACACATCATCGTGACAGGTATTAAAGATTACCTTCCTTTCCCTAAAAATAAAATTTATCCTTTTATTCAAAAAAGGCAGTATCAAGTGCTCGTCAAACCGGAACAATCTACAGATACTCATCTATGGTCCCATGTTTTGAAAAATGCAAGCGGAAATGTCGAAGAGGTAGAGATCGATCCTAAAGAGGATCTTGCTTTACTACAATACACCGGAGGAACGACTGGTTTTCCAAAAGGTGTTATGCTCACTCATTATAATCTGATTGTCAACACGCAAATGTCGAAGAAATGGTTGTATAAGTGCAAAGACGGCGAAGAAACCGTGCTTGCTATTTTACCGTTCTTCCATGTATATGGAATGACTTCGGTTATGAACCTGTCTGTCATGATGGGGAACAAGATGATTCTTATGCCAAAGTTTGAACCGGAAGATGTTTTGAAAGTCATTGAAAAACAAAAACCGACGTTATTCCCTGGTGCCCCTACAATTTATATCGCCTTACTGAACCACCCGAATTTGAAAAAATATGATCTTTCATCTATTGAAGCCTGTATCAGTGGTTCAGCTCCGTTGCCGGTTGAAGTCCAAGAACGTTTTGAAGCTGTCACAGGTGGACGTCTTGTTGAAGGCTATGGGTTGACGGAAACTTCTCCAGTTACCCATTCCAACTTGGTATGGGGACAGCGTATGAGTGGAAGTATCGGTGTACCATGGCCAGACACGGACGCCAAGATCTACAAGATGGATGCGGATGAAGAGGCTGAGAATGGAGAAATCGGAGAAATCGTCGTCAAAGGTCCTCAAGTAATGAGAGGTTATTGGAACAGGCCAGAGGAAACGGCACAGGTACTCAGTGAGGATGGGTGGTTCCGTACAGGTGATATGGGGTATATGGATGATGCTGGATACTTTTATATCGTAGATCGGAAAAAAGATATGATCATCGCAGGCGGATATAACATCTATCCTCGTGAAGTGGAAGAAGTCCTTTATGAGCACTCAGAAATTCAAGAAGCTGTCGTTGTAGGAGTTCCTGACCCGTATCGTGGAGAAACCGTAAAAGCCTTCATCGTTAAAAAACAAGGAAGTGAAATTACGGAAGATGAATTGAATGAATATTGTCGTAAAAACATTGCTTCTTATAAGGTCCCGAGGTTATATGAGTTCAGAGAGGAGTTACCGAAAACAGCGGTCGGTAAGATCTTAAGGAGAACATTGATCGATGAGGAGAAGCGGAAATATGAGGAATCTGAAAGTATCCAATAAACACAAAAAAGAAAGTTGACAGAATATTTCTTTGCTTGTAGAATAATAAGTGAATGATGATTCATTCATTTTTCAGTTCGCAATAGCAAGGAGATATACCATTGAAGAAAAATAAACCGAAATTCAAACAAATTATTGATGCAGCTGTCGAAGTCATTGCTGAAAATGGCTACCACTCTTCTCAAGTTTCTAAGATAGCAAAGAAAGCAGGAGTGGCAGATGGAACCATCTACCTTTATTTTAAAAACAAGGAAGATATCCTTGTATCATTGTTTCAAGAAAAAATGGGGCAATTCATAGAAAAGATTGAGCAGGAAACAACCTCTAAGCAGTCAGCGGAACAAAAGCTTTTAACTTTAATCCAAACACATTTTGAACAGCTGGCTGCTGACCACCATCTCGCGATTGTGACACAGTTGGAATTGCGCCAATCGAATAAAGAGTTGAGGCAAAAAATCAATCATGTATTGAAGCGCTATTTGAACGTCATTGATCAAATTGTTGAAGAAGGTGTCGAAGAGGAGTTGTTCCGTAGTGGCCTGGATCGCCGTCTTGTACGTCAAATGATTTTTGGAACGATGGATGAGACGGTGACAAATTGGGTCATGAAAGAGCAGCGTTATAACATAGAAGAACAAGCAAAAGAAGTCCATAGCTTAATTGTGAATGGATTAGCCCGTCATGATAAGTGAGAAAGGTGATGATGATTTGTCGACTTTAACTTCACAAGTAAAAGGGAATGTGGCGGAAATCACGATACAGAGCCCGCCTGCAAACGCACTGTCCAGCTCCATTCTTCAGGATCTTTCCAAGGAACTGGACCAAGTGGAGAGCGATTCTTCCATAAAAGCCATCCTTCTTAAAGGGGAAGGACGTTTCTTCTCTGCAGGAGCAGATATTAAGGAATTTACATCTCTCCAAGGAGCAGATGATTATAAGGGATTGGCAGCTAAGGGGCAGCAATTGTTTAGTAGAATTGAGAATTTCCACGTGCCTGTAATTGCTGCTATCCATGGAGCAGCACTAGGTGGAGGCCTAGAGCTTGCCATGTCCTGCCATATCCGCTATGTAGCTGATGATGCAAAGTTAGGGTTGCCTGAATTGAATCTTGGAATTATCCCCGGCTTTGCAGGGACCCAAAGGTTACCAAGATATGTCGGCACAGCAAAAGCTTATGAAATGATCTTGACAGGTGTGCCGATTAGTGGTGAAGAAGCTGCCCGAGTAGGTCTAGCTAATCAAAGTTTCTCTAGTGAGGAACTTTTTGAAAAAGCAGAACAGCTGGCTCAAACCATATCCCAGAAAAGCGGGCCGACCATTCATCATGTCATGAAGTTGATTCCGTATGCCCATACCTCTCAGTTTGAAGCAGGGAACCATGCGGAAGCAGACGCCTTTGGAGAGGTGTTTGGGAATGAAGATGCTAAAGAAGGCATCCAGGCATTCATTGAAAAAAGAAAACCAGCATTCAAAAATCAATAGCCCAGGAGGTATATAGACATGAATATTTACGTTTTGCTGAAAAGAACGTTTGACACAGAAGAAAAAATCTCTGTAAGTAATGGAGTGATTGCTGATGATGGAGCAGAATACATCATCAACCCATACGATGAGTATGCGGTGGAAGAAGCGATCAATCTGCGTGACGAGCACGGCGGTGAAGTGACAGTTGTGACGATCGGAGAAGAGGAAGCAGAGAAACAGCTTCGTACAGCTCTGGCTATGGGAGCAGATAAAGCGGTTCTAATTAACACGGAAGATGATCTTGAAGAAGGTGACCAGTTTACAACGGTTAAAATTCTTGAGGCATTCTTTGAAGATAAAGAAGTCGACATTATTCTTGGCGGGAACGTAGCCATTGATGAAGCCAGTGGTCAAGTAGGTCCTCGTCTTGCGGAACGTTTGGATATGCCATGTGTGACGACAATCACGGATATCAAAATTGACGGTACGACAGTAAATATTGAGCGCGATGTTGAAGGAGATGTTGAAAAGGTCGAAACGACACTTCCTGTCCTCGTCACTTGTCAGCAAGGTTTGAATGAGCCGAGGTACCCTTCTTTGCCAGGAATTATGAAAGCGAAGAAAAAGCCACTTGATGAGCTTGAAATCGATGACCTCGATCTGGATGAAGACGATGTGGAACCAAAAACAAAAACGACTGAAATTTTCCTTCCACCTGAAAAGCAAGCAGGAAAAGTGCTTGAAGGAGAAGTCGATGACCAAGTAAAAGAACTTGTATCATTATTAAAAACAGAAGCGAAAGTACTTTAAATAGACAAGGGAAAGGAGAATCTTTATGAGTAAAAAAATGTTGGTGATCGGAGAAGCAAGAGAAGGATCTCTTCGTAATGTTACATTCGAAGCCATTGCGGCAGCAAATATCGTCAGTGATGGGGGAGAAGTCGTCGGTGTCCTTTGTGGAGATGGCGATTTGAATGAAATGGGACAGGAAATGGTTTACTATGGAGCTTCCAGAGTTATCACTGTTTCAAACTCAGATTTGAAAACGTATACATCTGATGGTTATGGTCAAGCCGTATATCAGGTCATTCAGGATGAATCACCTGAAGGAATCATCATGGGCCATACAGCGATCGGTAAAGATTTGACACCGAAACTTGCCAGTAAGCTCGAGTCCGGACTAATTTCAGATGCTACTGAGGTAGTCGCTGAAGGTGGAGACATTGTTTTCACACGTCCCATCTACTCCGGAAAAGCTTTCGAAAAGAAAATGGTTACAGAGGGACTCGTATTTGCGACCATTCGTCCAAATAACATTCCAGCCCTTACAAGAGATGATTCTTTAGCTGGAAGTGTATCCGAGAAAGAAGTAGAGATTTCAAATATCCGTACAATCATAAAAGATGTCTTGCGCAAGTCTTCGGATGGTGTCGATCTTTCAGAAGCGAAAGTCATCATCGCCGGTGGTCGTGGTGTGAAGAGTGCAGAAGGTTTTGAACCACTTGAGAAACTTGCCGAAGTTCTTGGCGGTACAGTCGGAGCATCCCGCGGAGCTTGTGATGCTGGTTATTGCGACTACTCCTTACAAATTGGTCAAACAGGGAAGGTCGTTACGCCAGACTTGTATATTGCATGTGGTATTTCTGGAGCCATTCAACACTTAGCTGGAATGTCGAATTCCAAAGTTATTGTGGCGATTAACAAAGATCCGGAAGCGAACATATTCAATGTAGCGGATTATGGAATCGTTGGCGATTTGTTCGATGTTGTACCTAAACTAATTGAAGAAATCAAAGAGATGAAAGTAAACGCCTGACCATAAAGCCGAAGCCAAATATTTGGCTTCGGCTTTATTCCATGTTTAAATAAGGTATAAACAAATTGTTAGTCACTAAAAATAGATAGTGATATACTCTTAACAGACTATTAGGTCGAGGAGGAATTATAGTATGGCAATTGTAAAAGCAACTGATCAGAACTTTACAGAAGAAACAAACCAGGGTCTTGTCCTAGCTGATTTCTGGGCACCATGGTGCGGACCTTGTAAGATGATTGCGCCCGTATTAGAAGAACTGGATGCGGAAATGAGCGATCAAGTAAAAATCGTCAAACTTGATGTTGATGAGAACCAAGAAACAGCAGGTAAATTCGGTGTCATGAGTATCCCGACACTGCTTCTATTCAAAGATGGTCAAGTGGTTGACCAGGTTATCGGCTTCCAACCAAAAGAAGCACTTGCTGAATTGATTCAAAAACATTCTTAATGAATGAATTTACTATGAAAGCCGCGTTGCCAAAGCAGCGCGGCTTTCATCATCTTTTTACAATCTAAATTTGTTCAGGTTCAAGGTCTTAAGCAGCTTTTTGCGTACACATCATGCCGCAAGACGTTGCTTAAGCTTGTCCAGGCGTATTGAACCTGCATACTTGGTCCGTCGTTGTGGTATTTTCAGTATATAATCTACAAATCATGGAGTGAACCTATATGAACTCAACCATCAAAGAGAAACTGGCTGTACTACCGGACCAGCCCGGTTGTTATCTGATGAAAGATAAAAACGATACGGTCATCTATGTTGGGAAGTCCAAAGTGTTGAAAAACCGTGTCCGCTCCTATTTTACCGGAGCGCATGACGGGAAAACACAGCGACTCGTCCGTGAAATCGTTAACTTTGAATATATCGTGACAACCTCAGAAATTGAAGCGTTGATATTGGAAATGAACTTAATAAAAAAATATGATCCGAAGTATAACGTTTTATTAAAAGATGATAAGACATATCCATACTTGAAGGTGACATCAGAAAGGCATCCCAGACTCATTGTCACAAGAAATGTGAAAAAAGATAAAGGGAAGTATTTCGGTCCCTACCCAAACGTCATTGCTGCAAGGGAAACGAAAAAGCTTCTTGATCGATTGTATCCATTAAGAAAATGTAATACCATGCCCGATCGTGTTTGTCTTTATTACCACATGCACCAGTGTCTTGGACCATGTGAATACAAAGTCTCCAAAAAAACGAATGAAGAAATCGTTCAAAATATAACGTCCTTCCTAAATGGCGGTCACACAGCAATAAAGAAAGATTTAAAAAAGCGAATGCTTGAAGCGTCAGAAGAGCTTGATTTTGAACGGGCGAAGGAATTGAGAGATCAAATTGAGCACATTGAGTCTGTCATGGAGCAACAAAAGATGACGATGAATGACCAAGTCGACCGAGATATTTTCGGCTACTCCTATGATAAAGGTTGGATGTGTGTCCAGGTGTTTTTCGTCCGCCAGGGCAAACTGATCGAACGAGATGTTACGCTATTTCCATTCTTTGATGACCCAGAAGAGACATTTATCAGCTATATCGGCCGCTTTTACCTGCATCAAAACCATCCTTATCCTAAACAGGTCCTCGTTCCGGTGGCGACGGACGTCGATGTCTTGGAAGGAGCATTAGATACGAAAGTTCACATTCCTATGCGTGGTCGGAAAAAAGAATTGGTTGAGCTTGCGATGAAGAACGCAAAAATATCCTTGGAAGAAAAATTTGCTTTGATTGAACGAGATGAAGAGCGAACCATTAAAGCTGTAGAAGCACTTGGAAACCACCTTCACATTGAAACACCTCACCGGATTGAAGCTTTTGATAACTCCAATATACAAGGCGCAGATCCTGTTTCAGCCATGGTTGTTTTCATTGATGGGAAGCCACAGAAGAAAGAGTACAGGAAGTATAAAATCAGGGATGTAGAGGGTCCTGATGATTATGAAACCATGAGAGAAGTGATTCGACGGAGGTACAAGCGGGTGTTAAAAGAAGGCCTGCCTCTCCCTGATTTAATTGTCGTCGATGGCGGCAAAGGGCAAATGACGGCCGCTCTTGATGTTCTTGAGAATGAACTTGGTGTTGATGTTCCTCTATGCGGTTTAGCAAAAGACGATAAACACAAGACCAGTGAATTATTGTACGGCGATCCCCCAAGTCCTATCGATCTTGACCGTCAGTCTCAAGAATTTTATCTGGTGCAGCGCATCCAAGATGAGGTACACAGGTTCGCTATTTCCTTTCACCGGCAGCTTCGAGGCAAGGGTGCTATTCAATCTGAACTGGATCGTATTCCTGGAGTCGGACAGAAACGAAGGCGCTTATTGTTGAGACACTTCAAGTCTGTCACGGAAATTAAAAATGCAGAAATTGAGGATATCACGAGATTAGGTGTTCCAGAACCTGTGGCTAACACAATTCTCATTCATTTGAACCAGGATAACGTAGAAGAACCAGCTGAAGAATAACAGCTGGTTCTTTGCTTTCTTTATTTATCCTTTTAGTGCTTTAATTTCAACATAGTTCTCTTTGTGGTTTTTCTCTTCAAAACATTCATATGTATGATCAGTAATTTTGCAGATGATTTCTGCCATGAACCCACATTCCATGCGGAAGTCGACTTCGAACATTTTTTGGTTCAGCCGCTTCTCTATCATATGGCCGCTCAATTTAAAAATCATTTCTTTTTTCTTTTCTTTGTCTAAAACAAGTTCACCCCAGCCCATGTACTGGAAAAACTCATAGAGTTCATCCAAGGTGCTGATCTCTGTCTGTCTGGCCATGTTTTTCCCCATATAATAAAGGAGGTAGGGGGCATCTTTCCCTAAGAAATCCGGGAGGGTGTAATAACGCATCAAATCAAAACCTGCGCCTGTCCCTACAAGCGATGAAATGTTGCCCGTTGTTAGCTTCGTAGATTCTTTCAAAACGCTCATTCCTTTCTCTCCTTATTATCACTCGAAACGAGGTTCGGTGCAATAAAAATTGTCCCTTTTCATCGAAAGGAAATAAATGTGTATTTTCGAGCAAATTATGAACGTGCTTTCTTGACGCTTATACGCGATAGAAGTACAATAAACATGTCACAAATTGTACATTGGTCAGACAAGTAAGGGAAGAGGGGCTTTTCCTATTATTTTTAGCGCTAAATTAAAGCGCTTAACTGTCTGAAAAATGTTCATATTCAAACTGTTATCATCTTGAGGGGGGTAAATATGGCGGGAACACGCGGATACGTTAATCGAAGACTGCATTCACTTTTGGGCGTCGTCCCAATCGGGATCTTTTTGATCCAACACTTGACTGTGAACTATTTTGCAACACGTGGACCAGAGGCATTTAACGCTGCAGCTCATTTTATGGAGAGCTTGCCATATCGTTATGTACTGGAGACTTTCATTATCTTTTTACCACTGTTGTTCCACTCTATTTACGGAGTGTATATTGCTTTCACAGCGAAGAGTAATTTATCTAACTTCGGTTATTTCAGGAACTGGATGTTCATCTTCCAACGGATCACTGGAATTATCACACTCATATTCATTGCATGGCATGTATGGGAAACGAGAATTGCTATTGGCTTCGGTTGGGCAGAATTGAACTATTCGTTGATGGAAGGCATCCTTACTGAACCATTCTTCTTTTGGTTCTACATAGTAGGGGTCATCTCAACGACTTTCCACTTCTCTAATGGTCTTTGGTCGTTCTTTGTCAGCTGGGGAATCACAGTATCACCTCGCTCTCAGAAGATTATGACCTATGCAAGCATCATTATTTTCCTTGCGATTTCTTATGTTGGTGTTCGTACACTGATTCAATTCGCATATGGCATATAATCAATGAAAATTTTAATTACGAAACGGTAGATTTTTAGTATTCAAGGGAGTGAGCTTCAATCATGACAAACCGTAATATTGTTGTTGTCGGTGGTGGTTTAGCCGGCCTAATGGCAACAATTAAAGCAGCAGAACAAGGGGTTCACGTGGACTTGCTTTCCATTGTTCCTGTTAAGCGTTCTCACTCTGTATGTGCCCAAGGCGGAATTAATGGGGCAGTTAATACGAAAGGGGAAGGCGACTCCCCATGGGAACACTTTGACGATACAGTTTATGGAGGCGACTTCTTAGCAAACCAACCTCCTGTAAAAGCGATGTGTGATGCCGCACCAGGAATTATTCACTTGCTGGACCGTATGGGCGTAATGTTCAACCGTACTCCGGAGGGATTGCTAGATTTCCGTCGCTTTGGTGGAACGCAGCACCACCGTACAGCATTTGCCGGAGCAACAACTGGACAGCAGCTTCTATACGCTCTGGATGAGCAAGTGCGTCGACACGAAGTAAATGGTCTCGTAACGAAATATGAAAATTGGGAATTCCTATCCGCAATCGTCGATGAAAAAGGTGTAGGACGAGGCATTATTGGTCAGAACCTTAGTGACCACGAAATCAAAGCTTTCCCAGCAGATGCTGTCATCATGGCAACAGGCGGACCTGGAATCATTTTCGGTAAGTCAACAAACTCTGTCATCAATACTGGATCTGCAGCAGGTGCCCTTTATCAACAAGGGGTGGACTATGCAAATGGTGAGTTCATTCAAATACACCCGACAGCGATTCCTGGGGATGACAAACTGCGCCTTATGAGTGAGTCGGCTCGTGGTGAAGGTGGACGCGTGTGGACATATAAAGATGGGGAGCCATGGTATTTCTTAGAGGAAAAATACCCGGCTTATGGAAACCTCGTTCCGCGTGACATTGCTACACGCGAAATCTTTGATGTTTGTGTCAATCAAAAGCTAGGTATCAATGGGGAGAACATGGTTTACCTTGATCTATCTCATAAAGACCCGAAGGAATTAGACGTCAAGCTTGGTGGAATTATTGAAATCTATGAAAAATTCGTAGGGGACGATCCGAAAAAAGTACCGATGAAGATTTTCCCTGCCGTTCACTATTCCATGGGTGGAATGTGGGTCGATTATGACCAGATGACCAATATTCCAGGAATTTTTGCTGCTGGAGAATGTGATTACACTCAACACGGCGGGAACAGACTCGGAGCAAACTCGCTTCTTTCTTCCATTTTTGGTGGAATGGTAGCTGGACCGAATGCTGTTAAATATATCGATGGATTAGAAACGCTGGCGGATGATATGACATCCAAGCTGTTTGAAGAGAAAGTGAAAGAAGAACAAGATAAATTTGAGGCAATTATGAATATGGACGGCGATGAAAATGCTTACCAAATTCATAAAGAGCTTGGGGAATGGATGACCGATAATGTTACGGTCGTCCGCGAAAACGAAAAGCTTCTGAAAACAGATGAAAAGATTGTAGAGTTGATGGATCGTTACAAACGAATCAACATCAATGATACTTCTCGCTGGAGCAACCAGGGAGCCATGTTTACACGTCAGTTATGGAACATGCTTCAATTGGCCCGTGTTATTACTCAAGGTGCATACAACCGTAATGAGAGCCGTGGCGCACACTACAAGCCTGAGTTCCCTGAACGTAATGATGAAGAATGGCTGAAGACAACGGTTGCTAGCTTTGATAAGGAAAACAACAAGCCGGTATTCCGTTATGACGAAGTCGATACATCCTTAATCGAGCCTCGTAAACGTGATTACTCGAAAAGTAAATAAAGGAGGTAACGATCATGAGCGAAAATAAAACGATCACGATGATCATTACTCGTCAGGACCACCCTGATGAATCATCTTATGAAGAGAAATTCGAGATTCCGTATCGTGAAAATATGAACGTCATCTCTGCGCTTATGGAAATTCGTCGTAACCCTGTCAATGCAGACGGTGAACCGACGACTCCTGTTTATTGGGATATGGGTTGCTTGGAAGAGGTGTGTGGCGCCTGTTCCATGGTGATCAACGGGACACCTCGTCAATCCTGTACAGCCCTCGTGGACCAACTTGAACAGCCGATTCGCTTGGCTCCAATGACGACATTCCCAGTCAACCGTGACCTGGCTGTTGACCGTAGCCGGATGTTCGATTCATTGAAGAAAGTGAAAGCTTGGATTCCGATTGACGGAACATATGATCTTGGTCCAGGGCCTAAGATGCCAGAGAGTAAACGTCAGTGGGCTTATGAGCTATCCAAATGTATGACATGTGGAGTATGCTTGGAAGCTTGCCCGAACGTCAATAGTAAGTCGGACTTCATCGGACCTGCTCCATTATCTCAAGTTCGCTTGTTCAACTCCCACCCTACAGGAGAGATGAACAAGAGTGAACGTTTGCAGACAATTATGGATGAAGAAGGACTCATGGGTTGCGGAAACGCACAAAACTGTGTTCAGTCTTGTCCTAAAGGAATTCCTTTAACGACTTCTATTGCAGCACTTAACCGTGATACAGCTATTGAATCTTTCAAAAGCTTCTTCGGAAGCGACCAACGCGTATAAAAATTACTACGAAAAGAAGTCTCCATTTTTACATGGAGGCTTCTTTTCTTTCGCCAAATATATCTATTTCTTCCACAAACGCTCCTTATTCTAGAAGACTCAGTTTCAAGACTTTTGTAGAGTGAATGGGGCTGCGGGGAATAACTCGCTTTCCGCGTGAGCTCGGTGAGCCTCCTCGAACTGCGAGTAGCTTCCCAGCCACCCCTGACGCTCATCCCAAGAAACGAACCCCCAAACATCTCGAAATTGAGTCTTCCACAATCCTGCCATTTAGCTTAATAACACGTATGAAAAAAGACTATGGGTTGTAGGCTGGAAGTTCCATAGTATAATAGACTTGGTTGAATAATGTACGAAGGTGGATTTATATATGTTTAATTTCAAATGGTCTCAGTGGCTGGTCCTATCCTTTTTCATCCTGTCTGCTTGTTACATGATCGTATTATCGGTCACTCAGCCATACCTTGGTATCGATGTGAACGAAAGACAAGGAGAATGGGTGGTGACCTCTGTCCATAGTGGAAGTTGGGGAGACCGTCATGGAGTTCCGTTGGGAGGAGAAGTCCATTCAATAAATGGCGCATCCCCAGAAGAACACCGTTCAATTTCCATGTTCGATGAATTAGAGGGAGCGAACTCCTTTTCAGTCCAACATAATGGACAAGAGATTTTCTACAACGACATTGAAAATTCAAGCCCCATTCATTGGCTATTGTACATAGTCCTGCCTGCTCTTTTCTTTTTAGTTATTTTGGGCATATCCTACTTGGTTCATAAACGGGTACCGAAAAGATATTCAGCGGAACAACTGATTTTGTTCTTCCTAGCGATTGCTACAGGATATTTAAGCAACGGTGGGGCCGTGAGGGATGATTTGTACGGTTTGTTTTTGAACACGGGTTTATTCTTGTTTTCACCTGTGATTCTAATCCATTTCTTATATAATTATTTTCAGGAATTAGACATTTATTGGTTTTCTAAAAAGATCGTTTACTTGTTATACCTCACTGTAGGACTCGTATCGTTACTTGAAGGCTACTTCCTGATCACTGAATCTTATCCTACTATTTTCGAGCCGGTTCCTGGCGGGTTGCTTTTGGTTTTATATATTATATCTTTTTATATCATTTACCGAGGACTATTTATTCACAGAGGTTACGCCGTCGGACCTATCTTCAAATATATGGCTGTAGGAATGACGATTGCGTTCTTTCCTTATATTTTTCTTTATTTAATTCCCGCTCTTGCTTTTGGAGTGAAAGTGATTTCACTTGAAGTTGGAGCAATGTTTCTTATCGCTTTACCGATCACGTTCATGTATTTGGTAACAAGAGAGAGATTGATTGATATTGACTTTGTGATGACGCGTGTCCGGTATTACATGATTCTATCTGTCATCCCAAGTTTAGCTCTGATGTTTACGATTGGCTGGCTCGTTGAAGAAGATTTATACGTGATCAGTTACATTCAAATGTTCTTGTTGTTCCAATCTTCTTTGGTCTTGTTTTTATCAGTAAAAGAAGTGTTGGATTTCAAACTGCAGCGATATTTGTTTTCGGCTCGCTATGGCTATCAGGAGAGTATGCACCGGATGGCACAGGATATGAAGGACCAATCCAATGCGGTCGATTTAATGAAGGTCATGCGTGATGAAGTGAAAAATGTACTGAATGTTCGAGATATATACATTTACTCCAAGCATAATAAACGAAATATGTATTGTGTGTACGATCAGATTCCTGAGGATATCATCGAACACTTTGATGAGTATCTGAACAATCATCATTATGATATCGGTTCGGTGATTGAAACTGAGAAAGGGTTTGGAGTCATTGTAGGCTATTCGTTGGAAAAGCTGACCATGATGTGGTGTAAAGGGAAAAAAGATTACACAAACCTGAACCGTGATGAGAAGACGTACTTGCAAACCATCTCCCATAATGCAAATATTGCGATTCAAAATATGAACACGATTGAGGATCTATTAAAAGAACTTCGTAAATTGAGAAGCGGTCAGACACAAAAATATCCAACCTGGCTTTCAAGGTTATTGTTCACGATCGCTGAAAATCAAAGAAAACAGCTCTCCATTGATTTGCATGACACAGTGCTGCAAGAGCAACTGTATCTTTATAGAAAGATGGATGATTTAATTAGACATAGAAATGATTTAACTCCAAGTTTACATGCAGAGTTGATGGTTTATAAAGAGTCTCTCCTGGATAGTATTCACTTGATTCGAGAGACGTGCAATGAGCTGCGTCCGGCATTCATTGAGGAAATGGGGCTCGTTCAATCATTAAAGAATTTAATTCATCAATACCAGCTCCGCTCTAATTTTACGGTTTATTTCACGGATGAACGATTTGATGCAGAACTGGACCAAGAGCGGATCTTAGCTATCTTCAGAGTTGTTCAGGAACTTTTGACGAATGCGATGAAACACTCGGATGCAAAAATTGTCAAACTATCGTTATCAAGTCAAGAGAACCAAGTGGTACTTTTATATTCCGATAATGGAAGAGGCATGGACTATTCTGTTCAACGTGATTTGTTCTCCCATATTGGGTTGTCTGGTATTGAACAACGGGTGAATGGTCTGAATGGACACCTGGAAATAGAAACAAAACCAGGTGAAGGGTTTAAGACGATGATTACGTTTCCGATTGAAGCGAAAAGGGAGGTCCAAGTATGATGAATGTGTTAATCGTCGATGATCATCCTGCCGTAGGGGCAGGTACGAAAGCGATGCTCGAGCAAGAAGGGGACATGCAAGTAGATGTCACATACGAAAATGAAAAAGTAGAACCCCTTTTAAAACAAAAAAATTATGATATTGTCCTGTTAGATTTATATATGCCGGGTATAAATGGAATTGAGCTGGCCAAAAAAATTCGGAAGTCTTACCCTGACCTTAAGCTCCTTATTTATACAGGATTTGATTTGAACACCCACTTCAATATGCTAGTGGAAGCGGACATTAATGGTTTTGTCAGTAAAACGGCAA
Organism: Halobacillus litoralis; assembly: GCF_009856415.1. Classification (GTDB taxonomy): domain Bacteria; phylum Bacillota; class Bacilli; order Bacillales; family Halobacillaceae; genus Halobacillus; species Halobacillus litoralis_C. The sequence continues at coordinate 112,481 of NZ_WMEZ01000004.1, read as the reverse complement.
CTAGTGAGCAACTAATAACCGCGATTCGTTGTGCATGCAGGGATGAAGTGGTCATTCCTATTCATTTATTTAAACAGTTGAGAAGGTCTGAGGCGAGTGTAAGTACTCCTTCTGAATCAGAAGAAGGCAACGGTTTCTCGTTGAATGAAAAAGAACAGTCCATCTTACAGGAAGTGGCGTCTGGTTATACAAACAGAGAGATCGCCCAGACCCTACACATGTCGCAGCGAAGTGTGGAGTACACGTTGACCGGGATTTTTAATAAACTGAATGTCAGGTCGCGAACTGAGGCGCTCTTCAAAGCGCAAGAACTCGGGCTTGTGTCTAAATCGTGAAACCGTAGCACAGGGCGACCTTCCTGTTCATACGATACAGAGACTAAATAATTCCCCTCATATAAGCTCAGGGACAACAAGGAGGGGTACGCTTGTGAAGGAGGACGGCTATCGGCCAACACAAATTCTTACCAAGCGGGAGCGAGAAGTTTTCGAGCTTCTAGTACAGGATAAGACAACACGTGAGATCGCAAAAGAGCTCTTCATTTCAGAGAAAACTGTGCGGAACCACATCTCGAATGAAATGAAACCCATTTGCAAACCGTTAAAAACCCCGAAGGGAAAGGATTCCTCTTCGGGGTTTTAGTTATTCAATATAGCATAGTCGACTTCTCGTGCCTTAATACATTCCAATCTAGTTTCACAAAGCTCGGGTGTTATCTTAAAGTCACTCACCCAACGTTCGATAATTTGGTCATCACTGAGATCGTATTTAGAGACCATATGAAAAGGAAGTGCAGCATAAAGGGTAAAATGTCGAGCATCTCTTTCTTGAAGTTCACGAAAAGCCTCAGGCATCATGGATTGAATTCCTACATGTCGGAGGATATGTCCGAGCTCGTGATAAAATTGTTCTTTTTGTACAAGCTTGTCTTCCCTTGCATCCAAGGTAATCCCTTTGTATCGACCATGAATGAGGTAAGACGAGGATTTGGGTTTCCGATGTACATAGATATCCATCTTCTTTGCAATCTTTACTGCTTTGAGTTGTTCCGGAGAAATGAAACCACGTCTTATGTACCAATTAGAAACCCAATCTTCTAAGTGAGTAGTTGTGTAATTTGGAAAATACAAGTTGATCACCGTCCCTACATACCTATTATAGGAACGTTTGTTCGGTTAATCAACAAAAAAATAACTCCATCTGTATTTTAACAGTGGAGTTATTTCATGGACATTTCATCGGTGAAGATAATATTATTTGAATTAGGGATAATTGTATTATCATTATGAATAAGGAACTCACTTGCTTTCCTAACTTTGTTTGCTGAGTAATTAAGCGAATATTGCCTTATGGTTTGTGAGCTATATATCTCTCGGATTGCTTCGTGATCATCGTATGTGGTAATCCATTTATAGTTCCTTAAATTTAAGATTTTTCTAGATAGTGATACGTGATCGTCATGATTATAGTAATTAGTGTATAGATTTTTTCCCTGTTTATAATATGGAGGGTCAAAGAAAACAAAAGTTGAAGAGTCATCCATTTGAGAAATATCATTACATATAAAATCCTCGGCATCCTTGTTAGTTAAGTGAATTCTGTCTTTAAAAGAATGAATCCTATTTACTTTTTGAATTAGTTTTTCCTTGTTATACCGACAATCCAATTTATATTTACTTTTTTGGGCCCTTCCACCTATTGGGCCGCCATCAATAATTCCTGAAACATTAGTACGATTTAAGAAGAAAGTTGCAAAACTGGTTTTTAACAAATCTACATCTTCATTTCTAATCCTCTGTTGTTTTTCCCACTCTGTTAAGGTTATTGGGGTTTCTTCAATGAGGCTTATGAATTCGTTAGGACAGTTTAATATGGAATACCAAATACCATAAATGTTTCGATCATAGTCATTAATGTGGATTTCGGAAACATACTCAGAAAATAGAAGAGATAAGGCTAATCCTGCTCCTCCTGCAAAGGGCTCGACATAAGACTTGCTTTTATATTCGGAAATATTTGTTTGAATTAAATCTATAATAAATTTTTTCATTTGGGTTTTTCCACCAGGATACCTTAAAGGTGATTCAGTTACAGGCAATAAGAAACACCTCCTTCTAGACTAGATTATAATAAATTCTTTTTAATGGCCAATAATTCGCTCAAAGTGTATTTTCAGGTTGTTTTAATTTTATTTCCCTTACTAATATTGAGTCAAGACACTGTATAATCGGACCTGTTTTTATCCATGAATCAATCACAGTTCTTTTCTCTGGGAAACTAATGGTGGAATGAACATAAAAATTTATCAGAGATGTCATTGGGTTATTATTGTCACTCTTATTACTAATCTCGTGAATTAACATCGGAATTTCAGCGTGTACTTCATAGTGAGTTTCCAAATGTGATTTTATCTGCAACAATAATTCTCTAAGATCTTTCCTTTTATCACGTTGTTTTGCTACGCCTTTAACTTTAGGAAGTCCATCCTTTAGGTGTTCGTCAATATAAACATGTACATAACTTTCTAAGAGGGAACGGATCAAAAAAATTGAGCTGATTTGAAACTCATCCACGTCGATTTTTTTTAGCTCTCGTAGAGTCCTAACTATTTTATTTTCTTGTTTAAAATGTTGCTGAAAATCAAATACAGTCGGTATAAGTTTTTTTGATTTATAAATATCTGTTGTTCTTTTTTGGCGCTTGGTTTCATCTCCGTCCTCACCCATAATCCCTTGCGTGTTCTCTTTTTCCTCATTACCATTATCCGTGGTAATTTCGTGATTATTATCGGGATCAGGAGTGCTGTTGACATCATTTCCGGGAGAGGTTTCCTCTTCAAAGGGTTCATTTTCTTTGGCAGCATTCTCTTTGGGTGTTTCATCAGTTTTCTCGGTGTTAGTATCTTCATTTGGTGGGTTTTGAATAGGATAGCTGGAACTTGCAAAATTAATAGGGGAATCTTTCCAATCATCATTCTTTATAAGGAACTGATCAGCAAATATTTTTCTGTCTTCTTTAGTGTATATATCACCTACTTGGAATTTCTTTGTTGAAAAACCTTGTATAATGTAATAGAGTTTTTTCTTAGCATCATTGTTTACAAACCTGATTTCTTGATTTCTCCGGTCTATTGTAATCCCGATAATTGTTCTGATATCCGGATCTTGTAGTAATCTATCAAGGTTCGTAATTCCGAAATTTGAATCTAGGGACCCATAAAATTCCTCCAAAAAATTCACGAAAAAGTTTCTAAAGTCATCTGTTTTTGAAAAGCGACCTTTCATTGGGGAATCCCATCTAACTCTTCCAGCCCCGTCGCTCTCCCCATCATGTTTAATTTTGATCCATTCATATAGTAAGGGGTCGTCCTCCGAATGAAAATAAACACAGTTTAATGATTCAATTGGAGTATAGTTATTCGCTTCTCTTATCCTCTTAACTTTTTTTATTAACTTTTCTCTTTCTGGTAACTCATAAGGTATGTTTTCAGGGGCATTCAATGTTTTAATTGATGTTAATCTTCTATTTCCTTCCATAGAGATGTAATGTCCCAGTTCTTCACTATACACTACTAACAAAAGGTCACTAGGATCAGGACCATTTTCAGCTATGTGTTCTATTAGTTTAATAGTTTTTTTATTAGATAATATTTTGGCCATTTCAGCATTTTCATCCACTTGTGGTTCGAAACGTGGGTTTTTCACGTAAACCTCTATATTATTTAGGCTTATATTTTTCATTTCATGGCTCATTAAACACCCTCCAAATTATATTTATTAGGTTATGCTATTTCGGTATCTCTGTAAAAACATGTTGTGTTTTAGGTAAAATTAACTAATAGCTAATCACAAATAAAACACGTCTTTTATCGACGTGTTTTAATTTTGAATCAAATGTCATCTACCTCTTCGAATTTGTTATCTTTATGTTGTCTGTTCTTGCTCTTGTTGTATAGGTACTCAAAGTAATCCTCAAGGCTGCGGAGATCTTCCGGGGTCATTTCCTTCCATTTCTCAATATCCCAGAATCCAGCATCTTGAACGTCGTATTTCTCAAATATTTTGTTGAGCTCCTGGAGTGGATCAAAGGGAGCTGAATTTTTAGTTGAAGTTTGCTGTTCAGTTCTACCTAAAAGGTAGTCTGTTGAAACGTCATAGAAGTCAGCTATTTTTTGCAATGTGTCATAGTCTGGCTTGCGCTTTTCAATTTCATAATGTGCATATGTACCTCTTGTGATGTTCAGTTTTTCTGCAAGCTCTGATTGCGTCATTTTTTTTGATTGCCGTAAATATTTCATTCTTTGACCTATCATGGAAAGCACTTCCCATTTCGTATTATTAACTACATTATAATGTAGCTTTTAGTTACAATAAATAAATGTAGCGATTCAGTACATTTATGGTTGACAGTAGCGTTATGCTACATTATGATATAACTATAAAGTCGCAAATCGCTACAAAAGGTGGTGGTGAATTGAAACAACGAAAATGGTTAATCGAGTTAAGGAAATCCGGAAAAATGACACAATTACAAGTTGCAAATGAGTCAGGAATTGAGAGAGCATACTACACTCAAATTGAGAATGGATTAAGAAACCCAAGTGTTAATGTAGCAAAAAAGATATCCAACACTCTGGGATTTGATTGGGCAATTTTTTTTGAAGATGAATGTAGCGAAAAGCGACAAAAACCTAAACCTATCTAATAATTTTAATGGTTTGTACCAATGATTCGGCAACATACACATGAATTGAGGTGATGCTATGGCTAATCAAAAGCAAAAAAAGAAGTCTCCATTGGTAATTGTGAAAGAGCATTTCGGCACGATACCAGCAAAAGAAGCATTCGAGCGTGCCTTTGCTCCTTACTTTGATCAAAAGAAGGAACACCAGAAGACATCTTAGTACCATAAATTAACTTTACATTGATCCTGCGTATATAAGAACCGGGATTAAAATACATGACAAAGGAGGGCTTTTTGAATGAAGCCTGGACAAGCCCTAAAAGAAATGAGAAACGGGCTGGGGCTTACACAAGATGCAGTCGCCAATGATTTAAACATCAGTAAGCAATCAGTATCCCATTATGAATCCGGAAGAAGAACATTTCAGGAAGATGTAGCGAGGGAGTCGTTAAATACTTATGACGATCCTGTTTATGCATTAAGTATCATCAGTGAATTCTCTGGGGGATATACCGCACCTAAGATCAATGGAAAGGCTCTTGAATGGCACAGACTTAGCTTAGAAGAATTCGCCATAAGAGAGGTCAATGAGGCTGTTTCAATACTTAATCAGGTTAGCTTAATTAAATCTCCTAATGAAACTAATGAAGAAGAAAAAGAGCGAGTGGCAGAGGCCATTGATGAAATATTGGATGCGGAAATGGCACTCAGTAATCTAAAAGCGATTCTTGGCAAAGAATATATGATTTCCATCAAAGAAAGAGTGAAGAGAAGGAAGCCGGTTTGGAAGTCTAGAGGCTGGATTGAATAAGGAGGATCACAAATATGAATATAGACCAATTTTTAAAGAATGATTTAGGAACGGTAGCAAAGGAAGCTAAGTGCTTAAAGGATTTGCAGGAGGACTTAAAAGAAAAAGTCGCTGCTTGTGATACAGAAGGCGTTTATACGGTTTGTAAGGATATTCAAAAAAGTACTCAAGTACTCGTAGAACTCAAAGCGAAGAAGGACAGGCAGATTGAATTAACTCAAATATCCCAGAAGCTACACGATCAAGGGATTCTTTGTACAGTAGTTCGGAGGTACGAGAATGCAAAAGCTCAAACTTCTTGATATATCTTACCTGATTTTATTTGCTATCAGTCTAGTAATCTTGTACATGGCTTTTATTACTACAATTTAGGAGGTGTTCTGGTGATTAAGAATAGCGAGGTTTTTGATGAAGTCACTGATCAAGCGATGAAAAGGGAGAATCGCAATGATTTTTATGCAGGTTTCATAGGGAAACTTCAGTGGGCTATGAGGAATGCAGAAAGAAATAACAGGGAGTCGATATCACTTGATGAAATTACAGAGCTTGCAGAAGAAATGGAAGCCAAAACAAAAAAATAGCCACCTGGATGAGGGTCCAGATGACTATAAAGTTTAAGCATTTAACGAGTTACTCCTATTTTACCATGCATGTTAGTCGCAGAGCAAGGTGAAAAGGAGTGAAAAAAGATTAGCGATAGGCCCAGCCTGTCGTCGAGGATAGAGGCTAAATCAAAAACATATTGATTTCCTCCTTGCCCCTGGACGATGCGTTGAGCATTAATACATATAGAAAGGAAGGTGCACACAGTTGGTCTTTGAAGTCAATTTTTGTACTAAGAATGAAAAAGGCGACTTCAATACGATCCACAGCGAGGTCATCCTGTCGGAAGGAGTAGCCAGCTGCCAATTGATCGCAAATGAAATCGCCCAAACCTTAAAAGTAGACAACATTAAGATTTTCATTGGTGACTTTTTTGAATAAGTTTGACTCTATTTTAACACATTTACCGTTAATAGGGGATGATCACGATTGAACTAACACAAAGAACGATTTCTATACCATATCACTACATTTGGATGTCTAAGCTATGCCCTAACCCTCGAAACACATTTAAGGCGTATGTGAGGGGATACGTGCAAAGCACACATCCAGGGTGGCAGTTAAAAGATATCGATAAAATGTACGCAATTATTGAGAAAAAAGGAGGCCAATCATGAGCAAAGAGGCTTATTACTTCTCCCACGACTCAAACGCAAGAAACGATCCTAAGATAATGGCCATGATCAGTGAACATGGGATTCAAGGATACGGCATGTTTTGGGTGGTGGTAGAGATGCTCAGAGAACAAGAAGAATACAAGTTACCAGTAAAAAAATATGTATTTAATGCATTAGCAATGCAAACGCAATGCAGTGCAGATGCAACGCAAAGCTTTGTAGATGCGTGCATAAATGAGTATGAATTGTTCGAGTCAGACGGGGAGTTTTTCTGGTCAAATTCATTGAAAAAACGAATGAATAAGAAGAACAACAAGAGTGAAAAAGCGAAAAAAGCTGCTGAAGCAAGGTGGAAAAAAGCCCGTCATAATAAGGATTCAGACAAAAAAGAAGAAAATGAAAATGCTCAAGCAATGCAACCGCATAGCAAACGCAATGCTCAAGCAATGCCTAAAGTAAAGGAAAGTAAAGGAAAGGAAAGTAAAAGTATTAATACAGCAGATGAAGAACGCGCGAGTTCTGAAAATCCTTTTACAGTCTATGAAGAAAACTACGGGATTATTAAACCCATCTTAAAAGATTCAATTGATTCGTGGTGCGAGGATCTTGGGGATGACATTGTCATAGCTGCCATGAAGCTAGGTTATAAAAAAGGTGGCAGAACCTTTGGCTATGTTGAAGAGATTTTAAAAGAGTGGACGGACAAGCAACTTAAGACTTTGGACGAAGTTAGAACTTATGAAAATCATAAACGAGATAAAAAGAAGACTATCCCTTTTAAAAAAGCATCAGGAGATGGTAATGTTCAAAGTATTTTCGACAAATATCGTGGTGAGGAGGGTGAAGGATGAACCAAAGACAAGCTGTAGAAGTCTTGGAGACTATTCATGAGCTATACCCTAGAAACTTTGATGTCACAGACAAAAAGATGGCGCTCTTCATTCCCCAGTTAAAAAAGATGGATTACAAAGGAGTTATGAGAAAGCTTTCAGACTTTGCAACGAAGCATCCTTACCCACCAACATTAGCGGAAATCGCAGTTTACCCGCCTCAGAAAAACGAAGCACTTGAGAAAATGCGCCGTTGGGAAGAGGAAGCTAAACAAGTCCCAGAAGAAACGAAGCAGCACTTTCGTCAAGAAATTAAAAAGCTGATGAGGGATAAAAGCCATGATTCGTAATTACGAGGCTGAACAGGCTATCCTTGGATCTGTCCTTCTGGAAGGTTCTATCGTCCGAGATTTAATCCTGGAGGATATACACTTTGATGAGTCAGCTCACAGGAAAATCTATAAAGCTATGAGAGAGATTAGCGACCAGGACCAACCAATCAACATTGTCTCTGTTACTACACAATTAGGAGATATCATACACAATTGTGGTGGCGTTAGTTATTTGACCGACCTTGCAGGATCCGTCCCAAGCACCGCAGCCGTTAAACATTATCAACGCATGGTACTGGAAGCTTACCGCAATCGGAAAACCCAGGAACAAGCCCTCAAGTATTCAGAAAACCCAGGAGATATAAGTTTAGATGACTTGATTAAAAATCTGGAATCAATGCGGGAGTTAGGTGTCGAGTCAGAAGAAAAAAGCACCTACGATTACTTAACTGAAATTGCAAATGACATTTTATCCCCTACAAGTGATGAACAAAACGGTTTTAAGACAGGTTACAGAGATTTTGACAATATGACCGGAGGAGGGCCACAAAGAGGTGATTTAATCATCGTTGCAGCAAGACCATCGATGGGAAAAACAGCATTTGCACTTAATATGGCATCTGGTCATTGTCGTAATGGTGGATCCGTAGACATGTTTAGCTTGGAAATGGGGGCCAAACAACTTCTCCACCGAATGATATCAGCTGAAGGTAACATCGACGGTCAAAAGTGGCGGACCATGAGCTTTTCTACTGAGGATTACAACAAAGCACTGGATGCCATCGGAGTGATAACTGACTGGCAGGTTGATATCCACGAAAAAGCACGGACGGTTAGTGATATACGAGCCATCGTAAGACGATCGGTGAACGAAAAGAATCGTGATAAGCACATGGTGGTCATTGATTACTTACAGCTGATGAGCTCGGTTGGACGGTATGAACGTCGGGATTTGGAAGTAGGAGCCATGACACGAGAGCTAAAACTCCTTGCCAGAGAGTTAGATATACCTATCATTCTCTTATCCCAGCTATCCAGAGGGGTAGAGTCCAGGCAGGACAAGAGACCGATGATGTCTGACCTTAGGGAGTCTGGAAACATCGAACAAGATGCAGACGTAATTGGGTTTCTGTATAGAGATGATTACTATGATGCGGAGTCCGAGAATCAAAATATCGTAGAGATCATCCTCGGTAAACAGAGGAACGGCCCCGTAGGTAATGTGGAGTTAGCTTTCTTAAAAGAATACGGAAAATTCGTTAATCTCGATTATCGATATTCAGAAATGGAGGTACCACCGGCATGACCAATCAAGTGTTTTTGTTGATGAAAGTTCATTACGAAAAGACAGGTGAGATTCTTTCTTCTGATCGACTAATTCAGATGAACATGAATCCCCAGTACGTCGTTGATGGCATTATGCAGTTTGACCATTACCTTGATGAACGGAGGAGGGTTCTCGCTTGAAGGTCAGTGAACTAGACTTCAAAACAAAGCACGTCATCGAGCAGCTACACAATATGGGTTACACGGATACAGAAGGACTCACTTATGACGAGCTCGTTAGTAAATTGGCAATGGCTAGGGCTATGGAAGTGGATGTTGCAAGTGATGAAAATAAATGGTTTTAGGAGGTTAACCTATGAAGCTATCCAAAACGGCACCTACTCAATTATCAAGGGGAGTAGAGGAACGTAGGAATCACCTTATTCACAAACTTTGGACAATGGGTTATTCGAAAGACCGTGTAGGTAAGCGAACGGAAGAAATGACGCTCACAGAACTGGAGCAGATACACATTAATTTAAGGTGCCAAGTTGCTAGGAGGGTGGAGCCGTGAATTTAGAAAAATTGTACGAAATTCAAGGTGGGTTAGATGCTCACATCGTTAAAGAACAAGAACTACAAGAAGAATGGCTGTTTGAGGAAAAGATTTTAGCATTAAAGGTTGAAATTGGGGAGTTAGCAAACGAAACACGTTGTTTTAAATTTTGGTCTAAGAAAGCTCCTAGTCCTAGAGAGGTTCAACTCGAAGAGTATGTCGATTGTCTTCACTTCTTCCTAAGTTTAGCTATGGATTTAGAGATGGATCCAGAGGCATTACAAGTTTCGCAAGACTATACAAGAGACACCATGATTGAGACATTTAATGATTTGTATGAATATCTAGCAGAGTTAACAGCGATAAGCGATGTAGACACACCGGCAACTATAAACAGGAGTGATTTACAAGAATCATTATATGTGGCTTTTAGCTGTTTTGTAGGTCTCGGAGAAAAACATCTTGGTTTCACTTGGAAAGAAATCGAACAAGCTTATTACGCTAAGAATCTAGAAAACCATAAACGACAACTTAATGGATATTGAGGTGAGGAGATGGTTCTATACGATCATTTAGTCATATGTCCTACTTGTAAGGGGCAGGGAAACCGTCCATCTAAGGAAGTATGTGGATTATGTTTTGGAGAAGGAGTAGTTACACCTGAGCATGCATTTGAAGAGACAATTAAGGAGGCTGCTAATGACTGAGTTCATCGCTTGTATGTTTCGTTGCCCTCTCTTGGTTGCTGCTGGATCTCTTTGAAGGAGAGTGAGTGTATGAAGGAGCCGAAATGGTACTACCTTTTTAAAGTGGACGAGGATCATCGTGTTTATGTATATGAGCCATTAACAGCGATAGAAGTGCAAATGATGCAGAAACTCGGTTGGAAGGTGAGGAAGATTTGAAGAATGGAGATCAGCTGCAAGTCAAAGCTACAGTCCAGAAAGTGAAGAAGGATGTTCCGACAGTCCTTGAGATTAATGGTAAACGATATGTGCATGAACCGAAAAGCCAACGGAAGTGACGGATAAGACTCAATATGCGAAGGAGTGAAAAGGATGTACACATGTGATGAATGTGGGGGGCAAGGAGTGATTATCGTTGATATATCAAAAGGAAGTGTTAGGTCATGCCCTGTTTGTGAAGGTGCAGGAGAAACAGAAAGCTAAAGCACATTCCGAAGATTATGCGCAATAAGAAAAGAGGTGAATTCAATGCTTGATCAAAAAGTACTCAAGCAGATCAATAAGCTAGAGAAAGAAAATTGTAAAGGGTGCGAGAAAATCGTTGGACTCAGTCACAAAAACTTTGCTTCTAAGGTGTGTAAAAGCTGTCCGATTGGTAAAGAAATTAGAAATCTTGGTGCGAAAGTGGAAATCACCAAAACACAACGAGTGTTGAATAAAGGTGAGGATATGACGTACGAAGATATCCTTTTTCTACTCCGAAACGAGGTGGAAATCCAAGACATATTCAGAGCAGTCGGACTAACACACGCTTCCTTCCGGACGTACATGAAACGTCACGAACGGGACACACACGGAAGACCATTACCTAAAAAGAGGGAGAGAGTCTCATTAGAGAGGATATGGAGTGCAAGCATCGTCAGGTAGTGACTTTGCTAGAAGAAAATAAGCGATTGAAAGAGGCATTGAGGAAGATTTATGATACAGCAGATTCTTATGAGTGGCACTACTATTACGAAAACACGCCAGAAAAACATATCCGTGATACGGTTCACAATGCATTGGTGGGTGCACGATAAAAATAAAAAAGCCAGAGCATAAGCCCCAGCTTTAATGTAATCTGACAATCTCATTATAACATAGGGGGCCTAATCAATGGGAGGCATAATAAATGAAACGACCATGGTAGCTGAAATAGACCTTAATGAAAATGCAGCATACGTAGTTATTGATGGGCAGTTAACTAAAGTGTTGCCTAAGAAATTTGGAACGGACGAAATTCATTGGAAAGATGGAAAGGTTCTAGATGTTGTAAGGTCTGAAAGACATCGATTGAAAGGGCAAAGTGAAATATAAAATATAATTTGTCTGAGCGAAGAACGCAGGGCACTAATTACTATTTGTACACACCATGTGTACATAGTAGTTAGTGCTCTTTATTTTTTATTAAGGAAAATAAAAGGAGTGTTTTCATGGGGCAATTAAATTTTAACCTACCTGAGATAGATCGAGAAGAAACGAAGAAGAATGTTGAAGCAGCATTGGAAAAGTATCAAATTTATTTATTGATGGACCCTTCAGAGATTGCACCTAAGATTACATCATCCTTTAAGATAACTCCACCTTCAAATAATAATCAATTCCATTCTTCAACAGAGAGTACAGCTATTGACCGAATTGATAAAGAGGCCGAAAGAAATGAATATATTGATAAGATACGAAAAGCTGTGAACCGGCTGGCATATAAAGAACGATCAATTATTATCAAACGTTATATGGAAGATGAAGATACATTGGATTACCTAACTTACAATGAGCTAGGTTTGAGTGAGCGTCATTATTATCGTGTTAAGTCCAGGGCTTTCTACAAGTTGGCTTTCATCTTGAGAATTGAAGTTTATAAGGAAGGAGAAAGCGCATGAACTTTGTACAACCTATTCGAGATCCAGAAGTTATCCGTGCTATTAAAAAGTATCTTCGAGAGGATAATGATCGTAATTATATGATGTTTGTAGTAGGGATCAATAGTGGATTGCGAATTTCAGATATCCTTCCATTAAGAGTGAAAGATGCTAAGAGACCATATTTTAGTATTAGGGAGAAGAAGACCAGTAAACAAAAGCGTATTGATATGACACCTTCTTTAAAGAAAGAACTAAAGTGGTATGTAGAAGGAAAGGAAGACCATGAGTTTTTATTTAAAAGCAGAGAGGGCATCAATAAACCAATTGGTCGTAGCATGGCTTACAAGATACTTAGAAGTGCTGCTGAATATGTCAGCTTAGATGAAATCGGTACACATACATTAAGGAAAACCTTCGGTTATCATTTCTACAAACAGACAAAGGATGTGGCTTTGCTGCAGGAGATATTTAATCATTCAAGTCCAGCGATCACCTTAAAGTATATTGGTATCAACCAGGACGGCATCGACAAAGCAATGAAGGAATTTAAGATATGAGCTCATCTACTGGTGAGTTCTTTTTTTATGTTTTCTTATTAGTTCATCATAAAAAAATGATGTGTAATCCATTTTAAGGAATTATGATAGAATGAAGTGTATCAAGGAGTTTGAGAGATTCGAGGATTACACAAAATATAAGATATGGGTAATTATTTACTGCCAATAATTATTGGAGTTTGTTATACTTTATAAAAGGAGCCACCTAAATTAGTGTAATATAATCTAATATTGTTCGTAGAAGAGAGGGAATAACATGATAATTAATTCCATAGATTACCAACGTTTTTCTTTATCAATTCTAGACCAGGAGTTTGATGTGAGCGATGAAAAATTAATATCAAACTTAGCTGTAATCCTTAGAAATGATTATCCTAGAAGAGAGTCTAGTGATAGATTTTATGCAGGATTTAATAACGAAGAGCGTAGAATCTTTTTCCTAACAAAGGATAGCTTGATGGTAAAAGAAGATAAAGTTAAGGAATTTCAGGCGAGTTTGGACTCCATTATAAATTCTACTAATGAGCTTGAGGAGCATTTAGAGTTTAATAGACCTTTTGATTTAGCTCTTCGTTTAGTAGCAAGCGCCGAAATAGATTCTGAGATTGATATTTTGGAGACTAGTGTAAATCATTTGTCTCCTAGAGGGATATCAATTGAAGATGTTCCAGGAGATTTCTTGTATTCAAAAACAGAATTCACTTTTGCAGTTGATGGTAAAACCTATACTTTAGAGGTTGAACCTGATGTTGAAAACGAATATCAATTAAATTTAGAGTTAAATGTTTTAGGTTTAAAAATAGAAGATACATCCGAGATAAGCGACATATTTAGTGACTCTAAGTCAATCTTGGAAGGTCTTATAAAGAAAATTGTAGGAAAGTGGTAGGTGAGTTGATATGAATGCAAGTGCTAATGGATATAATGCAGAAGTGATGCACACTCAAAAAGATTCACACGTCCTACGTTTTAAGAAAAAGAAAATGCATACATTAATTGAAAGTTTTATTGTACAAGCATATTTTGAAAAAGATAAAAGTAAAGATGTTATTAGAGATCTAGATGATATTACACAATACATTGATGAAATTGTTTACAGCGATGATGATCAGTCATTCCAAAATCACGAAAAGTATTCTAATTTTGGTTTAGAAGACTCATTTTTTGGGGATGACTATACCAAAAAACTAAGAAAAATAACTAAGTCGGTTAATAAAACCGCAATGGAGGAAAAGAAAATGGGTAGTGTACAAAGTAAAGAAGCTGCACTGCTACGTTTGTCAAAATCAAAAGGTGATGTAAAGAAAAGGTTTAGCCAAAATATGGGATCTGATAAGAGATCTAAAGTATTAGAGTCGCATGAACTTAGAGATATACTTAACGAGAAACTTAATGGATATTCTTTATCTAAAAACATTGTAGAAGAAAGAGATGAAGAAAGAATATGAGTATCGAATACTTTTTCTTTGATTCCAGTGCAATTGCTAAATTATATGTTACAGAAGTAGCTAGTCATGTGGTAGATGATATATATAGCAACGAGAATAATATTATTTTATTATCCGAATTGGCGTACACAGAAACGGTTTGTGCTACTCTAAAAATGAAAAATACTGGTAAAATTACTGCGGAAGATTATCAAAGTGCAATAGATACGTTCAATAACGACTTTTTAACTACTGAAGAAGATAGAATTATGCCAATTGCAATTTCGGACATAATTTCTAATACTCAAGATGTTATGTTGCGTGCTCATAATCTTAAAGATAAAGGGCATCCTCAATTGCAATACTTGAAAAGTCTTGATTCAATACAATTAACAAGTTGGCTAGAATATGCAGCTATAAAACCTACTTTTGTTACGGGTGATAGAAAATTAGCACTAATAGCAGAAGCATATAGTAACTTTTATAATCTAGAAATGAATGTAATTGATGTTAGTAGTTGTGATTGTGCAGAATGTAGACAGATTTATTCTAATGAGAATGCGGTGTAAAGGATAGGAAATAACATGTTATTTCCTATCCTTTTGTATTATTCTCTGGAAATACTACACTAAAAATATTATGGCAGAATTTTGGCATATGATAGGCAGGATATTACAAAGAAAAACCGTTATATTTGGAGTATGGGAATTTTGGAAAAGGCGCTCAAAGGGTGAGTGTCTTTTTTTTTTAGATTTGATTGTGTGGATACTAGGATAACTAACTAACTTATACATTTAGACAAACTAGTAGAGATTTATCTTTTCAAAGTATTGGGAGATTTGGGAGGTAATACCTTACTTTCCGTCGAATGAGGATTTGATGGAAAGGAGGAATAATTGCATGAGTGCTGAATGGACCGGTGTATTGATAAACGGCTTAATTGTAATCATTTATCTTATGACTCTTCGATCTAGTCATAAAATGGTTAAGGAAACAAAGGATATGGCAAGGGAAACGAAAATAAGCAGGGAAGAGTCATATCGCCCTGAAGTTATAGCCTATTTTAGAGAAGAAAATGGATTATTGTACTTTACAATAAAAAATAACGGTACACGACCTGCTTTTAACATCCATTTGTTTATTGAAAAATTCTTTAGTAATAACCATTTAGAAGGGGATATGAAATTCTTTAAGGTTGTACGTGGTTCAATTAGAGATGTTGAAAAGGAAATTAAGCTATTAGCACCAAACCAAAGCATTGAAGCTTTTTTTGGAATTAATCGTGAATTCCAACAAAGAGACCAAAGAGGTGGTCTTATCGCAGAATGTCCTATTGAAATATCTTACTATAATTATGAAGGAGATTTTTATAAAGAAAATTATAATCTAACATTAAGGGATTTCTTTAAAGAAGGGGATGTTTACATTCCCACTGAAGGAAAGCTCCTTGTGGAAGAGGTTGCAGCAATCAGAGAAGAGTTAAGAAAGAGATGAATTTTCAGCCTTACCTTTGCGACCTATAAATATAGGGAACTTTTAGACATCTGTATGTTGCAGGTGTCTTTTTATTTGGAGTGAAATGGATGGACATCAAACAAATCAAGAAGTTGATCATAGAAGACAAACTGGTTAAATTCTATCAATGCAAATCTTGGCGGATACTCAGACTCCAAGCGCTGGAGAGAGACAATTATGAATGTCAAGAGTGTAAACGAAAAGGGAAGGTTGGACCAGGGCAGAACGTTCACCACATTATGGAAGTAAAGACTTATCCTTATCTTGCTCTTGATCTAAAAAACGTTGAGTCAGTTTGTGTTAATTGTCATAACAAAGAACACAAGAGATTAGAAAAATATATTCGAAAGAAGAAACCAAAGTTCATAAATGAAGAACGTTGGTGAAATTGTTTCGAAAGACTTTAAAAAATAACTCCCCCCCTCAAAAGCTTTTCACCATTTTGGGGAACTCGCGAAACGGGGGAGGGGAGATAGGAAAAAACATTTTTGGCCTTTTCGCACGTGAGAGGGGGGTGGGGGGTGATGGCAAAACCTAGTAAAGATAAACAGAATGAAATGATCCAGCAAGAAATAGACCGGTTGAATGCGATTGTGATTGATATGCCGGAAAATGTTCGAGAAGCTGTAAAGGAATTAATTGAACGACTGGCTTTCATGACAATTCAATTGGAAATTTTAGAAGACACCATTAAGGTAAAGGGGCCAACCTACACTTATAAGAACGGTTCTCAAAAAATGTTGATAGAAAATCCTGCTCAAAAATCGTACAACACCACAATGAATCGATACACGGCTGCTTATGACAAACTGATAAAACTCGTGGAGATTTCATTAAAAGATAACCCTGGCGATGATGAAGATGACCTCGAAGACATATAAGTATCATCCGTATATCGATGATTACATGCGAATGGTTGAGCAGGGAGAAATTGAAGCTTGCGAGGAGCAAAAGCAGCTGATGGAATTTTTGAAGTGGAAGCTGGATCAGCCTGGAGTTGTCATCGATGCAGAAGCTATTGAGAAATCAATTGAAAAACCGGCGCCTTACTTTTTCGAGTTGCTACCCTGGCAACGATTCTGCAACGCATTCATATATGGAGTTCGATACGAAGACGGTCGTTTAATGTTCAACCGTTACTTTTTAGAGCTCGGTCGAGGTGCTGGTAAGAATGGATACATTTCTTATAATAGTTTCTACATGACCAGCAATCACCATGGGATACAGAGATACGACATTGATATTGTGGCCACTTCTGAAAAGCAAGCAAAAACATCGTTCGAAGATGTGTATGATGTCTTGGATGACCCTTCTTCGCAAAAGAAGATGAAGAAAATTTTTTATTATTCCAAGATGCTTATACAGCACCGTAAGACGAAGTCGAAATTGGAATACAATACATCCAATGCCCGAACGAAGGATGGTAAACGTTCAGGAGCGGTAATCTTTGACGAAATACATGAATATGAGGATTACAGCAATGTCAAAGTTTTCACTTCTGGTTTAGGTAAGAAAAAAGACCCTCGCACCTTCTACATCACGACCGATGGGTATGTGAGGGGCGGTGTTCTAGATGACTTGAAGGAAGAAACTAAGATGGTGTTGAATAAGGAGCTTCCTGAATCCACACTCTTTCCATTCATTTGCAAACTGGATCACGAAGGTGAAGTGGATGATCCGTCGAAATGGGAGAAAGCGAATCCTTCATATCCATATCTGGAGCACCTTCAACAAGAAATGAAGCAGGAATATCATGATATGCAAATCAACGCCTCCCTCCGGCTTGAATTCATGACGAAGCGAATGAATTGTCCTCAAGCAGACGTAAGGAAAGAGGTGGCCACTTATGAAGACCGTTTAGCAACTGAACAACCATTTCCAGAAGAGATTACAGGAGCAGAAGCGATCGGTGCCATAGACTTTGCTGATATCCGAGATTTCTGCTCGGCTGGAGTCTATTTTAAACATGAGGGAAAAAGATATTGGAAACAACATACTTGGATTCATCACTTAGCTCTGAAGTTGCAGGACATCAACCCTGAAATCATCGACCTCGCTAAAGAGAAAGAATTGTGCAGTATTGAATTTGGAAAGTCTATTGACCCGGACAAGGTTGTGAACTGGTTCATTGATATGCTGGACACTTTCCATATTAAAAAAGTTGTTATGGATAAGTACAGGGCAGCCATTTTAAAACCAAAACTGGAAGAGGCGGGATTCGAAGTAGAAATCGTACGAAAAGGCCCTGCCACTCATGCAATGCTATCCCCTCTGGTGGATGATATGTTCATCAATCAGACGATTGTATTTGGTGATGATCCTTTGATGCGATGGTATGTGGGCAACGTCTACAAAGATGAAAAAGGAAACGGCAATATGGAGTATTGCAAGATTGATAAGGACAAGCGGAAGACCGACGGGTTTTTCGCTTTTTTACATGCGATTGTTTGTGATGACGAATTAGAAGAAGCGCAAGATTTAGGACCGATGGATGTAATCGTCTTTTAAGGAGGTGAGGATTTGGGATTAAAAGAGCTATTTGGATTCACGAGTACGGACGACGCAAACATAAAGGAAATTTGGGTGGATCTTGGGGTTGAATATCATTATAAAAACTTAGCTATCCAAACCTGCATCAACCTGATTGCGAATACACTGATCCGATCGAAGTTTCGAACTTATGAGAGTGGACAAGAAGTTAAAAAGCATAATCATTACCTTTTCAATGTACAACCAAACCAAAACCAGAATAGCAGCGAGTTTTTTCATGAGTTCATATCCAAGTTGGTCTTAGAGAACGAATGCCTGGTAGTCATGCAAGACCGTCAATTGTATGTTGCCGACTCTTTCAATATCACAGAGCTTGCTTTGTACGAAAACAGGTATAGCGATGTAGTTATAAAAGAGTACCAATTAGGAAGGTCTTTTAATGAAAGTGAAGTCTTCCATTTCCGTTTGAATAACGATCGAATAAAGAGCGTCATTGATAGCATGTACTCAAGCTATGGGAAGTTGTTGTCATCATCTATCAATTATTACAAGAGGTCCAACGCTTTGAGGGCGAAGCTTAAAGGTGCTGGCGCTCAGTCACAAAAGACGGAGGATCATAAGAAACGTGAAGATATGTTCTATGAACAAATGGAGCGATTCATGACAGCTGAAAATGCTGCCGTATTACCTTTACAAAATTCTTTAACCTACGAAGAAATTGAAAGCAAGGGACAAACCAGTCGGGATGTTCGAGCTATTGTAGATGACATCATCGACTTCGTAAGTATGGGATTCCATATCCCAAAAGGACTGATCAAAGGGGACCTAGCGGATGTTGAAGGACAAACGGACAATTTTTTGATGTTCTGCATCGAACCAATCGCCGAGCTTCTGGAAGATGAAATTAATCGGAAGTTTTACACCAAAGATGAATACTTGAAACGAACATACCTGCATATTGACACGTCACTAATTAAATATGTGGACCCAGTGAAATTAGCGAGTGCTCTTGAAAAGTTCTTATCATCCGGTACACATTCGGTGAATGATAACAGGCGGATGCTCGGAAAAGAGCCAATAAATGAGGGGTGGGCTGATGAATATTTCATCACTAAAAACTATGAAGAGGTCAAGAAATTCCTGAAAGGGGGTGAGGATGAATGAAGAATGTGAGTCTTAGAAGTGTTTTTGCTTCACTCACACTTGCAAATATGAGTGAAAATGAAACGTTGAAACCTTATCTTGAGAATATGAAAACAGAGTTTAGGGCTGAAGAGAAAGAAGACCAGAAAGAAGCGGATTTATACATCTATGGTCCAATTGGATCTTCTATGTTTGGTGATACCGTCTCAGCTAAAAATGTCATGGACTTCCTGAATAGTACGAATGCAGAAACCATCAACCTTTATATCAACAGTCCCGGCGGTGATGTGTTTGATGGCTTGGCTATTTATAACCAACTCAAAAGGCAGGAGGCGACCGTCAATGTTCATGTGGACGGTCTTGCGGCAAGTGCAGCTTCAATTATTGCCTTGGGTGGCGACAACTTGTATATGCCGAAGACATCCACCTTGATGGTTCACCATGCGTGGACGATTGCGCTTGGTAATGCCAAGGAGTTTCGTAAAGTTGCTGATGATTTGGACAAGATATCAGAGGCCTATATAGCTGCCTATGAAGAGAAGTTCCGAGGCACTCGTCAGGAGCTTGAAAATCTTTTGGATGATGAAACCTTCTTGTCTGCGAGTGAAGCCGTTACGTTCGGCTTTGCTGATCAAGAAATTGAAGAAGAAACACAGAATCGAGATGAACCTGTAAAAAACTCTCTTTTAGCCAAGTACACTGCTAGTGCTAAAAAAACCAAACCCAACTTATTGAACCGTTTTAAAAAAGAGGAGGAAGATGAATGAGCTACAAACAAAAAGAAGTTATGAATGATTTGAAAGCAAAAAGCAAGCATCGCCTACAATTAGGTGATTTGCAGTTTTTTAATGGTGGAGGAGCTGGGATCCAAAACTTGGACCGGGCCGATTTGTCTGGTCGAGAAAAACGAGAAAACTTAGTTTCTGCTCTTGAGTCCGGTGATTCTGAGGAATTTGCGAAAGCCATGGTGAATATGGCTGAAGGCATTCAAACGCAAATCTTGCAAGAAGCTAGCACAATGATGAGCAACCATTTGAATGATGAGCGAGTCCTATCAGATCGAGGTATTCATACGTTGACTTCTCCAGAAAAAGAATTCTACAACGAGGTCATTGACGCCGGTGGTTTCGATGGAGTAGAAAAACTTGTACCTGCGACTGTTATTGATCGTGTGTTTGAAGAGCTGATGCAAGAGCATCCAATTTTAGCTAAAATCAATTTTGTAAATACAACTGGGGTTACGAAATGGGTTCTCAAAAAAGGAGACGTGAATCCAGCTTGGTGGGGTAAACTTGCGGATGACATTAAGGAACTCCTAGATGATGGGTTCGAAACTGTAGACATGAACCTCTACAAACTTTCAGCTTTCATTCCTGTTATCAATGCGATGCTCGAACTTGGCCCGCGTTGGTTGGATCGTTATGTCCGTACTGTATTGCTGGAAGCTATGGCTATCGCCCTAGAGGAAGCCATTATTTCTGGAACAGGGAAAGACCAGCCAATCGGTATGATTAAAGACCTTAAAGGGTCTGTGGTTGACGGCGTTTATCCAAATAAAACAGCTACACCGTTAGCTGACTTTGGAGTGAAATCATTGTATAAGATTCGCGGGGATCTTTCCAAAGCAGGGAAACGTAAAGTACGAAATATTATCCTTGCAGTAAACCCGAATGACTACAACTACAAGTTGGCTGAGCATGTGGTCTATCGTAATGCAGCTGGTCAATACATGACCAACCTTCCGATTGATGCAACGATCATTGAATCTGTCTCAGTTCCAGAAGGTAAATTAATTGCAGGGATGGCAAAAGATTACTTCATGGGAGTAGGGTCAACCCGAAAAATTAAAAAATCATCAGAGTATCGATTCCTGGAAGACGAAACCGTATATCTCACTCGTATGCTAGCAAACGGTCGTCCTAAGGATAATGATTCCTTCAAAGTCTATGACATCTCTAATATTGGGGCAGAAACTCCCTAATGCGCCCGCAAATCTAACGGCGTCTAATGTGACCGACACTACTGCGGATATCACATGGGATGCTGTTGATTACGAGGCGGGCATCGAGCAGTATGAAATCTATCGTGACGGAACAATGGTCGATACACGAGTTGGGACAAGCTTTGCTGATTCCGGCCTGACAGCTGATACGACTTATGTCTATCAAGTAATTGCTGTGGGGTCCAATGGATTGAAATCGGAACTTAGCGAAGAATTGACTGTGACTACCGTTCCAGCAGTATAAGATGAAAGGAGATAAACGAATATGCCATACAAGGTGATCAACGAATTTACGGATACAGAAAACAAAGGTCATCATTATAAGATTGGTGACGATTATCCGGCTGGTGGTAAAAGGCCTACGGCGAAGCGGATCAAGGAACTGTCTGAAGAACACCCGAAGTATAAACGGGCATTTATTGAAAAAGTTGATGAAGAAAAAGAAAAGACGTCTAAGGCAAAGCCATCTTCTAAACAATAGGAGGTGGTTTCTTTATGACTGATGAAAACTTAAGATCTGAGCTTAAGGATTACTTGAAAATCACTTGGACGGAAGAAGATGCCGAACTTCTGAGAATAATCAAGCGGGGGAAAGCCTACTTAAAAGGAGCGACGGGTAGTGACCTGAATTTCGCTACCGATTATGAGGCTATACAGCTGTTATTGGATTATGCCCGTTATGTGTACAATCATTCCTTTGAGTTATTCGAAGAAAATTTCGGGGCGGAACTCTTAAAGTTATCTATCCGGGAAGGAGTTAAAGCTCATGAAGAGGCGAATACAGAAACCTCTTCATGAGGTTTTCAATGATGGTTTTCTTCATTATGGAAAAACCACCACCCAAAGGGACCAGTCACGGAGAAGAACGGGAGAGACTTTCTTATCGGAGGGAAAGCTTGCTTTTAAGTTGATGAATGCCAGAGAAGAGGATTACCAAATGGCAGGAGCTTTAGGGCATAGCTTAGACCTCAAAATGAAAACTCATTTCCCTCCTGGTCTCCGGCAAATGAAAAAGTCTGGCTTGAAAATTAAAGTGAATACCATCCTCTATGATGTGATTCAAGTAGATTGGGACGCGAGTAAGAAGTACCTCTATTTTTACCTACAGGAAGTTGGTGACATGGGTGAATGACAAAGTGAAAGCCTATATGATCAAGCAAGAAAATAAATTGGCTGCAGATCTTGAAGGATCCTTTGATTTGCCAGTCTTTGTTGATGAAGCTTCTGAAGATGAACTTCCTGCAGATAACAATTATTTTCTCATTGTTTACGGAGACCTTTTTCAAACCAATACAGAGGGTAATCTTTCTCAAGAGGTTTATGTAGTTTTTATTTCTGAAGACAACCCCCAGATTGAATCACAAAGCATTGATATTGTCACATTAGGAGTTAGGGTAAGTGGATTTGTTTTTAGTAGATCTATCAAAGAAAGAATACAAAAAGGGGAAACAGACGATTTCTTTAACAGGGTGACATTCATTTTCCGTAGGTTGTTGAAGCATGAGCGTTAGATATGAACTCGACTATAGCGAAGTTGAAAAGCTGGAAGAAAAATTTCAGGCTGTGCCGGAGAACATCGAAGCGATCATTAACGGCGTCCTTCATAAGGATGGAACTAAGGTTACGACCGCAGCTATAACAGATGAAATGCCGGTATCCAACCGGACGAAAAAACACGCCAAATATAGCAAGTGGTCCAGAGCCAGTAAGCAAAACCTAGGGTTTACAATCAAGACCAAAGGTGGAGCTTCTAAGAAAAGTGGGAGTTTTGGTTATCTCGTTTTCCCCAACGAAGGTCGGGGCCCTCACAATCCATTGGAGCAACGATTCATGGAGGAAGGATTGGAAAAGTCAACTCCTGAAGTGCTTCATTTATTGAATGAAAGAATAGATCAATATTTAGAGGAGGAATTTTAATGGCAACGATTGTCGAACGTTTTGACCCAGTCACGATTACTAATCTTGGCGTTCAAATGGTCGGAGATGATGGCACGAAAGAAGCTGGCCAGAAATTTGGTGCTGCAGGGTCTCTTGGTGGAGAAACGACCCTGCGGGAAATCATCAAAACTGAAGAAGGCATCGAGGTGGCCAAAAAGGTAAAACCTCAAAAAATGGACCTTACTGTGACGGGTCATGTTCAAGTGTCCGTGCTTAGGGATATTTTCGGATTTAAAACAGATGATCTAAAGCCGGGGGTTTATTCTTACGGTTCGGATTCCAAAGGGAAGCGGTTCACATTAACGGCAGATGCTATTGATGAGTTTGAAGATGTAACGAAGCTCATGGCCTTCCCGAATTGCACAAGTGCTACCGGGTTTGTATTCACCATTGAGAATGGAGCGGATGAAGTTGCTCTGATGGAGCTTACTCTATCCGCGTATCCGGATGACACTAAGCAAATCTATTATGAAGCGCTGATTGATGAATTGGATGACGTGACTATATCTGATACATGGCACACTCAATTCGATCGCACACTAGTGGAATCTACAGCGACGGTTTAATTCAAGGAGTGGGTACTTGCCCACTCTTTTTATTTTTTTGAAAAGGGGCTTGAACGATGGCTAAATATGAACTTATCCAAGTAGGAGAATCTACATACACAGCAGCAATCACCAACTATTCCCTAAGTTTAGGAGAAAAACTACATTTCATTAAAACCTCTCAATTATCTGAACTGGTGAAAATCCCGTATGCCAAGGTAGTTATATACTTAGCAATCCTGGGGGCTAACAAGAACCTCGACCTTCCTCTAAATAATTTCCTCGACGACTACACCCCTGATGATGAGTTAATGATGAAGCATTACAAGAATATCCTTGAAGGATGTTCCAAGACAAAAGATAACAGGTTTGCTGAAGGGTTCCGGAACAGTGTAGATAAAACCAAGGGGAAAGGCCAAAAGACAATATTGAATCCCCAATTGAATATTGAATGTGTCGAAGACCGGTACGTTTTGTACACCTTAGTGTCCGGTATCGACAGTGATATCTTTTGGTACTACCCTATTCCGGATGTGGAGCGGATCTATGAAAGCAAACAAGCATATGACTCATGGAAGAATAGCCCTAAAACACAGTGAGGAGGTGAATTGAATTGGCAAAACGTAATGAAACGCAAGTGTCTTTCAGTGTATTCAATAAAGACTTCAATGATGGTATGAAAGATATGCGGGATGAAAGTAAGCGGCTGAAAAAAGAATTCAAACTGCAATCAGAACAGATGAAAGAAACAGCTACAGCTACCGAAAAGCTTGAATCAAGGGTTAACTATTTAGGAAAAGAACAAGGGATTGTCCGGAAGCAAATTGATGCCACAAGCAATCAATTAGAAAAAGCAAAAAGGACATATGGGGAGAACTCTAACGAAGCAAACAAACTCTCCAATCAGCTGCTTGATTTACGTATATCTGAGCAAAAGCTGGAAAATGCGATAGGCCGGACCAAAACAGAAATAGCTCAACAAAGCCAAGAAATGTCGGAAGCGCGAAATGACGCGAATAAATACCAAAAGTCTTTGCAAGATGTAGGCAGGGAAGCGAATGACTTAGGCGACAAGTTAAGTGCAGGTGTTACTCTTCCTATGGCAGGGATAGGGGCGGCTGCCGGTGCAAGCGCCATGAGTTTGCATGATGCCACACAGTTAATGACAGGATCCCTCGGGGCCACTGGGGCTGAGGCTAGACAGTTGGAAGAGGACATGGAACACGTCTGGTCTGAAGGTTTTGGTGATAACCCTGAAGATGTAGCACGTTCCATGATGATGGTTAAACAAAACATCCAAGGGATCGGCAATGGCAAGGAGCTGCAGCAAGTAACAAAGGATATGCTCACACTTGCCGATGTCACAGAATCGGACATGAGCGAAGCTACCCGCGGTGTCAATCAGCTGATGCATAATTTCGGCCTGACAGCTGAAGAAGCGATGGATCTTTTCGCGAAAGGTCAACAGGAAGGATTAAACTTTTCTCAAGAAATGTTCGATAACATTTCGGAATATGCGCCACTTTTCAAACAAATGGGATTCTCAGCTGAAGAGTATTTCAACATTTTGGCTAATGGAACCAAGAATGGCGCTTACAATCTCGACTATATCAATGACCTTATGAAAGAGTTTGATGTGCGGATCCGAGATGGTTCGGATCGGACAGCGGATGCCTTCGGAAGTATGACTGAAGAGACTCAAGCTCTTTTTAAGGAATTCGAAAACGGAGAAGCTACAGCTGAAGATTTATTCAAGCGAGTGATTCCTGAGTTGGAGGATATGGGCGATCAGGTAAAAGCCAATCAAATTGGTGTAGAGTTATTCGGTACCAAGTGGGAGGATATGGGCGCGCAAACGGTCTATTCACTCGATGAAATGGATGAATCCCTCCAAGGTGTCGACGGTTCCATGAAAGAATTGTCCGAGTCCCAAGAGCAGACATTCAGCCGAGAATTCAAGAAAACACTACGAGACATTCTCAAGGCTCTCGAACCACTTGGGGAAGAATTGTTAGATATTGCCCAAGACATCACTCCAAGAATCCAGGAATTAGCTGAGAGCTTTGCTTCTCTTGATGAGGATACACAAAAGTTTTACTTAACTTTAGCTGGGGGAGCAACTGTTGCTGGACCTGCATTGAAGACTCTAGGTGGGCTGGCTAACATAGCGGGTAATTTATCAACAAACTTCGGAAGAGCTGATGCAGCAGCGGGGAAGAAGGGGCTTGGAAGGACTTTACTTAATTTAGTAGGGCGCGCGGGACCGGTTGGGCTTGCTGTAGGAGGGGTTACTGCCCTTGCTCTTACAATTGCACAATTGTCTCAAAATGAGAAGGAGCTCAATGAAGTTTCATTAGAAACCGCAAATGGTCTTATTAAGCAACACCAAGAAACCGGTAATTTAATTAAACAGTTTGATGAGTTGAGAAGTAGGTCAAAACTTACCAGTGATGAATTCGCTAGGTATGTTGACCTTCAAACTGAGTTACAAGAAGCGTCTAATCCTGAAACAATTGCGGCCATTAAAAGAGAAATGGGGATGCTTCAAGAGAAGTCAGGTTTCACCAACCAAGAATTGCAAACCATGGTTGGTCTTAACGGAAATCTTGTAGAAGCATTGCCCGGAGCTACTCAAACAATTACCGATCAAGGTAATAAAATTGCAGGAACCACAACCGAACTGAACAAGTACAACCAAGAGATTGCTAAAATGGCTACGCTGAAGTTGGAGAAACAGTTTTATAATGCTGCTGAAAATCAACGTCAGTTGTATGCCGATTTAAAGAGTGAGCAACAACAATTAAATACATTAAAATCAAGAGAATCTGAAATAAATCAATTGCTAAATACAAATAGCTCTCAAGAGTTAGTAACAATGAAAAATCAAACGTTGGAAGAGCTAAAATCATTACAAGCACAACAAGCGAGATATAAGTCGGGAACCGAAGAATGGCACTTGCTTCAGGAGAAAATATCTCCACTCCAGAGGCAATATAGCCTTATTAAAGATGGAGAACAAGGACTAAAAGAACAACTTCTCACCTTAAAACAACAAAAGGCCGAACAACAATTAAAGATAGGTGAGACGGAAACTGAAATATCTAAACTAGGTGCTGTTTACGAAAAACTACAACTGAATTACTTGAAGAACGCAGGAATCACCGAAGAAGTTGCAAGACAGGCAGTAAACCAAGGGAATGTCTCCAGTGTTATTGATGATCAAATCTCTAAATTGGAGACTGAGAAACAAAAGCTTCGAGAGCAAACACCCATAAATATGCGGAATACAGATGAATACCTTAATGGTGTCGCCGCCATTGACCGTCAAATTGGAGAGTTACAGACTGCAAGAGGACAAATTAGTGACCTTTCAAGAGACGCAAGGAATTATACAGACGAACTAGGAAAAGACGTATCCAAGAATGTTCAGACGAATTTAAGTCCAAGTGCAGCTTCCTTAAATCGCAGTTTAGGTGAAACTGTTTGGAAAACAGTCTCTTTGAGGTATTCAGGAAGAGCTGGTGGTCATCATGTTCCCAACCAGTATGCTGAAGGTACAAATTTTCACCAGGGCGGCCCTGCAATAGTAGGAGAAGAAGGGCCCGAGTTAATTAGGCAAGGAAATAAATGGTCGCTCCATGATTTTGGATATATTCCTGATTTGAAACGAGGAGCGGATGTATTCACCGCCGATGAAACGAACAAGATTCTCTCTGGTCTTCAAAGGAATTTACCAGGTTATGCGAGCGGTGTAGGAGTGAGTCCAGAACTCTCTCGAAACTTAAACCAGATGAGCACTCAATTGTCATCTACCCACAGCATCCGTAACCAAATGAATTTTGATATCGGTGTAGGTGATGTTGTGTTGGATGGGGATCAAGTGGGTCAAATCATTTGGAAGTCCGTGAAGGATCAGATCGACTTAAATCAGGATATTAAAGATACATTTAGGGGGTGAGAAGATGAAAAGCGATTTAAATTTTAGGATTCTTAAGGATGGTTCAATCACTGATATGCATGATTTAGGAATATGGGTAGAATCCTTTCATATTTTCTCTCCTAATATCACTCGTGAAAAATTGCAGGTAGCTGGACATCCTGGAGCATATCTCTTGGAATCTAATGAAGAGGAAAGACAGGTGTCTATTTCCATGCAAGTTGAAGCCGATTCATTAAAAGCGTTTGATGATTTGAAACATCGAATCTATGAATTATTTTTTAGTAGGGAAGCCTTTGTCATTACCCGAGACCTCACTCCGGATCGTAAAATAAAGGTCCTTCAAGAAGGGGATTATGACATTGATCAAATTACAACAGAAGACGGCAAATTCCAAATTAACCTTACTATGCTTGACCCATACTTATATGGGGATGAAGAGGAAGCGGTGTTCTCGGAGGACACGCTTCCTCTTTACTATGAAGGAACTGCTCCAACGTACCCGATTTTTGAAATTGAGGTTTTAGAAGACATTACTCATTTGGACATGATTAAGTCTTTGGAGGATGAGTTAGAGTTTATGCGCATTGGCCGCCCTCCTATAGCTTCTGAGGAAGAATATGAACGTGAAACTTTGGTACTTCATGATTCCTGTTCAACATTGAATGGATGGACCCAAGCTGGTGCCGTAGATAATGGTTATGTTGATGGGAATTTTATGGTAGAAGGCAATCGGTTTACACCAGAATTGTTTGGTGCAGCGCAAGAACCTTATAAATGGCAAGGCCCCTCTATTAAACGCTCGATTGGCAAAGCCTTGAGTAGCTACAAAATTGATGTTTTAGTGGAGCTCGTAAATGTAGCTAAAGGGACAGGAATGATGGAAGTCTACCTCTTGGACGCAGATAACAATGTCATAGCAAAGATAGGCGTAGAAGATATATGGCGTACCATGGATAAAATTCAAGCGAAGTTCCAGTTGGGGAATGTAGGAGAAGATAGATATCAAGATTACCGTGAACCAGCATATCCTTGGGGGTGGAATAACTTTAAAGGTCTTCTAAGACTATGGAGTCATGATCATTATGAAGGTGGGAAACGCAGGATTCGCCCTTATTTCGCCATGATAGAACCGGACGGAACCCATAACTGGGTTTCATCTAGTGACCTTTATATTGGGCCGCCTGGTAAATATGATAACCCGGTTACACAAGTGCAACTTGCTTCGCGTATTTGGGCGCCTACGAATACCAAGGCTGATATGTACTTTGATGATCTTAAAGTTTATGAAATCAACCCTGCACCTGTAGAAGGGGTTCACTGGTTAGCAAGAGCAGGAGATAAGATAGTGATCGACACGAAAGAAGAAGATATCTTATTAAATGGTGAATCAATCAAAAAGGAAAGGTCTTTAGGATCTGAGTTTTTCTCATTAGATCCAGGGCTCAACATGTTGGTTCAATACCCTCAACAATCCGTTAGGACTAAGATTTTCTATGAACCGGCTTATCGATAAGGAGGTGAGATTTTGGCCAAACGGGGAAACGCACAAATTATCGTGAGAGATATGAAGTCCACGGACATTCTTGATATAGTGTCTAATCGCAAACGTGTGAACTTCTGGAAAGCTTATCATGAAAGAGCACTTGAGAATAATGAAGAAACTTTCTCTTTTCACACTCACACCAACGGTACCAGCAGCCAACACTTTCAAAAGCGTAATCGTCTCATGATTCTTGATCAGGGGAACCGGTACCGTGAATTTATTATTCGCAATGTGAAACAAAATCGTCGAGAAAAACAAGTCTACTCCGTTGCCTCTTTCACAGAAATAAAAAGATCGAAACCTATCATGCCCGGGACCTATGTTGGAGCAACACTGAACAGCATGCTTGATGTTGCCCTCGCAGGGACAGGTTGGACTCGAGGAAGAACGGAATATGCAGGTACAAAAGAATTTGTCATTGAAGATGTTCTTACACCTTTGCAGCTCATACGGAAAATTGAGGATGAGTTCGATCGTGAGCTTGACTTCTATATTGAAACTGATGACGGTAATGCAATCACCGCCAGAAAAGTGGACGCGGTGGAAAAGGTGGAACAATGGCGAGGTCGGGAAATCTCTTCTGGAAAAGACCTCATCCATGCTGAATACGAAGAAACGAACGCTGATGTTGTTACAGCTTTAATTGGACTTGGTCCAAAAAGAGAAGATGGTTCCAGAATCATTGTGGAAGAATTGAATGAATCAGCGAGGCAGATTTGGGGCACCAATGGAGATCATGAATGGGATGTCTATGAAGTACAATCCGATGATACAGAAATAACAGAAGGAGATGTCAGGAAACTAACCAAACAAGAGTTAGAAAAACGCATTGCGGCTAAACTCCAGTATACAGTTGAGGGAGCTGACCTAGAATACATTTTGGGTCGTTCTCATGAAAAGATTCGTTTGGGAGATCAACTCTGGATTAAAGTGACGGAATTTAATCCTGTTTTGTATCTGAAAGCTAGGGTCATCAAAGAAAGGTACCCTATAGATAACCCAAGTCAAAAAACTTATGTTCTTGGTGAATATGTGAAATATAGTCGTGAGACGATTAATGACTTAAAACATTTCTTTCAAAAGCAATTAATTAATAAATCAAGAATTGTTTATTCAGAATCGGCTCCTTTAGATAAAGGAGTCATATGGATTGACACCTCTAACCCTGATCAAGACCTTTGGAAACGGTGGGATCAAGATAAAGGGAAGTGGATGACAGGGCCAGGCGGACCTCAAGGGCCTCAAGGCCCCCGAGGCTTGCAGGGCATCCAAGGTGAAAAGGGGGATATGGGAATTCAAGGCGAACCCGGTGAAGATGGAAAGAGTTCCTATACTCATATCGCCTATGCCGATAGCTCTGATGGACAAGTTAATTTTAGTGTAAGCAATTCGGCTCGGTCTTATATAGGGATGTACGTAGATACTACCCCTTTAGATTCCACAGATCCATCAGACTACGCCTGGTCGGAAATAAAAGGCGAGAAAGGTGACCAGGGAATCCCGGGACCGAAAGGTGAAGAAGGACAGACACCATATTTTCATACCGCATGGGCTGACAGTCCAGACGGATCCGTAAACTTCTCGACGACTGATGCAGCCTCTCGTGAGTATATCGGAACCTACACTGATTACACACAAGCCGATTCGACTGAATATACGGACTATACATGGACACGTATTAAGGGGGATAAAGGTGATAAGGGGGATACTGGTCCGCAGGGGCCGCAAGGTGAGCGTGGTTTACAAGGACCTGAAGGGGATCAAGGTATTCAAGGTCCGAAGGGTGACGATGGTACGAGTTCTTACACACATATTGCGTACGCTGACTCCGCCGACGGCACGGTAAACTTTTCGACTTCGAACCCTGACCGTGACTATATCGGTATGTATGTAGACAGCAGCCCAACAGATTCCACATCCCCTTCGCGTTATAACTGGACTCGTACGAAAGGATTGAAAGGCGACCAGGGTATTCCGGGAAATACAGGCGATGACGGGAAAACTTCCTATCTCCACATCGCTTACGCAATGAACGCTGATGGCTCCTCCGGATTTTCGACCTCGGATTCGACCGGAAAGACTCACATTGGACAGTACACTGACTACATTTCTGCCGATTCTTCCGATCCTTCTCGCTATACGTGGACGAAGATTAAGGGCGAAAAAGGGGACACGGGATCGCAAGGTCCTGAAGGTCCGAAAGGTAATACAGGGGACGCCGGTCCGCAGGGTCCTAAAGGGGATACAGGGTCTCAAGGTCCAAAGGGTGAGCGCGGACCCCAAGGGCCGAACGTTGTTGATGGTAATACATCATTTGGCAATGGTTTTGAGACGGTCGGTAACAACGGTTATGCTACAGTATCGATCCCCGCAAGTAGTGGTAGTCAATGGATGAGAATCGCACGGTTGGCCGGAGGAGGTCGTGCCCATGCCCGATTCATCCTAAGAGACACTACTAGTGGACATCACGGGATAGCAGTATTCGAAGCAGGCGTGCACTACAGCAAGAATCCCTATATCAACTTAACAGCATATGGGCAGTATAGTTCAACTGGATTCACTAACGCTAGGATCGTATACGGAGATACCTATGATGACGCCTATCTGGAAGTATATGTAACCAACGATTCTAGTAGGACACAGACCTTATCATTCTGGATGACCGACAATATCCAACAGCCTGGATGGACGGGACAAAATTGGATCGCGGAGGGCGTGCCTTCTGGATTTTCCACATTCAGTAGAGGCCTTACGGCAGACGACGCAACGCAAGGTACTATTGATCTATGGAGAGCACCAAACACGCTTGAGATTGATGGCGCTAACCTACGGGCAAAAACTGTAACAGCGAACTCAATACTCGTCAATGATTTGTCTTCCATTTCTGCCGATCTCGGTACTGTAACAGCCGGTAATCTCACGACGAACACGTTCATCGATGTAGGAACAAACCTATCCGTAGGTGACACAATCGTTATGGGTTCCGCAGGGGATACCGGAACAAAGGATATCTTGTTCTTCTACGATGAAGACGCTAGGCCTGAAGGTAGTATAGGTAACGTTCTCTATACGTACATCCATGCTTCACGAAGCTCGGGCGGTAGCGAATCCGTAGAGGTGGCTGCTAAGGATGGACTCGACTTGTGGGGAGGAGAGAAGGTACGAATCAATGGAGGACAGCTGGTTATCGGAGATATCGGAGGACTGAACGATTTAATCGTTACTAGCGACACCATTAACATCGATTCTCCTGTCACGGGGTTAAGCGGACGTCTAAACGTATCAGGTCCGATTGATACGCAGGGTGACGTTTACTTCACCAATAACGCCTTAGTATCCGCGGGTACGGGTAGCAACACCGACCACATATGGCACGACGATGGTGAGAACGCCTGGCATATAGTATCCGACGGAGACTATAAATCCCGAGGGAACACGAAGCTGGTTGTAGGTGAAGTTGTAACTACCGGTACTGAAACAGGTTTTTGCGGAATCGGCGCATACAGTCCGTACACTTCGGTAGGTAATATGCTTGCAGGATACGTCGTTCAATTCCGCTGTAAGAAAGACTACGTACCATCGTCCGTTTCGTTGAGTACGAGAAGCACCTACGGGACCTACGAATACACCGCGGATATCACGGAAGATGGCTTCTGGTTCTATATCAAAAACGATAACACGTCCACTAACTACAAATATTGGCGTGGTAACTATACCGTATAAGGGGGTATTTGGTGCTAAAGGAAGTTAAAGATAGTCAAGCAAAAGTCGAGTGTGTAGATTGTGGGGTTATCACGAACCACGACGTCACCGACATAGAGGTTCCGTACCTCGAAGAGTTCGACGAGTATGAAAACGTAGTGCTCGGGTGTACTTGTGGGACTTCAGAGGTGTTCAACGTTAATATACCTGTAGATGCAGAGGACGAAAAATTTGAAACAGGAGATCTTCCCTTAGAGGAAGAAGTTCAACGATATTACGTTCGAATCCTTCAACGCTTAGTTCGTCCAGACTTGAATGGGAGTGATTAGGCGTGAAGGAGGAAGAGTTGATGTGAACACACTACTTGAAATATAAACAGAAGGTCGCAGACCTACCCCATCAAAATGCTCTTCAATTATATACGTTTATTAGTAGGTTGTTTTGAAAAGGATATTAGAAAAAGAAGTGATTTAAAGTGGTTCTTAATACAATTTTAGCTTTTGTGCTTCCTTGGATTGTTGCGGTATTACATTTATATAGAAAAGATAAAGTGGTCATTCCATTGATTGGATCATTCTTTTCCGTCATGGCATTTTTTATCAATGACATTGGCTTTTACTTTGGCTTTTGGGAGGTCGCTCCTTTCCCGAAACAAAAATCGTTATCTGTCATTCCTTTTAATATAGGGCTTTACCCCATCTTAGCAAGTTACCTCATATATTTTATTAAGAGAAATGGGAGTCCCTATCTAGTAATATTACTAATGACATTGTTTACGACCATTTTGGAAGGGATATATGTTTTCTCGGAAAGGGTGGTGTATGGAAATGGTTGGAATCTCTTTTTTACCTTCTTCTCCTATCTGATTCCATACATTATTATATACCGCTATCACATATTTCTAAGTCGTTTTATAAGTACAACGAAAAATCATATATAAACAATATTTGAAAGAGGTCTTCTTAATTTAGAAGATCTCTTTCTTTTTATAGGGGGGACAATTATGCCTGAACAAAAGGAAGTGGAGGACATGGAAAAGTTCATGAACGTTCTCATGGATGTAAAAGTAGCTTTAGCAAAACAGACTGAAAAGCTAGATAATGTGCTGGATATGAAACAAAAAGTAGATGCTGCTCACGACACTGCAAAAGAAGCGAATGCAAGATCATCTAGAAATGAAAAAACAATTAAAGACTGGAATGCCAAGATGGATACGAAAGCGGATCAAGATGATGTAGAACGAATCATTAAAGAAAAAGACAACTGGCAACGAAATCTTCCTGCTTGGATTGCTGTGATCATTTCGGTAATCGTATTCTTGTCTAATTACATTTCAATAGGAGGCTAAGTATGAAAGACGAAATCAAAGAAGTAGCTACGTTATTTGGTGGTTTTCTTACAGCAATCATGGGTTTTCTAGCAACTTTAAACATTAAGTACGTCTGGCTTACAGAAGCAAGTATTAGTGCCTTGGTAACAGTTATTATTGCTGGAGGCATGTTGGCAGTGGGAATTTATGCGGCTTGGAAAAACACTTATGTCAGTAAAAAGGCCAAAAAACAAAAAGAGGAACTTCAAAGAAAGGGGCTAAAATAGATGGCTATGTTATTAAAGCCAAAAGGTTCTTGGAATGAGAAGCTTGTGGCACTGTGTGATGGTCATGGAATGCAGACCCCGGGCAAGCGCACACCATATATTCCTGAATTAGGTAGAGAAATCCGCGAGAATGAATTCAATCGAAATGTGGTTGGATTCCTCGCGGATATTTTATTGGATCATGGATTCAGGGTGCTCCTGGTTGCGCCGACGGATACAGACACTCCATTGAGCTATCGAACGGATGCTGCCAATCGACACAATGCAGATATTTATGTCTCTGTTCATTTTAATGCCATGAGCTTTGACTTTGATTATTCCAGCGCAGACGGAATTAGTGTACATGTCTACCTGAATAACATGAAGTACGATTCTGGAAAGTTGGCACGGGCAGTAGGAAAGTACTTGAGACAAGGAACCAAGCAGGATTGGCGTGGTTTTAAAGAAGACAACTTCCATGTCCTACGCGAAACAAACATGCCAGCTATCCTCACAGAGAATGGGTTTATGGATGATTGGAGAGAGGCCCTTCTTATGTTGAATGAAGACTTCCAGTTGGAAGTCGCTACCGAGCATGCCAAGGGAATTTGTGAGTATTTTGATGTTGAATATAAAGGCCATGACTTTGATCCAATGAATAAGGGGTATTTGATTGAGGGTGATCAAGGAGAGTCTGTGAAGGATCTTCAACGAAAGTTGAATCGACTAGGATATTCACTAAAAGTTGATGGGATATATGGCTCTAAGACAGCTGGAGCTGTTGCGAGCTTTCAAACAAACCACTCCTTGCAGCCTGATGAATCATATGGACCTAAGACACAAAAAGCGCTCGATAAAGCCCTTAAACGCTATACTTCTGTGGCAAATAAAGAAGAGGAGGAAGCTAAAGTGGATAGAGATATCAATCAGGTAAGCGAGTGGGCAAAAGACGATTGGGAAGAGGCTACCGAGAATGGTTATTTTGACGGTAAGCGTCCGGGGGCAGAAATTACTCGTGAAGAAACATCAATTGTGGTGAACCGTCTTCGGGAAAATTTCTTGGAGTTGATCAAGAAAAATGAAGAGGAGATTGAACGGCTCTGCAAAGCCTTGGAAGATGCAGGAGTGGAAATCCCTGAAGAATAAATGTTACTATACAATTGCTCTGATTTTAAATTAATCAAATCCACGAACAAGTTTCTTACAGAGCAGGACTCGCCTTCTAACCCCTGGCGGGTCTTTTTTATGAACAAAATACGCTGTGCTGTATCTGATATTATTACCTTCTGTTGAAGGTATCTGGATAATCATTCTTAATTTTCCCCATCCTCTTTTGAGGATGGGGCTTTTTTCAGTCATAACCTAGATAAAAATGAACTAATTAAAGAAAGAATTTGTTCTTCTACGTGAAAAAGCCCTGGTCTACGTCAGGGCCTTCCATTAATGTTAATAATCATCTTCATTCAAATAAAGCTCATCGATAATTAAATCTCCTTGCCCTAAGCCTTCCAAATAACCCTCATAAGTAAGTGCTTTAACCTTCAAGCGATTAATCTCATAATCCAGATCGCCAAAGTACATATGCATCTCTTTTAAAACCTGTTTCAATTCTTCATTTAAGTCCTGTTTAACTAAAACCTCTTGCCACTTGTCCAACTTCTTCATAGTAGTATTCATTTATTTTCGCCTCCTTACTTTATAATCGTTAGTTAGGAGGCTTTTGGTGTCATGGTTTGCATAATTTGTTTTGTAAATTTTATGTAAGCATGGTTAGTCATCATTTTTAAGCACGAAATCTTCAACATCTTCACTGAACTCCACAGGTATCCCCATAAAATTCATCGAAAGCATCAGTGGATCACCTTGATTATCCAGAACAGGTCTGTTCCTTATCTGTTCTCCCAGCCATGCCTCGTTCATCTTTATTTTTGTAGCATCATCATTGTGAAAGATGGCCATCTCCAAATCCCTGAACAACCTCATATTAATGACCTCCATTTTCCAGTTTATTTCTATATAGATTGTGATATCATATATATTAACAGAACAAACGTTCGTATTAAAGAGGGGTGGCAAAGACAATGATTAAATTATTAAACCGTGCTTCCAAGACTAAAAGGAGTCTTGGAATGATGTATATTGATGAGAATGGAAATGTGACTCAACGGAAAATTCGTGTTGTGGAGGTTCGCGTGAACCACGTTCTTGCTTATTGCTACAATCGTAAGCAAGTTCGTTCATTCAAGAAGGATGGAGTTTTATCGGTGTACCCTTATAAAGAAAGGACAGGTGTAGCTGTAAATGGATAATCGGAATCGAGATCGAGGAACTATTAAGTGGACATCGCTGATGCTTCCTGAGCATGTAGAGATGGTGAAGAAGGTGTGGGAGGAGGATAAAAGAATTCAAAGGCCTATTTTAGATGAACAACAAAAAGATGAAATAAGTTTTATCTTGCAAAGGGCGCTACATGATTCACTTCCAATAGAAATTAAAATATACAATGGCTTTGATTTCTCTACATACAAAGTTAAGACGAATGGTTTGGATTATATTAATGGGAAAGTGCAGTGTGTAAAAGTGAACTTCAATGAGAAACTGAATTTAAATATTGAAGATGTGGTTGAAGTAAGAGTAATCTAAGCGGTCATTAAGTAATATTATAATGAAATTCCGATATTATTTATTACATAAATGTATTTCATGTGTGATGTATTTATACAGAAAGCTTCATTAATCTAAATGTAAGAGGGGGAACGTCTAATGGAGCTATATGGTGAAAAAGAGGGTGAAACAATTAAGTACGAGGAATATCCCTATTTATTATATGTTCGTGTTAGTACAGATAAGGATGAGCAAAAAGATTCAGTTCCAAACCAGATTGATATCTGTAGATATTGGATTGAAAAAAACAATTTTGAGTGGAATGAAAACTCTATCTTGAAAGATGATGGGCTTAGTGGAACGTATTTTTTGGAAAGGAAAGCTATGCAGCTCATACTCAAAAAAGCCAGGAATAGAGAAATAAAGATGGTAGTGTTTAAATCGATTCACAGGCTAGCCAGGGATTTAAAAGATGCACTTGAAATTAAAGAAGTCCTCATAGGCCATGGGGTTAGAGTAGTTACAATGGAAGAAAACTATGATAGTCATCTTGAAGGGAAAAATGACATGAAGTTTGAAATGTACTCCATGTTTGCAGCGCAATACCCCAAAACATTGTCCGTTTCAATTAGTGCATCTCTAGCCGCCAAAGTAAGGCGAGGAGACCACATAGGTAAGATTCCTTTTGGATATGATCGTATAAATCATAAATTAGTCATTAAAGAAGCTGAAGCTGAAGTAATAAGAAAGATCTTTAACTGGTACACCAAAGATAAACTCGGGTTTAAATCCATCACTAATAAGCTAAATGAGGGTATAGAAAACGGCACAATACTTCCTCCCAAAGAATCATCTTATTGGGGAGTAACCTCAGTACAGAGAATTATCAAAAGCCCCATCTTTTGCGGGACGTTTATATTAAATAAATACACAAATATCAAAGTGGATGGAAGAAAAAAGCAAATCAAAAATCCAAGAGAAAAGTGGAATGTTTTTGAGGACCATCATCCAGCGATTGTTTCCAAGAAACAATGGAAAGAGGCCAATAATAAGGATATCACTAAGTTTAATACTAAGATATCTAAATGGAACGAGTTCCGTGGCCTGATGAAATGTAGTGAATGCGGTTCGAACATTGTAACAATGGTATCTTATAAAAGACGGAAGAGCGATGGCCATAAGACTACTTTTAAATATTTGAAATGTAGTGCTTATAGAAGGGGAGGGAAAGCAGCTTGTGTTAACCACACCCCCATTACTTATGAAGATTTTAGAGAGTTCATTTTAAGTTCACTCATTAAGAAGTGGAACCAAGTTGAGTTGGATCTTGAGAACAACTTAGGTAAGAATACAAAAAGCCAAATTAATAACTTGAATCAACAAAAGATTCAGTTAGAAAAAAAGAAAAACAGATTAGTGGATATGTATTTAAATGAAATGTTAGATAAGGAAGATTATTTGAAGAGGAAAAGCGGTTTTGAAATAGAAATTGAAAAGATTGAGAATGAGTTGTATTTAAACTCAAGCATTGAACACAAACAAGTACAAATTCGAAACGTCAAAGAAGCATTTAGTTCTCTGAAAAAAACGGATCAGGATTTAACGAGGGTCTTTAAAGAAATAATCGATAACATTTTCATTGCTCAGAATGGAGAAATCGAAATCACCTATCGTATAGATCCATCTTTATAATTCTGTACCAATGGTTTGCAAAAGGTACGCATTTCAAACGCAATGCAAAAGCTAGGGGTGAAAGGACGTTCCCAGGCAGTGGTAGAACTGCTGCGTATGGGAGAACTGGAATTGTGATCTCCATAGAACAGCAAACCATTGCTTTTGAGATGGAGGGGGTCCTTTCAGGTAGGGTCGCGTTTGACGCAGCCATACCTGAAAGGGTTTTTCTTATAAAGAGAAGTTAAACCTTGAATTTTTCTGCTCAAACCATGAGAATGGGATTTATAAAGTATTTTCGTTAGGAGTGCTGAATGTGACAAAATCACAACAGACGTCCATGATGGCTGATGTAGAGAAAGAGTTAAGATACATAGCCGGAATTATTAAACAAAGAGGACGAGTTATCTTAAATCATTATCCAATTACAGCTCCGCAATTCGTTGCTCTCCAGTGGCTTTTGGAAAAGGGAGACATGACGATTGGAGAGCTCTCCAATTATATCCACCTTGCTTGCAGTACGACAACAGACCTTGTAGACCGTATGGAAAAGAACGAGCTTGTAGAAAGAGTTCGTGATCCTAAAGACCGTCGTGTTGTCCGTATTCATGTCTTGGAAAAGGGAGAGAAAATCATCCATGAGGTGATTGAGAAACGTCAAAATTACCTTGAAGAAGTCTTGAAGGGCGTACCAGAAGAGGACGTAGAAACACTCAATCGCTTACTCCACGTTCTCCATGAAAACATGAAAGAGACAGACAAGGAAACAGACAACTAAGATATAAAAGAGGGATGCGAATTGAAACAACCGATAGGAGTTATAGATTCAGGCGTGGGCGGTTTGACGGTGGCAAGAGAGTTGATGCGCCAATTACCCAAAGAGACTTTTCTCTATTTAGGCGATACAAAAAGGTGTCCGTACGGTCCTCGATCAGAGGAGGAAGTTCGAGCATTCACATGGCAAATGGTTAATTTCTTATTAGAGAAAAACATTAAAATGTTGGTGATTGCCTGTAATACAGCCACGGCTTATACGCTTACAGAACTTCAGGAAACATTGAATATCCCTGTGATCGGTGTCATTGAACCTGGTGCGCGTGCAGCGATTAAGTTCAGTCGCAATAAACGAATTGGTGTCATCGGGACGGAAGGAACAATTGAAAGTAAAGCCTACCCGAATGCACTCGTAGCCATTGATCAAAATATCCGAGTCAATAGCCTTGCCTGCCCTCCTTTTGTGCCAATGGTTGAAGATGGAATTCTGTCCGGCCCAAAAGCAGAAGGAATCGTTTCCAACACCTTGCAGCCTCTGAAAGAAATGAATCACATCGACACCCTTATTTTAGGTTGTACCCACTATCCATTAATCAAGGATCTCGTTCAAAATGAAATGGGGAGTCATATCCAAGTCATCAGTTCAGGTGAAGAAACAGCAAGGGAAGCTAGTTTGATCCTTGCTTACCATAAGCTTTTAGAAAAAGGGAACGCCTCTCCTGTTCATGAGTTCTATACGACAGGAGATATCGAAAAGTTCCGCTTAGTCGCAAACAGCTGGTTTGAGGAACCTGTACGAATTCTTAAATCCGTTCAAATTGAACATGTTCCAAGCTCTGCTTACTAAAGCAGAGCTTTTTTTGTTGAGAGGGATGTGAAATAGTGAGCACAAAGCCTGGCACCTTACAGAGTGTTTTGGTGCCAGGCACTGCATTTAGAGCCAGGGTGCCAGGCACCAATATACCATTCGGAGTGCCTGGCACGGATGTGAAAAGTGAGAGATATAGTCGGAGATGTTCATTCTTTTCCATATCCGTCTTATTTTCATTCATGAAATTCTCTGGTCTAATCCTTCCAGGGGCTCGTATATATGGTAGTACAATCTATCTCAGGAGGGAAAACTATGAAGAATTACGGCTACAAACCCTTCATACTCGCAGTTTTACTGCTGTTGAGTGCAGGGTTACTTTCAGGCTGCCTTTTTGAAGGAGAGCAATCATTAGAGAAAATGGATACACCTGAAGAGGCGGTTACAACAACGCCAGATCCGAGTAGTGATGAACC
Organism: Halobacillus litoralis; assembly: GCF_009856415.1. Taxonomy (GTDB): domain Bacteria; phylum Bacillota; class Bacilli; order Bacillales; family Halobacillaceae; genus Halobacillus; species Halobacillus litoralis_C. The sequence continues at coordinate 71,483 of NZ_WMEZ01000004.1, read as the reverse complement.
TCAACCTGAAGGAGAAGGTGAAAATACAGAAGGGGAAGATGGAGAAGGAGCGGAAGGGACAGAAGGAACAGAAGGAACAGAAGGAACAGAAAGTGATGCTTCTTCAGCCACAGTCGCTCGTGAGGTGTATTTAATGGACGCGAACGGCATGGTTGCCCCGCAGACTCTTGACCTGCCAGCCTCAGAAGAGGTAGCGACACAAGCGCTTGAGTATATGGTGAAAGATGGTCCTGTGACCAACTTACTGCCAAATGGTTTTGAAGCGGTTCTTCCTGCTGGAACAGAAATACTTGGGGTGAACGCCAAAGAGGATGGAACGCTTGTTGTAGATGTATCGGAAGAATTCAAAAATTATGCGGCTGAAGATGAAGAGAAGATTTTACAAGCTATGACCTATACACTGACTCAGTTCGAAAATGTGAAACGAATTAAGCTTTGGATCAACGGTCACGAACAGCAAGTGATGCCTGTCGACGGGACCCCGATTTCTAAAGGGGTCTCCCGTGCTGACGGGATCAACCACAGTGTCGGGAACAACACCGACATTATGAACAGTGAAGCGGTCACGGTTTATTTCCCGGCGCAAAATGGAGAACAGGTCTATCAAGTTCCAGTGACCACTCGTGTAGCAAAAGGAAGTGACGAATATACCGCAATGGTCCAGGCGTTATTAGAAGGCCCTGAACTCGGAAGTGCCCTGATGAACCCATTCAATGAAGGGGCACAATTGGTCAACTCTAAGCTCGAAAATGGTGTTCTGACCGTCTCCTTCAATGAAAACATCCTGACGAGTGTGGACGAGCAACCGTCCTTATCGGATGCGGCGTTAGCGAGTCTCGTCATGAGTCTTACCGATCAAGCGGATGTTGAATCAGTCGAAGTTCATGTAGATGGAACGGAACAAGTGTTCAATGAGGCCGGAGAGCCATTGGCTGAGCCTGTGTCACGACAGGATATCAATGGAGCTGAAGCCATGTAGTTTCAAAACTGTGCAAAGAGCGCTTCAAAAGTGGAAAGCTTTTGAGGCGCTTTTCCATTTGAGCTTTAACTACCTCACGCATGTAATTTGTGTTAAGATGGGCAAGGATAATGGTGTAGGTAAAAGGAGGTCGTTACTGATGAGAAATGATCATCGGGAAGTCAACGAACTAAGAAAAGTTACAATTGAAACGGATTATGTGAAGCATCCAGAAGGGTCTGTGCTGATCAGTTTTGGAGATACAAAAGTCATTTGTAATGCCAGCGTAGAGGATCGGGTACCTCCTTTTTTACGTGGACAAGGAAAAGGCTGGATTACAGCTGAATATGCAATGCTGCCTCGTGCCACTGAACAAAGAAATATCCGTGAGTCTTCAAAAGGGAAAGTTTCTGGGCGCACGATGGAAATCCAACGTTTAATCGGACGTTCCCTCAGGGCCGTTGTAGATCTAGATAAAATTGGCGAGCGTACCATTTGGGTCGATTGTGATGTCATCCAGGCTGACGGAGGAACACGCACAGCTTCCATTACTGGAGCATTTGTTGCCGTCGTCATTGCCTTAGGCAAATTAGTGAATAAAAAAACAATTAAAGAGTTGCCGATTACAGATTTCTTGACTGCTATCTCTGTAGGTGTTTTGCCTGATGGGAATGAGGTCCTGGACCTTTGTTATGAAGAAGACAGCAAAGCACAGGTGGATATGAACGTCATCATGACCGGAAAAGGTGAATTTGTTGAATTACAGGGAACTGGTGAAGAAGCTACATTCTCCATGGAGCAGCTGCAAAAGATGTTGTCCCTAGCTGAGGAAGGCGTTTCAGATTTAATTAAACTCCAGGAAGAAGCCATCGGAGAATGGTCAGACGTCATTCGTACAAAAGCGGAGGCCGCTAAGTAAAATGAAGGAACTAATAGTGGCGACGAAGAACCCAGGTAAAGTGGATGAGTTCCGCCAGATGTTTTCCAAGTACGATATTTATGTGAAATCCTTGTTAGATATTGATCGTTCCATAGACATAGAAGAAACAGGATCGACATTTGAAGAGAATGCGGTCATTAAAGCGGAAGCTATGGCGGAGCATTTTGGAGTTCCTGTTGTGGCAGACGATTCAGGTTTGGAAGTTGACGTATTGAATGGGGAGCCGGGTGTTTATTCCGCCCGCTATGCAGGAATAGAAAAAGATGACGGGAAAAATACAGAAAAACTTTTAAAAGAACTCTATGATGTACCCGAAGAAAAACGAACAGCAAGATTTGTGTGTGCCGTAGCGGTTGCGAGGCCTGGAGAAAGTACATTTGTTAGAAGAGGAACGTGTGAAGGCACCATTGCTATCGAACCTCAAGGTACAAATGGTTTCGGTTATGATCCTGTATTCATACCGGAAGGGTCTTCCCGTACGATGGCTGAACACTCCTCTGAAGAGAAGAACGCAATCAGCCACCGGCATCACGCCATACAACAAATTGAAGAGTGGTTGAAACTCAAAGCTAATCGAGGTGAGTCGTATGCCAAAAGTTTTAATTGTGAGTGATACACACGGTTTAAAAAACGAAGTGATGGAAATCAAAGCAAGACACCAGGATGTCGATGCCATGATTCATTGCGGAGATTCTGAACTCGCTTATGATAGCGAAGAACTCGAAGGCTTCACTTATGCAAAAGGGAACTGTGATTTTGAACCAGAAATGGAAGAAGAACAAACCCTTCAAGTAGGGGACGTGACATTTTTGGTGGTTCATGGACATCTGCATCAGATCAAGTCAACGTTAATGCCCCTCTCTTATCGGGCAGAAGAAGTAGGTGCCCAAGTCGCCTGCTTCGGCCATTCTCATTTAGCAGGAGCGGAAAAAGTCGGAGACATGCTTTTCATTAATCCAGGAAGCGCAAGGCTCCCGAGAGATCGAGAAGAACCGACGTATGCGATCATGGAATGGGAAGATATCAGGGACATACACTTGCAATTTTATCAGGTGAACGGCGATCCTATGCCTGACTTGCACATGACAACAGCCCTTGCAGCGAAGAATTAATTTCTTTGCTGCAACCTGTTGACATTTCCTCGTATTCTTAATATAATAATTCTTGTCCGCTTCACAAGACATCAACAAAAACTTGTTTTCTTACAAGCTCACTTTTAACTACGCGGGTGTAGTTTAATGGTAAAACCTCAGCCTTCCAAGCTGATGACGAGGGTTCGATTCCCTTCACCCGCTCCATTACATATTTTTCACATTTCAATAAGTATGTCCCAGTAGCTCAGCTGTATAGAGCATGATCGAATATGCTTCCAAGCAATGCTACAACGTACCGATTTCAAAGCATCTTGAATATACCCAAGAAATCGGGACGACAGCCGATAAAAGTTTGCATATTCAACTACATATTTATTCCATGTCCCAGTAGCTCAGCTGGATAGAGCAACAGCCTTCTAAGCTGTGGGTCGGGAGTTCGAATCTCTCCTGGGACGCTAAATGAGAAAACTGCTTCCTTTGCTAAAGCAAAGGAAGCAGTTTTTTTTGCTTAACAAGAGTCATGCATTCAACAGGAATCGATGGTTACAAAAATCTTTCTGAAGAACAGGACATCAATTATAAGGTGGAAGGGTTAAATTGATAAATTTACCTTTGTATAAATCAGCTCAGTGAAAGTGTTTATAGTTATCGTGTTTTACGCAAAGAAAGAAGCGTCCTAAATTAGGACGCTTCTTTTTTGTGGCAAGAAATTTATAAGAAGCGTTTTTTTACCTCCGGTGAAGGCAATTGACAGGCTTCCTTTTTACCAAACCATTTGTATCGATTATTAGATAAGAGGTTGTAAGCCCAATCCCTTATCTGGCTAGGAACAATAATCATGACATAGCCGATTTTCCAAAAACCTACCAAGTTTTTACACACTCTCAACGCAGCCGACGAACGAAGATAAGACTTAGAACCTTCAATAAGGACTATACTGTCCACTTCCTGAGGAATTTTAAATTGCTTCATGATGGATTGTCCAACTTCGCTTTGTTGAGATGCGAATTTGAAACGTCCTTCAGGATCTCTTTTAATAATAAACTGCACGCTTTGATTGCAAAAATGACAAGCCCCGTCAAACAGGATGAATCGTTCCATATATCCAATCACCTCTACAAACATTTTATCATGTTTACAAACAAAAGGTGTGCTCAACATGAGGCACATATCGCGTATTTTTCATACGCTATGGTGTAGAAGGAGTGATTCGTTTGATTGCTTTCCCATATATCCTGATTGGTGTGTTTTTTTGCTTTCACCAAAAAGAACCTGTAGACCAGAGTAGAGAAGAGCAATCCATATATATGTTCGTGTTATTAGGTTGGATCATTCTTTGGCCCCTATTCTTACTCTTTTTATTCCTTAAAGGTAAATAAAGGATAGAGAAGATGGTTTTAACTCACATACGTGGTCCTTCTCAAGCACACAATAGGAATGGCTCTTAGGCCAAGTGATTTGAGGAGTGTGATCAGGATGGAGAAGAAGAATGTTCAGTGGTTGCCGGTTGTCGCTTCTATCGGAATCGGTGCTGCCACCTACAGCATGATGACTGGTCAGGCAGGTCAGTTGCAAAACGTCATCCCAAGCATTGCAAAAATGTCTGGGCAACGCCAGAGCAACTCAACCTCTAATCAATAAAAGAAAGGGTGTGCTCTCTCAGCACACCCTTTCTATATTCCTCTATAATAACGTTCCCGTTTCCGGCGAACGTCCGATGTCGATTCATGTAAGTTGGAGATTCTCTTTTGGCAATTCCATAGAACGCTTATCAATTTCTTTCGTCAGTAAGTGGACGAATTCATCATCTAATTGAAGTTTCACGGACTCTATGTACGTTTCCAGCAATGTTTGATCATCGAGCAATGACAAAACGATACATCCCCTTAAATTTTATAATTCGGTGAAATTTTATTCACATTCACTAATTTTAGCAAAAAATCCGAAATCATCATGAGTATAAAGTCCTGTTTTTTGTTAAGATGAAACAAATAAGGATATTATATTGAGATATAGTCTACGAAAAATTAAAGGAAGTGTCCATCTATGTCTGTACATAACGAATGACGACGGATCCACCTACAATAACAAATGTAAAAGTGTTTTCTTTGTGTTTGTTGTGAATATACTTTAGTATATCCTAATAAGCTGAATGAATAGAGGTTTGAAAAATATCCAACAAGGTTAAAATGAGGGAAGTATAAACTCTAGGGAAGGGTGTCTTATGGAAAATAAAAACGGGAACTTAGTGATGTTCCCAAAGTGGAAAACCACTCTGGAACGAGTAGGGCTGGAGGCATTGAAGGAAAAGAGATATAAAGATGCTTCAGAAGCTTTGGAGCCCCTTGTAGAGTATGGCGTTGCAAATGCGGATGTCATCACAGGACTTTTGATGAGTTGGATTGAACTTGGATTGTTCGACGAAGCGGAAGAATTATGTCAAAAACAAATGAAGGAAGATTTCGAACAGTACTACCACTATTTACATATCTATATCACGATTTTATTTCAGAGTAATCAATATGAAGAAATCATCAATCTTCTGGAAGAAGTGTTCGAATCAGAGGAAATTCCTCATCAAAGTCGTACTCAACTCTGGCAGATGTTTGAAGTAAGCCGCAAACTTCTGGTGGATCGTCATAAAGAGGAAGGTACAAAGTATTTTGATGAATTTAAGCATGCATTAGATTCAGATGATATACATAAGCAATGGCAAGCGGTTGACCAACTGAAAAAACAATCTCCTGACCCTTTTGCGGATGACTTTCAAGGTGTGTTAATGAACGAAAAGGTTCACCCAATCATTAAATCATCCATTTTAGAGTGGTTCCGGGATGGAGGGTGGACGGAGAAGTTGACTATCAAGAAATTTGGTCAAACATCTACCGTCGTCCCTTCGGAATTAACACAGCTTCATTCCGATTACATCATTAAACAAATTCAAATGAGACTCGGTCAAATTGAACAAAACAACCCGACGATGTATGAAATGATCAATCGTCTTTTATATCATTATTGCTATGTGCGTTATCCAATATTTCCCGATGAAAAGGAAGTCCCGATTCTTGTCGAAGCCCTTAAACAATTAGGGCATGAATATTTACAGCTTCCAATGTCGACAAATGAAGAAGTGGAAGACGTGGAGAAATACAAATCTGAAATCGAACTATGTGAACAGCATTACGTATTGATCGTAGGGGAATAAATGAAAAGGTCACGTCTTGAAAGGCTGTAGGATTATGTTATAATGTAGTGGTTGCAAACGAGATTCGTATGTAAAAAGAGTCATAGAATCATCAGTCATCGTCTTCGGACGAAAATGAATGAATAGATGTTGGAGGGAATTTTTTATGTCAGCAAAATGGGAAAAGCAAGAAGGCAATCAGGGGACTTTGACAGTAGAAGTACCTGCAAGTGAGTTCGATAAAGCACTTGACCAAGCCTTCAAAAAAGTAGTTCAACAGGTACAAGTACCTGGTTTCCGTAAAGGTAAAGTACCTCGTAAACTTTTCGAACAGCGCTTCGGAGTGGAGTCTCTTTATCAGGATGCTCTTGATATTGTACTTCCACAAGCTTACACAGAAGCTGTTGAAGAAACAGGAATCGAACCTGTCGATCGTCCAGAAGTAGACGTGAAACAAATCGAAAAAGGTCAAGACCTTGTATTCACAGCAGAAGTTACTGTGAAGCCTGAAGTTAAGCTTGGCGATTACAAAGGACTTGTCGTAGAAGAGCAAGATACTGAAGTATCAGATGAAGATGTTGAAAACGAACTGAAGCAAATGCAAGAACGTCAAGCAGAGCTAGTCGTTAAAGAAGATGCAGCTGTTGAAAATGGCGACACAGTTGTTATGGATTTCGAAGGTTTCGTTGATGGAGAAGCATTCGAAGGTGGACAGGCAGATAACTACTCCCTAGAAGTTGGTTCTGGCTCCTTCATCCCAGGTTTCGAAGAACAGCTAGTTGGTAAGAAAGCAGGAGAAGAAACGGACGTTGAAGTGACTTTCCCTGAAGAATACCACGCAGAAGATCTAGCTGGTAAATCTGCAACATTCAAAGTCAAACTTCATGAAGTAAAAGGAAAAGAACTTCCTGAGCTTGATGATGAGTTCGCGAAAGATGTCGACGAAGATGTCGAGTCTCTTGAAGAGCTGAAGACGAAAACTCGTGAGCGTTTGGAAGAGCAGAAGAAGACAGATGCTGAAAACAGCAAGCGTGACACGCTTGTAACAAAAGCTTCTGAAAATGCAGAGGTTGAAATTCCTGATGCTATGGTGGATACAGAGCTTGACCGCATGGTTCAGGAATTCGAACAACGTCTCCAAATGCAAGGCATGACAAAAGACATGTACTTCCAGTTCACTGGTCAAGACGAAGACGCCCTTCGTGAGCAGATGAAAGAAGATGCAGCGAAGCGTGTGAAAACGAACTTGACTCTTGAAGCAATCGCAGAGGCAGAAAATGTCGAAGCTTCTGAAGAAGATGTGAATGCTGAACTTGAGAACATGGCTTCCATGTATCAAACAGACGTTGCCCAATTGACGCAAATGCTTGGCGGGAATACAGACATGATCAAAGAAGATCTTAAAGTCCGCAAAGCGATTGACGTTCTAGTTGCAAATTCTAAAGCTGAATAATAAACTAAGAAGACAAGGTGCTGATCGTACCTTGTCTTCTCATATATTTCTATAGTATAGAGTATAGAGGTAGAGATTAATGGGGAAGATAGTTGATACTTCTCCAGCTGTTTACATACAATAATACTGGTGCTCCATCGTTTGACTTATCTACAGTTGAATTACATAATGAGGATGGTGCAAGAAATGTTGGGCACACCTCTGAAAAGGTATTGCTTTTTTGTTTGAAGTTAATTTGATATGATGGGCAAAAGAAGTGAAGTGGAAACGTAAACGTCGTATCATGAAACTTCAGTCGCAATGATTGCGTGATTATAATAAGGGGTGAAACGAATGTTTAAATTTAACGATGAAAAAGGACAGTTGAAATGTTCTTTCTGCGGTAAAAGTCAGGAACAAGTCCGTAAGCTCGTAGCAGGACCTGGCGTATATATATGTGATGAATGTATTGAACTTTGTACGGAAATCGTTGAAGAAGAGCTGGGTAATGAAGAAGAAGTGGAATTCAAAGAGGTACCGAAACCTCAAGAAATCCGCGAAATTCTTAGTGATTATGTCATCGGCCAGGATCAAGCCAAAAAGAACCTGTCTGTAGCAGTTTATAACCACTACAAACGTATCAATGCAGGTGTGAAAAATGATGATGTAGAACTTGCGAAAAGTAACATCCTCATGCTTGGACCTACAGGTAGCGGTAAAACATTACTCGCTCAAACATTGGCACGTATTCTAAATGTACCATTTGCCATTGCTGATGCTACTTCCTTAACAGAAGCCGGTTACGTCGGTGAAGACGTTGAGAACATTCTGTTGAAGTTGATTCAAGCAGCAGACTATGATGTTGAGAAAGCGGAAAAAGGAATCATTTATATCGATGAAATCGATAAAGTTGCTCGTAAATCAGAGAACCCGTCCATCACACGAGATGTATCCGGTGAGGGAGTGCAGCAGGCGCTTCTGAAAATCCTTGAGGGAACTCAAGCGAGTGTACCGCCACAAGGTGGACGTAAACATCCTCATCAAGAGTTCATCCAAATCGATACAACCAATGTGTTGTTCATCGTTGGAGGAGCTTTTGACGGAATTGATCAAATCATTAAACGTCGTCTAGGACGAAAAGTAATCGGCTTTGGTTCTGAACAAGCAGCGGATGAAGCAGAGAAAAAAGAATTGCTCACAAAAGTTCTTCCAGAAGATTTGTTGAGCTATGGTTTAATTCCAGAATTCATCGGTCGTCTTCCGGTCATCGGCAGCCTCGAGCAGCTTGATGAAGATGCGCTTGTAGAAATTCTTACAAAACCGAAGAATGCTCTTGTAAAGCAATATCAAAAGCTTTTCCAGATCGACCACGTCGAATTGGAAATGGAAGAAGATGCGCTTCGTGAAATTGCACGTCTAGCTATAGAACGTAAGACAGGGGCTCGTGGATTGCGCTCTATTATTGAAGGAATCATGCTTGATGTCATGTATGAACTTCCTTCACGTGATGACATTGAGAAATGTATCATTACGAAAGAGACAGTCACTGCTAAAAATGGACGTCCTAAGCTGGTCTTGACAGATGGCACTGTTGAAGATGATAATAAACAATCTCCTAAAGAGAGTGCGTAAACCTTAAGGGATAAAATCCAAGAAGCCGTGCTACGAAAATGCTGTAGCACGGCTTCTGTTTTATAAAAGTGACAGATGGCTACATAAGCATGAAAGACTGGTTTCTGTTCATAATAAAGTATTAGAGGAGTGAGCCCCTTGACAGTAGTCGGTTAGGGGATTTCGGTGTTGGAATCATTTGGTGCCGTTTCGTTTACTTTCCAAGTACATTTATATATGATAAAAATACGTAGTTGCAATAATCGGAGGTGCAAGATATGACGGACAAACAGAGAAAGAAGATACCTCTACTTCCTCTCAGAGGATTGCTTGTGTATCCTTCCATGGTCCTTCACCTAGATGTGGGCCGTGAAAAGTCGGTACAAGCGTTGGAGCAATCCATGATGGATGACAATGAAATTTTACTCGTGTCACAAAAAGAAGTGAATATTGATGAACCCTCGAAAGATGACCTATATGAGATCGGAACGATTGCCAGAGTAAAACAAATGGTTAAATTGCCTAATGGCACCAATCGAGTCCTTGTAGAAGGTTTATATAGAGCTCGTGTTGAACAATTAGTCGATGATGATGACTTTTATCACGCGAATATCTCAAAAATTGAGGATGAGCATGTAGGAGAGAATGAGGAAGAAGCTCTTATGCGAACCCTTATGGACCAATTTGAGAAATTCGTGAAAGTATCTAAAAAAGTGAGTCAGGAAACCTTTAATACCGTGTCAGACATCGATGAACCGAGTCATATGGCCGACATGATCGCTTCCCATTTACCTGTGAAACTTAAGGAAAAGCAGACCATTCTGGAAACAGAGAATGTGAAAGAGCGTCTTCAAAAGCTTGTCGACATGATTGGGAATGAACGCGAAGTTTTGCAAATCGAGCAAAAGATCGGCAAAAGGGTTAAAAAATCAATGGAAAAAACGCAAAAGGAATATTATTTGCGTGAACAGATGAAAGCGATCCAAAACGAACTTGGTGATAAAGATGGGAAATCAGGTGAGGTGGCTCAGCTTAAAGAAAAAATAGAGCAGGCCAATATGCCTGAACGTGTGGAAGAAATCGCTTATAAAGAGCTTGGTAGATATGAAAAAGTTCCACAAAGTTCAGCGGAAAGTTCAGTCATCCGTAACTACATTGAATGGCTTGTCGCCTTGCCATGGTCGAACGAGACGGAAGATAACCTGGATGTGAACCGTGCTGAGAAGATCTTGGACGAAGACCATTATGGCTTGGAAAAGGTCAAAGAGCGTGTCCTCGAATACTTAGCGGTTCAAAAGCTGACTCAAACCATCAAAGGACCGATCTTGTGTCTGGCGGGGCCACCAGGTGTGGGGAAAACTTCCCTTGCTAAGTCCATCGCTCGTTCCATTAATCGGAAATTTGTAAGAATCTCTTTAGGCGGAATTCGTGATGAAGCGGAAATCCGTGGCCACCGTAGAACTTATATTGGAGCTATGCCTGGACGTATCATTCAGGGAATGAAACGTGCAGAGACAGTGAACCCTGTATTTTTACTTGACGAAATTGATAAAATGGCAAGTGACTTCAGAGGAGACCCATCCTCAGCCATGTTGGAAGTCCTTGACCCAGAGCAAAACGGAACATTCAGCGATCACTTCATTGAAGAAAACTATGATCTATCAAAGGTCATGTTTGTGGCTACAGCTAATAATATTTCCAACATTCCTGGACCATTACGTGACCGAATGGAGATTATCACCATTGCTGGATATACGGAAGTGGAGAAGGTTCATATTGCTAAAGAGCACCTGCTTCCGAAGCAAGTCAAGGAGAATGGTTTGAAGAAAGGCCAGTTGCAATTACGTGACGATGCGCTCTTGAAATTGATCCGCCGCTACACAAGAGAAGCCGGTGTCCGTGGGTTGGAGCGTGAATTGGCGAGCCTTTGCAGAAAAGCAGCCAAGATTATCGTTGCTGGTGAAAAACAGCGTGTAGTTGTGACGGAAAAGCAACTGGAAGAGCTTCTCGGACGTCCGAAATTCCGTTATGGACGTGCTGAATTGGAAGATCAGATAGGAGCAGCTACCGGTCTTGCTTATACGACAGCAGGTGGAGACACATTATCCATTGAAGTTTCCATATACCCTGGAAAAGGAAACCTCACATTGACAGGGAAATTAGGAGATGTGATGAAAGAATCTGCACAAGCGGCTTTCAGTTATATTCGTTCAAGAGCGAACGAATTGAACATCGACCCTGAGTTTGTGGAAAAGAACGACATCCATATTCACGTACCGGAAGGCGCAACACCAAAGGATGGCCCTTCAGCCGGAATCACGATGGCTACTGCCCTCGTATCGGCATTAACAGGTCGCCCCGTCCGGAAAGAAGTGGGCATGACAGGTGAAATCACTTTAAGAGGCCGCGTGTTGCCTATTGGTGGTTTGAAGGAGAAATCATTAAGTGCCCATCGTGCAGGATTAACAAAAATCATCATCCCAGATCAGAATGAGAAAGATTTGGAAGATATCCCGGACAGCATCAAGGAAGGTTTGACTTTTGTTCCTGTAAAGCATTTGGATGAGGTATTAGAACAAGCATTAACGGAGGCAGTACATGAAAGTTAACTCGGCAGACATCGTCATCAGTGCGGCGAGCAAAAAGCAGTACCCAAAAGCACCGATTCCTGAAATTGCACTGGCAGGAAGATCGAATGTTGGTAAATCATCATTTATCAACCGTATGATTCAACGTAAAAATCTAGCGCGGACTTCATCAAAGCCTGGTAAAACTCAAACTTTGAACTTCTACATCATTAATGAAAAGTTTCACTTCGTCGATGTACCTGGATATGGGTATGCGAAAGTTTCTAAAAAGGAACGAGCGAAGTGGGGAGAAATGATGGAAGAATATTTTGCTGAGCGTGAACAGTTGAGAGCGACAGCGTTGATTATCGACATCCGTCATAAACCAACAGAAGATGATCAGTTGATGTACGACTATTTAAAACATTTTGAGCTGCCCGTCATGGTGATTGCGACAAAGCTTGATAAAATTAAAAAGGGGCAACGCACGAAACAACTGAAAATGATTCATGAGGTTTTGGGAATGGATGAGGAAGATGAATTGATTCCTTTTTCATCCGAAACGGGTGAAGGCAAGGATGTGGCATGGACGACCATGCTGTCTCACTTGAACTTAAAATGATTGAAAACCACTTCTCTGACTAGAGGAGTGGTTTTTTTGTTATTGTTTCATGTATATTCATGCAAATATCTACCATATGTGAGAAAATTCATGCATTTATAAGAAAAGTACGGCATGGAGTAGGTCAGGCTCATCATCCGTATAATTTAGTATTTTTTGGACTACGTTTAATTTTGGGAATTGTTTGATAAATGGATATAATTTAAAGTGTCGCTATTATTACAGAAAAATGACAAATTGATGAAGGGGAGAATTTTGGTTATGAGAAAATATTTACTTATGATCGCCCTAAGCATTTTCATGATCTTTGCTCTTGCTGCCTGCGGCGGAAGTGAAGATGAAGGAGAAACTTCAGGGGATTCAAATGAAACGGATTCCGGTGATTCCTCAGAAGAAACAGCCTATGATCTCGTAGAGGATGGACAGTTCACGTTTGCTGCTTCTGGTGAATTCCGACCATTCAGTATGACAGATGCAAGCGGGGAAATGACAGGTTTTGATATTGATGTTGCGAATGCCATTGCGGAGGAGTTGGGCTTGGAGCCAAATCCTCAAAAACAGAAATTCGCAAGTATCGTAGAAGGTGTGAAAACAGGCCGTTTTGACGCGGCAGTAGCAAGTCACACCATTACAGAAGAAAGACAACAGGAAGTTGATTTCTCTACTCCTTACTATTATTCAGGCGCGCAAATTTTCACGCGTCCAGATAGTGATGTTGAAACGTTAGAAGATTTGGAAGGAATGGAGATTGCCATTTCTAAAGGTTCGACATACAGCACGTATGCAGAAGAAGTGACAGAGAATATCAAGACATATGATAGTGATGTTGTTGCTTTACAATCACTGGCAAAAGGCCGTCATGACGCTGTAATCACAGATTTCTTGACTGGTAAGGAAGCTTCTGGTGAAGGGCTTGAAATTGAAGCGAAAGAAATGATTGAGCGTAGTGAACAGGCGGTTGCTGTGGCAAAAGAAAACGAAGCCCTACTTGAAGAAATCAATGCAGCTCTAGAAACACTTCGTGAAGATGGAACCCTTGCTGAAATCAGTAAAGAATACTTTGGTGAAGACATTACGACTCTGCCAGAGTAAACGCTCGTTTTTCAGTTGTAGACCGAAGTTAAGAAGAGTGCGCAATGAGCGTACTCTTTTTGACATTATAGAGGAGTTGAAGTGAATTGTATTTGTATTCCGCAAACTTTTGGACAGCACTTATAGATAGTCGGGGCATGTTTTTCGAAGCCGCTCAAATGACCCTGGCCCTTACAGCGGTCTCTATTTTAATAGCCATTGTCATCGGGTTAATGTTTGCTTTTATGAAGATATCCAAAATCAAACCATTGGAATGGCTTGCGAATATATACATTTATGTTGTGAGGGGAACCCCTTTGATTGTACAAATCTTCGTGTTCTATTATGGATTGACAGAAGTGTGGATGATCAGTGGATTCTGGTCCGTAGCTCTTGGACTTGCGTTCCACAATGGTGCCTATATTGCAGAGATTTTCCGTGGATCTATCCAATCGATCGGAAAAGGCCAGTCTGAAGCTGGTCGATCACTTGGAATGAGCGGTACCTTGACGATGCGTCGTATCATCTTACCTCAGGCTTTTAGACGTGCGTTGCCTCCGCTCGGGAATCAGTTTATCATTGGTTTGAAGGATTCATCGTTGGCCGCATTTATCGGTGTATCTGAGATATTTGCTGTAGCCACCACCCAAGGGGCCAACACATTCGACTATATGACCTGGTTGCTCGTAAGTGCCGTATGGTATTTGATTCTCGTATTCCTTCTGACGCTCGTTGTCAGTGCGATTGAGAAGAAAATGGCTGTGAGTGACTAACAGAGGAGGAAACACAATTGTCAGAGCAAATGATTCGAGTTAATAAATTGAATAAATCGTTTAGAGAACTCCATGTACTGAAGGATATTGATTTCCATGTAGAAGAAAGTGAAGTGGTCGTACTTATCGGGGCCAGCGGGTCCGGTAAAAGTACAATGCTGCGCTGTTTGAATTTTTTAGAAATGAAAAATAGCGGGGAACTCTTTATTAAAGGGAAACAAATTGATCCTAAAAAAGACAATTTGAACAAAGTAAGACAACAAGTGGGGATGGTCTTCCAGCATTTTAATCTTTTCCCCCACATGACGGTATTAGGCAACGTGATGGAAGCGCCTATCCAAGTCAAAGGAATATCTAAAAGCCAGGCGAAAAAAGAAGGACAGGAGCTCTTAGAAAAAGTTGGACTTGGTGATAAAGCCAATGATTACCCTTCAAGACTCTCCGGTGGACAGAAACAGAGGGTTGCGATCGCTAGAGCTCTTGCGATGAAACCAGAAATCATGCTCTTCGATGAGCCGACATCAGCGCTCGACCCTGAACTTGTCGGTGAAGTTCTTGCGACAATGAAAGACCTTGCGAAAGAAGGAATGACGATGGTCGTCGTCACGCACGAAATGGGATTCGCAAGAGAAGTCGCCGACCGTGTTGTTTACATGCATGACGGAAAAATCGTAGAGTCAGGAGCTCCGAAAGATCTATTCGAAAACCCACAAGAAGAACGTACCCAAGCGTTCCTAAGCTCCATTTTATAAGAGACAAAACCCCAGAGGCCACCTCTGGGGTTTTGTCTCTTTTCCTTTGAAAGACAGTTGTTAAAGAAAAGGGTAGGATTGTTGAAGACTCGATTTCGAGACTTTTGTTATGAGGGTTGGGGCTGCGGGAAATGAGTCGCTTTCCGCGGGAGCGTGGTGAGCCTCCTCGGACTTCGTCCTGTGGGGTCTTACCATACACTTTTTTCCCGCAGGAGTCTCGCCATTCCCCACCGCCCCTTTGCCATGTGAGTGTCTCGAAATCACTTCTGGAATCAACTCATTTTCAACTGATGGAGATGAGTAGTTTTTAGCACACGTGTCATGAATTGGATTCCTAATGCTTGATATAGAGAGATTCCTGCGTACACCACATGGACAGTGGAAGACTGTTCTACTGTGCGAAGGGGTTCGTTTCTCCACTATATCGAATGGGGTGGTTGGGAAGCTGCGAGACTCCCGTGGGAGAAAGGAGATAGGCGAGATCCCGCAGAACTTAGTCCGAGGAAGCTCGGCGCTCCCCCACAGGAAAGCGAGTTGCTTCCCAGCCACCCCTAACGCTCAACCAGGCGACGAACCCCGGAAACATCTCGAAACTGAGTCTTCAAGAATAGGGAGCTTTAGTGGAGGATTGGTTATTTCTTCTTTAGCAAATAAAAGCCAAAAGCGATCAGAGCCACTGGCCAGAAACGTTCGATCAACTGAAAAAGGCCTTGAATCCATTGGAACCAAGCAGGGCTTGTAGGGGCGAAAATGGCAAATAAACCGATTCCAAGAAATAGAAGTGCAGGAATCAACCCATTTTTCGTTTTTCTATAATGCAATAGAAAAGCTACGCCTACAATAATAAGGTACATGCCCCAGTGATCGCGCCAGAAAGGCACATAGTCTACGGCTATGAAATGTAAACCAAACCCAGTTAAAATCACACCGGTGAACAAGGATGAATGATCTTTTGTCCAATAGCTATGTAATAGAAAGGCAAGGCCTATGAATATGACTAAAGTAGGCCATGAGTAAAATGGGCTCAGTTCGGGAATATTGAGATGACGAAGGAAATAGTAAACGCCCAGCCCGATGAATAACAGTCCGATAAGGGAATTTTGCTTGTTCAGCATGATCACATCCTTTTCTATTGTACAAAAATGTCGGATCCTTGCGATTATGCGTAGGTTTTGGTATATTACAATCGGATTATAATTTAAAGTTCTTCTAAAAAAATCGTTATTATTTTCTATATCATCTAATTTCATCCTATCATAAGGGATTCAAAATCTGTTCATATTTCTAACGAAAAATCGTCCGGATTTTGTGCTATACTAATGGATATGTGATAAGTCTTGAACGTTTAATGGGGGTAGATGAAATGCACATTTTAGCTATCGGTCTTAATTACAGAACAGCCCCTGTGGAAATTCGCGAGAAGCTCACATTTTCTGAGGATGAGCTGACAGAAGCCATGCAGCACCTCAACATACAAAAGAGTGTTTTGGAAAATGTGATTATTTCTACATGCAACCGAACGGAAATTTATGCGGTTGTGGATCAAATCCACACAGGCCGTTATTATATCAAACAGTTTTTATCCGACTGGTTTGACATCGACAAAGAAGAGTTTTCTCCTTTTCTTTCTATTTACGAAACCGACGGCGCAATTGAGCACCTGTTGCGTGTAACGGCAGGTCTCGACTCTATGGTTCTTGGAGAAACTCAAATTCTCGGTCAAATGAAGCAGTCTTTCCTGCAGGCACAGGAAGCTGGGACAACAGGAACTATTTTTAATCAGTTGTTCCGTCAAGCAGTCACTATGGCGAAAAAGGGTCATAAAGAGACGGAAATCGGTGAAAACGCTGTATCTGTAAGCTACGCGGCGGTAGAGCTTGCTAAAAAGATTTTTGGTGATCTTGTCCACAAGCATATCGTCATCCTGGGTGCAGGGAAAATGGGAGAATTAGCTGCCAAGAACCTTCATGGGTCCGGAGTCCGGAAAGTTTCGGTCGTCAACCGGACGTTAGCTAAAGCTCAGAACGTAGCCAATCAATTCAATGGACATCCGCACACGATGGACGAGCTTGAGGGTGTGTTGGAGGATGCTGATATCGTCATCAGCTCAACGGGTGCAACAGACTATGTGATTACGAAGGAAAAGATGGAACCCATTCATAAGAAACGAAAAGGGAAACCTCTCTTCTTTGTAGACATTGCTGTTCCACGAGATTTAGACCCGGCAATGGAAGCTCTGGAAAGTGTCTTCTTGTATGATATTGATGACTTGCAAGGGATCGTAGATGCGAATCTTGCACTGCGGAAACAAGCAGCAAAAGAAATTGAAATCATGATTGAAGCGGAGATTGTGGAGTTTAAGCAGTGGCTACAAACAATAGGCGTGGTTCCTGTAATTTCAGCTCTTCGTTCAAAAGCTTTAAATATCCAGGCGGAAACGATGAAGAGTATTGAAAGAAAGATGCCGGAGCTAACCGATCGCGAACGAAAAGTATTGAGTAAACACACAAAGAGTATCATCAATCAAATGTTGAAAGAACCGATCTCTCAAGCGAAGGAAATGGCAGCTCAGCCAGATTCAGAGGAAACCTTGCGTTTATTCACTCAGATCTTCGGTATAGAAGAGCAAGTGAAAAAAGAGGCGGAAGACCAAGAAAAAAAGAACAGCGCGAAGGTGAAGAACGATACAGAGGCCAGTGATTCCATCTCTATTATCAGCCCTGTAGCCCATTCATAAGGTGGAAGTGAAATGCTTGAATTCAAATGGGTTTACGAACTTATCCTTTTTCTATATGGATTGAGTATCATTGGATACTTCATCGACTTTGTACAAAATAACCGGAAGGCGAATATTACTGCCTTCTGGTTACTTAGTATGGTTTGGGTTTTACAAACCTTCTTTTTACTCTCGCAGGTTTTTGTCAAAGATGATTTTCCAATCATGACGGTTTATGATGGATTATATTTTTATTCGTGGATTTTAGTGACGTTCTCTCTCATCATTAACAGACTTTTCAAAGTGGACTTTCTCGTTTTCTTCACCAATGTGGTCGGGTTTTTGATTATGATTATTCACATTTCCACGAGGGCCCAAAATGTCCTGGAAAACAGTGGAGTGGCACTCGTCAATGAACTGCTTGTCATCCATGTCAGTTTAGCAATCATCTCTTATGGTTTCTTTACCCTATCTTTTATCTTTTCTGTTATGTATTTATTGCAGTACCGCTTATTGAAGAAAAAGAAATGGGATGCTAAGCTCTTCCGCCTTGGTGACTTAACGAAGCTGGATCACTTTTCTTATGTGTCTATTATCTTGGGTGTCCCTTTATTGTTGATTGCCATCATTCTTGGTGTCGTTTGGGGGTATGTCTCTACAGCCGCTTTTTACTGGTATGACTCTAAGACACTTGGGTCGTTACTCGTATTAGTTGTCTATATCGTATATTTGACGCTGAGAGTTATAAAAGGGTATCAAGGACGGACGATTGCCATATTTAATGCCGCAGCATTTCTGTTTCTATTGATCAACTTCTTTTTATTTGGTTCATTATCTAACTTTCATTTTTAGTATCGAGGAGGAAATGTTTTGAGAAAAATCGTCATCGGATCACGCAAAAGTAAATTAGCAATCACACAAACAGAATGGGTCATCGATCAATTGAAACAAATCGATCCATCCTATGAGTTTGAAATCAAACGAATTTCAACAAAAGGGGATGAAATCCTTGACGTCACCCTTTCCAAAGTCGGGGGCAAAGGGCTTTTCATTAAAGAGATTGAACAGGCAATGTACGATGGAGAAATCGATATGGCTGTTCATAGTATGAAGGATATGCCGGCCGTTGTTGCCGAAGGTCTGATGGTTGCGGCTGTTCCGATCCGTGAAGATCACCGCGATGCTTTTGTTTCGAATGGAAACGTTGCACTTAAAGACCTTCCCGCTGGAGCAATTGTTGGAACAAGCAGTTTGAGACGCGGTTCTCAAATCAAGGCCGTCCGTCCAGATGTAGAAATTAAATGGATCCGCGGGAACATTGATACACGTCTCCGTAAGTGTAAGGAAGAGGACTACGATGCCATTGTCCTCGCAGCAGCGGGCTTAAAACGCATGGGCTGGGATGATGACGTGGTAACCGAATATCTCGAGCCAGATGTCTGTGTCCCTGCGGTTGGACAGGGAGCTCTAGCGATTCAATGTCGTGAAAATGACTCAGAATTACGAGATTTTCTTAAGAAGTTGAATCATGAGTACACCGAAACGACGGTGACGGCTGAGCGTAAATTCCTTCATGATTTGAATGGAGGTTGTCAAGTTCCGATCGGTGGTTATGCCTACCGTAAAGGAGAAGAAATCGTCTTGACAGCGCTTGTCGGGACGCCTGATGGAAAGACCATCTTGCTTGAAACGGTTTCAGGTAAAGATCCAATTGAAGTCGGGAAAGAAGCAGCCGATCGTTTGAAAGCTCAAGGAGCACAGGAGATTGTGGATCGTGCTAAAGAGGAGTATGACCAATAATGCAGCCATTGCAGGGGAAGAGAATTCTCGTGACGAGAGGACAGTCCCAAGCACGCTCATTTATTGAGAGAATTGAAGCAGAAGGTGGAGTTGTGTATCATACTCCCCTTCTCTCCTTCCAATTGAATGATTCGGAATCTCATCAAGAGGTTTTGAAACGACTTCACGACTATTCCTGGGTGTTTATCACAAGCGCGAATGGTGTGAAGTTTTTTTTCGAGCTTCTGAAAAAGTACAAGGTTGAGATTCCGTTATCTCTTCAATTTGCCATCATTGGATCAAAAACCGAGAAACGCTTAAATGATTTTGGATTTCAGGCTGATTTCATCCCTTCAAAATACCATGCGTCTTCGATGGGGAAGGAGTTTTTTGCTAAAGAGCCTCAGCCTGGTCCCATTTTGTACATAAGAGGAAATCGTTCAAGAGACGCTCTTCCCCGCATGTTTGATGACAAGGGTGTATTTTTTCATTCCATGACCGTATATGATACGCTACTAGTGGAAGAGAAAAAGTCTGAACTCCTTGTGTGGCTTCAGGAACGAAAGATTGATGCATTAACCTTCACAAGTCCGTCAACTGTTCGTGCATTTGTATCCATGGTCCAGGATCAAGGCGTAGAGATTCCATGTTTCTGTATCGGTCCGACGACAGCGAAAGAAGCAGCAAAACGGGGGTTTACCAACGTGCATGTTCCTGAGCAGTACACCATCCCCCATCTGTTAAAACAATTGACTTACTATTTTTCTAACGAAGGGAAAAGATAAATATGAAAGATTTGCAGTTCAAACGCCACCGTCGCTTGCGCCGAACGGATTCCATGAGAGCGCTTGTGAGAGAGACCCATCTTCGTACGGAAGATTTAATCTACCCGATTTTTGTTGTAGAAGGAGAAGGCGTTAAAAACCCAGTAGCATCGATGCCTGGAGTCCATCAAGTTTCCCTCGATCACTTGAACGAGGAAATGGACGAGCTGGTGGGTTTAGATATAAAATCTGTCATTGTCTTTGGTGTTCCAGCCGAAAAAGACGACGTAGGAAGTCAAGCCTATCACGAACAGGGGATTGTTCAACGTGCCATTCGCCAAATTAAAGAAAGCTTTCCTTCCTTAACCGTGATTGCGGATACATGTTTATGTCAATATACAGACCACGGTCATTGCGGAATTGTCCGTGATGGGGATATTGCCAATGATGAGTCTTTGACTTACATTACGAAAACGGCCATCACTCAAGCGGAAGCAGGCGCCGATATTATTGCCCCATCGAATATGATGGATGGTTTTGTTGCAGCTATCCGTCAGGGTCTTGATGAAGCAGGCTTCAGCCATATCCCTGTTATGTCTTACGCTGTCAAATATGCTTCTTCTTTTTATGGTCCATTCCGCGATGCGGCTCACAGTTCTCCTCAATTTGGTGACCGCCGTGCTTACCAGATGGATCCAGCGAACCGCTTGGAAGCATTAAGAGAGGCAGAGTCAGACGTAGAGGAAGGTGCTGACTTCTTGATTGTTAAACCGGCTCTGGCTTATCTTGATATCATGCGTGAAGTGAAAGATCGTTACAACTTGCCGCTGGTCGCATACAACGTCAGTGGGGAATACTCCATGATCAAAGCAGCTGCGCAAAATGGCTGGGTCAATGAAGAAGAGATGGTTTTAGAAAAGCTGACCTCTATGAAACGAGCTGGCGCCGACCTCATCATTACGTACTTCGCTAAAGATGCGGCTCGTTATTTAAATCAATAACGCGGACAGAAAGGGTGTCTTATAATGAAAACATTTGATCGTTCAAAACAAGCCTATAGAAAAGCAGTAGATTTAATGCCAGGTGGAGTGAACTCCCCTGTACGTGCATTTAAATCTGTCCAGATGGACCCGATTTTTATGGAAAAGGGTGCCGGTTCCAAACTTTATGATCTCGATGGCAACGAGTATATCGATTATGTCTTAAGCTTCGGCCCATTAATTTTAGGACACGCCGATGAGAAAGTGACAGAATCCTTAACCAAAGCGACTGCAAATGGAACAAGCTTCGGTGCTCCTACGGAAATGGAGAATGAATTGGCTACCCTTGTGAGAGAAAGGGTCCCGTCTATTGAAATGCTCCGTATGGTGAATTCAGGTACAGAAGCGACGATGAGTGCTCTTCGTGTGGCTCGTGGATATACGGGCCGCGATAAAATCTTGAAGTTCGAAGGAAATTATCATGGACACGGTGATTCCTTGTTGATCAAAGCAGGCTCTGGAGTAGCCACTCTTGGACTGCCGGATTCTCCTGGTGTGCCGGAATCCATTGCCCAAAATACGATTACGGTCCCTTACAATGACTTAGAAAGCGTCCGTTACGTTTTCGAAGAGTTCGGAGATGATTTAGCCGCTGTCATTATTGAACCAGTCTCTGGAAATATGGGTGTTGTTCCACCAAACGAAGGGTTTCTCCAAGAGTTGAGAACAATGACGGAAGACAATGGGACGGTTCTCATCTTTGATGAAGTTATGACTGGATTCCGTGTAGGTTACTACAGTGCTCAAGGCCACTTTGATGTCACTCCTGACATGACATGCCTTGGTAAAGTAATCGGAGGCGGTCTCCCTGTAGGGGCCTATGGTGGAAAGCGGGAAATTATGGAACGGGTCGCTCCTGTTGGAGATATCTATCAAGCAGGTACGCTTTCTGGAAACCCTCTCGCAATGACCGCAGGTTTTGAAACGATCTCTGCGATGACTGAAGAAGCGTATGCTTCCATTAACAAAAAAGTAGATCGCCTGATTGAAGGATACCAACAAGCGGCGGAAAAACACGACATTCCATTGACGGTGAACCGGGCAGGTTCTATGGTAGGTTTCTTCTTTACAAACGAACCTGTAACGAACTTTGAAACAGCCAACCAATCCGATCTAGAATTGTTCACACACTATTTCCAAGGAATGATTGAAGAAGGCATTTATTTGCCACCTTCCCAATTTGAAGGTCTGTTTTTATCTGTCAAACATACGGATGAGGATATCGAGAAAACGATTCAAGCAGCTGAGAAAGTCTTTTCGCAAATTAAATCTAAATAATAAAAGCGCATGGGGAATACCCATGCGCTTTCGTTATGTATATTACTCTAACTCTCGCATAAGGTGATAATAGAGAAAAGTGTTTATTACCTTAGGGAGGGGACCGAACTTTGCAAAACAAACAAAATGTATTTTCCTTTTATTTAGATGAATCCATATGGTTCAAGGAAGGACAGGGCGTTCGCGAGTTAATCGGCATTTCATTAGAACCTGAAATAACTATCGAAGAGCTTGGAGATGAGGTCCGGCTGAAAGGGACCGTCGACCTTGCAGGCGAATACATTCCGACGGGAAGCCAAGATGCGCAGGATGAAAGTCCTCTTGCACCATCTGTACGAACCATGGATGTAGTCGAACCATCGGAAGAAGGTATTCATACATTCAACCACTCTTTTCCCGTTGAAATCACGGTACCTTTAGAAAGAGTATCGAACTTAGAAGATGTGCTCATTGACATCGAAAGTTTTGATTACGAACTTCCAGCCAATCGTCAACTTCGTCTTCATGCCCATGTAAACATTAACGGTCTGGAAGAAAAACAACATGAAGCATCAAATGAACCGACGTTCGATGAGTCTGCGACTGTCGGTCCCGTCAATTTTCAAGAGCAGAGTCAAAAAGAATCACCTGTTCTGCCAGAACGGGAGGCACCTATTTTCCGGATTGATGAAAAAGATGAAAGTGAGCATACAGAAGAAGATGATGGCCGTTGGTTTTATAAAAAATCACAAAGCTTCCCAGAGTTTTTCGGGCATGCTCAGGAAAATACCCAATTAACTCCGGAAGAGCCTTCCTATGATAGCGAGGATTGGGGAGAAGTCAGTGTAGAAGAGTCCAGCAGTGAAGAGTCTGATCAGGAAAGTGCTCAGGCACCGGGCGGCATGGATGGCATTAAACAGATTTTTAAACACTTGTTCCCGAACCGTGAGGACACGTACACTCAGATGAAAATGTATATTGCCCAGGAAGAAGAAACGTTGTCGTCTATTGCTGAAAAGTATGAAGTATCTGTGAAACAATTAGAAAGAGTCAATGATTATAAAGATGATGTTTCCCCTGGGCAGATTGTGTATATTCCGAACTAAATCCATTTATATTTGAATGCCAGATACAACCCGAGGACCAATCCGAGAAGGAAGATGTCGAAAGTAGTCGGGAAGATGATGGTTCGTAGTGCCTGAAAAATAACAATAGGCAGTAGTGATTTTTCAATCACATATAACCATGTCCTGCACCATGGAGGCAGACGATAACGATACAAACGACTCATACAGAGCACCTCTTTTCATAGGAGGATAAAGGCTCCTGGGCAATCTGCTCAGGGGTTTTCGCCTTTTTCTTTGACGTAGTTGACTAAATGCCTCTTTTTTATATACAATATGTAATATAGTCTTTATACGTGAAATGCTTAGATAGGGAAGAGTACATGAACAATTCCTTCAGAGAGGAAAACATTCGCTGAGAGTTTTCCAGGAACCCTGTTTATGGAAGGTCGCCCTTGATGCAGCTTCTTTGAACAACGAGTAGGAGAAGCCGGTTAGAAGCCGTTATTTTTATTTGAGTGTACAGGAATGATTTCCTGTAAATTAAAGGTGGTACCACGGAAATGAAACCCTTTCGTCCTTTTTTAGGATGAAGGGGTTTTTTTATTTTTATAAAGAGAATAAAAGGAGGAAGATCGAATGGATCAAAAAGATCTTTCAATGCCTACAAAGTACGATCCGGCAGCCGTTGAAAAGGACCGGTATCAATACTGGGTAGATGGTAAATTTTTTGAAGCAACTGGAGATAAAAACAAGGAACCTTATACAATCGTCATTCCACCGCCGAACGTTACAGGAAAGCTGCACCTCGGCCATGCGTGGGACACGACATTACAGGATATCCTGACACGCGTGAAACGGATGCAGGGCTACGATGTACTCTGGTTACCGGGCATGGACCACGCGGGAATTGCTACACAGGCAAAAGTAGACGCAAAGCTTCGTGAAGAAGGGGTTTCCCGCCATGATCTCGGACGTGAAAAATTTCTGGAGAAATCGTGGGAGTGGAAGCATGAGTATGCGAAATTCATCCGTGCCCAGTGGGAGAAACTAGGACTTGGACTTGATTATTCCCGTGAACGCTTCACTCTCGATGATGGTCTTTCAGAGGCGGTTAAAGAAGTTTTTGTCACTCTCTATGAGAAAGGCCTGATCTACCGTGGGGAATATATCATCAACTGGGATCCTGCCACACAGACGGCTTTGTCTGATATCGAAGTGGAGTACAAAGATGTGCAAGGTGCGTTTTACCATATGCGCTACCCGTTGAAAGATGAAGAGGGCACCATTGAAATTGCGACCACACGTCCAGAGACAATGCTTGGAGATACAGCCATTGCTGTACATCCGGAAGATGAGCGTTACAAACACTTGATTGGTAAAAAAGCAATTTTGCCGATTGTCGGCCGGGAAATCGAAATTGTTGCTGATGATTATGTTGATATGGAGTTTGGTTCCGGGGCTGTGAAAATTACTCCAGCGCACGATCCGAATGACTTTGAAATTGGAAATCGTCACAACCTTGAGCGAATTCTTGTCATGAATGAAGACGGAACGATGAATGAAAATGCCGGCAAGTATAAAGGTATGGATCGTTTTGAATGTCGTAAACAAATCGTCAAGGACCTTCAGGAAAACGGTGTTCTTTTTGAAATTGAAGAACACATGCACTCGGTCGGTCACTCAGAGCGAAGCGGAGCAGTCGTTGAACCTTATCTTTCGACGCAATGGTTTGTTGATATGAAGCCACTAGCTGACGCGTCGATCGACTTGCAAAAGGGAGACGATCAAGTACAGTTTGTTCCTGATCGATTTGAAAAGCCATATCTACACTGGATGGAAAATACGAGGGATTGGTGTATTTCCAGACAATTATGGTGGGGACACCGAATTCCAGCCTGGTACCATAAAGGAACGGGCGAAATTCATGTCGGTAAAGAAGAGCCGAAAGATCCTGAGAACTGGAAGCAGGATGATGATGTCCTGGATACTTGGTTCTCCTCCGCGCTTTGGCCTTTCTCAACGATGGGATGGCCTGATGAAAACAGTGAAGATTATAAACGCTATTTCCCAACCAACGTACTCGTTACAGGGTATGATATCATTGGTTTCTGGGTCAGCCGCATGATTTTCCAATCCCTTGAGTTCACAAATGAGCGTCCTTTCAATGATGTCCTTATTCATGGCCTTGTTCGTGATGCTGAGGGTCGTAAGATGAGTAAATCGCTGGGTAATGGTGTCGATCCAATGGATGTTATCGATAAATACGGGGCAGATTCCCTTCGTTATTTCCTGTCCACAGGATCATCTCCTGGTCAAGACTTGCGCTTCCACTGGGAGAAGGTAGAGTCTACATGGAACTTCGCCAATAAAATTTGGAATGCTTCTCGTTTTGCTTTGATGAATATGGGCGATTTGAAATATGAGGACATTGATATCACAGGTGAAAAATCTGTAGCCGATCAATGGATTTTGACTCGTCTCGACCAAACGATTGAGCAAGTGACGACAAACATCGATAAATATGAATTCGGTGAAGCCGGCCGTCACCTTTACAACTTTATTTGGGATGATTTCTGTGATTGGTATATTGAAATGGCGAAGCTTCCACTGTATGGAGAAGACGAGGCACGTATCCATACGACACGCTCCATTCTTGCGTACACGCTTGATCAGACGATGCGTATGCTTCATCCATTCATGCCATTCATTACAGAAGAAATCTGGCAGCACCTTCCTCATGATGGAGAGTCCATTACCCAGGCTTCATGGCCCGTGGTAAGAGAAGACTTTCATAATGAAGAAGCGGTTGAAGAAATGAATCGTCTCGTTTCCATCATCCGTTCTGTGCGTAATATCCGTTCAGAAGTGGATACACCGATGTCTAAAGAGATCCAGTTGATGATCCAGGCGAAAGACGATGCCATTGTCAAAGAGCTTGAGAAGAACCGTGACTATTTAGAAAGGTTCTGCAACCCAAGTGAACTGACGATCGCAACAGACTTGCAGGCACCTGAGAAGGCGATGTCAGCCGTCATTACTGGAGCTGAATTGTACCTTCCATTAGCAGGCTTGATCAATATCGAAGATGAAATCAAGCGTCTTGAGAACGAATGGAAGAAATGGGACCAAGAAGTGACTCGTGTTCAAAAGAAACTTTCCAATGAAGGTTTCGTAAGTAAAGCGCCAGAACATGTGGTGGAAGAGGAACGCAAAAAAGAAACAGACTACCTTGATAAGCGTGCCAAAGTAGAAGCGCGAATCAAAGAGTTAAAAGCATAAAGAAGGAGGAGGGTATTCTACGGAGTACTCTCCTTTTTTGAAAAGAGGGAATAGAAATGGAGTATGAAAAAGCAATGGATTGGATTCACTCTAGAGAGAAATTCAAAGTGAAGCCAGGGTTGAAGCGAATGGAATGGATGATGAAGAGGCTTGGTCATCCAGAGAAAAAATTCAGGTCGGTCCATATTGCTGGAACGAACGGGAAAGGTTCCACACTTTCCTTTCTGCGTCATATCCTTCAACAGCAGGGAATGTCAGTAGGGACCTTCACTTCTCCATATATAGAGAGATTCAATGAGCGAATCAGTGTTGATGGACAGCCCATTCATGATGAAGTTTTAGCTGAATTAGTTATTAGAATTAAACCTCTATCTGAAGAATTGAGACAAACGACTTTAGGAGAACCTACCGAATTTGAAATTATAACAGCAATGGCCATGCTTTATTTTTCCGAAGCTGCCCTTGATCTTGTATTAATAGAGACAGGTTTGGGAGGACGGTATGATTCTACAAATATCCTAACCCCTGTTCTATCCCTTATCACAAATATCGGACACGACCATATGAATGTTCTAGGTTCTACAATAGGAGAAATTGCAGAAGAAAAAGCGGGAATCATCAAACCCGAAATCCCTGTAGTTACTGGGGTCAAGCAGGAGGAAGCTGTAAAAGTAGTCACCCAAAAAGCGAGGTCATGTCATTCAAGGGTATTCAGACTTGGCCATGATTTTGAAGCTATCCATCAATCCAGTAATGATGAAGGAGAGAGTTTTGTTTTTTCAAATGCAACGTTCCATTCTGAAACTTATGTCAGTCAAATGAAAGGCCCTCACCAGGTGGAAAATGCGGCGTTGGCCATACAGTCAGCAGAAGTATTAAGGTCGCTTGGGGTGCGGATTGACCGCAGTCTTTATGGAAAAGGAATTGCGTCCACACGTTGGCCTGCAAGGTTTGAGAAAGTGAAGGATGCTCCTTTGACGATTATAGATGGCGCTCATAATGAAGAAGGCACGAGCGCGCTGGTAGAAACAGTCAAACGTCATCACGTTGGCAAAAAGATTGTCCTCGTATACTCTGCATTAGAAGACAAGCCTGTAAAGAAAATGTTGAAACAACTGCAGAGTGTTGTCGATACAGCTTATATGACAACTTTTGATTTTCCGAGAGCCTTAAAAGGCCGTGAGCTTGCTGAATACTCGGAGATTACGGAGACCAAAGCCGTTGAGGATTACGTGCAGGCCATTCGGGAAGCCTCTTCCAATGTTGGAGAAGACGGCGTCCTGCTCATTACAGGGTCGCTATATTTCATATCCAAAGTAAGGAAATATTTTGAAAGTAAAGAAAATTCGTGGTAGGATAGGTATGTTCTGTATATTCTAAAGGTAAAATAGTTGTGTGCAAGGGTAGGTCCTTAGGGTGGGGTGGTAAGATGACGAAGCAAAAGAAATATGCCGTTTGGTTTGTGTGGGCAACCATTTGGCCTGCTAGTTTAGTTTATTTGTACTTGTGGTTGACTCCTGTTTTTGAAGGGAACAGGATAGAGATTGCTGCATTTATCATTCTTGCTTCCATCGTAGCTTTATTTCCGCTGCAAATCGGAGACCACCCCGTATTTTTTACGCAGGGGATCGCATTTGCAGTTTTTTTATATTATGGACTTTTCATAGAGATCATCGTTTCTCAAGTGGCCATTTTAGCATTAATGGCAAAAATGAGGCTTGGTCGAACAAACCTTCACCGATTACCGATAAACTTGTTCATGTTTTTACTGATTTCAGTGGTCTCAGCAGGAATCTATTACTTCCTGGGAGGAACACATGGTCCATCAGCTGTGAATGACATAGGCGATGCCGTACCTATCGTGAGTTATGCACTCTCACAAATTGTCTTCAACCTATTTTCAATAAAATTTGTAGCAAAAGTTCTTTATAATAAAGAGATTAAGTGGCTCGATAAAGGTTTTCTCTGGGAACTATTGACATCGAGTCTAGTTCTGCCCATCGGCTTTGTCCTTTATATGGTTTATTCAGAATTTGGAATGAGTGGAATTTTCTTTGTCGGTATTCCTTTCGTTTTTATTTCAGGGATGTTGATGCTTTACCATAACAGTAATCAAGTGAATACATATTTAAGAGAGACGAGTATCATCGGGCATGAGCTGACAGGAAAACTTGGAGTGAAAGAAGTGCTTGATATTTTCGTCGATCGTTTGAGTGAACTCCTTCCAGTGGATTATATTTATGTCTATGACGTAAATGAGAACAAAAGGTTGGAGCTGATCCGTTTCTTTGATCGTTCAGGTGAGATCGATTTTCCTAATATCCAACTTTCCAGAGGGCAAAGCATCAGCGGTGATACCTGGCAGGAAGGGAAAAGCGTCTTTTATAAAAAGAAATCAGAATGGTCCCACTTAGAAAATCAATATACCCCTGATCGTGCTGAAACGGTCTTGTCTGTACCCGTGGAGAGAAACGGAGAAATTGTTGGGGTCATTACGATCTACTCCACCACAAAGCGAGCTTTCGTACAATTTCAATTTATGATTTTAAATATCCTGGGCAACTATTTAGGTGTGGCGATAGATAATGCCAGGCACTACGAGAAAACCAAAGCAGAAAGTGAGCGTTGTGCTCTGACAGGCTTATATAATTATCGTTATTTTGAAGACCATATCGTGAACATCTTTAAAGTAAATCAAAGGCAAGAGAATGTAGAGCCGATTTCCCTCGTTTTATTGGATATTGATCACTTTAAGCGTGTGAACGATACATACGGGCATGAAAGTGGCAATGAAGTTCTCGCTTCACTATCAGAGAGACTTCAGAAGGTAGTAGGTGGACACGGGACACTTGCGAGGTATGGAGGAGAGGAATTTGTCCTCCTTTTGCCGGGATACAATCAAAGGGAGGCCTTGGAAGTTGCTCATTCTATACGTGAGAGCATCATACAAAAGCCTTTTATTTCCTACGAACATATCGATCATTCGATAGAACCTATCTCCATTTCATTGACGGCGAGTATTGGTGTAGCTACGTATCCTGATCATTGTGATGAAGCTTTTGATTTAATCCGTCAAGCCGATCGTGCGATGTATATAGGGGCGAAGCAAAGAGGTCGGGACCGTGTTGCGAGTTATAATGAACTCATACAAACTGTTCAATGATTATTATTGGACGGTTTTTTTGTGTAATTAGTGGGTAATTTGTCGAATTCTCACAGGACAAAGTCCTAGGTTTACGATATAATTTTACTAATAGACGCAAATTGGGGGAAATGGCGGATGCCTGATTTCAGTGAAGAGAAAGCATTCTCACTCGTAGAAGTGGTTGTGGCCATGGCCTTACTTCTTGTCGTATTCATTGTCTCAACACAAATCGTCATGAATACAATGACACAATCGAACACGATAGATAAGGACTTTACGACCATGGAAATTGCTGATGGTGTTTTAAAAGCCTATCAATCTAAATCACTGGAAGATTTGGACGATCAAAAAGGCAAGGGGGAGATACCAGTGAACATCCCTGACTTGCTAGAATTGCCAGTCGACAACAACGTGGAACAATATGAAGGGCGTGTGCTGGTGACAGATCCTGATGAACCTAGTTTGAGTAATTACTTAACGAAAATTGTCGTTACAGTCTCGGCAAAAAATAAAGAGACTCAATTAGAAGGATATGTTGAGCGATGAATATTAAAAGCGAAAAAGGGATGACATTAGTAGAACTTTTAGCCGTAGTCAGCCTCTCGATGATTGTGATGGTGGCTGCTTATCATGCGTTTTACTTCGTCACAGGTGCTGTTGAAACATCCTCAACTAAAACAGAGATAAGAAAAGAAGCGAATATCCTTGTCTTAAGTTTGGAAGAACACTTAATCAACGTCGATTCCATCAACGTCCAAAATGCGGATACAACGACCTTTCAAGCATTCACCGCAAAAGCGACTCGTTTAAATGGCATGGATGACGATTCAACCTTTACATACATAGAAGAAACGGCAGAAGTCTCCATTGAAAATGGTCATTTACTTATAGACGATATTCAGCAAAATGCTGATGATATGGATTTATCTAATACAACATTCGAACTTAATGGTAATAAGTTGACGGTCCATTTAGAAATTTTTAAAGAAAATACAGAGGAAACCTACAGCCTGGTAAAAATCTTCCGCTTAGGGACTGAGTGATTAATGAGAAATCTTTTAAAAAATGAAGATGGCTATGTTCTTGTTACTGTTCTAATTATGTTTGTCATCTTCAGTATCTTAGGCTTGAGTTTGATGAGTTATACAATCGGTTCTCAGCAGTTTTCTTCGGCTAATACAGATTTTATAGAGACGAAAGCGGATGCTGAGATGACGGTGCAGGAAGCTCAGGCTCATATTATGAAAGGTGTCGATGAAATCAATGCTGATCTTGCTGAAGCGACCCCGGGTTTAGGCGGGGTTATCAGTAGAATCGATAGTGTAGTTCATCAAGCAGAGCAAAGATTAGGTGAAGATGGACTTATTAAGATAAAGGTTTTGAAGGATGGAGAAAATGGTGTGTTCCTGCAGAGGGTTGATATAGAAGTTGATGTAGAAGGTTCAGATAAAACGTTAGTCCGTACGTTTACGATATCTACGATTGCTGATGTATTCAGGTATGGGGCTGTAACTCCAGGGGACATGCGTTTGAACGGCGCACCTTTTATTAAGGGAGATGTATTTGTTGGAAATGATTTAAGGTTACATGATGAAGCTTATTTCATTTCTGGATATGGTCGATGGGCGAATACTTCCTATCCATCTATCCAAGGTGACTTATCAGTTAAGGGGCGGTATGAAGTACCCGGCTGGCTATGGAATTGGAGAATATCAGAAGAGGAATTAGACTCTTACTTTGAGATTAAACCTAGAATTGTAGATGAAAACCCTGATGTCGCTCCACTAAAAGTATTAGAATATATCACTGAAAAAAGAAATAATTCAATGGGAAATATTACAACGAATGGTTACCCTGGCAACATAGATGAGATTAATGGTTATCAAGTTATCAAAAGAGGTTACGAAAGACAGGGGAAATCTCCAAAAGCTCCTGATCGGTTTTATGGAGATACTTATATTCGTGGAGATCTAAAATTAAAAGGATCTAACTTGAAAGTGGATGGGAATTTAATTGTGGACGGTGATCTAACCCTCGAACCAGATGGAAACGATGAGTCCTCTCTCACCGTTGATGGATCCATTTATGTCCATGAAAATGCTAGCTTAACTGGAACCGTATTATTGCCGGAAGAAAAATTCATGTATATCAATGGATATCCCAAAAATGAGAATTGTAATGGAAACAACGATCAGAACAATAAGTGCGGGATTTATCTGAGTGACCTGACCTTTCAAGGAAGCATTTACACAAACCATGGAATTGATATAAGAGAAGATTTAAATATGAACGGAACTTTATATACTCGCTTTGGAGGAACTATAGAGAACTTGTCTAACGAAAGTGGTGGAACACTCGTCGTAGTAAGTGAAGGTGAACTAACGATTTCTAACAATAATTTATACAACAGTGAACCAAAAGTGATTAATGCTTTTTTTTACACGAATAGCAATTTAGATATATACGGTGTTGGCTCAAACTTGAAAATCCTTGGAGGAGTATATGGAAGAAATGTAACATTAAATGCCGTTAAAGGTTCATCCAGTGATCATTACTTCCCCGGTTCCACAAATTTTTCAAGTAGTCGTGATCCGTTGTATGTACAGGATAATCAAGACTCATTAAATCCACAATTATCCAGGTTGACGATAGAATATGCTCAAGAACTTATCTTAAATCCACCTGATGGAATACCTACGGTCGATAAAATCACAGTGAAAGAAATAGATCATCACTTTTATGATCAATAAAAAAAGAGAGGAGGAAATAACATGACAGATCTACTCATATGGTTAGTAACCATTGCTCTAGCATTCATTATTCTTAGATATGTACCGATGAACTTATCTGTTAAAGGCCGGTTGATTTTATGGCTCTCAGGATCATTGATTAGTTCATTAGCTCTTCTAGCAACCATCACTTACGCTTTTTGGATGGGAGTATTAGCTGCGGTAGCCCTTGGGGTTGTGTTTACTGTTCTACTCCAAGAAAAAGCCCCTCAGGTGTTTTTGGAGGGAAAAGGTGAAAATACCGCCACACCAGATATAAGTACCCCGTTAATAGATGACCATGATTATTCAAACCCAATTCAAAATGACCAAGAACATATCATAGAAGAACAAGAATCGGATGAAATAGAGAATTCTTACTCTAATGAAGAGTTATTACATAATGGAAACTTACTTCAAGAAATTACAGGTGAGGATCAAGAAGGTGAAAGGAATCACCATACATTAGAGTCTGCAGAGATTGAAGGAGGATATTCTCCTTCAGACGATACAGAAGTTGAGTTGAAGGATCCTGATGGAGAGTTTCAAGAGAAAGATGATAAAACCGAACTTTCAGCGGTAGAAGAGATGCAACCGCAGGAAGATGAGTTCTCCATTGACAATAACGATGATGAAGAATCTTTAATGGAGGAAGAGCTTGCTCAGTTAAGGATGGAAGAAAAAAGTTTAGTTGATGAAGAGGATCTTGATGATGCAGAGGACATTACAGAAGATGAGTTGATGGCTGAAAGGAATCTTCAATTAGATTTCGAAAAAGCTGACCTCGAACTTGACCCCATGGAGTCTGAAGAGATGCCAAGAACAGAGAATATTACTAACTTAATTTTTAAGGACGAGGATTTGGAACCTGAGGAAGATATTGTTTACTGCATGAATAAATCAACAGATTCCGACAAAGATATTACCCGGGAAATGAATAATGAGGATCAGAATATCCGTGAAGAAATCGTATCTATTCCTTATCAAGATGATATAGACCCGGATATTGAAGATAATGAAGATAGTCTCGCTCTGGAAGTAGACAATGAAGAAGAGCTGGTAGCAGATGAAGCATTACGGAAACAACTGCTTGAACTGATGATCGAAAAAATTGAACTTATGGAAGAGCAAATGTCTGTCCTTGAGTATGAAGAGTTTATCAAAGCTCATCTGTTCGATAGCTTATCGGATTTAGAGTATTACTCTATTTCCAAATTTCTAATTAAGCAATATATAAAAAATGGAAAAATAGACGAGCTTGAATTGTTTGTAGGTGAGTTGATTGATAGGTTCGCATTATACTCGCTACTTGTCGAAGAGTTAAAATATGTACTTCAACAACAAGTTCACTATACAAAATAATGATGGGTGTGTAGAAATAATATGAAAAAGAGTGTAGAAATCATCGGATTTCCAATCATTAGTATTTCAGCCGGTGAAGAAATCGGACGGGTGAAATCCATCATAGTCAATCCAGAAAAAGGATCCGTAGATTTTTTGACGGTGGAGCATGAAGACTCGCAAGTGAGTGTGAAGGCGATCCCATTCCAAAAAATCATCGGAATTGGAAAATATGCGATTACGGTAGAAAGTACGCATTCCATTCTGGATTTGAACGAGATTCCGATTGCGAATCAACTGATTAACAAGAAGGTTAATATTAAAGGAGCTCAAGTGATGACTCGGGTCGGAGAGTTAGTGGGAGAAATTACAGAGTACTATGTTAATGAAACGAATGGACAAATTCTTTCTGTTGATGTGACAACAGAAGATCAACATAGTATAGAAGTTTCTTCTGAGTACATCATCACCTATGGGGAAAGCCTGCTCATTTTGAACGAAGAGTTTTCAACAGGAGAAGTGGAAACTAGGGATCCAGTGGAAGCTCCTGCAACGGTAGAAACTAAGAAATCCTTTCATTTCTCTACAACCGCTAACCAGGAGCGTATAAAGGACCTTGACCGTAAGCAGGAGGAATTGTTGGAAGGGAAACAAGCGACCAAAAACATTGTGAATTCTCATGGCGAGACCGTGGTCACAGAAGGAAGAGTTTTAACGAAGGCTGAAATCGACCAATTAAAGCAGTACGGTCCAAGCGTCATGGTTGAATTGAGCATGAATGTAAAGTAATGCAAGTAGATCCA
The DNA here is from genome assembly GCF_009856415.1 of Halobacillus litoralis. Lineage (GTDB taxonomy): Bacteria > Bacillota > Bacilli > Bacillales > Halobacillaceae > Halobacillus > Halobacillus litoralis_C. Next base: position 36,520 of record NZ_WMEZ01000004.1, on the reverse strand, counting down.
GAGGAGGTGTTAAAAGTTGAAACAATCATTGAACCTTAAGCTGCTTTCTTTAGTGGTTGCTGTTGGTATGTCGATGTTTCTTTTTACAGTCGGAAGTTCAGCAGCCATTCAATATGTCACCACTGGAAAACACCTCCCGGAGAATACCGTGATTGCTTCAGTTAATGTATCAGAAAAAAGTAGAGAAGAAGCAGTACAACTGCTTTCAGAGAAGGCACAAGAATGGAAAGACAACCATTCAATTGTTGTTAAGATGGATGGCAAGGAACTGACCGTTGATGCGGAAATGATCCAGTTCGATGTAGAATCAACGGTTGAACAAGCCATGGATGCAACCATCCGAGATTTGCAGGTTGCCGTTAATGAGTCTTATGTGACGGATCTCAAAACTTATATGAATGATTCACTGGCTAAAGAGTTTTCCCAGGAACAATTCATTGAAACTGTGAAAAGGGATGCCGCACAATTGGTAGATTCCTCTTTAGATTATGTCGCTTATGACTTTGTAAAAGGGAATACGGCCTCACTTAACGAAAGCATTGGTGATCAAACGGTCGTTGTGCCGAAAAAAACGAGTATGGAACGAGTTGTGAAACTATTTGATGGAGAAGAGCTTGAAGATGGGGCTGTCTTTTCATTTAACCGCTTGTTAAATGGTGATGGAGTTTATGATGAAGTTTCCCTTGATGTGTTAGCATCTGCGATTTATGGAGCGAGTGTTGAAGCAGGAATGATCATACAGGAAAGACATATCAGCCATCGATTGCCCGAGTACGTAGAAATCGGCTTGGAAGCAAATGTAGACCTCAACCAAGGCCAGGATTTGAAAGTGTACAACCCATTCACAGGGGACTATCATTTGTCTGTAAACGTAGAGGGTGGAAATGTTGATGTTCAATGGATCGGATACCCGACCACCTCTGACTTTCATGTTCAGTTGCTGAATCGCGAAGAAATATCCCCTAAAACGATCATCCAATATTCATCTCTAGTTAATAGAGGGACATTCAATCTTTTACAAGAAGGGGAAAAGGGCGAGGTGGTATCGGTTTATCGTATCGACAGGGCGGTATCAGATGGAGTGCAGGAATTTATTTCAGAAGACTATTATCCACCGGTAGCTCGAGTGGAGGAGCACCCTTCTGGTTCAGAGGGGAGTTCAGCAGAGAATTCAGGATCGGATACTGGAGCCAATAGCTCTAATTCTGAAGATGAAAAAAATAGTACCGAAGAAGATGTCAGTGGAGGGAACTCCAGTAAATCTAAATCATTGCAAAAGAATGAGGATGGCATTTGGGAGGTCGTTCCTGATGGAGAATCTAAGTGATGGACGAAAAAGGATGAGCCGGTCATGATCAAGAGGAAAAGATTAGGTGATTTGTTAAAAGATGCAGGAATTATTGAAGAGAAACAGATCCAAGAAGCTCTGGAAAGCAAAAAGCCGGACCAGAAACTTGGTGATGTTCTTGTAGAAAAGGGCTATGTGACGGAAAAGCAATTGATTGAAGTTTTGGAATTCCAACTTGGAATTCCCCACGTTTCTTTGTTTCATTTTCCTATTGATCCTCATGTCATCACCATCGTCAGCAAAGACTTCGCTATTCGTAATCTTTTAGTACCTATTCAACGAAAAGGGGAAGAACTGACGGTAGCCATGTCGGATCCCATGGACTATTTTTCTATTGATGATTTGAAAATATCTACGGGGTTCAAAATTTCTCCGGTCATTGCAACGAAGCATGAAATCCTTCAAGCTGTGAACCGCCATTATAACTTAAATGATTCGAATCTCAATGAAAGTGAAGAAGACACGGAGGAAGCACCTGCTATTAAATTAGTGGATCAGTTGCTTCAAGCGGGTGTCCAGCTGAAGTCGAGTGACATCCATATTGACCCTCAGGAATCGCGGGTTTTAATACGCTATAGGATAGATGGTGTTTTAAGGACGGAGCGTACGTTACCGAAGTCTTTCCAAAACAGTCTGATCGCCCGTGTGAAAATCATGGCAAATTTAAATATTACAGAAAATCGGCTGCCACAGGATGGGCGGATCAAAACGAACGTGGATCGGTCCCCGGTTGATCTAAGGATATCCATTCTTCCTACGGTCTATGGGGAAAAAATCGTCATCCGGATTCTAGACCTTTCAAATGCATTAAGTTCAATTGAAGACCTTGGTTTTAATAAGATTAATGCACAGAAATATAAGCAATTGATTGAGCAGCCGTCTGGTCTCATCCTAATTACAGGGCCAACGGGTTCGGGGAAATCTTCCACCCTTTATGCATCCTTGAATCGTTTGAATACTGACGATGTAAACATTATCACAGTAGAGGATCCTGTGGAGTATCAAATTGAAGGCCTGAACCAAGTCCAGGTGAACACATCCATTGGACTAACTTTTTCTAAAGGACTCCGCTCGATTTTGCGTCAGGACCCTAACATTGTCATGGTCGGTGAGATTCGTGATTCAGAAACGGCGGAAATCGCCATTCGTGCTTCGCTCACGGGGCACTTAGTTTTGAGCACGTTACATACAAACAGTGCGATAGCGACGATTCCTCGGTTATTTGATATGGATGTGGAGCCATATCTTGTCGTTTCTTCCTTATCCGGTGTGGTCGCTCAGCGATTGGTCAGAAAAATTTGCCGGGATTGCAGACACGCTCATGCCCTTACGGAGATGGAGAAAAAACATTTTCAAAAACGTGGAATGACTGCAGATACCATTTATAAAGGCTCGGGTTGTGACAGCTGTCAAAACACGGGATACCGTGGCCGTATGGCCATTCAAGAAGTGTTAGTCATTGATGATGAAATTCGCACCATGATGATGAACAATGGCAGTATGGACCAAGTCCGGCGTTACGCATTGAAGCAGGGAATGCTTTTCTTATTAGACGATGGTTTGTTGAAAGTGAAGCAGGGACTGACGACGTTAGAAGAAGTGCTTCGCGTCGCAAAAGTCGACTAGCGAGGTGGTATAACATGAAAGAGAAATTTGATCAGCTCTTGACTGTTGCAAACGAGTATGAGGCTTCTGATATTCATTTGACAGTTGGAGTGCCTCCGATATTCAGGATTCACGGTCAGTTAAGGAAGTATGGAAAACACCCATTGAAACCGGCAGATACTGATGGAATGGCGAAGGCGATTTTATCCGACGATTTACATAAACAGTTGATCAGCAACCGTGAAGTAGATGTATCTTATGGAATTGCAGGTGTTTCGAGGTTTCGTATTAATATTTACTATCAAAGAAATTGTATTTCAATGGCAGTCAGGATTGTGCCCCGGGAGATTCCTTCAATTGAAGATCTCCACATGCCACAAGTGTTAAAGAAAATCAGCAGCTACGCCCAGGGTCTCGTTCTCGTCACAGGTCCTACAGGTTCAGGGAAATCTACAACCCTCGCTTCGATGGTTGATTACATTAACCAATCCGCCCGCAAGCATATCATCACCCTGGAGGATCCGATTGAGTACACACATAATCATAAGAACTGCATCGTGGATCAGCGGGAAGTCGGATTTGATACGAGGAATTTTGCGAACGGGTTACGTTCATGCTTACGTCAAGATCCTGATGTCATTTTGGTTGGTGAGCTGCGGGACTTTGAAACGATTTCAACAGCCCTGACGGCTGCCGAGACTGGTCACCTTGTATTCGGGACCTTACATACGACGAATGCCCCAGACACAATCGATCGAATCATTGATGTATTCCCACCAAACCAGCAAGGGCAGGTGAGGGTTCAGCTTGCAAACGTTTTGCAGGCGATTGTTTCTCAGCGCTTATTCCGCCGTTTAGATAAAAAGGGAAGAAGAGCTGCGGTTGAGATTCTGTTGAATACACCTGCGGTTAAAAATCTGATTCGAAATGAAAAGATCCATCAAATTGAAAATGTCATGCAAACGTCTAAGGCCCAGCAAATGCAAACGCTCGAGATGTCGATCCAGGAGCTGCTTAGAGAAAAAGTCATTGATGAACGTGATGCGGCTCCATACTTGAAAGAAGGGGGCTTATAGCATGCCCTATTATTCCTATCAAGGACGCAGTCTACTCGGTAAAGCTCAAAAGGGCAGGTTGCGTGCGAATTCTAGAAAAGAAGCGGTCATGTCCTTAAAAGAGCAGGGCATTACCATTTCGGATATTAAAGAAATCGACAGTGTTCTCTTAAAAGATATCCAAATAGGAAACCCTGTAAAGCCTAAGGATTTTGTCATTTACCTGAGGCAATTTTCCACGCTCATGAGCGCAGGGATTTCCTTGCTTGAATCGACAAAAATTCTTGCCAAACAATCCAATAGTCGTGCGTTAAGTGAAGCTCTATATGACATCAGTGATCAGTTGGAAAGTGGGCGCGCGTTTTCTGAAGCGGCAGCATCTCATTCGAAAATCTTTTCCAACTTATTCATCAACATGGTACGGGCAGGGGAAGTTGGAGGTAATCTCGATGACATCCTAGAACGGTTAGCGGTTTATTATGAGAAACAGTACGACACAAGGCAGAAAATCATCTCCGCTTTAACCTATCCACTTGTGGTCGGACTCATTGCCATTGGCATTGTCATATTTCTGTTAACCTTCGTCGTACCAAGATTTGCAAGCATGTTTGACACAATGGGAGGAGAACTTCCATGGATCACTCAGTTAACGCTTAGCATGAGCCAGTTTTTCCAAAGCTTTTGGTACGTTGTAATTTTGATCCCCGTGGTTTTATTTGTTGCTTTTAAGTTGGTCGTAGATAGAAACCCGAAACTGCAGTATACAGTGGATGTATTAAAACTGAAAATTCCTGTATTCGGACCATTGATACAAAAAGCCGCCCTAGTGCGGATGACAAGTACACTAAGTTCGCTAATGAATAGTTCAGTGCCCATTTTAAAATCACTACAAGTGACACAAAACGTAGTCGAAAATAAAGTGGTCGAACGAGCAATCATGAATAGCTACAAATCATTGGAAAAAGGAAACACCCTCTCTGATCCTTTACGGGAGTATCCAATTTTTCCGCCTCTGGTCATTCAAATGATGGCTGTAGGAGAGGAAACAGGTTCGCTCGATTATATGCTCTCAAAGGTGGCTGAATTCTATGAATCTGAGCTTGAATATACGACAGACCGATTGAAAACGCTGATCGAGCCTTTAATGATTTTAGCATTAGCGCTCGTGGTTGGGGGAATTGTTGCGGCTATTGCAGTGCCGATGTTTTCGATCTTCGATACAATCAATTAAGATTTTGTAAGAATGTGCAAAAATGCTAGTTTGCTAGTGATTTATCCTTTATAATGAACATAGGACATTTTGCTAATGAAAAAAGTATTACATATCCATTAGCGAAAAATCGAAAGTACTACAAAAGGAGCGGAAAAATGAAGAAGTTGAGAGAAATGTTAAAGAATGAGAAAGGTTTCACGTTGATCGAACTTTTGGCTGTTATTGTTATTTTGGGGATTATTGCTGCGATTGCTGTTCCTGCAATTGGTAGTCTGATTGCTAGTACGGAAGAAGATGCACATGACGCAAATGCGCTATCATTATTAGAATCTGCTAGATTAGCCTTTGTTAGTGGTGATATAACTGAAGCTGATTCACCGGTTTCAGCAGACACTTTGGTTACTGAAGGATATCTCGATGGAGTTCCTCAAGACCCTGAAACAGACGCTCCATATACTACTGCCCAAGTAACAATTAACAATAATGGAGATTCTAACCAAGTTACTTATCAGGTTACTCTTGGTGCTGATGCAGGTGGTAACAATTATATAACGAATGCAACTAAGTCCGAGTTGAATGGTCAAACAGATTAAAGGAAAAAGCCTGGGGTTGCCCGGGCTCTTCTTTTCGAAAGAGGTAAAAAGATGAACTTATTTATATACATATTCATATCAGGAGCTATTTTAGGTTCGTTCTACAACGTCGTCGGTCTACGCTTACCAAAAAACATCCAATTCACAACCTCACGTTCCGCATGCCCTCATTGTTCCACCCCTCTACAAGCAAGAGACCTAATCCCACTCTTTTCTTACCTCTTATCCAAAGGTAAATGTAGACACTGTCAGCATTCAATCTCAATTACATACCCACTCGTCGAGCTAATTACGGGTTTTCTTTTTTTATTGGCATACATGAATCTAGGTTTATCATTGGCGTTCGTAGGCGCGTGCCTGTTGATTTCACTTGCAGTAATAGTGACGGTCAGTGATATCAACTACATGCTGATCCCGAATAAATTGTTACTGTTTTTTACGGTTGTTTTTGTCATTTTTCGAGCTATTCACCCGCTGCAACCGTGGTATGACTCGATTTTCGGTGCACTTGTCGGATTTTCGATCATCTTCGTAATTATTCTTTTGAGTAAAGGTGGCATGGGAGCGGGGGACATGAAACTATTAGGGACGTTAGGAATCTTGCTGGGATTAAAACTAACGTTGCTTACCTTATTTTTAGCAACATTGATTGGAACGGTTGTTAGTCTGACCTTATTGAGCTTCAAAGTAATCGGAAGGAAAGATCCCTTTCCATTTGGTCCATCCATTGTGTTAGGAGCCGTCATCAGTTATCTTTATGGATTTGATTTATTGCAACTTTATTTTGATACGTTTTTCTTATAGGAGGAGGAGAGACTTTTGTTTGGTTTTTTTAATTCAAGCGGCCGGGTAAATTTCGTAATCAAAAATCATTGCATTCGCTATGTGTATTCGAAGTCAGGGAATGCAGGTGAAATTGATGACACTGGAGAAATTGCTCTTCCTGCTCATGTGATGGAGGACGGTAAAATTAAAGATACTCATGAGCTTACTACAATCGTTGAGAACTTTATTGAAAATAAAGGGTGGAGCAACAAAATGCTTTACTTTACGGTACCTGACCACTCAGTTGTTGTTCGTCCTTATGATGTACCTGTTCATCTGAAGGATGATGAAGTCAAAGGTTATTTATATATGCAATTGGGCGAAACGCTGCACCTTCCGTTCGACGACCCTGCATTTGATTACAGTGTGATGAGTGAGAATGAAGAAAAGAAGAAGCTTCTTCTTTTCGCTTTTCCAGAAGAACAAATTCGCGTGCTGGACCAAGTGTTCAAGGATGCCAAACTTAAAACAAGGGCAGCTGATATTAGTGCACTATCCATTTATCGTCTGTACGACTATTTGGACTTAGCTTCAAACGGAGAACATTTATTATTAATCGACTGGAACTTGGATGGTTGTGTGCTGACAGTGTTTAATGAACATGTTCCGGCGTTCATCAACCACACAAAAAGCCCGCTTTCTATGGCGTTATGGAAGAGGGAAAATGGCCGCTACATTTGGCAGGGAGATGAAGAAGCTCCAACCGAATTTACATATGATCAGGTGAATGAAGTGGAAAGGATCATGGACTTTTATAGATTCTCGGTTATGAATGGAAAGGTCTCGGTGTCGAAAGTCCTTCTCACAGGAGATTGGCCGGAGAATGACCGGGTGAGGGAGTTGCTTGAAGAGAGAGGTATCCGGGTGGATACATTGAAGGATGCAGATATTTTCTTGGATTCAGAACAACCTTCTGAGGCCGGATGCATGGATGCGATTGGATTGTCAATCAAGCCATAAATGATGTAGGGGATGAGAGAATGGTAGTAGAAATAAATTTACTGGAACAAAAAGAAAAAAGAAATATCCTCCCGTATTTGGTTGTCGCTTTCTTTGCCTTCTTTTTATTAACCTTAGCGATCGTCTTTAATACTCAAAAGTCAAACCTGGTTGAAGAGGCTGTTCGATTGGATGAGCAGATTGTACAGGTCCAGGCCGAGCAGGAGAGCTTTACGACCTCATCTGGTGGAGAAGGTAGCGGAAGGGAAGAGTTGAAAACTTCCCTCGAACAGCTCAAAGGTACGATTGTCCCTACCGTTCCTGTGGTGGAGGGGCTTGTTTCTTTGCTGCCAGAGCGTGGATTCTTTGAATCATTTGCTTTAACTGGCACTTATGAAATTACCGTGAATGTAAGGTTTGATAGCATCCAGGAAGCTGCGAAGTACACCAATATCCTTCTTCAACAATCGTTTATTTCTGATGTTGAACTAGCAGGTGTGGAAACAGATGTTGTGGACAATACAGAGGACCTGTACGATTATCAACCTCGTTACATTGCAAGTTATTATATCGTGCTCGAAGAATCGACGCTCGCAACTGTGGGGGTGTCTACCCAATGAAAATCGAATGGAGTCGTTCGACTTTATGGGTCATTATTGCTGGGGTAGTCCTCATCCTAGCGTTTTACCTACTAGGTCAAAAAGTCATTCTTGCTCCCTACAAGGAAGAGGTAGTGGAAAAGGAAGCGGCTTTAACCCAAGAACAAAAGATTCTTTCCGCTATAGAGAACAATCAAGAAGGGAATGAAAGAGAACAAATCCTCACTTCCCGTACCATTCAGCAGCAGCTGCCGGTTATTCCTCTCATGGATCAACTTTTGATTGGCCTTGATCGTGCAGAGAATGCTTCCACGAGTCTGATTAACAGTATGGCTATTTCTGATTCTGAGTCATCCATCCCTATGATAGAACCAGAAAATGAACGAGAGGCAAATGGCGTGAATAACGACGAGGAAGAGAATGTAGATAAAGATGTAGTTGAGGCGCCAGTCGAAGATGAGGCAGTGGAACTGATTGAAGGACTGCATACTCTACAGCTCACGGTCGATGTAACATCGGAGAACTATGATGAAATGATCTCATTCATGAAAGAGATCCAGTCGCTCTCCCGTGTGATTCAAATCGAGTCCATTCAGTTTGATGCACCTGAGAGCGAAAATGAACTTGGCTATTCCATCGTCTTGAATAGTTATTATCAGCCAATATATGAAAATCTTGCTAATGAAGCGCCCCAATACCATTATGGTGGAAGTCCGAACAAGGTGGATCCTTTTGCTATCGAACAGTGGGACGATCCGAGTCCATCTACATCTACTATTACAGAAGAAGCAGCTGATCAAGAGTCTTTGGATGAGGAAGATCTAGACCGCTTAGAGGAAGACGAGGAAGAACCCTCTGATTCTGAATCTGAAAGTCAATTGTAAGCCGAAATTGTCGAAGGGCTACTGACAAATTTCAGCGTGGTTTTCAAAACTGCTGTGATAGGGTTGGAACAAACCTTGCAGGAGTGATCAAACCATGGATTCCAAAAATAAGATCTCCATCTCATTTCGGAACGAACATCAGCAGGAAACGAAAAATGAAGTTGTACGCACACAAAAGGAACATGCCGCTGCAGTAGAAGAAGATAAGGAAGACGAACGTCCGGCCACACGGGTGTACCACATTCCTTTTAAAAAGAAACGCTTTTCTTCAACACCTGTCAGACCGTTAATCACAACTGCTCTGACTGCCCTTTTTGTCAGTCTTGGCCTTGGTTTCCTGCTGCTTCGTATGTTTGTATCTTTAACAGATTCATCTGCGCCAGGAACTGAAACCGTACCAGCGTCTGGAGAGGCGAATACGGACACGGAAGTGGTGACATCACAAGATGAACCAGCGGCTGAGCTTCCGGCTGGCCCCGCGCAAACGTTTGATACATATATCGTTCAGGCGGGAGCTTTTTCAACAGAGGGAAAGGCGAATGAATGGCAGAGCAAATTAACTGCTCTTCTTGTACCCTCCTTGGTTTGGCAAAGGGATGGGCAATATTTCTTGTTTGTTGGGAGTGCTCCGAATAAACAGGAAGCGGATCAGATTGCTGATCGCCTTGCGGGAAAGAGCATTGAGACTTATGTGAAGCCTTTTGTGGTAACGATTGATAAAGAAATCCCCCAAGTGTTGGCAACCTCAATTGAAACACATGAAATGGGAGATTTGACTGAAAATGAAAGAAAGAAACTCATGGATGAAGTCGGAGAGAATACATCACTTGGACAAGCTATGAATGAATGGGAATCCCAGGATGATACGAATATTAATTGGTTAAAAGTTACTCAATCATTAGAATAAGGAAAACATCACGTGATACTCTATGAAAAAAGGAGTTTTCTTAAAAGGAAGCTCTTTTTTTATACCTTATTTCTTGTGGGAAATGAGTCTTTCTATAATCCTCGGTTTCATGGAAATCTTGTAGTATAGAAAGAGCCCCATGTGTAGAAAGGATGATGTTTGGAATGAAGCGCTTAGTTTTAGGGTCACAGTCCCCAAGAAGAAAAGAACTGCTCGAGCTTGCAGGCTTTGCATTTGAAGTCCGTCCATCGAATGCTGAAGAAGTGATCGAGGAAGGAATGTCACCGGAAGAGGCCGTCCTTCATTTGGCGAGGGTGAAGGCTGAAAACGTAAAGGTGGATGAGAGTGAGGTTCTCCTAACTTCGGATACGGTCGTTGTTTACAATGGTGAAATCCTTGGGAAACCGAAGGATGATCAAGATGCAAGGAAGTATCTAAGAACTTTAAGTGATACGACACACGAGGTTTACACAGGGGTTTGTTTAAAGACAAATCAAACCGCGGATAGGTTTCATGTTAAGACAGAAGTGACCTTCTACAACTTGTCAGATGATGAGATCGATGCCTATATCAGGACTGGGGAGGCTTGGGATAAGGCTGGAGGATACGGCATCCAAGGGAAAGGGTCCTTGTTCGTAGAAAAAATCCACGGAGACTATTACAGTGTCGTCGGTCTGCCGCTGTCACGGGTGGCACGTGAACTTAAGAGGTTAGGCATCTCCCCCGAGTGACTCCTTCTGGCATGGGGACTTAGAAGGAAAGGATGCGAATCATTGACCCAAACGAGTGTAATGATTAAAGATGTTCCGAGGCAAGACCGGCCGAGGGAACGGCTGATTGAACTCGGAGCTTCCCATTTATCGAATCAAGAATTGTTCGCCATTTTGTTAGGAAGTGGAACAAAACGGGAGTCCGTGATGGAGCTCTCCAACCGGCTCCTTGTCCATTTTGAGGGAATCATGCTTCTTAAAGATGCAACAATCGAAGAGCTGACAGCCATTCGAGGGATTGGATCAGCAAAAGCCGTTTTGCTCTTGGCAGCGATAGAATTAGGAAAACGAATGCAAAAAATGAAACCTGTGGAACGTTATATGATCAGAAGTCCAGAAGATGGAGCGGACTTTATCATGGAAGAGATGAGAGATTTAAAACAGGAACACTTCATCTGTTTGTTTTTGAACACGAAAAACCAGGTCCTCCACAGACAAACCATCTTTATCGGCAGCTTGAATGCTTCAATTGTCCATCCGAGAGAGGTGTTCAAAGAAGCGGTGAAAAGGTCTGCCGCCTCTATCATTTGCGCCCATAACCACCCTTCCGGCGATCCCACTCCGTCTCAAGAAGATATCCAAGTGACACGCAGGTTGAAAGAATGCGGGAAGATGATTGGCATCGAATTGCTGGATCATCTGGTCATTGGTGATCGTAAATTCATTAGTCTTAAAGAAAAAGGCTATTTGTAACACTATCTATTTTTGTGGATTTTTCGTATAATTGAATAGATGAAAAAGAAAAAGCGCCATTTATAGGATTTTCTTATAAATAGGCGCTTCTTCTAATCATGATTCTATATAGATGCCTAACCCCCGCTGAATGGAAAGCGGGTTTTAGAAAGGAAGATATTATTGGGGATTTTTGGATTCTCTCAAGATTTAGGAATTGATTTGGGCACTGCCAATACACTTGTTTTTTTGAAAGGTAAAGGAGTCATTGTTCGAGAGCCTTCCGTTGTTGCTAAAAATACGCAAACCGGTGACATTGAAGCTGTCGGGAATGATGCGCGGAACATGATTGGGCGAACGCCAGGTTACATAAATGTTATCCGACCGATGAAGGATGGCGTGATTGCCGATTATGACACGACTGCTCAAATGATGAAATATTATATAAAGAAGGCGTTGAAAACGCGTTCCTCTTTTGCAAGTAAACCAAACGTCATGGTTTGTGTACCTTCTGGCATTACGATGGTAGAAGAACGTGCGGTCATTGATGCAACAAAACAGGCCGGAGCCAAAGAAGCTTATCCGATTGCGGAACCATTTGCGGCTGCTATCGGTGCAGGCCTTCCTGTATGGGAACCGACCGGAAGCATGGTCGTTGATATTGGTGGTGGCACCACAGAAGTAGCAATCATCTCTCTAGGTGGAATCGTTACAAGCCAGTCCATCCGCATCGCAGGGGATGAAATGGATGATAATATCATTCAGCATGTCCGCAAAAAGTACAACTTGATGATTGGTGAACGTACGGCTGAAGAAGTGAAGATGGAATTAGGTGGAGCAGGAGAAGTCTCTGAAGTTGACGAAATGGACATTAGGGGCCGGGATTTGCTCAGCGGTCTGCCGAAAACCATTAAGGTACAAAGCGACGAAATTGTAAGTGCTATGAAAGATACGATTGATTCAATTATTGAAACGGTCAAAAACACGTTAGAAAAAACACCTCCAGAACTAGCTGCGGATATCATGGAGCGCGGGATTGTCCTTACTGGGGGAGGCGCCTTGCTAAGGAACATCGATACAGTCATCAGTGAAGAAACGAACATGCCCGTATTTATTGCCGACAATCCTCTTGATTGTGTGGCGGTTGGAACAGGGAAGTCTTTGGAGTATATCCATCATTTCCGTTCGCAACCGAATGTAGCAAGCCGGGCGAAAATGGAGTAGTTTAGCCCGTTATGCCTTCGTTATTTCGTAGAAAAAGACTGATGATTGTATTAGTAGGATTTATCGTACTCGTAGCATTGATCGGCTTTTCAATCCGTGACCGTGATTCGTTAAGCACACCTGAGAAATTTCTGCATGATTCGGTCGGTTGGATGCAAACCATCTTCCATAAACCGGTCAGTCTTGTGGACAACACCATTGAAAATATTCAAGACATGTTTGGTGTTTATGAACAAAACGAAGTATTGAAAGCGAGACTCTCTGAATACAAGGGTGTCATTCAAGAAAATCAATCACTACGTAGTGAAATTGAAGACCTTCAAGAAACATTGGACAAGTCCGATAGTTTGAGTGATTATTCTCCTGTGCAGGCGACGGTCATTGCGAGAAGTTCAGACCGTTGGTTTGAGCAGATGACCATCAATAAAGGGGAAGAGCACGGTGTTGAAAAAGATATGGCCGTCATGACCAGCGATGGTTTGATCGGAAAAATTAAGTCCGTGGGTGCTTTCCATTCCACGGTTCAACTCTTAAGTGGATTCGATCGCTCCAACAAAATATCTGCTTGGGTCGTTCGTGAGGATCAGGATGAAGCTTTCGGTCTGATTGAAGGCTATGATGATGAAACTGGACGCCTTTTACTAGAAGAAATCAAGCTGGATGAGGAACTTAAACCAGGAGATACTGTGATTTCATCTGGGTTGGGAGGGGTTTTCCCAAGCAACTTGAGAATTGGAACGGTTGAAGAAGTCGTCAATGATCAGTTTGGCCTGACTCAAACCGCTTATGTTGAACCGTTTGCCGATTTGTTTGATATCAATCATGTGATGGTTGTCGATCGTACAGTAGAAACAGTGGATCCTGAAGATGAACAGGAGGATGAAGCATCATGAGTCGATACTTCATTGCGCTCTTATGTTTGTTTTTCTTGATCATGCAGGGGATGGCCATGAGTATGCTGCCGGCGAATCTTGTTTACTCTGATTTGCTAATGACTCCACATTGGATATTGATATTCCTTTTGATCCTCGCCATTTTTTATGACAGGGACGATACGTACAACGCTGTCTGGTATGGTCTTGCTTTCGGTTTATTGATCGATGTTGTCTACACAGGCGTGCTGGGGGTATATATGATTACATACACCCTGATCATTTATATCGTGCATGGTTTAAACAAATGGCTGCATGCCAATTTTTTTGCGGCATCTTTATTGGCGGTCGTCGGTGTGGCGTTAGCTGATACGATGCTATATATCATTTATTCATTCGTACAAATTACATCCATGACTTGGGGAGATTACGCTCTATTGAGGTTGCTGCCGACTCTGGCAGCGAATATGATCTTCTTCATCATCCTCTATCCACTCGTGAAGGAAAAAGTGTATGCCTGGGGGGAAGAAGTGAGCAATATCTAATCTGATGGAAATGTTTGAGGTTTGAGGTGAAAGAGCCTATGGCTGCTAATGTACAAAAGGTGATGATTAAAGGAACGAGGGACGGTCTGACATTGCATTTGGATGATCAATGCTCCTTCTCATCTCTTTTAAAAGAATTGCAAAACCAATTGTCAATGAACGGATTGACAGACGAACATCCGATGATCCGAGTGACGATCAAGCTCGGTAACAGGTATTTGAATGAAGAGCAAAAAGAAGAGCTCTCCGAGGTTGTCCGGGAAAAGCAGAAGCTCGTCGTCGAAAAAATCGAGTCGGATGTTTTAACGAAAAAGGAAGCTCTTGAATGGAAAGAAAATACGGAGATCACCCCTGTCGCTAAAACCGTCCGGTCCGGGCAGTTAGTGGAAGTCAAGGGTGACTTGCTTTTGATTGGTGATGTGAACCCTGGAGGCCAAATCAAAGCCACAGGCAACATTTTTGTCATGGGAAGTTTGCGAGGGATTGCGCATGCAGGATACGAGGGGGATACGGATGCGGTGATTGCCTCCTCCTACATGCAGCCGAGCCAACTTAGAATCGCTGATCAGTTAAGCCGCTCTCCGGATTATGAGTCGGAGGGTGTGTATATGGAATGTGGATTCATTGATGAATCCATCGAAAAAATTCGGATCGATCGAATTCAAGAGGTTGTAAAAAAGAGACCGGATCTGGTTAGTTTTGAAAGGAGAATGATCAATGGGTGAAGCGATAGTCATTACCTCTGGAAAGGGAGGGGTCGGAAAGACGACAACTACTGCGAACCTGGGGACCGCTTTGGCCTTGCAGAAGAAAAAGGTGTGTCTCGTTGATACTGATATCGGTCTCAGAAATTTGGATGTCGTGATGGGGCTTGAAAACCGCATCATCTATGACATTGTCGATGTCGTAAACGAGCGTTGTAAGACGAAACAGGCCTTAATTACGGATAAGCGTTTTGACTGTCTGCATTTGCTTCCGGCGGCCCAGACATCGGACAAATCAGAAGTGACTCCGGAAGCGGTCAAAGCCATTGTTGAGGAATTGAAACAAGAGTACGATTATGTCGTCATCGATTGTCCGGCAGGGATTGAGCAAGGGTATAAAAATGCGGTTGCAGGTGCGGACAAGGCAATTGTCGTCACAACACCGGAGAAATCAAGCGTGCGTGACGCGGATCGGATCATTGGTCTGTTGGAGCAGGAAGAAATGGAATCTCCGAAACTGGTGATCAACCGTATTCGGAATCATATGATGAAAAACGGGGACATGCTGGATGTCGATGAAATCGTCAATGTCCTGTCTATTGATCTGCTTGGGATTGTCATCGATGATGATGCGGTCATTAAAGCATCCAACAGTGGTGAGCCTGTGGCTATGAAACCGAACTCGAAAGCTTCTCTCGCATACAGAAACATCGCAAGAAGAATTCTTGGAGAAACGGTCCCCCTCATGAAGCTTGATGAAGAACGGGGCGTTCTCGCGAAAGTTAAGAAATTCTTCGGTATGCGCACATAACGAAATCTTTACCTGTCACAGACTGTGGCAGGTTTTTTTATTTTGAATTAATAAACCACCTCCTTGTCCCATAGACTGATAGAAAAAGAGTAGAGAGGGGTTTGGTTGTGAAAAAGAACATTCGTGATGTACGCAAGAATATAGCTGATCGCAAAAAGAGGAAAATGCATCGTCAGGGGACAAGCCCGCCTGGAGTCTTCTCTCCCCCTCAAGATGAAGAAATGCATGGATACCCACCACTGGTTAATGGCTATGGTCATAAACCGGTGAAAAAGGAAGAACAGTCAAGTGCTACGAGTCGTTTAGGCATGCAAGTGTTATTCGCTGTCTTATTATTTGCCGTCGTAGCTTTAGGGAAAAATACAGACCTGGCTATTGTTAAAGCACCAGGCGATTGGGCGGTCAGCCAAATGCAGGAAGAATTCCCTTTTGCCAAAGTAACCGCATGGTACAGCGACCGATTCGGTGACCCCCTTCAGGTCCTCCAGCCGGAAGATGAGACGGGTCAAGAACCTCTAGCGATGCCTGTGAATGGAACCGTAACGACTCCATTCCAAAATGACGGCAAGGGGATCATTTTAACGACGGAAAATGGATCTCAAGTGAAAGCGGTACGGGAAGGGACCGTCATTTTTGCCGGCAATGATTCAGAATCAGGGAAGACCGTTGTCTTACAGCATGAAGATGGAACGAAAACGACGTACGGATATTTATCGTCTATCGATGTCCATTTATATGAACATGTCCAATCGCAAAAGGATTTGGGATCCGTGAAAGCGGAAGAGGGGCAGGCAGCGGAATTTTTCTTCGCTATTGAAAAAGACAACACATTTCTAGATCCAGTACAGGTGATCAAAGTGAATGAAGGTCCTTAAATTTCGCGACTATATCCATATTCACCCCCTCTTCTTTTTACTCGCTCTTTCCGCTCTGTTGACCGGAGCGATCTATGAATTTATCGTTTTGTTTTCTATTGTCATTGTTCATGAACTGGGCCATTTCCTTATGGCAAAAAGGTTTGACTGGCGCGTGGAGAAAATGGAAATCTGGCTGTTCGGCGGGGCTGTTGTAAGCGAAGAACACAACACAAGGCCCTTCCGGGAGCAGATGCTTGTGGTGATGGCGGGTCCTTTCCAGCATTTGTGGATCTTTGTTTTGCTCCTTACCATTCAATCCATGATCGGTGTTCACCCTTTATTAAATACCGCCTTCTTTTATAATGGAGTCATTTTTCTTTTTAACATGCTCCCGGTTTGGCCGTTAGATGGTGGGAAGCTACTCTTTTATTTATTGAATCGTTTCTTTGCCTTCAGGGTGAGTTTGGCTGTAGCCCTTAGTTTATCGCTCCTATTCATGACATTCGCTGGGTTCTGGATGTTTACGGAAGGGCGCTGGACGTTAGCTGCCATCCTTCTGACCGCCTTTTTGTTTATTGAAAACGTCCTCGAATGGAAACGGAAGTCTTACACGATGATGCGTTATCTTCTTTATTGCACGTATCAAGACAGGCAATCTTTGAAAACCAAGTACGTAAGCGTTCATCAAGAAACGCTCGTCCGTGATGTGCTGAAAAACATCCACTCTAACCGGCGCCATAAGTATGTATTGAAACATACGAATCCTTTCTATATAGTAGATGAACAAGAGTGTCTCCGAGCTTTTTTTGAACAAAAGAAGCCGCACTTAAAAGTCAGGGACATTGCTGAAATCGCTATATGATGAGGGATGACATGAGGAAATTAGTTTTACATACAAAGGCAGCTGAAAAATCGGGAGTGGTCATTGAAAATGGGGAAATCCATGAATATGTTATTGACCGGCCCGGTGCTGAAAAGCTCACGGGTTCTATTTTTTTAGGAAAAGTAGAACGGGTGGATCAAGGATTGGATGCCGCTTTTATTGATATAGGAGAGGAGCGCTCCGGTTTTCTACGAAAGGAAATGGTTCCCTGGTGTGAAGGGAAATTATCAACCGCATTGAATGTAGGGCAGAAGGTTATCGTACAAGCGATCAAGGAACCTATAGGGAACAAAGGTGCTCCATTGACTGCTAACGTGACGTTGCCTGGGTTGTATACGGTTTATCAGCCTTTTGCTCAAGGCAAACTTTCTATTTCGCGAAAGCTGGAGGGCGAGAAAAAAGCGGAGCTGGAATCGTGGTTGGAGCAGGAATTCGATCGTTCTGAAGGTTGTATCATAAGGACGGCAGCTGGTGACGTAGCTCCTGAGACCGTTAGAGAAGAGCTGAGAGGGCTTCGGGATGAGTGGAAAACGATGGTGCAGAAAAAAACCAATCAGCCTCGCTGCTTATGGAGTGAGCCTGGAATTCCAGATGCATTTGTTCGTAAATTTCCAGCGACTACGATTCAAGAAGTGCTCATCGATGAAGCGAGCACGTCGAAGCGCTTAAAGGAAAAGTTTCCTTCATTGGCAGAACGCATCCGCTGGGAAAGGGATGTGGAAGGAAACCTGCCTGTTTCGTTCTCAAGTCTTCAGGAGCAAATCATCCATCCTCTTGTTGAGTTGAAGAATGGTGTGAGCTTAGTTATCGAAGAAACGGAAGCGATGACCGTGATCGATGTCAACAGTCATAAAGTCAAAGGCCGATCCTTTTCAAATTCCCAGGCCCTTGATGTCAACATTCTGGCTGCAAAAGAAATACAAAAGCAGGTGCGTTTGAGAAATTTATCAGGCATCATTCTTATTGATTTCATTTCAATGAAAGATGAGAGCAAAGAGAAACAGCTTCTCTCCGAAATGAGGAAGCTGATGAAAGAGGATCCGACGAAGACAAACGTGTTCGGCATGACAAGATTGGGACTTTTAGAAATGACGAGAAAAAGGGAAAGCGCGAGCCTGCCTTCTTTATTAGCCCATTCTAAGGAAGTGAATGTCACGGATGAAACGGCGGTTTACCGTTTAGAGAGAGAGCTTCTTCAAAAGAGAGAAGCGGACGCCTTGATGATCGCTGTGCATCCGAGGTTCATGGATTGCAAAAAACGATTGCTTTCTGAGCCGATATCTAGTAAAATTCCACAGGAGCTGTTTGTTAGGCAGGATGCTGACATCACTGGCTATCAAATAGAGCTTGAAGGGTCTTTAGACATGATCCGGGAAGCTGTTCAGCGTCGCGGATATCATGTTGACAACTTGTTTTGATCTGTGGTAACATTGTTTTGTTATTCTAGTAGCACTCCGTTGCTACAACCGCACAGAACAGGTTTTAAAACCGATTTCCGGTACCTGAATGGCGAGTCTGAGTATATTGAGGAGGTGCAAGTATGTACGCAATTATTGAAACTGGTGGTAAGCAGGTAAAAGTAGAAAAAGGCCAGGAGATCTATGTTGAAAAAATGGACGTAGAAGCTGGTGAGTCTATCACTTTTGACAAAGTTCTTTTCGTAGGTGGAGGCAACACGAAAGTTGGTGCTCCATACGTTGACGGTGCTTCTGTAACAGCTAAAGTTGAAAAACAAGGCCTTCAGAAGAAACTGACTGTTTTCAAATACAAGCCTAAAAAGAACTACAAGCGCAAACAAGGTCATCGTCAGCCGTACACGAAACTTGTCGTTGAAGAAATCAACGCGTAAGGGTCGTATCGGATGATACATGTATCGATGTTTCGCTCACAAGGAGAAATAACAGGTTTTGAAATATCCGGACATGCAGAGAGTGGACCTTATGGTCATGATCTCGTCTGTGCAGCCGTATCGGCTGTTTCATTCGGTGCGGTCAATGCCGTTATCAGCCTTTGTGGATTCGAACCTGATCTCGAACAAGGTGGTGAAGGTGGTTATTTAAAAATCACTCTTCCTGAAGATCTGGATGATGCCATTCATTCAAAAGCTCAAACCTTATTGGAAGGCATGCAGGTGTCCTTGGAAACGATTGAACAAGAATACGATCAATATATGAAAATATCCCAACGATAAGGAGGTGAAGACTCATGCTACGTCTTGATTTGCAGTTTTTCGCCCAGAAGAAGGGTGTAGGTAGTACAAAAAACGGTCGTGACTCTGAGTCCAAACGTCTTGGAGCTAAACGTGCAGACGGACAACAAGCAACAGCTGGTTCCATCCTTTACCGCCAACGCGGTACAAAGGTGTACCCTGGTGCGAACGTTGGCCGTGGTGGAGACGACACATTGTTCGCGAAAGTGGACGGTGTTGTTAAATTCGAACGTTACGGACGTAACCGTAAAAAAGTCAGCGTTTATCCTGTAGCACAGGAAGCGTAAGCGAATAGTCCATCAGCAAAAAAGCCGCGCTTTGCTTTTCGCATAAGCGCGGCTTTTTTTATATCTTCAACTTCAATTTTCTAATCAGCAAGCGTAGGATTTTTTACGATTAGGTGGAGAGGTTCTCTAGTCTTATTGAACCTATTCATTTCCAATGGATTCGCACTGTCCTCCATTCACCGGCACAAAAGCAACGGACCTATACATTTAGGTTTTTTGTTTCCTTGGATTTTTGCTATACTTTTTATTATTATGGGTTGAACGAGGGAGCTGAAAGGATGGAAGAAAAAGAAATCATTGCGCTGCTCAGACATAAGCGTCATGACTGGATGAATCAAATTCAATTGCTTCAAGGATACGCTACCCTGGGAAAGCAGGATCGCTTGCTGTCACAATTGGAAGAGATTAAAGAAGAGGCAGAAGAAGAACGGAAATTATTGAACAGTGAGGCTCTACAGTTTCCTTTATGGCTGCTATCTTTTAATTGGGTACATAAGACCTACCGATTGCGGTATTTCATAAGGGGAGAAGTTGATTTATCCCGTCATGATCATACATTGTTGGCTTATGGAAAACGGATGATTGAAATCATGGATGGACATATTGGAAATGAAGAACTTTATGAAGGCACATGTACCATCTATGTAGGTGGTCAAGATACGCTTGGATTGAGCTGGGAATGGGATGGTCTATTTCATGAACCGGAACGTTTGAAAGAGACGCTTAATGCAGAAGGATTTATTGCAACGATTTTTGACAGTAAAGAACTTTCTATTGAAATGACAATAGAATGAAGAGGTGAATAGACATGTTTGTCGATCAGGTGAAAGTATTTGTAAAAGGTGGCGACGGAGGAAATGGTCTTGTGGCTTACCGTCGTGAAAAATTTGTACCAAGAGGTGGACCTGCCGGTGGTGATGGTGGAAATGGCGGAGATGTCATTTTCGAAGTTGATGAAGGCCTGAACACGTTGATGGACTTCAGGTATCAACACCATTTTAAAGCGGCTAAAGGTGAAAACGGGATGAACCAGAAACAGCACGGGAAGAACGCGGATCCACTGGTCGTCAGTGTTCCTCCTGGGACGACAGTGAAAGATGCGGAGACAGATAAAGTCATCGCTGATTTGACGGACCATAAACAAAGAGCGGTCATTGCTAAAGGTGGTCGCGGAGGACGAGGAAACGCACGTTTTGCAACGGCTAGGAATCCCGCTCCAGAAATTGCTGAAAATGGAGAGCCAGGTGAAGAACTGGATGTCGTCGTCGAGTTGAAATTATTGGCTGATGTCGGATTAGTCGGTTTTCCAAGTGTCGGTAAATCGACATTCTTATCAGTGGTTACCGCGGCAAAGCCGAAGATTGCCGATTATCACTTCACCACTCTTTCTCCAAACCTTGGGGTGGTAGAAAGTCAGGACCATCGTAGTTTCGTAATGGCCGATCTTCCCGGGCTTATCGAAGGAGCGCACGAGGGCGTCGGTCTAGGTCATCAATTCCTGCGCCATGTCGAGCGGACGCGTTTGCTGCTCCATGTTATTGATATGTCTGGAATGGAAGGCCGCGATCCATACGAGGATTATGTAACGATTAACAATGAGTTATCCTCTTATGATCAACGATTAGAAAATCGTCCTCAAATCATTGTAGCGAATAAAATGGATATTCCTGATGCTAAAGAAAATTTAGAACTGTTCAAGGAACAGCTTGGCAATGATGACATTCCCATTTATTCAATCTCTACAGTTACACGGGACGGGTTGGATGAATTGTTATATGCCGTAGCAGATAAACTGGATGAAATTCCGAAACAGGAAGAACAGGTCGAAGAAGTGGATGAGCGCGTTATCTACAAATTTGAAAAAGAGGAAGCACCATTTAAAATCACGCGTGATGATGACGGTGCCTACGTCTTATATGGGGAGAAGATTGAGTCCCTGTTCAAGAGAACGGACTTCTCCCATGATCAATCCATCAACCGTTTCGCTCGTCAGATGCGGAGTATGGGTGTGGATGAAGCGCTCAGAAAACGCGGAGCGAAAGATGGCGACACGGTAAGATTGATGGATTATGAATTTGAATTTGTCGATTAAAGGGGAGGATTTTTCATGGCGGATTACAATGAGAAATTTTATTTAGTCCGTAGCGACATTCTTCCTGAAGCTATGATGAAGACCATAGAGGCGAAAGAATTATTAGAACGGGGAAAAGTTGAGTCCATTTTTGAGGCTGTCCAGCAAGTGGGCTTATCCCGCAGTGCTTTTTATAAATATAGAGATGCTGTTTTTCCTTTTCAGGCGATGGTCAAAGAGCAAATGATTACATTGTTCTTCCACCTTGAAGACCGAAAAGGAACGTTGTCGAATTTATTAATGACGGTTGCTCAGTCGGGGTGTAATGTTTTGACCATTCATCAGACAATTCCTCTTCAAGGGAAAGCGAACGTGACTCTCTCTTTGAATACTTCCGGAATGGAAGACAGCATAGAAAAACTGTTGCAGCAGCTGCACAAGTTAGATTTCGTAGATCGTGTAGAGATCTTAAGTACGGGAGCTTAATTGGAGGGGAAATCATGACGGAACAACGGATTGGATATTTAGGACCAAAGGGTACATTTACAAAAATGGCAGTAGATGCTTTGTTCGATGGTGGAGAGTTCGTCGGTTACGAAAACATTCCAGCCTGTCTGGATGCAGTGGAGGCTGGGGAGATCAGTACGGCCGTTGTCCCGATTGAGAATGCGATTGAAGGTTCTGTACACTTGACGGTGGATTATCTCGTCCATCACGTCAACCAATCAATTATTGCAGAACTTACGGTTCCAATCAAACAGCACCTCCTCGTCCATCCGGATCATGAAGGGGAAGTAAAGAAGGTTTATTCTCACAGCCATGCCATTGCCCAGTGTCACCAGTACTTGTACACAAAGTACCCGAACGCTGAAGTTGAATACACAGCTTCGACAGGAAAGGCGGCTGAGGTGGTAGCAAGTGAAGGTCCGGGTGTCGCTGCCATTGCCAACCATTTAGCGGCAGAGCAGAATGGGCTGAGGTTTATGGATACGGACATCCATGATTATGATAATAACCATACGCGATTTGCGGTCGTCCAGAAGACCCCGACCACTCTGAAGGTGAAGGATCATCCTGTGACGAAGCACAAAACGACGGTCATGGTTACCTTGCCGAAGGATTATGTCGGGGCCCTTCATCAAGTACTCGCAGCTTTTGCATGGAGGAAAATGAACTTATCTAAGATTGAATCCAGGCCGATGAAGACCGGTCTTGGGAACTACTTTTTCTTGATAGATGTCGATCAACCTTATGATCACGTGCTTTTTCCTGGCGTGCAGGCAGAACTTGAAGCGTTAGGGTGTCAGTTGAAGGTGCTCGGAACGTATCCGAGTTACCAGGTCGATGTTCCGACACCTGTGAAATAAGCTTGACCCTCATAACCCCTGAATCCCTTTATTAATAGGGATTCAGGGGTTTGTTTATATTTTTCTTCAAATTATTATAGGCTTTTTCATCAATGTTTTGGCTTGTGTTGCATAGAGTGTTATGAAGCTATTATTGCCTTATTGTTTTTACAGAATTACAGGAAGGGAGTTGCAGATGTGAGAATTCACATTGTACAAAAAGGAGATACACTCTGGAACATTGCCAAAAAATATGGGGTCGACTTTGAACAGTTGAAATCCATGAATACCCAGCTTTCCAATCCTGATATGATTATGCCGGGTATGAAGATCAAAGTCCCTCAAGGTACGAAGCAAGTGAAAAAAGAGGCTCCTAAAAAAGAGGCCCCTAAGCAACAAGCACCCGCACCTAAGAAGGAAATGCCTTCTCAACCACCATATAAAGATACAACACCAAAGCCGATTCCAAAGATCAAGGAAGATGAGAAGAAGCCAGCGCCTAAAGGTGTAATGGAAAAACCGATGAAGCCGATGCAACCCATTAACATGAATATGCCGATCACCATGCCGAGTATCGATCAGCAGATGCAAAATTATTATACAACGTTCCACCTTCCTCAAATGCCGATGCCGCAGCCGAAAGAAGAATCACCAAAAGAGGTTTTAAAAGAAGAAGTAAAAGGAGAAAAGATGGAAGAAGTGAAGGGGATGCAATCTCCGGAACAAGCTCCTATGTTCGAGCAGCCTTATTATCAACCCATGCAGCCGATGCAACAACCGATGCAACAGCCAATGCAGCAACCAATGCAGCAGCCGATGCAGCCGCAGTTGGTTCATACAGACTATTATTGCTGCCCGCCGTATCCTGTTATGATGCCCATGCATATGCCGATGTACCAACAGCCGATGCAGCAGCCCATGCCTATGATGGGGGATGAATCAAGCGATAATATGGTCCAAGGCGTGCAAGCAGGTGGAGACTGTGGTTGTGGAGGAGGACAGCAACAACCATATGGACCGATGATGGGCCCATGGGGTCAGTCTCCTTATGGTGCTCAGCAGCCATGGGAGCAAGCACCTTATGGCGGAATGCAGTATCCGATGGGTTATGGGCAGCAGCAACCTCCTCACATGGGTTGGGGTCCACAGCAAGGTTGGGGTCAACCGAACCCACAACAAATGGGCCAGTGGGATCCCCAGCAGATGGGCCAAGGATATCAGCAGCCTTGGAGGGAAGATGATATAGATGAAAGCTGAACATCGAATGGGCGATTCATACACGGATCGCCTTTTTCAATGGATGCAAACGGAGGAAAAGCTTCCGATTGAATATGAACAGACCATCAAACCGAAGGTGTACAAAGTAACATATGAAGGGCACCCTTTTATTTTGAAGGGATATCGCAGGTTTCATGTGATCGAAAAACAAGTGGAGTTTTTCGATCACTGGAATTATGCCTATAAAATAGCTGCAAGACCATATCCTTTCTATGAACGAGTCTTTACCATCAGTAAATTAGGTTGTGACTGGGCCTTATTTGAACGTGTAGAAGGAAGGCATGCAGACTTCAACCGGCATAAGGATCGAAAGCAAGCGGTCCGAATTCTCCATCATTTTCATCGAACGACCAAAGGAATTGGAGTGTTATCGGTTCCGAAGGACCCACTATATGTGAAATGGGAAAGACGTTTAGAACATTTTGAAGAAACAAAAGATCTATTTACGGACTTACGGAAGCGGGAGTTATTTCAGGAACTGCATGCCTGTATGAGCAAACGCTTGGAAGATTTTACAGATTATCCGTGGGGGGAAGTTGAGGAGAGGGCCTGGGACCGTCATGAGTGGCTGCATGGAGATGTGGCTCATCATAATTTCATTGTTGACGCCGATAAGAACATAAAAATGATTGATTTCGACCTTTTGCATACAGGACCTCGTTTATATGATCACATTCAACTAGCGCAGCGGTTTTTGCCATACGTGGAGCTTAGGAAATCTACATTGCTGCCATACTTTCCCCACTTTACTGACAAGGAGATCTGGTGGAAAGGCGTCCTCGTCCCAGCTGACCTTTTAAGGGAGTGGCTGTATGGGTACCGATTAAGCCTAAGGGAAGAAGCATCGATGCCCCGCCATATGAGGAAATTAGAAAAAGCATGGGAGAACCGGAAGAAGTTTGTCCGATATGCTGAGCATATGCTATGATTAGATATCATATGTGTGAAAGGATGAACAATCCGGTGGAACAAAAAGTTGAAAAAATCGTGTCCTGGCTTCAGGAACAAGTGAAAGAAGCGAAAGTGGAAGGGCTGCTCGTTGGAGTCAGTGGTGGAATCGATTCCGCAGTCGTTGCCAATCTTATTAAGAAAGCATTCCCTCATCGATCCTTGGGAGTCATCATGCCTTGTAAAAGTCAGTCCGATGATCAAATCCATGCAGAAAGTGTTGTGAAAGCATGTAATTTGCCGGTGATGACGGTTGATTTGACAGAAACTCATAACGTCATGTTTCAAACGATTAAACAGCAATTGAACGATGCTGGCTCTCTCAATGAAGATCAAGAAAAGTTGGCTGATGCTAATTTAAGAGCCCGTTTACGAATGAGTACCCTCTATACAATAGCCACCAATCATAAATACTTAGTTGTCGGTACAGATAATGCAGCAGAATGGTATACGGGATACTTCACGAAGTTCGGAGATGGAGGCGTGGATCTCGTCCCACTTGCGAATTTGACTAAAGGTGAAGTTCGAGAAATGGCTGAATATTTAGGTGTGCCGGATGAAGTCATCCATAAACAGCCGAGTGCAGGATTGTGGGAAGGGCAGACCGATGAAAATGAAATGGGCACGAGTTATGATATGATCGATCGTCATTTGAAGGGTGAAGAGATCCCTGAGGAAGATCGTAACATCATCGAAGCGATGCACAAGCGTTCCGCTCACAAACGTCAACTGCCTCCTGCACCTCCAAAGTAAGCTTGGCGAATATTGACAGACTAAAACATTCTTCTTGGACCCATAGTAAGGGTAAAAGGAGAATGTTTTTATGTGGAAAATCGTTAGTATTCTTATGTTGAGCTCGTTATTCATGTTTGCGTGTCAGGCGGATGAAGCCGCTGAACCGAAGGAAGAAGAAGCTTCCCCTTATCAACCTCTTGGTTATGCTCAAGATGGAGCGATTGAACGCCGTGGCCAAATTCCTACAGGAAAAGACAGTTATTTTAAACGTACTGCAGAGGAAGAGTTCAGAAATGCGAAGTATGGCGAAACCAATCGTTCTCACGACAATGACTTTAATAACGAAGATGCCATGGCTGTCGTGGAAAAAGTGAATGAATTGAAGGAGATTACGATGACTCAAGCTTATACAACCGATGATAAAGTGTATGTAGCTGTCATGATTAACCCGTATGATTTGAGAGATGAGACGATACCGGGAAAAATAGAAGCCAAGGTAAAGCAAGTGACAGATAAAGACTTGATCGTCTACACGAACAATAATAGCTGGGATCAAATGAAAAACTTCAATTCACGCCAAGATACATCCGAAGCTCCTAAGAAGATCAGAGAACGCATGCGCAATTTCTTCAATCAATAAACGTTGTCTGCATAGAATGACTTGGATGATGAGTTATTAAAGTATATGGCAGGATTCTTGAAGACTCAGTTTCGAGACTTTTGTTGAGTGGATGGGGGCTGCGGGGAATCACTCGCTTTCCGCGGGAGCGCGTTGAGCCTCTTCGGACTCCGTCCTGTGGGGTCTCACCTAGGACTCTCTTCCCGCAGGAGTCTCGCCATTCCCCTCCGCCCCTTTGCCATGTAAGTGTCTCGAAACTATGTCTGGAAACGCTGCTGGTATATTCAAGCAAAATGGATAATATCATATCCTCTTCAGGAGTCATTCAAAGCTCGGAAGCATGGTATAGAGCCCCTTATCCCTACTTCTGAGTATAGTGTAAACACCCCTCCTCTTGATATAGGGGTTCGTTTCTGTTCCACATGGAATGGGGTGGTTGGAAAGCGAGTAGCTTCCCAGCCACCCCTGACGCTCAAAAAAAGCAAACGAACCCCGGTTATCTCGAGACTCAGTCTTCCACAATCGGAAGCTTATCTAATACTTACAATGAGATGGAACAGTGTCGTAGAGAGAAGAAAAGGTGTTGCTTTAAAGAAGATTGGGGATTGTGATATATTTAAGCATAGAGTCATATGCGTAAGTATACTTACGAAAAAATACAAAGAATGAATAAAGATTTGTTTGGGAGAGGAGAATGTCCAATGGCTGGCCATTCAAAATGGAGTAATATCAAGCATCGGAAAGGTGCTCAAGATGCGAAACGCGGAAAACTCTTCATGAAGCTTGCTCGTGAGATTTTCATGGCAGCGAAACAAGGAGGCGGGGACCAAGAAACCAATCCTGCCCTTCGTATAGCTGTAGATAAAGCAAGATCAAACAATATGCCGAAAGATAATATCGATCGCGCCATTAAGAAAGCGACAGGAGATCTTGACGGTGTCAATTATGAAGAATATACGTATGAAGGATACGGTCCCGGCGGAGTAGCGGTTATGGTTAAAGTATTGACGGATAACAAAAACCGTACGGCTGCAGACGTCAGACATGCTTTCAATAAAAATGATGGCAATTTAGGTGAAAATGGCTGCGTCTCCTTCATGTTCAACCGGTCAGGTTATCTTGTCATAGACAGGGAAACAACAGAAGCGGATGAAGAAGAAATGATGCTTGAAGTTATAGAAGCCGGTGCAGAGGAAATGGAAACAACAGAAGAACAATTTGAAATTTATACAAATCCTGAATCTTTTTCCGATGTAAAACAGGCTCTGGAGTCTAGTGGATATGCGTTTACCACGAGTGAAGTGACCATGATTCCTGAAACTTATACGGAGCTTGGCGAAGAAGGCGTGGAAAAAATGTTGAAACTGATTGATATGCTCGAGGATAATGACGACGTTCAAGAAGTCTATCACAACCTCGATGCAGATGAAGCGATTCTTGAAAAATTATCGTGATCTCCCGTTGCTATGATAATAACTTCTGTTTCTGGACACACTAGAAACAGAAGTTATTTTTATTTAGGGGGGATCCTGTCATGAAACGATGGGCCTTGATTGTTGGGTTAACCATAGGCGTTGCCGTATTGAGTTGGTCGTTGATCGACCAAGCTCTACCGAAAACCTTTAAAGATAACACGCCTCAAAGAGTTATCCAAGGCAAAGATAAGCAATCCGAATCAGTGGAAACTCTGGTGAAGCCTGAACCTTTGAAACTGACGGTCATTTTGAAGGAGCATTATATAGATGGTGTGACAGAAACGACCAAGAAAGAAGAAACCATTTGGTCTATGATGGATTTCTGGGCCTCCTATGAGGGGTGGACGGTTGAAGAACAGCAGTTGGACAGAGTCGTTTTTCAAAGGGGAGTCGATGATATATCCCCTTTGACAAAACAGACGGGCTACTTTGGATTGACAGAAGATGGGGAGTTAGCCGTTTTTCAAGGATTGCCCGATCAAGGGAAGGTGATCGAATCCTTTAAACCTGTACCGATTAAGCCGTTAGAGACAAAAAGAGAGAATGAATTGAAACAGGGCATTAAAATCAAGGATCATCGTCACTTTGAGCAAGTCGTTCGTCAATTCTCAAAACAAGAGGAAGTATAAAAAACGTTAAAACAGCCACAAATTGTTGTGGCTGTTTTATGCCGTTTCAAAGGGGATTCACGGCTTATAACCATGGGCGAACATGTGCTTGTATGTTACAATAGGAAGGATAGCAATAAAGGGTAGAGAGGGAATTTTACAATGATTAGTTACGTAAAAGGTCAATTGACGACACTCGATGAAGGGTCGATTATTATAGAAACAGGCGGCATAGGATACGAAGTGCTATGCGCAAATCCATATCATTTTCAAGAGGCAATGAACAAGGAAGTCAAAGTACATACGTACCACTATATAAGAGAAGATAACCAGTCGCTATACGGTTTTAAGAAAAAAGAAGACAAGCAACTATTCGCTCAATTACTGAACGTTTCCGGGATTGGACCAAAAGGAGCTCTTGCCATTCTTGGTACAGTCAGCGTACCTGAATTCGTTTCGGCCATTGAGCAAGAAGACGATAAATACTTAACGAAATTTCCAGGGGTCGGTAAGAAGACGGCCCGTCAGATGATTCTGGATTTGAAAGGAAAGCTGATCGTCTGGCTTCCTGACGAAGATAATGAGGACACCCTTTTCTATCAGGAGGATTTGACCTCGAAAGAAAAAAGGGCTGTAGTAGACGACGCAATCGAAGCTTTAAAGGCTTTAGGCTATACAGAAAAAGAAGTGAAGTTTGTCCGTACAGAACTTGAAAAAGCCAAACATGGCAGCGTGGATGATTATGTCAGACAAGGGCTGCAACTACTGATGAAATCTTAAGGTGAGGAGGGATGAATGTTGGAAGATCGCATGATATCTGGAGAACAACAGGAGACGGATCAGGAGATTGAGCTTAGTTTACGACCAGAAACACTGAAGCAGTATATTGGTCAAGATCAGGTGAAAAATAATCTAAGCATCTTCATTGAAGCGGCTAAAATGCGAAACGAGCCGCTTGATCACGCGCTGTTGTATGGCCCTCCTGGGTTAGGTAAAACAACACTTGCTTCAATCATTGCTAATGAAATGGGCGTCCAGTTTCGGACAACGGCTGGTCCGGCGATTGAGAGAGCCGGGGATTTAGCAGCGATTCTGTCTTCTTTGGAACCCGGGGATGTCCTTTTCATTGATGAAATCCACCGCCTTCCCCGCTCTGTAGAAGAAGTCCTTTACCCTGCAATGGAAGATTTCTGTCTTGATATTGTTGTAGGAACAGGACCAAGCGCCCGCTCGGTAAGACTTGATCTTCCGCCTTTCACGCTGGTTGGTGCTACAACTCGAGCCGGGTTGCTTTCCGCACCACTCCGGGATCGTTTCGGGGTGCACAGCCGGTTGGAATATTACGATACTAAAGCGCTTTGTTCGATCGTAGAGCGGACAGCAGAAATCTTCTCTGTAGAAATCGATCGTGCAGCAGCCGTAGAGGTCGCACGTCGTTCCAGAGGTACCCCTAGGATTGCCAACCGTCTATTGAAGCGTGTCCGCGACATTGCTCAGGTGAAAGGTGAGAACATTATCAACAAGGAAACGACACAGGAAGCGCTGGAGATGCTTCAAGTCGATGCGGAAGGTCTTGACTTCATCGATCACAAATTGCTTAAGGGGATCATGGACAGCTTCCAGGGAGGTCCCGTAGGCTTGGATACGATAGCCGCAACGATCGGGGAGGAACCTCAGACCATTGAAGATGTTTATGAGCCTTTCTTGTTGCAGATCGGTTATATCCAGCGAACACCTAGAGGACGGGTGGTCACACCAAAAGCTTACGCTCACTTTAACAGGGAGGTGCCTGGCTCTTGACGGGCTTTGGTAAAATCTTTATTGTTATAGGGATTGTGTTCATATTGATCGGTATACTATGGAGTATATTTGGAAAATTACCAGGTGATCTCAGCTTTAAAAAAGGGAACGTTACGTTTTATTTTCCTATTATGACTTCCATTATCGTGAGCATTGTCCTTTCGTTAATTTTCTATTTCATAAGAAAATTTTGATACATTAAACATAAGAATAGGGGATTCACATGGATATTAAGCAATACGATTTTGATTTGCCGGAGGAGCTGATCGCTCAAGTTCCATTAGAAGATCGGACAGCTTCCCGGCTCATGGTTTGTGACCGTACAGAACAAACCATTGAACATCGGCATTTTTCTCAAATTACCGATTACTTAGAAAAAGGCGACTGCCTTGTCTTGAATGACACAAAGGTTTTACCTGCTCGGCTTTACGGTGCCAAAGAAGGGACCGGTGGGAAAGTAGAAGTCTTGCTTCTTCACCAGACTGAAGACGATGAATGGGATGTTCTTGTCAAACCGGCCAAAAAGGTAAAAGTCGGTACGAAGATTGTCTTCGGTGAAGGAAAGCTTATAGCCGAATGTACGGAATTGCAAGAACACGGAGGACGCAAGGTTAAATTCAGTTACGAAGGAATTTTCCTTGAAGTATTGGAATCTCTAGGAGAGATGCCTTTGCCTCCGTATATTAAAGAGCAGTTGTCGGATAGAGACCGTTATCAGACCGTTTATGCAAAAGAAGAAGGATCAGCAGCTGCTCCTACTGCTGGTTTGCACTTTACAGAAGAGCTGTTAAAGGATTTGCAGGCGAAGGGGATTGGACTCGTGTATTTGACACTACATGTGGGGCTTGGAACTTTCCGGCCCGTCAGTGTGGATCAGGTTGAGGAACACGATATGCATGCAGAATTCTATCAGCTAAGTGAAGACTCAGCGAATCAACTGAATGCGGTCAAAGAAAAAGGTGGAAGAATTATCTCTGTCGGGACGACCTCCACCAGAACTCTTGAGACCATCATCCGTGATTACGGAACATTCAAAGAGGCTAGTGGTTGGACGGATATCTTCATTTATCCTCCTCAAAAGCTAAAGGCCATCGATGGATTAATTACAAACTTCCATTTGCCGAAGTCCACATTAATCATGTTGGTGAGCGCATTTGCCGGACGCGATTTTATTTTGGAAGCCTATAAACAGGCAGTAGAAGAAAGGTATCGTTTCTTTAGTTTTGGAGATGCGATGTTCATAAAATGATCTTATGGATCAACAGTGAGAAAGGGTAGAAATCATGGCAATCACATATGAATTGATTAAAACATGCAAGCAGACAGGCGCACGTTTAGGGAAGGTCCATACCCCGCACGGATCTTTCGAAACACCGATGTTTATGCCTGTCGGTACACTAGCAACCGTTAAGACAATGAGTCCGGAAGAGTTGGAGCGGATGGGCGCCCAAATCATCCTCTCAAATACGTACCATTTGTGGCTCCGTCCAGGAGAAGACATCATTGAGGAGGCGGGCGGTCTTCACAAGTTCATGAACTGGAACGGATCTATTCTAACGGACTCCGGCGGATTCCAAGTCTTCAGTTTGAGTGATCTCAGAAAAATTGAAGAAGAGGGTGTCCATTTCCGTAACCATATTAGTGGGGAAAAGCTTTTCTTATCTCCAGAAAAAGCGATGCACATTCAAAACGCCCTGGGACCAGACATTATGATGGCCTTTGATGAGTGTCCCCCATATCCAGCCGAGCATAAGTATATGAAGGATTCTGTAGAGCGTACGAGCCGCTGGGCTGAGCGCTGTTTGGAAGCACACAAGCGTCCGCATGATCAGGGCTTGTTCGGAATCATTCAAGGTGGAGAGTATGAAGATTTACGCCGTCAGAGTGCTCGTGATCTGACATCCATGGACTTTCCGGGGTATGCAATCGGGGGTCTTTCTGTTGGTGAACCGAAGGACGTTATGAATCGGGTTCTTGAATTCACCACACCTCTGATGCCAGATCAAAAGCCTCGTTATCTAATGGGGGTCGGTTCACCGGACTCTTTAATTGATGGAAGCATCCGGGGGATCGATATGTTTGACTGTGTTCTCCCAACAAGAATTGCAAGAAATGGAACATTGATGACTTCTGAGGGAAGACTTGTTGTGAGAAATGCGAAATTTGCACGTGACTTCCGTCCAATTGACGAGAATTGTGATTGCCACACGTGCAGAAATTACAGCCGTGCTTATATCCGTCATTTAGTCAAAGCTAATGAAACATTTGGTTTCAGACTTACGACTTATCATAATCTTTATTTTCTGTTAAACTTAATGAGGCAAGTGCGTGAAGCCATTAGAGAAGATCGACTCGGTGACTTTAGAGAAGAATTCTTTGAAATGTATGGTTTCAACAAACCAAACGCAAAGAACTTTTAGAAAGGGGGAAAATAAATGGATACATTAGTAGGTTTACTGCCAATTATTCTAATGTTTGTCATTTTCTATTTCCTATTGATTCGACCGCAGCAAAAGAAACAGAAGCAAGTACAACAAATGCAGTCGGACCTCCAAAAAGGCGATAGAGTTATAACAATCGGAGGACTTCACGGAACGATTCATGCGATTGATGAAGGTAGTCTTGTGATTTCTGTACAAGATGGTACTCAACTGAAATTCGATCGTTCTTCCGTACGTGAAAAATTGAGCTAATCAAATGCAATCCCGCTACATAACCTTGTAGCGGGATTTTTCATACCCTCATCTTTTTACGGTTTTACGTGGTAGGTTGACCCCTATCATTCCCCCAAACCAGGCCGCAAGAACCAGTCCTCCGAAATAGCTCAATTGAGGCAGGGAAACCCATGAGTTTTCAAAAATGACCTGAAATAAAATCATGGCACTGACAAAAATCAGCCCTGTCATCCCTCCAGAGAGCCAACCCTTCTGTTCACCCTTATAAGCAGCCATCATGCCACCAATGGCGAGTATGCTAATGCCGGCGACTAATGCCATTTGGTTGAGCGTCTCATATTCCATTCCAGTGAACCTTAGTAAAAGTGCTAACACGCCAGCAAACACAATCATGAGAATAAAAATAGAGCCGACTCCGTACCCCAGGACCCCTGACAATAGCTTTTTCATCCTATCCCCCCTCGATATGCTTGTCACTTTTATCTATATGCATGAAAACTCTAGAGATAGAAGCAGATATTTTCCTCTGGACTTGAATAAGTATTAGTAAAGTCCGTCCAAAAAGGGGAAGATCTATGTCAACTGTACTCGCAATACTCATTTTTGTAGCTAGCTATGTACTGATTATGACGGAGAAGTTAAACCGTGCACTGGTAGCTGTAGCAGGTGGCGTACTTCTTTTAATGACAAAGATTTATGAGTGGGAACAAGCTTTTGGCTTTATAGACTGGGAAACCGTTGCCCTTCTCTTTTCTATGATGGTGTTGGTGTCCATCACGAAAAAAACAGGGATTTTCACTTTTTTGGCCATTTGGTTAGCGCAGCTTGTAAAGGGGAGGCCTGTTCCACTTCTGCTCGTAACAGCGCTTTTTACAGCGGTAGGGTCTGCTTTTTTAGATAATGTTACAACCGTCCTCTTGTTTGTACCTGTGCTATTAACTCTCGTAGATCGTTTGAAACTTCCTGCGTTTCCGTATTTGATCATGACGATTTTCAGCTCCAACATTGGGGGTACCGCTACACTCATCGGTGATCCTCCAAACATTATGATCGGACAAGCAGTGGATCACTTCAGCTTTGTATCATTCCTTTATCATCTAGGACCTGTGGTGTTGATTATTTTTGTGCTGGTGACGATAGGCGTCATCTTACTATTCCGTCAAGGGCTTACGTATGATCACGCACTAGCCCAAGACTTAATGAAAGTAAATGCAAAAGAACATTTAAAAATGTCTCCCTTGCTCTTTCAATCCATCTCAGTCATGCTCCTTACCATTATCGGCTTTATGATGCATCCGTTTATCCACATGGATATAACGACTATTGCAGTCAGTGGAGCTCTTTTATTACTGTTTTTATCAGAAAAAGAGCTTGACGTGGAACATGTCTTTCAGGAAGTCGAATGGGTGACATTATTTTTCTTCATGGGATTGTTCATGCTTGTAGGAGGATTAGAGACAGTAGGAGTAATCGACGAATTGGCAAGAGGGATGGTGTGGATCTCAGGTGGAGAT
This sequence comes from Halobacillus litoralis, assembly GCF_009856415.1. GTDB lineage: Bacteria > Bacillota > Bacilli > Bacillales > Halobacillaceae > Halobacillus > Halobacillus litoralis_C. The sequence continues at coordinate 1,649 of NZ_WMEZ01000004.1, read as the reverse complement.
ATGCCGGTCACCTCGATGGTGATGCTTTGGAGTGCAGGGATTCTTTCGGGTGTTGTCGATAATATACCGTTCGTAGCTGCAATGATTCCTGTGGTGCAGGAGCTACAAGGGTATGGGATGATGAACGTCGACCCCGTCTGGTGGTCCTTGGCTCTCGGAGCATGTCTTGGAGGAAATGGTACACTTGTCGGGGCATCCGCCAATGTGGTTGTGGCCGGACTAGCGGCCAGCCATAACAAACCGATTCCTTTTCTTAAGTTTTCACTATACGGCTTTCCCGTTTTAATCCTTTCCTTACTCGTGTCATCCATTTATGTTTGGTTCCGCTATTTGCTTCCATTTCTCTAATAAAACAGGAAAAATAGGTGATGTTAACTAGAGGGAAACCTTTAGGAAAGGTTGTGCTCGGAGTGCTTGTACTCAGCATTATTATTCGCACACTTATCACCTATTTGATCATCCTTTTTGTTTTCCGCTTTATGGGAAAAAGAGAAATTGGTGAACTTAGTGTTATGGATCTGGTCGTATTTATCATGCTCGCAGAAATTGCTGTCTTTCTGATTGAAAATCCAGAGGAGGCTATTTGGAAAGCGATCGTCCCTATGGCTGTCCTCCTCGCGATCCAAATTGGGAGCGCATGGATTTCATTGAAAAACCAGCGGTTCAGGAATTGGTTCGACGGAAAGCCGTCCATCATCATTAAACATGGGAAAGTAGATGAAAAAGAGATGAAGCGGCAGCGATATAATTTTAATGATTTGTTGTTACAGTTGCGAGAACACGGCATTCAACAAGTCGGAGACGTCGCCTATGCGATTCTGGAGCCCTCGGGTAAGCTCTCTGTATTTGAAAAAAAGAATGACGGCAGCTCTGATTATGCCGTTGTTTTAATTGCTGATGGTGAAGTGCAATATAGTGGGCTCCAAACGATTCGGAAAAATAAACAATGGCTCGTAAATGAAGTACGAAAACAAGGCTTCCATTCCTTCGAGGAAATATCCTTATGTACCATCAACGATCAAGGAGAAGTCCAAATCGACCAAAACAACGAATTCAAATAATCCTTCTCTTCAAAGAAGAGAATAAGGTTATTCTACTAACTAGCAGGATTGTTGAAGACTCAGTTTCGAGATGTTTCCGGGATTCGTTGCCTGGCTGAGCGTCAGGGGTGGTTGGGAAGCGCCGAGCTTCCTCGGACTGCGTCCTGCGGAATCTCGCCTATCTCCTTCTCCCACGGGAGTCTCGCAGCTTCCCAACCACCCCATTCGATGTAGGAAAGAAACGAACCCTCTTCCACGCATGGAACGTCTTCCATAACCACTGCTCTATCGCTGAAAAGTGCTCGATCTCAAGCTCTTAAAACCCTATTCCAGCTTGGATGTTTGTATTCGAGAACCTCCTTCATGCTGAAAAGCTGCTTATACAGGAAGTGGGTTCGAGACACTGATAGACAAAGGGGCGGAGGGGAATGGCGAGACTCCTGCGGGAAAAAAGTGCAAGGTGAGACCCCACAGGACGAAGTTGAAGTGAACCCCAATAGTTGGACACTTATCCAACCAAAAGGGGGTACTTGTTTTGAAAAGATTTTCGAATGACGAGAAACATCAAGCTGTGCGTCGATACTTAAACGGTTCGGTCGGCTATGGTCA
>NZ_WMEZ01000003.1 GCF_009856415.1 Halobacillus litoralis | reverse complement strand
AACAACTTTCTTCTTAACTTCTTCAGGATAATGAACTTTTTTACCCATAAGAAAAACACCTCCAAGTGTAAGTAGTATTACAACTTTGAAGGTGTTTTATTAAGTCTCATTTTATTAGGTCACTCTAGATAGCTTCAGAGGTCTTTTTTTAATTCGTATCAAAGAATCAAATAACTTATATGAACAACACTGTTGAAAGAAGTGAAAGGGAAATGATTTTATTTCTTAAACTTATCAATCATCGGTTTGATCATCGGTGACACGGATTTCCACGTTTTGGATGCTTCTTGAAAGAGATCATTGAGTTTCGGTTGCGAATCTTTCTCCCCTTCGTTTTCTTCCTGCTGACGGAATCCCCAGAAATCATCAAATGGGGATGACTTTCTTTTGCCCATGCAAGCACACCTCCTCTGTTACAATTTATGAAAAATCGTTCAGTATTTTGTAGGCAGGTACAACAGATATTAAAAAGAAGTACGAGTTCAAGGATGGACTATTGCAAAACTTGCAGATTGGCCCAAGATGAATTAAAATTAGTACCAAGTCATAAGAATTGATATTAGATATTACCTTTAAGGGGATGAATATATGAACGCAGGATTCTTGGGCGTTGGACACTATGCGCCAGAAAAAGTGCTGACCAATAAAGACTTGGAGGAAATGGTGGAGACGAGTGATGAGTGGATTCGTACGCGAACTGGAATTGAAGAACGTCGAATCGCTTCAGACGAGATGGATACTTCTGATTTAGCATTTCGTGCAGCAGAAGAAGCGTTGAAAGATGCTGATATGAAAGCAGAGGATCTTGATATGATCCTCGTTGCTACTGTTACTCCAGATACACCATTTCCATCTGTCGCAACCATGCTTCAACATAGGCTTGGGGCTAACAAAGTCGCGGCAATGGACTTGAGTGCAGCCTGTGCCGGGTTCATGTATGGAGTCATTACAGCTAAACAATTCATTGAAACGAATGCCTACAAAAATGTTCTTGTCGTCGGGGTTGAGAAACTTTCAAAAATCACGGACTGGACAGACCGCAATACTTGTGTTCTGTTTGGTGATGGAGCAGGAGCTGCAGTCATTGGTCCGGTAGATGATGATAAAGGAATTCTTTCCTTTGAACTGGGAGCAGATGGAGCAGGCGGGCCTCACTTATATCAGACACCTGAGGACACATTGTTCATGAATGGTCGTGAAGTATTCAAGTTCGCCGTGAGACAAATGCCTGAATCCTCGGTCAATGTCGTTAAAAAAATTGGCCTGAGTGAACAGGATGTTGACTATTTAGTGCCACACCAGGCGAACATAAGAATTATGGAAGCAGCGAGACAACGCTTGGGAATCCCTGAAGAAAAAATGTCTACGCAGGTGAAGCGTTATGGAAATACTTCTTCAGCGTCTATTCCGATTGCTTTGTCAGAGGACGTGAAGGCAGGTAAAATAAAAGATAATGATCTAGTTGTTCTTGTCGGATTCGGTGGCGGACTCACATGGGGAGCCGTGGCCCTTCGATGGGGGAAGTAACCAAGGAGGAATGGAATGATGGATAAACATCGTGTAGTCATTACCGGAATGGGAGCGGTAACTCCTGTCGGTAATTCAGTAGAAGAAATGTGGAACAATATTAAAAATGGTGTCTCCGGCGTCGGGGAGATCACGAAAGTCAATAAGGAAGACTATCCTGTCCATGTGGCAGCAGAATTGAAAGACTTTGACCCTTCTGATTATGTGGATCGTAAAGATGCTCGTCGTATGGACCCGTTCGTCCAATATGCGATGGTCGCTGCACATATGGCCGTGGAAGATGCAAAGCTTGAGATCACGGACGATGTCGCTCATAGAACCGGCGTATGGATTGGCTCTGGGATCGGTGGAATGGGAACGTATGAATCCCAATTCGAAACGTTCCAGAAAAAAGGCTACCGTCGCGTCAGTCCGTTTTTCATCCCTATGATGATACCGGACATGGCTGCGGGGCAGGTTTCCATTGCGCTCGGAGCTAAAGGGATTAATTCCTGTACGGTAACGGCCTGTTCTTCTGGTGCAAACTCAATCGGAGACGCTTTTAAAGTGATTCAACGCGGCGATGCCGATATTATGATTGCTGGTGGTACAGAAGCGCCGATGAATAAAATGTCTTTTGCAGGATTCGCCGCGGCGCGTGCGTTATCCCTCAATGAAGACCCACAAACAGCGAGCCGTCCATTTGATAAAAACCGCGATGGTTTTGTCATGGGAGAAGGGGCAGGCATCCTCATTATGGAAACGCTGGAATCCGCGAAAAAACGTGGAGCGAAAATCTATGGCGAGTTGAAAGGCTATGGTTCTACAGGAGATGCCTATCACATCACGTCTCCAGCACCTGAAGGAGATGGTGCGGCACGTGCGATGAGACAAGCGATTGATGATGCAGGATTGAAACCGGAAGACATCGATTACTTGAACGCTCACGGAACGTCCACAGAACTGAATGATAAATTCGAAACCCATGCAGCCAAGACGGTATTCCAAGAGCATGCGAATAAATTTGCGATTTCTTCAACGAAATCCATGACGGGTCACCTTTTGGGTGCTGCAGGTGCGGTTGAAGCGGTCATTTCATTAAAAGCAATCAACGATGGAATACTGCCTCCGACGATCAACTACGAAACTCCAGATCCGGAGTGTGACCTTGATTATGTTCCGAATGAGGCACGTAAACAAGACGTCAATACGGTGATGAGTAACTCACTCGGGTTTGGCGGCCACAATGCTAGTCTTATTTTCCAAAAGTACGAAGGATAAAAAAAGCCCGATGTCTGTGATCCAGACATCGGGTTTTCTTTATTCTCTTTCAAAAAATTGTAGTAACGTTTGCTTCGTAGATTTCTCATCGTGGTTCAGCACTAAGCCGATGGGATAAGGCTTTCGTTCATCCCATACATTATCTGTCGTAGGGATGCTGATCATATCCATGGATTCCACAGGATTCAGCAAAAGGTCTTTACCAACCTGGATCATTTTACTTCCACCGAGGTTCGTATCAATATACGGTTGGATGTTTCCGATCAAACGTGGGGCTTTCAGAACTCCTTGGAGAGAGAGGAGTTCATCCTTCATCAACTGAAGAACCTTCTGTTGTCTTTCAACTCTGGCAAAATCTCCTCGAGCATCACTGCGATACCTTACATAACCAAGAAGTTCTTTACCATCCAGCGTCTGTGTGCCTTCTTGAAGCTGGATATCTGTCGTACCATCCCCGGAGCGGTATTCCATGTTCTTTTCTACATCCACTTCCATTCCCTCTGGGGATAAAGTATCTACGATTTGCGTAAACCCTTGAAAGTCCACGATCGAGTAATATTCGGTATCAATACCCAAATTCATTTCTATGGTCTCACGGAGAAGCTCGGGGCCTCCCAATGCGAATGCGGCATTCAGTTTGTTGTATCCGTGTCCGGGGATCTCAACATAAAGGTCTCTCATTAAAGAAGCGACCTTGGCTTCTTTTGAAGCTGGGTCATATTCTGCAATCATGATGGTGTCCGTCCTGGCAATCTCTGATCCTCGCTGATCGACTCCCATCAGCAGCACGGTCATTTTCCCGTCTCCATTATCTCTTCCGTTGAATTCCTCTTTATACACACTTTCGACTGTTTCTACTTGATCGACACTTTCGGCAGCGGATGCCTGTTGACTCATCGCTTGATGCTTGCCTGCTAAGTACTCGTACCCAGAGTAACTGATGATTAGTAGAAAAATAAGAGCATACATCCCAATGAATATCTTTCGTTTTCGCCTTCTTTTGCTGCGTTTCCGCAAGGATCTCGACTCTGACAACGTCATCATCCTTTCAAACTTAACCCACTCTAAATAAACTTGTAATCCATGTCTGTCTGTTATTAAATGTACCTTTTCTTGCCAGTGAAGTAAAGACTAGGATTTAAAGGGAATTCACCGCATGACAGGGCATTTCCTTTCATAAGATAGCAATAGGAGGACGAGCCGGAGGGGATGAAGCTATGTGGTACTGGATGCTGCTATTGACAGGTTTCGGTTTCGCTGTCGCAGGAGGAACGGTAACAATCACCTATTTGAATCTCGTTCCTGCCGGATTGAGTTGGATTGAATTCTTTATCCTGATTCGTACACGTGTGGAGTGCTATCTTTTTCCTATTGGGTTGATATTCATTACGACAGCCTTAATTCTGATGGAAGATTAATTTTCTAAAATATGGATTCAAAGAATAAAAAAGCCAGCATTGGTCATAATGTAACCAAAAGAGATCACCGAGTGAAAGTGAGGGTCCGAAATGTTATACATGCATGATCTGTGGGTGAACTGGTTTGAAGGTGAAGAGAATGGGTATAACGTCTGTCGTTTTCATGAATGGCGTAAAGAGGATGGAATTGAGCTGATCGATCAAATACCTTTGATTTTAATCAGTGATGAATTATTTAATTTTATTGAAAATGATTTGCAAGATCTACCAGCATCACTGCTCCAGGATGTCCATCGGAAAACGTATATGAAGAAGAATCAAGAACGTCACACAGTTGAATATGCAGCGGTCGTCACGAATGGAAAAGATGTCATGGTATTTGATACGATTGGTTACACGCTTCCGGTTAAGAAGAGTCGTTTAATACCAAGACAAGAACGTCTTGTTTTTGAAATGGTTCAAGGGAAAGAACCTGAACACTATTTAATAGAAGAAAGAGTTCTAAAAGAACATCATATTTTATCGTTAGACCCAGGGAAAATGTCTGGATTGACGCGGAGAGAACGGCAGTTGAAACAGCTTTTGATGATGGCATTGGATCAGTTAAAGCAATCGGATCACCCCGAAGAAATCCGCTATTGGTTGACGGAATGGAATCCTGCACAATATCCAACGATTAAGCAATTCTCTGATGCGGAAGCATGGGATCGTTTATATGAAGGAACGTGCAATGGGTGGTCAATGGCTCACGAAGAACTATGCAAGAAGATGGTGAAAGGTCAGCCTTTCTTTGAAACCATATGGCAAGGAGAGAACGAAGGAGTTTCACAACATATGAAAAGCCAGAATTGAGGGAAATACTCAATTCTGGCTTTCTTGTTATTTCTTCTTCTTCACGCGGCCGAGGCCCATGGCTTTCTTTGCTTTGCGGATCATTTTATTTGCTTCATAGGATGCTTTCTCGGCTCCTGCATCTAAAATATCATCCAATTCCTCTGATTGGATCAGTGTTTTGTAACGCTCTTGGATCGGGTTCAATACGGCAATAACCGCCTCTGCGACCCCTGTTTTAAAATCGCCATATCCTTTTCCTTCATACTTTTGTTCTAACTCTTCAATACTTGCACCACTACAAGCGGACTCAATCGTCAACAGGTTTGAAACACCTGGCTTGTTTTCTTTATCATACTTCACAATTCCCTCAGAATCTGTAACGGCACTCTTGATTTTCTTCATAATTTTCTTTTCATCATCCAACATAGATATAAATGCTTTTTGGTTTTCATCAGATTTGCTCATTTTCTTCGTAGGTTCTTGAAGAGACATGATGCGTGCCCCTTCTTTGGGAATACTTACTTCAGGAACAGTGAAAATGTCATTGAATTTATTGTTGAAGCGTTGAGCTAGGTTCCTTGTAAGTTCCAGGTGCTGTTTTTGATCATCCCCGACTGGTACGATATCCGTTTTATATAGAAGAATATCTGCTGCCATCAATGGAGGGTAGGTAAGGAGACCGGAAGATACACCCTCCTTTCCACCGGCAGATTTGTCTTTGAATTGCGTCATACGCTCCAGTTCACCAATGTAGCTGACGCATTGTAACATCCAACCCAATTGAGTGTGGGCGGGAACTTCCGATTGAATGAAAAGGGTCGCTTTCTCCGGGGCAATCCCTGAAGCTAAGTATAGAGCTGCCAGCGAACGGATGTTTTCTCTCAATTTCAGACGCTCTTGCGGAACAGTAATCGCATGTTCATCAACGATACAAAAATAACAGTGGTTATCATCCTGCAATTCTGTAAAGTGTTTCATGGCTCCAATGTAGTTTCCAAGTGTTAATGTACCACTTGGTTGGATGCCTGAGAAGATTGTTTTCGTCATCATCATCACCTCAACGTTTATTTTTGAACAAAAAAAGATCATTCATCTCTTCCATTATGGAAGGGACGAATGATCCGCGGTGCCACCCTAATTACTTCTAATCATATAGAAGTCATCTTGAATCGTTAACGCCGATTTACGTCATTTTTGAAGCTCCAAAGGCCCAATTCCGTAGGGTGTCCTCAACTGTTTTCACCGACCACAGCCTCTCTGTAGAGGATCCACCTTACGTACTTATCCTTCTTCATTGCATTTCGTACTATATTAGTAAGTCAGTATTATATCGGATTCATCCACTGGATGCAAGTTCTTATGTTGAATAGTAAAGGAAAAGTAAAGCCAGTAAACTTACGCCTAACAATGTCCCATGAAATAAGAAGAACCTGGGCAACGTTTTGTGTACGGTTTGAGAGGGGAGGGGTTTTTGTTCCCAATCGTCTAAGTAATCCCTCTGTTTGGACATGCGGTTTGTAAAACGCCTGAAACCGTATGTGATCCCATCAAAGAATCCCCCTCGGATCACCCACATGATAATTCCTACAAATATATAGAAGTAAGCGATATAAAAGAGCTGGTTAATATAATGAAATAAATCGTAAGTAGGGGCCAGTGTAATAAACAAAATCGTGACAATAGCAATATTCAAACAAAAAATAAACCATTTATTTTTCATGATGGCCACATCATTTCCACCTTTCATACAAACTCGACCTATATTATAGCACGTTTATCAAGTATGAAGGAATTGTTAACGCAATAAATAAACTGAAAATTCAACTTTGGTAAAATATTGTATGTAATATTCAAACGCTTTAACGGATAACCGTAATAAATAACATTGTTTCAAAATCCCATATCTTTTTTTATGCATTTGAGCTTATAAATAATAAGTTTAGGGCTATAACATTGTAAAATAAACTAGGTAATTAGTCTCATTTTGTGTTACTGAAACGTAATAATGATGGGAATCCTGAGAGTTTTCAAAAAAAAAGGTAATGCAAAATAGTTAGAAAACTTGTATAATTCGATATGTGGACAAAACGCCACAACAAATTTTTAGAAAATTTTTAGGGGAGGTCATTTTCTATCATGAAAAAGACAAATTGGTTATTGCTAGTACTTGCACTAGTACTTAGCATGTTCCTCGCAGCTTGTTCTGGTGGATCAGACGATACGTCAAATTCCACAGATGATGCTGATTCCGAGGAAACAACAGAATCTGAAGATACTTCCAGTGAAGAGGGAGAAGCTTCAGGAGAACAAGTACTTAACATTACAGACAGTGCAGAGATTCCAACAATGGACGCATCTCTAGCAACTGACGCTGTAGCATTCCAATGGTTAGGTTCTACAACAGACGGTCTTTATCGTCTAGGTGAGAACGCTCAGCCAGAACCAGGTATCGCTACAGACCACGAAGTAAGTGAAGACGGACTTACTTGGACGTTCAACCTTCGTGAAGACGCTGTTTGGTCAAACGGCGATCCTGTCACAGCGAACGATTTCGTTTACGCTTGGCAACGTGCAGTAAACCCTGATACAGGTTCTGAGTACGGCCCATACATGATGGGTGGCGTCATCAAGAACGCACAAGCTGTTGTTGACGGTGAAGTTCCTGTCGAAGAGCTGGGTGTTACTGCTGATGGCGACTACACACTAGTAGTAGAACTTGAAAAGCCAGTTCCTTACTTCGAATCTTTGACTACTTTCGGTACATTCCTACCGTTGAACCAAGCATTCGTTGAAGAACATGGTGATCAATACGCTCTTGAAGCGGACACACTTCTTTCCAACGGTCCATTCGTTCTAACTGAGTGGAACCACGGTGAAGGCTGGACGCTTGAAAAGAACCAGGATTACTGGGATGCAGAAAATGTAAAACTTGAAACAATCAACGTTAACGTTGTTAAAGAAACATCTACGGCTGTAAACCTTTATGACACTGGTGAAATTGACCGTACTGGTCTTTCTGCAGAATTTGTAGACCAATACCGTACTTCTGATGATTTCAAAGTCGAAGAAGAGCCTGTATTGTTCTACTTGAAGATGAACCAGGAAAACGAAGTATTGGGTAACGTTAATGCTCGTAAAGCGATCCAAATGGTCATCGACCGTCAATCCATGGTTGATGTTATCTTGAACAACGGATCTATTCCTTCTGTAGGTCACGTACCACAGAACTTTACGAAGCACCCTGAAACAGAAGAAGATTTCCGTGAGCTTAACGGTGATCTAATTGAAACAAATGTTGAACAAGCTCAAGAGCTTTGGGCTACGGCTAAAGAAGAGCTTGGCATGGACACAGTTGAACTTGGCTACCTTGGTGGCGACAGTGAAGTTGCAATGAACATGGATGCTTACATCAAGGACCAGCTTGAGCAATTAGAAGGTCTAACTGTCAATGTTCAGTCCGTACCTTTCAAAGAGCGCCTTCAGCGTGACGAAAACATGGAATATGATATCCAAAACTCTGGTTGGGGTCCTGACTACATCGACCCGAACACGTTCTTGAACATGTTCGTAACAGATGGCGGAAACAATAAGACTGGATACTCTTCTGAAGCGTACGACGGTCTAATTGAAAAAGCGAATACTGAGCTTGCTCAAGAGCCAGTGGAACGTTTCGAAACTTTCCTAGAAGCTGAGAAAATTCTTATCCAAGAAGATGCAGTTCTTGCACCTCTTTACCAGCGTGCAGTAGCTCAACTTTGGAAGCCTTATGTTAAAGGTGTAATCACTCAGCCTATGGGACCTGACTACACTTACAAGTATGCTTATATCGAAGGTAAATAATTGAAATAACTATTTCCAACCACATATAGGCTTGCTTTAAAGGGGAGAGAGTATATGTCCAACGTGTTGGCGTATGCTCTCTTTTTCCCTGCCATCAAATTATTCAGATTATAGACAAATTTCTGTCAATTATGACAACATGATAAGTTTGTAGGTTTACACATATGGAGGTGTTGATATGACTCGTTATATAATCCAGCGTTTAGTATATATGGTTATAACGATGTTTTTAATTGCTACCTTAACGTTCTTTCTGATGAAGTTTTTACCAGGTACTCCCCTAAGTGCTGCAGATAAATTATCAGATGAACAGCAAGCGGTAGTTTTAGAAAAATACGGATTGAATGATCCAGTTCCTGTTCAGTATTTCAACTATATGGTCAATTTGGCTCAAGGTGATTTAGGTATTTCCTTCCAGTTCGATAATCGAGAAGTTACTACAATAATCATGGAGAGAATAGGCCCGTCTGTTCAACTAGGTTTCCAAGCGATGATTATCGGAACAATCATTGGTATGTTATTGGGATTGGTATCTGCGATATACCATAATGGAATCATGGACTATACGTCGACATTCCTGGCTGTATTAGGACAGTCGATACCATCGTTTGTATTTGCGGGCTTACTTCAGTTCTATATTGGTGTTAAGTTCGGCTGGCTGCCAGTTGCCCTGTGGGAAGGCTGGGAATATACTATACTACCAACCATTTCGTTGGCCATCTTCCCAATTGCAATTGCTGCCCGTTTTATGAGAACAGAAATGCTTGAGGTGATGGGATCTGATTATATCGTGACAGCCCGCGCCAAAGGCGTAAATAAAGTCGGTGTTGTATTTAAGCACGGTTTAAGAAACGCTTTAATTCCATTGATTACAGTGTTAGGACCGCTAGCTGTAGGATTGATGACAGGTACGCTTGTTATTGAAAATATCTTTGCTGTACCTGGAATTGGTGAACAGTTCGTTAAGGCGATCAATATGAATGATTTCCCAATCATTATGGGTACAACCCTCTTAATCGCTTTCCTATTCATCTTCATCATCCTGGTCATCGACTTGCTTTACGGAGTCATTGACCCGAGAATTCGACTGGCGGAAGGAGAGTAATCGACTATGGATAACCACAAACCATCGAAAGACCTATTTGTGCCCGTAGAAACGACAGAAACAGAAAATGAGAAGATATCACGGCCGAGCCTTTCCTTCTGGCAAGATTCCTTTATCCGTCTCCGCAAGAACGTAGGAGCGATGATTGGACTAGCTGTTTTGATTGTTTTAGGATTAATGGCGGCTTTTGGTCCATATATGAACGATTATGGACAGTATGAACAAGATCTTTCCCGTGCCAAAATGCCACCTAAGATAGAAGGTCTAGCGTGGCTAGGTATGGATGGTACACTTTCTGATGTACAGTCTGCCGATACACTAGAGGACGCACAAACAAAAGCCTTGATGCGTTTTAATAATCAGGAAGAGTTTATTACTACGGAAGTATTGAATGATGGCTCCAATGGTGAGCAAGCAGAAGTCAGAGCCACTTATGATGTTTATGCTGCCAAGGACATGGAAGAAAACTTCTGGTTTGGTACTGACGGATTGGGACGTGATCAGTGGTCCCGTACTTGGATGGGGACACGTGTCTCTCTTTACATTGCCCTGCTAGCTGCAGCTATAGATATGGTTATTGGAGTTGCTTATGGAGGGATTTCAGCTTATTACGGCGGTCGTGTGGACAACTACATGCAACGATTCATTGAAATTCTAGTTGGTATTCCAAACTTGGTTCTCATCATTTTGATGATTCTAATACTAGAACCAGGAATCATGTCTATTACAATAGCCCTTGCCATATCAGGCTGGATATCAATGGCACGGATTGTCCGAGGACAAATATTGAAATTGAAAAACCAAGAGTTCGTTCTTGCATCTAGAACGCTTGGTGCGAAAGATGGACGTATTTTACAAAGACACTTAATTCCGAACACTTTAGGTTTAATTATTATCAACACGATGTTTTCGATTCCTTCAGCGATTTTCTTTGAAGCTTTCCTAAGTTTTATCGGACTAGGTCTACCAACTCCGATGGCCTCTTTAGGTACACTCATTGATGCAGGTTTCGATTCATTGCAGATCTATCCGCACATTCTATTATTCCCGGCAATTATAATCTCACTTATCATGATTGCCTTTAACGTCTTAGCTGATGGTCTTCGTGATGCATTCGATCCGAAGATGCGTGAATAGGAGGTAGGTGTACAAAATGGAAAAACTACTAGATGTTAAAAACTTGCACGTCTCCTTTGACACCTACGGTGGTGAAGTCAAAGCTGTACGCGGTGTAAACTTTGATGTGAAAAAAGGAGAAACCTTAGCTATTGTAGGAGAGTCAGGTTCCGGTAAATCCGTTACAACGAAAGCGCTCATGCACTTGATTCCAAAGCCGCCAGGTCGGATCAAAGAAGGGGAAATCCTTTTTGAAGGTCGAGACCTTGCGAAAATGAATGAGAAACAGATGCAGAAGATTCGTGGTAAAGAAATCTCTATGATTTTCCAGGATCCTATGACATCTCTGAACCCGACGATGAAAGTCGGAAATCAGATCATGGAAGGTCTGATCAAGCACCAAAAAATGAGTAAACCTCAGGCACGTAAACGTGTGATGGAATTACTCGAACTTGTCGGTATCCCAGATGCTGAAAACCGTATGAAACAATATCCACACCAGTTCTCGGGCGGTATGAGACAGCGTGTTGTAGTTGCGATTGCCTTAGCGTGTAATCCTAAACTGTTGATTGCCGATGAGCCTACAACAGCCTTGGATGTAACGATTCAGGCGCAAATTCTCGAGCTTATGAAAGATATTCAAAAGAAAACAGATTCAGCGACCATCTTCATCACGCACGACCTAGGTGTTGTAGCCAACGTTGCTGACCGAGTAGCTGTTATGTATGCAGGGAAAATTGTCGAAGTCGGAACAGTAGATGATATTTTCTATAATCCACAACATCCGTACACATGGGGATTATTAGGCTCCATGCCTTCACTTGACAGCGCGGATGAAGAGCTTTTTGCCATCCCTGGTACACCACCAGACTTAATGCACCCGCCAAAAGGGGACGCTTTTGCTGCACGTAACAAATACGCGATGAAGATCGACTTTGAACAAGAGCCACCAATGTTTAAGGTCAGCGATACTCATTACGCTGCTACATGGTTGCTTCATGAGAATGCACCAAAGATTGAGCCTCCAGCAGCGGTGAAGAAGCGTATGGAAGGTATGGCGAATTCATCCAGCAGTTCGGAAGGTGAACGAGTATGAGTCAAGAAAAACTAGTAGAAATTAAAAACCTAAAACAACATTTTAAGACAGGTCGTCATAGTGTAGTCAAAGCTGTGGACGGTTTGAATTTTAACATCTACAAAGGGGAAACGTTCGGACTGGTTGGCGAATCTGGTTGTGGAAAATCTACAACCGGTCGTACAATCATCCGCTTGTATGATGCTACAGATGGAGAAGTCATTTTTGACGGAGAAAATGTCCACGGGAAAAAATCACGTGAGGATTTGAAAAAGTTCAACCGTGAAATGCAAATGATTTTCCAGGACCCTTATGCATCATTGAACCCTCGTATGAAGGTTGAAGACATTATTGCAGAAGGAATGGATATTCACGGGCTAGCGAAAGATGCAAAAGCCCGTAAAGCGAAAGTCCACGAGTTGTTGGAGACGGTCGGATTAAATAAAGAGCATGCCAACCGTTACCCGCACGAGTTCAGTGGTGGTCAGCGTCAACGTATCGGTATCGCACGTGCCCTTGCTGTAGACCCGAGCTTCATCATCGCTGATGAGCCAATTTCTGCCCTTGATGTTTCCATTCAGGCACAAGTGGTTAACCTTTTGAAAAAACTTCAAGAGGAAAAAGGTTTAACTTATTTGTTCATCGCTCACGATTTGTCGATGGTCAAATATATCAGTGATCGTATTGGAGTTATGTACTTTGGAAGAATGGTTGAGCTTGCGGATGCAGATGAATTGTACAAGCACCCCATTCATCCTTACACGCAATCTTTACTATCAGCCATTCCATTACCTGATCCGGATTATGAACGTTCTCGTGAGCGTTTCACTTATGATCCTACGAAACATGACACGAGTGAAGAACCAGAGTTCCGTGAAGTACGTCCTGGTCACTTTGTTCTTTGTACCACAAAAGAATTTGAGCAGTACCAACGTGAACACGGTACAGGAAAATAATATTTTAAGAAGGCTCTGTCGCTGTGACAGGGCCTTTTTTTGAGTATGTTTAGTACAATTGTTGTGTGATAGGGAAAAATTATGAAAAAATGTCAGGGAGCTCTGTTATAAATGGCCTTCGTCTTTTATAATAAAGATTAGAAGAAATTAGGATAGGAGTAGGATGCACATGGGGAAAAGACAACTATGGATGATGATTTTCGTGGGGATTCTCCTTTTCGGAATGATGGGTTCATTAGATAGCGTTAAGGCAGAAGAAGGAGATGCGTCAAAAGAGGTCGCAATGCTTACAAAAAAACAATTGGGTTTAAAGGAATTAACCGTTCCTAGTCCAGCAGCAAGATTTACATATAACTCTGGTCTGACTTTTGAATATCCAGATGCCGTCAGAGGTATCTTTGTGACGGGGCCTTCCGCTGGTGGAGCGAAGATGGCGGAGCTTACGAAGCTTGTTGAAGATACAGAACTGAACGCCATGGTCATCGATATAAAGGAGGATAACGGGAACATCACGTTCGAGCCTGAAGAAGGTTCTCCTTACGCGGACGTTGCCGAGGGATTTATTGATGATCCACGTGCAATGTTAGAAGAGCTTGAAGAAAAAGGAATCTATCCAATTGCTCGTGTCGTTGTGTTTAAGGACAGTTTATTAGCTCAAAAACGACCGGACTTATCTTTCACTCAAAACGGACAAGTTTGGAAAAATGGAAAAGGTGAATCCTTCGTCAATCCATTTATGGAGGAAGTTTGGGAATACAACGTAGAACTTGCAAAAATAGCAGCAGAAATGGGATTTGAGGAAATTCAGTACGATTATGTTCGCTTCCCCGAAGGCTTTGGAAGCCGTGATGATGTATTGGAATACGGCCAAGGGAAGTATGGAGATATGGACATGGACAATGTACAAAAACGTGTACAGGCTGTCACGGATTTTGTAGAATATGCCAGTAAAGAGTTGGAATACTATGGGGTTGATGTATCTGTTGATATCTTCGGATATGCAGCGACGATTACAGAAGCACCGAACATTGGCCAGAATTTCTCTAAAATTTCATCAAATGTAGACGTCATCTCTTCCATGATCTATCCAAGTCACTGGGGGCCCTATTTTGGAATCTCTAAACCGGATGCAGAACCTTACCGTCTCATAAGTGAATACGCTAAAGTAGAAAACGAGGTATTGGGAGCGTTAGAGAATGCACCGACTTCCCGACCATGGTTACAGGACTTCGAAGCACCATGGCTTTATTCCGGTCCTACGAAGCAATACGGAAAAGCAGAAGTCGAAGCCCAAATTCGTGCTTTGAATGAAAACGGAATTAACGAATTCCTTTTATGGAATGCTGGAAACAACTATACAAAAGGCGTAGACTATACACCCTTAAATTAGAAAAAGGTGTGGAATCAAAAAGATTCCACACCTTTTTCTTTATTAAAGATAATGGCAGGATTGTTGAAGACTCAATTTCGAGATGTTTCGGGGTTCGTTGCCATGTTGAGCGTTAGGGGTGGCTGGGAAGCAACTCGCTTTCCTGTGGGGAGCGCCGAGCTTCCTCGGACTACGTCCTGCGGGATCTCGCCTATCTCCTTTCTCCCCCGGGAGTCTCGCAGCTTCCCAGCCACCCCATTCCATGATGTTGAGAAACGAATCCCTTTCCTGTGTGAAGGTGACTTCCACTATCCTGGTGTAATAAGCAAAAACTCCTCTATAACAAGCTTTTCGCATGCAGAATTGCGTCCTTAGGAGTTCATTTCCCTCCAGCTACCCATGTGCATAAAAGCAGCTTATTCCTGAAGTGGTTTCGAGAACCTTATGTGGTAAAGGGGCGGAGGGGAATGGCGAGACTCCTGCGGGAAAAGAGTGCATGGTGAGACCCCACAGGACGCAGTCCGAGGAGGCTCACCGCGCTCCCGCGGAAAGCGAGCTAATCCCCGCAGCCCCCATCCACTCAATAAACATCTCGAAGCTGAGTCTTCAAGAATAGGGAGCTTATCTGGAATTATAAAAGGTGAGAGAGAGGGAGGGGATGTTTTTTCGGGGCCATTTTAGGAAATGGATAAATAGAGCATATCTTAATGGAAACCTCCACATTCTATACACAGCTGACTCTACAAATGCAAAGAAATGTGTATAGAATAGCATTTAACAACTGAATGATTATTCGGTATAATAGAAGATGACTAATGATAAGGGAGTAGATCAATGAATTGGTATGAGAAGTTGAACGAGTATTTCCCAGTAGAGGAAATGAAATCGAAAGAACACATGGAAGCATTATTGAAAGAAAAAAGTAATGTGTACTACAAAGATGAAGGAGAAAACCACGTCCTTATGTACGCGGAATTCGATTCTTTTCTTTTTATCGACTATGTATACGTTTCCACTGCTTCGCGTGGTCAAGGACTTGGTCATAAACTCATCGAAAAAATGAAAGCGAAAGGGAAGCCGATTATCCTTGAAGTTGAACCTGTCGATTATGAGGATTCGGATACCGAAGCAAGACTCCGCTTTTATCAGCGTGAAGGATTCAAACATGCAAAATCCATCGGTTACACAAGACGTTCCGTTGTTACAGACGAACTCAATCAGATGGAAATCCTTTACTGGTCTCCAGAAGATGCATCGGAAGAACAAATCTATGAGCAGATGAAAGAAATGTACACAGAAATTCATACGTATAAGGATAAAGAATTCTACGGAAAGTCCTATCAGCCTGTGGATGAAGTTCTGACTCATGATGAAGATCGTGATATGGAAAACATCTTAAAAGAACTGGATAAAACAAAAAACTGATTACTTAAATACCCACCGTTCATTAAGGTGGGTATTTTCAATGGATGGCTTTTAGTTGAAAATAGAACCTCTCCATATTTTCTATAAGAAAGATGTTTAACCTTATTTATAACGTGGTATAAGTACATGGAAACGATTCATAATTGCTTTCTGTAACATATGTTCGTGTTTTTATAGATGAAACTTGACAGGTGTGTTATAGTAGAATCATGGTTAGATTATATTGATTACAAATTAAATAAGCAATTAAAGTTCTACCATAAAATATTGAGGAGTGAAGTTTCTGTATGGTTACACTTTATACCTCACCAAGTTGTACATCATGTCGAAAAGCTAAAGCATGGCTGGAAGAGCACGATATTCCTTACACTGAACGAAACATCTTTTCTGAGCCACTAACGTTGGATGAGATCAAGGAAATTCTTCGTATGACGGAGGATGGAACGGAAGAAATCATCTCTACACGCTCAAAAGTATTCCAAAAACTGAAGGTGGATTTCGATCAGCTGCCGATGCAAGATCTTTTTGACTTGATTCAGGAGAACCCTGGTTTGTTACGTCGCCCAATTATTTTGGATGACAAACGACTGCAGGTAGGTTATAACGAAGATGAAATTCGACGTTTCTTACCTCGAAGTGTACGCACATTCCAATTGAAAGAAGCACAACGCTTAGTCAATTAATAAATGAAAAAGCTGTGAAGGTGATTTTATCCTCACAGCTTTTTTTATTACCCTTTTCTCCCTCAGAAAATGGGTGTTTTTTTGTTAGACTGCCGTGCCTTTTCTTTTGTTTGAAAAATAACCTAGAGTAACGACTGCAATAACCATTACCACTGCAAACCACTGATGGATGAGTGGGTAATCCTCCATATACTGGAGGATGTAGCGGTCTTCCATGACCATCTCTGCAGCTGTGTAGCTCAAAATTCCAGCTCCGAAATAAATGAGGAGTGGAAACTTGTCCATGAGCACGAGGATAATTCGACTTCCCCAAACAATGATAGGGACGGATACAAGAAGCCCGATGATGACGAGAACAATGTTGTTGTGAGAAGCTCCAGCTATGGCAAGTACATTATCAAAGCCCATTACGATATCTGCAAAGACAATGGTTTTTACAGCAGCAGCCAGGCTGTCACCTGCTTTAATGTGGTCGGTATCTTCTGTATCAGTTAGCAGTTTCATGGCAATATAAAAGAGAAGCAATCCTCCGATTAATTGAAGGAAAGGGATTTGGAGAAGATAAAGAGCAACCATAGTCAAAAGGACTCTGGCAGCGATGGCTAAGCCTGTCCCGAGAAGAATCGCTTTGTTTCTTTGCTCAGGGGGTAAATTGCGGCTGGCCAGCGCTATGACTACGGCATTATCACCGCCAAGAATGATATCAATACTGATAATGATTAGTAATGGTTCAAGCAAGTCCCAGTTCATTGAAAAATCCTCCTGCTATGTAGTGACAAACCTAAGGGAATAAGCTAAAATATAAAGTCAATCAACCGAATGAGGGCCTATTTCCATGTTTATTCATGACACAAATGGTTATATGCTGAAATCGAGCATTTTGTTTTCCAAACAGCCTTTGCTGTCATACAATAGAAGTACATCAACCCTTACATTCTACACATCATGACGGTTGAAGCTTTGGCCTAGCGGGTAAGGTTTTATAAGCGACGCAAGGGTGAGTGTTCCCTTCCCCCTTAAAACATGACAAGAAGGGAGAGAAACGTATGGAAATTGAACGCATTAATGAAAATACCGTTAAATTTTACGTAACATATCAAGATGTAGAACAAAGAGGTTTTGACAGAGAAGAAATCTGGTATAACCGAGAACGCAGTGAACAGCTTTTTTGGGAAATGATGGATGAAGTGAACGATCAGGAAAACTTCCAGGCCGATGGGCCATTGTGGATTCAGGTCCAGGCAATGGACAAAGGACTAGAAGTGATCGTGACTAAGGCCCAAGTATCCCAGGATGGCCAAAAGCTTGAACTTCCGAATGAGGACGGTAAGGCAATTGATGTTCCAGTGGATGAAAAACTGGAATCACTGCTTGATGATAAATTCCATTCTTCTGAAGACTATGATCAAAGCAATGATTATGAAGAGGATCAGGAGGAGTCAGATGAACCACTGACGTTCACACTCAAGTTCAATGATTTTGAAGATGTGATCCAACTGAGCCACTATGTATTACCGGCTGATTCCATGGAGCAGCGCTTATTCCATTTTGAAGATCGTTACTATTTATATATTCAATTCAATGATGAAAATATGAGTGATGATGACCAAGAAAATGTGTTGAGTCAACTTATGGAATACGGATATGAGTCATCCCTTACGATTCACAGGTTGGAGGAGTATGGAAAGACGATATTCAACGAGAAGGCATTAGAATCCGTAAAAGAATATTTCCCTGTCGATTAATTCGACGAGCACACAACCACGTGTGCTTATTTTTTTTGTATTATAACCCACCTATATATTTCCAATTAGAATCTTAAAACATGAAGAATCAGTTCCGTCAGACTTACATATTTGAGTTGGAGGTCCGGCATGATAAGCAGGATTAATGGGGACATGTGTCGAATAAAAAGGATATAGGAGGTGATTAGTCAGTGTTGTATGCTTTGGATACAAATGGAGAATTACAATCTTTGTATCAGCTGAGGCAAGCAGAAATAAATCAGGCAAGGAAGACCCCTTATTTTTGTCCTGTTTGTCATGAAATGTTGCAAATACGATCGGGTCCAAGGACGGTTCCTCACTTTTCCCATTTTCCCAAAAGCAATTGTACGGAGATAAAAGGAGGGGAGACTCTCGAGCATGATCGGGGGAAATGGCGGTTGTTTACATGGTTGAAAAATCAAGGGTATGACGTTCACCTGGAGCACTACTTGCCCGAAATTAGACAACGACCCGACTTATTTTTAATGGTCAATGAAAAGATAATTGCAATTGAGTATCAATGTGCTTCTATCTCCAAGCGTGAAATCAATAAACGAACATCCTCCTACCGGGATGCAGGAATTTTCCCTCTCTGGATTCTTGGTGAGAAACATCTCCCTTCCTCTATCTCCAATCATTGTTCTCTCAGTGATTTTACTCGTGCTTTCCTCTATTACTTAAATGATGATTATCACTTATATTTCTTCCATGCTTCCAAAAATACAATCTGTGTGCTTTCCAATGCAAAATCCGCAGGTGGGCGTCGAGTCTTTGCCAATAGGTTCTCTACGACCATAACGAATCTGAGTTTTAGCCAATTATTCTCCTCTATATCATGTAGTCACATTGAAGATCATTTTATCAAAGAAGTGGAAAGATTATGGTATAAAAACCGGACCGTTTATCAGAGCCAGGTAAGTTCTGAAGAACGGCAATATCGTCAGTATCTTTACTTAAGGGGTTATCACTTCTCGTTGATCCCGAGCATTTGTTATTTACCTGTTCCTGGCCAAGTTCAGGCTGGGATGAGGCCGTATATATGGCAGACTCGTCTTTTCCTCGATCATTTTTTCCACCTTCCGATAGGTTCCTTCATTGAATTTCCCTTCTTGAATCTCCCTTCAACTCCCAACGGATATGTCCCTCATTTAAGTCAACAATATTTAGACCTACTTACTCAATTAAATATCATAGAAAAAACAGGGAAGAATAATTATATCAAGAGCAAACAGGTCCCCTTCCACAAACGAGTAGAGGATGCTCTAGAAGATGACCGTAGGACGTTGGAACAGTTGAGAAATTTGCAAAGAATTAATATTTAAGAAGGGATTTGCACCTCAATCGAGAAATTTTTAGGGTGACGAATTATTTTGAAGGAGGAAGTTGGATGTCGTCTGCGAAAGAGTTACCAAAAAGAGAAGAAATACCTGTTGAAAAAACATGGGATCTGGAAGCCATGTTTGCAACTGATGAAGAATGGTATAAAGAATTAGAAGAAGCAAAGGAGTTGCTTCCTGAATTAGAAAAATACCAGGGTAAACTTGGGGAATCAGCGGAACAGCTGTATGAGCTTCTTTCCTTTCAAGATAAAATTTCTCATAAAATTGGCTTGTTGTACACGTATGCCCACATGAGAAATGACCAGGATACAACGAATGCTCATTATCAGGAGATGAATGCTAAGGCTGAAAACTTATATACGAAGATCGCCTCGGTTATGAGTTTCATCGTTCCGGAGATTCTAGCTCTTCCTGAGGGGAAAGTAAAAAGCTTTATTGAATCTTATGAACCCTTGGAGCTCTATGAACATACACTCGATGAAATCACACGTCAACGGGCGCATGTATTGAGTGAGAAAGAAGAGAAATTGTTGGCTGGTTTCTCTGAGATTGGTGCCAATCCTTCACAAACATTCGGCGCGTTAAACAATGCGGATCTCACTTTTCCGACGATCAAAAATGAAAAAGGAGAAGAGGTTGATCTAACCCACGGGCGCTATATCAATTTTCTGAAGTCCGATGATCGGGAAGTGAGGAAATCTGCATTTGATGCGATGTATGATACGTTCGGATCGTTCAAGAACACATTTGCCTCAACACTCGGTGGACATGTGAAGAAGAATAACTTCAACGCCTCTGTAAGGAAGTATGACCGGGCACGACAGGCGAAACTAGACAGCAATAATATTCCGGAGTCGGTTTATGATAACCTGTTGGAAGCAGTGAACGAGAGATTACCTCTCTTGCATCGCTATGCCGAGCTTCGAAAAGAAGTGCTCGACCTTGATGAAGTTCATATGTATGACTTGTACACCCCACTTGTGAAAGATGCTGAGATGGAAATTTCGTATGATGAAGCTCAGGAGTTGGTTACCAAAGGCTTGGAACCATTGGGTGAAGAGTATGTCAATATCGTCAAAGAGGGGTTTGAAAATCGCTGGATTGACGTAGAAGAGAATAAAGGGAAACGAAGCGGTGCTTATTCATCCGGCCACTATGGAACGAACCCGTATATTCTCATGAACTGGCAGGATAATGTAAACAACTTATTCACCTTAGCTCATGAGCTCGGGCATTCTCTTCATAGTTATTATACACATAAAAACCAGCCTTATCGTTATGGCAATTACTCCATTTTCGTGGCAGAGGTAGCCTCTACATGTAATGAAGCGCTTCTCAATGATTATATAATTAAGAAAACCAACAGTGAAAAAGAGAAGCTTTATTTATTGAACAACTTTTTGGAAGGCTTCCGTGGGACGGTTTTTCGCCAGACGATGTTTGCAGAATTTGAACATGAAATTCACATGCAAGCCCAGAATGGCGAAGCCCTGACCGCTGAAAAACTGACAGAAATTTATTATGATCTCAATAAGAAATACTTCGGTGATAACATTGTCATTGATGAGAAAATCGGTCTTGAGTGGGCGCGTATCCCGCATTTCTATATGGGATATTATGTGTACCAGTACTCTACCGGCTATGCAGCAGCACAGGCATTAGCAGGACAAATCCTTGAAGAAGGGGAGCCGGCGGTTGAGCGCTACAAGAATTTCCTGAAGGCGGGTAGCAGTGATTATCCGATTGAGGTTTTAAAGCAGGCCGGAGTTGATATGACGTCGAAAGATCCGATTTTATCAGCTTTGGATGTGTTTGAGGAAAAATTAAATGAAATGGAACAGCTTTTAAGAAAATAACACAGATAAACCCACAGAAGAAAAGGTTCTGTGGGTTTCCTTATTTAAAGCCTCTAAATGTTTTTTTGTGGGATGGTATGGATACAATCAAGTAAATCGCAATCAACAGTAAGGGGGAACTGATGTAGATCGGATATAAATTCATGAGTGCGAACAAGTGGAAAGCAGCGAGAAATATCATACTAATTACGAACAGAAGGACTACCCAAATCTTCATCTCCACACACACCTCCATGGTCCAGTTTATGGGGAAGAATGGATGCCCATGACTCCTAGACATAGAAAAAACTCCCGTCTCCGGGAGTTTGATCAAGTTTCGATATATTGCCAAAAAGCCCCATGCTTAACGGGAATTTCGCGCACTTTTTGCTTGAGTACAAGCTTCTTCATTTCCCGTTTGGCTTCTTGTTCTGTCCAGTCATACACAACGGCAATCTCTTTGTTAGCGACGAAGCGATAGTGTTGCAAGAAATCCTCCAAAGCTGGTTTTATTCCTGGCTTTGGATCTTTTTGTAGCATTTCTTTCAACACTTTCACATAAACCTCGTACGTGTATAATCCTGTGATTTTCAAACCAGCATCTTCTTCTGATTCGTTAAAGACGACAATGGTAGGAGTGGAATCCACATCCATTTCATGAGCTAACTTCAAGTCACACTGCAAAGCTCTTCTTGCAGCATCTCCGTGAAGGTCTTTTTTGAATTCAGAAACATCTAGGCGGGACTTTTCAGCACATTCGATTAACACCGATTCGTCTGAAATGTTTTGTTTTTCCAAGAAAACATATTCCTGTACTTTACGTAAGAAGCGCATTCCAGCTTTTTTTCCTTGTAATTCAGCCGCTTTTACAGCAAGAGCCGTGGCGAACGGGGAGGATACAGGGTTTTCAAGCCATACATCCCCGTCACAGCACATACCTGTCCGAGAACCTGTCTTGTCCCACGCCTCTTTTAAGTTTTCAGGCTTTTTCATTTTATTCTGGTGTAAAGAGGATAGCTTCCCGCTGATGATCGGCCGGAGAGTAAAGAAGCGTCCGTATTCGATCGTGAGCTTTTTGAGGAAGGGTTCCAGTGACCAGCATTCAGGGCATAGGGGATCAATGAATACATAGATCTCAATCGGTCTTTTCAGTAAATCGAAAAAACCGCTCGCTGTACCTGTTGGATCACGGTCACTGTTTAAACTTTTCCAACTCACATCGATTCTCCTTTCTCATCTTCTGGTGAATTCATCATATGGTTTGCAGTCATCGTAAGCCTTTCAACCATAAAAGAACGATGAGGTTCTTGTATATCTACCTCATTCATTGCGCCGGACATGCAGGATAACCACGCATCTCTTCTTGTAGGCGTAATTTTAAAAGGCAAATGTCGTGCCCGTAGCATAGGGTGGCCGTGTTCCTCAACATAGAGTGGGGGGCCGCCGAAAAACTGGGTTAAAAATTGCTTCTGTTTTCGTATGGTTTCTGTAAGGTCGTCCGGGAAAATGGGAATTAAATCCGGGTGCTCCCTTACACGTTTATAAAAAGCTTCAACAAGCTCGTCGATTTTTTCTTTTCCTATTTCCTCAAAAAACGTTTCTCGTTGTTGCATAGCATCCCTTCCTGTCTGTTCATCATTTTAGCAATGAGGGCTAGAGAACGGCAACTATTCTGATTGCAGTTGCTTTCTGTCGTAGAAACGTTTGATCTTATTATCTGTCTCACGGTTCGGAATATTGCATGCATGCAGGATTTCGTCGATCACTTTTTTTCCGGTCTTTTTTGAACTGGCCTCTACTTCCAGCTCATAATCTTCCTTGTCGTAATAAAGGCTGTGGTCAAGAACAACGGTTGCCTCCTTGTAGGCCAATTCTTTTCGTCTCGTTGTTAGAGAACCGAGATAGTGGAGATCTTTAAAGGAAATACCAAGGTCATCCAGTTGTCTGGATACGTGAGGCTTTTCTGTCATTTTGTTTTGAATCCAAAGATTTGCTTCTTCTTCTGTAAGCGAATCATGTGTTTCAAGCAGACCTTCTGCATGTGGTTGCTTCAACGTCAATGTCCATTGACCACTTTTTTGACGGATTCTCAAAGCAGCTCCTTGCTGCTTAAGATTTAGGTCTTCTGTTTCAAAATAATAATTGGTTTGCTCCATGAGTTCAACTGATTTGAATGGTAAAAAATGATAAACCTTTTCATATTCGTCTTCTGTTAATAAGTTTTTAAACTCGATTTCAATTTCCTGTGCCATGGTTAAGACCTCCTGATCGTAGTATAATGTCAGGCGCTCTGCTTATTCTGCAGGCTAACTTTATGATACAATGAATGATGAACAAAACGCACATATTTACTATGAAGATTGGATACATAAAGGTGGTTGCTTGATGAATTGGGATATATTTATAGCACCTTATGCACAAGTAGTGGAAGAGTTAAAAATTAAATTAAAAGGCATGCGCCGGCAATTCGAATATGAGGAGGAACAATCTCCTATTGAATTTGTAACCGGGCGAGTGAAGCCGAAATCAAGCATAATTGAAAAGGCAAGGCGAAAAGCCATTAATCCTGAAAACATCGAAGAAGAACTCCAGGATATAGCTGGGGTGAGAGTAGTTTGCCAATTCGTTGATGACATTTATGCGGTTGCTACCATGCTTCGGAACCGGCATGATTTTGAAATTGTAGAAGAGAAAGATTACGTTTCAAGGAAAAAGGATAGTGGGTATAGGTCATTCCACGTCATTATTCGTTACCCGGTGGAAACCATTCATGGAGAGAAAAAGGTATTGGCCGAAATTCAGATCCGTACCCTTGCTATGAACTTTTGGGCCACCAATGAACACTCATTAAATTATAAATATTCGGGGAAAATACCATCAGAAATCAAATCACGTCTTAAACGTGCCGGTGAAGCTGCCTTTCTGCTCGATGAAGAAATGTCAAAAATAAAAAGCGAGATCCAAGAAGCTCAACGGGCGTTTTTAAGAAAAGAAGAACAGAAAAAGAACCCTAGAAAATCTTAAAGGAGTGGGTGGACCCATGAAGTTCTCGATCCTTTCTAAAGGTGATCAAAAATCGAACGAAATCCGTTCGAAAATTAAGAACTACCTAACGGAGTTCAAGTTGGAATACGATGAAGATGAACCCGATCTTGCCATTTCTGTCGGTGGGGATGGTACATTGCTGGAAGCTTTCCATACGTATGTCCACCGATTGGATAAGACAGCTTTTATAGGGATACATACCGGGCACCTCGGCTTTTATGCGGACTGGATGCCGGAAGAATTAGAAAAGCTGATCATTGAGATTGCGAAGACGCCGTTTCAGGTCGTCGAGTACCCACTCCTTGAAGTGACCATACGCCCGAAAAGCGGAGGAGAAGAGGATCGCTATCTTGCCCTGAATGAATGTACGATCAAGACGTCAGAAGGTTCGGTGGTTATGGATATCGAAATTAAAGGCGACCATTTTGAGACGTTTCGTGGCGACGGGCTGTGCGTGTCTACACCATCCGGGAGTACCGCCTATAATAAAGCACTGGGAGGAGCGATTCTGCACCCGTCTCTTGAAGCCTTCCAAATTGCTGAAATGGCTTCAATCAATAACCGTGTGTTCCGTACGATAGGGTCTCCATTAATTTTACCTAGTCATCATACGTGCATGTTCAAGCCGAAGCATGACCGCAGTTTTCTTTTCACCATCGATCATATCACTCGTACTTATAAAGACGTAAAATCGATCCAATGCCGCGTAGCTGAAGAAAAAGTAAGGTTTGCAAGGTTCCGTCCATTCCCTTTCTGGAAACGTGTCCACGACTCCTTTGTAGCTGATGACTACTCAGACTGATGTGACAAAGAGGTGGCGGGTGACAGAGGCTTACGCCGGTTATTCCATTCGTGAATTTTTATTACATGCAGGGGAGTTTTCCCGGCAATTGCTCAAGAAGGTTCGTATGGACGGTGCAGTATATGTGAATGGGTCCCAGGAGGAAATGTGGCGTCCATTAGAGCGCGGGGATGAAGTCGCCATCCTTTTTCCTAAAGAAGAAAAAGGGGCGATCTTTCCTCAGCAGGGGATTTTACCAGTCGTATTTGAGGATGATGACGTCATGGTCCTCAACAAGCCGGCAGGCATCCCAGTGGTTCCTCCTTTTGACCAAAAAGAGCCTTCGATTGCAAGTTACTTGCTTTTTGAATATGAAAAAAGAAAGTATCCTTGTACGGCTCATATTGTCACAAGGCTGGACAGAGATACTTCTGGATTAATGTTGATTGCTAAACACGCATACAGTCATAGCCTTCTTACTAAGAGATTGGACTTCATTTCACGACAATACGTAGCAATAGTCGAAGGGGAATTTCGAGAAAAAGAAGGTCTCATAGATGAGCCAATCGGCCGAGCAGAAGATTCCATCATTCGAAGAGTTGTATCACCAGTGGGAAAGCCTTCAAAAACTCAGTACTATCTGATTCAATCAAAGAAACATTGCTCCCGGATCCGCTTTAAACTTCTCACCGGTCGGACACATCAAATTCGTGTCCATATGGCATACAGGGGGTACCCTTTAGCTGGAGACACGTTATATGGTGGAAACAAAGTGGAAGGAGTGGAAGGTCAAGCCTTGCATTGTGAACGGCTTCATTTCATCCATCCTTGGACAAAGAAAAAGATGACCTTTACATCAGAACCACCAAAACTTTGGGATGAATTTGCTTGAGGAGCATGTATTCGGTTGGACGGTCTATAAAAAAGCAGGAGCCTCGGGTGCTCCTGCTTTTTAATATCTAAACTTTTCTTCAACGAAAGGCATACTCGATGGCACACTGACGATATCTTCTTCAGGCAGGCGGAAAGCGGTCAGCTTGCCTCCGAACACACATCCTGTATCTATGTTAACGGTTTTGTTGACAAAACGGGGTTCACGGACTGGGGTATGTCCATAGACGATCCATCGATCCCCTGTGTAATGCTGGGCCCAGTCTCGTCTGACGGGACGACCATCCGGAAGCTTTTCACCAGTAATGTCTCCGTAGAGAACGAACGTTTCGATGCTTTTACTTTTATGACCGATATCTTCCTCACGAATGCCCGCATGAGCAACAACAGCATCAACATCTTTCAAAATCAAGTGCAGAGGGGATTGCTCATACAAGTGCATAAATTGTTGTTTAACTTCCTTCTGTTCTACTTTAGACAGGGTGCGGAATTCCGCAGCGGTAGTCTCCAATCCATGCTTTTCCTTGACAGGATTTCCTAGAAAAAAGCGATACAATTTATTGCAATGATTTCCCGGGACATAATGCGCTCCTTTTTCGGTAACTAAACGATAGACGAAGGAAATGCACGCAATGGAAGCGGGTCCGCGGTCAGTGATATCACCGACGAATACGGGAGTTCGTCCGTCTGGGTGGTGCGGGAGGCCTTCGCTCCATTCGTAGCCGAGTTCACTAAATAATTGTTTTAACTCATCGAAGCAGCCGTGGACGTCCCCGATTATGTCGTAGTTCATGGTCATTCTCCTTTTGTCTTCAATGATTGTCTTGATTCTTAAGTGCTGTCCTATATATGGAAGATATTTTTCCCAAGCCTTCGAAATACTAAACATACAGGGTGTTTATTCCCTAACCTGGATTTCTTCTGTTAAACTACATTTATGTAAAGAATTTGGCTATTGAAAATTGAGTTACTTCCGTTGACAAACAGGTGTATCGCCATTAAGATTAAACGGTCAAAAACGAAATAGACACTGGGGAGGGTTGCTTATGGAACACTTAGATGACCAGGAGCGCCAAGAAGTTTGGACGAATATTAAAGATGCCTTGTTCAATGATCATATCGACCAGTTCCGTGCAGAGTTTCTGGAATTACATCCATATGACCAGGCCCGGATTTTTGAAGGTTTGGATAAAGAAGTACGGATGCAAATCTACACCTACCTCTCTCCAGAAGAGGTTGCAGATGTCATGGAGCACATCGATTATGATGAGATCGAACCCTTCTTTACTGAAATGGATCCAACCTTTGCTGCGCAAGTCTTCGCTGAAATGTCGACGGATGATGCCGTTGATATTTTAAACGAATTAGATAAAGATAAAGTGGCGAGTTTCTTGACGATCATGGATGATGATGCAGCTGACGAAATCAAAGACCTGCTTCATTATGAAGAGAAAACCGCTGGTTCCATCATGACAACAGAATTCGTTGTTGTTAAAGCCGGTATGACGATCAAAGAAGCGATGGTTCATCTGAGAACAGAAGCCCCGGACGCCGAGACGATTTATTACACATATGTCATTAATGAAGATAAACGGCTCGTCGGTGTTATTTCGTTGAGGGATTTGATTATATCAGAAGAAGAATGGCTGATATCTGACGTTATGAATGAACGAGTGGTATCGGTCTCAGTCGGCGAAGACCAGGAAGAAGTGGCACGTATGGTGCGCGACTACGACTTTCTTGCGTTACCGGTCGTTGATTTCCAGGACCATCTCCTTGGAATCATCACCGTCGATGACATTATGGACGTCATGGAAGAAGAAGCAAGTGATGATTATTCTAAACTTGCTGCCGTCTCTGACGTTGACAGCCCTGATGATAATGCTTTTGCTTCAGCCAAAAAGCGTTTACCCTGGCTTGTCATTCTACTCTTTTTGGGAAGTCTGACAGCAAGTCTCATCGGGCGTTTTGAGGACACCTTGGATCAAGTAGCTATCCTCGCTATATTTATTCCGCTGATTGCCGGAATGGCGGGAAATACAGGAACGCAGGCACTAGCCGTTGCCGTCCGCGGTATTGCTACCGGGGAAATAGAAAAGCAAGGGAAATGGAAAATGATGATGAGAGAAGCAGGGACCGGTATAATCACTGGGCTTTCTTGTGGTGTATTGATCACTCTCATTGTATATATATGGCATGAAAACTTCTTTTTAGGCGTATTAGTCGGATTGTCCATCTTTATGACCTTGGTTGTAGCAACATTGGCTGGCTCCCTCGTTCCCCTTCTTATGCATCGTTTAAAGATCGACCCTGCTGTTGCCTCAGGTCCATTCATTACAACGGTGAATGACTTGATCTCCATCTTGATTTATTTTGGACTCGCGACAGCTTTCATGAATTTATTGATTTAAGGAAGGAGGGCGAGTATGGAACATGGTGCATCAGTAACTTCTCTAGTTATTGTAATTATCGCAGCATTCATAACTCCCATCTTACTACACCGCTTTAAATTGAATATCATTCCGGTTGTAGTAGCAGAAATCATAGTAGGACTAATCATCGGTCAAAGTGGATTTGATATTGTAGAGCAAGGAAGCTGGTTAGAGATCCTGTCTACATTAGGGTTCATTTTCTTGATGTTCCTCAGTGGATTAGAAATTGATTTCTCTATTTTTGCAAGTAGAAAAAAGAAAGCGAAGCCCGAAAACCAAGGGACAGGTGCTCCGAATCCAGTATGGGTCGCGACCATCGTCTTCATAGGGATCTTCGTCATCTCCTTAGCCCTTTCTTACATGTTTGTTTGGGCAGGTTTCATTGATAATGCATTCTTGATGACGCTGATCATTTCCACAATATCACTAGGTGTGGTCGTGCCGACATTGAAGGATGCACAGATGATGAAGACAACGATTGGTCAGACCATTCTCCTTATCGCGGTCATTGCTGATCTCGTCACCATGATTCTGCTGGCTGTCTTCGTATCCATTTACGGAGAGAGTGGTGGAAACACATGGTTACTGCTCCTACTTTTTGCAGCAGGTGTTCTTTTCTATTACATCGGCAAAAAGTTTCGTCATCAATCGTTTGTGGAGACGATGGCCAAAGGGACCATCCAGATCGATACGCGTGCTGTGTTCACGCTCATCCTTCTTCTAGTCGCTTTGTCTGAAACGGTAGGAGCAGAGAACATCCTAGGTGCTTTCTTAGCAGGTACTCTCGTTTCCTTGCTGTCTCCTAACCCTGAGATGGTGAAGCGTTTGGACAGTTTTGGTTATGGTTTCTTAATTCCAATCTTCTTCGTAATGGTTGGTGTAGAAATTGATATCTGGAGTCTATTTACTGATTCCCGAGTGCTCATATTGATTCCGCTGTTGTTTATCGCCTTACTCGTCTCGAAAATTGTTCCTGCTTTAATTTTGAGTAAGTGGTATGACAAGAAAACCGTTTTTGGATCAGGTTTTATCCTGACTTCCACACTCTCTCTTGTCATTGCAGCGGCGGCCATCGGGAAACGGGAAGGAATGATCGATGACCAAATGGAAGGTGCCTTGATCCTTGTGGCTGTCCTGACATGTCTTGTGGCACCCATCGTCTTCAAAAAGATTTATGGACGATTTGAAGATGAAAACCATAAGACCGTCGTATCTTTTATCGGTTCCAACCGCATGACCTTGCCAGTTGTTCGTGAACTGGACATTCATGCATACGAAACGCATCTATACCACACAAAAATGGATAAAATTGATGAGCGTATCAGCCGTAATTGCTTTGATATTAAAGAGTTAGATGGCTACGATGTTGAAAAGATGAAGGAACTCGGAGTCTTCGAGGTAGACTTGATTGTTGCTTCTACGGGTGACGAAGAACGAAATGCTGAGATTGCCCGCTTTGCAAAAGAACAAGGGGTAGAACGGATCATTGTCCGAGTAGAGTCTCCAGATCTATCTCAGGAAATGAAAGATCTCAATATCAATGTGTTCTCCGTGTTCTTGTCTTCAAAAGCGCTCCTAAAAGCGATGATTGAAGCACCGAATGTTGTAGATATCTTAACGAAACAAGATAGTGCGCTCTATCAAATCAACATGAACAATTCGGTCTATAACGGCATCCACCTTCGTGAATTTCCTTTCACTGGAGATGTCATTATGGTCAGAATCTTCCGCGGAAAAGATTCCATCGTCCCTCACGGAGATACCGAGTTGAAAATGGGTGACCGCCTGATCGTTACAGGTTCTCATGAGTATGTAGAAGAACTGAAAATGGAACTGGAATATTGTGAATGGTGTTAACCCTCAACCGCTCCTTCTCATCAAGAGAAGGAGCGGTTTTTTTATTTAACGTTTCTCCACTATAGTTCCCTATGTGGAAGACTTAGTTTCAACATAACCGGGGTTCGTTTGCTATATAGGCAGTCAGGGGTGGTAGGGAAGCAACTCGCTTTCCTGTGGGGGAGCGCCGAGCTTCCTCGGACTGCGTCCTGGGGGATCTCGTCTATCTCCTTCTCCCACGGGAGTCTCGCCACTTCCCAACCACCCCATTCCATACAGGTAAGAAACGAACTCCTTCACCAAGAAGGACTTTCTTCCACAGCCCCTAGCGTGCAAATAGGAAGAGCTCTATAACTAGCATTAGAATCCAAATACCTGACCCGGGTTCTTAAACGAATCACCTCCATCAAGTTGGAAATGACCGGTTTCCAGAGGTGGTTTCGAGACACTGCTATGGCAAAGGGGCGGAGGGGAATGGGGAGACTCCTGCGGGAACAGAGTGCTTGGTGAGACCCCACAGGACGCAGTCCGAGGAGGCTCAACGCGCTCCCGCGGAAAGCGAGCCATTCCCCGCAGCCCCGTCCATTCAACCAAAGTCTCGAAATCAAGTCTTACACAAACGTGCCATTATATTGAATAACACGAATTATTCATATCCTATTTTTGGATAGGGAATGGGCTTATGTGAGTGGAAATAGGGAATGGATAAAGGGAGGTTTGTTTTTCAAAAGTTTATGGTTTAAAATAGGAGCAGGTACTAATAACAAATACTAATTTAGATCCTACTACCTCAAGGAGGGTATTCAATATGAACTTTTCATTAGAAGGACGTACGTATGTCGTCATGGGAGTGGCAAACAAACGAAGCATTGCCTGGGGGATTGCCCGCTCGCTTCACTCTGCTGGAGCGCGTTTGATTTTCACAGTTGCCTCAGAGCGCTTCAAAAAGTCGGTCCAGGACCTTGCTGATACGCTAGAAGGTGGCGAGGAGTCACTCGTTTATGAGTGTGACGTGACAGACGATGAAGCAATCATCCAGACATTCGAACAAATCGGCAAAGATGTAGGGACAATTCACGGCCTTGCGCACTGTATCGCATTCGCAAATCGTGAAGAATTAAAAGATGAGTTCTTGAATACTAGCCGCGATGGTTTCCTTACCGCTCACAACATCAGCTCTTATTCTCTAACTGCGGTTGCACGTGCAGCTCAGCCGTTGATGGCTGATGGAGGAAGTATCGTAACATTGACTTATCTCGGTGGAGAACAAGTGGTGAAAAATTATAACGTCATGGGCGTAGCGAAAGCGAGCCTGGATGCTAGCGTTAAATACTTAGCGAACGACCTTGGTAAACATAACATTCGGGTGAATGCCATTTCCGCTGGTCCGATCCGTACACTTTCTGCTAAAGGGGTCGGTGATTTCAATCAAATTCTTAAAGTGATTGAGGAACGCGCTCCACTGGGTCGTCCTGTAACTCAGGAAGAAGTTGGTGACACCGGGTATTATCTGATGAGTGATCTATCCCGCGGCGTGACCGGAGAAGTCATTCACGTGGATTCTGGATTCAGCATTGTCGCATATTAATTCAACCTCAAAACCCCGTTTCTACTTTGAGTAGAAACGGGGTTTTGTCATGTGAACCAGGAGCGAAGGTGTGACCATACGGTTTCTTTCGTTTTTGTACTATGGGAGACCACAAATCGAACCACTTCCGTTAATGGAAGCACTCCTTTTCCTTGGATCAATGCGAAGTAATTATCGTAGCTTCCCATATATGTTGAAATCCATGTCATCAGCTCAGAAAATGTGGTACGCTCGTCAATTTTTAAAGGAAACATTTGGCTATATCCTTGCAGCTTTACTTGTTCAGAAATGGACTTTGGAAGCGGGGGAGGAGGATAATCAGGCTTTGCAAAATAATACCCTTGCATAAGGGAGATCCCCATTTGAATCAAATGAAGACACTCTCCATCGGTTTCCACACCTTCAGCAATAATCCCTGATCCTAACTTCTTTCCGATCTGTTGCAAAGCCTCCACCATGTATTGTTTTTCACGGAATTGATTGATGTGGGTAATCAATGAACGATCGATTTTCATATAATCTGGTTTTAATTCAGATATCATTTGCAGGGAGGAATAACCTGCACCGACATCATCAATCGCCACTTTGAACCCTTGTTTCCTATAATGTTCCAGAAGCTTTCGGAAGCTTTGATAGTCAGAAATAGCGGAGTGCTCCGTAATTTCAAAAACGATCTGATCGGGATTCAATCCTGTATTCTTTAAAATGGTATGGGTGAATCCTGGGGTGAAAGAATCGTCATGAATGACATTCGGTGTTAAGTTCACCCACAATTGTTGTCTCTCCTGTAAATGGGGGATGATGGAGTCGATGGCAAGCTCGCGTGTGTGTTTCTCAAGTTGAAATAACCGGTTCGTCTGATCGGCAAACTGAAAGAGTTCGACTGGGCTTTTGAAATAAGCACTGGGAGGAAATCTTGTCAGCGCTTCATAACCAATGACGCTTTCTTTATGGAGATCGACAATCGGTTGATAATGGATATAAAGTTTGTCCTTATTCATGTATGAAGCGAGTACATCATCTGATGACTTGCATTCTCGTTGCTGAGCAAGGCTCATGAAAACACTCCTAATCAGTGGTCTATACTTACCATAACAATCGTAAGATAAGAGAATCACCGTGGTTCTGTTAAATTTGTGTAAAATTATGAGAGGTTTTGTCAAATGAGGACAAAAGTGAACATGGTCTGCAACTTGGGCATATATATAAAATGATGACCGAATGGAAAAGGAGAGATCTTGATGGCAGATGAAAAGCGACTTGCTAAGCAACCGATGCTTTATATCGTCCAGCCCAAGGGCTTGAAACCAGCAGAAGTTCCCATGCAAACAAGCTTTCGAAGTCAACGACCTTCTAAAGCAGAAGAGAAGACAGAACAGCCGCCGGCAGAAGCTCCATCGAATGAGCGTGAAATACGGATGCGCAGACAGAATTCCCCTCACCGTCAAGAGCTGGCCAAATTGAACAAATCTGAAGAGCTTGAGGCGAGTGGAGAAGAGAGGAATGAAGATCGATCAACTGTAAGTACAGAAGAAAAGGTGGAGAAGGATGCGCCTCGGGATCGAAGGCAACGATTTCATGACATGTCTCTGGAAGAAAAAGTTTTATATTTCTTCAATCTTTCCCCCCACGTACCGAAAATGAAATGCGAAGTATCGACAGAGGAAGAAAACTATCGGGGGTACATTACGGATTATGTAGATGGTGTCGTACACATGAAAGTTTTTCAACGGCCATTTCAGCGTGAAATTGCTTTTGATGCCATTAAAGATATAAGACTTTTAGGGTTTTAGTAATCTTATGAAAAAAACCGCGCATCGGTTGCGCGGTTTTTTATGAATCTTATAGAGTTGCTGCTGCCGGAAGACATGTTACGTGGCAGAAGCAGTTCAAGTCCACTGTGATGCAGATGCCGGAAGCGCGAAGGTTTCTGCAGCTTTGATCAGCCGGTGATTTTGGATCGAATCCTTTGTGGTGACGGCGAGTGCCTTCAACCTCATCATCGTCGTCATCATGCCAGCGGTCAGCAAAAAGAAGTTCAAGGATGGCACAACCATCGTCATCTACAGATTTAACTCTGAAGAAGAAGCTTCCTTTCACTTCGCATTCGTCGCCACTTCGTTTTGAACCGTAGCCTTTAAAAGGTGTGCATCCATCTTTACAGTAAAGGATGACAGGAACCGTGTCGAAGCCTGAACCTCCACCAGTGTCACCTAAAAGGTCTGCGATTGAACGCTCACAGCTTGTCGTGCAATCGTGCATAACGTCATTCTGTGCGTCGACGATATCTTTCAGGATATCAATCACACATGAACCTGAATCGTGTCTTTTTCCACAGCTCATTTTCTAATTTCCCCTTTCCATACGCATTGACGTATTGTCTTTACTAGAATATGAAATGTGTCCGTGTCGGTGTGGGCATTTGTCTCTTTTCTCTTAATCCGTAATTTTTTTGGCCTTCATGGGCAGGAGACTATACCCAATAGGGGCAAACACCATAGATTAGAAGTGAATTCGAATAAGGAGTGAATGGAATGTCTGATAAAAAGAAGGTCATCCATGTGAAGGACCTTGTCATCAAAGCGGATAATGTCGTCATCGAGCCCCAGCGTGATGACCGTCATGACCGTCATGGTAGAGACGATCGTGTCGATCCATTTTTCGGCGGACCGAGACGACGTAGAGAAGAAGAGGCAAGAGATGAAAGCAGTTCAAGAAACCGCCGTCATGAGGATGAATCTTCCGATCGCCGTGGGGGATTTCGCTGGTTTTAATTAAATAAAGAATGAGCCACTACAAGGAACGTAGTGGCTTTTTCTTCATGGGAGAGAAGAAGAATGATGTTAAGTGTGATGGAGATTGTATTGCTGGCACTTGCTACTTTCCGTCTGACTCGTCTCATTGTCAGAGACTACATCATGGAATGGTTCAGGAGGCCTTTTATTGACGTCAAGGTCATACAAAACGAGCAGGGCGTCGCAGAAGAATGGGTGGAACCAAAGGGTTTTATCGGTGAAGGTTTGAGTTGTCAATGGTGTGTGGGTGTGTGGTCTGCTTTCATCATGCTTTTCTTCTATATAATAGTTCCGTATGGAGAGTGGTTGGTCCTGCTTCTGGCTCTTGCCGGATTGCAATCCATCATTTATACGTGGGTCGATCGACAATGACAGATAAAAAGGAAAAGACGTTGTTTGAAGTATTAAAGGAAATTGATGAGGAAACGTCGAAAATGAATGGAATTATCAAACAGCCTGAAAAGAAATTCAGCGAGTGGGAAAAGGATTTTCAGGCATGGGATCGTCGTTTCTCCAAGCGGATGACAGACATGGAAAAGTTTTTGACGAAACAGATGGGGAAGATGGAACGTTTCTTTGAGTAGGAAATAAGGGTATAGATAAGCTAAGGAGGCGTCGATATGGGATACATTCTGCCTGTGAATCATTATCAGTATCAGGATTATCAAATCAGGACGACCCAGCATGAACGTTCACCTTTTGTCCTTGAAAAAGTTTTCAAAACCACGTTGGATAGTAAAATGAAGCACAATCACCCCCATGGGCAAGATCATGTGGCAGACCATCTTGGAACATCGATCCATGTAACAAAGAATACCCATGCTGTGAACAGCGTCCATCCTTCGATTCATAGAAGCGATTCAGAGAAGATTCTTTCTAACATAACAGGAAAAGGACGGTACTTTAGCGAAACTGTATGAAAAAGCTAAAGGAGTCGTGGATATGTCTTTTCAACAGGTGGATGAATGTTGTTATTACTATCATAGTTCTGTCAATATTGGATACGTACATCAAGGGACGGATGGGTTACTCATCGATGCAGGAATTGATGCTTCATCCGTTAAAAAGGTGCTCAAGGAGCTTGAGAAAAGAGAGCTCCCCTTGACGCACCTTTTTATTACCCATGCCCACTCTGATCATTATGGAGGGGCTCGTTTTGTTCAGGAGAATTACGATGTACATACAGTTGCACCTGTGTTCGAAGAAGCCATCTTGAGAAATCCTGGACTGGAGCCCCTTTATTTATTCGGAGGGAATGACCCGCTGCCAGAGTTACATAACAAATTTTTAGAAGGACCTTCTGTGAGGGTTGATGACATTGTTGAAGAGGGGGAGGTGCGATTCGGCTCTATAAGCGCGGAAGCTTACCATCTGCCTGGTCATAGTTATCATCAGACAGCCTTGAAAATCAATGGCATTCTCTATGCAGCTGACAGTTACTTTAGTGTGGAGACACTAAGGAAACATAAGATTCCGTTTCTGACAGACGTCAGTTTGACGTTGGACAGTTTGGACCGCCTCTCTCAAATCCCATGCAGTGGGGCGGTTCCCGGCCATGGTAAATTTGAGGCATCTCCTAACTTAACGATACAAAATAACATGGATTACCATGAACAGCTGTCCGCATGGCTGCATCAATACCTTGCTGAAGAAGGTCCGGTGGCGCACGAAGTCATCGTCAGGGCTATGTGTGAACAATACAATGTTGAAGCTCAAGGCCTCTCCCAATGGTTGTTATTCAGAACTTCGGTCACAGCCTATTTGATCGGATTAAAAAAAGCGGGCCTCGTGGAGGACCGCATCATGAATAACACGTGGAGTTTTTATATTACAGACCAATAACGAATAAGTCCGGATTGCCTTCTTTATGTTCGGCGTACATGACTTCAGCAGGACCGTTAAAACTTTGTGCTCTCAGTTGGTCATTCAGCCACTTCTCATCAAAACCTGCTTCTTTGAGATTGTCCCAGATGACCTCCCCATCACTGATGATAGTACGGGGGAGAGGGACAGGTTGAGGGGCTAAGTTCATGTCGTCACGAGTGACATTTTGATACTGAGAAGCTTTCAGGACAGAAATGGTTCCGTCAGTCTCAAGGACCGCATATTGGACTTCCTGGATCGAGAAAACATCCTTCGAACGTAACAAATGCTGCAGTTGATTAAGATCCAGCTTATTCTTCTTAAGTTGATTACGATCGATCTTTCCTTTATATATGACGAGGGAAGGACTTCCTTCCAATACCTTACGTGTCCCTTTAAACTTTTGGGTAATCACTTCCGTGGTGAAGATGAGAATAGTCCATAACAAGATGGCAAAGCCGACATCAAGAATTCCGACTTCTTTATCGTATAAAGCATTACCGACTAGTTCGCCAAGGACA
The DNA here is from genome assembly GCF_009856415.1 of Halobacillus litoralis. Taxonomy (GTDB): domain Bacteria; phylum Bacillota; class Bacilli; order Bacillales; family Halobacillaceae; genus Halobacillus; species Halobacillus litoralis_C. The sequence goes on along the minus strand of NZ_WMEZ01000003.1, from coordinate 359,577 downwards.
AGAGCAGAGATGAAGTCGAATGCGGTAATTTGGGTGATTTGTGTTTTTCCAAGCACTTTTGTCATAACAAAAAGTGCAGCAAAACCAAAAAGTGTTTCCAAAGTAATTTGTAAGTACTCCATAGCGTTTCACGACCCTTATCTGTAGCCTATACGTTTCATTCTAGACAAAAGGACCTTAGGATAAACGAAAAAACTCCGGATTCCCGGAGTTTCTTTTATCATCGTTTTATAGCTTTTTGACCATCGTAACGTGCGGGATGCCAGCATCCATGAATGGGTCTGAAATGGTCACATACCCAAGAGATTCATAGAACACCTCTGCATGGGTCTGGGCATTCAATTTGGCTTTATCAAATGCATAATCACGGATGACATCTTCCATCGACTTGATGATCTGTTTACCGTATGACCGGCCGCGGTTTTCCTTCGTGACACAAATCCGTTCAAGTTTTCCAAATCCATGAACAAAGCGTAATCGGGAAGCGGCGACCGGCTGTTTCTCTTCATATCCAACAAAGTGGATGGCGGTATCATCAAATTCATCTATTTCTATTTCCAACGGAACCTGTTGTTCATCTACAAAGACGACGCGTCTCACGTAGAAAGCGTCGTCTTTTTGCTGCTTATTTCTAACCTTCACGATGTCCACGGAGCATCACCCTTTGCCAAGACGGAATGTTTCATAGACACTCCATGCCCCATTTTCGAGCTGATAAAGCAACTGGAAGCGGTCGACTTTATCATTCAAGTCGAATTTCAGCATGCGCAGGCTGCCATATACATCAGAGAATTCTTCATCCGAAAGTTTTTGGGCAATTGTAATATGTGGGACAAAAGCAAAATCTTTCTCCTCTGGCAGTTCTCCTGCATGAAGCTTGTCATTCAATTCAAAGATTTCATCAGACGGTTCAATTTTAAGATAGATCGTATTTGTGACTGGTGAGAAAGAGCTCACTTTATAAACACCATACGAAAAAGGCTGCGTGTTTTTAGCGATTTCGCTTAACTCAGGAATGATTTTGTTCTCAATTTCTTCCTCTTCTGCTTCAAACGCTTCTTTCATCGTAATATGTGGGGGGATCAACGCATAATGGGGATCGTACCGCTTGCGGTATGAATTCGCCACATCCTGTACTTTTTTTGATGGAAAAACTGCTATTCCGTATCTCATTGGACTAACCCTCCTGTTTCCTTCTATATCGCTATTCCTTACCAAACATCTTCAATAAAGCACGTTCAAAATCCTTCTGCCATGTGCCCCATGTATGATCACCATCTAATTCATGGTACGTATAGGCAAGCGGCTGCCGATTCAGAAATTCCCGAAGTTCACGGTTAGGTTCAAGAAAATTCTTTCTTGCTCCTTCTGTCGTTTCCACATCTGTTTCTTCCAAACCAATCGTATGATAAATGGTCAACGAAGAAAAATCTTTGGTCGATTGCACGACTTCTTTCACATGTTCATCCACATAAGGACTTTGCATAATGACATTACCGAAGATATTCGGGAATTTGACCGCTGTCATCAACGCGAGTGTACCTGCTAAAGAGTCACCGACAAGCGTACGCCCTCGTCCCATGCAGTAACCAGGAAATTCATCATCAAGGAAAGGGACAACTTCACGAATGAGGAAATTGACGTATTCCCCTTGTTTCTTTCCGTCTGGATGGTATTTATCCTGACGATCATATTTGTCATTATAATGAATGCCGATGAATATGGTGTTCTCGATCTTTTCTTCCTTATGGAGTTTATCACTCAATGTGGCCGCACGCCCCATCGAGTAATAATCGTTTCCATCCTGCATGATACAGAAATGGTATTTGTATAATGGAGAGAAATTCTTCGGGGTGTACACCCTAAGTAGCATTGTCTCCTGTAAGTATTGACTATCAATGGTATATTCTGTCATGGATCCGTCTCTACCCATTTTCCGACCACCTCCTCACAGCATGGAAAGTTCTTTTAGGCTTTCCCATTAAAATTTTCGTGTAAACGTTCCACTATTCATTTTATCATATAATTGTCGAAAAAGTTGAAAAGATGATAGGTGGGATTTTTAGGTAAAATGATCTTTTACTGATTTTGAGGTGTTAGGTTGTTCGTAGATGAAATGAGTATGGGGGTGTTTCTGTATCGGGAAGATAATTTATTGTGAGACTATTGACTTTGTTCGTTTTTAATAGTATATTATTCCTTGTCAGCAAGTTAATAAGTTTACATACGATTCCGTAGCTCAGCTGGGAGAGCGCCACCTTGACAGGGTGGAGGTCGTTGGTTCGAGCCCAATCGGAATCACTAATCAAAAAGCGAGCATCCATTATGGATGCTCGCTTTTTTCATGCTCTGGGGAGACTTGATGTTTTGGTCTGGGGACAAATGGCAAGATGAATGAATAAAAGGCTCAGGGAATCCTGAGCCTTTGTTCTTCTAAGACTTTTGTAAGCGGAAGTCTTTGTTACATGCTTCTACTAATTTTTCCACTTCGTTATTGAACCTCTTAAAATCCAGTTCATCCAATTCATCCACTTTTACTGCATTGATGATTGTTTTTCCGAATGTCCAAACATCCTCTTGAACCGCTTGGTCGTTCATGGTGGCGATTTTATATAATGCTTCAAGGACACCATTCATGACGGATATGTCGTGATAGCCATATATTTTTATTTGGTAAAAGCTTTTATAAAGATATTCTTCAAAGGATTTAGGCTGTGCGATTAAACGCAGTTCATCATCATTATCAATGTAGTATCGGATCGGCTCATACACCGAAGCCAGCTTTATAAGGAGAGATCCAATCCGGTTAATGCAGTTGGTCGCGGTATGGGGATCGTTCAGGCTTGGGGAGATGGCTCTAACTGCAATCTCCACCAGCTTTTGTATAGAAAACTCGACATCCTGTGTATCAATCCGTTCATTCCCAATTAACACATAAGCGGTGCATTCCTGTGGGCTCGAAAGTTCACTATCGGCATCCTTCCAATAATAAAAGAGGGGCATGTCTTTTTGAATATAGTCTCCCATCAAAAAACTTGTTTCGAGAATAAGTGTATGATCTTTTGCCCACTTAATAAGAGAGCCGTACTGAACATTTTGAATATAACCGGATTTCTCGGCTGGGATCACTTGAGCTTTTGATTGGTCTAATGTTTTTAGCTTGTTGTTATCCCATTCGGTAGCCGTTTGATAATTTTTTTCTTCAAATGTTTTTGCAATGAGGTTTGAGGTGCTTTTTCTAATGGCGCCAATTAAGTTATTCACTTTAAGGAAACGAGAAGAATGGTGAATGAACAATATGAAAAAGGCTAAACAAATAATGGACACGATGACCGTGAAGAGAGGACTGACCAACCCTAATCCCGGTTCTTTTCCTAATAGAAACAGGTTAATGAGAGAAAAAATAAAGCCAAAAGAAAATACGCCCAGCACATGTTGAGTCACACGACTTTTCATGAAATCCTGAAGGGTTCTAGGTGAAAATTGTGTCGTGTACGTTGTCAATACAACCATAATGGTCGAAAAACTAATCGTTGTCATCGTTAAGATCGAAGTCACCATCGAGCCATATAACGTTTGCGCAACCGATGACTTCGTTAAAAAGAGAGCGGGGATGTTGTTTTTATATTCTGAAATAACCCACTGATCGATGAGGGCGGTTATCGCCACAGCAAGGATTGAAAGGATACTGTAGATTGTGGGGAGAAACCAGAAACTGTCTCTGAGATTGATCCAAACCTTTCCTTTGTTCATTGAAAGACCTACTTTCTAGAATAGTGTACGTTCCTTAGTATGACCGAATGGGGCAGGGATAAAAAGGTGTTTTTACATAACCTTAAAAAACTCTTAAAATTTCATTGACACTTTTTTTGTTCCGTAGTATATTATTATTTGTCAGCAAAACAGCCGACAAATTTCTACATACGATTCCGTAGCTCAGCTGGGAGAGCGCCACCTTGACAGGGTGGAGGTCGTTGGTTCGAGCCCAATCGGAATCATCCATACTAAGTGCCGGAATGGCGTAGTTTCTCATCCAGGAGAGGCTGCGTCATTTCTTTTTTTATAGGACACAATTATTTCCTTTTTCTCATAAGAAAAGAGACAGATGAATGCTGTCTCTTAAAGTATGGCCGAGCCTTATGATACTTCCTTGAAGTTGATCGAGATGATTCGGTCTGTCGCTGGGTTATAGATGACTGTTCCTTCGATGCTCATCTTTTCCTGAGGGGATTCCATGACAAACTTGTAAACTTCTTTCACGTTACCGTTCTGCTGGGTTTGGCTGACTTTACTATAATCTGTGGCATTATAATTCGGGTAGGCCGATTGAGCAATCTCTAAAAGATATTTCCCCCATTTTTCTTCTTCTAATTGAGGGTTGGGTGTGATTTCTACATTAATGACACCAAGGTCCACACTTGCACCTAACGTTTCAAAGGCTTTTCTGTGAAGGTTGACTTTATTTTCTGGGTAGTTAGGGACTTGATCGACGACCGTGACTAAAACGACCCGTTGATTGGCCATGTTTTTCACTTTAATTGTCTGCCCGCATTGGTAAGGTGAATTTTGACCGACAGCAGCCGTCATGTATCGATTATTCGACCATGGAATCCCACATTTGGTCACTTCTCCGCCCTCTGTCCAGGTCGCCTGGCCGCGTACCGGTTGCCTTACGCCATAATTATAGTAGTTTGCTGGGGTGCCATAGGCTTGAGGATAGGCATAACGAGAATATGGGTTGTAAGGATTGGCCCCATAGGGATAGCCATAACCATAAGGGACATGGTTAAAATTGGTGTACATTCATTTTCCCCCTGTCTTTACTTTATATCCTCAATAGCCTATGTCATTTTTGACTAGTGTGTGACCGTCCATTATGTACTCCTGTTTGCCATGAAAATCCTCCGATAGTGAATGGGGGGTTAATCAACGAGGACTAACCAGTGATCATCTTTTAATGCAACAGGTGGGTACTTAAAAATGTTCTTATATACAGCCTTCATTTCATCGTACAGTTTTTTTGAATGTATGGTTCTCAAGTATTTGTCCGGATTGTCATTGAACGATTGGAGCTTATGTAAATCAAGTCCGATTTTATAGGAGTAGAAGCGGTCAGAGGATCGTAAGAAAGATTTTTCTGTTGGTTCCTCATCACTTTGGGCTAGCGGATGTTTACTGTGGACCCTTATTTTTCTTGACGTCTTATTATCCTCCTCAAGTTCCTCGCTTACGTCGTAAAACTTCCTGAAGGGTGCTACCGAATCACTGTCGATATAACTGGTACGGAAACTGAACTCTACGGCTCCTTGCTCACCAGATACGACACAAAAAGCGAGATATGTACACTTATCTGCCAATCCTCGGTCAACCTCTTCCTTATTACTAAAGCAGTGACAAAAGCTCTTGGTCATGATTACACACCCTTTTCGATTAGATTTTGACCTATTATACCATGCTTAACAGATCTTCCGGTGAAAATTAACTTCCGACATAAAGACCTATTCCTATTGACTTAATTTGTGAATTTACGCTAGATTTACAGTTTATTAATCAATGATTCATATACCCCGAGTAATATGCGTATTGCATCGACATATTATGAGGAGGAATAAAGTTGTTCAGCAAAAAGTATATGAAAAAATTATTGCCTGTGGCTCTATCTACATCTCTAATTCTAGGAGGCTCTGCTTTTACTTTTAACGAAGAGGCTCTTGCAAAACCTAAAGAGGATAAAGGAAAGGTAGAGAACATTATTTTTCTAATCGGGGATGGCATGGGCCCTAACTATACATCCGCTTACCGTTACTTCAAGGATGATCCTGCTACTCCTTATACGGAAAACACGGCATTTGATGAACATTTAATTGGCATGCAGGAGACCTATTCCTGGGATCCGGAAGAGAGCATTACGGATTCCGCTGCGGCTGCAACTTCAATGGCAGCTGGAATTAAAACCTACAACAATGCAATTGCGGTGGATATGGAGAAGAATGAAGTGAAAACTGCTCTCGAGTTGGCGAAAGAAAAAGGTAAAGCAACAGGCCTTGTAGCGACATCCCAAGTGAATCACGCTACACCTGCTTCCTTCGGTGCTCATGATGAATCCCGTCACAACTACAACGATATCGCTGATGATTACTTTGATGAAAAAGTAAACGGTGAACATAAGATTGATGTGTTGCTCGGTGGAGGTACTTCTTATTTTAAAAGGGAAGACCGTGACCTGACTAATGATTTCCAGAAAGATGGATACAGCTATGTGGAATCTCGTGAGGAACTTATGGAAGATTCCAATGATCAAATTGTTGGTTTGTTCGCTCCTAAAGGAATGGACAAGATGATTGACCGTTCTTCAGATGCACCTTCTTTGGAAGATATGACTTCTTCCGCATTGAACAGGCTGAGCAAGGACAAAGATGGTTTCTTCCTGATGGTTGAAGGCAGTCAGATCGACTGGGCGGGTCATGATAATGATGCGGTAGCTGCGATGAGTGATATGCAGGACTTTGAAGCTGCTTATGAAGAAGCGATCAAGTTTGCAAAGAACAATAAGAATACATTGGTTGTTACGACAGCAGACCACTCTACAGGTGGAATGACCATGGGTCGGGATGGAGAATATCAGTGGAATCCTGAACCTTTGAAAGCAGCTAAACGTACACCTGACTTTATGGCTGCAGAGATTTCAGAAGGAGCAGAAGTCGAGGCAACGTTAGAGCAGTATGTGGATCTTGAGTTGACGGACGATGAAATTCAATCCGTGAAAGATGCGGCAGAAAATGGATCGGTGACAGAGATTGATAATGCGATTGAGCATATTTTCGATATTCGCTCCGGTACAGGTTGGACAACAGGCGGCCATACAGGAGAAGATGTGATTGTGTACGGTTATGGACCTCAGTCTCAACAATTCGCTGGACTTCATGATAACCACGAAGTTGGACAAAAGATCATGAAGTTGATGGAGAATGGAAAGATGAAAAAGTAGGAACATAAATAACTGAAAAAGCTTCCCTTCCATAGGGAGGCTTTTTTAGAAAAGGAGAGATAAACGTTGAAACGTTTGCTGTTATTATTGAGTTTAACCATTTCCATTATCCTCGCCGGGTGTTCAAATCAGGTGGCTGGAGAAAAAAATGAAGCGGAGAATCAACCTCCTTTATTTGAAATCCCAGAACAAACGAAATATAAAAACAATCCTCAAGCGCCCGATGATCAGGATTTAAAGGAAGTAGGGGATCAGGTAGAAGATATGGATGGCCGGTTAATTCTTAAAGCTATGAAAGAAATGGAGAAGTTTAGAGAAGTTGGATCGGTCCAAATGGCGGTAAAGGACGTGAAAGTGCTCAATTATTCTCCATCGCCTGATTTGGTGGATTATTTCCATGCTTATACACATAATGAAAGCAATTTTAATTATATCAAGTTTACCGTCGCTATAAAAAATACGGGAGCTCAGCCAGTGAACTTAGCGCCAGTGGAAGTCTTGAAGACGAATACCGGGGAGAAGTTGGGATTCAATGACGACTTTTATTTGGAAAAGCTAAGAGGAGATTACGAACCAGGTGAAACACGAGTAGGGCAAATGGGATTCGTCCTTGAACAGGATTGGGAAGAATTAGAGACTGTGATAATTGAGACCAGTGATGTTTTGGATGAGGAAGGGAACTCGTTGGCAGAAGGAGAAAAAATAGAAGTCGAATGGGAATAAACCTTTACGTCCGGCGAACAATAGAATAGAAAAAACAAGCGGTCCTCCATCTTCTTAAGGTGTAGGGACCGCTTATTTTTGTTGTTTATCATGCGTTACCCGTTTACAGGTATTCCACCATTCACGTGGATCATTTGACCTGTCACGTAGCTAGAATCATTACTTGCTAAATAGACATAAGCAGGAGCGAGCTCATACGGTTGCCCCGGACGCCCCATGGGATTTGTAGAACCGAATTCCGCCACTTTTTGTTTATCAAAACTTGCAGGGATCAATGGTGTCCAAATGGGTCCAGGTGCGACGCCGTTCACACGGATGCCTTTACTTACTAAGGACTTGGCGAGAGAACGTGTGAATGTGGTAATGGCTCCTTTCGTTGAAGAATAGTCAATCAACTGCTCGTTCCCCTCATAAGCGGTAACCGAAGAGGTGTTAATGATGGTGCTTCCTTTTTGTAGGTGAGGGATAATCGTTTTAGCCATATATACATAAGAAAAGAAATTCACGCGAAAGGTCTTTTCAAGCTGTTGATTCGTTATATCCATGAGGTCTTTTTGCGGGAATTGCATCGCTGCATTATTTACGAGAACATCAATCTTTCCAAAGTCTTTCTTAATTCGTTGGACGGTTTCTTCACAAAACTCTGCACTCCCAATATCTCCATTATAAAGATGGCATGTACGGCCTTCACCTTCGATTAACTGTTTTGTCTTCTCCGCATCATCCTGTTCGTTAAGGAATAAGACAGCAACGTCCGCGCCTTCCTTGGCGAAGTAAAGGCTTACGGCACGCCCAATCCCACTGTCTCCCCCAGTAATCACAGCAACCTTACCTTTTAACTTTTCGCTTCCTTTATAGTTTGAATCCACATATTCCGGAAGTGGTTTCATCTCATGTTCAAAACCTGGTTGCCGCTCCTGATACTGCTTCGGTTGTATTTCCTTCTTTTGATTGCTCATCAGAACCCTCCTATATGTAAAATACTGGATGATCTGGTCACCCAGTATTAGGATGCCCAGGTCATCCAGTATTATCCAAATACCGACAACACCTCCTCAAAAGGTCATTGTGTCAAAATGGGAGGTTCTTGTTTTGACATTTCGTCCATTGATGTAGGAATTTTCTGAATTTATAATATATTTTGAAGGGTGTAAAGGAACAGAATCTACGAGTAGAGGTGAAAAAATGGAGACAACTTTCTCAAAGAAGAATCAGGTAACCATTCAGAACTTCATTGGAGGCGAGTGGGTTTCGTCGGAAAGCGGGCAAGTGGAGGACGTACCCAATCCTGCAACAGGAGAGATCATTGCCCAAGTTCCCATTTCATCGAAAGAGGATGTAGATAAAGCGGTTCAATCAGCGAGAGAGGCATTCAAAACTTGGAAAAAAGTTCCGGTTCCGAAACGGGCCAGAGTGATGTTCAAGTATCATCAGTTATTAGTAGAAAATCGTGAGGAGTTGGCGAAAGCACTCACCCAGGAAAATGGAAAGACCATGAAAGATGCGACAGGAGAAGTGCAGCGAGGCATTGAATGTGTCGAATTCGCAGCCGGCGCTCCAAGTCTTATGATGGGCGACGTTCTTCCAGATATTGCGGAAGGCATCGACTCTGGCATGTACCGCTATCCGGTCGGGGTCGTGGGGGGAATCACACCATTCAATTTCCCGATGATGGTGCCCTTATGGATGTTCCCACTTGCAATCGTGTGCGGGAATACATTTGTATTAAAACCATCCGAACGCACGCCGATCCTTGCGAAAATGCTCGTCGAGCTGATTCATGAAGCGGGTCTTCCAAAGGGCGTCCTCAACGTCGTCAATGGTGCGCATGACGTTGTAAACGGATTGCTTGAGCATGACGAAGTCGACGCGATCTCCTTCGTTGGTTCCCAGCCTGTTGCGGAATATGTGTACAAAACGGCTGCCAACCACGGCAAGCGAGTCCAAGCTCTCGCTGGAGCCAAGAACCACTCTATCGTTCTTCCGGACTGTAACTTAGACAAGTCGGTCGAAGGAATCATCAATGCCGCTTTCGGAAGCGCGGGCGAACGTTGCATGGCTTGTTCTGTTGTCGTAGCCGTCGGCGATGTAGCTGATGACCTTGTCGCCAAATTAAAAGAAGCGGCAGACCAACTGAACGTAGGAAATGGTTTAGATGAAGAAACAAATCTCGGACCATTGATCCGTGACACCCACCGCGAGCGTGTTCTCGGATATATCGAAGCTGGGGAGCAGGATAATGCTAAGCTCGTCCGTGATGGTCGTGTAGAACTGCGTGAGAATGAGTCTGGTTATTTCCTTGGTGCGACGATTTTTGACTACGTCACCGACGAGATGAAAATTTGGAAAGATGAGATTTTTGCTCCTGTTCTTAGTATTGTTCGTGCCGATACGCTCGATGAAGCGATTGAAACGTCCAATAAATCTGAATTTGCCAATGGTGCTGTCATATACACGACAAGCGGAAAGGCCGTTCAACAGTTCAGAGAAGAGATGGATGCCGGAATGCTTGGTGTCAACGTCAACGTTCCTGCCCCGATGGCGTTCTTCCCGTTCTCTGGAAACAAGAAGTCCTTCTATGGCGATCTCCATGCTAACGGTAAAGATGGACTCAACTTCTATACAAAGCGTAAAATGCTGACACAACGCTGGTACTAAAATTTATAAGTGCGCGGGATTTTCAACATTTCGCGCACTTCCCACTATCGTATCCACAAATTCCCTGCCAACCTTACAAAAAATCTAAACACAGAAAGCAACATTTAACATTATGTATAATGGAATTTTTCAATTTTTCATGTAAAGTAAAATTAGTTATTTAAAAATTCAGTAAATAAAGAAAATTCAATCATCAAATATAGGAGGTGAGTCTTACTTTAAGAAATCAAAACCTTGGGGGATTTGGTTTCAAGTGGAAGGACAATAAAAAAGGATTACATAAGGAGGAATTATAGTGTCTGATAAAGTCCAGATTGGTTTAATCCAAGCTTCGCATGATGTGGATGGAAGTGAGCCTGTAGAGGTTCATAAACAGCACTCCATCGAAAAACATATCAAACTCGTAAAAGAAGCAGCGGAAAAAGGGGCGCAGATCATCTGCCTTCAAGAGATTTTCTATGGGCCGTACTTTTGTTCAGAACAAAATCCGAAGTGGTACGACTCAGCAGAAGAAATTCCAAATGGTCCTACCACCATACGTTTCCAAGAACTTGCGAAAGAATTGGGTGTCGTCATTGTTCTTCCTATCTATGAAAAAGAGGGGATTTCGACGTACTATAACACAGCGGCTGTCATCGATGCAGATGGCTCTTATCTAGGAAAATACCGCAAACACCACATTCCACAAGTCGCTGTCGGTGACAAAGGGCACGGGTTCTGGGAGAAATATTACTTCAAGCCAGGAAACCTCGGTTATCCTGTATTCGATACAGCCTTTGCCAAAGTCGGTGTCTATATCTGTTATGATCGCCACTTCCCTGAGGGTGCTAGATTGCTTGGGTTGAACGGGGCAGAAGTGGTCTTTAACCCATCAGCAACTGTAGCTGGACTTTCTGAGTACCTATGGAAACTGGAGCAGCCTGCTCATGCCGTAGCAAACGGGTATTACCTTGGTGCCATCAACCGTGTCGGTTATGAAGGACCGTGGAACATGGGTGAATTTTATGGACAGTCCTATCTGGTCGACCCGCGCGGGAACTTCGTTGCAACCGCAAGCCGTGATCAAGACGAAGTCCTCGTTGCAGAAATGGACAAGAAGTTTATCCGTGAAGTACGTGACACCTGGCAGTTCTATCGTGACCGCCGTCCGGAAACTTACGAAAACATGGTTGAGCTTCTCCCTTAAACCCTATCCATCAGACACAAAGTAGAAGTTCTGCATAGAGCAAAAGAAAATGAACCATTTTCTCTATGTGGAACTTTTTTATTAAGAGGCCTACCTAAAAGCCTCTCTTTTATTAAAGGAGGGAAACACCTTGACCCAGTTAAAGAGCAAAGGAATTTCATTAGAAAATTTGAAGGTGAACTTCGAGGAAGTCCATGACGGGCTGAATGCTCAGGAAGCGATGGAAGAATCGAACCGCTGTTTATATTGTTACGATGCTCCTTGTATCCAGGCTTGTCCCACAGGCATCGATATCCCGAAATTCATCAAGAAGATCGCATCCGGGAACTTGAAAGGATCGGCAACGACGATTATGTCGTCCAACCCTGTCGGAGCGACCTGCGCCCGTGTTTGTCCAACGGAAGAATTGTGCGAAGGGGCCTGTGTTTTGAACCATTCCACGGAACCGATCTTAATTGGAGATTTACAACGATTCGCAACAGATTGGGCAATTAAAAACGAACAATTATTGTTCAAGCCCGGTAAGAAAAATGGGAAAAAAGTTGCGGTTGTCGGCGGTGGACCTGCCGGGTTATCGGCAGCCAGAGAACTCGCCAGGTTCGGTTATGACGTGACGATTTTTGAGGCTGAAGCTGAAGCGGGTGGCCTTGATACTTACGGGATTGTGTCTTTCCGTCTTCCACAGGATATTTCTCGCTGGGAAGTCGATCAAGTCGAAAAGTTGGATGTTGAAATCCGCACCAATACGCGTGTAGGCACAGATGTTTCTTTTGAAGAGTTGACCAATGATTATGACTCGATCGTTCTGACGATCGGTATGGGGAATGTTCCGATGCTCGGCATTGATGGAGAGGATCTGGATGGTGTGCATGACGCGATAGATTTTGTGAAAAGTACGAAGTCTGGGCCGATCACCGATGAACTTCTTGGGGAAAATGTCGTCGTTGTCGGTGCTGGAAACACAGCCATTGATGCAGCGACCTGCGCCGCTCGAAAAGGTGCGGGCGATGTGAAGATCGTCTACCGCCGGACGAGGAATGAAATGACCGCGTATGAGTTTGAATATGACTTTGCTAAGCAGGATGATGTCGAATTCAACTGGCTTACACAACCTGTTGAAATCATTGGTGATGAAAATGGGAAAGTCACACACCTGAAATGTGTGAAGATGGCCCTCGGTGAACCGGATGCGGATGGCCGCCGCCGACCTTCTCCTGTTGAAAACTCTGAATTTGTTATGGAAGTGGATGCTGTCATTAAAGCCATTGGTCAAAGCCGTTATACCGATCTTATTGAAGGGTTTGGGCTGGATCATGAGGGTGGCGTTGTCACAGTCAATCCAGAAACATTGCAAACATCCAATCCGAAAGTTTTTTCAGCGGGGGATGTCATCTTTGCCAAAGGGCAGGGTGAAGCGATGGTTGTAACAGCCGCCCAACAAGGAAAAGAAGCAGCGATGGCGATCCACAAACAACTGGCACCTGAACCGACGAATGCCTATAAATCTTTCAACAAGGAGGAACATACATGGCTGACTTAAGTTTGAATCTTGCAGGAATCAAATCTCCGAATCCATACTGGCTCGCCTCTGCGCCTCCGACAAACTCGGGCTACCAGGTCCAGCGCGCATTTGAAGCAGGGTGGGGCGGGGCCGTTTGGAAAACGCTAGGTGAACCAATCTTAAACGTATCCTCCCGTTTTGCGGCCGTAGGGTTTAATGGAAAACAAGTGGCTGGTTTCAATAATATTGAGCTGATCACAGACCGTCCATTAGAAGTGAACTTGAAAGAAATTTACGAAACGAAAAAAAGGTTTCCTGACCATGCGATCATTGCTTCATTGATGGTTGAACCGACACAGGAAAAATGGCATGAAATCGTCAAACGTGTCGAAGACGTCGGGGTGGATGGGCTGGAGTTGAACTTCGGCTGTCCGCACGGGATGGCGGAACGCGGCATGGGGGCAGCCTCCGGGCAGGTTCCAGAGCTTGTTGAGAAGCAGACGATGTGGGCGAAAGAAGTCGCGCAAACGCCCGTCATCGTAAAACTCACACCGAACATTACTGACATTACTTTCACAGCGGAAGCTGCCGTCAATGGCGGCGCGGATGCGGTCAGTATGATTAATACGATCAACAGCCTTGCTGGGGTCGATATCGATTCATGGGATACGATTCCGAACGTAGCTGGGAAAGGAGCTCACGGTGGTTACTGTGGTCCTGCCGTTAAGCCCATTGCATTGAACATGGTAGCTGAATGTGCTCGTCATCCGAAAATCAATGTTCCGATATCTGGAATGGGTGGCGTATCGAGTTGGAGAGAGGCTGTCGAGTTTATGCTCATGGGTGCAACAGGGGTCCAAGTCTGTACAGCTGCGATGCACCACGGATTTAGCATCATTGAGGATATGGTCGATGGCCTCGACAATTATCTTGATGAAAAAGGCATTGATTCCGTCATGGATCTTGTCGGAAAGTCTGTAGAGAAGTACAGCGACTGGGGCAATTTAGACCTCAATCACCAGGTCGTTGCTCAAATCAATAATGATGTATGCATCAACTGTAACAAGTGCCATATCGCATGTGAAGATACTTCTCACCAGTGTATCGATATGTTGAAAGATGCCAATGGCAACGACATTCTGAAAGTTCGTGAAGAAGATTGTGTCGGGTGTAACCTTTGCAGCATCGTCTGCCCGGTAGATGGCGCGATCGACATGGTGGAGTACGCGAACGGCAAGCCACCGATGACATGGAATGAAAGGCAAGCAGCCATTGGTGCAGCGTCCTCTTGTGATGTCAATTTAATTAAATAAATGGTATGGAGGGATTAGATGAAGAAAATCATCAAAAATGGAACGATTGTCACAGCTGCTGATACGTACAAAGCGGATATTCTCATCGAAAATGAAAAGATTGCTTTGATCGGACAGAATTTGACCGATCCTGCAGCGGAAGTGGTGGATGCAGAAGGGAATTACATTTTCCCTGGAGGCATCGACCCACACACTCACCTCGAGATGCCGTTTGGTGGGACAGTGAGTAAGGATGACTTTGAAACGGGTACCATTGCTGCTGCTCACGGTGGGACAACCACGGTCATAGACTTTTGCCTCACAGACAAAGGAAAGCCACTACAGAACTCCATTGATCAGTGGCATGCGAAATCAAAGGACAAGTCCGTCATCGATTACAGTTTTCATTTGATGATTGGCGAAATGAACGATGATGTCCTTGAACAGCTGCCAAGTGTTATTGAAGACGAAGGGATTACTTCATTCAAAGTTTTCATGGCCTATAAAAATGTGTTCCAGGCAGATGACGGCACGCTTTTCCGTACATTAGAACAAGCGAAGAAACTGGGCGCCTTAGTCATGGTCCATGCGGAAAACGGGGATGTAATCGATCATTTAGTTAATAAAGCATTGGAAGCGGGACAAACCGATCCGATTTATCATGCATTGACGCGTCCGCCTGAAGTAGAAGGTGAAGCGACGGGGCGTGCAGCAGAATTAACAGGACTTGCCGACTCCCAGTTATATGTGGTTCATGTGACGTGTGAAGAAGCGGTGGAGGCCATCGCGAAAGCACGCAAAAAAGGCTATAACGTGATGGGTGAAACGTGCCCGCAATACTTGGTTCTCGATCAAAGTTACTTAGAAAAGCCAGACTTCGAAGGCGCGAAGTATGTGTGGTCGCCACCACTTCGTGAAAAGCACCACCAGGATGTATTATGGAAGGCCCTTAAAACAGGGGACCTGCAAACGCTTGGTTCCGATCAATGCTCCTTTGACTTTAAAGGTCAGAAAGATTTAGGAAAAGGAGACTTCACAAAGATTCCGAACGGCGGTCCGATCATCGAAGATCGCGTTAGCATCCTTTTCTCTGAAGGGGTGAAAAAGGGAAGAATTTCTCTGAACGAGTTTGTAAACATAACGTCCACGAAAATTGCAAAGACATTCGGACTGTTCCCACAAAAAGGTACGATATCGGTCGGCGCAGATGCGGATATCGTCATCTTCGACCCGAATGTGGAACGCACGATTTCTGTTGAAACGAGTCACATGGCTGCCGACTACAATCCTTTTGAAGGAATGAAAGTGACCGGACAACCGATCAGTGTATTATCCCGTGGTGACTTTGTCATCCAGAATAAAGAATTTGTCGGTAAACTCGGCAAAGGAAACTACTTGAAACGTTCCCGTTACGGGGAATTGACATCCTCCAAAGAAGAACTTTATCAGAAGTAACCTGTCCGTATGCCATGGATTGTAGGCTGCCTCGCTTCATTGAAAGCCAGGCAGCCTTTTAAAAAACAGGTATAGGTAGGAGGAGTCCATATATGGACAAAAAGACAAATCATTTGATGTCCCCGGATTTAATGCCCATCCCTCACAATGAGAAAAAAATCAGTACCTTAGGTTTTTCGTTTATGTGGGTCGGAATGGCTGTCGTACTGGCAGCATTCGCTATCGGTGGAGCAGGGGTACAGGAAATATCCTTGATCTGGGTCGTTCTTGGTACTTTGGTGGGAACGATTCTAATCGGTCTAGCGATTTCTGTGACGGCTGATATTGGAATCGAACATGGGATATCTTTCCCAGTTTATATGAGGGCACCTTTTGGGACGATAGGTACCCATTTTCCATCTGTCGTGCGCGGGGTTGCTGCATCGATGTGGTTCGGGATTAATACGTTCTTCGGTTCAACTGCCATTAATGGAATTTTAAACATTTTATTCGGTTTTGATAATTGGTTTGTATGTTATATTCTCTTTGCTCTATTTCAATTATTTAACACGGCCTTAGGCATCAAAGCGGTAGAGAAGTTCGCTGACCTAGCTGCCCCGATCATTATTTTGATTGGAGTATGGATGTATTTTACCCTCGCTGGAACAGCTTCTGAACAGGGGAAAGACATATGGACTTGGGTGGAAAGCCCTGTCACCGGAGGCGCGGCTTTTACAGCTTTCGTTGTCGTCGTTGTTGGGAATATGGGATATTGGTCAACGCTCGCAGCTGATATATCCTCCATTTCTCGCTTTATAAAAGCACCGAAACTGGAACGTAATTGGGTGAAAAGAAACAAAGGGGCTCTTGTAGGAAGTCTTGTGGCACTGCCTTTAACACAAACCTTCATCGTTGTTCTTGGTGCCGTATCTTACATTGCTGTATCCAACTTTGACCCTGTCGTTGCTTTACAGGAATCAGCCAGCGGACTAGTCCTTGGTATTCTTCTATTAATGATCGTTCTTGCCCAATGGTCGACAAACGTGTCAGCGAACATCGTACCTGCGGCCACTATTTTCTCTAATGTCGGAGGACCGAAACTGCCATTTTGGGCAGGGGTTTTTATCGCAGGGCTTGTAGGAACAGTCATCCAACCATGGAGTATCTTCAACTTATTGATTCCCGTATTATTGATTGCGGCAGCCATTCTCTCTGTCATCGTAGGGATCATTTTCGCCGATTACTACTTATTGAGGAAGCGGAGAATGAACGTCCACGATTTGTATAAACAAGGTGGTCAATTCCGGTATGACGGAGGAGTCAACTGGGCTGGAATCATTTCATGGGTCATCGGAAGTGCCTTCGCCTATACGTTCTCAACCTATTCTTTCTTCGTCGGATTTGGCGTAGGAGCGCTATGTTATTACTTATTAGCCAAACATTGGTATTTCAAAAAGCATCCCCAGGCAGAAATTGATAACCCAAGTGATGATGAATATCTCGGCATAACCGTCGGTCGTGACTGGGTCATCGGAGAAAAATTCGTAGAAGAAAAGCTGGGGCGTAAGACAGGTACAGAAGGATCCACAAGGAAAATAGATGCATAAGAAGGAGGAATTTGAATGTCTGACCATCGCGAGTTTGAAGCAGAACGCGAAAAGATCGATTTTTTATTGGAGCAGGGCTATGTCATAAGTGGAGTCACTGAAAATTTAAGTGGAGCATTCGTTGAGTTTCAATATAAAGGAAACGAATCTGATAAAAGTGAAAAGGAACGGCTCCACATCCTGCACCCGGATACGAGGAAGTATTTCTCTACCATTCTCGTCCAGCAACAGAAAAAACAGAGTGTGAAATAGAAGAAAGAGGATTGGCCCCTGCCAATCCTCTTTCTTCTATTTCATCTATATCTTTCACATAAGCTCCCTATTCTTGAAAACTCAGTTTCGAGATGTTTGCTGAGTGGAAGGGGGCTTCGGGGAATAGCTCGCTTTCCGCGGGAGCGCGGTGAGCCTCCTCGGACTGCGTCCTGTGGGAAGTGCGTGGTAGATGAGACCCCGCAGAGCGTTAGCTCGAGGAGGCTCATCACTCGCCCACGGAAAGCGAACCTTTTCCCGGAGCCTCTAAACTCCAACAAAAGTCTCGAAATCAAGTCTTACACAATCCTGCCAGTTTGTTGAAGATCGTTGAATATTGGAGGAGGTGTTAGATTCACTAGGACTATTAAACTTTTTTGTAAGAAAATCTCACAATCTATTAGATTTTTCTGAAAAATTGTTGTACTTTAAAAGAGGGGTCATTCAATGAACGAACACATGTCGATTGAAAACATCCTGAAAAGGGACCATTTCGCTTCAGCTGAAATTATTGCTGGTCGTAAGGGGATCGACCGGCTGGTCAAATGGGTTCACGTTTATGAAATGATCGAAGTGAGAAAGAATTTGAAAGGTGGGGAGCTTGTCCTTTCGACAGGATTTGGCTGGAAGGATGATCATGAGCTTTTTCTCCATTTATTAAAACAATTAATCGAAAAAGAAGTAGCCGGAATTTGTATCGAGATCGGGAGTTTCGTTGATTACATAAGCCAGGAAGCGATTGAGTATGCGGAAGCCAACGATTTTCCGATTATCTTATTCCGGAAAGAAGTTTCTTTTGTGGAAATTACTCAAGATATTCATGCGGATCTCATCAATCAGCAATACGAGTTCATTACGAATTTAGAAGATTATTCGCAGCGGTTGAATAAACGGTTATTATCGATTGATAACTACTTTGAGATCCTAAAAAACTTGCAGCAATATGTTAATTGCCAGCTCGTCTATATTGCCAAGGATCATACGGTCGTCACAATCCCCGCCTTGAGAGAGAAAGAACGCGAGCAAATATTGATGGAGCTTAGCAAGCCGGAAACCGGTTCGAGAAGAGTTTTAAAACAACCGGTCCAAGTATTTGATCGGGAATTTGCTAATATTTACTTACTGTCCAACCGGAGGGAGTTCGGTGAATTCGAGTCTTTATTATTGGACCGAACGGGAACCGCTCTTGCTCAGTATTTATTAAGGGAACTTTATACGGAAGAAAAAAGAAAAGCAAAAGAAACGGAGTGGCTGACCGAGTGGTTGCAGGGAGAGCATGAAGAAGAGGAGATACGTGACAGACTTGCGATTTACAAACTGGACAAATCCGTAAAAGGCGCCATTGTCCTCACCATCAAGTTGAACATGGTGGACAGACAAAAATCCAATCCAGACGTCACTTATATGAACATGCTCATCCACAATATTTTTGACCAGAACGGCTATTATGTATTTCCTGTAGAGAAGCGACATCAGCTGACGTTCATTCTGCTGAATAGAAAAGAAGCCGAAGATTGGAAGAATCGGGTCAAACGCGGGGTCGAGCGACTGCAGAAAATCAGCCTCTTGAATGATTCATGTATATCATCATTTCAAATCGCTGTTGGTAAATACGTGAAAGACCTCTGCAAATTGCATGAAAGCTTTCAAACAGCACAGGAAACCTTAACCCTCCAGGAAAAGCTTCCGGAAAGTCAGTCCAAATTCTTTTACGATGACTTACACATGTATCGATTGATTTCACTCGTCCATCAGCACAGCAATCTTGACGGGTTAGTTGAAGAGTACTTAGAACCGATTATCAAGTATGACGAAAAGAATAACACGAACCTCCTTGAGACATTAAGGGTCTATTTGGCATGCAATGGATCTAAAAAAGAAACCGCTTCCAAAGTTTTTGTCGTCCGCCAGACGTTATATCACCGCCTGGAAAAGTTAGAAAAGCTGCTGGGATCTGATTTCATGGAATGTGAAAAAAGGCAGGTCATCGAGTTTGCGCTTCTAGCCTATGAATACCAAAGAGCCGTCACCTGACCATGCGCTCTCAAACACTTATTCGCTTTCCGAATAAGTGTTTTTCTATCACCCTTTTTCAACTAAAGCTCCCGATTGTGGAAGACTCAGTTTCGAGAGGTATCGGGGTTCGTTGCCGTGTTGGGCGTTAGGTTGGTTGGGAAGCTACTCGTCCAGCTCCATCGCCCAGACACTCGCGTCATAAGCCGAACAGCAAAGGAATGAAAAGGCACATTCCGTTGCTATTCGGCTTATGCCAGTCGTGTCTACCAGGGCGATTCCGCATTTGAACACTTTCCTGTGGGGGAGTGGCGAGCTTCCTCGGACTACGTCCTGCGGGATCTCGCCTATCTCCTTCTCCCACGGGAGTCTCGCAGCTTCCCAACCACCCCATTCGATATAGTGGAGAAACGAACCCCTTCGCACAGTAGAACAGTCTTCCACTGTCCATGTGGTGTACGCAGGAATCTCTCTATATCAAGCATTAGGAATCCAATTCCTGGCACCTGTACTAAAAACTACTCATCTCCATCAGTTGAAAATGAGTTGATTCCAGAAGTGATTTCGAGACACTCACATGGCAAAGGGGCGGAGGGGAATGGGGAGACTCCCTGCGGGAAGAGAGTGCTAGGAGAGACCCCACAGGACGCAGTCCGAGGAGGCTCACCGCGCTCCCGCGGAAAGCGACTCATTCCCCTCCGCCCCAACCCTCATAACACAAGTCTTGAAATCAAGTCTTACACAATCCTGCCAGATTGTTGAATAAGCGCTGTTGTCATTATGTGAAAGTGGGGAGATGACTGTTTGACACAATGTCTAATGAAAGCGCGTCTTAAATGTTAGATAATTAAGATAATTCTAACAAAAGACCATTGAGGAGGAATCTCCGGTGACTAAAGCTGATGTAAAAAGCGAAATGCTCTCAAAGGACGAGAAGTATGTATGGCACTCCATGAAACCCTATAAGCCTGATGCAACCATGGTAGCGAAAAGTGCGAAAGGTTCTTGGATCACCGATATAGATGGTAACCGATATTTGGATGCGATGTCAGGCTTATGGTGTGTAAATGTTGGCTATGGGCGAGAAGAGCTTGCGAAAGCAGCATACGAACAGATCAAGGACCTTTCTTATATGCCGCTTACACAGAGTCATGAAGCAGCGATTCAATTAGGTGAAAAAATCAATCAGCTACTTGGTGATGATTATGTAATCTTTTTCTCAAACAGTGGATCGGAAGCAAATGAAGCTGCTTTTAAAATGGTTCGACAATATCATCAGCAAAAAGGAGATCATTACCGTACGAAGTTTATCTCAAGGTATCGAGCTTATCATGGAAACTCCACTAGCTCGTTAGCTGCTACGGGTCAAGCGCAGCGCAAATACAAGTATGAACCTCTCGGCCCCGGATTTTTGCATGTGGCTCCACCTGATGAATACCGGAATGAACATAGTGAAAAAGACCGCTTTGGAGCAAAGGAAATCGATGATGTGATGACTTGGGAATATAGTGAATCGATTGCTGGTGTCATCATGGAGCCGATCATTACAGGCGGCGGTGTTATTGTACCGCCAGAGCAGTATATGAAAGAGGTTCAAGCCGTTTGTGAAAAACACGGAGCCCTCATGATCGTGGATGAAGTGATTTGCGGGTTCGGGCGTACGGGTAAGCCGTTCGGTTTTATGAACTATGGGGGGAAGCCGGATATCATTACGATGGCGAAAGGGATTACAAGTGCTTATCTTCCTCTTTCAGCTACGGCAGTCAAACGGGAAGTCTATGAAGCGTTCTGCGGAGATGATACGTATGACTTTTTCCGTCATATTAATACATTCGGAGGTCATCCAGCAGCTTGCGCAGTTGCACTTAAGAATATTGAAATTATGGAAAGAGAAAACTTGTTTGAGCGTTCGCGTGATTTGGGAGAGACAGCAATAAATGACTTGAACAACCGACTTCAGAACCATAACCATGTGGGCAATGTTAGAGGGAAGGGCTTACTCATTGGTATAGAGATGGTGGAAAGCAAAGTAACAAAGGAACCATTAGCTGTTGAGAAAGTGAACCAAATCATCGCCTATTGTAAAGACAAAGGAATACTGATTGGGAAAAATGGGATGACAGTGGCTGGATACAACAATGTCATTACTCTATCTCCTCCTTTGTCTATCGAAGAAGAGGATTTGACTTTCTTGCTGGATACTGTGGTAGAAGCGATTCAGTCGATATGACCTTGATAGGAGGTTCCTTGTATGCGGATAGGGATACCAAAAGAAATTAAAAATAATGAAAACCGTGTAGCCATCACTCCTGCTGGTGCGGTGAATTTAATTAATGAAGGACATGAAGTATTTTTAGAGTCAAAAGCCGGGGAACGTTCAGGTTTTTCTAATCAACAATATGAAGAAGTCGGAGTGAAGATTGTAGATACGGCTACAGAAGCGTGGGCTCAGCAGATGGTCTTGAAGGTTAAAGAGCCGCTTGCCGAAGAGTATAGCTACTTTTATGAGGGATTAATTTTATTTACGTATCTGCATCTTGCAGCAGATGAAGAATTGACAAAAGCACTGGCAGAGAAAAAAGTGGTCGCCATCGCTTATGAAACGGTTCAGGCTGAAAATGGATCGCTTCCCCTGCTTACACCAATGAGTGAAGTGGCAGGAAGGATGGCTACACAAAAAGGCGCACAATATTTAGAGCGCACTCATGGTGGAAAAGGGATTCTTCTCGGCGGAGTACCGGGCGTGAAGCGTGGGAAGGTGGCGATTATCGGTGGCGGTGTTGTAGGAACGAACGCTGCTAAAATCGCAATTGGTCTAGGCGCAGACGTGACAATGATTGACCTCAGCCCAGATCGCCTCAGGCAGCTGGATGATATCTTCGGCTCCTCCATCAACACGCTCATGTCGAACCCATTGAATTTGAGTGAAGCTGTTAAGGAGTCGGATTTGGTCATCGGTGCGGTTTTGATTCCAGGGGCCAAAGCTCCCAAACTCGTGACCGAAGATATGGTGAAGTCGATGAGTCGGGGAAGTGTCATCATTGACGTTGCGGTCGATCAGGGAGGCATTGTCGAAACCGTCGACCACGTCACGACACATGACGATCCGACTTATGTGAAACATGGAGTTGTCCATTATGCGGTCGGCAATATGCCGGGAGCTGTTCCGCAAACATCCACTCTTGCACTGACGAATGTTACGGTTCCTTATGCGATTCAGATTGCGAACAAAGGTTTTCAAAAAGCATGCATCGAAAACACGGCCTTACTAAAAGGTGTGAATGTCGTAAATGGCAGTGTGACTTACCGCGAAGTGGCAGAAGCTCATGGGCTGGACTATATGGAAGTCGAGAAAGCCCTAGGACCGAAATCATTCGTTTCATAAGAGATGAACGCGTCTCGTCCCTTAGAAGGGCGGGACGTATTTTTTTGCAGGGAGTACTTCAAACCTTGACCCATGAATAACATGGAATAAGCTCTTATTCTATATTAAAGGAGATCAATCCATGGATTTCATGACGGACTTCACTCCTTATGCAGGACTTGCTGTATTGTTGTATGCGATGAGGCAGACGAAGAGAGTGCCAAACCGATACATTCCCATCATCGCTGTCGTTTTAGGTGTCGCTTTTTCCTATTGGCAGCAGGGCATCTCTCCATCAGCAACGGTGGAAGGGTTGAAATATGCTTTGCTTGGCATCGGTACCGTGGCAGGGGTTAAGTATTTTTTAGAGAAAAAAGAAGATGGCGAATAGGACTGAGCTCTTATAGCTTGGTCCTTTTTTAACTTAAAAATATAGAAAACAAATAACTACAATTAATAGGAAACGGTAGATCGCGAATGGAATTAATTTCACATGATTGATCAGTTTCAGAAAGAACCGAATGGAGAGAAGAGCGAAAAGAAATGCACTTAGGAAGCCGACGGCAAAATAAGGAATAGCCGTCCATTGGAAATAGGAAAGGTTATTTACAATGGACAGACTACTTGCTCCCAGCATAATCGGGACAGCCATGATGAAAGTGAAATCTGCAGCGGCTCTGTGACTCAATCCCATTAAAACCCCTGCAGATATCGTAGCACCAGACCTAGAGAAGCCGGGCCATAAGGATAAACATTGAAACATACCGATCGTGAAAGCTTGTCTATGATTGATTTGGTCAACACTTTCCTTCCATTCTTTTGGCTGATGTAAATCAGCTGCTATCATGAACACAGCTCCTGCACCCAATCCGATTAACACGGTTTCGAGCATGAATAAATGCTCATCTATGAAATCTTCAAAAAGGAAACCTAAAATGGCAGCAGGGAGGAGTCCTGTGATGATATGGGACCATTTTAATCGAGCACGTTTACTTTTCTGCGAGGATAGTAAGAGTTCTCTAAATCGGTCCCGGAAAATGACAACGACGGCAAGAATAGATCCTAGCTGAATGAACACTTTAAACGTATTCGCAACATAGTCTCCCAGAAACAAGTCCGTCTTCAGCCACATTTCATCAACCAGAATCATGTGCCCTGTTGAAGAAACGGGTGCAAACTCTGTCAAACCTTCAAACATTCCAAGAATGACGACTTTAATAAACTCCATCATCTCCATAAGCGAACACCTTTTCCTTTACGCATCCACCAAATAGTAAAAAAAGCAACCGCGATGATGATGACATATGTCCATATCGAGTAAACCTTCATATAGTGCACAATATCGCGCCACGAATCTCCGAGGACGGCCCCCGTGTAGATCAGAGCTGAATTCCAAATCAAACTTCCCGAAAAGGTAAGGAAAATAAACGGGAGGATGGAGAAACGGGCCATTCCTGCAGGTATGGAAATGAAACTTCTGACAAGTGGAAGCATACGGCAAAAAAAGACGGCCCAGTACCCATATGTTTCAAACCAATGGAAAGCTTTGTTCACATCTGCTTTTGTTAGGCGCAGATATTTCCCGTGACGTTCCACCCATGTTTCCAATTTCTCTCTGCTGATGGACATCCCGATTCCATACAACAGAAGGGAGCCGGTCAAAGAACCCGAGGTCGCATAAATGATCACAGCTGTCATCGTTAAATCCGTCCTTACAGTCATAAAACCACTAAGCGGCAGAACAACTTCCGATGGAATTGGGGGAAAGAGGTTTTCGATTGCCATCAATGCATAAACCCCCAGATACCCGAACTGTTCCATCATCCAAATGATCCATTCTTCCATGAACTTCTCCTCCAAAAGATGATCGATGTATTGTATCGAACAAGCTTCCAAAATAGAACCTGAAATCAGTTTGTAAATATGTCTTTAAGCGTATCGGTATTCAACATACTCCAACTGAATTCAATGGAATAGGCACTCCAGTCCGCACCTGCCAGCCATCCTGCCAAAAAAATGGCTCCAAAAAAAGAAGCGAGCGTTATTCCTGAAAAAAGATAATAGAGGGAGTCGCGATCATCATGGTTTTTCAACGTTTTACCCCTTTCATTAATTGCGAACAGACATTCCCTTGTGATTGAGAATATTATAGCAGTTGAGAATGTGGATAGATATCTAATATTAAATAATGATTGAACAGAATAAACCGTTCTTTCGGTAATGATCATACCTTCCTGGAAAAGCACGCTTCAAGGTAATTAGTAACGAAGGGAGAGAAATATTTCTTCCTTTACATGTTCACAAAGCGATGTATAATAAAAAGTGAGTAATCACTCACTCAGGAGGGGTTAAATTGAATTCTATGGTTGAAATGAAGAGTGTCATCCATCGTTATGGTAAAGTCACCATCATTGATCAGGTGGATCTTTCCATACAGAAAGGTGAGATTTTTGGATTGTTGGGCCCTTCAGGGGCAGGAAAAACCACGCTTGTAAAGTTGATCGCAGGTATTCTAAAACCTACAGAAGGAACCATTTCCCTTGATGGGGAATCTTTGAGGCACCTTTCTCAGATGAAAGGTTTTGGTTTCATGGCGCAGTCGGATGCATTATATCAAGAGTTGACGGCATGGG
Source organism: Halobacillus litoralis (assembly GCF_009856415.1). Taxonomy (GTDB): domain Bacteria; phylum Bacillota; class Bacilli; order Bacillales; family Halobacillaceae; genus Halobacillus; species Halobacillus litoralis_C. The sequence continues at coordinate 333,929 of NZ_WMEZ01000003.1, read as the reverse complement.
AGAATCTTGATTTTTTTGCTTCCATTTATCACCTACCAAGAAAAAAGAGAAAGGAAAGAATCAGGGAAGTACTTGAAATGGTTGACCTATCTTCTTCGAAAGACCAGCCTTTCGAAACATTTTCTGGAGGGATGAAAAGGCGGTTGTCCTTAGCTGCAGCTCTTGTCCATGAACCGGAAATGATCATCCTTGATGAACCAACGGTTGGCATTGATCCGGTTTTGCGGCAGTCGATTTGGAACGAACTTAATGATTTGAAGCATAAGGGAGTTACGATCATTGTTACCACACATGTCATGGATGAGGCGGAGAAATGTGATCGTCTAGCTCTGCTTAGAAACGGGGAAATGATAGCCATGGATACTCCAGAAATGTTGAAGGAAAAGGTGAATGTGCCATCTATGGAAGACGTGTTTTTACATTACGGAGGTGAAACAACATGAATACCTTCCATGTAATGAAAAGAATCCTTCTCCAATTCAGACGGGATAAAAGAAGTGTAGCTCTGATGGTGGTGGCTCCGCTCCTTGTTTTGTCACTCATGTGGATGGTACTGGATCATGATGAATCCAACCTGGAACTAGGAGCCGTCGACGTTCCAGAATCCATGCTTGAAAAATTGTCGTCGGATACCCTTGTCGTTGAAACGCTGTCTTCTTCTAAAGCACAAGAAAAGCTGGATGAGGGGACGTTGGATGCTGTGCTGTATTTTGAAAATCAGGAAATATCCCTGGTTCTAGAGGGAAGTGATCCAAACACTGCTGGAGCAATTCAAAAAGAATTGCAATCTTTAAGTGCGAATCAGCAAAGTCCAATAAACGTGGAGTACTACCATGGCTCAGAGGAACTCGGGTTATTTGATTATGTGGGACCTGTCCTCATCGGTTTTTTCGTCTTTTTCTTCGTATTTATCGTAGGCGGAGTTTCTTTTTTAAGAGAACGTACACAGGGCACATTGGAACGATTGTTGGCTACACCCATCAGACGGTCTGAAATCGTGTTCGGTTATCTGGCAGGGTTTGGACTGTTCACGGTCCTTCAGTCACTTGTTATTGCTTCTTTTTCCATTTACATCCTGGGGGTGTTCATGGATGGGAATTTCTTTTATGTGCTCATTGTCACTATTTTACTCGCTCTCACAGCTTTAAGCCTTGGTACATTGGTATCAGCTTTTGCTAAGAATGAATTTCAGATGATTCAATTCATCCCTTTGATCATTGTCCCCCAGGTGTTCTTCTCCGGTTTATTCCCAACAGAGGGACTGGGAATATGGATACAGGTTATTGGACAGATGATGCCTTTAACGTATGGGGCAGAAGCTATGAGAGAGATTATGCTGCGTGAAGCTTCTTTCGCGGATATCCAACTGGAAGTTTATATTCTACTCGGGTTTACGGTGCTTTTCACGACATTGAATATATTCGCATTGAAGAAGCATCGGCGTTTATAATGGGAGAATGGACGCTTTAGGAGGATGGATGAATGACTGACTTTAAGAAAATGGTGGAAACGTTAGAACAGACGACAGAAAAAGATCGGAAGTTAACACCGAAACAGGAACAAATATTAAAAGCTGCCGTAGAGATTTTTGCGGAAAAAGGGTATGCTTCATCTTCCACCAGTGAAATTGCAGCAAAAGCGAATGTGGCTGAAGGAACCATTTTCCGTCATTATAAAACGAAGAAAGAGCTCTTGATTTCTATCGTGACCCCATTCATGACGAAATTCACTTTGCCGTTTTTTGCATCCCATTTTGCCCATGAAGTTTTTGAGGAGCCTCCGGAGGGTTTGGAAAGTTTATTGCGGACTCTATTGAAGAATCGGTTTGAATTTGCCAAAGAGAATGCTCCGCTCTTGCGCATTGTGATGCAGGAAATGGCTTTTCATCCCGAGCTTCAGGGAAAATTTCAGGAAGTGTTTCTCGAAGAGATATTCCCGAAATTCGAAGAGGCATTGAATCAATTGAAAGAAAAAGGAAAACTTGTAGAAATCCCGAATGCTTCCATCATACGTATGATTATCTCTTCCGTGGTCGGTTTTCTGGTCACCCGTTTCATCATCGCACCTGATTTAAACTGGGAGGATGAAAAGGAAATCGATTATACGATTGACTTCATTATGCATGGATTAGCAAAGAAATAATGACAGGTCTATCCTACCAATGGATAGACCTGTTTTGCTCTAAAGAATAGGTGAGAAAATCAAAAGCAAAAAATAAGCGAACCATTTAAGGTTCGCTGAAGAGGGGGATGGTTAAGATGCTTTAATTTTCCCTACGTACAAACAACAGTCCGCCACTTAATAAAAACAGCCCCATTCCGAGTAACGCATATGTAGCATACGGCGTTGCGGTTTCTGGAAGCTCTCCACCTTCTTCGTCAGAGGATTCTTCATTTGTTCCACTCTCTTCAGAATCATCCATTGCCTCTTCATCCATTGCTTCTTCATCTGCTGCTTCTGAATCACCAGAGCCATCATCCGATGAGCTCCCGCTTAAGCTTTCGCATGGTGTCCCATCTTTGTCGCGGTCTAAACCATCTGGATCGTTGTTTTCGTCATATCCATTTTCTTCCCAATACTGCTCAGCTTCAGCTGTAGAATCAAAGTCGCTGCAATCTTTGTCTCCGTCATGACTATCCGCACTTACAATCCCAGCACTGCCAAAGGCTAGAGTGAAAGCGAACAGAATAGATAAGAATTTTCTCATCCTGGAAAAACTCCTTTTTGATAGATTCCCATCACCCCTTGGATATTTTTGTATACCCTTCTATTACCTATATTTTTACATATAAAACCAATTTTTTGCTTTTATCTGAAGATATTTTCAGCAGTGGTAAGGAATAAGAGGTGAATGGGGACATAGAAGAGAAGCCACTAGAAAAAGTTTTAAGAATGAAAAAAAGCATGAGGCCGGGGCCTCATGCTTTTAGTTCGTTGGCATCTTTTTCTTTTTGCGTGCTTTTTCTTTTTCAATCTGCTTACTGCGTAACTGTCCGCAGGCAGCATCAATGTCAGTCCCGTGTTCTGTACGGACTCCGCATTTGATTCCGCGGTCCATCAATGTTTGGTAGAACGTGAGAATCGCTTCTTTTTCGCTTCGTTCATAAGGGTTGTCAGCGACCGGGTTATATGGAATCAAGTTGACGTAGGATAGGTGCCTTTTATCCTTCAACAAGTCCGCAAGCTCTTCCGCTTCCTTCTTATGGTCATTGACGTCTTTCAGTAAAATATACTCGAAGGTAATCCGGCGGTTCGTTTTTTCCAGATAGTAATCAATGGCCGGCATCAGTTTTTCGAGTGGATAGGCACGGTTGATTTTCATAATTTTGGTACGCAGTTCATTGTTTGGTGCATGAATGGAAAGGGCCAGATTAATCTGGATGCCTTCGTCTGCGAACTCATACATTTTCGGTGCAATTCCACTTGTGGATACGGTGATGTGACGCGCTCCAATGGAAAGACCTTTTTGATCGTTCACGACCTTCAAGAAATCAATCAGGTTTTCGTAGTTATCGAACGGTTCACCAATTCCCATGACAACGATGTGGCTGACGCGTTCGTCATTCCCTTGTTGATCCAGGTGCTGTTGGACCTGCATGATCTGTTCAACAATCTCACCACTGGAAAGGTCTCGGTTTTTACGGAGAATTCCACTCGCGCAGAAGGAGCAGCCAATGTTGCAGCCGACCTGTGTCGTCACACACACGGATAACCCGTAGTTGAACCGCATCAGTACCGTCTCAATTACGTTCCCATCATCCAATTTAAATAAGAACTTGACGGTTCCGTCCTTTGATTCTTGCTTTATTTCTTCAGAAAGTGTCTCAATCGTAAAATGTTCTTCGAGAACATCGATGCACGATTGGTTCACGTTTTTCATTTGTGAAAAATCTGTTACACGCTTTTGGTAGAGCCAGTCCCAAATTTGCTTGGAGCGGAACTTTTTCTCCCCATGATCTATAAGCCAATCTGTCAGTTGGTCAAACGTCAATCCGTAAATGGATCGTTTCATAAATACGCTCCTCTTTAAAAAAAATCGCTATTTCTATCATACTCGAAATAGAAGAAGGAAACAACAGGATGAGGAATGTTGGAATTTTACAAACATTTGAAGGAGGGTGAGCTTTCTTTACGAAGTCCTTGATGAAAAAAGTAAAAGGAAGACGAAAAGGTGGGAAGGGGATGATAACGGCGAGACAGCACTTCGATCTTCGGGACATTTGCGTAATGGATTCATACTGAGCCTATCGATGCAGTTTTCGGCAATTTGATTACCTTTTTATCAAAACGGGAAGGGGTAGTTCCAGTAGTTCAAAACAGACCATCACGGAGGAAAGCATATGTTTACAATGAATGACATTCCTATGTTCATCATAAACTTTTTTTTGATTCTGCCACTCGTCACCCTTGTTCATGAAACGGGTCATGTCGTGGTCGCTCGTTTATTCGGAGGGAAGATCCGCTATTGTATAGGGACAGGAAAACTGTTGTTTAATGTGGGTCCCTTGGAAGTGAGGCGGATGTACTTTATGGAGGGCTGGTGTCAGTACGAAAAGCTTTCCTACAACAAAACTTGGGCACATGTCGCCATATACCTTGCCGGAAGTGCCTTCAACCTGGCGATTATCCTGATGTTAAATATTTTGATCACCCAGGAAGTACTTCCTGTCGATTTATTCTTCTACCAGTACTCCTATTTCTCTGTCTATTTCATCTTCTTTTCCTTATTTCCTTATCGAAATGGAGATGGAAAGCCGAGTGACGGAATGGCAATCTATGATGTCATTCGTTATGGGAAAGCGGTGGATCCAATCGATTAATAGAAAGAGGGGAAAGCCGTTGAGGCTTTCCCCTTACCACTGGTCACACATCTTCGATATCCAGGAGCATCGTACGATTATGGAATGCGCCGTGTTCTTTTCTGCGATGTTGACGGATATGTTCAAGTTCTTCAATTGTGGATCCATGTGTATAAGACAAGGCGTGGATGACTTCCAATAGGTCTGCGAGTTTCTTCAAGGAATCTTCGTTCTCATCTGTCTTGAAGTATTCTTGGACTTCATCTTTCAATTTGTTTTTCAAGGATTCATCATACTCCTTCTTATCAAGAGTTCGTGTGCGGATGTTTTTCCCCGAATCTCTCAATAAGTTAGGAATGTGATCTCGAACGAGTTTGTTGTGTTCTGTCAATGTGCCCCTCTCCTTTCCGATTTACCCATCCTTAACCGTTTTCAGGAAAAAGAAAACTATCAAATGCATCCACCCGCTTGATCAAGGTGATGAGGTGGGGAAGGATCAATAATAAAAGCAGACAAGTAGAGTCACTTGTCTGCATTGTGAGAAAAAGATTAATAGGGTCTCTTTTCCCAGGAATCGCTTTCGACATCCAATCCCTTTCCGTTTAGTTTCAAATCATCAATGTACCAGCCACGGTTGTTGACACTTCCATCGGTTTCATAGGTGAAGCGGATATGTGTCGTGTCTGATGGAAGTTCGACATTTCGTGATACCCATCCGTTACTGTCCCCTGTGAAACGATCCAGTGTTGTCCATGTTTCCCCATCATCTGAAACTTCTAATGTTCCGTAGTCATAACCATTTTCGATTTCAAACCATGTGCGGAACGATAGGGAGGCCGTTTCGTTGAGAGTTACCTCTGCATCTAACTGGTTCTCCAATTGATCCCCATACCCAGAAAACCACGGATTCGCTTTTTTATCCATTTGGACTGGAATGGCATCTGCCACTTTACGTGCAAAGCCTCTGCGTGCTCCGTTCGTAGAAACGGTTTCTCTTGTGGGGTGAACCCGATTCGTTAATAATATCGCGATCGTATCATTTTCCGGGTTGACGACAATGGATGTTCCCGTGTAACCGGTGTGCCCATAAGTCCCTTGACTTGAGAGGGCATCCATGTACCAGCCTTGTTGTAGTTCCCAGCCTAATCCGTGTTCATCACCTGGAAATTGGGGGATACGGTTTTCCGTGAGCAGCTTAACGGTTTCTGGCTCAAGGATCTTCTTATTTCCATACGTACCCTCATTTAAAAACATGTGCGCGAATTTGGCTAAATCGTTTGCTGTAGAAAAAACTCCTGCATGACCAGCTACTCCATCCAGTGACCAGGCGCTTTCATCGTGGACTTCACCCCACACAAGCCCACGATTCGTCCATGGCTGATCTTCGGTTGCAGCAATGCGTGGCTTTAAGTCCTCCTCAGGATTATACATCGTATCTTTCATTTTTAATGGTTTGGTGATATGTTTTTCCACAAATTCATCTAAGCGCATATTGGAGAGGCGTTCGACGAGAGCTCCTAGTGTAATCATATTTAAATCGCTGTAAGTATAAGTGGACCCAGGCTCATTCTTGAGAGGATATTGTAAGACATGCTGTAAACGATCGTTTCTGTCCCCTTCAACGGTATAAAGAGGGATCCAGGCCTTGAAGCCTGAGGTATGTGTCAAGAGCTGCTCAATCGTCACATCTTCCTTGCCATTTTCAGCAAATTCCGGGAGGTGCTTCGCGACAGGATCGTTTAATTCGAACGCGTCCTGTTCATATAAAATCATAGCGGCGGTTGTCGTGAAAATTTTGCTGATGGAAGCGAGATCAAAAATGGTATCTTTCGTCATGGGGATGGGGTTTTCCGATGGTGTGAATTCATCGTCTTCATACTTCATGGCATACCCGTAAGCCTCTTCTTTCACAATATGGCCTCTCCTTGCGACAAGAGCTACGGCCCCGGGCATCACGTTATCTTCGATAGCCGAGAGTAATAAGGGATCAATATCCTGCAAGGGTTCTTCTCTCATGCCTGCTCCTCGTACAGACCCGGGATGCAGGACCGGAGAGGAGGGACCAGGCTGATCCCATGAAAAGACAGGGTGGGCCGTTCTTTTCCCCGTATGTACATTTGTTTTTACTCCTTTCTCTATGCTTGGTCCTGGTCCAGGTGCTGCAAAGGTTGAGGTGGAGGTGAATAAGGTCGCTCCTAAAACAGTTGTTAATAAGATAGATACCGCTTTCTTTTCCATTTCATGACCTCCTTTTTCAGATAATTCAAGCATACGGCTTAACCTTCTAGTTGTCTATACCACTTTAGTAGCAATGGAAAAATTATACTGAATTAGAAAGAGTTAAAATGGTATGGGATAAAGGGAGGAGACAGCTTCTTCAAATGACCGGGCAATCGATTTTCCTTCCCAGAAATCTAACCAGATTTAGGGCAGGATCAAGGTTGCGATGTATTCATATATCTCCAATTCGTTCTAATGACTTTGGGACATTTCACCTTAAATAGTGGTGAGGTGTTTCAGCCTTCTTTATTTGAGGTATGTATCTATATATCTAAAAAGGAGGAATGAAAATGAAACTGATTCGCTCGTTAATCCATACTATCGTAGATATTCTCTTATTCATTCCACGTACCATAGGAAGATTGATTAAGAGAATCGTATAATTCAATAACATAGAGAAGGGCCGCTCTTTTGAGGAGGGTCCTTTTTTTATGGAAGAGAATGTTAGAATGGTGGAGGTATGAATGTAGAGTTTCAGTTGGAAAAAGGAGGGAGAAGATTGAAAGGGAGAGGGATTACACTTGTTTTAATCGGTGCCGCGAGCTTCGGGTTCACCCCGATTTTTGTGAAAACAGGCTTTTCTTTCGGTTACACGCTCGGGGAATTGAATATTGTTCAAATGTTGATCGCTTTTGTATTTTTATGGGGGATCAGTCTCTTCAAAAGGGTTTCTTTAAGAGGTACAAGCAGAGGAGATCTTTTTAAAATCATGTTGACGGGGACATCGGTTGGTCTAACTAGTATTTTCTATTATGGGGCGATGCAGTATTTACCAGCCTCGATTGCCATTATTCTTCTGTTTCAGTTCGTATGGATCGGAATGATTTACGAATGGATGTTTACGAAAATGATTCCTACAAAAATCAATTTTCTTTCATTAATCGTGACCCTCTTAGGTGTGGTGTGTGCCTCAGGCGTGATTGGTGGAGGCTTTTTTGACCTTCCATTGGCAGGACTTGTGCTTGGGCTGCTTTCCGGGTTTTCTTATGCGGGTTTTGTCTTTTTCAGCGGACAGGTCGCTACAAAAACCGATCCAATTGCAAGAAGTGCTTTGATGGTTACCGGATCATTGATTCTTGTACTGGCTGTCTTTTTTCAAGACCTCCCAACAATGCCACTATTTGATGCGCAGTTGTGGAGTATAGGGGCAGGAGTGGCTTTAGTAGGGGCAGTCATCCCACCTTTATTTTTTGCTCAGGGAGCACCGTTGATTTCTGGAAGGCTTGCAAATGTATTGAGTTCTATTGAACTACCTGTCGCGATTGTTTCAGCTATGATCATCCTTTCTGAATCTGTTTCCTTGATCCAGTGGATAGGGGTGATTTTGATCGTAGCCGCTATTTTCATCAATGAGCTTGGGGGACTATGGCTTAAAGGGAATTCGGCAAGAAAAAGCCAGACCTTGTAATACAAGGTCTGGCTTTCGATCACACGACAGCTTGTTGTTTCGAAGCGTCTTCTTTTTTGTTTTTTATATATTGGAAGAAAGAAACAGCTCCGAAAACGCCTAGGCCAATAAGAGAAATGACCAGGTTCGGATAAACGAGCATGAGTCCACAGGCGACAAGAGCGATTCGTTCGACCCACGAAACATTGGTTGCAAAATATCCAATTAATGCAGAGCTGATGGCCGCCATCCCTAATAAAGCTGTGACGACACTAATGGATAAGTTGAATGCATTGACGTCTCCCTGCAGCAATAAAATCGGGTTGGTGACGAACACATACGGAATGATGAATGCGGCGATCGCAAGTTTTACTGCAGTGACACCAGCTTTCATCGGATTGGCTCCGGCGATTCCTGCCCCTGCATAAGCAGCGAGACAAACCGGAGGAGTGATATCTGCGACAATTCCGAAATAGAAGACAAACATGTGAACCGCAATGACAGGAACATCAAAGGCTAATAAGGCTGGAGCCGCCATCGTTGCAGTTACAACATAGTTGGCTGTCGTAGGTAGTCCCATCCCTAAAATGATACAAGCAATCATGGTGAAGAACATAACAAGGAAAAACTGCCCTTGAGCAAGATCGATGATGCCTCCAGCAATTTTTGGCCCGAGGCCTGTCGTCGTTACTGTTCCAGCAATGATTCCTGCTGTCGCACAGGCAGCAATGACAGGGAGGGCAACACGTGCACCTTCTTCAAGCAATTTGATGATTCCTTTCAAGGACATGCGTGTTTCTTTACGGAAAAAACTGATGACAAAGGCCGTCACGATTGCAAATAGAGCGGCATACGTCGGTGTCCGTCCGGCAAGTAAGAATCCTATAATGATGACGAGCGGAAGAAACAAGTCCAGTCGTTTGACCAGTTTATTCGTTTTAGGAAGTTCTTCTTTTGAAAGTCCGCGGATGTTTTGTTTTCTTGCTTCAAAGTGTGTCCCTAAAAAGACGCCTGAAAAATACAAAAGAGCGGGGACGATCGCGATGACGATAATTTCGTTATAAGGGATTCCCGTATAAGACGCCATGATGAATGCTGCGGCACCCATAATCGGTGGCATGAGCTGCCCACCGGTTGAAGCAGAAGCTTCAGAGGCTGCTGCGAAGTGAGGTTTGAACCCTGCATTTTTCATCATCGGAATCGTAAATGATCCGGATCCAACGGTATTGGCTACAGAGCTTCCGCTTACCATTCCTTGAAGGCCGCTCGCGGCAACGGCAGCTTTGGCTGTTCCTCCTGTGTATTTTCCTGTCAAGCGTAGAGCGAGGTCATTGAAAAACTGTCCAATGTTTGTTTTGACGAGAATTACTCCGAAAAAAAGGAATAAAAAGATATAGGTCGATGATATTTGAATCGGTATACCGAAAATGGCACTGGAACTGAAAAACATCTTCGTTGCGAGCGTCGGCCAATCATTGCCAGCGTGCCCAATGATAGGAATGAAGTTTCCGAACATGCCATAGAGCAGGGCAAGAATCGCTATGATGACAATTGGAAGTCCGACGACTCGCCTAGTCGCTTCCAGTAACAAAAGGATGCCGGCAGTCGCAACAAACTGATCCATATAGGTGAAGCCGAATATAATCGCTTCATTGATAAGACGGTCATAATTTTGAATGATATAAAAGTTCGCATAAAGAGCGATCGCAGCAAAGATAAGGTCATACCATGGAATGCCGCGTTTGCTCGTCAATGAAGATTTAATCGGATAGAGGAGATAGACTAAGCAGAGTGCCGCACCTAAGTGAATCGCACCTTGGATGAGTGATACATAAGCTCCACGGTAAGCTGTATAAAGCTGAAAAATCGTAAGTGCGCTTCCGAGGATCAAAGTTACCCAGCCCCAGGTCCCGAGATTGGTTCGGAATGTGCTCTCTTTATCGTATTTTTTCATCATTTCTTGCTTATCGACTTCCTTGTTATCTTTTTTTGTCACGCCTCTTACCTCCATTCTCTTCTTAAATCAGCGCTTTAAAGAACCGGACAAAAACAATGTCCGGTTCCCAATCCTATCTTTATTCTAAAATGCCTGCTTCTTTGAAATACTTCTCTGCTCCAGGGTGAAGCGGAAGATCCTGAGCACCTGTCAAGGCACTATCCTGCGTGATCAATTTCGCTTGAGCGATGGACATATCACCAGCATTTTCATAAAGTGTTTTCGTCATTTCATACGCTAGATCTTCGCTGACCTGGCTGGTTGAACCAAGAAGCAGTGCCAATGCAGTAATGGTTTCCACAGGTTCTTCCTGCCACTCATACGTACCAGGTTCAACTGTGTAAGCTTCGTACTGACTGTTAGCAACCACTTCATCTAAAGCGTCTCCTTCAATGTTCAGGAATTTAACTTCTCCTGTTGCCGCTTCTAATTCATCCGTTGTTGAGGATGGAACCCCTACAACCGCAAAAGAAGCGTCAATGGTATTATTTTGAAGTTTACTTTTCGCGTCGCCAAATCCTTCTTCAAACGCTTCATAGTCTCCTTCTTCGATGCCATAAGCGGAAAGAACCATCTCAGCAGCTTCACGAGTCGCCCCGCCTGGCGGTCCGACAGCTACTTTTTTACCTTTCAGATCTTCAATCGACTCGATTCCTGTAGAATCAAGTGTGACGACTTGAAGCGCTTCTGGATAAAGGGAACCGATGACTCCGACATTTCCGACATCTTTTCCTTCGAATTCACCCATTCCTTCAACGGCGTTGATCATCGTGGTATTCTGGGCAATCCCTAATTGGAAATCTCCGGATTGAATTTTGGCGATGTTTTCAACAGAAGCTCCAGATTCTACGGAACTAACGTCAAATCCCTCGACGTCAATATTGTCTGTGAAAAGATTCGCCATTTCTCCACCAAGCGGATAGTAGACACCACCGACACTACCTGTTCCCATCGTCAGGTTCGTCATTTCTTCGCCACCATCACTTCCGCCGTCTTCTCCTGCGGAACCGCTTGTCCCACTTTCACCACAAGCACTCAAGAATAGGCTTACAGTGAAAAGGAGAACGAACATCAACCATGAATACTTTTTCATTTGAAGACCCCCTATTATGATATTGAATTGATTTAAAAGGATCATTGTCACCCATTTAAATCAAAAAGTCCCTTATATTTACATGATTTTACCTTGTTTATGGGTGAATTACAATAATATTACAAAAATTAAGACGATTAAAGGGTGGGGAGCAAAAAAGAAGAGGATTTCCCGGTAGGAAATCCTCTTTAACCGACCAAAAATGAAAGAAGACTTCAATGGATCGGACATTTTTATTCAATTATAAACTTTCACAAACGAGACCATCCTGATCGTGTCCATCCAAGCGATGGGGGTCTTGGGCGGGTCCTCCTGCTGCTTCATAGAAAGCTTGGGCCTCTTCTTGGGAGGAAAAGTCACCACAGTCCCGGTCAGGACCTTGTGGATCATAGGGAAGACCACCTGCATAGGTGGAGGAGGCGGGTGTTTCTTCAACGCTTGATGATTCTCCTTCACGAAATCCCTCATCCGTAACGTAGCCGTCGATGCTCCAAATCCCTTTCTCCTCTTGTATGGCGCGAGTCTCTGCATTTTTCATGGATGCTGAATGAACGTAGGGTGGGTCATATTCATAAGCATATCGAGCAAACCCTTTTTCTAGTAATTGCTGATTGAAATTCTCTCCGTTTATCCAAACATAGCCAAGAAGGCGGTCATAATGATCACGCTTTGGTCCGTCATATTCGAAACGTACATCTTTACCGGACAATTTTTCTTTTGCATAGTCACTTGCTTCAGGTCCAAAAGGCTGCACGGGCTTGTCAGGATGAACGGTCTCAGGCGTGTCGACGAGTAACAAACGAACGCGTTCTTCTTTGCCATTGATCTGAATGTCGATGGTGTCCCCGTCCACAACGTTCGTGACGGTGGCATCAACATCCCCGGGCTGTTTTTCTTCGGAGGCCTTAGATTTCTTTTCTAAAGGTGCTTCCTCCTCTTTTTCTATAGAAGCACTCTCTTCGGAATCTGGTGGTTGTTCCGTTTGACTTTCAGGCTCTTCTTCTACAGGCTGGGTTTCGGTACAACCGGTAAGGAAAGAAATAGATAACAAGAGTAAAACGATGAGACCACGAAAAGGCCGTATCCATGATGACATGGACATCCCTCCTTCCTTTTCTAGCAAAAAAGCTGGGACATGATTAAAGGAAAAAACGCAAGAAATCCAGAGTTTCAAACCAGACTTCATGCGTTTTCATCATATTCCCAGCCTTTCCATTGGCTATCTTTTATTCTACTTGCCATTATTTCCTTTGGCAAACGTACAAATGGGGGGGGGCTATGACCGCATTCGACTATGAGGATTCGATGAGAATATGAAATGCGAAGTTTGACAAACCCCTCTCCTTTCCGACACACTAGAATCATAAACGAGATAGGGAGAGATACATATGGCATTTGTCATTACACAACCGTGCCAGGGCGAACAAGCCGGCGAATGCGTAGACGTTTGTCCTGTCGATTGTATTGAAAAAGGGGAAGACCAGTATTACATCAACCCTGATTTATGTATAGACTGCGGCGCATGCGTATCGGTATGTCCGGTAGATGCGATTGTCGAAGAGTACGAGCTGATGCCTGAAGAAGAGCCTTATTTAGAAAAAGCGGAGAAGTTCTTCGGCAATATATAATTGATCGAAAAAACGTCCACTACATGGGCGTTTTTTTTATCTAACAATAGTTTGGAATCCTTGAAGCAATAAGTTGGAACGGTTCGCCGACCCGACTCCTACAAAGTGTCATGAAGCGGGGGCTCGAACATAAAGAAACAAATGTGGAGGTTATTCACCAAAAAATGGCTGGTTCTCCTATGATAGATGTCTTCTCCTGATAAAAATCAGACAATTATGATAATTTTCGCGGTTGAAAAGAGGAATAAGGGGTATGAGAGTAGAAAGAACTTATTATAATAATCTTTTGCTCAGGAGTTGATTAGGATGCTTGTGTCAGTTTATCCCCCGGAAGGTTCTTATCAAGAAAGGTATTATTTGATTGATCAATTAAGGGATTTAGGTTACACACAGGATGCCTTTGGAAAAAGAACCATTGAGATGACTCTGCCTGAGTTGCAGCAAACTTTCATCAACTTAGAGTATCAAAAAGAGTGTGCGCTGGAAAATTAAAAAGGATCTGTCCGAACTTGAAAAATCTTTAGAGCTAATAAAGAAGCGAACCGACTATCTTACATAGACGACTCGCTTCTTTATTTATTTTAACATGATAAATCTTTATTAATCCTTTTGGGCAGGCCGGTGTGCGGCGATGAAAAACATGATGAAACCAGCCCACAAAAAAGAGTATGCTCATTATATTGATATAATAAACGTTTTTGTAATAAAAAAAGCCAGAGCGATTACGCTCTGGTAATGAAAGAGGGAGACTTTCTACAGGTAGAGGTTGTAGAGAATATGTCTCGCCGTCTATTATAACCAAACCTATATTGGGAAAACAATTTTTCTTCCGAATTCTTTTAATTGCAAAGATAACGAACAATGAACCAGAAGGTGGTGAGGACCTCTGGTTCTTTTTTTATGCATACCTATTCAGCGGAAAGGGCTAAATGACCATCCGCTTTTGTGTGAACCACTTATAACGGGTAGAGGTGGTTCACACGCTAAGGTCTTTTTAGTTGTAGAAAGAAGCTCCTACGATAATCAATAGGATGAACAATACAACGATCAAAACGAAAGTGCTTCCGTATCCACCGCCGTATCCGCCGCCATATCCGCCGCAGCCACCATACCAGCTCATATCTTTCACCACCTTTTTTAATCCTATATGACACAGTATGAAGGGACGGGCTCTGAAGGCAGGGCGAATGTCCACTATATTTTTTTCTACTTTCATGAACAAAAAGGGATTATCTTGCAGAAAGATTGTCAAGAATCGTCTGCAGGTTTACGAATGTTTCCAAGCTGAATTCATGCTCATTTGAGATAAAAAAGAAAAAAAGAAAAGAGAAAAAGAAAGCGGATGCCAAGCCTCTCAACGGTGTAAGCGCTTAACCCATTCATCGAATCTTTTGAGTGTTCAGAAAATTTACTAAAAACCTGTTGACCTTCCCTCAAAATGGGTTTAAAGTAGTCCTCAATCAACCACATCGATTCTTTCAATCGTCTGGTTGGTTCATGCGAAAGACCTGAGATTGGGACCCTGAAAATGTAAGATCACCACTTACCAGAAGGGTCCACATTTTCTTTATCATTCTTTAATCATTTCAAACATTAAACTATAAAAGAAAGGAGTGCTGAAAATGAGCAGCCAATGGATTTATATGAGCGGCGAATACGTGAAAAAAGAAGAAGCCGTCGTTTCCGTTTATGATCATGGTTTCTTATATGGAGATGGGGTGTTCGAAGGCATTCGCGTATACGAAGGCAACATTTTTAAGCTTGATGAACACTTGAACCGTCTTTATGATTCAGCGAAGTCGATTATGCTCGAGATTCCACATAGCAAGGAGGAACTCGAAGAGATTATTGCTGAAACGGTCCGCCGAAACCAGTTGGAAACCGCTTATATCCGCGTCGTCGTTTCCAGAGGCGCTGGCAATCTGGGTCTGGACCCGGCCAGCTGTGCAAATCCACGCTTGGTTGTCATTGCTGAAGCACTCGCTTTGTTCCCGAAAGAACTATATGAACGCGGGGTCCGGCTTGCATCTGTATCAAGCAGAAGAAATCGACCGGACGTGTTACCGCCACAAGTGAAATCGTTGAATTACTTGAATAACATTCTTGTAAAAATGGAAGCCAATCAGGCAGGCGTTGATGAAGCGCTTATGCTGAATGATCAAGGCTATGTGACCGAGGGATCTGCCGATAACATCTTTATCGTGAAGAATGGAACGATTTTAACACCGCCGACTTATTTAGGCGCTTTGGAAGGCATTACCCGTAACGCCATCATCGATTTAGCTGAAGAAAAAGGCTATAAAGTCAAAGAGCAGCCGTTTACGAGACACGATGTTTACGTTGCGGATGAAGTATTTCTGACAGGCACAGCGGCAGAAGTAATCGCTGTCGTGGAAGTCGATCAGCGAAAAGTTGGAGATGGGAAGCCGGGCGTTGTCACAAACCATCTGCTTTCAGAATTCAGAAAAGTAACGACAACAGACGGATACAAAGTGTACAGCAAAGATCAAGCGCACGTGAGTTAGTAGAGAATAGCGGAGCAGAGTCTGAGACATTTGAAAAATAAATCACACGAACACGATGAAAGGAATAAAGGAATAAGTGCTTGTATTCCCAGAGAGCCGGGGTTGCTGGAAGCCCGGAAATACATCTTATTCTGACATCATCCTTGAGTGTCCACGCCGAACGTTCATCTAGTAGGCGGGACCAGGTGTTTCACCGCACCTGTTATCAAAAGGGGTTCATGATGAATCCCATGAGGTGGAGCCTGTTACAAGGCTTCACGAATGAGGGTGGTACCGTGGAAGTAAAGAGAGACCTTTTCACCCCTCACATTCTTATAACACTGTTATGGTGTTGCAGGAATCTGAGGAGGAAGAAGGTCTCTTTTTTGTTCGAAAGGCGAAAGTTTCGAAGCGGAGAAGCATTACGATATCCTGATCCGCTTTCCATAAAAGATATGTTTAACACAGGAGGGATGAAAAAAATGAAGGCACAGGCAAGTGCGGAACAAGAAACCGCGACAAAGACAGGAGCAGATTTGCTCGTGGAAGCTTTGATCGGTCAAGGTGTCGAAACGTTATTCGGATATCCAGGTGGCGCGGTTTTACCGATTTATGATGCCATCTACCGGGCGGAAGGCAGCTTTGATCATATTCTTCCAAGACATGAGCAAGGAGCAATCCACGCAGCAGAAGGATATGCGAGGGTTTCCGGAAAAGCCGGGGTTGTGATCGGAACGTCTGGACCAGGAGCAACAAACTTAGTTACAGGTATTGCGGATGCGATGATGGACTCCATTCCACTCGTCATTTTTACCGGTCAGGTAGCCAAAGGCGTCATCGGAACCGATGCGTTTCAGGAATCAGACATCATGGGGATTACGACACCGATTACTAAACACAATTATCAAGTTCAGGAAATTGAGGACCTGCCGAGAATTGTGAATGAAGCCTTCCATATTGCGACGACAGGCAGACCAGGGCCGGTTGTTGTGGATATTCCGAAAGATATCAGTTCAACGGTTTACGCAAAGGAAGTGAAGAGTGAGTTTCATTTGCCGGGCTATCAGCCGACCGTCAAGCCGAATCCACTTCAGGTAAGCAAACTGCACGACGCACTTGTAGAGGCGAAAAAACCAGTGGTACTCGCAGGATCCGGTGTCATTCATGCAGGTGCTTCGGAGGAGTTAAAAACATTCGTACAAAATTACCAATTGCCGGTTACGACTACGTTACTCGGGCTTGGCAGTTACCCTGGTTCCTGTGATTTGTCCCTCGGAATGGCTGGTATGCATGGGACCTATTCTGCAAACACCGCCCTTTATGAATGCGATCTGTTGATCAATATCGGCTCCCGTTTTGATGACAGACTGACGGGGAATCTCAAGCACTTCGCACCAAACGCTATGGTCGCCCATATCGATATCGATCCTGCTGAAATCGGGAAAAACATTCCCACGCACATTCCTATTGTATCGGATGCCAAAGCAGCACTGGAAGCTTTGAACGCAAAGACTGTAAAAGGGCTGCACCATAAAGGATGGATGGATGCGATCAGCCAAAATAAAATCGATTATCCACTCTGGCATGATCAGCCGGATGAACTCATCGTCCCTCAATGGCTTATGCAGAAAGTCTATGAATATACCGGTGGAGAAGCGGTCGTTACGACAGATGTCGGACAGCATCAAATGTGGGCGGCGCAATACTATCAATTTGATCGACCGAATCGCTGGGTCACTTCAGGAGGCCTTGGAACGATGGGCTATGGGTTCCCGGCAGCCATCGGGGCACAGCTTGCGGACATGGATTCCACCTGCGTCGCTGTTGTCGGTGACGGTGGTTTTCAAATGACGCTTCAGGAACTGTCCGTTCTACAAGAACGGAGACTGCCGGTCAAAATATTGATTGTCAACAACCAGGCGTTAGGCATGGTAAGGCAGTGGCAGGAGAAGTTCTATAGTGAGAGATACTCAGAATCAATCATCGATGTGCAGCCGGACTTTGTGAAACTTGCAGAAAGCTATCAGGTCCCCGGCTACAAGATTGAAACCCAGGAAGAACTTTTGGAAGTACTGCCGAAAGTTTTGGGGGATGATCAGCCGGCGGTCATTGATTGCCGTGTCCTCCAAAAAGAGAACGTCTATCCGATGATCGCACCAGGAAAAGGACTACACGAAATGATTGGGGTGAAACGATGAAGCGAATCGTCACAGCAACCGTTCATAATCGAAGCGGTGTGCTGAACCGAGTGACAGGATTACTTGCGAAAAGGCAATTCAACATTGAAAGCATTTCCGTCGGCCGTACGGAAACGGAAGGCGTCTCAAAAATGACGTTCGTCGTGGAAGTGGAAGATGACCGAAAGCTGGAGCAGCTCACCAAACAGCTGAACAAACAAATCGATGTTCTAAAAGTATCGGACATCACAGACAAAGCGATTGTCGCCCGGGAGCTCGCGATGGTGAAAGTGATCAGCAACCCGCAGATCCGCAGCGAAATCCAAGGGATCATCGAACCGTTCCGTGCATCAATCATCGATGTCAGTAAAGAAAGCGTCACGGTTCAGGTGACAGGTAAATCAGATAAAGTCGATGCGCTCATCGATCTGTTAAGGCCTTATGGCATTAAGGAACTGGCCAGAACGGGCTTAACCGCATTCACCCGCGGTCATCAGCCGCAAGTAGCAGAATTCAAATCTTACTCTCTATTAAAATAATTTCCCGAAAGGATGGATGTAAAAATGGCACACGTATACTATCACAATGATATTAAAGACGAGGTACTAAAAAATAAAAAGGTCGCTGTTGTAGGCTATGGCTCCCAAGGTCATGCACACGCTCAAAACTTGAAGGAAAGCGGCCATAACGTCGTTGTCGGTCTTCGTAAAGGAAAGTCATGGGATAAAGCGGAACAAGACGGATTGGAAGTGAAAAGCGTTGCCGACGCTGTAGCAGAATCCGATGTGGTCATGGTTCTCCTTCCAGATGAGTATCAGCCGAAAGTCTATGAAGAATCCATCAAACCGAACTTGAAGTCCGGAGCAGCCCTTGCTTTTGCTCATGGATTCAATGTCCACTTCAACCAGGTCGTTCCTCCATCAGACGTAGATGTATTCCTTGTCGCACCAAAAGGGCCGGGACACCTTGTCCGCCGTACGTTTGAAGAGGGTGCTGGTGTACCCGCACTAATCGGTGTCGAGCAAGACGTCACTGGGGAAGCGAAAGAAATCGCTCTTGCTTACGCTAAAGGTATCGGCGGTGGCCGTGCAGGAGTCCTTGAAACGTCCTTCCAGGAAGAAACGGAAACCGATCTATTCGGTGAACAGGCGGTCCTTTGCGGTGGACTATCAAGCCTTGTGAAAGCTGGTTTTGAAACGCTGACAGAAGCTGGCTATCAGCCGGAAGTGGCGTACTTCGAATGTATGCACGAACTCAAATTGATCGTTGACTTGATGTACGAAGGCGGACTTGAGGGTATGCGTTATTCCATCTCCGATACAGCACAGTGGGGTGACTTCGTATCCGGTCCACGTGTTGTTGACGAAAGTACGAAAGCCCGGATGAAAGACGTGTTGACAGATATCCAGACAGGGAAGTTCGCCAAAGGCTGGATCCTTGAGAATCAGGTGAACCGTCCAGAATTCAACGCCATTAATTCCCGTGAAAACAATCATCAAATCGAGAAGGTGGGTAGAGAGCTCCGTGAACTGATGCCGTTCGTCAAGAAGTCCCAATCCAAAGAAAAGGATGTGGTCACACATGGCTCACGTTAACGTTTTCGATACAACCTTGAGAGACGGAGAACAATCCGCTGGTGTCAATTTGGATCGTCTTGAAAAAGTGGAAATTGCCAAACAGCTGGAACGTTTAGGTGTAGATATTATGGAGGCGGGTTTTCCCGCTTCCTCTCAAGCCGATTTTGAAGCGGTCAAAGAAATCGCTGATACCGTCCGCGGTTGTTCGGTTACAGGCTTAGCGCGAGCCAATAAACGTGACATTGACATTGCTTGGGAAGCATTGAAAGGCGGAGCGGAGCCGAGGCTGCATGTTTTCATCGCCACCTCCCCGATCCACATGACACACAAACTCAAAAAGACACCCGATGAGGTGGTTGAAAAAGCGGTAGAAATGGTCGCCTATGCGAAAGAAAAATTTCCACACGTCCAGTTTTCCGCAGAAGATGCGCTGCGTTCGGATCAAGACTTTCTTGTTCACATCATCGAAAAAGTGATCGACGCTGGAGCAAGTGTCATCAACCTTCCGGATACCGTCGGTTTTACAACGCCTGACGAAATCGGTCGACTTTTCCGTTATGTAAGGGAAAACGTGCCAAACATCGACAGGGCAATCTTGTCTACGCACAATCACGATGATTTGGGAATGGCCGTAAGCAACTCTTTGGCAGCGATTGAAAACGGAGCGAGACAAATTGAAGGGACGATCAATGGTATCGGCGAGCGTGCCGGAAACGCAGCGCTTGAGGAAATAGCTGTTGCATTGAAAATACGCCAAGATCGTTTCGATTTTGAAACAGGCCTTGTCCTGAAAGAGATCAAACGGACCAGTGATCTGGTCAGCCGCCTGACAGGGATGCAGGTGCCAGGTAACAAAGCCGTCGTTGGACGTAACGCTTTTGCCCATGAATCCGGGATCCACCAGGACGGCATGCTGAAGGAGTCCACAACTTACGAAATTATCACCCCAGCAATGGTTGGCATCGATTCCAATCGAATGGTGTTAGGAAAACACTCCGGCAGGCATGCGTTCAAACAGAAAGCAGAAGAACTCGGATTTGAACTTACTGAAAACAAGCTGAAGGAAGCTTTTGAATCGTTTAAGACACTGACTGGCAAGAAGAAAGAAGTGACGGATGATGATCTATTCGCCATTTTGACAGACACACAGACGGAAAACGAAGATCAGCCTAAATACGAGTTGAAAGCTTTCCAAGTTCAATATGGAAGTATCAACCGTCCGACGGCGACCGTGCTTTTGACACGTCCGGATGGGGAAGAAGTCGAGAAAGCCAATACAGGTGAAGGAAGCGTTGAAGCCATTTATAACACGCTGGATGATTTGATTGATGCAGATGTTCATCTGCAGGACTATCAATTAAGTTCGATCGGTAAAGGGCGTGACGCTCTAGCAGAAGTCCATGTTCAATTGACCGTCGATGGAGTCAAAGCGTCCGGTCGAGGCTCGGCTCAGGATGTGCTGGAAGCATCCGCTCACGCCTTCTTGAACGCAGTCAACCGCACATTATATAGAAGCAAAATGGAGAATTATCAAAAAGTGCAAGTATAACTAAAGGGGGATGCACATGGAAAAACATATCTTACTTTTGCCAGGAGACGGGATCGGTCCAGAAGTGACGAAAGCCGCTAAAAGTGTATTGCAGTCGGTCGCGGACCGGTTTCAACACACCTTCACTTTTGAGAGTCATGACATCGGAGGAGTGGCGATCGACAATCACGAAACGCCCCTCCCGGAGGATACAGTCGAAGCAGCGAGAAAAGCGGATGCTATTTTTCTCGGAGCGGTCGGTGGTCCGAAATGGGATCAGCTTCCCGGTCATATGAGGCCTGAGAAAGGGCTCCTCGGGATCCGTAAGCAACTCGGTTTGTTTGCGAATCTCCGTCCTGTCAAAGCGTTCCAGCAGTTGCTCCATGCATCACCTTTGAAGCACGAAGTCGTCGCGGCAAGTGACCTTTTGATCGTCCGTGAGCTGACCGGTGGGTTGTACTTCGGAGAACCGAGAGAACGCCGCAACAATGGCAAAACGGTTGTCGATACGCTGGCATACGAACGACGGGAGATTGAAAGAATCGTCGACCAGGCTTTCCAAAGCGCGCAGGTGCGAAAGAAGCATCTCACATCTGTCGATAAAGCGAATGTTCTAGAGTCAAGCCGCATGTGGCGTGAAGTCGTGGAGGAGAAAAAAGCGCAGTATCCAGATGTAACGGTTGAGCATATGCTTGTGGATGCCGCTGCAATGAAACTTGTGACGAATCCGGCTTACTTTGATGTTATCGTCACAGAGAACATGTTCGGAGACATCTTGAGCGATGAAGCTTCTGTCCTGACGGGGTCGCTCGGCATGCTGCCATCTGCCAGTTTGAATGAAACAGGCGTCGGACTATACGAGCCGGTCCACGGTTCTGCTCCTGATATCGCTGGACAGAATAAAGCGAATCCTCTTGCTAGTATTCTATCTGTCGCAATGATGCTGAAGCATTCGTTCGGCATGGAAGAAGAAGCAGAACAGGTGGAAGCGGCTGTACAGGAAGTGTTGAACGAAGGCTACCATACGGCAGACATCGATCTCGT
The DNA here is from genome assembly GCF_009856415.1 of Halobacillus litoralis. Lineage (GTDB taxonomy): Bacteria > Bacillota > Bacilli > Bacillales > Halobacillaceae > Halobacillus > Halobacillus litoralis_C. Next base: position 311,916 of record NZ_WMEZ01000003.1, on the reverse strand, counting down.
CGGAGGTACTGTCGTCAGTGGAAGTGAATTGGCACGAAGAGTGGTCGATCAAATCAGCACTAATGATACGACAGAAAATATCATGCGTTGTTACGTATAAACACGAAGGGAGCGGAACGGAATGAGTCATCCAAAAACCATTGTAGAAAAAATTTGGGATCAGCATGTCGTCCATGAAGAAGAAGGGAAGCCGAACCTCCTCTACATCGACTTGCATCTGATTCATGAGGTGACCTCTCCCCAGGCGTTTGAAGGGTTACGGATGGCCGGAAGGAAAGTGAGGAGACCGGATCGTACGTATGCGACGATGGACCATAACGTCCCGACGATCCACCGGAATGTCATTAAAGATGAAGTATCCAAAAAGCAGATGGAAACATTAAAAACCAACTGTGAAGAGTTTGGTGTCCGCCTTGCGGACATCAACCACCCTGATCAGGGGATCGTTCACGTGATCGGGCCGGAACTCGGCCTTACCCAGCCCGGGAAAACGATCGTCTGTGGGGATAGCCATACTTCGACGCACGGAGCTTTTGGAGCACTGGCTTTCGGTATCGGAACGAGTGAGGTGGAGCATGTACTCGCCACCCAATCCTTGTGGCAGGCCCCTCCGAAAACCCTTCAAGTCAACGTCGATGGGGTGCTTGGAACAGGCGTCACGGCGAAGGACTTAATCCTTGCTATTATTGGAAAATATGGTGTCCGTTTCGGCACAGGTCATGTGATCGAATACACTGGTGAAGCGGTTCGCAACCTTTCAATGGAGGAACGCATGACCGTATGCAACATGTCCATTGAAGCAGGAGCAAGAGCCGGATTGATCAGTCCTGATGCAACGACGATTGATTACATGCGTGGCAAACGCTATGTGCCGAAAGGAGAAGCTTTTGATGAAGCAGCTGAGCAGTGGCTTTCTTTAGCTTCCGATGAGGGGGCCGAATATGACCAGACGCTTACGATTCATGCGGATGAGATTGAGCCTCAAGTGACATGGGGAACGAATCCTTCTCAATGTGTTCCTGTCGGCGGTCGTGTACCCGATCCAGAATCGGTGGAAGATGATCGCGACGGTATTGAACGAGCGATTGAGTATATGGGTCTGGAAGCGAACCAGAGTATTGAATCGATCCCTGTGGAGCACGTGTTCATCGGTTCATGCACAAACTCCCGCTTGAGCGACTTGCGTAAAGCGGCAGAAATCGTCCGTGGGGGCCGCGTTCATGAAGGAGTGAGAGCTCTTGTCGTCCCTGGTTCTAAATCTGTGAAAGATGCAGCAGAAGCAGAAGGCCTGGATACGATTTTCTTGACTGCAGGATTCGAATGGCGCGATGCCGGATGCAGCATGTGTCTCGCCATGAACGATGACATCGTGCCACCTGGGGAACGCTGTGCTTCCACTTCCAACCGGAACTTCGAGGGTCGTCAAGGGAATGGTGCCCGTACCCATCTCGTTAGTCCGGAAATGGCAGCAGCGGCTGCTTTGGAAGGTCATTTTGTCGATGTCAGAAAATACGCCAGTACGGTAGGAGGGTGAAGAGATGGAACCGATCAAACAACATCGTGGTCTGGTCTACCCATTGGATCGATCGAATGTCGATACTGACCAGATCATTCCCAAGCAGTTTTTGAAAAGGATTGAACGACAGGGGTTCGGCCAGTTCCTCTTCTACAACTGGCGATTCAACGAGGATGGAACACTACGGGAAGATTTCTCTTTGAATGACCCGAAGTATGATGGTGCTTCTGTTCTTGTCGGCGGTGAAAACTTCGGGTGCGGTTCCTCCAGGGAACACGCACCATGGGCGATTCAGGACTATGGTTTTAAGGTAGTCATCGCCCCGAGTTTCGCCGACATTTTCTACAACAACTGCTTCAAAAACGGGATCCTGCCGATTCAGTTACCGAAGCCGGTTGTTGATCAGCTGATGGAAAAGGCTATGAATGAGAAGTATGAAGTGAAGGTCGATTTGGAAAAACAGATCATTGATGACGGGGACTTAGAAGTGTCCTTTGATATTCAGTCCTACCACAAAGAAATGCTATTGAACGGTTGGGATGAGATTGCCGTCACCTTGACGTATGAAGACAAAATCGACCAGTACGAAAAACAAAACAAAGGAGTGAAGACGTTGGGGATTTCTTAACGCTAGCTAAAGTAATGGATGCACAGGAACAATTGCAGGAGGTGGTGCACCGCACCCCGCTGCAAACTTCAACAACCTTCAATGAGCAAACCGGACAACACGTCTATTTGAAGATGGAGAATCAGCAAAAAACAGGCGCTTTCAAAGTGCGGGGGGCCTCTTATAAGGTGGCTTGCCTGACAGAAGAAGAAGCGTTCCGTGGTGTGATTGCAGCATCTGCAGGGAACCACGCCCAGGGAGTCGCTCTTGCTGCAGCGAAGCGGGGCATCCAGGCACAAATCTTCATGCCGGAAGGAACACCGAGAGCGAAAGTGGAAGCGACCCAAGGGTACGGAGCGAAAGTCGTTCTTACCGGCGAGTCCTTCCAGGAAGCTTACCAGGCCGCTTTGCTTGAACAGGAAAGAACAGGTGCTACCTTTCTCCATCCGTTCGACGATTATGATGTCATGGCAGGACAAGCGACGGTCGCCGTTGAAATGCTCCAGCAGCAACCCGATCTAAACCGTCTGTTCGTGCCGATCGGGGGAGGCGGGCTGATTGCAGGCATTGCGTTCGCAGCCAAACAGCTGAAGCCGGACATCAAAGTCATCGGCGTCCAATCCGCAAAAGCCCCTTCCATGTACAATGCGCTGTACAAAAAAGGACCTGAAAAACTGACATCTGTCTCGACGATTGCTGACGGAATCGCCGTGAAGGAAAGAGGAAGACTCACCTACACGTGTATCCAAAAATACGTGGATCAAGTAATTACGGTGGAAGAACATGAAATCGCTAAAGCCATGCTGATGCTGCTTGAACGTGAAAAAACACTGGTCGAAGGAGCGGGAGCAACGGCGCTTGCCGGTCTCCTTAGTACGTGTGACACGTTTGAACAACAGCAATGCGGGGTTGTCTTGAGTGGAGGAAACATGGATCTATCCCGATTGCCGCTGATCCAGAAGCTAGCCAATCCGAAGAAAGTGGTCATCGCCTAAGATGACAGCCAGGAGGAGCGTTTGAGCTCTTCCTGGCTTTTTTGTTGGGGAGTAATCATTTATAGTCGGTTTTGGAGATTTGTCAGAGACGTCTGGTTTTAACGCATTAGTATTTAATTTAGGTATTCAGAGGTTTGCTCCTCCTCTACTTGACAAAGATTAGTATAGAAGGGGTTGAAAGATACTTTGGATTCCAAATTAGGCTAAGAATGAAAAGAGAACCAGCACTAGAAGCCGGTTCTCCTTTTCTTTTATTTTAATAAATCAAGTAGCGTTTGGTTGAATTTTTCTTTTTCATCATAAACCATTCCATGTCCGCTGTTTTCAAAAGGAACGAGTGTACTGTTCGGAATCTTCTCATTCAGTATTTCGGAAAATGCATAATCGCAGATTTCATCATGTTTGCCGTGAAGCAAGAGGGTAGGGACTTCGATCTGACTTACTTCCTCCCTTAGGTCTTCATCTCTTAAGGACTCGGCACATGCTAGGGTGGCGTGAGCCGAAGCCTCAAGACCAAGACTGTGGAACCATTCTCCGAAAGGTTGCGAGATATCAGAATGGTAGAAGCCTTCACCGAAGTCTTTCAATGCAGCTGGCCGGTCGTTTTGGAGCGCTTCAATTAGTCCGTCCACTTCTTCTTTCTTCATGCCGTGTTGATACCCTTCTCTTTGAGTAAAGCTTGGGGCGGCTGGACCTGCCAAAATCAATTGAGCCAATTCTTTGTTTGCAAACTTCGTTGCATAGCGGATGGCAATTGGTCCACCCATGGAAAATCCAGTTAAATAGAAGTTTTCCAGTTGAAGATATTCCACAACGGTTTTCACATCGTGGGCAAGTGTATCGTAATCATAACCGAAAGCAGGCTTGTCTGATTTTCCGAATCCACGCAGGTCGATGCCGATGAATCGGTAACCTTTCTGGGGGAGTTCGTTCATTTGATATTCGAACATTTGATGATTCAGGGGCCAGCCATGAAGGAATACGATCGGCTGTCCTTCTCCAATATCTTCTACAAATACGTCGATATGGTGGTCATGATCTACTTCGATATAGAGTGACATTTGAAAAAACTCCTTTTTATAAGTTAAGAAGAATATTCCCGGTCTCCTTCATTTAAAACAGAATAGTAGGAAGCTTCATCCCACTATTCTATTTATTTTCATCCTCTCTCTATATAATAGGGAGAGGAGGTGCTGGACATGAATCTACTATTGAAACCTGTAACAAAAGAAAATTGGGAAGAGTGCGTCAGTCTTAAAGTAGATGAAAGCCAAAAAGGCTTTGTCGCGGAAAATTGGTATTCGATTATTGAAGCTTCTTTTGAAAAGGAGTTTTTTCCTACTTGTATTTATGATGGCGACACGATGATTGGTTTTCTTATGTACGACCGTGATCCCGAAACAAAGCGATTGGAAGTAAGTCGATTTATGATTGATCAAAACCATCAGGGCAGAGGATACGGAAAAGCATCGATGAAGGCATTGCTTGCTCTTATTAAAGAAACGTACGGACCAGTCGACTTCTACACGAGTGCAGAACCTGAGAATAAAGCTGCTATCCGCCTTTATGAAACACTTGGTTTTGAACGGACCGGGGAAATTATGTGGGATGAAGTTGTACTGAAAGTGGGAATGGAATAATCAAATATATTGATGAGTACGATCAATAATCATCGTTACCTGCTTTTACTGTGTGAATGATACAATAGATAGGCTAAAAAAAGGTGAGGTGGAACGATGAATAACTTTTTACAATATAACCCTACGAAGCTCTACTTTGGCGAGGGTCAAATCAAACAAATCCCTAACGAAATAGGACAAGGAGCAAAGGTGCTTGTCGTTTATGGTGGGGGAAGCATTAAGAAGAACGGTGTGTATGAGGACGTTATGCAACAATTAGAGAAGCTTGAGGTCGTCGTTCATGAACTGTCCGGTGTTGAACCGAATCCCCGACTGACAACCGTCCGAAGAGGTGTCGAGATCTGTAAAGAAGAGGGGATCGACTTTTTGCTTGCTGTTGGAGGCGGAAGCGTGATCGATTGTACAAAAGCGATTGCCGCAGGGGCAGCGAGTGAAGCAGATGCGTGGGAACTAATTACACAGGAAGTTCCGATCGAAAAAGCACTGCCGATTGGTACGGTGCTGACGCTTGCAGCCACAGGGTCTGAGATGAATGCTGTTTCCGTCATTACAAACTGGGAAACAAAGGACAAACTCGGATGGGGATCCCCTCATGTGTATCCGACGTTTTCAATCCTTGATCCAACGTATACATTTTCTGTGCCTGAAAACCAGACGGTGTATGGAATCGTCGACAGCATGTCCCATGCATTGGAACACTACTTCCATAGGACGGCTAACACACCTATGATCGATGGATTCATTGAGTCCCTTTTACGTACAGCTATACAAACCGGACCGAAATTGATAGACAATCTGGAATCCTATGAACATCGGGAAACGATGATGTACTTAAGTACAACCGCATTCAATGGAACTTTAATGAACGGAACAGATGGAGGGGACTGGGCTACTCACCGTATCGAACACGCTGTATCCGCCATCTATGATATCCCGCACGGTGGTGGTCTTGCTATTCTGTTCCCTAATTGGCTCGAGCATGTATTGGAGGAGGATCCAACCCGAGTGAAGCAACTGGCAACGAATGTGTTTGATATTGACGCTGCAGGAAAGACGGATGCGGAAGTGGCACGAGAGGGCGCAAAGGCACTGCGACATTTCTGGAACTCTCTTGGAGCACCAAACACTCTTCAGGACTATGACATCACAGATGAAGCATTTAACGATATTGTGGAAAAAACGTTCATTAAACCGGGCGTAGGCACATACAAAGAAATGAATCGTGAAACAGTTTTAGATATTCTGTGTCGTTCTCTATAAATATAGATAGGAGAGACTCTATTAGAGCCTCTCCTTTTCTTTTCCTATAAAAACTTTTTATGGAAGACTTAGTTTCGAAATGTTAAGTCTTCTACAGTTCTGCCATAAGCTTGAAGAAACAACTGTTGGAAAATTTTCAGGAAATAGCCAAGTAGTTTACAAAGCGATTACAATTTATTTAAGAATTCGTGGGTTTTCTTCAAATTGCGACAATTATGTATATACTGATACATGGTTAAATAGAGCGGATTTATCAAATCAATAACTGTGTACAGGGAGTCGTCATTTATATGAAGAAACTTATAGTAATCATTGTAGTCTTTTATACCACGTTTTATATAAATTCAAACATAGCGATGGCCATATCCGAACCGGATGCTCCATCGATCAATAGTGAAACGGCGATCGTTCTTGAGGCGAATACAGGTGAAGTTTTATATAAGAAGAATGCCGAAACGAGTATGTATCCAGCCAGTTTGACGAAGATTGCAACAGCGATTTATGCGATTGAAAAAGGGAACCTCAATGACACGGTGACGGTAAGTGAAAAGGCTTATGAAACAGGGGGTTCCAGTGTTTTCCTAGAAGAGGGAGATCAGGCGACATTAAAAGAGCTCGTCCAGGGGCTGCTCCTGAACTCCGGGAATGATGCAGGTGTTGCGATTGCCGAGCATTTGAGCGGGAGTGTCGATCAGTTCTCCGAAGATTTGAATGCTTACCTTGAGGAAAAAGCCGGGGTAGAGCAGACGAATTTCAAGAATCCTCATGGCTTGTTTGAATCAGAGCATAGGACGACAGCGAAAGATCTGGCGAAAATTACGCAATATGCACAAAAAAATCAAACGTTTAATGAAATATACGGACTAGAGGTTCTGGATTGGGATGGAGAAAAGTGGGATGCCACGCTGTACACGCATCATCGTTTAATGAGAGAAGACCCTTACGAAGGCGTGACAGGTGGGAAGACAGGTTATGTGCCTCAATCTGGTTTCACGTTGGCTACGAGTGCTAGCCGAGAGAATATGGACTTGATTGTAATCACAATGAAAAGCCGAACCAAAGATTTATCCTATGAAGATACGAAGACACTACTGGACTATGGATTTGAACACTACCAAACATCTGTCATAAAACCTGAGGAAGAATTTCCAGATGTAAAAGAAGATTATCAACTGCCTGGTGAGATTTCATACACACACCTAAAAGGAGAACCTGTCAAAACGGAAATGGATGAATCAGGGGTACTCTCTGTAACTGATTCAGATGGGGAAGAAATTCATACAGCGCAGATGGAAAAGGTGAAGAAAAAAACAACCCCTCCTGTGAAAGAACAAGAGGTTGAGAAGAAGCCGGAATGGCAAGAGTATTGGACTCTTTTCATTTTTCCGCGACATTTTTGGGTGACAGAAATTTATGAAGAACTTCATGGATCATGATAAACCTCCACATTCAGGAGGTTTATTTTTTTTGCCGGGGGATATATATTATTGCGGGAAAAGGTTTGAATTCGAAGTTTTATACTTTTTCTGTTGTATGGAGATCTTAAGTCTTATCATTTGAGGGTGGTTGTATGGAAAAGAAAAAGAATCGGACGATGCTCATGTTTGGAGCTGTTGGCTTATTGTTGGTCCTTGTGATTCATTTGACTCACAGAAATTTGTTACTGAACTGGAGTGTGAATGACTTTACGAGTTATGCTCCTTATTTATATACATATCTCATCATTCCCTTTGCTTTATATGGGATGACATGCTTCGTTTATTTGAAAAAACAGGACCACGTCGCAATCCCGTGGTTGATGAGCCTTTTGTTTACTTTCATTAGTATAGGGATGATTGCGAATGGGGAAGGCATGGTTGTTTATCATTTTTCCATTTTTCTTGTTGTCGCATTGATTGCTTTTTATGACCGGACAGAAATCATTGCGTTGATGACGCTCCTTTTTGCACTCTTTCATATCATTACTATGTTTTGGGGGATGGATTTCTTTTATGGAACGGAAAATTACTCGTGGTTCATGTTCTCCCTTCATGCTATTTATTTAATTTTGACGAGTGCCGGAACTTCCTATCAGATTCTCCAAAAGAATGCGCACGTAAGAGAGTTAACCGAGCATTCTCAAAATAAACAAGCGGAAACGGAACAGCTCCTTCATCAATTGCAGTCCGTAGGGAATGCTTTAAAAAGTACGACGCATGTCATCAATCATACCTCACACCAGTCCTCAAAATCCTTCACTGAGATGGAAGAGTTGATATACAAACGTGGACAGAACGCTGAGGAGCAAGTGGAACAGGCAGAGAACCATGCACTGAATTTATCGGATATCCAAGCCGCTTTGGAACAGATTTCGAAAAGTATTGAGGTTGTATCTGCACAGGCGAAGTATACTTCAGCAGCAACTCAAGATGGAAAGGCTTCTCTTACCGAGATTTCGAGCCATCTTCACTCCACAGATACCAGCTTCACAGAAACGAGTGAAAATATTCAATCCTTACAAACGTACTCAGATCATATCAGTCAACTGACAAAAGAGATTGCCTCGATGACTGAACATACCAAATTGTTAGCGTTAAATGCTTCTATTGAAGCGGCCAGGGCGGGTGAACATGGAAAAGGTTTCAGCGTTGTAGCACAAGAGGTACAGAAGCTTGCGGAACAGTCCGGTCATGCGACGGAACGCATTTTTTCAATTGTTGATGCCATTGGGGAACACGTGACTCAAGCCGGTATTCATGCTGGTGAAGGGAAAAGGAAGATGGAAACGAGTCTCGACCATGTCACGCATCTGGAAGGAAACTTCAGGCGCATCCTGGAGCAATCGGAGGAAGTGGAAAGGCAGACAGGTGAGATCACTGCTTCCAGTCAACAGCTTTTAGCCACTGTCGACCTGTTCTCTCATTCTTTCGAAAGCTTACTGAAGTTTACCAAAGAAGGAAAAGGACAGAATCAAAGTATTTTGCACTTCTCAAAGCAACAGTTGGAACATGTTAAGAAAGTGACCGAGGAAGCACAGCGAATGACAAAAATGGTCCAGGACGTCCAGCGCATCACAGAAAATATGAGTGGAAAGCAGGGAGAGGGAAAACCGAATTTGAGAGTTGTCAGCTGATGAAGGAAAGGAGGTTCCGTTGTAGCGCCTCCTTTTTCTTTTGGGTTTTAAAAGGAAATGGAGGGGAGGGAGTGGAACTAGTAAAGAAACACGATGGAAAGGAGTGGGAGAAATGGCTTATGAACAGAAAACAAAACAGAACGATCGAAGCGTCTTCGAATTCATTGAAGAAGTGGACCACCCAAAAAAGCGGGAAGACGCCTACCGGTTGTTGGATATTTTCACTGAAACGACAGGGTATGAAGCTAAAATGTGAGGCCCGTCGATCATTGGCTTCGGTTCTTATCATTACAAATATAAGACGGGCCATGAAGGGGATGCTCCACTTGTAGGCTTTTCTCCACGAAAAGCGAAAATCAGCCTGTATTTCGCAACGGGTGATCCGGAACGTGAAGAGCTTCTTGAGAAGTTCGGGAAACACAAGAGCGGGAAAGCGTGTGTGTACATCAACAAGGTGGATGACATTGATGTAGAGGTTTTAAAAGAACTCATCCTTCAATCTGTCACTTTTTTGCAGCACACGTATCCGGAGGGGTAAGGGGTATGTATCAGTATTTTCAAGGATTGACGATCCGTGAAGGCACAAAGGGAGTACCTGCGAAACGTGTAAAACAGCTATTTGAAGAGGTCGGCTGGTTACGAGGTGGACCTTCCTGGCAGGAAGAAAAATTTTCTCTTATCTTTGAGAACTCGACATGGGCATTTACGGTTTGGGATCAGGAAGAGATGGTAGGGATGGTACGAGTCGTCTCTGACCAGATCATGATGGCGACAATCATGGACTTGGTCGTTTCGGAACCATACCGAGGAAAGGGACTCGCCCATAAGCTGATTTCTTTATGTATGGAAAAACTGCCGCATGGGGATTGGTTTGCGCATACGTCGGATGAGAATTTCTCATTCTATGAGTCTTGTGGTTTTCAAGTAGAGGAGAACTGTTCCTTTTACGGCTATCGAAAAGCGAGAGAAGAAGGGCATCGAATATGATTAAGGCTGTCATTTTCGACTTGGACCGGACGCTTTTGGACCGCGATGCTTCTGTTGAGTGTTTTATTAAGGATCAATACGATCGCTTTGAGGAGTCTCTCAAGTCTGTATCAAGAGTAGCTTTCACCTCAAGATTCATAGAATGGATCAGCGAGGGTATCTGCCTAAGAATCAAGTTTATAAACAACTTGTCCATGAATTGGATTTAGGGAAAGGCATGGTGGTAGAGCTCGATCAAGATTATCAGGACTCTTTTAAACACCATTGTATTCCTTTTAAAGGCCTCAAGGAAGTGCTGCTACAATTAATAGAGAACAACTACCAACTGGGTCTCATCACAAATGGAAAAGGACGTTTTCAAATGGATAATATCCAGGCGTTAGGCATTGAATCTTTCTTCAGAACCATTCTCATCTCAGAGCTTGAGGGGGTGAAAAAGCCTGATCCGACGATTTTTGAACGAGCGATGGAACGGATCAACCAACCGCTGGAAGCCTGTGTGTATGTTGGGGATCATCTGGAAAAAGATGTCCAAGCAGCAGAAAACATTGGGATGAAAGCGGTATGGAAAAAGGACAAAAAAGAGGAAGAGTCATTGGCGCGCTATTCTATTTTTCATTTGACGGAACTCCCGTCACTACTACAAAAAATGAATACTAAGGAGGAACGCTCGTGTTATTCGAAGTGACCAATCAAATCCGTGTCCCCGATCTTCTAGAAGGTCAGCAATGGTATGAAAAACTGCTTGGGAAGAAGCCTGACTTCATCCCTCATGAAGGTTTTGTCGAGTGGGAGGTCATCCCTGGATTCTGGCTGCAGCTGGCGGAGGGTACGCCATCCAAAAACAGTGGACCTTTCCGCATTGGAGTTACAGATCTTGAAGCGACAAGAGATACTCTGGTTGAAGAATTAAACCTTGCCCATTTTGACATCCATTCGCGTGAAGAGGTTCCCGTCAAGTGGGGGACTTTTCAAGATCCTTGGGGAAACGGGGTAGGGTTTTATGAATATCATGATAAAAAAGAAGAGGAAGAACGATTGAACTTACTATACAAGTAAGCGTAACGGGGCCGCCATTAAAGGGGCTCCTTTTTGTAGTAGGGATCGGAGGCAGGACATGAACATCATACGATTGAAATTGGCCGACCTTGACGATCACATGCTGGATTCTTTTGATCGATATCAAAAAACGGACCGCGTATGGGTGCTTCAATCAGGGACATTTCATGAAGAATGCAACCCTTTTGAAGAGGATTGGACCGAAGGAAACAAACAGACGATCATCCATCATTTTCGGTTGGTGATCGAAAATGGAGGAGCCGTAGTAGCAGCTTTGAAGGAGAAAAAAGTCTACGGTTTTGCTGTCATTGAAGCGACTGATTTTGGTGAAAAGTCCATGTACCGAGAATTATCGTACATCCACGTGACCCGAAAATTTCGCGGGAGCGGAATTGGGAAAGTGCTTTTCGAGAAAGCTTGTGAGGTTGCTAAAGCATTAGGAGCAGAGAAACTGTATATTGGTGCTCACCCCTCTGTTGAAACCCAGAGGTTTTATCAAAAGATGGGGTGTGAGCCAGCAAAAGAAGTGAATGCAACGATCTTCTTTCGTGAACCTAGAGACATTCAACTAGAATTTATACTATAAAAAACCCATACGCCTGGTTTGACGTATGGGTCTGAGATTATTATTTTCTACTGAAAAATTCTAGGAAAGCATGATAGATCTCTGTTCCCTGATAAGACAGAAGTGACAAAGCTGTCAAAGAGAACATACCGATCATGATCATTCTGAACCATAGCATAGGTGAAACCTCCTTTGATTGTTGGCTGACTTGAGCAACATCAAAGGAATTGGATCACATAATTGGATTGATAGAATACAGGGTTCAGAAAGAACAACTCGCGGAAGGACCTCAAGGGTGTAGTAGTAATTTTTGTACATAAATGGACGATCAACAGAAAACTGAAAACAGCTGAAATGACAAACGTTTTGTCTGTTTGATCATCGTGTGAGGACGATGTTTCAAGTAGAGTGCTTTCCTGGACGTCGCCTTTGAAATAGCCGCTGTGGTGTTCACCGTATGTGAACGGCAATGCAAAACTAAGAAGCAGGATGACTATGAACAAGGCTGAGTGTCTTTTCATTCGGCGCACTCCCTTTGTATCTATGAATATATCCATTTTACATGATGCAGCTGGTAACGCAAGCAAAAATTTTCTAATCCAAACGAAGTCCCGTAATTAAAGGAGATAAGAGGATTGTTGAAGACTTGATTTCGAGACTTTTGTTGAGTGGATTGGGGAGGCGGGGAATGACTCACTTTCCGCGGGAGCGCGTTGAGCCTCCTCAGGCTTGCCTTGCGGGGTCTCGCCAAGCACTCTCTTCCCGAAGGAGTCTCCCCATCCACCCCTGACGAAAAACTTAGCAACGAACCCTCGTTTTCTCGAAACTGAGTCTTCAAGAATAAGGAGCTTATATTTAAAAATGGAACATTCATACTTTATGTCTGTAAAGGTTGGAGTAGCACGTTTTTGTGAAAAAAAGGGTGCAGACAGACGAGTGATTTTTCGGTAAGCTTGGAAAAGGGGAAAACATGATGACAGCACAGAACAGATACATAGATAACTAGACGTTTGGATGGTCAAGGGGGAATATCCTATGAAACAACAAGATAAGAATTTGGAAGATCCACGATACAAAATTGCGAACAAAGAGGCGTTGATTGGAGTTGCACTGGTTGTTGTGAACTTCATTCTTTGGTATGGCTTTGCTTATGGTTTCGGGTCGGGAACTGTGGAGGAATATGACTACATTTTCGGCTTTCCGGCATGGTTTTTTTATAGTTGTATCGCTGTCACGGTCCTTATCTTCCTTCTCGTCATTCTTGCGGTCAAATTTTTATTTAAGGAAGTACCGCTAGATGAGGGGGATGAAGAATGAATTGGGGCGTTGTCATACCACTGTTACTATTTTTAGTCATCATATTTTTTATTGGCTTTTATGCTTCGAAATACTTAAAGTCGAGTGCGGATTTTCTGCAGGAATATTTCTTAGGAAGTCGTCAGCTTGGTGGTTTCATTTTAGCGATGACGATGGTCGCCACCTATGGAAGTGCAAGCAGCTTTGTGGGAGGGCCTGGAGTTGCATACACCGTCGGTCTAGGCTGGGTTTTGCTTTCCATGACACAGCTTGCGACGGGCTATTTTGTGCTGTCGGTACTTGGAAAGAAGTTTGCCATCATGGCAAGAAAAATCCGGGCGGTCACCCTTGTCGATTTTTTGAAGGAACGCTATCAGAGTAAGTGGGTGGTCATCCTATCAGCTGCAAGTATTATCATTTTCTTATTCTCGGCGATGGCGGCCCAGTGGGTCGGAGGCGCACGCCTGATTGAATCTTTTACAGGCCTATCTTATACGGCAGCCTTGTTCATTTTTGCCATATCCGTGCTCGTTTATGTCATTATTGGTGGGTTCCGTGCTGTTGCCATTACAGATACTGTGCAGGGGATCATCATGTTTTTCGGTACGATGATCATCTTGATCGGCACGATTCTTGCAGGGGGTGGGATTGAGAACATCATCTCCGATCTTGCTGCAGAGAACCCGGACTTGATTTCACCGTACGGATCGGATCGTTCCCTTACGCCACTGTATGTATCGTCCTTCTGGATCCTTGTCGGTGTCGGCGTTGTCGGTCTGCCTCAAGTTGCTGTCCGTGCCATGAGCTATAAAAGCTCACGTGGCATGCACCGTGCTTTAATTATAGGAACTGTGGTTGTCGGTGTGATCATGCTTGGTATGCATTTGACAGGGGTTTTCGCAAGACCTGTCCTTCCTGGAATAGAAGTGGGAGATACGGTCATGCCGCGAATTGCGATGGAGGTGCTGCCGGCGTGGCTGGCGGGCATTGTGCTTGCTGCCCCGATGGCTGCAATCATGTCGACCGTCGATTCCCTCCTCCTGCTTGTCAGTTCAGCGGTGGTGAAAGATGTTTACTTGAACTATGTGAATCCTGAAGCAAGTACGAAGAAGGTGAAACAATTGAGTATTTCCGTCACCGCTGTGATTGGAATTCTCGTATTTGCCATGGCGATTCAGCCACCGGATTTATTGATTTGGTTGAACTTATTTGCTTTCGGCGGGCTGGAAGCAGCTTTCATTTGGCCCGTAATTATGGGGTTGTATTGGAAAAAAGGCAATGCCAGCGGAGCTATTGCTTCCATTTTGACAGGGGTAGGAAGCTATATTCTATTTCATAGTTTTATGCCTCAAGCGTTTGGTATGCATACAGTGGTACTGCCCGTGCTATTGAGTCTGCTAGCCTATGTCCTGTTTAGTTTATTGACCGTGAAACGGCATGAGGACATACAGAAACAAGTGTTCCAAAAATTGTGGAGTGCTTAAATAACAAAAAGGATGGAGAGGGCTCCATTCTTTTGTTGTTAGAAAACCAATCCTAGACTGTAGTACGGTATGGATAAATATTGCTCGGGAAATAACACCTTAGGTTCAAGAGGTCAGAACGGAGTTGAATGTATGAACAACATATATACGGGAATTCTAGCCGCCTTCTTTTCAACCATCCTCGTATCATTCTCTTTGAACCTATTATCTCCGGGTAATCCGGATGTTTCTTTTCTTATATTTGTGTACACTTTACCGGTTTACCTCATCTTAGGAATCCCCTTGTCTATTCTCATCCATCGTGTCCTGCCTGTGCGAAAGTGGTGGCATACCCTTTTTTATTACACGCTCATAGGATCGGGGTTATGTGGGTTCGTCCTATTTACTTTCTCACTACAAAAGGAAGAAGAGCTTGTGGTTTCCGCTTTTATCATCGGGTGTACTTGGGTATATTCTATTATCCTGATGATTATTAGCAATGTAAGAAAGATGGGAGCAAAGACATAACAAAAGGAGGACAAGGATGGAACTTGTATTTGTGCGTCATGGGGAAGGAGAACATACGGAAAAACCTGATCGATTACATACCCTCCACCCAGCATTGACATTACGTGGAGAAAGCCAGGCAAGAGAATTACAAGGAACATGGCCACTGTCTTCTGAAGATCTACTCATCGTCAGTCCGACGTTAAGAACTCTACAAACGGCTGAGCGTTGGAGCGAAAGCATTCCATGCAGAAGGGTTGTGTCTCCTGCCCTTGGTCCCCGTATGTTTCCACAGAAGAAGGAGTGGAAAACATTACCTTGCGACCGGACATTGCGTAAAGACCAGGTGTGGGCTGATTTCCCTGGCTTTCAATTGACTGATGAACAATGGGAAGAGGGGATCAATGAAATCCCTGAAAAGGAATTCGAGGACGTTGCTTCTGAACTGATTCATTGGTGTAAGCAACAAGGGAAAGACCGTGTTTTTGTCGTTACACATGATGGTACGATGACAGCCTACAAGCAATGGTTAGATGGGAAAACATTGACACGGAAGGACTTTCCTAAAGAGACGGGCTGGATAAGGGTGAAGGTCTAACGACGAAGTCTTAAACTTATAATTGCATTCGTCGTTCATTGCATTAAGCATAAAGAAAGACTCTGAGTTTAGCTAACTCAGAGTCTTTTTTATTACGAACCTATTTTTCTGTATTCCTCTGCCATTGGCATCTCTTTTCCTTGGGTAAAGGCACTGATCAGAACGACGAGTCCAACGTTAACAATCAATCCTAAGATACCTGGATTAATGTCCAATGGCGGGGAGTCCGCGACAAGCTGGAAGTAGTAGTTGACCACTGTACCTGAGATTAACCCTGTAACTACGGCAGGAGCAGTGATTTTCTTCGAATACAAAGCACCATAGACACCTGGGGCGAATTGGACGATAGATCCGTAGGCTCCGAGGAGGAGAGCGATCAATCCTTGTCCACCAAACACAGTAATGAAATAGGCGAGCCCACCGATGACGAAGACGCCGATTCTCATGATTAAAAGCGTTGCTTTCGATGAAAGGTCCCTTTTTACGTTACGGATCAAGCCATCTGTAAATTCAAGGGAAGCACTGTGCGTGATCGCATCTGCGGTACTCATGGCAGCAGCAAGCGCACCAGCACCGACAAGTCCATACACCCAGCCCGGCAATGTGAGAACCGTTGTAATCAGGTAGGGCAGAATTTCATCAGGTGAACCGATTTGATTGGCTTGGATGACGTTAACGGCAGAGAACCCTACAAAAAGAAGCGGAATTAGGAACAAGGCGAACATCGGATAGACGAGCACGGTCTTTTTGATGGTACGTGCTTTTGTGGCGTATGATTTTGAAAACAAGTGCGGCCACATGAGAAACCCGATGGTCGATACAAGGATGGTTGTTGTGTAGGCCATCATGGACATCGTTGAACCTTCTGCACCGATCTGCAGAAAACCTGGGTTGTCCTGTGTCAAATTACGGAACATATTTGGAACGCTGTCGTGAAGCTGATTGACGATCGTGAGCCCGACCGTCCAGGAAATGACGATCATGAGAATTCCTTGAAACACATCTGACCAGGCAGCAGCCCGAAGTCCGCCTGTGGCGACATAAACGACGACAATTCCGTAAGAAAGCAGCGCACCAAGCCAGAAAGGAATCCGTCCTTCTGTCATGATGTTAAAAATATAGGCCATCCCTTTCATTTGTGTGGCCAAGTACTGAATAGAGGCTAGTAAAGCGACGATTCCGATGATCATGGCGATCACACGGCTGGAATAGCGCAGTTGTAAAAATCCGGCGACCGTATAGATGTTGTGCTTGCGGCCGATGGCACCGATTTTCGGACCGATGATATACCAAGGTAAGATGGCGAAGGCGGTATAGGTGATGATGTACAACGCAGGTGCACCCCGGGAAAAGGCCCATCCTGGTGCGCCGAGGAAGGAGAAGGCACTGAAGACCGCTCCACCCATGAGGAACCACATGACGAAGAGACCAAGATTCCCTTTCGCTGTCGTAAATTCTTCTAGTGAACTTTTGTCCTGGTTACGGCCGGCTAAGACTCCGATGAATAAAGCGACGACGAGGTAACCGATCATCATGATCATTGCAATTTGCCATTGTGCCATTTAGTGGACCTCCTTTTCGTCTTTGTCAGGATCGATTTTGTACAGGAATAGGACGATGATGAATGTGACAATGATCCAAAAAATGACCCAGAATACCGAAAATGGTAAACCGATGATGAATGGCGTCTCCCTGTTGGCGATGGAGAACAACGGGAAGACGAGAAGTAAAAATGGGATGGTTAAAGAAAGACAGTAAATTTTAACGAACTTTTGCTTGGTCAATGGGCATCCTCCTTTTATTTTTCATACACGATATCTCCATTTAGAATCGTCATTTCTACTTGGATATCCTTCAGCTGCTGAGAAGGACAACGCAAGATGGATTGATCGAGAATGACAAGATCCGCGTACTTGTCTGGTTCTAAGGTTCCTTTCAAATCTTCCTCCCCACTGGCATAAGCCTCTGCCCATGTATAAGCACGGATTGCTTCTTTGACCGTGATGGATTGACCTTGACCGACAGGGTGGCCGTGTTTACTTGTCCGATTGACGGCTGCGTGGATGCCGATCAGCGGACTCACCGCTGTAATCGGGCTGTCGGAACCGATGGCAAACGGAATGTTCTGATCCACGTAACTTTTTAACGGGAAAAAGTGGTGGACTCTGTCACCGTAATCGTTGATATATCCATCTCCGAACTCGTAAAGAAAAGCAGGGTTCGGAATCGGAACGGAGTGGGTGGCTTTTATTCTTTCAACAAGGTCAGGGGGAGTGATTCCTGCATGCTCAATCCTGTGACGGTGGTTGATCCCTGTCCTGTGATTGAGCGCTCGCTCAATTGTAGACAATAGCATATGTACGGCTTCATCTCCCATGGCGTGAGCAGTAACTTGCCATCCTTGTTCATGTGCTGTTAGGAGATGTCGGTCCAGTTCTTTTTGGTCCATATATAGAATCCCTGAATCATTTGGATTACTTGTGTATGGATCACGGGTTTTGCATGTCGGACCGCTGCTGCTTCCATCAATGAAAACTTTCGCAGGGCCGATTTTAAATGTATCGTCTCCGAGTCCCGTCATGATCCCGCTCTTCACACCTGCTTGGACAACAGATGGAGAATCGTAGAGGGAACCATACATGACATAAAGTCGTTGCCTGATCTTTCCTTCTTGAGCCGCCTTTTGTAAATAACGGATGTGTTTCGTGCCGTATCCACCTGCATCATGAACACTCGTTATTCCGTTTTGTAAAAAGTGATCGGAGGCTATTTGTAGCCCCAGCATTACTTCTGCTTCTGAATAATCAGCAAGCTGGAACATCTCCATATGGGCAGCTTCCAACAATAGACCGGAAAGCTCGTCCTCATCCTTGTGATAGGTTCCTCCAGGTGGATGGGGTGTCTGTGAAGTAAGATCAGCTATTTCTAATGCTTTGCTGTTTACACATGAAATATGACCACAAGTACGTACGACAATGATTGGATGGGACGTGGACACTTTGTCCAAATCCCATTTAGTCAGATGGCGACCCTCCAGCAAGGTGTTCTGATTATAACCCCAGCCGCGGACCCATTCTCCTGGAGGTGTTTCCTCTGCCCGCCTATGAAGTTTTTCAATGATAGAATCTATGGAATCCTCCTGCTTCAGGTTGACGCCGATCTGATTGGTGCCGTACAACTCGAGGTGGGCATGGGCATCATTGAATCCGGGAAGCACGCTTTTCCCATACAAGTCAATCACATCTGTATGAGTACTACATAGTTTCATGATTTCGGTCGTTGTTCCCACTTGGAGAATGCGTTCTCCTTTGACAGCAACAGCTTCATGAACCGTACCTGATTGATCGGCGGTGATGGCTTCTCCATTGATGAATACTTTGGTTGCTTTCATTTCTTCTCCCTCCATTTAGGACTGAGCGATTTTTAAGGCTGTATGATAAAGAAGCTCCACGCCTTTTTGCATGTCCTCCATTTCGGCATACTCCAACGGGTTGTGACTGATCCCTTTTTCACAACGGACGAAAATCATGCCGTAATCACTGATGTAGGACATGAATAAGGCATCATGAAAAGGTCCGCTCATTAAGGTTGGCGAATCGTAACCGAGTTGTTCATCTTCTGCTTTCATAATGTCTTTGATCCAGTCTGCGCAATAACGTGGATCACTTCGTGTATCTTCACTGATGGAATATTCGAGATTGTGTTCTTTGCTCGTACGTTCGATGATTTCATATAGTTTCTTTTCGAGTTTTGTGCGGGCATCCAAGTCAATATCACGAAGGTCTACTGTGAATTCGACTTTTTCAGGGATGATGTTGCGGGAGTTCGGGAAAGTCTGGACACTGCCGACGGTACCGACTGTATTCGGCGTGCCTTCATTCCGGACAAGTTCATTAAACTCTTTGGTAATGATGGAGGCTCCAAGAAACGCATCCTGCCTCAAATTCATGGGCACGGATCCTGCGTGTCCGGCAAATCCTTCAAGTGTCACGGTCAGCCAGATCGGACCGGAGATGGCTGATACGATTCCGACAGGTTTGTCTTGTGATTCGAGGACAGGCCCTTGTTCAATATGAAGTTCAAGGAAAGCTTCAATGTCCCCAGGTTTGTAGACAGGGCTTTGGCTCAAATCAGGTTCTACGCCGAATTCTCGGAGAGCTTCTAAGCGGGTCACCCCATTTTTGTCTTTGCGTTCAAGTTCTCCTTCTTCGAGTTGGCCGATGATTCCACGGACGCCGAAGACGCCTTTATTGAACCTGGAACCTTCTTCGTCTGCAAAACAGATGACTTCAATGGAGCGGTTAGGGGTGATGCCTTCTTCTTTCAATGTATGTACAACTTCAATGGCGCCCAAAGCACCTAATGTTCCGTCAAATCGACCGCCATAAGGCTGAGAGTCAATGTGGGAACCTAACATGAGAATCGGTTTGTCTTTTTCTTTGCCTTCGACACGACCAACCAAATTTCCGAATCCATCGATATGTGTTTCAAGGCCAGCTTCTTCCATCCAAAGGCGGACAACATCGACAGCTTCTCTGTCTTCTTTCGAGTGAGCGAGACGACAGACACCGGTTTCTCCAATCTTCCCGATTTCGGCCAGGGTTTCGATGTGTTCGTGAAATCTTTTTTGATTGATCTTCAAGTTGGATCTCCTCCTTGTTTTTACTAACTATATCAAGTTCATAATTGTCTGACAATTGACAAAACGTTAAATGATTCAATAGTAAGGGTCGAGAGTGGGGAGTCCTTTTTATACAAATTGTAGGATGAGAAGGTGCATATTTTCTCCGTTTGGTTGGTGTAATAGAAGGAAGCGAAAGGCTCAGTAAAGAATGAGTAGTAAGGGGGGACTAATGGATGGAAAAGAACGCAATCCGTTTGAAAAAATGGGCACAAAGAGCAGAACTTGAGTTGGAATCAGAAAATATCCACATTCAGTACATATGGAATCCGGGTGGTTTTGTCAATCAGTCCTATCAAATTTCTGATGAGGAGAAGCGCATGCATGTGAAGTTTGCCGATCGTGCCCATCAACCGAGTTTACAACAGTGGGCTTGTCATCACGAATATTTGAGGGGAAATTACGAAGCGCCGAAGTTGCTCATGGAAATCCATGAAACCGTTATTCCAGAATACTCCTACGGTCTTTTGTTTGAGTTTTTTGAAGGAGAAACATGGAAAGGACAAGCTTGGTCGGATCGAATTTTATCGAAAATATGTCAGCTACATGGTGATACACATCTTAAACGTGTGCTCGGGGTAGAGGAAAAGAGTTATGCCGATGCGTTTATCGATACGTATATCCATCGGTTCCGGGAAGATATGAAAATAATAGATGCTGATAGAGGGAGTCTTCCATTTGTACAAGAGGAGACCTTTGACATGTTTCACGAAATGGCGGATCAGTTGGAAGAGGAAGTTCATCAATCGATTCATTTTCAACGTCCAGCAGAAGATGTCGTTCATAATGATCTGAATCAGCAAAATATTTTAGTGAATGGGGACGGGTTTTGCATCATTGATTGGGACGATCTAACCGTTGGAGATGCCGCAGCAGATTTTGCGTCTTTGCTTTGGCCGTGGGTTGATACGTCTGAATGGCCGATGTGGGAACAGAAAGTGAGAGGGCTTGCAGGAGATGATGTGGTTGAACGGATGTCACTTTATTTTAAGGCCAAATTATTAGATGACGTCATTGACGTTCTTGCGGATTATGTAGAAGCAGAAGAATATCCTGAAGTAAAAGAACGAACACAGCAAAGAGCGAAAGCCACTCATCTGAAAGCACTGGAATTATATAAGGCCCGTTATGGCAAGTCTCTCTATGAATGATGGAGCGGCTTTAGAAAACTCGCAGAATTCATGGGCATGTTTGTCTCTCTTTTTACATATCCTACTAGTAATAGAGGATCATTTAGGGAGTGACAAAATGGGTTTCACATATGGAAAAGATGAACTGATTGGTGACTTGCAGCAGGTGTTTGCCAGACACAATGTCCAATCCATCCGAGTAAAAGAGCCCGGCACATTGTTCCGTGTGGAGTCAGATGGTTCACTCACAATCGGAATCGGGGCGACGATTACGTCCTTCGAACGTCAGCCAGATGAAAAACAAGCGCCGACATTAAAGGTGATCAATGGAAAGAAAAAATGACGAAAAGTCCTGGGCAGGGGGATGTCCAGGACTTTTCTATGTGGTGTGTGCGTATGATTATGCTTTTTTCCAGTAAGCTGCTTCTTTACTGGAGCGAAGAGGTGGGAACGTATCGCCATTGCTCAGTTCGATATGTTTCTCATCCTCGGTCACATTGTTGTTTTTACGACCATCCACTAAACCATCAAATTCGTAAGTACCTGCTTTTGGAGCTTGTTCACCTGTTTTGTAACGATCAGCCATTTAGAAATACATCCTTTCGAATTTGTTTTAGTTGTGCGCACATAAGCTATATATCCGCATAAGACAGACTGAAAACCTCTTTTTGTAAAAATGTTACATTTGAACGAATTTCTATTTCCCAAAACTTGTGGTTTGACATTTAAAAGATAAGTTAATAAGATAAACAACGTTGAATAGTTTGTGTAGCAACATCTTGAATTACGGACATAAATAATTCGTTACGTCCGAACAGCTATGATTGTTTTTTGTTATAACTTATGGTTGTTACACCAACTAATTTATATAAATGGAGGTTCACATGATGACAAAAGTACTTTTCGTAAAAGCAAATTCCAGACCGATGGAGCAGTCTGTGAGCGTCAAACTCTACCACACATTCTTGGATAACTATAAACAGGTCCACCCGGATCATGAGATAGAAGAGCTCGACTTGTTCGAAGAAAACTTGGATTACTATGATAATGATAAAATCAATGGTATGTTTAAACTTTCCAAAGGCATGGAGCTTACTGAAGCAGAAATTGAAGCGACGAATACAGTAACGGAATACTTGAATCAGTTCCTTGCTGCAGATAAAGTCGTATTTGCATTCCCTCTATGGAATTTCACTATTCCAGCTGTTCTGCATACGTATTTCGACTACCTGGCTCAGGCTGGGCAGACGTTCCGTTATACTGAAGAAGGTCCAGTCGGCCTGCTTCCGGATAAGAAGGTAGCCATCTTGAATGCCCGTGGCGGTGTTTATTCCGAAGGCCCGGCGAAATCTGCAGAAATGGCGGTTAACTATGTTGAAAACATTCTGCAATTCTGGGGAATCCAAGATATCACAACACTCGTGGTCGAAGGTCATAACCAATTCCCTGATCGCGCTGAAAAAATCATCGAAGACGGTCTGGAAGAAGCCGCATCTGCAGCTGCTTCATTCTAAATAAAAGAAGACAAGGAAAAGCATCCCAACAAGGGGTGCCTTTTTTGTGTTCTTTTTAATTAGGATAAAATGTAAGGCTTGGTACGGAAGAATATGTAAGACCTGGTCAGACATTTTATGGAATGATTTCCGTTCATTCTTGGGAAACTATGGGGAGAAGCCGGGGACGGAAAGGAGTAAGGGATGAGAGAGTTATTCGTATTATTGAAGAAAGGCAATAAACCAGCACTATGGGCGAGCATTATAAATGCCACGATTTCATTGATCAAAGGCATTGCTTACTTCATTACTGGGAATGTGGCGATGTTTGCGGAAATGATGCACAGCATTGGTGACATGGCCAACCAATTCTTTGTGTTTATTGGTTCGGCCCTTAGTAAAAAAGCACCGACCGATAAATTTCCGAATGGGTTTGCCCGGCTTGTAAACCTTGTATTGCTTGGTGCTGTCATTATCGTTGGCATATTGGCGTATGAAACGATCAAAGAAGGAATCCATCACATCCTTCACCCACCAGAAGCTGGTTCTTGGCTCTGGCTGAACTTAACGGTACTCGGGGTTGCTGCCATTCTTGAGTCTTTTGTCTTGTACAAAGCCATGAAAGAAGTCGTCAAAGATATCGGACAGGAGAATGTCAAAGGCATGGAGGTTGTAAAAGTGAGCCTCGCAAATCTAGGAGGAGCAAAACCGGCGACAAAGCTGGTTTTCCTTGAAGATATGGTGGCTACTGCGGGTGCACTCATTGCGATGATTTCCATCCTTATTGCCACCTATACACCTTTTCACACAGCTGAAGGATATGCCTCCGTTATCATCGGCGTCATGCTGTTTTACGTAGTCGGCCGTATTTTCTTAGACAACGCAGCTGGTGTGTTAGGGGTCGCAGATGAAGAAATGGAGAAGAAAATCGGTGAATTTGTCTTTGAGCACCCTGAAGTGCGGGATATCCAAAAGTTGTTGGTTATGAAAGAGGGAGAAGAGCTGCATGTGGAATTGAAATTAGAGTTCGATCCTGAAATGTCTATAGAAACCATCGATCACGTGCTCGATGGAATTGAGAAGAAAATCCTAAACCAGCGCGGTGTAACAGAAGTCATTATTGAATCAGATGAAGATGATCAGCAATTATCGTGGGACCCTAATAAGAATGATATGTGAATGATTGGTAATTTATGTAAGACCTGGTCTGGAAGAAAATGCATGACCTGGTGTAGAAAAATATGGAAGGATGAGGTGGGAGTATGGGTAAGGAAAGGTACGATAAGGTGGAGTCGGATATTATGACGCATGGGCATAATCCTTATGAGATTGTGAAAGGGTTACTGAAGGAATCAGTGGAGACACTGGGGCTTCATGAGAACATCTATCACCTGCTGAAAAAACCGATGCGGGTGTTTGAAGTTTCCATCCCTGTAAGGATGGACGATGGAAGGATTGAAAATTTCACAGGGTACCGGTCTCAACATATGGATATCCTTGGACCGACAAAGGGCGGGATCCGCTTCCATCCCGATGTTAATTTAGATGAAGTGAAGGCACTATCCATCTGGATGTCTTTGAAATCTGCGATTATCGACCTACCCTTAGGGGGAGGAAAAGGTGGGGTCATTGTTGATCCCGATCAATTATCTGAGAATGAGTTAGAGCTCCTGAGCCGAAACTACATCAAGAAAATCACCCCAATCATCGGACCTCAGAAAGACATCCCCGCCCCGGACGTGAATACAAATCCGAAGGTCATGGGATGGATGGTTGATGAGTTTGATCAACTTCGTGGATATAATATCCCTGGTATGCTGACAGGGAAGCCTGTTGTGCTAGGCGGTTCGCTCGGGCGTCTTCAAGCGACGGGGCGCGGGGTCGTATTCACGATCCGGGAAGCATGTAAAGTGCTAGGAATTGAGATGACAGAAGCGACCGCGGCCATTCAAGGTTTCGGAAATGTTGGAAGTATGACAGCGAAGTTTTTGCATGAACTCGGTGTGAAAATCGTAGCGGTCACGGACGCGAAAGGCGGCATCTATAAAGAAGGCGGCCTTGATATTCCGGATTTACTGGCTTTCACAAAAAATGGAGAAAACTATGCTTCTTCTTATGAAAAAGCAGAACCGATCACGAATGAAAAGATGTTCAGCCTTCCTGTTGATATACTTATCCCGGCTGCGATTGAAAATCAGGTAACAGAAAACACGGCACCCACCATACAGGCGAAAATTCTTGCCGAAGCGGCCAATGGTCCGACAACTCCGGCAGGCGATCAAATCCTTGAGGAAAAAGGAATCTTCGTCATCCCTGACATTCTTTGCAATGCTGGGGGCGTAACGGTTTCATACTTTGAGTGGGTCCAAAACAATATGAATTACTACTGGAAAGTGGATGAAATCAATAAACAGTTGGAAGAAAAAATGCTGACAGGCTTTGAAAAGGTTATTCAGATGAAAGAAGAAAAAGGCTGTCGGATGCGCGATGCAGCGTATATGGTCGGAATCAGTCACCTTGTTAAAGCGATGGATGCTCGTGGTTGGATCGGAGAAAAAGATCTCGAATCATAAAAAAACTGCTGTCCAGAATTCGGACAGCAGTTTTTTTACCCATTCAGTCGTATGCCGTAAAACTTCAATTCCGTCATATCCTCAAGGGCATATTGGACGCCTTCCCGTCCAATGCCACTCTTCTTCACACCACCATACGGATGGTTGTCTTGACGGTAAGTGGACATTTCGTTAATCCAAACCCCGCCCATTTCCAATTGATCGGCCACACGAAAGGCGCGATTGATATCTCTTGTGAAAATGCCGGCCTGCAGTCCGTAAATGGAGTCATTGGACTGGTGGACGACCTGATTTTCTGATGAAAAAGGAATGACAGACACGATGGGCGCGAATACTTCTTCTGCAATAATTTTCATATCGCTTTTGACGTTTGTCATGATGGTCGGTTTTAATAAGGTCCCATCCCGTTCCCCGCCGGTTTCCACTTTCGCGCCATTGTCAACGGCATCATCAATCCACATCTTTGCGCGCTTCGCTTCATCTTCATTAATCATTGGTCCAAAGTCCGTGTCCTCGCTCATCGGATTACCGATCTTCAGTGCTTCTGTTTTCTCAATAAACGCTTTTAGAAAACGGTCGTAGATATTCTGGTGGACATAAATGCGCTGGGCCGAAATACAAACTTGGCCTGAAAAAGCGAAAGCGCCCTTGACTAAACTCGAAACCGCATAATCCAGGTCGGCATCTTCAAAAAGAATGTTCGGACTGTTTGAGCCAAGTTCAAGCGTCACTTTTTTGAATCCTGCATTCTCACGGATGATTCGCCCGACAGGCAGGCTTCCTGTAAATGTGACCTTATGGATTTTATCGTGCTTCACGAGTGGGTCGCCAATTTCCTTACCTGTACCGAGTAGAAAGTTAAGGGCGCCTTTTGGGAGTCCGGCCTCATGAAGAAGCTGGACGAGTTTATAAGCGGAAACCGGCGTTTTTTCCGCTGGTTTCAATACGATCGTGTTGCCCGCGGCAATGGCAGGCGCCACTTTATGCAGCGTTAAGTTTAAAGGGAAGTTGAACGGTGTGATCGCTGCCACAACGCCGAGCGGCACGCGCTTGGTGAACCCAATTCGGTTTTCCCCGCCAATTGCTGCATCCATCGGGATGACTTTCCCTTCGATGTGTTTCGCCTCTTCTGCCGCAAAACGGAGGACTTGGACTGAGCGCTGCACTTCACCCTGGCTGAATTGAAGGGGTTTCCCGGCTTCTTTGGTGATGGTTTCAGCGAACTCATCTTTACGTTCTTCTAATAGTTTCGATGCTTTTAAAAGAATGTCTGCCCGGTCATGCGCAGGCATTTTCTTCATGGTTTGATGAAATGTGTCGTAACTAATATCGATGGCTCTGTTCAAGTCCTCTTCATTGGCTAAGGCCAGCTCAGCAACCACTTCCTCGTTGTACGGATTTTTTACCGTGATGGTTTTCCGTGTGTCTTCCCGGTATTCTTCACCATTGATGATGGAGCCGATTTTCATGTGTTCACCTCATTCGCATGTGATATTTTTTAGTTTTTCCGTGAGCTTCATGTTTTCGCTGTAATCCACTGGGCAGTCAATTAACACAGGTTTGTTCATGGAAATTGCCTGGTCCAGCACTTTCTTTAGGTCCGTTGACTGCTCAACACGTAAGGCTTCCATGCCGAAAGATTCGGCCAATTTGATGAAGTCCGGGTTTCCGAATTCAATGTTGGAAGGACGCTTGAATTTTTTCATCTGATGCCATTCAATCAAGCCGTAGCCATCATCTCTCCAAAGGAGAATGATGATCGGTAAATTCAGTCGGACCGCGGTTTCAAGCTCTGCTCCTGTCATAAGAAAAGAGCCATCCCCACAAACAGCGACCACATTCCGATCAGGAGCGGCCATTTTAGCTGCAATCGCACCAGGAACCGCTACTCCCATGGAAGCGAGCCCGTTCGAGATGAGGCAGGTGTTCGGATTGGATGTATGATACATGCGGGCCATCCACATTTTGTGGGCACCGACATCTGAGATCACGATGTCATCATCGGCCATGGCATTTCTCAAATCCGCAATGATTTTTTGCGGTTTAAGCGGGAAGGCCTCATCCTGTTGATACTGATCATACTCATCGAGGATGTTTTTACGGATCGCTGTAGACCAGTCCAGGTTTCTTTCTTTTGCAGGTACTGCTTCTATTAATTGTTTCAAATTCTCTTTGATATTTCCGATGACGTTCAAGGCTACCGGATAATAAGCGTCTATTTCAGCTTCTTCTGTATCGATATGCAAAATGGATGTCTCACCGGTCGGGTTCCAGTTTTGAGGTGGCGTTTCGGCCATATCAAAACCAATCGGGATGATTAAATCAGCTTGTTGAAAACCACAGGTGATATGATCTTTCCCACTCAGTCCTGCCGTTAGGAGGCTTAGTTTGTGCTTCCAGGACAAAGCGCCTTTCCCCATAAACGAGTGGACGACGGGGATGTTCGCTTTTTCTGCTAACGCTTGGAGCTCGTCTGTTGCTTGCTCTCGAGTGATACCGTTTCCTGCTAAAATCAGAGGTTTTTCTGCCTTGGAAAGCAGATCAACCGCATCTCGAATGACTTTTTCGTCGGCTTGGGGGAGCGAGCGTCCGGTGATTGGAAGGGGCTGGGCCGTCACTTCCATGCTCGCCACATCTTCCGGAAGATCAATATGGGTCGCTCCCGGTTTTTCCTGCATCGCTAACTGATACGCTTTTCTTACGACTTCAGGAACAATCTCGCCTGTCTTAATTTGAGCGTTCCACTTCGTTACAGGTGCGTAAATGTCCACGAGATCATAGTACTGGTGGGAAATTTTATGCTGGCGGTTCAGTCCGGCCTGCCCCGTAATCGCGATCAGCGGGCAATGGTCCATATTCGCATTGGCTACACCGGTTAAAAGGTTAGTCGCTCCTGGTCCGAGTGTGGCCAGACAGACTCCCGGCTTACCCGTCAGTCTTCCGTAGGTGCCGGCCATAAAAGCAGCACTCGTTTCGTGACGCGTCGTAATGAATTCGATGGATGAGTCCAGAAGAGCATCCATAACATCGATGTTTTCTTCTCCTGGAACACCGAAGATATATTCGACGCCTTCGTTTTCTAAGCATTTGATTAAAAGTTGCGCAACGTTCATTTCTTTTCCTCCTTATTTGGCTTATTTTGCGTTATAAAGCGCCAACTTATGAAAAAACGATTCCTATTTAGCAAGGTTCGAAGGGCCTATTTTAGATTTGTCACGTCGCGTTTGACAAAGCTGCATTTAGATTGTCTTGAGAACAGGGGTGTAACCGCTTTACTATAAAAGTACAGAAAAAGAGAACAAACGAGACGAGGAGGAAATCTCATGAGTGAGAAAAAACAAACAGGTGCAAGAGCTCGTGTTCAGCGGTTCGGAAGCTTTTTGAGCGGAATGATCATGCCGAACATCGGAGCATTTATTGCATGGGGTATAATCACGGCTTTATTTATTCCAGATGGATACATTCCTAATGAAGATTTAGCAGAAATGGTCGGTCCGATGATCACCTACTTGCTGCCACTACTGATCGGTTTTACAGGTGGACGTTTGGTTCACGGACTTCGTGGAGGAGTCGTCGGTGCGACGGCTACGATGGGTGTCATCGTAGGAGCGGACATTCCGATGTTCCTTGGCGCGATGCTGATTGGTCCACTTGGCGGTCTGGCCATCAAATGGGTAGATAAACTTTTTGAAGGTAAAATTAAGTCTGGATTTGAAATGTTAATCAACAACTTTTCTGCTGGTATCGTGGGAGCGATCCTTGCGATTGTCGGTTATTATATCATCGGTCCAATTATGTCAGGGCTGACGAACATTTTAGGTTCTGCCGTTGAAGCGTTAGTAAATGCGGGATTACTGCCGCTGGTTAACATCTTCATAGAACCGGCAAAAGTCTTATTCTTGAACAATGCGATCAACCACGGAATTCTAAGTCCGATTGCTGTGGATCAGACACAGGAATTAGGAAAATCGATTCTATTCTTACTTGAAACAAACCCGGGTCCTGGATTAGGAATTCTATTGGCATTCAGTATCTTTGGAAAAGGAATTTCGCGCCAGACAGCACCAGGAGCTGCCATCATTCACTTCTTTGGTGGTATTCATGAAATTTACTTCCCGTACATCTTGTCTAAGCCGTCCTTGATTTTAGCAGCCATTGCTGGGGGTGTAACTGGAACAACAACATTCGTTGCTTTCGGTGTTGGTTTAACGGCGACACCTTCTCCGGGAAGTATTGTCGCGCTTATGCCATTGACAGCTAGAGGGGATCACCTTGGTGTGATTGCAGGTGTTCTTCTTGCGACACTGGCATCATTCATCGTCGCTTCCTTGATTCTTAAATTCAGTAAAAATGATGAGGAAGAAAATTTGAACGAAGCTACAGCTAAAATGGAAGAAATGAAAGGGAAGAAGAGCTCTGTTTCTGGACAGTTGAATTCTCAACAAGAAGAGCAAAAAGAAGAGGCGAATGAAGAGGTTTCAGATAGAGACACAGACGTCGTTCCTTCCGTAGACCGCAGCAATGTCGATAAAATCATTTTCGCTTGTGATGCGGGTATGGGATCCAGTGCGATGGGAGCGTCTCTCCTTAAGAACAAGTTCAAGAAAGCAGGAATTCAAATTGACGTGACGAACATGGCGATCAATGATCTGCCAAGTGACGTAGACATCGTCATTACCCACAAAGACTTGACGGAACGTGCGATCCAAAGGGTACCAAATGCTCACCACATCTCTGTTGATAATTTCTTGAACAGTCCGAAGTATGATGAACTCGTAAACGAACTTAAATCTGAATAAGTCCCTCAGAGGCCTGATCACTTTGATCAGGCCTCTGTTTATCTGATAATGATAAAAGTTAAAAAGTCACCGATAAATGACTAAAAGCTACTGATAGGAGTTCCAAAGTCACTGATAAATCATGAAAACTCACTGATAAATGTCCCGCAGCCACTGATAACTTAAAGAGCCTATAATCTTATAGCTCCCAATGAAGTTACGGGCTTCCCAATGTAAAGAGAGCGTGAGCCTCCACCGTCACACAAGGATGGCGCGGTTCTGCCACAAGGAGTGGTTATTAAATTTTGTCACGAATCGTGTGACGAAGATGACTTTTCTAATCATTGAAAACCCTTACGATGCAACATATCATAGAAGTATAGAAACAATAGTTATTAAATCTTGTCCTTGAAGGAGGTGGATCGGGGATGTATGTGACGGGCCGTGAAAGGAAGATCTTAGATCGCCTGCTTGGTCAGGAAGATCCAGTGACGGTGAAACAATTGGCCAAAGAACTCGATATCAGCACAAGAACAGTGCATCGGGATTTGAAAGGGATGGAAGATATCCTGGCCGCAAGGGAGTTGTCATTCGAGAAAGAATCTGGGGGGGTCCTTTTGGTGAAAGGGCCTGTGGATCAGAAGAAAATGCTGAAAATGGAGTTAAGACAGCAAGCCTCGGTGGATTATACGCCGGAAGAGAGACATGTGTTGATCTTATCTAAGCTTTTGGAAACTCGTGGACCTGTCAAGCTGGTGGCGATTGCGAATGATCTCGGTGTCACGGTCGCAACCATCAGTCATGACCTCGATAAGATTGAAGAACACCTCAAGGACTTTCAGTTGAAGCTTGTTAGAAAAAGAGGCTATGGCGTCGAAGTGGTTGGCGAAGAATCAGGGATCCGAGAAGCCATCAGCCAATTAATTATGACCCATATGAACGAGCTTGATTTTTTCTCCATGGTGAGGCAGAACATCCAGGAAGGGAATAAAGCGGTTGAAGATTCTTTATCCGGACAGCTACTGGATATCGTAAATAAAGAAACGCTTGCGCTTATCGAACACCACGTGGATGAGTTGCGGAAGGATTTATCGTATCCTCTGGCAGATAGTGCTTACATCGCGTTGGTCGTGCATCTTGCTTTAGCGATTGAGCGTATGCAGCAAGGGGAAAAGATTCATATCGATGAAACACAGCTGGAAAAGCTTCGATCTACGAAAGAGTATTCTTTTGCGGAAGGTTTGATCGATCAATTAGCTGATGCGTTTCAACTCTCTATACCAGAAGCCGAAACTGGTTATATTACGATGCATTTGATGGGGGCGAAAGCGAGGTACAATCGTGATACTCTGCTTGAAGAATCAAGTATGAGCATCGCTTTTAAAGCGAAACAGCTGATCGCTAAAGTTTCCCGGCGTGTAGGGATGGATTTCAACGAGTATGACCGATTATTGAATGATCTTGTGGTTCACTTGAAACCTAGTGTTTACCGTTTGCAGCATAACATGGATATCGAAAACTCATTTACTGATCAAATGGAGGAAGATTATCCAGTTTTGTTCGAAGAAGTGAAAAAATCGCTTCAGGAAGTCTTTCCAGGGTTGGATTTTCCGCGTGAAGAGACGGCTTTTATCGTCATGCATTTTGCATCTGCGCTTCTCAACATGGAAGGTGTGGCCGGAATCAACGTGCTTGTCGTTTGTTCCAGCGGGATTGGCACAGCCAAAATACTGGCGGCCAAATTGCAAAAGAAATTCAATGAAATTGAACAAATTGAACATCATTCGCTGTTTGACCTTAAGGGTATGGATACATCCCACTACGACTTGATTGTATCCACCATTCGTCTAGTTGATGTAGAAGGATACGTACAGGTGAGTCCTGTCTTACCTAAAAAGGATATTCACAAAATCGAACATGCAATTAGAAGGGTACGTGTGACAAAGCAGATGAAGAAGCCGGTTACGGAACCGAAGGGTGGAGAGGCTCAGACTTTTCAAGCCATTCAAGAGAAAATCGGAGCTTATGGACGTTATGCTCGTAGCATAAGTAAGGTTCTTGACCACCTGCTTGTGACGAATATAGAGGCTGCTCATGTGGATGGTGCCCTGGGGCAAGCCGTTCAACATATGAAAGAGTCCGGAGCCGTTTCTGAAGTGAACCCTATCGTTGATCATTTGCTGGAACGGGAAAAAATCGGCGGCCTAGGAATCCCGGAGACCAGCCTTGCTCTTTATCATGCGAGAAGTGCTTCCATCGACCAACCTTCCTTTTCTGTCCATATTCTGAATGAACCTCTAAAAGTAGAGGGAATGGACGGAGAAGAGATGCCCATGAAGACGATGCTAATCATGCTCGCACCTGAAGCACCAAGTCAAGAAGGGCTGGAAACGTTGAGTTATATCAGTTCTCTCATTATTGAAGATGAAGAGTGTACGTCGATTTTAGAGTCAGAAAATGAAGAAAAAATCCTTCGCTTTATAGCGAACAAGCTTTATACATTTTTAAAATCTAAAGGATAAGGGAGTTTTACTATGTCTACAAACATTTTGAAAAAAGAAAACATCGAATTGAACAAGAGCCTGGCAACAAAAGAAGAGGCGATCCGCTATGTTGGTGGAATTTTAAACGAACAAGGGTATGTGGATGAAGCTTATATTGAAGAAATGCTGAAGCGTGAGGAAATTACGTCTACATTCATGGGGAACTTCGTAGCTATTCCTCATGGGACGGAGGATGCGAAGAAATCTGTTAATGAAACGGGCATCTCTGTTGTTACTGTACCGGAAGGGGTCGATTTCGGAGACGGAAACATTGTGAAGCTGCTTATCGGTATTGCAGGTAAAGGGAATGAGCATTTAGAAATCCTTTCTCAGATTGCGATCGTTTGTTCTGAAGAGGAGAATGTTGAAAAGTTGATTGAAGCGGAAACGAAGGAAGAAGTTCTTCAGACGTTCAGCGAGGTGGAGTAAGATGAGAGCTGTTCATTTCGGTGCAGGAAATATAGGACGAGGGTTCATCGGTGCGCTTCTCGATCAGTCCGGCTATGAGACGGTTTTTGTCGATGTCAATGAAGCGTTGATACACCTATTGAATGAACGCAAACAGTACCAAGTGAAACTAGCTGGCGACGATTCTACCATCGAAGTTAAGAATGTGAGCGGATTGAATAGTATGAAACAGGCACAAGAGGTGGTGGAAGCGATCGCTCATGCGGATCTTGTTACGACCGCTGTTGGACCTAACATTCTTCCCGTCATTGCAAAGCTTTTGTCGGAAGGGTTAGAAAAACGTATGATGGATCAAGCGGGACCTATAAATGTCATTGCATGTGAAAACATGATTGGTGGGTCGGAAGCTTTGAAACAGCATGTGCTTGAAAATATGGAGGAGTCCTTGCACGATCAGCTGGAAGATTCGATTGGTTTTCCGAATGCGGCGGTGGACAGAATCGTCCCTGATCAGCACAATGAAGATCCTTTGACAGTTAAAGTGGAGCCCTATTATGAATGGGTAGTAGAAACGACTGCCATCAAAGGAGAACAGCCGGAAGTGGAAGGAATCACCTATGTGGAGGACCTCACTCCTTATATCGAACGGAAGTTGTTCACTGTCAATACGGGCCATGCAGCGACAGCCTACCTTGGAAGTTATTATGGTCATTCAACGATCAAAGATGCGATGGATGATTATAGAGTCAAGGAGAAGGTGGAAGGCGCATTACGAGAAACGGGAGCTGTACTGATTGAGAAGTATGGGTTCGGCAAGGAACAGCATAGGGCTTATATTGACCAGATCATTAACCGTTTCTTGAACCCGGACTTGTCGGATGAAGTTACCCGTGTAGGCCGTGCTCCAATCCGTAAGCTTGGACCGAAAGATCGTCTTGTAAGGCCAGCTGTAGAATATTTAGAACGAGTGAAAGAGGATCCGCAACATTTAGTAGAGGTCATTGCCGTTGCACTGAGCTACAAAAATGAAGCAGACCCTGAAGCTAGTCAGCTGCAGGGTAAAGTCTCAGACCAAGGCCCTACCGCTGCATTTAAGGATATCTCAGGGCTAAGTGATGATTCCCGTTTAGTCCAACTGGTAGAAAAAAAGTATAAAGAAATGAACTAACCTATGAAAATCCCCACAGGAAACGCCTGTGGGGATTTTCATTATTTATATAGAAAGACTGTAGATGAGTGTGAAGTTGTGGAAAATATTGGTGTACCAGGTCATACATATTATCCCAGTTATTTTTCCAACTACGCATAAAAATAAGCCCTGAGCTTTTGGTGAGCTCGGGCTTTATTTGATGCGGTCGTCACGTTCTTCATCTGGGATGAGAGGGCATGTGGGGCAGCATTTGGCTTTGTCTGCGTCATGAAGCATGTATTTCATGCAGCAGTGCCGTCTGACATACGTTTCTTTTCCGTTGTCCGCCTGGTAGAAGCGGAATTTGAAATGTAATGGGTTCCGCTTGTTCTCCTTGAAGAGTTCATGGGTGGTGAACCAGCGGAAGACGGTTTCTGTCCATTCATCTGCTTGGTCTTTCACAAGCGTGCCTTTCCGTTGATGAAGGTTGTGAGAGACGATGGAGCGCATGTGTGTCGTCTTGCACTTGGACACTTGTGCGACGGTTTGAAACAATGGTTGTAAGTGCTGAGTAATGAACGTATGAATATACTCTTTTACTTTCTCTTCTGGTAAGTCCGCGATTTTGTGAACAGCAGACTCGTCTACAATATAATTCATTGCATTTTTCTCTTTCAGTTCGATACTAATCATTTCAGGGCCTGCATCAATGACGACTCCATGGTTAACCATCGTCTCGAACAACCCCATCGTGAGGACGGAATACATCTTTCCGAACAATAAACCAGTGATGGCAAGATTAGGGGCGTCCAGTTGATCTTTTTGAATCTCCAACAATTCCTTCATTGCTTTTTTATTTTGGATGAGATCATCGACTTTGTAATGAGAACGGTCCTTGTACTCAGAACCAACAAAGATGCGATGATCGTTCTGAATTTGTTCAAATACTCGTTTCATATCGATGTCTCCCGTTTGTAAGCTTTATTTTTGCTGATAACTGTTTTCAATTATAAAATAAAACCAATCATACAACAACTTTAGAAGCATAATGGACATGGACTTGGGAGTAAGCTAAGGCTATGAACACAAGTAGGTCCGATTATCATTCATTGTTTTAGGGAATAGGCAGATTTACAATACAACATTATTCCTCCACGGAGGTGAACGCAGTGGAAGCCAAGAATCTAATACAAAAGAAATTACCTGGTGATCAATCATCATTTTTAGAACATGTGAAAAGAGCAGACACCCTTACGTTACATCAACTGATTCAAGCGATTTTTCGGGAGCGTGTCGTTTCCCATGAATGGAGGAACCGAGGGAATACGCTGGTCCTCTTCGTAAAAGATGGAGCACTTCACGTACCCATTTCTACTCTTTACATATTCCAACACATCGATATTAATGGAGACATCCTCTTTGTGGATCTAGAAAATAACCAATCACTGGTCGATAAAACCGAAACTTGTTTAGAATTGCTTTTCCCGGGAAATAATCGGTCTGATTTTTATAAAGAAGTTCTCAACAGTGTGACGAACTTGGCACTAGCTCTTACAGTAGCGGAGCATAGAAGAAGACAAATCGAAAACCTGGCGGAAGATGCGTTCTCTTATGCAGCTTCTCTGAAAAGCCCGCTGACTTTTTTCGAGCAGTGGGTCATCCAGGGGCATACCATTCACCCATGCAGCCGAACAAGAATGGGCCTGACGCCTGAAGATGTCGCCCGGTATGCACCGGAATGGCAAGGGAAACCGGACGTCCTGCCACTGCTCGTTCATAAAGAGCGATATCATATGACTTCAAAAAATGGTGAAAGCACGAAGTCCGTCCTTTTGCAAGAATACCCGCAGTTGAAAAATGCATTCCAACACGTCTGTCAAACAAATGAATTAGTTGCGGAAGACTATGAAATCATTCCGATCCACCCATGGCAGTGGGAACATACCATTACAAGATATTATAAGGATGACTTGAAAGAAAAATTACTACTTCCGATCAATGAAGTCACAATCCCGACCTCAGCACTGATTTCGTTCCGGTCCCTTGCGCCACTGGACGATCGGTCTAAACATCACATCAAAACTGCTGTCAACGTACAGATGACTAGCGCGGTTCGAACAGTTTCAGCGGCATCGACAAAAAACGGTCCGACCTTATCCCGACTCTTGCAAACCATTTTCAGTCGTGATGAGGGTCTATCACAATCCCTTTCCGTCATGGGAGAGGAGGTCGGTATTCATTATAAACCAGCGGAAGAAGAGAACCGGAATTTCCTGCAGAAGAATGCGGCGGCGATTTTACGTGAAAACCCAGAGCGTGACCTGGAAAAAGAAGAAGTGGCAGTTCCGGCGGCTTCTCTGCTTGCGCCTTCACCATTTTCAAGGAAGCTGATCGTAGAAGAACTGGCTGCAGCCTATCCTTCACATGAAGCATTCATCCATGACTATGCGAAGACCGTGCTGCCCGGTATACTTACCTTGCTTACAAAATACGGGATTAGCATGGAAGCTCACCTCCAAAATTGTGTGGTCATTTTTGAAAAAGGGAAGCCGAAAAAGGCAGTGCTCCGAGATTACGGAGGTATTCGGATCATGAACGAACGCTTAGAACAGTATTTCGATCAACAGCCGATCGATCCAAGTACAAATCTACTAACGAAAGATCGGTCTGAGTTGCTGGATGTGTTCTCCCATGCGCTTTTCCATAATCATCTAGGGGAGATCATCGTTGCACTGGCTAGACGAACATCTGTGAAAGAAGAAAAGATGTGGAGTGAAGTTGAGCAGGTGATCCGCGAAACGTATGAACAAATGAAAGAGGATAAACAAATTCCAACAAAAGACTTGCTCGACAAAGAGGAGATTCTTACGAAACCGACGAAGATGAAGGCTCTCGTGAAAATGCGTTTGACCGATCAATATACCGATAATCTCTATGTTGAAATTCCTCATCCTTTTGCCAAAAGAAAAGAGGTGAAACAAAATGATCCTGCCTTTAACTGAACGTATGAGGTCGCGGAATCCTGGTTTGCAAAAAGAAGAAGATCAGGCATTTCAATTCCTGAAAAGCGTTCACTCTGCTGATGTCGCCCGTTTTTGGGCCCGTCGCGCTGAATCAAGAAAAGGCATCCTATTGAAGCTCGCGAATTCCATCATTCGCGAAAACATTGATGATCTTTATTCCGGCGGGACCATAATGGATGGTAGTGATGCTTATTTACGTAGAATAATGATTGAAAGTGGAGACTCTCATTTACAGAAAGAGCGTACGTATTTGCTGGTTCAAAAGCAGGGGAACAAAATCTTATTTCCGGTTATCAATAAATCGGCGTTCCGCTTCGTAGAAGTGGATGTCCCTTTGCTGGTGGAAGGACAGAGGGTTCGCTCTGTATGTTCCGCGGCAGAGCTTGTATTTCTTTTGTTTAATAAAGAAGACTATCCAAACCGGGACACATTTGTGCAGGAGTTGAACAATGGAACGGCAAATCTTGCGCTCGCCCTAACTTTTCATGAGGGATGGGAGCAAACGGTGCTTACAGAAGCGGCTGACCTTGATGTGGAAACCTCCATCGACTACGTATTGAAAAAAGGGGCAGACGCCCATTTATTTTTTGAACAGCTTGTCGTTGAAGGACACCATCTTCATCCTGGTGCCAAGACGAAAATTGGTTTGACCTATGAAGATACGTTCCGTTACTCACCGGAATTTCATCAGACGTTTCCCATCCGCCTGGCAGCCGTGAAAAAGTCATTGGTATGGAGTACAGGAGCAACGTTCGAATCCAGTTTTCCAGAAAGCGCTGAGGCAGGCAACAAGGAGTTAAAGGATCGTGGATACGAAGAGAGTCTGTACACGATCTTGCCTGTTCATCCCTGGCAGTTCGAACATGCGATCCCTGAGATTTATCAAAAGGAAATCGAAAATGAAGAAGTGATCTTGTTATCTTCAAAGCCGATAAATGCTGAGGCGACATCTTCGTTCCGGACGGTAGCTCCTAAAAGGAAAGAAGCGCCAGTGTTGAAGCTTGCTGTGAACAGCCAGATGACGTCGACCGTCCGTTCAATCTCTACACAGACAGCGATGAATTCCACCGTTTTCTCCCAAATGATCCGGGAAATCAAAGATAGAGAGCCACAGTTGCGTTCCTTTGTCCCCTTAAACGAATGGGGCGGGGCTGCTTTCCACTCTGAGGAGCGGTTAAAAAGCCGTAATCTGACGATGTTAATCCGGGAATCTCTCCACCCACATTTGGAAAACGGAGAAGTGGCCGTTGCTGGAATGAGTTTGTACGCCAGGTCTCCGATCAGTGGTTTGACGATTCTTCATGAGCTTGTCCAGGAGTTTCAGACGAATAATCACTTCACTCGGACACGGGCGGCCAAAGAGTTTTTCTGCCATTATATCCAAAAGGTGCTCCCGGGTTATATGACGATGATGGTCAAGTATGGAGTGGCATTGGAAGGCCATCTCCAGAACAGCCTTCCTGTGTTCAAAAATGGACGATTGACCCGTTTCTTTTTCCGGGACTGGGGAGGAGCGAGGGTTTATGCAGAACGCCTTCGGAAACAAGGGATTTCTCCAAAGTTCGCCGCTGATTCCGTCAGTGTGACGAATGACCGCTCTTCGATGCACAACAAGTTGTATTACACCGTCTTTCAAAACCATTTAGGAGAAATCATCCGTCAGCTTGTACAATATTCCGGACTGCCGGAAAAGACTTTTTGGGTGGAAGTCAAAAAAGTGGTAAAGGAAGAGTTGGATCGATTGTCCCTGGTGGATGATTTGGCCGGCCAGGTGGCTGAGGATCGAACGTTTCTATTCCAGCCCACGGTCATGCATAAGTCATTGACCCAAATGAGACTGAGCAATAGTAAAGGGGATGCCTACACGGAAGTGCCAAACCCTTTAGCTTGAAGAAAGTGTGAGGATATAGCCATGAGAATCGAACAATATATTGAAAATAAAAAACGAAAGCAAGATGGGCCGATTTGTGCTTATCTATATGATTTAGGTCAGTTGCGAAATCATGTGAGAATCATAAAAAGCAGTCTCCCGGCTTTTTGCCGGCTTTTTTATGCGGTGAAAGCGAATCCTGATCCGCGCATTCTAGGAACTCTCGCCCCGCTAGTCGATGGATTTGAAGTTGCCTCAGGTGGGGAATTGGAGAAGGTTAAAAGTCCTGTGCTGTTCGGAGCTCCCGCAAAAAAACAGGTGGAAATAGAGAAGGCGATCGATGCTGGAGTAGAAGCCATGAACATTGAAAGTTTCCATGACTTAAACCGCATCGAATGGCTATCCAAACAAAAAGAGGTCGTTACTCCGATCATGATCCGCGTCAATTTGAGTCGTGATGTTCCTGAAAGTCATCATATGATGTCCGGCGTTCCGACTCAATTCGGTGTGGATGAACGTGACGTACCGATGATCATACAAAAAGCGCAGCAGATGAGTCATGTGAGTGTAGAAGGATTTCACTTCCATGCCATGTCCAACAACCTAAAGGCTGAGGCACACCTGCAATTTGTGTCCATGTGTTTGGAAAAAGCGAAAAGTTGGAGGGACCGTTTCGGATTGGACATCCGGACGGTCGATGTTGGAGGGGGCATCGGCATCAATTATTGGAACCCGGAAGATAAGTTTGATTGGGACACGTTCGCTTCCGGCCTTCATAAACTGGAGCCCCAAATGGACGGACTGACTTTAGTGCTGGAACTTGGAAGGTTCATGACGGCAGCTTCAGGATCGTACGTGACCGAAGTCATCGATGTCAAAGCCAACCATGATCATCATTTTGCCCTCATCCGGGGAGGAACGCACCACCTCAGGCTGCCTGCTGCTTGGAAAATGAGTCACCCTTTCCGTATTCATCCAGTCGAAGAATGGGAGCTCCCTTACGAAAGACCAGGTGTGACAAAGGCGGAAGTGACCATTGCCGGGGAGCTGTGTACGCCGAATGATGTGCTTGTGAAAAGTGAATATGTGGAAGAACTAAGGGCTGGGGATGTTGTGATTTTTGATTATGCTGGAGCTTATGCGTGGACGATCTCGCATCATGAATTTTTGAGCCATCCCGAACCGGAATTTATCTACTTAGATGAAAAACATTAGATGAAAAGCATTTAGCCGTCACTTTTTGTGACGGCTTTTTGTTGCTCTTCTTTCCATATTCGATCAATCGACTTACAATAGATAAATGTCGTTTGATAGAAAGGTAGAAAGATATGATATACGAAGAGAAAAAAATCGTGAATCCGGCCGCCGGTGCCATCGTCATGGCCATCGGTATCTTTCTTTATGGGGCTTGGCAGCAATTTTTCACTAATGGAGCTGTGGTTTCTGTTTTTTATCTGCTGCTGACTCTCATCATTTATCTTCTGCTCATCAGGCAAAGTCTGCAAAAAGGGTTTTGGAAGCCGTTCTTATCCAACCCTGTCAACTCCTTTGTCATAGGTTCCTGGGTGGCAGGTTTGTCTGTATCCGCCCAAGTAATCCTGGAGAATTTAGAGCGATTACAATTATTGGCTGTTATTGTAACGGTTTTGAATACAGGCCTTTGGTTATTCTTTTTGTTCCTATGTCTTTACAACTTCAAAAAGCTGTGGCACCGTCCAACATCTCATCATAGCCATGGGGGCATTCTGCTCTCCACGGTGTCTACCCAGTCGCTGGTTATAGTGTGGTCCAAACTTTTTCCTGAAATTCCTGAAGTTTTGATCGAAAGTGTGATCATCATAGGGATTCTGTTTTATTTAAACAGTTCAGCTCTTCTCATCATTCGTTACAGGAAAACAGCGTGGTCCATAACAGAAGATTGGACGAATACCAATTGCATTTTGCATGGGGCCTTGTCAATTACGGGGCTGGCCACAGTTACTGCAGGCGTTTTCCCTTCTTCATTTGTCACATTCATCTGGTGGTGCGCTACAGTCATTCTTTTCCTAGTCGAAGGAATGGAACTAGTAAGGGCCTACCAACGTGTGAGAAAACTCGGGTGGAATCAAGGTGTGTTCACATACCATGTGAGTCAATGGTCGAGGAATTTTACGTTTGGGATGTTTTATGCGTTTACAATGGTTATGCTGGAGAGTCCAGCATACACATCCGTCTATTCCGGTTTCCAGCAATGGTTTCTATATATGTGGGGATGGGTCGTAGCGGTCACCCTGATTTATGAAATGATTTTATGGATCTATTCCTTTTATGAAAGTAGTTTTGAAATCACCTCTTCCTGAATCGGCTCTTTTCATGCAAGTTCAAAGCCATTTGACTTGGAACATGATAAGATATTGATAGAATCTAGTCGAAGAAAGGGGGAGAAGGGGTGGCGAAAAAGAATCATAGAAACAAAGGCCGCTCATGGGGAACCTTCCTTCTCCCCCTCTTTCTGCTCGGACTCGTTTTTTTCACGATGAAAAGTCAGTTGGGGGACGGAATCATGAGCAGCTGGACAACGGTCGAAGAAAAAGAACCGTCCCTTCCCCAGCAGGTCCTCCAGTATGAAGATGAAGTCAAAACATACGCAGAAGAGGAAGGCATCGGTGAATACAAGGATATCTTGCTAGCTTTGATGATGCAGGAGTCTGGTGGGCGTGGGGACGATCCAATGCAGGCGTCAGAATCTCATTGTGGGGAAGTCGGCTGTATTGAAAATCCTGAGCAGTCCATCGAACAGGGGGTGGCTTATTTCGCAAAAACGTTGGAACAGTCCGATGGGGATGTGAAACTAGCGCTTCAATCGTATAATTTTGGTTCAGGGTTCATTGATTTTGTGATGAATAATGGCGGGGAATATACGCAGGAATTGGCTATCGAATTTTCATCAATGAAATATGAAGAATTAAAACATACAGGGAAATACAGCTGTATTCGTGAAGAAGCCGAACAGTATGATGCTTGTTACGGAGATATTTATTATGTCGATGCTGTGCTCGACCATTATGAAGAAGATGGGGAGCTGCTTGCTACTTCTTCCTGATTGAAAAGACTCGAACCCATCCATAGGTTCGAGTCTTTTTTTATGGGAGTTGATTCAGTTCTTCATTCAACTTCCTCGATTCGGACCTGAAATAAAGGTAGAAGCCGATCCATATGAAGAAGTAAATGAGCAAGAACGACAGGATCGACAGCAAGGAGGTCGTCAGTTGAAAAGGAATCCATCCAATGCCGAAGCTGATGATGAAATAGAGCAGAGAGACCGTGATGAAATGTAAAAGGGTTTGCTGCCATAGTTTGAGTCCAGTCATCTCAAAATACAAAGGCGTGACAGAGAAAAACCAGCCGCAGAACATACTGCCAAGCGAATTTCGGATAAAGGCATTACCCGAAAGTGTTTGCACATCTCCGAACCAAATAACTGCGAAAGTCATGAGAATCGCGAGAAAGGCACCAAAGAAAATGCCGACCATGCTTCTGAATAGAAATGTTTTCATTTTTCTTTCCTCCTGTTCATTTTTAACGTGTTTTTAATTTCTTTTACATAATGCCTGGATGCGTATTCTTTGCTGCCGGAATGAAAATGAACGACCAGTGTGCCATGGAAAGAGGGCTCAAAGTGACTGATTTTGTACAAATTGGCGAGGACGGATTTCGAAATGCGGATGAACTGGTGTGAAGGCAGTGTGTCTTGCAGCTCATAAAGCTTTTCTTTTAATTTGTAGGGTCCATCCTTATGAGCGGCATGGACGATTTCTCTTTCTGTGTAGAAATAATCCATGTCTATGGGCTTGAGGAGATGCTGACGATCCTCTTTATCTCCGATCAACAAGTCTTGTTTTTCTTCCTCCAATGCATCCAGGATTTTTCTAATGGATGGATCCACCTTCTTACACTCTACGGTCACCTTCGTTTCTTCGTACGTTTCATTGATATCCACAATCAGTTTCATTTTCCCTCTGCCTCCCTGTCTGTCTTTCTATTGTCAGTATAGACGTGAAGGGAATTTCTGTCATCGACCTGGAGGTACGTGGCAGGCAGGTAGAGGTCAGTGGTGTCCTGGTCCAGGTCACTTGCATTGGAAAATTGTACAAATAAATAGGGACTCCTTAGAATGGATAGAAGAGGAGTGTACGTTAGGAAGGGAGTTTTTTGTTATGAAAAAAGTAGTCCTTGCTGGGGGAACCGGGTTTATAGGAGAACATTTTCAAAAGAGATTCAAGGATCTTGGATATGAAGTGAACGTCATCTCCAGAAGTCAAGGGTACATCCATTGGGAGGATCGAGCGGGTATCATAAAGGCGCTTGAAAAAGCGGACCTGCTCATTAATCTTGCAGGAAAGTCAGTCAACTGCCGCTATAACGCTAAAAACAAAAATGAGATTATGATATCTAGAGTCTTAACAACGAATATCCTTGGAGAAGCGGTTCAGAAATGCGATCATCCACCAGAAGTTTGGCTGAACTCAAGTACGGCTACCATCTATCGTCACGCGGAGGATCGTCCGATGACGGAAGAAAAAGGAGAAATTGGGAATGGATTTTCCGTGGATGTAGCTACGAATTGGGAAGACCATTTCTTCGCCTTCCAAACCCCGAATACGCGAAAAGCCGCTCTCCGTACAGCCATTGTGTTAGGAGAAGAAGGCGGTGTGATGACCCCCTATAAAAACTTGGTTAGATTCGGACTTGGAGGGCCTCAGGGTTCTGGAAAGCAGATGTTCAGTTGGATTCATGTGGAAGACCTCTTCCGGATCTGCTTATTTTTAAAAGAGAATCCAGAGTTAGAAGGAGTCTTCAACTGTGCAGCGCCGAATCCAGTCACCAACGAAGAACTTATGCGCCTTCTTCGGGAAAAGTCAGACCGTTCTTTTGGGCTGCCTGCACCAAAGTGGATGCTTGAAATCGGTTCGGCTATCATTCGAACGGAAACCGAGCTTGTATTGAAAAGCAGGTGGGTGATTCCACAAAGACTAGAGGAAGAGGGATTTACTTTTCAATATCCGGTGCTTGATCAAACCTTGGGGGAAATCATAAGCAAATAGACTTGGCGAATATGTTACTATGTAATTACAAAAAATGTAAGTGAATGGGGTGGAATGGAGTTTCAGCAAAAGGGAATTCGAAAATCTTTTCAGAATCAACATATGAAGTCCCTGAACCTTCCAAAATAGTAGCGATGGTATTAGATGGAGAATGGACTCCTAAATAGTATTTGGTTGAAATAAGGTAGTGGTTGCTCCCGAAGCGAGCAACCTTCTTTTTTGGGAGGCTTTGGCTGTTAAAAGAGTTTGAAAATTGGTGGAAAAATGTTGAAAATATACATGTTTAGGTGTAAAATTACACTAAATAAGCAATCAGGGGAGGGGAAGAAGTGGGCGCATTATCCAAGGAAGAGAAACAGAAGGTATTTCGGGAAC
Source organism: Halobacillus litoralis (assembly GCF_009856415.1). Taxonomy (GTDB): domain Bacteria; phylum Bacillota; class Bacilli; order Bacillales; family Halobacillaceae; genus Halobacillus; species Halobacillus litoralis_C. The sequence continues at coordinate 267,224 of NZ_WMEZ01000003.1, read as the reverse complement.
AGTTGAATCACCTGAAGGAGAATGGGTACATAACAGATCAAGAGTTCTCGAGACTGATGCAGGCACAGGGGGCGTATCTGGCAGACTATGAATCTCCAGAGACTAGCCAAGGTATAGAAAAGGAAGAGGTTCAACCCGAATCCGTCCGGCAGCCAAAGCCGGCACCAAAACCGAAGCCTGTCAAAAAGAAAAAAGCACGAACGCCAGAACAAATCCGCGAACGCAACATCACGTGGACGCTCATCTTGGGCGTATCCATCCTGTTGATCACAGGTTTAATTGTGGCGACGAGTCAGTGGGACCAGATGGGAGCGGCGACAAAGGTCGTTTCAATCTCCTGTGTGTCACTCTTTTTCTTCGCTTTAAGCTATGGGACCGGCCGTTTCTTGAAGATCAAACAGACCGCGTTCGCATTCTTAACACTTGGAAGTCTGCTCATTCCGATCATCATTGTCGCCATCGGTTACTTTGAGCTTTTCGGTACCTATTTATCTCTGAATGGTGAAGGAAGGCACCTGCTTGGCTTGATGGGGACGGCGATTCCGCTTCCACTATATGTGAGGCATGTGTTCGTCCATCGTTCGCGCCTTTATGTATGGATTTCGCTCTTGTTTCTATCGCTGTCCATAGGGTTCATGCTTGGAGCGCTTCCGTTATCCCTTGATGCCTTTTACCTTGGATTGATGTTGTACAATGCCGGATTGCTTGTTGCATATATCCGGTTAAGAAATAAGAATCAACTTCAGCTATTCATCAAAGAGTTGCCATTATTCGCCCAGTTGAATCTCGTCATTTCCACCTTGTTGATGCTGTTTTTCTTTGAAAATGAAGTATTTTATAGTTTCAACCTGCTGCTGACAGCCAGTGTCTATATGGCGATGGTTTTTGTTTACAAAACGAAAGAATATCAGTTTGTCTTTTCTGTGATGCTCGTGTATGCCGTGTATCAACTCGTTGACAATACGCCGTTATATGCCGTGGATTCACTTGTGTACGCGCTTGTCGGCCTCCTTTATCTTGGGTTTGCGTACGCGTTCAGGAACCATACGTTCATTGAAAAGGTTTTCCGATGGACGAGCGGAATTGTCTCCTTTTTGACGTTCATTTATATCACCTATGAAAGCATTCTGATCAAGGAGCAAAGCAGCTCATGGCTCTTGCTTGCTGCTTATGTTGTGATCATGGTCCATTATATTGTCTTATCTAATGTGACGAACCATACGATTTTCATGTATTTAGCTCCTGTGTTCTTTTTTGTTAGTTCGGCCCAGCTATGGGATTTGATACAGACAGGTCCCTGGTTCTTCTTCTTGTTCACAGCGGCTTCACTGCTTTTCCTATACGGAGGAATCTGGACAAAAGTCAAGTGGCTGCAGGTTTTGAAGGATAGCAACCTTTACACATCCTTATTTATGCTGACGGGGTGTTTATATTTCGCGCTTTATGACCTGCAATACGGGTATAGTGCCGTCATGCTGCTCATCGTCAGTCTGCTTTCTTATTTTGTGAAAAAGAGTGCTGCCCATGCCGATCTGAAGCATACGGCAGTTTGGGTGCTTCCATCTGGATTGGTGGCTGCTTCTGCCATCTTTTATCAAAAGTTTCTTGAATGGGTTCCTGCCTACAGTGAAGGGTATTCGATTTCATTTCATATGGCTTTGACAGGCGTTCTTCTCCTCGGTCTCCACTATGGATGGAAAAAGGCCGAAGAAGGCGACTTTCAGATGTCGACGTTTTATATCGCTCAGGGCACCTACGTGGCTGCCATGCTGATCCTGCTCGTAGATGACGGCGTGGACCCGATGGTTGTCCGGCCGCTTTTGTTACTTGCAGGCATCGGGATGATGTACCTGCTTGTCCGTTATTCACAAAAGACGTACTACTGGAGTTTTGTATCTGTCGCGTCCCTCGCTTTTTATACATCATTGATCGAGCCATTGCGTATCGATTCATTTTCTAATGTATTGATGTATATGATCTTCGCTCCTGTACTCTTGATTGTCATTGGAGAATGGGGAGAAAAGAAATCAAAAGGGATGCGTCCACACTTCTATTTGCTGGGACATATCGTTCAGCCATTCCTTGTCCTTCTCGTTCTATTGGATCAGCTCGGAACAGAGAATGTTCACCCGATCCTATTGTTGATTCCCTTAGCGGTTTACGTCTTCAGTGCTTTGAAAGCAGGAAGAGAGTCTGGAACAAAAACCATGCTGTATGCTGCCCTGACGACGGGGTATTTCCTTGTTGTTACGCTTCCGAAAGAGCTTGGGTGGGATGAAATTCCTTATGAATATGCATTTTTGGCCAGCAGTTTTTTGTATGCGGTGCTCTGGTTCTTCGTCTCTGCCGAGTGGAAAAAGCGTATCGAGTGGTACATCATTCCATTTTCCATTTTAGGTCTGTTCGTCGTGATCAGCGATGTTCCTTTTGAGGCGGATGGTGAATGGCTGCTCGTGATCGCCTACACCATTTTCAACCTTTTCTTCCTGCATCAGAGGCCATGGCCGCTCGTCCGTTTCGTCCCATTGATCCTGACCTTCGCGTTATGGGAAAAGCTGCGGGTGTTTTGGACCGATATGGACATGAGCGTGGTGCTGGCTTTGGGAATCGTCATTCTTCTTGGGGCAGGAAAGCTTTTGGAAAAAAGATTGATCGGACCAGGGATCAATGTTGATGCCTACACATGGACGGCACTCCTGTACATTGGTTACTTGAATTTGTACACCTTGTGGGATGAAAGTGTCTGGATTCGCATTCTTCCAGTAGTGTTGCTAAGCTTATGGTTTTATCTTGGTGGAAAGAAGTGGAACGAAAATTTTCTTCGAAACGTCTTTTATACAGGTGCGGCAGCCAGTTTGTACGGGGCTTATTTAATGATTGTTGCAGCACACAATGAATACATCCCTGATTTAATCATGGCAGAAATTCAGACGCTGCCGGTTTTACTTGTCCTTGCGTTTCTCAGGAAAAACATCTGGTCTGCGTCTGCAGAGACGATGAATTACGTTCAGTTCGCTGCCTTGCTTTTCATTTCAGGCTATCTTGTCCTTGATGCGATTCAGAGCCACACGATCTGGGATGCCTGGATTATCGGCGGCTTATCGCTCGCTTCGATGGTTGCCGGCATGCAGTTCAGGATCAAATCGTACTTCCTTGTCGGGATGGGCGTGCTCATTTTCAACATCATCTATCAGACACGTCCGTACTGGGGCAACGTTCCTTGGTGGGTCTACCTCCTGATTGCCGGGCTCGTGTTAATCGGGATTGCGAGCTACAATGAATGGCAGAAACAACGCTCGGAATCAGAAAAGCCTGTGGAACAGAAGTGGAAGAAACTTTGGAGATCATTTAAGAAATGGCAGTAGAGAAGGAGTCTTTGCATGAACTTTATTTTACGCACTTTAAAAAACATGGCCCTCGATTTCATCTCCATGATTAAAGGGTTCGCTTATGGATTTATCATGGTCGGATTATTTATAGGGCTTCTCGGCGGAGTCCTCTATGGTGTGCTGTACTTGAGAAATCTTTTTCTGTAAGGGATATGATAAAAGAACTGTTTATGGTTTGCTAGCTAAACTGTTGACTTGATGGGGGGCTGAAGGGTCTTTATTCTTTCAGCAGATATTCACCTTCCTGGGCGCTTTGCATAAAATGTGAGGAGTCGAAGGAGGGTGTCAAGGTGAACAATACAGGGAATCCACAGATGCAGGGAAGTGGCAGCCAGCCTCAAAATGTCCATGACTTCTGTAGACAAAACCTTTACCAAATGGTCATGATTGAAATGGCTGATGGGCAGACACATACAGGGCTGTTGCACAGCTATGATCAAAATCAAATGAACCTACTTCTGCCCACAAGCCAGCAGGGGCAGAATAGGAGCGTCAACCAGGAAGACAGTCGCCTTTTTTTCCCATTCTTTGGACCATTTGGGCTGTTCGGCTTTCCATTTTGGGGGATCCGCAGATGGTGGCCATATTACTATCCATATTGGTGGTAAACACCGGGAAAGTCACTGAAAAGATTCAGTGGCTTTTTTTGTTCTGTCCGGCCATTTTTGTGATACGATGAGTCAAAGGAATCATTTACCATAAGAGAGTGGGGATGGGATGAAAGAAAACCTGACGTTTGCCTGGATTGCTTCATGGTTCGCCCTTGTGGGGCAACTCCTCTTTTTTATTGCGGTCGCTTTATTTACAGGAGAGTGGCGATATGTCATGTGGAGTTTATTAGTCAGTTTGAGTGTCGGAGTCCCCAATATGATTCGGACGTGGCAGGCGCAGAAAAAGGCCGATGCAAGGAAAATATATGGGCAGGGGGAAGGTTCGGTATGATTGAAAAGATTGATACGATGTGTCTGGCAGTAAAGGACGTAGAAAAAGCCGGTACATGGTATGAGGAAAAGCTGGGGTTTACCGTTTCTTTTAAAGGGGATGGCTACCGGGTGCTGTCCATCGGCGATCATCCGGTGCCCTTGACCATTGAAGAGGAAGAAAACGTGGAGTCATCGAGTCGGAGCTATCCAATCTTTTTCACTAAGGATTTGGATGAAACATATGACCAGTTGAAAGAGAAAGAAGTAAACGTCGGGAACAAGTATAAAGACGCAGAAAACTATTATTTCGATTTCTATGATTTAGATGGGAACCGTCTTCAAGTTTGTTGTTATGATTAAGACGATGAGACTTCATTCCTTTTAAAGGAATGAGTAGTTCTATAGACTTTTTCGAGGTACGAGGGGGCATGAAAAATGAAAAGGTCCGTGACGAACCATTCCCTGCATGGGGTTTGTGCAGGTATGGCTCACCGTGTTGGTCTTTATCCTATGGCTATTCGACTCTTGTTTATTTTTACAATTCCGTTCTCCATCTTCCTTTACATCCTTCTTGCCAATACGATGGAGGCTGACCGTCCTTCCCTATAGGTGTTTATTTACATGAGAAATTTATGGAGGGATAACATTGATAAAATTCTTTTTTCTATTGTCATCGATCATTGTTCCTGTATCTTTATTAATTGACCAGGCGGCAGCAGGGGTGCTTGCATCTTTGTTGTTCTTACTTACAGGTGCTTATTTCAGCAAGCCGCGTTTTCGTAAGTACACAAATGAGTCCTAACATCACCCTTGTTAGAAGTGAATGTATTAACACTATAGTTGGGGTATGGGCGAGTGAAAAGCCTTTCAGAAATTGTCTGAACACACTTTATTGAATGATAACTCCGTTTTCTAATCCCCAATGAGTCTCCTTGTCTAATGATCCTTGTTAATGGATCTGTCCTTTGACCGTAATGGAGTCTCCTCTCTCCAAATTCAAGTCTAATGATTCTCCCTCGAGGTTCCGGGTTTCCACGACAAAGGTGTAGGGCAGCATCTCTGTGCTGTTACTTTCGATATTCAACCAATTCACTCCATTGTAAGAGTCTCCTGCATCAACGACGAGAAAGTCAGGAAACGTTTGGACGAGCGTGCCTTTCCATGTCACCTCTTTTTGATACATGAACCTTGTGAACTTATCAGACTTCAATGAATCCCCCAGGTTGTAAAAATGGGTGACGGTCTCTTTGAATCATTAAATGCCTCATCACGGAATTGCCGGACAAAAGATTGTTGTTCTGCAGAGTTGAAATAGCCTCTATAGAGTCCATCCAGGGGCTTTTTTGCTTCAAGGACGGCTTGGAAGCTATCTTTTTGTGCCATCTGGCCAAGGAACATGAGGACGATATTTTCATGGACAAGGGCGAACGGATGATCTTTGAGGTCCTTTGTTCCTTCAGCGGTTTCATATACGATGATGTCGATATCTCCTATGGAGTTGCCGTTCACGAATTGCTCGTGTTCCTGGACGTTATCCGGTAAAGGTTCTTTCTCTCCTTCCAACAGGTTCGATTCATGGAGCCATTGGTAGACGTTGTCAGCGGTATAGGCCTGGCTGTTCTCTTCATTCTTTTTTTCTGAGCATTCTTATTGGTTGATTCATTCATGCAAGCGGTGAGAACGGGGAGAAGCGTGAGGACTATGAGTATTGTTTTCCGCACACTTGAACTCCTGATGTTCAAGCTCATCTCATTGTAAACCAATGAATCTATGCTTGAAAGGGCTTGGATATGTTTTAATAGAAGAACAAGGATTAGATAGAGACTCCCATATATAGAGAAAACATTCCGAAAACTATAGCATGGGAAATTTGACGGATGCATGAGTAAGGTTATGTAGAAGGGGGAAGCAGTCATGGGAGTTACATTTGAAAAACTGACAGAGCCAACGGATGAAATCGCATCGGCCTATCACCGGTGGGAGAACGATCCTGCGCTCATCCCCATGGTTCGACCAAATCCGGATCAGGACGCATTGGAGAAAAGGTATGAAGTGACGGCGGAAAATTTGAAACAGCGATTGAAGAACCATGAGATTTTCCTCATTTATATGAATGGTGAACTTGTTGGAGAAATGAATTACATGGTCAACCCCGGTCATTTACATAGGAAAGAACAAGATACAGCCTGGATTGGAATTACCGTTGGTGAGGCAGCTGGTCGGGGGAAAGGCATCGGATTGGAAGCCATTCTTTATTTGGAAGACCGGATTAAAGAGGCAGGCTTAGACCGGGTTGAGCTTGGGGTGTTCGAATTTAATGAGAAGGCACAGAAGCTGTACAAGAAGCTCGGGTATGAAGAGATTGCCAGGATTCCTGATTTCACGTATTGGAACGGAAGCAAGTGGGCGGACATCCGGATGGAGAAATTCTTGTGAATGACATGAAACACAGAAGTTTAATAGAGAAAAAATAAAACGGAATGTGGATGGGCAGAAAGTCGAAAAACTCTTATAATAGAAGTAGTGAAGTTTGTTAACGATTATATAGGAAGAAAAGGAGGCCCGATATGCGACACGATATACAACCGAACGAACGCGCTTTCTCTACGAAGGAAGTAGCTGAAGAAGTCGGGATCGCCACAACGACGGTCAGACGGTATGGGCAGCTTTTGGAACAGAACGGGTATGAGTTTTTCAAAGATGGCGACCGGCGGATCTTTGTGAGGTCAGATGTCGAGGCTCTCAAAACAATCCGCGATTCGGAATTGCCGAAAGAAGATAAAATAAAAGAAATCGTAGAAGAGCAGAAGGATCTTCTCGCAGGCTATGAGTCTCGCGAACTCGCGCTTTCCGATACATATGACGGAACGCAGATGCAAGATTCCGATCAGATGAAAGAGATGTTCCGTTTCCTGGCCAGTGAGCTTGTGGCCTCAAGAGAAATGAATGTCCAGTTGAAAAATGATATGGCTGAATTGAAAACGACCGTATCCCGTTTAAAACAGGATCACCACGTCATCAGTTCAGGGGTCGGGAATTTTTCACAAAAGACGCACACGAAAATGGATAAGATGATGCAGCAGCAGAAAGAACAGTATGAAGAATTGCTGCGTGAAGAGCAGGAGAAGTCGGAGTTTCTGCAAAAAGAAATCCGGGAGATGCGGGAGGAGCAGAAGAAAGAATGGCGCTCCCAAAGTGAGTTCAATGAACGGCTGGAACATTCGGTGAAACATTCCCGCGGAACCCTCGGTAAGATCATGTCCTTATTCAAAAAGTAGCAGCGAGAGACGCTTGAATCCGGTAAAGGTTCAAGTGTTTTTTGTATAAAATCCTAGGAAGGGTGAGTGGATGAAGACGTTGATTTTCGTGTTGATGCTTGTGCTGCTCGGTGCCACGCCTGTGGATGCTTATGACGCCAAAGAGGAAGTTGTAGAGGTTGAGCATTCAAGGGACGAAGACGTCACTCGACTTCCCTCTACCGTTATTCTTTATGATTCTGAGATGAAAAGAAAGATAGAGGTCAAATCCACAAAAGAGATGATGAAAATAGTAAAAGGAATTCAGAAAGCCTCTCCTGTGAAAGAAGAATGGACAAAAGGGAAGAAACTAGGAACCCTGGACTTTGGCGTTGAAGAACTGGTGCACATCTATTATGGCGATGAGCGGGAAAAAGTCTTTTTGCTTGTAGACGAAGAAACCATGTTCATGTCCAGAAAGGCTTTCTTCGATCTTTTTTCTCCTTCCGTTCACACCCGGCCCCTTCCTCCAGGAGAAGGCGGGGAGGTTCAACCGCTTCCCCCAGGTCAATCCGTTCAACCGGATGATTTTCTTCCTTTATAGACGAACGCATGTTTTCAGACCAATGGTGTAGATGATATTCCTTCCATACTATGATTCAAGACGATGCCTTTTCCCATAACCTAAGAAGTAAGGAGGTTATGAACAATGAGTATCGTGATTTTTAGTGGAACACCGAGGACGAATGGACGGACAAAGATGGTCGCTCAGACGTTACAACATAAATGGAATGGCACGTTGGTCGACTTAAGTAAGCTGGATCTTCCATTATTCAATGGAGAAGAAACGCAGGGGGATCATCCATCGGTCCAGTGGCTGCTTAGAGTTGTTGCTGAAGCGGACGGTTTTATTTGGGTGTCGCCGGAATATCATAATGGTATGAGCGGCGCGTTGAAAAATGCGCTCGAATTTTTAAGCGGTTCCCATTTTAAAGGGAAACCCACATTGCTGCTTGCTGTTTCCGGAGGTGGAAAAGGCGGCATCAATGCACTGAACCAGATGCGCACCGTTGGACGTGGGCTCTACGCAGCGGTGGCTCCCGGGCAGCTGATTTTTGATCCGGAACACTTTGAGGAGAATCGTTTGAAACCGGAAATGGAAGAGAAGCTCGATTTGTTGTTGACTGAATTTATGGCTGATCGTTTTTTGGACGTGAAGAGCAGTTGAAATGGGCGTTATTTGAGAATTCGACAAAGTTATTTAAGTATTCGACATCTTTATTTAAGAATCCAGCTGAGATATTAAGGGATTCGACGAAACTACTTTAGAATTCGACACAACGAAAACAGAAGGAGGTGCAAAAATGAATGGATATGAACGAGTCGAAGAGTTGAACATTATGAAAGTGATTGCTGAAACGCTTAACCGGTGTAATGACATGACGATGATGCTTCAGACGGTGTTGGAAAAGTTGCTCGAGCTGACAAGGCTGGATGCGGGATGGATCTTTCTCATCGACAGTCCGGAAGAGTATGTACTCGCTGCTCATCATGGGCTTCCTCCAGCGTTATCGTGGGGGGACTACAAGCCGATGTGCAGCGGGGATTGTTATTGTTTAAGCCGTTATCGCAATGGGAAGCTGAACCAGCCGGTCAACATCATCGAATGTAAACGGCTGAATGAGGCGATCGAGCACGCTTGGGGGGACACAAAAGGGATTACCCACCATGCCACGATTCCACTTGGGGATGGGGAGGAGTCTTTCGGCTTGCTAAACGTCGCTTCTCCTCGGAAAGAAAAATTTTCACAGGAAGAATTGACCTTGCTTCAATCGCTAGGCTTCCAAATCGGGACGGCAATCCGCCGGACACGTTTGTATCAAGAGGAACGAAGGCGGGCGGAGAGTTTTGAAAAATTGAACCAGCTTGCCGGGTTTTTATGGTCTGCCGACGACTTTTACGATTTACAAGAGATTTTGGAAAAGGAAGGCAGCAAGATTTTCGGGTGGTTATCCACCGGTTGTTACATAAAAAATGAAGGGGGCAAGAAGCCTTCTTTTATGTTGACAGAAGAAGTCAGGGTTGAAGAATCTCTTGCTGTCCTACCATTGATGAGACAACAGGATATCCTGGGATGCGTTTGGATCGAACCACCAGAGGGCACCTCGTTCCATACTGATGACCGGGAGTTCCTTATTGCACTGGGACGACATTTGACACTGGTTTATGAAAGCATCGCTCTAAAGGAGAAAAGGCAGGAATTGCTGCTTCATGAGGAACGGAAGCGCCTGGCTCGCGACTTGCATGATTCTGTGAATCAGAAGCTTTTCTCCTTATCGTTGACGGCTAAGGGTGCGAAGGAAATCGTGTCCAAGTATGACTCGACGCTTGGAGAATTGATGGACGACATGCTGTCCATGTCCCAGCAGTCTCTGAAAGAGATGCGTTCATTGATTTGGCAGCTGCGCCCCGTTGGCCTTGAAGAGGGATTGGTTTCTGCCATGAAAAATTATGGGGAGCATCTTGGTCTTTGTGTTCAGTTTGATATGGAACGTCTTCCTGACTGGTCGCGACAGGCAGAAGAGACGCTATGGCGAATTAGTCAGGAAGCGATGAACAATGTCGCGAAACACGCAAATGCGAAAGATGTGACAGTCCGCCTTTTTGATACAGAAAGAGGGGTGGGCATGACTGTGACGGATGATGGGAGTGGGTTTGAAATAAAAGCGGATGACGATCGACGGACGCTTGGACTGATCAGTATGAAAGAACGGGCAGAACTGTTAGGTGGGGAACTTTCTGTGAAAAGCGAACCAGGTGCAGGCACAACCATTGATGTCTTTTTACCGTACCGGAGAGAGAGGAGTAGTGAGCATGAAAATTAGTGTGATGCTCGTGGATGATCATCTTGTCGTATTAAGAGGGCTGAAATTTTTTCTGAATACACAGGAAGATATCGAGGTCATCGGTGAAGTGGAGAATGGAGAAAAAGCACTGAAAGCATATGAAGAATGGAAGCCGGATGTTGTGCTGATGGACTTGATGATGCCGGTCATGGATGGAGTGGAAGCGACGAAAAAATTACGTGAAGCCCATCCGGAAGCAAAGGTGGTCGTCCTGACAAGCTATTCGGATCAGGATCATGTCATTCCTGCCCTGCAAGCCGGTGCTGTCGGGTACCAGCTTAAAGATGTTGACCCCGATGAACTTGTAAAAACAATTCGAGCCGCGTCCAAAGGGGAGAAACTTCTCCATCCGAAGGCGACGAATCTACTTTTGGAGCAAATGAGTAGTGGAGCGGAAAAGAAAGAACCTGGCGTCCATTTCAAGCTGACGAACCGGGAGAAAGATGTGCTCTATCAAATCACGCTTGGAAAAAGTAATAAAGAAATTGCCAGTGACTTGTACATAACAGAAAAAACGGTGAAGACGCATGTGAGTAATCTTTTAAGCAAGCTGCAGGTCCATGATCGCACACAGGCGGCGATTTATGCGATGAAAGAAAATCTATTTGCGGACAGGTCTGATGAGAAAGGCTAGAAGCATCTCCCATTTTTAGGGAGATGCTTTTTTGTTGATGAATGATGAAACCTATCCAGAAGATCAACCGTATAAGAGAATATATGGCTTTTTCTTACAGTGATCATATTCGCATTAGAAAAAAGGGAAGAAGTGATGAAATTTGTAAAGGAGAGATGATCTTTGAACAAATGGGCTTGGATGTCATTCGGTACGGTGCTCGTTAATGTTGTTTTATTTTTTATGTTTCGTGGCCCAGATGTCAATCTGCCTTTGATGGTGACCGTCGAAAGTTCCCTTTCCATCATCGGCATCGTCTGTGCCGTGCTATCTAAAAAAATTATCGCAGGTACGGCCGGGTTTGTATTGAACGGCGGCGTGCTGATCGTTATGTTCTTTCTTCTTCTGGCGATGGGGATCAGTGAACCTTAAACAAAGGAGTGGTTAACATTCGTCAAAAAATTCATATGACTAATCTCATTTTATTGGTCCTTTTATTAGCTTGGGGATTTCTTCTTTATTTCGGCACTCACTTTGTAGAACAGGAAGGTCCATATATAGGTGAAAACCTTAGTATCCTCATGGTCTATGTGATTTGGGGACTCGGTTATTTCCTTCAGTTGAAACAGCCTACGATAAAGCGTGCGGTAGCTGTATTGCTTTTATCTTTAGGGATGCAAGTATTGCTCTTTTACAGCCTCTATTATGTCATCACATTTTTTGAGTGGATTTTTGAATAAGGTTTAAGGAAGGGGAAAAGGATTTGAAGAAATTATATCGTTCCACGAATGAAACCCAGTTGTCAGGAGTCCTCGGCGGTCTCAGTGAAACGTATCACATTGATGTGAGCATCCTGAGGATCATTGTGGTCGTATCAGGATTTTTCACAGGAGGATTGACCTGGCTTATTTATCTTGTGGCTGCGATCGTCATGCCGACGGATCGCGAGGTAAGGAAATAAAAGAGAAAACGCGTGCTGAAATATTTCGTATATGCAGGCATCATTTTTGCAAACATCCGTGCTGTTAGAGGATCAACGGAAAACATGATCCTTATGTTTTTCGCTTCTGCGGCGGTCATCGTCCTCCTGGAGGCAGGGATCAGAAGTAGACGAAACACTTATCTGTAGAGGTGGTAGAATGACAAAGTTAAATAAACAGACCCAGTATATTCGTTCCATTGATCTAAAAGGTGAAAAGGTTCAATCCTATAAGAATTTCCCGCTCAATCTGCCGGTGATTCGAAACTTTGAGGGGGTGGAACTGCATCCGAATGTCACCTACATTATTGGTGAGAACGGAATGGGGAAATCAACATTGCTTGAAGGAGTGGCGATTGCACTAGGTTTTAACCCCGAAGGTGGAACGCTCAACTTTAATTTTTCAAACTATGATTCTCACTCCAATTTAGATGAATACCTCCGCCTCGCCAAAGGGGTTCATCGACCTAAGGATTCTTTTTTCTTCCGGGCGGAAAGTTTTTATAATGTCGCCACAAACATTGAAGAACTGGACAAGGAAATTGGCGGAAGGAAGATCATTGATTCGTTCGGAGGGAAGTCCCTGCACGAGCAGTCGCATGGTGAATCATTTTTTGCTGCGTTCACCGAGCGCTTCCATGGGGAAGGTCTATACATACTGGATGAGCCGGAAGCTGCGCTTTCTCCTCTACGGCAAATGTCGATGCTTCGAAGGATTCATGATCTCGTTCTTGAAGGCTCCCAGTTTATCATTTCTACACACTCTCCTTTGTTGATGGCCTACCCTGATGCGAAAATCATAGAGTTGACTGAGAGAGGAATGGAAGAGACGTCACTTGAAATGACGACCCACTACACCATTATGAAGCAATTTTTTGATGATAAAGATCGCTTGTTACATCATTTGTTTCAATAAGGGGGATAAACCATGGATTTAGCTTTACTATTTGGCGTTCTCTTAACACTGTTGCCGCTTGCGACGATTAACAAAGTGAAGGAAGAAACGTTATTTCAGAGGATCATCCATATCGGTTGTCTTGTTGTAGGGGTTCTGCTTCTTGTCGGATTTTCCATTCAGTTTACGGCTTATATGGGAAATTATTAAGAGATGAAGGGATTGATTTTATGAAAATACTGCTCTCCAGCTTGTTGCTTCTAGCGCTATTGGTATCGGTTTCTGCATTCATACATAAGCGAAAGAAAGAAGGAGTAAAGGGATGGAAAACGGCGTTGACATCCATCTGTTTTTACGCCATTGCTGTCCTTAACCTTGTAGCTTACTGGTTGGATGGTCTTGGCATCTTTAGTTGGGGCCTCACGATTGTCCTCCTCATATTAGGCGCTTATTTTACGAGGTATCTGCCGGTCGCTTCACAATCGACTGCATAAATTCATAAGAAGCTCATTCATTTAAAGAAGTTGATCAGGAGGTAAACATGGATATTTACTCTTTTAAAAAAGAAACGGGTAAAAAGGTTGAAAAGTTCCAATCGGATTTCATCATGTCAGGCATAACCAAGACCCATAAAGATGCTCATATCGGCTGTATGCATTTAGATGAACATGGAGTGATCGGTTACCATCAAGCCGTCGTTCCACAGCTATTGCTTGTGGTCGAAGGAGAAGGGATGGTCAGAGGGGAAGAAGAAAGATTTACAACTGTAAAAGGTGGGGATGCCATCTATTGGGGAAAAGGCGAATGGCATGAAACGAAAACGGAGGCTGGTTTGACAGCGATTGTCATTGAAAGTGAAGAGTTGGATGTATCTGCTTTAGCAACCATACCAAAAAAACGCTAGTGGACTTTGGAAACAGGACACTTTCCTAATGAAAGGGGGTACTCGTATTAAAAGATTCTTAAAATCCTGGTTTGGGTGGATGGTCGGTGTCCTTGCAGGAATATTCCTTATAAGCTTATGGAATGGTGAGGGAATCGATTGGAGTTTGGTTGTCGGTCTTTGTATAGGCGGTCTGATAGGTACAACAATAGGGATTGGGGTAAAGAAAACTTTGAAAAAGGAGGAAAATTAACCCCCTATTCGAATACACCTAGTGAGTGGCTGATTATACATAGGTGAGGTGGGGCGGAGTTGGTTCATTTTCCTAATCCACGGGAACGTCTCAAAGATATCTTCAAGTAGATAGGTGGCATAAGGCAAGATAACTTTTTACGAAACTTCTCTGATATCTACGCGTAGATACATATATAAAACTTGAAAGAAGGGAGCGGTTATCATCGAACACGTCATCCAGGTCGAAAATCTATCCAAGTCGTTCGGAGCAACCCAAGCGGTTAAAAACCTTTCGTTTGCGGTAAGAAAGGGAGAAATCTTCGGGATCATCGGACCTAACGGGGCCGGAAAAACGACGACACTTGAGATTTTGGAAGGGATCCAGAAACCGACGTCAGGAGAAGTGGAGGTACTGGGGTTGAACCCCGAGAAACAGCTGCGCGAACTGAACCGCCGCATTGGTGTGCAGTTCCAGGCGACCTCCATACAGAAGAAGATGAAAGTAAAAGAGGCGCTGGACTTGTTTTCAAGCTTTTATAAAGGCACAACCCAAAAGGATCAGTTGATTGAAATGCTCGGACTCGGAGAGAAACTCAATGTCCATTTCGAAGATCTTTCTGGTGGGTGGAAGCAGCGGGTCACCCTTGCTTTGGCGACGTTGCACCAGCCTGAATTGTTGTTTCTGGATGAACCGAGTATGGGCCTTGATCCCCATGCAAGACGTGAAATGTGGGGGATGATTCGCACCTTAAGAGATAATGGCAGCACAATTGTAGTGACAACGCATTACATGGAGGAAGCGGAAAAGCTTTGTGATCGTGTCGCGATGATCTACAGCGGGGAGATCAAGGCATTGAATAACCCGGACGCTCTTCTGGATGATGTCGCGACCCATTACCTTGCTTTTGAAAGTGAACGGATGTCCTATGAGTATCTGTTGGCGTTAGGTGATGTAGTGCGTGTGGAGAAGGAAGAAGCTGAATTCAAAGTGTTCAGTGAGAACCTCCAACATACCGCCTATCAAATTTTCACCTACTGCCATGACGAAAACATCGAACTGAAGAACTTCAAGTTTGATCGGGGCTCGCTTGATGACTTGTTCGTTCAATACTTAGAAAAGGAGAAAACCGGATGAATACGGTAATGAAGCTGGCAAACTTGGAAACGAAAATGTTCTTCCGCGATCGTCTTAGCGTTTTTTGGACGTTTCTTTTTCCTGTTGTGATGATCTGGTTGTTCGGTTCGATGTTCAGCGGCGACATGGCTGGTCCGTTTACTTTTGCAGAAGTCTTCATTCCGTCGTGGATCGGTGTCAACATTGTCACTACCTCGTTTTTTACTTTAGGAACCGTACTCGCCGGCTATCGTGAAACAGGCGTCCTCCGCAGGTATCAATCCACCCCGCTTCAGCCATGGAAGATCCTTGCTGCCCATACCGTGCAGGGAACCGTGATTTTCGTTATTTCTGCTGTGTTGCTAATGGTTTTCGGTATGGTCATGTACGACTTGCAGGTTCCGATGTATATCGGTAGTACACTTTTGGCTCTATTCATCAGCATTCTTGCCTTTTTCCCGTTTGCGCTTTTCGTTACGTCTTTGGCTAAAAATACACAGTCGGCAGCGGCCATCAGTTCACTTTTTCTAAACCTCATGCTTTTTCTTTCCGGTGCTACGTTCCCGCTGGAGATGATGCCGACCATTCTTCAATATGTCGCGAAGGTTTTGCCGTTGTATTATGTCATTCAATTGCTGCGTGGCACTTGGAATGAAGCTCCAATTTCTGAATTCGGGCTCGAAGTGGGGATCTTACTAGCAATTGCAGTCGTCTCCATTGTGCTTGCTTCCCGTTATTTCAAGTGGAGTGACAAGTAATGGACTCAAGAGAAAGGTGAACGAAAAAAATAGACCTCAACATAGAGGTCTATTGATTTTTTCTAAGGATTAATTTCTTTAAAATTAAGTACACGGGCACGAAGATGATCAATGAAATACTGAAATCAGCCAATAGCAATAGCATATCAAATCGATTCGTAACCCAACTATAATCAAAGCCGATGAGAGAATGGATCCATTCAGAAACAATTTCAGCTAGGAAGAGACTTATAAATATGATGAGGAGTTCCTTCAGCGAACACCACCTCCTTTTTAAAAGTCACCTTACGTATCTAGTCATGATCATTTTACCAGAAAATTCAAATTTCACTGTATGCTTATTCAATAAACATTCTCTTAGAATACAACCAAAAGAAAAGAGGTGAGTGGGATTAAACTTGTTTTATTATTCGGGCCTCAAGCTGTTGGGAAAATGACAGTCGGACAGGAGTTAGAAAAGTTAACGGAATTGAAGCTCTTTCACAATCACATGACGATCGAACTGCTGCAACCGTTTTTTGGATTCAGTGACGAGATGTGGCGTTTGTCCCAGTTATTCAGGGAGGAAATCTTCCGTACTTATGCGGAGAGTGATCAGTACGGCATGATTTTTACATTTATTTGGGCATTCAATAAGCAGGAAGATTGGGATTTTGTTGAAACAATGATCGACATTTTTGAACAGGAAGGTGGAGACGTTTATTTCGTTGAACTGCAGGCGGATATGGAAGAAAGAATCAAGAGGAACCGCACGTCGAACAGGCTTGAGCATAAACCTTCCAAGAGAGATGTGGAAGCATCGGAAGAAAGAATGATCGCTTCGATGGACCATTTGCGGATGAATACAAGAGATGGTGAAATCAATGAGAATAACTACATCAAGATCAATAATTCAGAACTTGAACCAAATGTTGTGGCAAAGAAGATTCAAGAAACGTTTAGTTTGTAAAAATGGAGGAAGTGTTTGATGAAGAGGATCGTTACGTTCTTGTTCGGCCGACCTTACAAGGAATCAAAGCTTATGACTTTGTATTATTGGGTGGCCGTTTATATGTACATAATTGCTGCTGTTTTTTTGTTGACTGCAGCCATTTTAACCGGTGATGGAGAATTTTGGCTCAGTTTCATTATGGGCCTGGTTGTGTTTCCGTTGATGTTCCGCTTTGTTTACGGAGTGGTCACCCGTGTTAATCAAGCGATATTCAAATCTTGAAAAAAGCAGCAGCTGTCTGACAGCTGCTGCTTTTATTAATCCTCGACGACGAGATTTTTTTCGAAGCGGTTGACGTCCTTGTCGGCTCCGATCACAATCAGAATGTCGCTGGCATTCACTTGTTCAGTGGCCATTGGGGATACGATGACATCTTTTCCGCGTTTGATCGCTACGATGTTACACCCATACTGGGCGCGGATGTCTAAGTCGATCAACGTCTTTCCGCTCATCTTCCTTCCTGCCTTCACTTCGACGACGCTGTGGTCGTCGGATAGCTCGATGTAATCGAGGATATTATCGGAAATGATGTGGTGAGCGATACGTTTTCCCATATCTCTTTCTGGGTGGACGACTTGGTCCGCTCCGATTTTGTTCAATATTTTCTCGTGGTAATCGTTCTGGGCCTTCACGGTGATCATGCGAATACCCATCTCTTTTAGAATTAACGTGGTCAACATACTGGCTTGAATGTTGTCACCGATGGCTACAATGACGTGATCAATATTCCTGAACCCTAACTCTTTGAGGACGAGTTCATCGGTGGAATCAGCCATGACAGCGTGAGAAACGATATCGCGATACTCATTGACTTTGTGTTCATCGAGGTCCAAAGCAAGGACTTCCATGCCTTCCCGGCTCAGTTCTCTGCAGATGCTCCCGCCGAAGCGGCCGAGTCCTACAACAGCAAATGTTTTCTTCATCGTTGGTTTCCTCCTGTTAGCCGATAATCATCGGTTCTTTCGGATAATGATATTTGTCTTTGATGCCTTTTCCTCGAATAATGAATAAGAAGGAGAAAATGCCGATCCTTCCGATAAACATGAGCGTGATGATAATGATTTTGCCGGCGGCATGCAAGTCAGAGGTGATCCCCATGGAAAGGCCGGTGGTACCAAATGCCGAACACGCTTCAAATAAAATCTGCATCAAAGAAAACTGTGGTTCGAAGTAATTTAATAGGATAACCGCAATGCCTGTAATTGCAATGGCTGTATTGATGACAATGAACGAACGGAAGATGTCATCAGGATCGATTTCCCGTCTGAAAACGCGGACGTGACTTTTTCCTCGTGCATAGGCGATGACACTTAAGACACTAATCGCGAAAGTCGTCGTCCGGATTCCTCCTCCTACACTACTCGGAGATGCACCGATGAACATGAGAATGCAAATGACCAGCAAAGTCGGTACACTGAATTCCGCCACGTCCATGGTCGCAAGCCCTCCGTTCCGTGTGGTTACGGATTGGAAGAGCGAGAAAAAGAAAGCCTCGTGCCAAGACTTGTCTGCGAAGAAATGGTTTCTGTCTAAAAGATAGATCAGGATCGTTCCGACGACCACCAGCACTCCGAACGTTACCGACGTTAATTTTGCAAAAAGGGAAAAGTGAATCACGTTCTTTTGCTTATGTGTCAGGTAATCTTTAATCTCAATGAGCACAGGAAAACCGATCGCTCCCAAGGTCAATAAAAGCATGTTGATGAATTGCACGAAATAATCATTTTCAAAAAGGACGAGGGATACGCCTGTAATATCAAAACCTGCATTCGTCGTGGCACTGACGGAGGCGAACATTCCTTGAACGATGGCTTCACCCGTAGTCGGGAAGTATTGCGTAAAGTAGACGCTTAAAATGATGGCACCCACCAATTCAATGAGAAGAATGATCAAAAGGATTTGCTTGATCAGTTTAACCATCCCTGCAAACGTAGAACGGTTCTGGTCGGTTTTGATGAGTTGTCTGCTTTTCAAGCCGATTTTTTTGCCGAGCATCAGCCAGACGAACGTTCCCAGTGTCATGACGCCGATCCCGCCGAACTGAAGGATGAACATCAAAACAAAGTATCCAGCGGTGTTGAACGTATCCATCGTTGATACGACAGTCAACCCGGTTACACTGACCGCACTGACGGCCGTGAAAAGGGCGTCGATAAAGCTTAATTCTACGCCTTCCTTATGTAAGAATGGCAGGCTTACAAGAATCGTTGAAACGATAACTGCCGTAGCATAGAACAATACGATTACCTGAAAAGGAGTCAGACGGTCAAAGTATCGATTGAATTTGGTTTTAAGATGATTGGACATAAAGATGCTCCTTCAGGTGAGGATATCAAGTTATATATGGATTTTATATGTTCTCTCCTATTTTTACAACTCCCCTCCACACCAATAAAGATGGGTCAAATTTACAGAAAATAAAGAAAGTGGGATAATAGATATAGAGGTTCTTGATCGGAAGGGGGAGAGTGATTTGAAAAGCCGGCTGCTTCATCCACTCCTGATGCTTTTATTCATTCTTCTGCTTATTCCCAATATAGCTTATGGCGCAATGGATCCTGAAGAAGTGGAAGAGATCAAGAGGGAAGCTCCTCTGCATGTCATCGGAAGTGTGGAAAGCGATGAACTAGTGAAGGACCTGTCTACAGAAGACTCACCTAAGCAATTAAGAAAAATGGAGCTTAGCGTCCAACAATATAGGAAGGCACCTGCTTCTATAAATCGCGAGCGCTCCATAGAAGTGTATTATACGTACATTCCCTCATGGATCGCCATGGCAGGTGGAAGTAAAATGGATCTATATGAAGGAGACGAAATTGAAATCTGGTTGCAAAAAGGTGGGGACGGGTGGGAGCCTGCAGCGGGAGGAAATACGGTCGAGCATTTGAGTTATGTGGAAAACCGTAAAGAGCCGATTCCAGAACCTAAGGTGCATGCGGTCAAAGAGTCGTTCAATGGAACCCTAGGGGTGTTGGTCATGAGTGGAATCGTGATTGTACTTCTCCTCGGTCTATTCCTGACTCCGCTTGCTTTCCCTAAATGAAACGGGGAGTATGCGGTTAGTGAAGAAGGAATAAAGCTTGAATTAGGCGAAGAATTCTTATAGGGAGCATACCGTCAGTCATCTTCAGGATCGATGGAAGCCTTTGATTTTCAGGATCAGGAACAGGTGAAGCGAATGATCAAGCAAGATACGACAGTGCTTTTACTGAAAATCAAGGTAGGAATGGATAAGGAGCAGCAGGTGGATACATAAGGACGTTTGCTTAACCGGAGATCTTTTGTATGGTGGTTCCATTAAAAAAAGGAGGAGTTTCGCATGTTTCAATTGGGGAGTGTGTTCGTCCCGGTGACAAACCTAGAGAAGTCAAAAAAATGGTATGAGGAAAACTTGGACGTACAGGAAATCGACTCATGGGAAGGGGGCGCGGGTTTTTTCTTTCCTCAAGGTACCGCGCAGTTCGGACTGATTGAAGTGACACGTCCACAGCCTACGGAATTCGAGATAACCAAAGGCGAAAAGAATAGCTACTTCAATTTTGTGGTCAACGATATTGAAGCCGCTTTCCAAAGGCTGAATGATGCAGGAGTCGAGACGACTGAGATCCAAGATTTTGGTGGAATGAAGCATTTTGATTTCTTCGATCCCGATCAAAACGTGTTCAGTGTGGTGGATGAGGCCAAGAATTCACCTTTTCATAAAGAGAGTGTAAAGACACAACAGAAAAAGTTAAGAGCAAAATAGAGAAAAGATTCAGTTTCTGACAAAAAAAGCAAGAGGGAGCGACTAGAGGTCATAGATTCTAGTCGCTCCCTTTTGGTTAAGAAGAATTCTTCGGTTTGGTTCTTCCATTATTAAGGTGTGGGATTGCTACTTTCGGTGGCTTTTATTAACTTTAAGTTAACAAACATTGAAATAAGTTGAATTTACATTAAGTAAAAGGAGTCTTATACTTTATAAGTGGTCCTTTAGAACTTGTTCAGCGGATTGTGAATTTTAATAAAATAGGGATTATAAATATATGTAGTCGAATCTTAAAATCTAAATTTCTTTAGGGAAGCCAGTGAAAACTGATCTATTGACACTTTATCAGTTTAGTTATAAACTGATAATCGAATGATGGCCATTAAACGTTTCCATTATTAAAGGTTATCGTTCTTTAATTATGTGTTTATACAGGAGGAATAAGGGATGACGGATTTGTACACAAGAATTAATAAAGATGATGCGGTATTGCTTCTAGTCGATCATCAGACAGGTTTGATCTCCAGTTTAGTTAGAGATTATGGGGTGGACGAATTTAAAAACAACGTCACTGCGCTTGCAGATACAGCCAAGTTTTTTGATATACCTGTCATTTTAACCACAAGTTTTGAAAATGGACCAAATGGACCGCTCATGCAAGAGGTCACAGATCTTCACCCCAACGCGCCTAAGATTGCACGTCCAGGGCAGATCAATGCTTGGGATAATGAAGATTTTGTTAAAGCTATTGAAGCAACTGGTAGAAAACAATTGATCATTGCAGGTGTGGTCACGGATGTCTGTGTAGCTTTCCCGACACTTTCAGCATTGAATGCGGGTTATGAAGTGTTCGTAGTGACTGACGCATCAGGTACCACGAGCAAACAGGTGGCAGATGCTGCTCTTAGTAGAATGGCTCATGGAGGAGCACAATTAATGAACTGGTTCAGTGTTGCATCAGAGCTGCAACGGGACTGGAGAAACGATGTGGAAGGTTTTGGAAACTTGCTTGCCAACCATCTACCAAGCTACCAAAACGTGATTGGAAGTTATCTGTCTGCTCAAAAAGATTTAAATGAAAAGTAACAGGTAAAAAAAGAACCACCATTTTTACATGGTGGTTCTAACTTTCATCATTGCTTTCCAAATGCTTTTGTAACTTCTTCAACAGGTCGTTAAGTTGGGTTTGTTCTTTTTCATCGAGCCCGTAAAATTGATTGGCTTGAAAGTGTTCTTGTCCAGGCGCTACCTCATCCAATAGTTGAATTCCTTTATCCGTCAGAGAGATTGTTTTCGTTTTCCAGTCCTGTTTTCTTTGTACCCAGCCTAACTTCTCCATTTTGGAAATGAGTTGCGTAATATTCCCTTTTGTCACAAACAGTTTCTTAGCGAGTTGCTTTTGAGTGATTTCCTGACTGATACCAACCTGGACCAGCACATCAAATTGCGCACTTGTCAGCCCCCATTGCTTTAAATGTTCATTATTTAAACGAATGCTCTGGTTATAAACGCGTGAAAGTCGAAACCAAATGAGCAATCCCATACGTTTGTTTTTTTGGAAACTCAAGTCATTCTCCTTACTCATAAAATATTCTCCTAACCATTTATATTGTTAATTTAGAAGTAAATGGAGCTTGATGTCAAATGTTTAAATGTTTAAGCGAACTTATCTTCACTATGAAAATCTGATTAAGGGGGAACTCCCGTGAAATTAAAAGGCATACATCATGTATCTTCTTTGACTGCTGATGCTCAAAAAAACTTGGATTTCTATACTAGAATATTAGGTCTCCGATTGGTGAAAAAAACAGTAAACCAAGATAACACCCAGTACTACCATCTATTTTATGGAGATGAAAAAGGAAATCCGGGTACGGAACTGACTTTCTTTGAAATACCAAACCTGGCTGTTAAACACCCAGGCACTAACAGTATTTCTTCCATTTCATTACGTGTGGATTCTGATGAGGCCCTGAATTATTGGAGGGGTCGTTTTACCAAACTGGGAGTCGATCATGACTCAATGACAAAGCGTTTTGGCCATGCTGTTCTGCCTTTCAGGGATCCAGAAGGTCACCAAATGTCTCTCATTTCTGATGAAAACAATAGTGGTGTCTCCTCAGGCAAACCTTGGTCGCGGGGCGGAGTGCCTGAAGAATTTGGAATCACAGGATTAGGTCCCGTCAAGTTAACCGTAAGGTATTTAGAACCGTCTGTTCAAATGCTTACAGAGGTAATGGGCTTTAGGAAAACGGGAGAGTATGAGACTGAATCGAACAACATCGTTCATGTGTTTGAGACTGGAGAAGGTGGAAATGGTTCGGAAATTCATATAGAGCAGCGGAAAGATATCCAAGAAGAAAGACAGGGAAAAGGAAGTGTCCATCACGTGGCATTCAGAGTTGAGGACGAGGACGAGTTATATGATTGGATCGAGTATCTTAAAAAAGACGGCTTCAAATCTTCAGGTTTTGTCGATCGTTTCTATTTTCGCTCCTTATACGTTAATGAACCAAATGGTATCTTGTTTGAGCTGGCCACAGATGGTCCTGGTTTTAACTTGGACGAATCTTCTGAACATTTGGGAGAACAACTATCTTTGCCCCCATTCTTAGAACATCGACGTGTGGAAATTGAATCCCGTCTAAAATCTTTACCAAGTCCATTATAGTCAGGAGATAGATAAGGGGAGTGAATAAATTTGAAACATTTTTTCCACAGGAGTGAAGAATCCAAAAAAGTATTTATTCTTCTCCATGGAACAGGGGGAAGGGAAACGGATTTATTACCGGTAGCAGCTCGATTGGATTCGTCTTTTTCTGTATTAGGGATTAGAGGAGACGTCGTTGAAAATAACCAGTTTCGATATTTTAAAAGGAACACAGACGGTTCCATGGATGAAGGTTCTTTAATGATAAAAACAAAGGATCTTCTGGAGTTTATACAAGAAGCATCCGAAACGTATCAATTTGAAATGAAGGACCTTCACATCATCGGCTATTCGAATGGGGCCAATGTGGCGGTGAGCTTATTGATGCACGAACCCGATTGGTTTGGTACGGCTCTATTGTTCCACCCCAGCCACCCTCTAAAATCATACGATGATGCCGAATTGGATGGACTGGACATTTTCATAACCGCGGGGGCGATGGACCGTATGGTTCTTCCGAGTGAAGCTGTACAACTAAAAAAACACCTAAGTCTGATGGGGGCACGTGTATCGCTTCATATGACGGACTACGGGCACGAATTAAGAACGACTGAATTCATCAAGGCATCATCTTGGTGGAGTGAAAATAATGAAAAGTACTGAAAGGAAGATGGATATGTTAGAAATCGCAGCCATATGCGGAAGTTTGAGAAAAGACTCGTTCAACAAAAAACTTTTAGAGGCCGTGGAACGTGAGTCAAAAGGAAAATGGAAGATAAAGTTTGTGGAAATCAACCGATTGCCTTTATTCAATGAAGATATTGAAAAGGGGGGAGACCCTGAAGAGGTGGCTATCTTTAAAGAGAAGCTAAAAGGGGCCGATGGAACTCTCATTATTACCCCGGAATACAATTCGGGAATGCCGGGAGGCCTTAAAAATGCCTTGGATTGGGCTTCTCGTCCCGTTCAGGATTCAGTCTTTAAGAACACACCGGCTGCTGTCGCCGGAGCTAGCCCAGGGCGTGCAGGGACGGCGCTTGCTCAAATGCAGCTAAGACAAACACTTGTCGCAATGGAAGCCAATGTCATGAGTGGTCCAAAGGTTCTAGTAGGTGAAGTGCACAAAATCATCGATTCTGAGACGAACCAGATCACCGATCCTAGAACGTTAAGTAATCTCCAATCATTAATTCATGGGTTTACAGCCTTTGTTGAAATGTATCAAAAGGAGCAGTAAAAACGGAGGGTTTGAAGTGCCTCATAAAAAAGTGAATTGGATAGAACTGTTTTATGACTTGATCTTTGTTGCCGCCATTGCCACAGCAACACATACCTTACTGCATGTCGAAAACCATACCATTCCTATCGAGTATATCATTAAATTTGTTCTGATATTTATTCCGATTTGGTGGGCTTGGGTGGGTCAAACGCTGTTTATCAACCGATTCGGAACAGATATGACAGGTGATCGCATATGGATGAGCATACAGATGGTTTTCGTCATTCTGATGACTGCTAGTCTATCTGTGGATTTTGATGCCTATTTCCTACCATTTCTTGTCGGTTATATAGGAGTTCGATTCATTGTATCCATGCAGTATATCCAAGTGAGCCGAAAAGAGGTTTTGGAAAAGAAAAAGCTGGCTCAGTTTCTTGGGTATGGCTTCCTGATCGGAACGTTTATTTCGTTAGGATCTTGTTTGTTTGATTCCTGGATCAGATATTTCGTGTTGTACTTGGGGATTTTTGTCGATATGATGGTCCCTTTACTGGGACGTAAGTATATGAAAAAAGTACCTATTAACACTCCTCACTTGTTAGAAAGGTTCGGGCTATTAACCATCATCCTGTTTGGTGAATTTATTGTTAGTATCGTAGCGGTGCTAGGTGAAGAAAGCCAGCTAGGAGAGAATTTTATTGTTTTACTCCTTTCGTTTACGTTAGTCATTGCTATGTGGTGGCAGTACTTCGATAATTTAGAGAAAAAGATTGATAAAGAAATCAAAACCTCTGGGCAAATTATTGTTTATGGTCACTTGTTCATCTACATGTCAATGAGTGTGATGGCTTCCGTTATTCAGCTTGGTTTTTTCTATGATATTGATCAAAATGTACTTATATCATTAGCTCTCGGGGCCACCCTCATCTATGTAACTGGGACATCGCTGGTCTTCCATAAGTACCGATATCATCAAGAAAGGCTAGGAGTGAAAAACTACCTTTTCCTAGCGGGGATCATTACCGGTGTTTGGACATTCAGTCTGATTTTGTCTGTCTCTGAAATCTTTTTGTTTGTAGAGATCGCCTGCTTTTTTATATTTTATGCTTTTTATACTTTGAGGTGAACGTGTATTTCAAGAAGTAAATTGATTATATGTGAAGGAGAACAATTATGAATCCATTAAAAGGAATCCACCATGTCACAGCCATTACAAGCAGTGCTGAAAAAATTTTTGAATTTTTCACATATGTGTTAGGTATGCGATTAGTTAAAAAGACGGTCAATCAAGATAGTATCCAAACGTATCATTTATTCTTTGCGGATGATAAGGGGACTGCTGGCACAGATATGACTTTTTTTGATTTTCCTGGGTCACCGAAAGGAGTCCATGGGAAAAATGAGATCTCAAAAACATCGTTTCGTGTACCAAGTGATGCGGCATTAGAGTATTGGCAGAAACGCTTTGACCGGCTGCAGGTCAACCACACAGGCATCAGTGAACGATTTGGCAAGAAAATTTTATCTTTCTATGATTTTGATGACCAACACTATCAGTTAATTTCGGATGAACATAATAAAGGTGTCGATTCAGGAAGTCCTTGGGAAAAGGGTCCCGTACCTCTTGAGTATGCGATTACCGGTTTAGGTCCTGTCTATATCCGAACAGCCTTCTATGATTACTTTAAAGAGGTATTAGATGAAGTATTCGCTATGCACGAAGTTGCAGAGGAGGGATCCCTTCACCTGTTTGAGATGGGAGAAGGGGGAAACGGAGCCCAACTCATTCTTGAATACAACAATGAGCTGCCTCACGCCCAACAAGGGTTTGGTACAGTGCATCACGTGGCCTTCCGGGTCAATGATAGAGAAGAATTAGACCAATGGCAGGAGCGTCTGGAAGAGGTCAACTTACCAAACTCTGGTTACGTGGAAAGGTATTACTTCGGATCCTTATATACAAATGTTGCACCAGGAATTTTATTTGAATTAGCTACAGATGGTCCGGGCTTCATGGGGGATGAACCCTATGAAACCCTTGGTGAGAAACTATCCTTGCCTCCTTTTTTAGAGCCGAAGCGTGAGGCTATAGAAAAAGCCGTCCGGCACATTGACACTGTGAGAAGCCATAAAGAAATAGAAAAAGAATATGAGTCATGAGCTTTTTTGGTCATAAACGTTTGAAAAAGCATCCATTCAATAACGGGAATGGATGCTTTTTTACTATTTACAGACGGCATGCCTGAAGTACTTTTAATTGAAATTCTTTTGCTTCGGGTGAGACCTCGCTTTTTTTGGAGCGCACTCCCCAGAAACTGTAACTTTCTAAACCTGTTTTTTCTAGAGGTATGACCCTGAGATTTCCATTCAAAACATCCGGATGTCTCACAAAGGTAAGGTTATGTACAATCACAATAGCATGTCCATTCAGCACCGCCGATCTTAACACTTCAATATTATTGGAAGTGAAGAGAAGATTCATGTTGGATACGTACAATTCATTAATCGCTTTTACACGTTCTGAATTATAGAGAACGAATTTTTCATTTCTTATATCTTCAACGGTTAAGCGGTCCTTGTGATAAAGGGGAGAGTGCTTACTAACACAAACACATGTATAACCGTTGAAAAGGAAATCATAATCAATCGATTCTGTAATATCTGATCGCTGGAACTCTTCTGGGTCATACTGGGAGAATCCTATAGATATTTCATTATCTTTGAGTGCTTTCAGAATATCGTCTTTATCCATTTCAACGATTTCCACCTCAATATCAGGGTTTTCTTTATTGAAAAGTAGAAATGCATCGTAAATTACATAGGTTAATGCTGGTCCGCATCCTATCTTCAAAGGTTTCGACTGATTTGGATGAAATTCTTTATAGAGATCTTCCGTTTTCTTGAGAATGTCCATACTACCTTTTATTAACTTTTTGCCTTCTAAGGTGGGAATTGTCCCTTGACGAGTACGGTTGAAAATCGTGATGCCAAACTCTTTCTCAAGCTGAGTGATGGCCTTACTAATGGCTGGTGTTGACACGTGTAAATTTTTTGCCGCTTTTGTTAAAGATCTTTCTTTTGAAACTTCTAAGATATATTTTAATTGATCAAAATTCATGTTCTTATAATCTCCTTAACTATATACATAGGTGCGAGTATCGTATGGATGACTCAACATGTGCTATATATAGTATCGTAAATAATGCCCTTTCCTAGTCACCTAATGAAAGCATCTATACTGAACACAAAAGAAACTAAAGAAACATTTTCAATACGAGTATCCTAAACGTTTTATTCGATCAATACGAGTTTAAGGATTAAGGGAATGACGAGTGCTTCTTTTTGTTCATAAGATCCTTTTCTTTTGAGCTATTCTTTACTAGAACTCCATGATAGCAAAAAAGTCTCTTCTCCTATGAAACTAATTTAATTTCGCACCGTAAAGTAATGGAAGGGGGTTGTACAAGTGGCTGTTTTCATAAGTATCGTTATCATTCTTTCCTTATGGTCAATAACGAAGACGTTGGAAAAAGTGACGAAACGGGTGACAGATAAACAAGAGGAGCAAATCGAACATTTAAAAGAAATCAGGGAACTGCTCGCTGAGAAGAAAGAGTAAAAGGGGGATCATTGTGAAGAAGACGTGGTTACGGTTTTCTCCTCTTATTGTGATGCCAATGATTTTGGGGATTCATATGTTTCTTTCGGTTGGGGATTATGCTGTTCCTCTTGGCGTTGGACTAATTGAGGACGAGCGTATGGTAGAGAGGTACGATCGGAGGGGGAATGTCGTCGATGAGTTTCCTATTCAAGGGATCACTTCAAAAGAAGAGGTGGAAATCCTTATTTTAGAAAGTAATTTTAAGAAGACGTTTGCTGCAAGTGTTCTTCTTTTTCTAACGCTTGTGTACTCCATCGTGGTGGGATGGTTATCCAGGGTATGGAAAGTATCTCTGGAAGGGTTAATAAAAATTCCTGATAAATGGAAGCCTGTGATGGTCGGTGCAGCCATATCTTTATATGCTTTTGCAGCGTTCCGGGTCGGGACTCAATACGTTGAACTAGTTCACGAGAGTGAAACACTCTTATTACATAATTTTGTCCCATGATTTCGTAGTCAGGACCTCTTGGAATGGTGGGCTGTACACGGTAGAGGAAGAACAAGGAAGGGCATAGACTTCTAGGTTATAAAAGTTTTACAAAAAGGAGGGGAAGCTTTGAAGTCTTTTCTTGTTATTGGAAACATCGTGGGAAGCGGTTTGTTTGCTTTGTGGCTGGCTTATCATTTTGCAAGCGGACCGTTGGTAGTGGGGCGCACGGATGCAATCATTGGAGAAACGGATTTTTTTCTGCTTCTTCCTGTATGGGGAGCCGGCGCTTTTTTGGTTTGGCGGTATTTTTTGAAAAAAGGGTGGGGAAGCGTCACCTATATGGACATTGTGCTGACCAACGTTACGTTGTGGTTAACCATCCCTGTAGGCTTTTATGTTTCGACTATGTTTATCTGATTAAGGGAAAAAGCCCATCTTGATTGTCTTACACCTGTCTGCCTTTATTGGTGGGTGAATCATAACATTTAGGAGGCATCATAGGGATACACACGAAGGTTGTTTTTAGGTTAAAGACAGAATGTAATCGTGAAAAAGAGCTTGGTGGACCATTCAAAAAAGAGGATATTAAGGAGAGAAAAACCATTGGAAAGATCGAATAGGATTGCAAAGCTTTTGACTTACTGTGCGTTTGGGATCATGGTCCTCGGGACGTTTTCGTTCTTTGTGATTATTCTTGGTCAAAGCTTCGGTGCAGGAGTTCAAGGATTGACTGTTTTAATCAGCAGCCTCGTCACAGGAATTTTGTTCTTAGGTTTTGCAGAAGTCATCCATTTGCTGCAGGGCATTTATGATCAAAGCCATGAGCATGAAGCTGCAGAGGTTAATTTTACATATGAACAGGCAGTGGAAGAGACTTCAAAGGTCGACCCGGAGGATGAACAAGAGATCCGCTTCTTTTTTAAAGAAAGAAATCAAAAAGTGGAAGAGATCCATCCCACAGATGAACCGTTCATTTATATCGTAGAAGTAGAGGGAGAGAGGAGGAAAGTAGAAGCAGGCGGGTTCACTTTAAAAATACTAGAATAAAAGAAGACCTCCCAAGGAAAGGAGGCCTCACATTTTCTTCACTTTGAAATTACGCTGAAGGACCGGCCAATTTTGTGGGAAGGGACTGCCCAACACCCAGTAGCTTGCACCTCTCAGACCGTACTCTTCAATCGTATCGTATTTAGCCTGCACACTTCTTGCGTCTTCAAACCAGACTTCATGTTGCTGCCCATTTTCATCGGTATATCGAAAAAAAGGAGATTGGTATTCTTCATTGTATTGGATAGGAACGCCGTAGGTTGCAGCGAGTTGAATCGCTTCCTGAGGATTGACCGTTCGAGCATATGTGCCCTGCACCCATGGAATTTCCCATTCCCGTCCATAAAGAGGCATCCCCATTAAAATTTTATCGCGAGATATGACGGTGACGGCATAATCCAGCACTTCACGTACCTTGTTGATCGGTGCGATGGCCCATGGCCTTCCTCCGGACCATCCCCATTCATACGTCATGAGCACAACAAAATCAACAATGTCTCCATGCGCTTCATAATCATGAGCTTCATAAAGCAGTCCCTGCTGATCTTCGCGTACTTTTGGTGCGAGGGCAGTGGAGACGCTGAAGCCTTCGGGACGCAGACGACTGACGACTTTTCTGAGAAAAGCGTTGTAGTTTTCCTTATCTTCCGGGTACACATATTCGAAGTCGAAGTTTACTCCTGAATAACCCTTTGAACGCATCTGTCCCAAAAGGTTGTTGATGAAGGTATCCTGAATCCCAGGGTTTCGTAAAAAGGTGGCGGCTAGATCCGAATCAAAGCTGCCTCCGACGAAGTTGGTGACCACCAGCAATGGAGCAATGTTTTGAGCTGCCGCCGCCTGTAAAACCGCTGCGTCATCCAAATCGGTCAGGTTTCCATCTGTTTGGATAGTCCGTGTGAAAGGAGAGAGGAAGGTGAAATGGCTGCCAAGGGTGTTCACTTCCCTCGCGCCTTCTGCATTCGTTCTCGTAATGTAAGCGTTGATTTCCTTCACAGGACGAAGAGGGGAAGGGATGGCGAGTGTCATACCGACAGAAATGACGGCTGGATTCTCAATGCCGTTCGCTTCAGCAATTTCCGAAACAGACACGCCGAACTGGTTAGCGATTTTCCAAAGGCTGTCTCCTGCCTGAACCGTATAATTTGTAAAAGGAATAAGGAGCATTTGGCCCACAAAAATGAGTGCCGGATTCGCGATGTTGTTTTTCTCAGCAAGGTCCTGAACACGGACACCATAGCGGTTCGCGATGTTCCAGAGATTATCTCCCGGCTGGACGACATATTCTTTATTTGGCTCAGGGATGACGAGCGCCTGACCGATCACGACCACATCTGGATTGTTCAGTTGGTTCAAAAGGATGATTTGATTGATATCGGCTCCATATCGCTGAGCGATCCTCCATAGGGAGTCACCGTTTTCTACAGCATGAATGATCATTTCGCCCCTCCTTTTTGCGCTTTTTTATGAAGATATGCAGAGGGGCCCTGTCCTTATGTATAAGCATTAATACTTGGGACTTGATGGCAGAAGGAAAGAGGTTGATCATTTTAAAAGGTTATAACCGTTTTATATATATCGAGTAGTCATCACCGTGACAAAATCTTTTACAAACGCCTTGTAGTTGAACGATATGGCGATATGATCTGTATTCTCTGTCGCTTGTTCACTGGAATTCGCCCTGAAGTCGGCTATACTTTCACCTTTTGTATTATCAAAGTTTATGGATACAGAAGCCTGGCGTTCGATATACCGGACTTGTTCTGGGTTGACTAAGGCAAACACAGTGAATACATCATGCAAAGGACTGCCCGAAAGGCCCGGGTTCAACTTCTTATAAGCCGTGGTGTAGTAATCAAAGATCGGCTTGATAAGATGGGTGAAAGCATTAAAAGACTGAGAAGTGATTTTCTGGATGGTTTCGGGCGTAATGACGGCATGGTTTGTTACGTTTAATGGAGTGATATAGATATGATTTAATTTGTTTAAAACGAGGTTGGCAGCGATTGCGTCACCATGAAAGTTAGCTTCTGCAACAGGGGTAACGTTCCCAGGTACTAAAAAGGCGCCTCCCATACAATAAATGGCCTTTACCTTTCGTAATTTCTCTTGGCCTCCCAATAAAAAAGCAATCGCCAAAGATGTAGACCTTCCTACATCCAGAATGACTAGATTGTCTGCGTATGAATCGATAATTTTAAAGATCTCATCGAAATTTACGACTTCTCCTTCTATTGTCTCCGGAGGGCGTATGGGTCCAAGTCCTTCTTCCCCATGGATTTCCGGATAAAACACAGCGATTTCCCCACTGAGTGGACTTTTTGCGCCGCCGATGATAGGGATATCTTCTCTCCCAGCCAGCTTTAAGAGGTACGATACATTCTGAATGGCTTGTTTCTGAGGAACGTTCCCATAACTTGAAACAATACCGACCACATTTATTTTTGGATTTAAAAGTGCGTACATGATGGCTAGTGAATCATCAATCCCTGGGTCGCAGAACAGTAATACATTATGCATAGAACCCTGCCCCCTATAAATATAGATAAGCTAGTCTATGAACAGCTTGACAATTAAATAACAACCGTTCATCTTATGATAGGGTGGCATAATTTAATATTGATTTACCGCTATTTTTTCCTCTGAAGGTTGAGGAGGCTTTCTTAAACTAAGCACGACAACTGTAAACAGGATGAGCACCATTCCAAAAAGTTGAATGATGGTCAAATGGTCTCCGATAAGCAGAAAGCCAAATAATGAAGCGGTTACGGGCTCAACCATAGCGACCATCGAAGCTGTCGTTGGAGCCGTCCACTGAATGCCAATGACATACAATATGAACGAAATTCCTGCCCCTAAAATCCCCAATAAAAGAAACCAGCCTATGTCGTTTGAGGTCATTACCCTAGCGACTTCTCCCATGTCCGCGAAAAGCAGAAGGATAAGACAAAATGAAAAAAATGCGGTGGTTAAAGTGGTTTGTGGCTTTCCGATGGAAGAGGCGTTTTTAAATCCGAAGATAAATAATGCATAGGAAAGGCCGGCAGCAAGCCCGGAGGCCACCCCTAAAATACCCACGGATATCGAATCGGTGTTGTAAGCACCTGTAAGGAGGATAATCCCCATTAGTACTCCCAATATACACCCCCATTTAAACCAAGTCGAACGTTCGATTCGTAATAAAAATGAGATGACAAGGACGAAAACCGGTGCCGTGTACATTAAAGTAGAAGCAACAGCCACGCTTGAAGCCTGGATTGTAAGAAAATAAAAAGTGAAGTTCCCAGCAACACCTGCACCAGCCAATAAGGACCATATGTACAATTTGCTAGAAGAGCTCCAATTTTGTTTCATGCTTAAAAGAAACCATACAAAAAAACACACAAATCCAACAGCCCCTCGATAAAGGGAGATCACAATAGGATCCCAGCCCTTATTCATTAAAGTATCGGCAATTCCCCCACTAACGCCCCAACAGATAGCTGCAAGAATAACTAAGCTTACACCTACAGATCTCATCTTATATATGCCTCCTAAAAAAAAGTGATGATGCAACTTTAAACCCTTTATTAGAATTTAAAGGGCTTCATAATGACGGAAGTTCAAGAGCCGAAACTTTTTCAGTTCGTTGCTTTTCAAATGTTTTTTTAGAAGGCATGACAGGGCGTGCCTTTTATGGATCGTTCAATTTCAACCGGAAATGATAGTTTAATAGGATATGGAACTGAGCGGTCAGAGGATCATGAAAAAAGTGAAAGCTGATTCTAATATCGATGATAAGAAGGGAGTTATTGCGTTTGTGGTAATTATTAACAAATGTTCCCTAATTTTAGCAGGTGCTTCACCCATTATTCAAGTAAAAAATAAAATAATGTGGAATTTATTAGGGTAACTACGTTTAGACCAAGAAGATGGGAGCCTGCTTGACTGAGGTTTCTTTTTTTAGTTATGAAAGTTTTGTGACACCTCTTGATATCCAAAGGTGATTTCCAATTTTTGTAGAAAGGATTCTTAAATGGGGTGTTATTATTCGTCAACCAAGCTTCTCCCAAAAGAAGAATTCGTTTTTGCTACTGTTTGGATTGGGCATCTCTACTTTAGGGGACTTTATTTATCTTGTTGCCATAAATGTCCTAGTTTTACAACTCACAGGGTCAGCTGCTGCAGTAGCTGGATTATGGATGATCGGTCCGATCGCTTCGATAGTCACGAAATTTTGGTCTGGGAGTATGATCGACCGTGTGAACATTCGAAGAATCATGATAGGCACAGACCTCATTCGTGCAGCTCTGGTTGCGATCATTCCTTTCTTCAACTCGATATGGCCTATCTATGTATGTCTATTTTTCCTCTCCATTTCAAAAGCGTTCTTTGAACCTGCAGCCCTTACCTATATTACAAAGGTTGTTCCTGAGAAGGGACGAAAACAATTTAACTCGTTTAGAAGTTTGATTACTTCAAGCGCCTTTTTGATCGGCCCGGCTATTTCTGGTGCCCTGCTGCTTATTACCTCTGTACATCTATCCATTTGGATCAACGCATTTTCTTTTGTTGTTTCTGGTATCATGGTGTTTTTGCTACCAAACGTGGATACGGAAGCTGATCAAACCGTACATAAATTTAGTGTGAACATGTTAAAAAGCGATTGGAAAGAAGTGTTTCGATTCAGTCAGAGCAACCTCTTCATCGTAAAAGTGTACTTCTTAGCTCAATTTTTTATGATTGTTGCCCTTGGCATGGATGCTCAGGAGGTTGTCTTTACTCAACAGGTATTACATTTATCTGAGACAGACTACGGCTTACTCATAAGTCTGACAGGAGTAGGTTCTATTTTAGGAGCAGCCACTGTGTCGCTTGTGGCTGAAAAGTTGTCGATCAAAGCTTTAATGGCCAGTGGATATTTGCTGGTATCGGTGGGCTATTTAGTCTATGCTTTCTCCGTTTCATTCTGGACCGTAGCCACTGGATTTATGATCTTAGGATTTTTTAACTCCTTTTCTAGTACTGGATTCATGACTTTTTATCAAAATAACGTTCCGGTAAGAATGATGGGCAGGATCTCAAGCATCTACGGAATCTTTCAAAGTGTTCTTCAGGTTATCTTTATTTTATTGATTGGTTTTACAGGTGAGATCATTCCGGTTCGATACAGTATCATAGCTGCTTCGATGTTCATGCTGGTGCTGAGCTTTTGGCAGGTCAAGTTGGTCCTTATGCCAAGCAAATCCGACTATTTCAAAGAAGAGGCAGAACTCAAAAGCACCTCTTAGGAATGTAAGAGACGATAATGGGTGAATGTGGGGGGGGGAGCGTGGAGAGCCCCTCTAGATCGAGGGTCTCTTCAAGTTTTAAGTAAACCATGAATTTTCATGGTGAATTCTATTTTGTGGGGAGTTTATTCATTTTACGAATTCATGAATGGGTTTTAACTTTATAGGTGTTAAAAATTAATCGTAGATCACATCTTTTCCTTGTTCACGTAACTTTTGTAAGAAGGTAAGCATTTTGTTTATTTCTTCTTCGGAATGTCGTTCCCATGTTTTTAACTCCGCTGTTATTTTCAAAGGTGTTTTTGATCGATAAGAACGTGTTGGGTTTCCGGGGAATTTTTTTCCGTCACATTCGGATCATTTTCAAACTCCCCTAATGGTTCTACAATGTAAATTCTCTCTTGAGAGGTAGACTTCGCTAATTCAGCCCCCCATTTAGCCGCATCCAATGTGGCAGTAAAGTAGATATAGTTGGATTTTTTGTCCTGGTAATTGGATAAGTGCTGCGGCTTTAATAGGTCTCCGATTTTCAAGTCTGCTTTCGTACCATGAAAGAAAGGACCGCGATCGATGACATCTTTTTTTTCATTCATAAGGAAACACCTCGTATTTAGATTTGTATGTAACAGTATAGGAGGTGAAAGACGGAAAAAGTAGTCTGTAAATCTTTTTTTATTGGCGGTATAATGGAAGTAGAGGATGTAATTCAAACGACAGTCACCCTCTTTTGAGAATTCATTTATGAATACCTTGTGGCTGTATATCAAACCACCCAGCATGGAATGAAATGAATGAAAGCTCAATCACTCAATTTTTATTTGGAGAGATTGGGCTTTTTAAATAAATCAGTGAAAACACGATTCCATAGAGCTATAAAAAGAGTAGAAAGGAGATAAGATATCGTGGAAATCTTAAAAGCAGAACCGCCTCATGTTGAAGGGATTGTGCGTGTCTGTTCAGAGGGTAACCGTACGACATATGCGGAGTTATATCCCGCGGATTACATAGAGCAAATTATCCAACAGTTTTACACACAGGAAAGGATTATGGATGAGGTCACATATACAGGGAAAGAATGGGGCGGATATATCGTCGCTGTAGACGGGGAGAAGGTTGTCGGCGCTTGTGGTGGCGGGATGATCGATGAAGAGGCATGTGAGCTTTATGTCATGTACCTTGATCCATCCAGAAAAAAGGAGGGGATCGGGACAAAGCTGCTGGAAGCTTTTGTGAAACAGCAAAAAGAGGAGTACGGAGCGAAGAAGCTATGGGTTTCTGTACAGGAAGGCAATGAACAGGGCATTCCTTTCTATGAAGCAAAAGGGTTTGAATTCTCTCATAGTCAAAGAGGATATGGAAGTAAGGAAGCAGAAACGTACACGTCATTAAGATATTGGAAGAACATTTAAGCCGGGAATGAGGTTTGAGAGAATGCAAATAGGAAGATGGAAAATAGCAAGGAAAGATTTGATAATTGGTTTGGCTTTCATCCTCGTCCTTTATTTTACGCTCCCGCAATTTGGAGTAAATCCTTATTTTATTTTCCTCACCCTGATGGCGATTGTGGAATGGGTGACAAAATTCGTCCTTCCCTGGATTGTTTTGTATTGGGCAATTCGTGTGATTAAGAGTTGGGAGTCAAAATAAAAAAGAAAGCGCCGGGCAATCTGCCGGCGCTTTTCTAATGGTTGGAGTTGATGACTTCTTCAGTGACGTCCGTCAAATCCATCTGACCTTCCGACTGAATGAAGGAAATGGCCAGTTTGTTAAACGATTCGGTTTTATCTAAGTTCACGACATGGCCGCTTTCCGATAAAAGGAGGAAAGAGGTGTTGGGCATGTGCTGGGTATCTTTCATCACATCATCTCTGAACATGTGGTCGCCTTCGCCTGTGATGTATAACTTGGGTACGGAAGCAGCGTTCTCATTCACGTGTGTAAACGTGTCCGGAACCGAGTAGACGATGTTATACCAGCCTAAGAAATCTTCTCTTTTCATCTGGGAAGCTTCATGGATGAAGGCGTCTCTAGACTCTTTATGGTTTTTCCTCGGCATCAAAATGCGCGCGCACAACGAATACAAATACAAGTGCGGGGTGACATTTTTAAGCATCGTCCCCAAAACAAGAAGGAATTTTGCTAAAAGGTTGATTCTAGTAATAGCTCCCCCTAACACGGCGGTCTGGACGCGGTGAGAGGCGGTGGACAATACGTGTTGGATGACGACGGAACCTAGAGAAATTCCTACGAAGTGGGCTTTTTCCACCCCGAGGTCATCAAGGACACCAAGGACTTCGTCTGTCACAGTATCAAAGGAAAACTTCTCTTTATAACTGGACAGACTCGGTGAATTTTTGTGACCGGGTAAATTTACGACGATGATATTAAAAGACTTGCGGAAAGCTTTCATTTGCGGGAAAAAGATGTTGACGCTTCCACCGATGCCATGGAGAAAGATGACATACTCCTTGGACGGGTCGGAGCCTAACACTTTATATTCTAACAAGGGATCACCTGCTTTAATAAAACTCAATACGACACTAACCGTCATTATAAGTCAAAAAGCAGGGGGTGGCAAAGGATAATCGGTCTGGTTTTGTTACGATTCTGTGACCTGGCCTATTGTTTTAGCAATCATACGCCAAGCTTCCTCTGCTTGATCCTGTGGCCCCTGGTGGGTGAATGCGTGTGAGCATCCCTCAAAAACGTGAACGTCTACATCGACACCCGCTTGTTTCAACTTATCCGCGTAGGCTTTTCCTTCCATAGTAAAAGCATCATATTCAGGTATGATGAAAAGCGCTCGCGCCAATCCTTCGACGTTTTCTGCTTTCACAGGGGAAGCGAGCGGGTGCTCGGCCTGGTTTTTTTCTGGGACATAACAGTAGTTGAGAAAATGGGCGGCCTCCGGGTACTTCGCCCGCCATTTATCCGGCTCCGGTTTATCACCGTGCGGGGTGACGAAGTCGAGCATCGGATAGGAGAGCACTTGCAGAAGCGGCTGTCGTTCGGAGCGCTCTTTCAATAGAAGGCAGAGTGCCGCAGCCATGTTCCCGCCTGAACTCTGCCCGCCGACCATCATGTAGTCGCGATCGAGATGGAGTTCTTCAGCATGGGATTGGAGCCATTGGTAGATTTCGTAACACTGTTCGACTGGTTTTGGAAACGGATACTCGGGCGCTTTGGCATAGTCGACATTGACGATTACAGCTCCCGTTTCATTCGCAAGAAAACGGCAGTAGGGGTCGTCCATTCTTTTTTCATTCATAATGAAGGCGCCTCCGTGCATGTTCATATAAACGGGGAGTCGCTTTCCATCAGGTGCATCCGGATAATACAAGCTGATGGATGTCGGTTTGACTCCGGTATCGACAATCAAGTCTACTTTCTTATGTACATATCGAAACGGGACCATCAGGTTTCTTTCTGCCTGATTGGGGAAAAGTCGCAGTAATCGTGCCATCCATAATTTAAGCATCATTGAACCCTCTTTTTTTAATAACCATTGTACCCGGTCTTGTCCTTGTATAATCAAGAGTTCCTGAGGCGACAATGGAAGTACATAGGGAGGTGGCCTGAATGTGGGGGATGATCCTGGCAGTTTTGTCAACCCTGCTCCTTTTTTGGCACAAATTATCGTTTCCTAAAAGAAAACGTAAGAATACAGAGATGTACACATTGATCATTCCAGCTCGGAATGAAGCAGAAAACTTGAAACGTCTGCTGCCGACTATAGTGTCTGAGGATCCACAACGGGAAATCATTGTCGTCGACGATGATTCAGAAGATGGGACGTGGGTTGCTGCGGAGAGTTTTGGCGTGAAAGTGGTGGACAACCCGCCTTTACCTCCTGGTTGGATGGGAAAGTCATGGGCCTGCTATAACGGAGCCAAAGCAGCGAACGGTAAGACGTTCGTGTTCTTGGATGCAGACACATGGTTTTCTGATGGAGGGACCGATCGTCTGGTGGATGTTTTTGACGGCGAAGGTTCCGTCCTCACCGTTCATCCTTTTCATGAAATGCGCTCGTTTTGGGAAAAGTTATCCGGCGTTTTTCATCTGGTTGTTATGGCTTCCTCTGGTTTAACGACTGTGTTTAAAGAAAGACTCGGGACCCAGGGAGGTTTCGGTCCCTGTCTTGTCATAGCTGCTGATACCTATTGGAAGCTTGGAGGTCACGAAACGATCCGGGAAGAGATTGTTGAGCACCTGGCCTTTACTAGATTAGCAGCTTCCAAGGGGTTAAAAACGAAAGCCTATAGCGGCCGTGGTGTATTAAATATGCGGATGTATGACTCTGACCTGAAACAAGTGGTGGAGGGCTGGGCCAAAAGCTTTTCAACAGGGGCTAAGACAGCGTCTCCAATCATGACGTTTGCAAACGTTGTTTGGCTCACCGCTGTCTTGTCTTTTTTGATCAACCTGCCTGTCCTTGGGGTGTGGGGCGATGTGGGGTATGTAGCCTTAGCTATACTGATGCATAGGAGTTGGGGCGGGATCGGAAACTTCAAATGGTATGATTCCCTGTTGTTTCCGCTACACTTCTTCTTTTTCGTGTTTGTTTTTGCATATTCCTTGTGGAAGACCTTTTTCGTGCGGCAAACCACATGGAAAGGACGTTCGATTGTTGATAAAAAAAGGAGTTCCTCTTAATGGTTGTCAATGTAGTCGCCTGGCTGTGCATCCATCTTGGTGTGAGTAGTTTTGTATCTCTTGCTCCGGAGGCATTTGTGAAGGCCTTCGCCGGGTTATATCGTGTGAAAAGATGGGAAACGCGGGCGAAGATTTATGAACGGCTAGGTGTGAAAAAGTGGAAAGACCGAATTCCTGAAGCAAGAAGGTGGTTTAGGAAAGGGAAAACAGCAGCACATTTGCGCAACCCTTCGCAATGGGATCTCTTTGAAAAGCAGACGAATCGTTCGGAGCTTTCTCATTGGCTCCAGATGTTCGCGGCTCCTTTTTTCTTTTTGTTCAACCCGCCGTGGGCCGGCTGGATCATGGTAGCCTATGCGATTTTGTTCAATCTTCCTTTTATTATTGTGCAAAGATATAACCGTGTTCGGATGATGAGGGTGAAAGAGCGTGTATTTAGGCGATAGAGGATATTGACCTCGAGTTAAAGGACATTAAACCTGAATTAGGGGATGTTGAAACAACACACGTCAAGCAAGTAAAAGCTGATAAAATATGAACCCCTGGTCGTTATGGACCAGGGATTTTTACTGCCATTGAAAGGGAATTGGAAACTTTTGTCGAATTTTTAGGAGGGGGAACAGTCCATTCTGATAGATAAAGGAGAAACATTTATGGAAATTATACTGATTTTAATGATTGCCACTGTTGGTGTAGCGCTTCTTTATCAGCGCTCCAATGGAGGAAAGACCCATCACCTACATAAACAGGAAAGATTTACTGAGGAAATCAAGAACCTGCAAGTGGAGTCGACGTCTGTGGATGTGGAAGTTGTGAAAGTGGAAGGTGAGGAGTGGCGTCTCACTTTATCTGGGAACGTTTATGAGAAGGACAAGGATCATTTTACCCTCTCCCATGAGCAAAAAGGGAATAACCTGACATTGAGAGTGACGGAGGAAAAGACGCGGGTCGGCATTCAAATGCGAAAAGATATGAAACTTTTAATAGAAGCTCCTGTGAAAACTATAGGGTCTTTCATGGTAGAAACGTCCTCCGGTGACATCGATGTCGAAGGTTTAGCTATTCATCATTCCACGCTTACCGCAAGTTCCGGGGATGTGACGATCGCAGATATGATTCATGAGAATTTGCAGATTCAAACGTCCAGTGGTGATGTTTTACTGAAAAATGTTCAAAGCCGAAATACCGACATTCATACAAGCAGTGGGGAAGTGTTTGGGGAAAAGTTTGATTTCGGGACAGGTGTGTTCGGTTCCTCGTAGGGGGAAATCCGCATCCACGCAACAAAGATGCTTGGGGATGTGGCAGTTTCTACTTCAAGCGGGGACATCCGCTTTTTCTATGAGGAAGAACCGGATTCTTGTAAACTCGTTTATCAATCGAATTCGGGAGAAGCGCAGATCCATTGGACGGGCCTTCATTATGAAGTGAGAAACGAAAATAAAGTGCGGGGCACGAAAGCAGAAGGTGAGTTCCAATTAACAGCTGAGACGAGCTCAGGTGATTTGAAAGTAGGATAGGGATGTATGAATACCCTTTATAAACGAATGGAAAATGGGAGTAGAAAGCAGCGGAGGGCTTATGAAGTGATGGAGGATTTGGGGATTATAAAAAACTATCTATCCTTTCATCCTGTTCTTTGTGGCACCATTCCCATCGGTATAGACGTAGAGAATTCGGATTTGGATATTATTATGGAAGTCTATGACCTTCCTAGCTTGGAGCAGCGTTTGATTAAAGATTATGAGCAAATGGAAGGGTTCCGGTTGCAAAGAAAAACCATCCGGGAGCGGGAGGTTATGAAAGCAAATTTCTTATATAAGGGGTTTGAGTTTGAAGTGTTCGCGCAACCGCAGCCGGTACATGAACAACATGCGTACTTACATATGATCATATAAACTGTTACGAACCACTCCGGGGTTGAAGACGGAAATTTTGGCATTGAAAAGAAAAGGAATCAAAACGGAAGCGGCTTTTTGTCACCAACTAGGCATAGGTGGGGACCCTTATTTAGGGTTATTGGAATATGGAAGACGGTTGAGGTTGATTTAATAAAAGAGCCGAAGCAAAGGGTGGATGTTTGGATAACGTATAGAATCACCCGGCCATGCAATTAAAAGAGTGGAAGAATCTATCATCTGAAAAAGTGGTTGAAGGAAGCAGGATTGGCGGTTGAATGTGGATCAATGAATAGGGTGACTGTTTCTTTAGTGTTTTCCAATTGTTGAAACTTCGGAGGTCACTTTATCGTAAGTAAAAAAAGGAGGTGGGGACCGTGACGCCATGTAATTGTTGTAACCAATCTTTTCGGTGGGTGCAGGTTTTGGCTACGAACCTTTTCTTTTCTAAAGCCTCTTGTGAAAATTGTGGTTGCAGACATAAGGTCTATTTCATCGATCGTTTTTTGTTTTCCCTGATTACCGTGGTTCCTTTAGTGGTTTTTAGTTCACTTATATATCCTTTTGAAAATCATTCATTGAATATCCTGGGAGGTTTAGGTCTGTTTATCATAGGCTTGATGGGGGCGCCGTTTGTGTCGCGATATAAATATATACCTGGTAAGGGGGAGGGAAATGCAGCATTTCATCGGTCTGATACCACCTGAAGGTTTCAAAGAAAAGGTCATTCACTTTCAGAAAAAATGGAGCGGAAATACGATCACAGAAGTCGTAGAGCCACATGTCACGCTGAAGGCTCAACGAGGTTTGACTCCAGACCGACATTGGTTGAATGAAGTGAGAGAAACGTGCCGGAAACTGAAACCTTTCCGGATTCAACTAGGCGCACCCGCTTTTTTCGGTGACGATGTGCTTTATTTGAGTGTGCGATCGGATAAACTTTATGGGTTACATAAACAAATGGTACAAGTCGCTGCCCCGACACGCGAACAAATTGACGCTTATTTTGAGCTTGATCATTTCGTCCCTCATTTGACACTGGCCAAGACGAGCCATGGTTTGTCTAAACAAGATTTGGTCGATATGGCTGCGGCTGCAGATAAGGAATTTCGTCCTTTTCCAGCATTTGAGGTAGATCAGATAAGAGTTTATGAGGAAAAACTGCCGAATACATATAGCAAGCTTGTGGACCTCTCGTTAGGATGAATGTAAATGTACGATGAACCTTGTCAGTATCATGTATGCGTGGATGCTGTTTGTCCCTGTTGGACACCTCATCGCCAGCCTGGCAGGTGCCGAGCTTAACACGATCGTTTCATGGACTGGATGGTTTATTTCGATCACCTATCCAGGATATACACCGATCCAGCTGCAGGATGAATAACCATCGGTGCCTCCTATTTTTTCTGAGTTCATACTGATCGTGAACGTGCTTGTGCCTGTTGCTTCCCGAAGTCTTCTGGAAAGGAGAGGTCGCTTTTGTTCCTTTAATTTTTCTCCTGCAGCAGTCTTGGGTCAATTTTGATATGAGGGTTTTCTTTCTCCAAGACTTGGAGGAACTTTTGTTCATCTTTTGGGGAAATCAACGTAAACATAAATTTACCGTAAAGGATTTCGAGTTTTCTAAACGATAAAGCAGGAGCCGACATCGGACTTTTGGTTGGCTTGATTTTTTTGATGTCCTCGATGTTAATCCGCTTTCGCAACGGGCCAGAGTGAATGAACAGATGTCCGTCCTTAACGGTGTAACCTGTACGGAACCAGATCCATAACAAAAGACCGACCATACCTCCGGACATCACATAACCTAAAGGATCACGGTAGGTAATGATTTGAAAACCGATGGGTCTTCCTCCGAAAAGATAGATGAAAAAAATGAACAGGATCAAGCCCCAGATGATCATCGAGTAATAAATGTTTCTCTTGGACGGGAAATACATAATGGTTCCTCCTTTCTATATGGTTACGGAAACATTTTCGGAAAAGTTTCAAGAAAATGTAAGTTTTCTTTTTCTGAAAGAGCTGGATTGAGGGGAAACACGATAAGAGCAACCTCAAGTAATCTTATCCATCTTAGGTCGTAGATGAAATCATTCCACTACCTGAGGGAATGATCGAGAATATTCGCTATCCTTGTTGTATAGAAAAGGAAGGTGGGCGATTTGGAAATAGCATCTGTAACCTTGATGGCAAATAAGATCGATTCACTCAGAGGTTTTTACATCGAATGGTTAGGCTTCACAGAAATCGAACGAGAGGAAGGAGAGGAGTTATCAATTAAAGTGGGGAGCGGGGTCCTTCGTTTTTTGGATGAGAAAAAGGAGCGCGAGCCTTTTTACCACTTTGCATTCAATATTCCTTCCAACCAGTTTAAAGAAGCGAAGGACTGGGTGAGGGAGAAAGTATTCCTGAATACGGAAGCCGATAAGGATGAAATCGTGTTTGAGAGGCTTGGAGGCCGTTCTTTTTATATCAGTGACCCAGTGGGGAACATTGTGGAGTTTATTGCTAGAGAGCATTCCCCACGTCAATCAGGTCCATTTTGTATGCAAACACTTTTGAACATCAGTGAAATGAGTTTGACTGTGAGCCATGTTTTAGAAGCTAGTGAAGAATTACAGCGCATCGGCTTAACATCCAGAGACAACGATCCGATACACAGGGCATATCTGAATTTTATGGGAGATGATGGAAGTGATTGTTATCTCCTTCTCGTTGAATCAGGAAGACGGTGGATTTTTTCAGATAAGGTATCTGAGGTTCATCCCCTTGAATTGGTCGTTCATAACATAGGAACCATTACAGTCGATGAACAGGGTCGCTTAACAGTTGTTCAAACGTAAATAAGGGGGCGGAAGAGATGCAGGGTATATTAGCGATGTGGTTAGATGAAGATGGCAGGCTTGGGGTCATTGAACGGAAAGATGAACGGTTTGGATCTTCCTTCCATCCAATTAAGAGGGATGAGAAAACAAGAGAAATGATCATCATTAATAACCTTTGGTACACCACTTATACGGGTGCCCGTCATTATTTCCGCTTGAATACGAATGATTATCGGGTGTCCGGACGGATGCAGAAAGTTGATGGGATGCAGTGGGCATTACGAGAATCTTCATGAAAAGGGAGAAAGCTATGGATTATATTCGTCATTTGCGTTCCATGGTCGGTCATGAGAAGGTGCTGATGGTCGTTGCAGGAGCGCTCGTTATTAACGAAAAGAACCAATTATTGCTGCAA
The DNA here is from genome assembly GCF_009856415.1 of Halobacillus litoralis. GTDB lineage: Bacteria > Bacillota > Bacilli > Bacillales > Halobacillaceae > Halobacillus > Halobacillus litoralis_C. The sequence continues at coordinate 222,490 of NZ_WMEZ01000003.1, read as the reverse complement.
TTGCGGCCAGATTCAGAAAGCTGGGGGGTACCCGGGGGTTTTATGGAATTAGATGAGTCAGTTCAGGATACAGCAAGGCGAGAAGTTTATGAAGAAACAGGATTGGCTCTAAACGAGATGGAACTCTTCGGCATCTACTCTGGTCCTCATAAGCATAAAGTCTTTGGAAATGGAGACCAGGCTGCAATCGTAGAAATTTGTTTTATTTGCCGTTCCTATGAAGGGGAGTTGGTGAAGGAGAATGAAGAGTCCCTGAGTAATCGTTTCTTTGGGCTGGATAATCTTCCTGATTACATATTTCAGGATCATCAACAGGTCATCGAAGATGTAAAGAACAAACGCGCAACACCGATTGTTGGGTAAGGGTTAAAAAGAAATGCCTATAAATATGGGGAGTTCTTTTTTTATAAAAGAAGGTCAAACGTACGTTCGCGTCGAATGTAAAGAGTAGAAAGGGAGAGGGTTATTTCCATGGAATTGCGAATACATAAAAGTACGTTGGAGGAAGCGGTCTCTGAAACAGCCGCTGTTCTTGGTAAAAAGTCGCTGCTTCCTGTCTTGAATGGTATAAAGATGGAGGTAAGGGAAAAGGAGCTTGTTTTTGTAGGGTGTGACGGAGAGCTCATGATAAAGAAAGTCATACCCGTCCATAAAGGTGGGTTTGAATCGGTTGAAACAGGTGCTTGTGTATTACCAGCTGATTTTTTTCAGGATTTAGTAAAGAAAATGCCTGGTCCTGTACATATGAAGATCGTAAATGGACGTATGATGATGGAATCCGGGGGAGTGAAAACTTCCTTATCTGCACTCTCAACCGAAGAGTACCTCAGTATCCCGGATGTCGAATGGGATGGCTCCATTTCGATGAATAGTATGGATTTGGTGGAGTTGGTTCGCCAAACGCTTTTTGCTGCAGCTAAAGAAGGAAGTCGTCCCGTATTAACGGGCATTCATTTGGAATTCTCCGGGAATCAGGTGCAAGCAATTGCCACGGACTCTTACCGATTAGCTTTTGTTAAGAAAAGACTAAATAGCGGGACGGATCATTCGTGTACGGTTCCTATGAAAACGTTGAGAGAGTTAATGAAACTTTTTAAGAATACAAAGGAATGTTTGAAGATACACATCACCGACCAACTATTCAAAGTAGAATCGGGAGAATTGACATTGATTTCAAAGTTGCTTGACGGAGCCTTCCCCAATATGGAAGCTCTCTTATCCAAATCTTCAAAGGCAGAACTGGTCATAGATAAGAATCGTTTGATGTATAGTGTGGACAGAGCTGGTTTGTTTGCGAAAGATAGTGGGAACCACCAAATTAAATTGCGTTTAACAAAGGAAAAAAACCTGAACATTTCTTCCTTTTCCCCACAAGTGGGCATGATTGAGGAAAACATTCCTTTAATAAAAGCTTCAGGTGAGGGTGCCATGGATGTTTATGTCGACAGCGTTTTTTTGTTAGAAGCATTAAGAGCCACAAAAGGAGAGGACATCCAGCTTTTTTACAACGGGACAATGAGTCCACTGATCCTTCGCAGTCGCGGAGATGATGAACAGGTTCATGTCATATCGCCTGTTCGAGCCTAAAGTGAAAAGTGTATAGAGACAATGAGGTTCTTTTTAAACAAAAGTGAAATGTAAAACTTGAAAAAATATGTTTATAAAACGCGAGGGCCGCTATACAATAAGTATCATCCTATAGAAGAAATGGCGGTCTGAAAATGAAAGGTCCTTCATGGTCTCCACCTCAAATTTTAATTGTGACGTTTGTGGTTCTCATCCTAGTTGGTGCTGGATTGCTCATGCTTCCTATCGCGACAACAAACGGTATAAGTTTTATTGATGCGCTCTTTACATCCACTTCTGCGATGACAGTGACCGGTTTGATCGTATTGGATACGGCGACAGCCTTTACGATGTTTGGACAAGTGGTAATCATGCTGCTCATTCAACTCGGGGGCCTTGGCATTATGACATTTGCCGTCTTGATCTATATCGCTGTCGGTAAGAAAATCGGGTTGAAGCATCGGCTAATTATTAAACAGGCCTTGAATCAATCGGCAATCGGTGGTGTGGTAAAGCTTGCGAAGCGTTTGCTCATCTTCTCATTGATTGTTGAAAGTATCGCTGTCGTGTTTTTGTCGATCCGGTGGGTACCTGAATATGGGTGGTTTCAAGGCATTTATGCAAGTGTGTTTCATTCCATATCAGCCTTTAATAACGCCGGGTTTTCGATTTGGTCTGATAGTCTATCCGGATATGTCATAGATCCTGCTGTCAATATTGTCATCACACTATTATTTATCATCGGCGGCATCGGGTTCACCGTGGTTTTTGATATGTGGAGGACGAAAGAGTTCAATCGTCTGGCCTTACAAACCAAGTTGATGATTGTAGGTACGTTGGTTCTGAACACCATAAGTTTTTTAGTTATTCTATTATTAGAATTCAATAATCCTGCCACCATTGCTGATTTTTCGACGCTGGGGAAAATTCAGGCCTCTTATTTTCAGGCGGTGACCCCGCGTACGGCTGGCTTTAATACTTTAGATATCGGGCAGATGGAAGAATCCACTTTGTTCTATATGATTACACTCATGTTTATTGGTGGAGGGAGTGCCTCCACGGCTGGCGGGATCAAGCTGACGACGGCCATGGCGATTCTGCTTGCCACGATTTCCTTTTTCAAGAATAGGCAGCATACATCCATTTATCACCGGAGTCTTTCCTCCCACATCATTCTCAAAGCTCTGGCTCTAACCATTGCGGGCATGTGTGTGGTCATTTTTACGACATTTGTTTTGAATTTGACGGAAGATGCTCCGTTCTTAATGATTTTGTTTGAGAGTGTTTCTGCCTTTGGGACTGTCGGACTTTCCATGGGATTAACAGGAGACCTGAGTTTAGTAGGTAAGGTGATCATCATTGGGACCATGCTGATTGGTAAATTGGGGCCTTTGACCTTCGCTTTCGCTTTTGCCAAGCAGTCCCCGGATCTTGTGAAACATCCGGAAGAAGATATTTTAACGGGTTAAAAGGAAAAGGTGGAAGCCCTATGAAGGACTTCCATCTTTATTTAAATCATTATCAAAAAGAGGCGAATCATATTGAAAAACTATTTCCTCAGGGTTGAATGAGGAAGGACATCGTGCCAGTCTACATCAAAGGGTATATGTAGAATAAGACGTTATGGTAGGCATCATTCACGAGTTCGATGTAATGGACCCATATAAAGACTGCAATGGTGATGACCACTCCATTCGCGGAAAGTGTCCAAGAAAGGTACTTCTTTTTTTTCGGGTGGTCCCCCATCCACTTCTCACTGAACAGTAGATAATAAGAGGCAATAAAAAATGGAGCGATCATTATGCCTGCAAGGAACCAACGATTGAATTGGCTCATGTAGTCACCTAAGACAGACAAGCTTTCCTGTTCCTTGCTTACATCAGAATTGATGATTGGATTCGGTCCATTCAAGCCATCGTACATAACCAATTGATTCTGGTCATTGACTTCATATTTCAAGAATTCAAAGTCCATCGCGAGTCCGTAGATGGTAAGCATAGATAGCAGACTAATAGAAAAAGCAAGCCCCCATATCTTTTTCTTAGACATTCTGATGCTCCTCTCTTAGCTTTATATCTCTGATTATTCCAAATAAAGGAATTTTATTCAACTAAAAGTCTGTATTCTCAACAAATAAAAAAGCTGAAGAGAGTGGCCTCTTCAGCTGTGAATAGCTACTATTACTTATTGAAAGGGTAGTTAACTCCAGTAAGCTCTTGGGATACTTTCCACAATTGATCGGCGTCCATGACATCGTACGACTTCGTGATTGGAGCGACTGCGACAGGAGCACCTTTCATCTCCCATCTGCCTCCAGGACCGAAATATTCTCCTCCTTGTACACCCGGGTCTGTCGCAGCTCTTAGGCCGGGAAGCGCTCCTTCTTGTGCCTCCTGTGTCATCGGTGCAAGCAAACGCCCGAGAATCTTGAAGAGGAATTTATCTTCAATGTGCCTCATGAGATTGGTGCTTGCTATGCCGGGATGGGCGGCGGTTACGATCATATCCAAACCATCCTTTTCAATTCTTCGTTGCAGTTCTTGAGTGAATAATAGATTGGCAAGCTTGGACTGGGCATAGGCTTTCATCGGTGTGTACCCTTTTCCACCCTCAAACATGAGGTTATCGAAATTCACTTTTCCAGATTTATGGGCATTACTTGAAATATTGACGATTCTAGCGTTTGCCGTATTCTTTAAGGTCTCGAACAATTGTCCTGTCAGTGCGAAATGCCCGAGGTGATTGATGCCAAGCTGCTGTTCAAAACCATCTTTTGTTTTCCCATACGGGGTGGTCATCACACCAGCATTGTTCAGGAGAAGATCCAGTCTGTCGTACTTTTCCTTAAAGGAATCTGTAAATGCCTTTACTGATTCCAAATCACTTAAATCGAGAGCCATGACATCAATGTCTGCATTAGGGTTTTCCTTTTGAATGGATAGAAAGGCTTCCTGTCCCCGTTCCATCGACCTTGAGCCAAGAATGACGGTTGCTCCCCGCTTGGAAAGAACTTTCACAGATTCATATCCTAAACCGCTGTTCCCTCCTGTTACAATCACTGTTTGACCTTTTAGGGAAGGGATGTCTTCTTTCGTCCACGCTTGTTCTTTCATCCTTATCACTCCTTATAAGTTTTATAGTAAGAAATTTCCGCATGCATGTAAAAAGAATAGACTTCAGATGAGCACATAAGAATTTTATGGAACCTCTTGATGAACCATTTCGTCAAAGGTAATGACAAAGGGGGGGGGAGCTTATGAACGGGGAACAAACAGAGCGGAGTACAGATAAAGAGATCCTAGTCGACTTGATGGAATCCTACGGGGGCATGGTCGTAAGAATTGCTTTTACTTATGTCAAAGACCAGCAGCTGGCTGAGGATTTGGCGCAGGATGTATTCATCCGCTGTTATCAACATTTACATACATTTGAACATCGATCGAGTTACAAAACCTGGGTGTACCGCATTACGATCAATCATTGCAAAGACCACGTCAGAAGCTGGTCGTTCCGAAATCTGATTCCATTTGAACCGATGAAGATGGAAAAAGGAAAGGAAACGACCAGTATTAGTGACCAGATTTTAAAAGAAGAGGAAAATCAGGTGCTCTTTCAAAAAGTGCTGAAGCTTTCCGTGAAGTTAAGAGAAGTCATCATCTTTTATTATTACGAAGAATTATCCGTGGAGGAAGTCGCTGAGTTGTTAGGTGTCAATGTGAATACGGTCAAAACAAGGCTGCACAGGGCAAGGAACAGTTTGAAGAGAATGTTGAAAGGAGGAGGGGCTTTTGAGTAACCGATGGAAGTATCCTGAAAAGGTCAAGCAGATGAAGCTCGAAGAAGAGCACCAGAAGAAAGTGTTAGAACGTTTGCAAAGTCCAGAAGATCGCCGGAAAAGTAAGGCTAGGCGCTTTTGGATGGGCGCTGCGGTCGTCGTGCTTTTGCTGGGTGGATTATTGTTTACCCCCGCGATGGAGCACGTCGTTGCAAAAATTCCTTACATCAGTCAGTTTATCGAGCAGGAAGAAGATCGAATGGTACGGATGGAGACGTTCTTCAATGAGGCCAACCAGTCGATTGAAAAAGAGGGGTATCGAATCGGAAACATGCAGGTCAGCAAGGAGGATAAGGAAGTCATCGTTGAACTGATCGAGATAGAGGTTGGGAAACGGAAAATCCAAACCATTGTTGAGGATCATTTAGAAGATAATGGCTTCCATAATTATGAGGTCTCTGTGAAGCCTTTTGAAGAAAGAGTGTACCAGTCGGATGTGACCGAAGAGGAAATGGAACAGTTCCATAAAAATACGAAGGAACTGGAAGGAAAGTTAACAGCACGACTGCAAGAAGAAAATTTTGAGCTCATGTTTCCGGTCCAAGTTCAAATGAACCCGACTCAAGGGGTGTATATCAATGTCATCGTTCCAGAAACGGAAACAAGGTTAAGTCTCTTAGAAGACATCATGTTGGAAGAGGGGCAGGAATATAACGAAGAACCAAAACTTGATATTCGTCAAGTAGAGAAGAAAGCAAGGGAACAGGAAAAACGATGGGAAGAAACGGGAGCAGTGAACGATATTGCCCAGGCAATGATGGAGTCGGAACAATACCCAGTGACAGGATTTGCTTATTCTTTTCATCCGTATCCACTTCAAATTAAAATTAAAACGTCTCTTGATCGCTCAAATGAAAACTCGAAGGAAATAGCTGAAGAAATAAGGGAAGAGATTGACCTCTTCATCCAAACCGGGGATAAAACAGCTCCGATTAGAGGCGATGAATATGAGGTTTATGTGCTTAGTAAAGACAAAAAGAACATCCAATGACAGAGGCGTCACCGGTGAGGTGGCGTCTATTTATTGAAGGGATGGATAGGTTTTGAAATAATAGAAAGAGATATGAATTTTCTGAAATCAGCACAGGAAAGGAGAGGTTTGATGCTTGCGAACATTTTATGGGGATTGTTTCTTGTCATGTTCATTGCTTTTATGGTTTTCATGGACAGGAGAAAAAGCAAAAAGCGCAAAGGAGAGCCTCCTATTCGGAAAACAGAGCAGGAAAAAGAAGTAGAACGAGCCGTTGCACGAGAAAAAGGCTTTCGTGGTGGACCCGGGGGAGGGGACGGAATGTGAGACACGGGAAATCGATTTATATTAGTGAACTTACAAGAGATGATGCTGAGCAATTGCTGCATTATGAAAAGAAAAATCGTTCTTTCTTTGAACATTTTTCAATGATGAGAGCGGAAGATTTCTATACGCTTGAGGGGCAGAACAACCGGTTGGAAAATCTTCATAAAGAGACAGAGGAGGACACGGGTTACTTTTTCGGGATATTCCAGAAGGGGACAGATCAACTAATCGGAACGGTTCACCTTTTTCAAGTCATGCGAGGATCGTTACAGAGCGCTTTTATCGGTTATTTTCTCGATAAGGATTACAATGGGAGGGGCTATACGACAGAAGTATGCTTTTGACCATCTCCAATTACATAGGATTGAAGCAGGGGTCATGCCCCACAACAAAGCCTCCATTCGTGTGCTTGAAAAAGCGGGTTTTCACAAAGAAGGGGTAGCGAAGAAGAATGTGAAAATCAATGGAAAGTGGGAAGATCACCAAGTCTTGGCGATCATTAACCCGGAAGATGAGTAGATTGAATCTTTCACTGAAGGTGGGCTTCGATCCAATCATCTCATTCTTAAAACTCCCAAAAACCGAAATGTAAACCTAATGTGGCATAGAGTGAATCTGTTGATTTAGAAAAATATTGAAACTTTACCTGATGGTGTTACGTACTTGTAATAAGACGAAAAGGAGGGTTTCGCACATGGGGGTTTTTCTCGGCCTCGTGGGATTGTTGGCTTTGCCGCTATTGTACGGATATTTGCGCGATGCTTTCGGATGGAACAGGAACAAATTTCACGGCGATGAAATGAATAAACAAAAACGGAATTCTGTAGAAAAGCGTTATGATGAAGCTGAAATTCAGAAGGACAAAGTACGTAAACATTCTAGAAATCAAGGGAACCATGGAGGGTTCGGGGGCTTTCATTGATAAAATAGGAGCCCTGCTCATAAGTATGAATGTTTAAAAGTCAGCAGGAGTGCTGGCTTTTTTCATAGTATTTTAAATTCTTTCAAAATATTACGTTTAGATGACAAGAAAAACCGAAACACAATTACTGAAAGCATTTTTAACCTTAAGGAGGGTCCATGGATGAACAAAAAGAAGATTTTGGCACCTGTACTCGCTTTAGGGATGACGTTTGGTGCTGGAGCAACCACTGTTTCGGCGGAAACTTATCAAGTCACTTTCGAAAAAGGGGACACGCTCTGGAGCCTTGCAGAACAATATGATGATGTGTCCGTTGATGATTTATTCAAGTGGAACCCAGGAATTGATGCAGATATCATTCAACCTGGCTCTCGAATTACGGTGAAAACAGAGGAAACGTTCAATGAAGATGATTATCCAAATGAAGAGTTTCATACTGTCACACCGGGGAGTACGTTGTACAGCATCGCAAACCTTCATGAGGGTCTGACGCTCACGGAACTGTTTGAATTAAATCCAGGCATCGACCCTTGGAACTTGCAGCCAGGTCAGGAAGTCCGCGTTTCACCGGCAGAGAGCACCCACTATCATACGGTCGCTCCGTACGATACGCTTTATGGCATTGCCGGCCTCCACGAAGGGGTTACTGTAAATGACTTGTACGAATTAAACCCAGGAATAGATGCTAGAAACCTCCAAGTCGGATCGACTATACGAGTGAAATAAAAGGAAAGAGCTGGACTTCTGAGGAAGTTCCGCTTTTTTAGATTATCAGTATTAATTTTGGATCCACTCATGGATGGTACGTACGATGATTTCTTGCTGTCTTTTGGCTGGTATCTCAGCAGGCAGGTCTCCTTTTTGAGCTCCATACATACCAAATTGGGCATGGTTGCCCCCTTCAATTTCATAGAGCGTCGCATCCGACGAAAGTAATGGCTCCGTTTCTTCTATTTTTGATTCTGTTGTTAACCCATCCTTCTCCGCATAAATCGACAGGATCGGAGTTTCCAAATTGGCGAAGCTGCTTCCCTCTGTCGGATAAGAAGCAAAGAGAATCAGTCCAGCTGTTTCATCCGGGTGATCTTTTACGAAAGAGGCGGCAGCCACTCCGCCGAGCGAATGGCCTCCCACATACCAATCCTCAACCTTAGGATATCGCTCCATCATTTCCCGGGCTTTGTTCGAGTTCAATATAGGTAAGTTCAACGTCATATTCGGAATCCCTGTTACGTATCCTTCAGTCGCCAGTTGTTGAGCCAGAAAACTGTAGGCTTCTGCTTCGACCTTTGCCCCAGGGTATAAGATGACCCCCACTTTACTTTTTTCACTGGGTTCATGCACGACCCATCCGTCTTTTTGCAAGGGTTCTTCCACAAGGCGTGTCATCTCTTCTGATGGTCCATAGGTTTGTTGTGTCCAGATGAAAAAGATCAAAAATCCAACAATGATCAGCGCCAGAAGACCAAGCAACAAATACTTGAGCCATTTTTTCATACTCCCATCTCCTTCCTTTTCGTCACAGACGTATCAATTTTTTAAGTGAGGATTGTTCAAGGTAATGTCTGAATAGATACGGGCCATTTCTTCAGGGGTTTCTGCAGCTCCATGACGAATCCATTTCTCAAGCATGTGCCAAATGCCTGCAGAATTGAATGCCGTATAATACTTCAGGAAGGTTTCATCAAACCCCTTCATCAGATCTGCTTTGTATCTTTCATTCAAAGATGGCAGATAGTCGTCTAGCTGTTTGAGCAGAATGACGAACAGGTCGTTTTTTTGAATCAGGTTTAAAAATTCTCTATGCTCCTGCCAAAATTCAAAGTAAAGCTTAGCCATCGCATACGGAGTTAAGGCATCGAGCGCTTCGAATTCTTTCTCCACTTCTTTCATCAGTCCTGTAATGTACTCTTGGAGGACTTCCTCCTTACTCTGGAAGTTACGATAAAACGTCTTCCGTACGAGCTCGGCGGACTCGGTAATTTCCCTGATTGATATTTTGTGATACGGCTTTTCTTCCATAAGTCTAAGTAAAGCGTCGATGATCCATTTCCTCGATCTCATGGAAATCGGGTTCGTGCTTTTATCATTCATGTCAGTTCTCCTTTCCATCAAACGCGCTGTAACAAATGTCACACTTTCTTGCATCTGTATCACTTGTTCAGAAACCATTGACCCTAAGATGATATTCTCATTATAATTTGCATACATAAGTGACACAAGTGTGTATCTGGATACAAGTGTAACTTTTAATTAGGAGTGGGAGGAATGAAACATGAAGAACAAGGATAAAGGTGTCGTGCTGATTACAGGTGCTTCTTCGGGGATGGGGATGGCAACTGCGGAACTGTTACTGAAAGAAGGCTACATTGTTTATGGAGCGGCAAGACGTTTGGAAAAAATGAAGGGTCTCGAGTCGAAGGGAGCACGGATTCTTGCCATGGATGTCACAGATGAACAGTCCATGGTGGATGGGGTGAATCAGATCATTAAAGAAGAAGGAAGAATCGATGTATTGTTCAACAATGCAGGGTATGGCTCTTATGGAGCTGTGGAAGACGTTCCGTTAGAGGAAGCAAAACGCCAGTTTGATGTGAATCTATTTGGATTGAGCCGAATGACTCAACTCGTTTTGCCGCATATGAGAAAGCAGAAATCAGGTAAAATCATCAATAATTCTTCCATGGGCGGGAGGATCTTCACACCGATGGGTGCCTGGTATCATGCATCCAAGCATGCGCTTGAAGGGTATTCAGACTGTCTGCGGTTAGAGGTAGCTCCGTTCGGCATCGATGTGGTCGTGATCCAACCGGGGAGTATCGAGAGTGAGTGGACCGGGATTATGTTAGAGAATCTGCGGAAAACGTCTGGGACATCTGCCTACAAAGATATGACCCGTGCTTTTATGAAGATGACCAAGAATATGACGGGGGCGGCCTCTTCTCCAAAAGTGATTGCAGAAACGGTCAAGAAAGCGATCGAAGCGAAAAAGCCGAAAACTAGATATGCGGCCGGCAAGTATGCCAAACCCTATATGTTCTTAAGAAAAGTGGTTCCCGATCGGATGTTTGATCGTATTTTTCATTCCATGATGAGAAAGCAAAAAGGATAAAAGTGGTACTTTATAGATGAATCAGAAAGACGATAAAAAAGGATGGGACGTGACCGTACCAACCTTTTTTCATTTTATAGGAATAGAGGAATAGAAAAGGTTTTTTTGCAATGAAAGCGAAGTTGTAATGGAGGGAGAAGTTCGGATGAAGGGTCTTATGTATGAATATGGATTCAAGGACCTCGGTGGCACCCAACAGGATTCTCTTATTTTGGGGAGAAATACGGAAGAGATGCTGATCATTAAACTTACATAATGGAACTTAGAACAGCATGTACATTCATAACTTGAGAATATTCGCTTTTCAAAAGTGGAGACTATTGAAATAAGAACGAAAGGAGGCGGAAGCATGGAAAACACACCTTTCCACTATGATGGACGTTCCCCTGTAAACCAAGAGGGAATGCCAAGTGATACGTTTACAATCACAGATGATGCTAGAAAAAACATAGCGGCTAATCCTTACCTGCATGAGGTTACCGATGAGCAAGAATAACAGCTATTCTTAAGGGTCCATCCCAATCAGGATGGACCCTTTTTTTATGTATTTGATTAGTAAAAAAGGGCGTTTTCATCCAAACTATACTATCTTGAAACGAAAGGTAGGATACGTATGGCGAAGGTGTTATACATTACCGCAAATCCACACGACGAGAACGCCTCCTACAGCATGAGGGTAGGGAAGGCGTTCATCGACACATACAAAGAAATGAATGCAGGGGATGAGATCATTCACATTGACTTGTACAGAGAAGACATTCCTCAGATCGATGCCGATATTTTTAGCGGATGGGGGAAACTGCAGTCCGGCGATGAACTTTCTGTAGATGAGAAAAGGAAAGTCGAGCGATTGGGAGAGCTGAGTGATCAATTCATCTCGGCAGACAAGTACGTCTTCGTCACCCCGATGTGGAATTTCTCTTTTCCTCCTGTGATGAAGGCTTATATCGACTCGGTGGCCGTAGCGGGCAAAGCTTTTAAATATACAGATCAGGGGCCGGTTGGTCTATTAACAGACAAAAAAGCTTTTCACATCCAGTCTTGCGGGGGGATTTACTCGGAAGGTCCTGCTGCGGGAATGGAGATGGGGCACCGGTATTTGAATATCGTCATGCAGTTTTTCGGCGTCCCGTCCTTTGATGGTATTTTTGTTGAAGGACATGCGGCGAATCCGGAGCAAGCGGATGAGATTAGGGAACATGCTGTAGCTAGAGCAAAGGATACAGCTCAGACTTTTTGAATATCAATTATCTTAGCTTCACTCAAACGCCTGGTTACAGTGTTTTTCGAAGGCGCTTTTCAGCTTGGATATGGTAACCTGAGTGTAGAGGTTACTAGGTAAAGGAGGAAAAGGGGCAGTAGGAAGCTGCTCCTGTCCTTTTTTATTCGTGTTTAATTTTTATGACTAAAAACAAATAGAAAGGACTTCGCATGCGTTATTTTATCAGCCTGCTTATTTACATATTTGTAATAGTTTTCGTTTCGTCACTCTTGTTTTTTGTGGTCACGTCAATTTGGGATTCATCAGAACCAGGACTCGTTTTCCTTTTGTCGATTATCTGTACACAGTTGTTCTTGAGCCAAATAGGCAGAACGACAGGTTACAGGTATGAATCCTAACGAGATCGGATGCAGTTTCATGCACTTTAGGAAGATAGGTTAAAAAATAAAAGATTCAGAAAAAACGTTGACATCTTCTTCCTTACCGCGTAACATAATCCTAACTTTAATATCTACGGCAATGATAGAAGTGCAGTAGTGAAGAGATCCCTGTTTTCAGAGAGTCGACGGTTGCTGCGAGTCGATACACACCTCTTCATGAATTACCTTCTGGAGCTTCTTTTACGAAAACTCAGGTGAGTAGTGGAAGACGGTAAATCCGTTATCTTTTTAAGGGGAGGATGAGTTGATTCATCTTCAACTTGGGTGGTAACGCGTGATGAAGACACGTCCCATGATGGGGCGTGTCTTTTTTATATTCTAAAAAATGGAGGGCTGTAAGATGATCGAACAATTGAATGATGGGCAAAAAAGAGAACTGGAAAAACAATGGGAGGTTTTATCTTATGGTGTATCCTCCATCATTCCAGAAGATGAGTTCAAAGAAAAGATTGCGAAGTCGATTAAAAATGCGCAGCCGCTGAAAGTGAAGTTGGGGCTTGATCCGACCGCACCGGATGTCCACCTTGGTCATACCGTTGTATTGAATAAGCTGAAGCAGTTCCAGAAATTCGGGCACACGGTTCAGCTGATCATCGGGGATTTCACAGGGAAGATTGGGGATCCGACGGGCAAGTCAATCGCCCGGACGGCTTTGACGGATGACGAGGTGAAGCATAATGCGAAGACCTACTTCGAGCAGTTCGGTAAAGTGATCGACATGGAAAAAGTGGAGCTGCATTATAACTCGAAATGGCTTTCCAGGGTAGGGTTCTCAGAAGTTTTGAAGCTCGCGAGTACGGTGACCGTAGCGAGAATGCTTGAGCGTAATGATTTTCACAACCGATACAAGGAAAATAAGCCAATCCATCTTCACGAATTTTTCTACCCCGTGATGCAGGGGTACGATTCGTACGCTCTGGAGTCAGATATTGAACTCGGAGGAACCGATCAGGAATTCAATGTGTTGTTCGGCCGTCAGGTTCAGGAGCATTACGGGAAGGAAAAGCAAGTCGTCCTGTTGATGCCGTTGATTGAGGGACTTGATGGTGTGGAGAAAATGTCGAAGTCGAAGGGCAATTACATCGGCGTGGATGAGCGGCCGCAGGACATTTTCGGAAAAACGATGTCGCTCCCTGATGCGTTGATCATGAAATATTTTGAGCTCGTGTCTCCCTTATCCATTCAGGAAGTGCACGAAGTGAAACGGAGTCTTGATGAAGGGACGCTTCACCCGCGAGATGCCAAAATGAAGCTTGCCGCTTCTTTTGTTGAAATGCTTCATGGTAAGGAAGCGGCCCGCCAAAGTCGCGAGCAGTTCATCAACGTTTTTCAGAAAAAAGCGATGCCAGATGAAATTCCTGAAGTGATGTGGGAAGGAGACGAGGAACTACTCGTTGTCGATCTCGTTAAGGAACTCGGACTTTTACCTTCCAAAAGTGAAGGGAGAAGGATGATCAAGAATGGTGGCATTAGGATCAATCAGGAGAAAGTGACGGATACCAATCAAAAGTTACTTGTTACTGACGGGGCAGTGATTCAAGTCGGGAAAAGGAAGTTTGTAAGATTGAGAAGTTCATCCTGATAGTAGAAGAAAAGGGGAAATGAAGCGATGGAACGGGAACCATTTATAGAAAAAGTAACCCAACATATGAGAGAGACGTATAAGTGTCATACCGTATTTTTATACGGTTCCTATCAAACGGGCGATGCTACGAATGAAAGCGATGTCGATTTGATTGGTTTTTCGGATGAGCTGGAAACGCAGAATAAAGTGGAAACGTTCAGCGGTAAGCTTCTTGATGTTTGGGTCCACAAAACCGATGATATGAAAAACCCGGCCGACTTTTTGAAAGTCCACCGCGCGGATGTGCTTGTTGATGATTACGACCGGGCGAAGTCTTGGATGTCTGAGATTGATTCCATCTTCAACGAGGGTCCGGCGCCTTTGAAACCAAAAGAGAAGCAGTTTCTGAAAGATTGGCTGACCAAGATGAAGATACGTTCGAGAAAAGGGGATATGGAAGGCCGCTATCGCTTTCACTGGCTTGTGAAGGAAAGTCTTGAAATTTATTTTGAGATGATCGGCCGCTGGTACCTCGGTCCGAAAAAGTCGCTGAACTGGTTGCGTGATCACGATGTAGAAGGGTACCGGATTTACGATAAGTTGCTGGAAGGACCTGGGGATCGCAGGAGACTTGATGCCTGGATCGATCATCTGCAGAAGCTCTGAGTTGTTGGGATATCGGCTAAAATTGAATTTTATCGGCTGAATTAAAAATATATCAATTAAAATCAAAAGATATCAACCAAATGAAGAATATATCAATTAATACAGGAAGGAAGGGGGATTTTATGAATCAAATTCAGATCTTATTGGATGAAGGTGAGGTCGGGAAAGCTAGATTGGAAGCATTGGACCGCTTGAAACAGGAAGGCGAAAACGCAGAATTGAACTATTTGTGTGCAGTCTCCCATGATGCACAGGGGATGGAGCAGGAAGCTATCCCCTTTTATGAGAAAGCCATTGACCATGGAATTCAAGGCGACCTTAGAATTCAGACCTATATTCAGTGGGGAAGCAGTTTACGGTGCACTGGCAAGTATTATGAAGCGAAGGAAGTCCTGGAAAAGGGAGGGCAGGAATTTCCAGGCAATCCCGTGATTCAGGTTTTCCACGCGATGACCTTATATAACTTGGAACAGTCGTCACTAGCGGTGGAACAATTGCTGAGTATCCTTGGTTCTCATGCGGATAGTCCCTGGGTGAAAAAGTACCAAAAAGCCATTTCTTTTTATGCAGCTCGATTAGATAAAATATGGTAGGTCCTTCATTGACTAGCTGCCAGTCTCTTATTCGGTTGAGCAGCTTTGTACCACTGCAAACAGAGAATGAAAATTAGAACGGCGTCAATGGCATCGCCCCCGTAATACATAAGCATGGACCCTGCCTCGGCCTGGTTCTGACTGACTCCTTCAGGCGGAGAGGCATACAAGTATTTCGAGAGGATTCCGTGTCCGGCAAGAGCGATGATGAACACGATGGCCCGGTAAAGATAGCTGTAGCGATGAGCGACAGGGTCGATATAAATCAAGGCCATTGTAAAAAGGTAACCGGCCAGGAACACATGCAGATGGACGAGTACATGAATCCATAGGCTGTTATGCATGATGTGATATAAGTCGGTCGTGTATAGGACCCATAATCCGCCAATGTTAAGGATGGATGCTGTGATCGGGTGACTGATGAGGCGTACATAATAGCTTCTCAGGAAAAGGGAAATCTTTTTGGCAGCAGAAACGGGCAGCGTTCTTAGCAACAGGGTCATCGGTGCAGCAAGAACGAGCAGGAGCGGGGCGAGCATGCCTAACAGCAGATGCCCCATCATATGGGCGCGGAAATCGATGCGCGCTTGGTCTGCAAGCGGGCCAATGACAGCTACACCTGCACACAACACTCCGATGGTCCAAAAAACATATCGCCAAGCCGGCCATGTCTGCAGATGAGGAGAACGATTGGACACCAAGCCCGCTCCTATGTAAAAAAGGATGGCAAGCAGGAAAGGAAACGACAAAATGAAGTCAAAAAGAAGTCCACCCTCACTTGTGTGTTGCTCATGCATGGGAAGGGGCTCCTTTTTTCTTAGTCCGCTTCAGAAGGAATAAACCGGCAGCAATCATAAGCACAGCAGATATGTTCCATACAAGGTCGTAAACGATCACATTTTCTACATAACGGATCTGGTGCAGACGCATCAGTTTATGCTGGATGATCCCGTCATACAATTGGAAAGATCCTGCCCCGAGCAGAACGCCTCCCCACCAGCGCTTCAGTGATAAGCCATTTCTCCGTTTTAAGTCGGCAAAGAGAAAAAGACCTCCAATGGTTGCGAACCAGCTGAATGCGTGAAACAATCCGTCTGAAATCAGTCCGATGTCTGTGGTGGATTGATCGTAAAAGTGGTGCCATCTCAGAAGTTGGTGGAAAATCGTTTCGTCGATAAATGCAGCAAGGCCGATTCCGAACAAGACTCCGGACCATAGGTTACTTTTTTTAGCATGATTTCGATTAGAATGAAGGGACTTTGCCCCCATAGCGAAACCTCCCATTCTTCAAAATTCTTCCTATGTTGTACCCATCACTCTAAACGTACAAACGTATATGGCTTTAAAAAGGACTTTTGACTGGAAGGTAATGACATGATCAACGTCCACGCCTTTCTTTATACTCATCCTTTTGTAAATCCGTAATGGTTCCTTGGTGAAAATACAATTGCCAGCGTCCATCGATCTTTTTCCAAATGGAGCTCCGGAGAGTATTTCTGCTTCTTGTCGTGTCCTCGACATAATACGTTGCGAGTGACGTATCCTCTGATAGAGACTGGATTTCATAATGGTGGAGCGTCATTTCAGTCAGTACGACGCCTTGATCCAGGCAGAACTTTTTATCATAAGGAACGCCGGAACTTCCGATCTCCCAGAAGTCATCGGCCAATAGGTGATCTAGCTTTTCTGTGGATTCGCGGGTGCTCAACTGTAGGTGTTGGTTTTCTAATGCTTTCAGTTCTTCCTTCAGAGACATATGTACTCTCCTTTGTGTTAATATTTTCTAAGGGAATATTATCCTTTGATTCTATCATGAGGAGATGGAGCCGTGCGAGACCAAGGAGGACGAAGAGTAGTTTTGAAAATCAGGAAGAAGCACCAATGACTAAACCAATGGTGATTGCAGTGGCAGCTGTTTCAGTTGGCGGAAAGACGACAATTACGAAAAAGCTCAAAGATCGTTTAGCTGGGGCACAAGCGCTTTTCTTTGATTCGTATGATTTTGAAGGTGCACCGGAAAACATCACCGAATGGGTGGAGGATGGACCGGACTATCATCAATGGGAACTGGATCCGCTGATGGAGGATATTCAATCAGCCCAACATGCTCCTTTCCTCATCCTTGATTACCCATTTTCTTATAAGCATGAAAGAATGAAGCCATGGATTGACTATTCGGTTTTTATTGATACACCACTGGATATCGCTATGGCGAGGCGTTTGATTCGTGATGAGGATAAGCAAGGCGTAGAGGAAGAGTTGAACCACTATTTGAATGGTGGGAGAAAAGCTTATTTAGAAATGCTTCATTCCATCAAACCCGATGCCGATCTCATCGTCGATGGAACGTTGGGTGTGGAGGACATCGTAGAGCACATCATCAAGAATCTCCCCTCGGAACATCATTAGAATACTTCTTTTGTGATAAAAGATACAACACTAGCAACCACACGACTCCGATAAAAAAGCCACCTAGTACATCACTTAAATAATGAGTGCCGAGATGTACGCGGGACCATCCAACCATTCCAACAACTAGAAAGCCACCCAGCATAAAAATTTCCTGCCGCTTTCCTTTAAAATAAATGGAAATGAGAATATAAATGATGCCTGTCAGGAAGACTGCGTAAATCATATGCGCACTTGGGAAAGCTTCCCCGTGGACAGAGACGAAAGAAGGGCCGGGTGGACGCTCGCGGTCAAAGGAATTTTTTAACCCCATGCTGATGAGCTTGGTGCATGCCGCCCCTAACAGGATGAAAAAGCTGATGCGGTACTTGTTCAAATAAATGAATAGAAAAGAAATGATAAAGCCGGTAGTGAGACAGATTTTGTATTCGGTCGCTATCGAGAAGAAACGAGCGATTTGTATGGTGGTTTGTTCGGCTGGATCAGCTTTAGCGTTCATACCCCATTCATCCATAGCCGTGAGGAAGGTGCGGTTTGTCATGACACCCCAGCTGATCAGGAAGAAAAGAAAAAGGTTCAAAGCCAATAGCCATAGGAGACGTCTGTTCATCTCAGCACCTCCTTTTTCTTTTATTATTGAAAAGGTGGAAAAAACTATGCTTTGAATTAAGGAGGATTGCGTATGAAGGGAAGGATCATCCAGCAGGAAAATCCATATTTCATTTATTTGTTCTTCTCGGTTTTATCATGGATGAGCCTGAAGAAAAGTGTATATATAGAAATGAAAAGACGAGAGTGGGAGGAACGATACGAGGATTATTTGGATCATAGAGATGGACTGTAAAGGGGAGAGAGCAAAGGATGCGATCAGAAAAGGAAATGATGGATCTGATTTTGACTGTCGCTGAGAAAGATGAACGAATCCGGGCGGTTTACATGAATGGTTCAAGAACCAATCCTACACTGGAAGAAGATCTTTTTCAGGATTACGACATTGTCTACGTTGTGACGGAAACGGCTTCTTTTTTGGAAGATGAGCGTTGGGTGGATGTCTTCGGTGAGAGGCTAATGATGCAGGAACCGGATAAAAATGATCAGGGCAAAGATGGGGACTTTGCGGACTTTTATGGTTATTTGATGCTCTTTACGGATGGCAACCGGATCGATTTACATATCGAAACCCTTCCGCATATGCAGGAGCACTACGGGGAGGACAAGCTTACAGTGCCTTTGATGGATAAGGATGATTGTCTGCCTGATATTCCTGATGCGACAGATGAAGATTATCATGTGCAGAAGCCGACGGAGGTGGAGTACCTCGCCTGCTGCAACAACTTCTGGTGGTGTCAGCAGAACGTAGCGAAAAGCTTGTGGCGAGATGAGGTTCCTTATGCGCAGTTCATGCTGGAGTGTGTCATCCGCAGGGACTTGGATCAGATGGTTTCCTGGTATATTGGGATCCAGACAGATTTTATTGTGTCGACAGGGAAGGTCGGGAATTATTTTAAGAAGCTCCTGCCTGAAAAATATTGGACGATGTATGAAGCGACTTATGCGGATGGAGACCCGGAACACATCTGGAATGCATTGTTTGCCGCCGGTCATTTATTCCGCACGCTTGCTGGTCATGTAGCGGATGAGTTTTCTTTCACCTATCGAAACGATGAGGATGAAAACATGACGCACTATTTGAAGCAGGTGAGGAAGTTATCTCCATCGGCCGACCGGATTTTTTAAATGGGGATGTGTCCTCAGTGCATATGAATAATGAGAAGGGAGGCAATTGCATGAAGTATCTCACGTTTATTTTCTTTTTCATGACCGCGGTGGTACTAACCGGATGTCTAGGGCAGAAAACCTTGCATTTTCAAGAAGAAAGCGAGAATTGGGAGGTCGAATACATCGCGGATGTAAAATCAGAAGACAGTGAATCGACAAGTCTTCACATCACGTATGTAGGGGAAGGTGAAGCTCCGGAAAACATCAACTACACCCTGGATAGTCCTACCGGTGGTAGAGAAGGTGATTACGTCTTGTTAAATGATGGGATGGTTCAACAAATGGGGAACTTCTGCTCTGGATGTGCGGTGACCAGAAAAGATCACGAGATCCAGGTTACGATTGAATGGGGAGAAAAGGAAGAGACACTGGATTTGGAGTACATAGAATAACGATAGAAATAAAAGGGGGAGTTTGGAAGTGGAGAATGCAGGAAGTTTCGTTATAGGGGATATGGTCGCACAACTTTTGTTTTTTGCTATTTTTATCGGCGTGATCATAGGGGTCGTTGCGATCTTCCTTTCGACAAAAAGAAGGAAGAGTCAGCTGGACAGAGTGGAAGAAAAAGTGGATCGCATTCTTGAACGAAAAAAAGAGTGACTTCCTTCACAGTGGAGAGAGGGCCTTTGCAGGAACCCTTCTCTCCTTTTATTTAATAATCATCACGCCAAGAATAATGAGAATGATAAAGAGGAACTTTCTTCGGCTTGCTTTTTCATTGAAAAGTAGGATTCCAAAGATCGTGGTGGCCATAATGGAGACCCCGCTCCAAATGGCATAGGCGATGCCGACTTCGATTGTCTGGACACTCAGCGTGAGAAAATACAGGCATGCTCCAATGAAAACAAAGGCTGTAATGCTGGGGATAAGCCGCTTGAAACCGTAGGATAATTTCACGGAAATGTTGCCGATTGTCGCAAATACTAGAGAAAGTATCAAATAACCCATAGTTATACTCTCCTTTCTTTACCTGGTACTGTCAAGCCCACCATTCCTGCCAGGATCAACGTCAGTCCGAGAAGTTTGGACATCGTCGCCGATTCCCCCAGCAAACCAACACCTAATAATGTGACAAGCAGCGTCCCACCGCCCGACCATAAGGCGTTGATCATCCCGATTTCATGATTTTTAGTAATAAATATATAGAAGGAAACGGCAAGAGCATAGCAGAAAATGACGACAAGGCTGGCCGTGACATTCGTAAAGCCTTCCGAATATTTCATCGCCGTCGCCCCGGCAGCTTCAAACAAAATGGAGATTCCTAATAAAAGATAGGTTTTCATCATTCCGTCCTCCTTTTTTCTTTCTTCTATTCTCAGAATAAAAGAAACCGGAGGAAGTAGGAACAATCGAATTGTCATACCATCATAACCTGAGGTTATAATGGAGATATTCTACAAATACAGAAAAGGGGTAAGAGAATGCTGCAGAAATTAAACGCCTTTATCGAAGTCGCCAAACAACGGAGTTTCACGAAAGCAGCAGAAGCTTTGTATATTTCTCAACCGGCACTGAGCAAACAGATGAGAAAGTTGGAGGAAGAGCTTGGGTTTTCCCTTTTCAACAGAGCTTCCTATGGTGTAGAGCTTACGGAAAAAGGAAAAGGTATGGTGGAGGAGCTGACGCCGTTATTCGGGCGTATTCATCAAACCGTGAAACAATACCAGTCCCATGAAGATCACATCCGTTTTGGTTCCACACCTGTGCTTACTTCCTATTATCTGCCCAAGTATTACGATAAGCTGGTAAGAGGGAACCTTCATGTGACAGTCATCAAAGATGATAGTAAAGATCTTCTTCCATTACTTGAGAAAGGCGAGATGGATGCAGCTATTATCCAGGACACACCTGCGTATAAGACGCTACGGTCCTACTATTTGTTCACAGATCAATTTATAGCTGACATCCCCATAACCTCTCCATTATCAGAAAAACAGGCCGTCACGCTTGAGGAATGTTTAGAGGAAACTCAAATCATCCCGACAGAGGGTCCTTTATCTGAAAAGGTGCGGACGATCATGCGTGAGTATGAATTCACAGGTGATGTGATAGAATCCCAGTATCACGCTATGGCGGGGTTGGTGTCACTTGGAATGGGGATTGCTTACCTTCCAGAGATGATGGTTCAGCAAGTGGAATATCGGGGCGTCGTGTTTTTACCGATTCAAGACAATCCTTTTAAAAGAGACATGTATCTTTACGCACGAACAGAGGAGAACCTTGATTACTTGAGCGGTCTATTTACAGATATCCAATGAAAAAGCAGCTGCCTGTGACAAGGGTAGCTGCTTTCTTTATGTATCCGTCAAACGTGCAACTTTTCAATGACTCGTATTACTTCGTTCAGTGAAGAAAAATCGTCAATGACATGATCGGCTTCAGCAAGTTCCTCTTCTTGGGCAAAATCAAACCGACAACCTACAGAGGTCAAACCGTTTTTCTCAGCGGCTTGAATATCTGAGAGACGGTCTCCGACAACTGCGCCTTGTTTAAAGCCGTATTTTTCCTGGATGGACGCCACCAAATCGACTTTGTCCAACGAGTCGATCTGCTCGATACTGAACGTTTCTGTCACCCAGCGATCCAGACGATAGTATTCGACGATGGCCTGCAAATAATCGATTAAACCGTTGCTGGCGATGTAAAGGGAGTATCCTTCTTTATGCAACGCTTCAAGGGTTTCTTCAACATGAGGGTAGAGCGCGCCTTTCCCTTTTTGAATGTTGAGGATGAGTTTTTCTAGAAAGTAGACGTTTGCCTGGTGTCTGATCTCCTCCGAGTGATGGGGGAGCAGGGTTCTCCACACCGTAGGGAGAGGAACCCCCATGATTTCCTTGTACTTTTGAAGAGGTGTTTCTCCTTCCCATTCATATGAATCTCTCAAGTGATCAAACGTTTCTACAAGTGATACTTCAAGGATTTTTTCTGTCTGGAACAAGGTTCCATCCATATCAAAAATGATGGCACGTAGCATATGTAAGAGCTCCTTTTCATAGGTTGTGAGTTTCATCATATCAATTTTATGATCAAACATGTTCCATCTCCATAAAAAAGTTCTTGCAAACGATTACAAGGATGTGGTACTTTATCTGTAACCGGTTACACACAGAGGTGAACGAATGGTAACAATCAAAGATGTTGCACGTGAAGCAGGCGTTTCAGTGGCTACCGTTTCACGTGTGTTAAACGATAATGGCTATGTTGGAGCAGATACGAGAAAGAAAGTGATGGAAGCCATTGCTGAATTGAACTACAGTCCGAACGAAGTGGCACGTTCTCTTTATAAAAGGGAGTCCCGTCTGATCGGTCTGCTTTTACCTGATATTACGAACCCGTTCTTTCCACAGCTGGCAAGAGGTGTGGAAGATGAACTGAGCCAGGCTGGATATCGGCTTCTGCTTGGGAATAGTGATGAAAATATTCAAAAGGAACTGGAATATATACAAACGTTCGTCCAGAATAATGTGGTCGGAATCATTACGGCAACCAATCATGTCGATTATAAAATTTATGAGGCTCTCGATCTGCCACTCGTCCTCCTGGACCGGGCATCGGAAAACTATCCAGCGGTTTACGCGGATGGAAGAGAGGGTGGTCGCCTGGCAGCGAAAACCCTTATTGAAAAAGGAGCAGAAAGGATTACGCTAGTGAAAGGACCGGCCAATATCAAGCCCGCACAGGACCGCTTCCAAGGAGCGATTGAAGAGCTGAGTCAGGCGGATGTTGATTTTTCTGTACTGTCCACGACCTCCTATTCTTTTGAAGAGGCACAGGGTTGGGCAGAAGAACTGTTTGATAAGTTTTCAGATACAGATGGAATTATTGCGAGTAACGACATTGTCGGGATTGCGATCATTCATGAGGCTATGGAACGAGGAAAGCGTATTCCTGAGGATGTACAAATCATCGGTTATGACGATATTCCACAAAGCCGTTTGTCCTATCCGACGCTTTCCACGATACGTCAGCCCGCCTATGAAATGGGAAGGGAAGCGGCAAAACTGTTGATACGGACGATAAAGAAAGAACCAGGCGTTGAACAGACCATTCAAATGCCTGTGGAATTAATAGAACGAAAGACGACACGAAAGGAATGAAACGTATGAGAAAACCCAAAATAGCTGTGATCGGCAGCTCGTCCATGGATTTAGTTGTGACATCCAAGCGGCGTCCGGGCGCGGGCGAAACGGTTCTTGGTGAATCTTTTGAAACCGTACCTGGAGGCAAAGGGGCGAACCAGGCTGTTGCCGCCGCCCGTCTCGGAGCAGACGTGTATATGATCGGCCGAGTAGGAGAGGACGCCTACGGAGAAGCGATCTTAAATAATTTCAAATCGAATGGCGTTCAGACGGATTATGTGGAACCGGTTACACATGAAAGAAGTGGAACGGCTCACATTATTTTAGCGGAAGGAGACAACAGCATCGTTGTCGTCAAAGGAGCCAACGATCACGTCACTTCTGCCTATGTGAAAGAAAAGAGAGACTTCATTGAAACGTGTGACCTTGTGATGATCCAGCAGGAAGTTCCTGAAGAAACCGTGATTGAAACAGCCCAATTATGTTACGAACTTGGTGTGCCTTTGCTATTGAACCCCGCACCAGCGAGGGAAATCCCTAAACGGGTCGTGGAACAAGTGAGCTATCTTACGCCGAATGAACATGAAGCTGCCCTCCTTTTCCATGGCGAAGAACTAGCTACGGTATTAAAGAAACATCCTAATAAACTGTTCATTACAGAAGGAGCAGCGGGTGTCCGCTATTTTGATGGAAAAGAAGAGGTGCTCGTTCCTTCCTTTCCTGTTGAACCCATAGACACCACGGGCGCGGGTGATACATTCAATGCGGCCTTTGGAACAGCAATAGCCGAAGGGATGGACTTGAAAGAAAGTCTGCGCTTCGCGAATCGAGCGGCTTCCTTGTCCGTTACAGGGTTTGGAGCCCAAGGCGGCATGCCTGGGCGGGAAGAAGTAGAAAGGGGACTCGCGGAATGAAAAGACACGGCATTTTGAACAGTCATCTATCCAAAGTTTTTGCAGATCTCGGGCATACCGATACCATCGTTGTTGCTGATGCGGGGCTTCCCGTGCCGGACGGAGTGAAAAAGATCGACCTGTCTTTAAAGCATGGGGTTCCTTCTTTTCTTGACGTCGTGGAGGTATTGAAAGAAGAAATGGTTGTCGAACGTGTCACCGTTGCAGAGGAAATGGAGCAGAACCCCTCAGTTCATGAAGGGATGAACGAATGGTTTGGCGAAATGGATTCTCTCACTCATGAAGCACTCAAAGATCAGTTGAAACAGGCCAAAGCGGTGGTGCGGACAGGGGAGATCACCCCCTATGCAAATTGTATCCTTCACGCTGGAGTAACTTTTTAAAGAGGTGAGCAATCATGGAAATCCGTATGAACGAGATTCATAAAGCTTTCGGTAAGAATAAAGTCCTTGAAGGCGTTGATATACACATAAAAGACGGAGAAGTTCATGCCCTGATGGGCGAAAACGGAGCAGGTAAATCTACGCTCATGAATATCCTGACAGGGCTTCATAAGAAGGACGAAGGTACAATCGAAATCGATGGGAAAGCAAAAACGTTCGCCAACCCAAAGGAAGCGGAAGAATTCGGCATTGCTTTCATCCATCAGGAGTTGAATGTATGGCCGGATATGACGGTGCTGGAAAATTTATTCATCAATAAGGAACCGGTTACACATTTTGGTCTCATTCAAACGAATAAAATGAAAGCGATTGCGAATGAGCAGTTTGAGAAGCTATCCATTTCGATTCCACTCCACAAAGAAACGGGCCAGTGTTCGGTCGGTGAACAGCAGATGATCGAGATTGCTAAAGCGCTCATGACAGATGCCAAAGTCATCATCATGGACGAGCCGACAGCCGCTTTGACAGACAGGGAAATAGAGAAACTTTTTGAAGTCATTCGCTCCTTGAAAAAGTCCGGCGTATCCATCGTTTACATCTCTCACCGGATGGAGGAGATCTTCACGATCTGCGATACGATTACAGTCATGCGTGATGGGCAGACGGTGGATACCACACCGATCCCTGAAACAAATTTTGATGATGTCGTCCGAAAGATGGTTGGCCGTGAACTGACCGATCGTTTTCCTGCGAGAGAAGCGAAGCCTGGAGAAGCTGTGTTGGAAGTGAAAAATCTTACGAGGAAAGGCCTCTTCGAGAATGTTAGCTTTCGTGCCCGTTCAGGTGAAATCGTCGGTGTGGCCGGATTAATGGGTGCAGGGCGTACGGAAATCATGCGCACCATCTTCGGTTTGGATGGGAAGTATCAGGGCGACATTTTCATCAATGGAGAAAAAGTGACGGTGAAAAGCCCGAGTCAGGCGGTCAAGCTTGGCCTCGGTTTCATTACGGAAAACCGAAAAGAAGAAGGGCTCGTTCTTGATTTCCCGATTCAGGACAACATCGCGCTTCCGAGTTTGTACAGTTTTACAGACAAAGGTCTTATCGGAGAAAAACGCGAGCGTGAATTTGTCGATATGCTCATCAAAAGGCTGACGATAAAAACCGAATCGGCCAAAACAGAAGCCAAGAACTTGTCCGGTGGAAACCAGCAAAAGGTTGTCATTGCCAAATGGATCGGGATAGGTCCGAAAGTTCTCATTTTGGATGAGCCGACCCGGGGTGTCGATGTTGGTGCGAAACGGGAGATTTATCAACTGATGAACGAACTTACAGACAGAGGAGTAGCCATCATCATGGTTTCTTCTGAGCTACCGGAAGTATTGGGAATGAGTGATCGGGTGCTCGTCGTCCATGAAGGAACGATTGCTGGAGAACTATCCAAAGAGGAAGCCGATCAGGAAAAAATTATGACACTGGCAACAGGAGGTACAGTCAATGATTAATGCAATCAAAAAAACGAATCATGTCGGAAACGTGATGCAGAAGTTAGGACCATTCGTTGGTTTACTTGTATTGATGGCGACAGTTTCCATTATTAACCCTAGTTTTCTTGAACCCTTGAACTTATTGAATCTATTAAGACAAGTCGCGATCAATGCTCTGATTGCCTATGGAATGACATTCGTCATCTTAACCGGGGGCATCGATTTATCCGTCGGATCGATTCTCGCCTTATCCAGCGCCTTGATGGCCGGAATGATGGTCTCAGGTGTGGATCCGATTTTAGCGATATTGATTGGATGTTTGCTTGGAGCACTCATGGGAGCGGTTAACGGTCTTCTTATTACCAAAGGGAAAATGGCTCCGTTCATCGCGACACTTGCAACGATGACGATGTTCCGCGGACTGACACTTGTTTATACAGATGGGAACCCGATTACCGGGCTTGGCGACAGCTATGCTTTCCAATTGTTCGGAAGAGGATATTTCCTTGGGATTCCGGTTCCAGCAATTACGATGCTGCTTGCCTTTGCTGTCCTGTGGGTGATTTTGCATAAAACTCCATTCGGCCGTAAAACGTATGCCATCGGAGGAAACGAGAAGGCTGCCCTTATCTCAGGTATCAAAGTCTCTCGGATCAAAGTGATGGTCTACTCACTCGCAGGACTGCTTTCAGCGCTTGCCGGAGCTATTCTTACATCACGGTTGAACTCCGCGCAGCCGACAGCGGGTACCTCGTATGAACTTGATGCGATCGCTGCTGTTGTTCTTGGCGGGACAAGCCTTTCCGGCGGACGTGGTTTGATTATCGGGACATTGATTGGTGCCCTGATTATCGGAACGTTGAACAACGGTTTGAACCTTCTCGGCGTGTCGTCCTTTTTCCAAATGGTGGTCAAAGGTGTCGTCATCATCATCGCCGTACTCATCGATCGAAAGAAAGCAGCATAGGAGGGGTAACATGAAAAAGCTAGTTGTATTACTGATGAGTTTATCCCTGGTATTCCTTGGTGCCTGCTCGCTGCAGCCACCGGAATGGGCGAAACCGAAAGGGGATAAAAATCCGGATGACATTAAAATCGGCCTGTCCGTATCTACGTTGAATAACCCATTCTTCGTTTCTATGAAAGAAGGGGTAGAAAATGAGGCCGCGGCTCAAGGGATGGAAGTCGTAGTCGTAGACGCGCAAAATGATGCAGCTAAACAAATCAATGACGTGGAGGATTTGATCCAGCAAGGCGTCGATGTATTGCTGATCAACCCTACCGATTCTTCGGCTATTTCGACGGCCGTTCAGTCAGCCAACAGCTTAGGCATTCCGGTCGTGACGCTTGACCGTTCGGCAGAAAAAGGGGAAGTCGCGACATTGGTCAGCTCAGATAACGAAAAAGGCGGCGAAATGGCAGGGGAGTATTTGGTTGAGCAGCTTGGTGAAGGTGCCAAAGTAGCTGAACTTGAAGGTGTCCCCGGCGCATCCGCGACACGAGAACGCGGCGCTGGTTTCCACAACATTGCTGATGAAAAACTGGACGTTGTAGCCAAGCAAACGGCGAACTTTGACCGGACGGAAGGATTGAATACGATGGAAAACATCATCCAGGGAAATCCGGACATTGAAGCTGTTTTCGCTCACAATGATGAAATGGCGCTCGGAGCCTATCAGGCCATTCAAAGTTCAGGTCGGGATGTTCTTGTCGTCGGATTTGACGGGAACGATGATGCGATCATTAGTATTCAGAATGGAAATCTTTCGGCTACTGTTGCTCAGCAGCCAGAGGAAATTGGCAAGCTTGCCGTTCAGGCCGGTGCCGATGTGTTGCAAGGTGAGGAAGTTGAAGATACGATTCCGGTACCATTAAAGCTCGTCACGCAGGAGTCGGATTTGGAAACAGAAGAATAAAGATGAGAAGAGAGACTCGTGATGAGTCTCTTTTTTTATACTCCGAAAGTTGTAGAAATTATTCCATCCATGGCAGGTGCTCTCTTTCTCATTTTCCAGCTAAGCTGAAGATAGAACAAAAGCGGAGCAATCCAAGGAGGAAGATTCATGGAGAAGTATATTTGCCAGACCTGTGGCGTTCAGTATTCAGAAAGTGAAGAAGTACCAGATCGATGTGAGATATGCAGTGAAGAAAGGCAGTATGTAAGCCCGGAGGGACAGACATGGACAACACATGAAGACTTGGTTCAGACAAAACGTTATCAAAACATCATTAGGGAAGAGGAAAAAGGATTGTACAGCATTACCACCACACCTAAATTAGGAATCGGACAAACCGCCTACCTGATCCAAAAAGATGGACTGAATGTGCTTTGGGACTGCATCACATACCTTGATCAAGAGACGGTGGATGTCATTCGCGATCTTGGCGGCATTGATGCGATCGCCATTTCTCATCCGCACTACTATTCAAGGATGACCGATTGGGCAGAAACGTTTGATGCTCCCGTGTACCTACACGAGGATGACGAGGAATGGGTCATGGAAGAAAGCTCGGCCCTTCACTTCTGGAACGGAGAATCTATGAAACTTTCAGAAAATCTCTCTCTTCATCGTTTAGGTGGACACTTCAAAGGGGGAGCGGTCCTGCACATCGAAAAGGGTGCGGAAGGATTGCTGATGACCGGAGATATCATCCAGGTCGTTACAGATAACCAATGGGTGAGCTTTATGTACAGCTATCCGAACTTGATTCCCCTCCCGGCGGCAAAAGTCGCGGAAATAGCAGAGAAAGTCAATGGTCTTGCTTTCGAACGCATTTATAATGCTTTTCATAACATCGTAAAAACGAGGGCGGATGAAGTGGTCCGAGATTCAGCTGAACGCTATATTCGTGCCATTCAAGGCACATTATTTACGACGTAAAAAGTGTTCGGCAGGTTTCAATCGTTTGAGATGAAAGGGAGTTTACTAGTATGAACGTTGATGAATTCGGATTGATTTTGTTTGTGGAGCGTTTTGAACAGTGTGTAAGCTTTTATCAGAACCGCTTACAATTGCCTGTAAGAAGGCGTCAAGAAATGCTTGTCTGTTTCGACCTTCCTATTGGTTATCTTATGGTCGAAAAGGGCGGAGTGGCTCAACTGGGGGAGAAAACGAGGATTCATAATCCGACCGTCCTTCGTTTCGATGTGAAAGGTCTCAGTAAAGAAGTCCATCACCTAAAGGAACGCGGCATTCACTTTTTAGAAGAGCAGCGTGTATTTGACTGGGGGACGATCGCGGTTTTACTTGATCCGGATGGAAACCGCATTGAATTAGGGGAAGTCAATGCGAAGAGTGCATCTTATCGTACATAACAAACGGTATCCACTTAACTAAGGTTGTGCAGTTTTATACTACCAAGGGCCTAAGCCCCGTCCAGTTGCTGTTTAAGATGAACGGGGCTTGAGAGGCAAAAGATATCTGCGTTGCTTATTTAATGAATGTGGACCCTTTTAACAGCTCCGGTTTAGCTCCCAGTATTAATAGAAAGAGTTTCGCATCTCCCACTTCTCTGTGTTGGTTTAACACGTTTTTGACGACAGGGAAATCTCCGTGGTTTTTCAGCTTGTCCACTTCTTTCTTATAAACAGAGAGGATCGACCCTTTGATGAAGGATGGATGCTTGGTGTTCAATTCTTCTTCCATCAACATGGCCCCCATGTAGCCATATTTAATTTGGAGCTGCCGAGTGAAGCTGACCACATGAGTTAACGTTTCATAGACCTCGGGGTAGCGGCGGCTGACTTCTTCTAACCCTTTTTTGGCTTCGTACAATTCATCCAAACTGGCTAACTTCAACATGTGGATTCGCTCCTTTTTCCCATGGTTTTTCAAGTCCAATAATATCCGTGAGCTGGGCACTGTGTTCCCGGCGAATTCGTCTTGTTTTCGCACGTTCTTCCCCGGATTGGTAGAGGAATTTCTCTTCATCCGTCTCTGGAATTACGCTGGGGACTTTGACTGCTTTTTTGTTTTCATCGAGAGCGACAAAGGTTAAAAAAGCTGTCGCGGCCATACGGCGGTGACCGGTGATCATGTCTTCAGCGATGACTTTACAGAAGATCTCCATCGATTTGTTTCCGGTATAGGAGACAAATGATTCTACGCACACCGAATCGGTTTGGTGAATCGGATGGAGGAAGTCAATAGAGTCGGTCGATGCGGTGACACATTCTTTCACGCGTGCATGGCGCCTCGCGGATAATGTGGCATTATTGTCCAACTTTTTCATGAGGACCCCGCCGAACAATGTGTTGTAATTGTTTAAATCGTTGATCATCACTTGATCTGTATTGATGACTAAACTTTCTTTGGTGCGTTTCGCTTCCATAAGTCTGCCTCCTGTTTTATGTTTTTTTCAACATCAAGACTGTCTTTGTGTTTGTTGATAATTTCAGTGTACGAGCGATGTCTTTATAAGTGAAATAGCAAATCGTCATGAGTTGTATAGCTTTTATCAATGGAAGTGTTTTCATAGATTGATTTCATGCATGAAAAAGACCAGCTTCATTAGGAAGCTGGTCCGCCTTTATTCTATACTCAATCGATCCTGCGTATAAGTAAGCCATTCTTTCGTGGCATACGATATGTACTGGGTTTTCGGCCAAATAATGGCGAGTTCCCATGCAATGGTTGGCTGGATGACCTTGAGTCGCTTTACATCTTGAGTAAGCAGACGGGCGACGCTTTTAGGCAGGATGGAAATGCCCAGATTGGAAGCGATCATTTTGCCGATAAAATCCCACTGCGAGCTCTCGGAGATGACTTTTGGTATAAACCCGGCTTCTTTGCAGGAGGAGGTGATCCGGTCGTTTAACACGAAGTCTTTACTGAATAGGATGAAGGAATCGTCTTTGAGCTCTTCCAACCGAATCTGCTTTCTTCCGGCTAACGGGTGGGCAGGAGGGAGGATGACCTCAAGCTCTTCACTTAAAAGAAAGAAGTGGTCAAATTTGTCCTCCTGCGTCGGCAACACGGTGATGCCGACATCCAGTTCCTCCTGCAGGATATTCTCTTCGATTCTTTTCGCGCCATCCTCTACGAGTTGATAGGTAATGTGCGGGTGCCTGGCATGAAAGCCTCCGATAATGTTGATGATCTGTTCGGCGTCCATAATCGGGGGGAGACCTACTCGAATATGGCCTTTTTTCAACCCCAGCAAATCGTTGAGCTGAGTATTGAGGTTTTCGAATGCTTTATCAATGGTTTTCGCCTGCATAAGGATCAGCCGCCCGGCATCGGTCAGGATGACTTTTTTTCGTGTACGTTCGAACAATTCAACACCAAGATCCTCTTCCAGGTTCTTGATCATTTTGCTGATGGTAGGCTGGGAGATAAATAAGTGTTCTGCTGCTTTGGTGAAGCTTTGGAAACGTGCAACTTCGATGAAGTATTGCAAATGGCGGATGTCCATCGTGAAAACTCCTTTGGTTATGTATCGATTGAGCTATGTACAATCATAAAGAGATGGGGGCATCTTATCAATGGGAAAATTATTTCGAAGGACTGCTGAGCGGATCAGTGCCTCACTTAGGTGTTCTAAGGTGGTAGATAAATAATCGTGGTGTTGGAAAGTGGAGAAATGTACCTTTTAATGTTGGCTAACCCAACATTAAAAGGTACGCCCCTCAGGAGTGACGTGGACGTTTAAATGGAATTCCTATACTATGAAACTATAAAAAGGAATTCATTCTATTGAAAGCTCAAACATCTTTCCGCCATTTCTTTGGAGGAGGATTAAGGTAAGTAATCCCGGAAAAAAAACCGCCTACAGTCAGTCCTATTATAAGGCTCAAATTAATGTCTCCAACGACGAAATATCCGAAAAGCAATGAAACGATGATAAATCCTAAAGCTGTAATGAATCCCCATTGCAGTCTTCGCCACATATGAATACCTCCTTACCCATGACTTCGCCTTTTGAAAAACCACTGCAGCACGAAACGGGTAATGAATCCACATCCAAGAGCAATGAGGATGACGATGATCCATTGATCAGAAACAGACAATCCCAGCAAGAAACCTAAGAAGAGGGCGAATCCTAGAGCGAGTCCAAGGATGATTTGTTGACTTCGGGTCATTTGATCAGCTCCATGAAAGATTTACTTCCTTTTATTACCTTATTTATCAAACAGAAAACATGAAGAAAGGGTGATGGTTGTGAAATTGACACATGTACGTTTACTCGTAGATGACTACCAAACTTGTTTTTATTTTTACCGGGATACGCTCGGTTTTGAAGTGACCTGGGGAGATGAGCATTCAAACTATGCCGACTTTACATTCGAAGGGGTGACATTAGGCGTCTTTGAACGTAAGCAGATGGTGGAAGCACTTGGGGATGTGTATGGAAAGAGTGAAGCTAGAGAGGACAGGGCTGCGCTGGTTTTTAAAGTGAATGATGTGGAAGAGACATATCAGGCATGGAAGGACAGAGTAACATTCATTACGGAACCTGTGGAGCAGAAGGACTGGGGAATTAAGGTCGCTCATTTCAGAGATCCCGACAGTAACCTTCTGGAAATCTATGAATCGATCATGTGAGCGGTTGGAGACAAAAAGGTTATTCTTTCGAAAGTATAAGGATGACGATTTTCCTTTTCTAGTATCCATGCTGACGGATCCGGAAACGGTAAGATTTATTGGAGATGGAAAGGTGAAAAGTGAGAAGGGAGCCGAAGAGTTTTTGCAGTGGATCTACCGTACATATGAAGCTTCGCAACATCATGGTCTGCAAATTCTCGTCCGTAAGGCAGATGGGGTGAAAATCGGGCATGCAGGACTTGTTCCTCAATCCATTGACGGAAAAACAGAGCTTGAGGTCGGCTACTGGATATACAGGGAATACTGGGGCTGTGGGTATGCGACGGAGGCGGCTGCCATTCTTTTGAAACATGGAAAGAGGGAGCGGGAACGATTGATTTCTGTAATCCAGTCCGGGAATATCGCTTCTCAACGAGTAGCCGAAAAAATCGGTATGGAAAAAGAGAAGTCCGTAGTTATGAATGGAAGAGACGTTTGGATTTATATGAGAAGCAAGGTATGAAAGCGTTCGAGCCTTTATAGAAGCGTGGAAAAAGGTAAAGGAAACTTGAAAGGGTAACGTCTGCGCGCTGGTCCAATACTTTAGAAGAAGGAGGTGCTGCTATGGAAATCCAGGGTCTCAACCACTTTCTGTTCTCAGTATCTGACTTAGATACATCCATCACTTTCTATGAAAAAGTTTTTGGAGCCGAGTTATTGGTAAGGGGAAAGACGACCGCCTACTTTGACTTGAAGGGCATGTGGCTGGCATTAAATGAAGAGAAGGACATCCCCAGACATGACAGATCCGCTTCCTATACCCATACCGCTTTCACGATAAAAGAACGTGACTTTGATGACGCCTATGAAGAACTTGTCCGCCTGGGTGTGAATATCCTACCGGGGCGTGAACGTGAGAAGAGAGATAAACGGTCCATTTATTTTACAGATCCTGACGGTCATAAATTTGAATTTCACACAGGGACAAGGGAAGATCGTATCGACTATTACAAAGAAGCGAACCCCCATATGACTTTTTATGATTCATGAGAGTAGGGAACATATGGTTGATAGTGGCTGTTTTGGGTGTGTTATTAGGGATTTATCATCAACTTTTTAAGATTCAAAAATTGTTAACTAGAGGACAGAAGGAAAGTAAACCTCATGTGAAAACAAGCAAAATGCCTTTGCGTAGGTAAGGTTCATCGTTTATTCATCGAGGGCCCAACTCCTTACCATTTCAATAGTTACTAGGAATCAAGGAGAATGAAATGGAAATTACAATTGAAAAATTAAGATATGAAGATGCAGAAGAATTATTTGATTTTGAGTGTGAGAACCGATGGTATTTTGAAAAGATGGTACCCAGTCGTGGAGATGAATATTATGACTTTGATACTTTCATGATGAATCATAAGAAATTATTAGATGAACAGAAACAAGGGTTATCTTATTTCTATCTGATCAAGAAGACGACTGGCGAAATCTTAGGGAGAATAAATTTCGTAGACGTCGACGAATCCCGACACTTAGGGTTTTTAGGATATAGAGTGGGGGGGAAACACACGGGACAAGGGATTGCAAACAAAGCGTTGCGTATGTTGCTGGAAAATATGAAGGAAAATGGTTTCACAAAAGTGTTGGCCATGACAACCGATCATAACGTTGCTTCTCAAAAAGTCCTTGAGAAAAATGGTTTTAAGAAGTTGGAAACAAGTGACGATGATTTTATCATGCATGGAGAAACAGTGAAGTTTGTAAAGTATGCATGGGTGATGGAATAGACGGAATAGTTCGCACATAAAAAGCGTCTAAGGAATTCCTTAGACGCTTGGCTGTGAGTATTCTCTTTTACTTTTTAATTAACAAACTTTAATACACTCCTACATTATCCCATGCTTGAGATACTGCATTTGCAGCGGTTGTACCGTAAAGGTCCAAAGCAGACTGTTCTAAGGCTTGTCTAGCATTGGTAAAGGTGCTGCTTGGTGTCAGATAAACCGTCAACGCCCGGTAGTAGATCTGCTCTGATTGCGCAATGCCTAAACTGTTGATTGTATAATAAGCCGCTTTGTTTGGGATTCCGCTGTTAATGTGTACCCCGCCCCAGTCGCCGGCTTCTGTGTTCGGCAGATTCTGGTATTCATTCATATGATCAGGCTGATCGTAAGCGTTCGGGTTGGACATGGAGCGCAAAGCATCTCCCGGCTGCCCTGGTGTGTAAACATCTTCACCCATCAACCAATCCTCTGAATCTACGAAATATCCAAACACGTCAGAGAAGGACTCGTTCAGTGCACCGGATTGATTTTCATAAACCAATTCGGCTGTCGTATCGGTTACGGCGTGTGTCAATTCGTGAGCAACCACATCATCTGCGCCAGATAGGTATGTGAATGTGGAACCATCACCATCTCCATAAATCATTTGATTCCCAGTCCAAGCTGCATTGTTGTAATTGCTGCCGTAGTGAACGGTAGAACGGATGTCTGCTCCCTGGTCGTCATAACTCACACGACCGAATTGATCATAGTAATAGTCAAAGACTTCTCCTGCATAGTAATGAGCATCGACTGCAGCCTTTTGGCGCTCGCTGTAAAAGGTGTTACCGGAGTCTGTAACATAAGACCCAGGCAGGCTGTAATACTCGCCACCATAGTTATCAAACGTTTCAATGACGCCACTCATCGGTTTGGACGTATCAAAAAGATAATACGTATTGTTATAGAAATAAGTATTCAAAGACTTCGTATCTCCTAAAACACCTGTGCCTGTTCCCGTCGCTTCATGAACAAGGTTCATAGATTTAAGGACCTCTCCATTTTCAGCGTTGATATAGATCTGCCAGTTGGCAGGGTATGGTTTGGAGAATTGCAGTTCAACATGATAAGCAAGTGTGTATGTGCCATCTTCATAATGAACGACGAGATCGGAGTTCTCCGTCAACGTTTGGAAGTCTTCACCTTTCAAACTCTTCTGGACATGGTCCGCGTCTGCACGGGAGACATCAATTTGATCCCAAGCCAAATCCAGCGCTTCTTTCTTTTTAATTTCTTTCGTTTGTTTTATTTTTTTTGGAGCATCTTTATGTAACTCCCCGTTCACAGCTGTTACTTGGCCCTCCTGGTTAGTATGGACGCCTACTTTAGCATTCGCTACGGGAACCTGACCAATGACTCTTTGGTATGTATAGTGCGTCATCCCAAGTTCATCTGTTTCAGTTTTCAACAATTTCAAGTCACTATTTGGGTTGAGTTGGGAGAGTGCTTCGTTTTGTTTGAAGAACTCTTTGACTCCCTTTTCGGACTTGACCTTTTTCCCTTGCAGGTTGTCTTTCATGAAAATAGGATTTTCTGCTTTCCCGTTTCCATTATTTCCAACCTCTGCGTGAGCCATGGTTCCGCCAGTCACCAAGCTCGTACCTAAAACAAATGTTGCCACTGTGTGTTTCCAGTTCATCGAATCCCTCCTGTATTTTGAACACAAATCCAATGTAACATAATATTCTGAATTCATGTTTGGGATATAAAGGGGGGAAAATAGGTGCTTAAATGAACCTAAACCAAGAGACTTGGGAATTCTGTATATTTGGTTGAAAAGTAGGACTGTAGCATGTATGTAGCGTGTCTTTTGCGCCATTAAATAGCTGCCTTGCAGTTTTTATTTTTAATACAGTACAGAGTTTGACGAATGAAGGTGCTAAGTGATCGCTGAATTTTCTTATGTAGAGATGAATGGTTGGCCCAGAAGTGTTTTGAGAGGAGAAGTGGTTCGGGAGGAAGGTGAAATATAATTAATAAGGAACGGAAGGTGAAGAAACGGAGATTCTTTCCTGAGCTTTTACTTGCTTTATCCTTTATACCTCTTATAAGTGATAGGTAATGGAGACTTGGGCTTCCTAGTATCAACGAAATCTAATAAGTAAAATTAACTGGGAAGGCCTATTTAAATGTTCTTTGAACCTGTAATAGGAGAGGTGTATCCCTCTTTTTGCAGCAATGGTTTCTAATAAGTCTACTTCGTTGAACATCACCTCCGATAAAGTACCATTAAAGATTTCCGTTAAAACCTTATAGTACATACCCACAATTTTCTCATTATTCAACCGGTCGTAAATGTTTTTGGTAGTCACTTTAGGGTCTCTTCCTTTCTATCATTTTCATCAAATCCAGAATCTACTTAGAATTTTACTCTCTAATTCTTTGTGCGTTAAGTAAAAAATGTCGAATTTACAATATTTTAAAAATTAATTATTAGGAGACACCTTTATTTAAGTCAATCGAGGACTTCTTTTCGATTTCGTTACTGTAATTTTAGGCATGGAATTTTCGGAACATTTATTTTCTAGAACAGGATTTATTTCTTCTTCTGCATGCTTATTTTAGTACTGCTTACTATTCATGTGCAGGAATACATTTTGAATGAAAAGGAGTGTGCCTGCCTTTCTGTGAGTCGCTCCCGGGCAGGCACTAAGTTTTCTATTTGTAGTAATGATGGGAATCTTGATAGCTCCAGGGTGCTGGTTCTAGATATTCGCGTGATTGACCTCCCATCCCTGGAAGTCCCGGCATCATTCCACCGCCTGGCATGCCTCCTTGGCTGCCACCTGGTTGAGGAAAACCTGGCATCATCCCACTTCCGCTCCCTCCACCATTTTGCCCTGGCATAGGGAATCCCGGGGTTGCTCCATTTCCGTTCTGGCCCGGCATAGGGAATCCCGGCATCGTTCCACTCCCATTTTGCCCGGGAAAAGGAAAGCCCGGCATCATTCCATTGCCATTCCCGCTCCCGCTCCCGCTCTGTCCCTGGGACGGAATCTGAGGCATTTGCTGCATTCCGCCACTTTCACCGCTTCCATTTCCCTCACTACCGGATTCTCCATTACTGGTTCCATTCTCTTGATTCCCCGTACCATTCTGCGCCCCGGCCTGAGGATATAAAGGATAACAGGTGACGGTCATTTCCTCACCGTCTTCTCCTTTAATCGTTCCTTGCATGCCGCCCTGCATCTGAGCTCCCTGCCCTTGTGGAAAGCAGATCATGGCCCCTTGCTGACGCTGGTGAAAATATGGTGGTAAAGAATTCATTTGATACATAAACGTTCGCCTCCCTTGAATACATCTATTCATCCTATTCAATTCCGAAATCTTCGCCTATCGTTTCTTGGGAATTGGTGAATTCGCCTATTTCATTCATTAGGCTTTTCACTTTTTAAGGATATGGACCCCCACATTACAAGTTTTGCTAACACCTCACCTTTTTAGAAATGAAAGGATGAGGGCAAAAACGGTATAAAAATGGGTTAAGTATTAAAGACTGCGACTATGGCACTGTTTTCATTCTTATCCGAATTAATAGTTATAATTTTCTGTCATTTTTGCTAAGGTTAGAATTATCCATAATTTTCAAGGAGGAATATACATAATGATGAACCCGTTTCGTTGGAAACAAATGGTCTTTTTGATGATGGCTTCGTTTATAATCCTGACCCCTTATCAAACGTATGAGAACCCGGGGGTAAAGGCAGAAAACGACGACCTTGGTAATGAAATCCGCACGATTTTAATGGATGAAGATCTTGATGGCGCTCTTGCCGGAGTGAGTATTCGTTCAGCAGAGACAGGGGAAGTAATCTACGAACATGATGCGGATATTCGGTTGAAGCCTGCCTCGAACATGAAGTTGCTGACGGGAGCTGCAGCGATGGAAGTTCTTGGACCGGATTATACCTTTACGACAGAAATCCTTGCTGACGGGGACATCAAAGGAAAAAAACTTCATGGAGATTTGTATATCAAAGGAAAAGGCGATCCGACGTTGATGAAAAAGGACTTCGTTACAATGGCCCGCTCGTTGAAAGAGAAAGGGATCCGGGAAGTGAAAGGTGATCTTGTAGCAGATGATACGTGGTATGATGATATTCGTTTATCTGAAGATATTGCCTGGAACGATGAAACCAACTATACGGGTGCTCAAATATCTGCACTGACGGTTTCTCCCAATGAGGATTATGATGCGGGTACGGTCATTGTAGCAGCTTATCCGTCTGATACGATCGGGGAGCCGGCAGAAATTAAGGTCACGCCTGAGAACGATTATGTAGAAATCGTAAATCAGACCACAACTGTACCTTCCGACCAATCAAAAGACATTTCCATTAAGCGGAAACATGAGACCAATCAAATTGTCATAGAAGGAACGATCCCCGTTGATGGAAGCCGTTCAAGGTCATGGATTGCGGTTTCCGAACCGACGGGTCTCGCGCTAAACCTCTTTCACAAAGTTTTAGAAAATGAGGGGATAAAAGTGAAAGGCAAAGAGGTTGTAGACGGTCAAACGCCGGAAGCTGCAGAAGTGGTGCTATCAAAGGAATCCATCCCTCTTGAAAAATTGTTTATCCCGTTCATGAAAATCAGTAACAACGGCCATGCGGAAGTGCTGCTCAAAGAGATGGGGAAAGTGGTCCATGATGAAGGAAGCTGGGATAAAGGGTTGGAGGTTGTGGAAGATTTCTTGAATGACAGCGGCGTTGATGCGGATACGATGCGGCTTCGTGACGGGTCAGGGATGTCTCATGTGAACATGGTTCCGGCCAATGAGATTTCCAACCTTTTGTACCAAGTAAAAGAGAAAGAGTGGTTCCCTGCATATTGGAACTCACTTCCGGTCGCAGGCAATGGGGAACGTTTTGTTGGCGGTACGCTTCGTTACCGCATGAATGACACCGCTGCTGAAGATAACGTGCGGGCTAAAACAGGCTCCTTGACGGGAGTCACATCGCTATCAGGATATGTGACGTCAGCCGGTGGAGAAGAGTTGATCTTTTCGATTGTGTTGAACAATTATCTTGGTTCTGTAAAGGATATTGAAGATGAAATTGCTGTAACGCTGGCTGAGTATGAACAGAACAGTGAAGAATAACAAGAGGGGGACTTTCTCAGTGTGAGGAAGTCCTTTTTTACGTTTATTTAGGTAGGTGGGATGAAAACGGACATGTGGTGCATGTGAGCCGGGGAGCCTTTCTTTTCAAGGGAAGCGAATGGAAAATCCTTCTACTTCTAGACTTCTGATATCAGTGACCTTTAGGTCTAAAGGTCTGTTGCTCTTTCTTCCACCTTTCTTTATAATCATCAACTAATGATAATGAAAATCGTTATCAATTGATTTAGGAGGTAAGATATGAGTCAGACAATCAATAAGACAGAACTAAAAATGAAAGAGGGAGCGAAGGAAGATACTTTCACTTTTCGACCCTTGGAAGAAAAAGACGTGGAGCTGCTGCATGACTGGATGCATCAAAAACATATTTCACCATTTTGGAAGCTGAATCTCCCGATGGAAGAGCTGCGTTCATGGGTACGGAAGTCCATAGAAGCTGAACATAAGGATGGCTATATCGGTACATACAATGGAGAGCCTGTTTGTTATCTGATTGCGTATGCGATTGAAAAGGATCCGATCAAAGACTATTACGATGATCAGAACGGTGATTTAGGCATGCATCTCTTAATCGGCCCTCGTCCGTTCTTGAATTTGGATGACGGTTTATCCCTCGTTCGTGCGATGATTTATTTCTTGTTTGAACGGTACCAGGCGAAAAGAATTATCGGAGAACCCGACCGGCGCAACCGGATTGTGATTCCAATTTTGAAAAAGGTCGGAGGAGAAAATCTGGGCCGCATTGATCTGCATGGAAAACAAGCGACTTTAATTGTGGGAGCAAAAGAAGCATTTGAAAAATCATTGCGGGACAATGATGTTGAGATCCGGACATTGACAAGGATGGAAACGTCCAAAAGTGAGCTGGTCGTATGAAAGTAGATGCAAAAGTCCTTTGCTTACTCCAAACCATTGGGGATCGGATGAATGAGCTTGAACATCCACCCCTGGACCAGTTAACCCCTGAACAATCCAGAGAGTACTACAAAGTGGCCAGAGAATATTTTCAAGATCTGCCTGTCGACGGAGTGGCCGTGGTTGACTCTTCTTTTCAGGGTAGATCAGGGAATGAAGTCCCGGTGAAAATCTATACACCTGATGGAGAAGGACCATTTCCTGTCCTTGTTTATTTTCACGGCGGCGGCTGGGTGTTTGGGGATGTGGACAGTTCCGACAACGTGTGCCGGTATTTTTCCCGTCATGCGCAAACCGTTGTGATCTCTGTCGATTACCGCCTGGCGCCTGAACATAAGTACCCGGCAGCTTTCCACGATGCTTTGGATGCGATCACATGGGTATCCAATGAGGCTGACCAATGGAACATTGACCTCAATCGACTGGCCGTAGGAGGGGAAAGCTCTGGCGGCAACCTGGCTGCTGCCGCCGCAATTTATTTCAGGGACGTTGAGAAGATCGAGATTTCCCATCAATTTCTGATCACCCCTGTGTTGGACTACAACTTCGATACGGAATCGTATAAGGCGGATTATACATACAACCTGACGAATGAAAAAATGAAATGGTTCTTCCAGCATTATTTAGAAAAGGAGAAAGATGGGCAGGACATGTTCGTCTCGCCGTTACGAGCCCGAAATCTGGCCAAGTTACCGTCTACTTTGATGGTTACCGCGGAATACGATCCTCTTAGGGAAGAAGCTTTTACTTATGCTGACCGGCTCCATGCCTCGGGTGTGTCTGTAAATCTTCTCCACTTTGAAGATCTCGTGCACAGTTTTATCAATATGGCAGGGGTCGTCGACCGTTCTGCAGAAGCCCTGGAGAAAGTGACGGGGACACTAAAAGAGATGCTGGCTGAATAACGTGCTCCACCTTCTTTCACGAAGGTGGACTTTTTTTAACCATTTTTACACAGGGGAAGAAAATACTAGAAAAAGGGTTTTTTGTAGTTAAAACCGCCTGTTTGTATTCATGACGAATTCCTTAATTATCAGAAAAATAATGGCCTCGATTCTTCATGAAAAACCGCTCTATATCAAAGGATAAGCACCTAATTGATAATGATAATGGTTTTCAATTAGTGTTGACATTGATAATCATTATCAAATAGTATAGCGGTAAGCCATTGAGCAAACGAAAAGGAGTGGAATCACATGAGTGTTCATATAAAGAAATCCAATCAAGAATTATTGAATCAACAAAATCAACGGGAATCGAATGCCCGGTCTTACCCGCGTCGTTTTCCCTTAGCGATTAAGGAAGCAGAAGGGGTCTACATCACAGATATGGAGGGGAACCGGTACATCGACTGCCTGGCCGGAGCGGGGACGCTTGCTTTAGGGCATAACCATCCGGTTGTCATTGAAGCGATGGAAAAAGTGCTTCACGATAAACTTCCATTACATACGCTCGACCTTACGACAGAAGTGAAAGAACAATTTGTGGATGAGCTTTTCTCCAGTCTTCCGGAAGGGTTTCGCGATCGTGCGAAGGTTCAATTTTGCGGACCGACCGGGGGAGATGCGATTGAAGCAGCGTTGAAGCTTGCCAAAACAGCAACGGGTAGACAAAGCATACTGACCTTCCAGGGCGGTTATCACGGAGCGACCCACGGAACGATGGCGATCAGCGGAA
Organism: Halobacillus litoralis; assembly: GCF_009856415.1. Lineage (GTDB taxonomy): Bacteria > Bacillota > Bacilli > Bacillales > Halobacillaceae > Halobacillus > Halobacillus litoralis_C. Next base: position 180,167 of record NZ_WMEZ01000003.1, on the reverse strand, counting down.
ACCTCGGACCTAAGAAGCGAGTACAGGGACTGATGCCGGATACACACTTCCTTCCATACCCTTATGATTATCGTTGTCCTTTTGGAAAGGGAGGAACAGAAGGAGCAGAGCTGAGTGCTACATACATTGAACGATTGCTGGACGATCCAGAAAGCGGCATTCTTCCTCCGGCAGCGATGATCTTTGAAACCGTCCAGGGTGAAGGAGGTTCTATTCCAGCTCCCATTGAGTGGTTGAAGGAAATGCGCCGGATCACCCAAGAACGTGGCATTCCACTGATCATCGATGAAGTCCAAACAGGGATCGGCCGGACAGGAGAGATGTTCTCATTCGAACATGCGGGCATTGTGCCGGATGCTTTTGTGCTTTCTAAAGCAATTGGCGGCAGTCTTCCGTTATCGGTTGTCGTTTATGATCGTGATCTTGATGCATGGGAACCCGGTGCTCATATTGGGACCTTCCGTGGAAATCAGATGGCGATGGCTGCAGGAACAGCCACCCTCCAATACATGAAAGAGCACAAGCTGGCTACCCATGCAAAAGAAATGGGCGGGAAGATTTTTCAAGCCTTATGCGAACTGCAAAAGGATTATCCGCAGCTTGGGGACGTCCGCGGCCGTGGCTTGATGCTTGGGGTGGAAATCGTCAATCCATCTGGTCAAGCAGGCAAGGATGGCAGTTATCCAGCAGATCCTGATTTGACGAGCCGGATTCAAAAAGCCTGTTTTGACCGTGGGTTGATTCTTGAGAGTGGAGGGCGTCATGGATCTGTGCTCCGATTCCTGCCACCACTTATCATTACAGAGGAGCAGGTCGATACCGTTATTTCCATCTTCAACGAATCTGTCGCTGCTGCTGTTGCGGAGTGATTGTATGGGAACGACGACTAAACGAGCGGCTACCGCATTCGATTCGTTTTTTCTTCCATACGGGGAAGAGGGCGAGGAGCATTTCCGGAACCATGTCGAACTCGTGGTTGATACACTGGCGGATGTTTTTCAGGAGATGGATCAGCCATTTCAAGGAAAGACCGTTCAGGACATTCAACAAGAGCTTAACGGAATGCTGGATCTCTCAGAAGATCCACAGTCCCTTCATGAAGTCCTTCGGGAAATCAAAGGGCCGGTTCTGAAAAACAGCCTCCACGTTTCGCACGAAAGAAGTATGGCCCATTTACACTGTCCTCCCGTTTTACCAGGCGTGTTGGCAGAACTGATCATATCGTCGTTGAACCAATCGATGGATTCATGGGATCAAAGCCCTGCGGCGACTTATGTGGAGGAAGCAATGATCCGTTACTGGTCGGATTTGATAGGTTTTTCCGAGCGGGGAGACGGCGTGTTCACAAGTGGCGGGACACAGTCTAACTACATGGGAATGCTGCTTGCGCGTGATGAATTTTGTTTATCGAAATGGGGGCATATCGTTCAAAAAGATGGACTGCCGGGAGCGTTCAAAAAGATGAGGGTGCTTTGTTCGGAGGAAGCTCACTTTTCTGTGACAAAATCCGTTTCGCAGCTCGGTCTTGGCGAGCAGGCGGTCGTTCCCGTCCCCGTCAACGAGGACCATCAGATGGAGCTGGATGAGGTCAGTCGTACCGTTGCCCAATTGGAGCAGGAAGGGCTTCTGCCTTATGCGATTGTCAGCACCTGTGGGACGACGGATTACGGAAGCATCGATCCTCTTGAAGGTTTGGCAGATTTTTGTGAAGAAAAAGGCCTTTGGCTTCATGTGGACGCGGCCTACGGGGCGGGACTTCTGCTTAGTGAAAAGCACATAGATAAGCTTGCAGGAATCAACCGTGCGGATTCGGTGACACTCGATTTCCATAAATGGCTGTATCAGCCGATCAGCTGTGGGATGTTTGCCGTCAAAGACCAGAAGCACCTGCGGTTGTTATCGCACCATGCCGACTACTTGAATCCTTTAGAAGATGAAGAAGAGGGCATTTTGAACCTTGTAAATAAAAGCGTCCAGACGACGCGCAGGTTTGATGCACTGAAAGTTCTCTTGACCTTGAAAGTCCTCGGAACGCGGTTATTAGGGAGTATGGTCGATCAAACAATGGAAGTCGCGCGTTTTGCTGCAGAGGAACTGGAGCATCGACACCGTTTCTTTGTAGAAAATCCATCTCCTGAACTTTCGGCTGTCGTATTTCAGTACCAGTCGGAAGAAAGCTCGGATGTGAGCGGTTTGAACCGGAAAATCCAGCAAAAGCTTTTTCACGAAGGAAAGGCCGTGATTGCGAAAACATCGGTCCGAGGAGAAACCTATTTGAAATTTACACTCTTGAATCCACGTACGACGGAGGAAGATGTTTTGGCCGTGATTGAGGAGATTGAACATACAGCGAAACAGATATTAGGAGGGACACCTCATTGAATAAAGCAAAAGAAATCGCCGAAAAGGCAACGATGCAAAGCTTTTTGAATTGCTACTTAAGAGAAACAGGCAACTATGAATGGATGAATGCTGGCGAAGGCGATGGAAAAGTGCTGTTCATCCCTTTGGTCCGACAGAATCTGGTTATCCATGCACCTGTGAACTATTGGTCGCTAACTGGGAGGCACTTGTTTGACTTTCCGATGACCTATCAAACAGAGGGAAGCGAAGAATCCCATACCCTGGACTATGTCACAATGACGACTCTTCTTGTGAAGGAATGGCTAATCGGCAATGGACAGGAATGGGCGGAAGATGAACTCATCCTCCGTGTGCTACTCAGCTGCAAGAAAATGAAAGATTATGTAGCTGCAAGGTTCAAAGATCGTCATCAGCTGATGGACGAAGACTTTACATTTATCGAAGCGGAGCAGTCGCTGCTGTTCGGGCATTTGTTGCATCCGACACCGAAAAGTAAACAAGGACTGACCGATGTGGAAGACCATCAGTATTCCCCTGAATATAAAGGGCGCTTCCAGCTTCACTATTTTAGTGTGAATCCGGATCTTATTGAAGAAGATTCCAGTTTGGACCGTTCCGCATCCAGCATCATCTTTGAAGGCGTTAAAGATACAGAAGGGGCGGAACCACTTGTAAAGGAGTGGAACCAAGGCCGACTTCTACTTCCTATGCACCCCCTGCAAGTGCCGGTTGTTTTAAAAGATACGGAAGTCCAAGGGCATCTGGCTTCAGGAGAAGTTAGACATCTTGGACCAGCGGGAGAATGGTTTACGGCGACTTCTTCGTTCCGGACTCTGTACAGTGAATCTTCCCGGTTTATGTACAAGTTCTCTGTGCCGGTCAAAATTACGAACTCATTAAGAGCGAACCAGCCGAAGGAACTGGCCAGAGGAGTGGAAGTTTCACGTCTGCTCGATACAGAGCTGGGTGAGCAAATGAAAAATCATTATCCGAACTTCCATATAATGAAGGATCCTGCGTCGATCGATCTTCTTTTAAGAAAAGAAACGTCAGGCTTTGAGGTTTCGTTAAGGGAAAATCCTTTTTACCACGATGACGAGCAGGTGAGTCTTATCGCAGGACTCGTCCAGGATCATGCATACGGAGGTCAGTCCAGACTTTCGGCCATCATCCGCGGTCTTGCTGAGAAAGAAGGGCGGACAGTGGAAGAGGTCAGTCTCGATTGGTTTGATCAATATTTGTCGATCAGCATGGATCCTATTCTTTGGCTGCATCACACGCACGGTATTGCACTTGAAGCCCATCAGCAGAACTCGGTTGTAAGGATGGAAAAAGGGTATCCTTCCAAGTTCTATTACAGGGATAACCAAGGCTACTATTTCAGTCGTTCCAAGGCTGATCAATTGGTGGAATGGCTTCCTTCATTAAATAGCAAAAGCGATACGATCTGTGAGGATGAGGTCGCTGACGAACGGCTTCGCTATTATTTCTTTTTCAACCATTTGTATGGTCTGATCAACGGATTCGGTGTCAGTCGATTGGTCAATGAAGAAAAATTGATTGACCTTCTTCGGAACCGGTTGATGAACCATCTTCCATCTTCGTTTGTGCAAACGCTCTTGGAAGAAAGCGAGCTTCCTTGTAAGGCCAATCTATTGACTCGTTTGTATGATATGGACGAACTGGTCGGTCCGATGGAAGCACAGTCGGTCTATACAGCGGTCGATAACCCGCTTGCTGCAAAGGTGGGAGTCGTCCATGAGCATTGAGTTTGAAGTTTATGATGAAACCATCCAGCGCACCCTCTCATTTCGAAATGCCCAAATGGAAGATGTCGCATTGGTTCACAAGTGGATGAATGAAGAACACGTGCATCCTTTTTGGCAGTTGAATCTTCCGTTTGATCGGTTTGAAAAACATTTTCGGAAAGCCCTTTCCGACACGCATCAGACACTTTACCTCGGCATGATCGACGGGGAAGTGATGAGCTATTGGGAAGCTTACTGGGTCAAAGGGGATGTCATTGAGAACTCGTACACCCCAAAAACTTTCGACCAGGGCATCCATCTGTTGATCGGGGAAAAAGATTACCTCGGCTCAGGCTTTGCCCTGCCCCTTTTAAGAGCAATGGTGAGCTTTCAATTTAAGCACGAAGCGACAACGAAAGTCGTGGCCGAACCGGATATTCGGAATGACAAGATGATTCATATTTTTGAAAAGTGCGGGTTTACTCCGATCGCTCCTATCCAGCTGCCGGATAAAAAGGCACAGCTGATGTTTTGCGAAAGAGAAGCATTTGAATCGAGGTGGAACGATGAATACAGAAAAGCAAATTTTTGATGTGATCGGCATCGGACTCGGCCCGTTCAACTTAGGAATGGCCGCGCTCTTGGATACGGTTGATGATGTCTCCGCGCTGTTTTTAGAAAAAGAAGAAGAGTTCCAGTGGCACCCTCATTTATTGATGGAAGGGACGACACTGCAGGTGCCTTTTTTCGCAGACCTTGTCAGCATGGCGGATGTCACCAACAGGCACAGCTTTTTGAATTACCTGCAGGAACACAATCGTTTGTACAACTTTTACTTTTTGGAGAAATTCCACATTCCGAGAAAAGAATACAATCATTACTGCCGCTGGGTGAGCGACCGGGTGGACTGCCTGCGGTTCGGGAAAGAAGTCATCCATGTGAAAACCGCTGATCTCGGCGGAAAGACACTCTATCAAGTGACCGCTTACGATTCCTCCACAGGGGAGGAGCACACCTACACAGCCAAACATATAGTGATGGGGATTGGAACAGAGCCACGGGTACCGGAGGCGCTTCAAGACTCGCTTGGCGAATCCGTTTTTCATACGTCCGAATATTTGAAGCGGAAACCATCGTGTGATTTATCCAAGTCTGTGGCAGTGATTGGATCCGGGCAGAGTGCGGCGGAAGTTTTCCTGGATGTAGCCAAGCACCAGGAGGAAACGGGCGGTTCGCTCCAGTGGTACACAAGGTCGCAAGGGTTCTTTCCGATGGAGTACTCGAAGCTTGGGCTTGAGTATTTCTCCCCCGATTATATCGATTTCTTCTATGAGCTGCCTCAATGGAAGAAAGACCAGCTGTTACATAAGCAGGATCTTCTCTACAAAGGCATCAGTGCAGAAACGACCGCAGCTATTTATGACCATCTTTATGAGCGTACGGTCGGAAATGCTGATCCATCAATCCACCTCCAGGCGATGACCGAAGTGACGTCCATCGAAGCTAAAGAAAACCATTTGAGTTTAAGAGGTTATCAGAAGATCACAGAGGAGCGGGTTGAGATGGAAGCGGATGTGGTCATTTTAGGGACAGGGTATCAACCTCGTGTGCCCGCCTTTTTCTCAAGCATAAAAGACAGCATCACCTGGGATGATCATGGCCGGTTTGCCGTGAACAAAGGCTATGACATGGAGACAGATCTTAGGGCAGTTGGACACATTTTCATCCAGAATGGCGAACTTCATACCCATGGTGTCGGTGCCCCTGATCTTGGTCTTGGCGCGCATCGCAATGCGGTAATTATAAACAGGATCGCAGAAAGAGAAGTTTATTCAATACAGCAAAACAACGTCTTCCAAACGTTCGGAATGAAGAAGGATTTAGTCACACAACACCAATCATAAGAAAGAGGGGATCGGTTTGTTATTTCAACAGGACATTCATGAACAATTGAACGCAGAGAATTGGAAAAAAGCCAATCAACAATTGATGGCGAAAATGTTCGCAGAATACATGTACGAGGATATGATTCAGCCGGAAGTTTTACGTGTAGACGGGAAAACGAGAGCGTATGAACTGTCCGTTTCCACTGAGAAGTCCTATCGGTTCTTTGCGGAGAAGCGCTTGTTCGATAGTTTTGATGTCTCCGCTGATGAACTGATAAAAGTCGAGCAGGGGGTCCAGGAAGAAGCGGACAATGCCATCGAATTTCTGATTGACTTAAAGGAAATCATCGGCATGTCTGCAGAAACGACCGGCCATCTGATCAAAGAAATGAATGCGACTTTAATCGCTGATGTGCATCTCATGGAAAAGACAGACCGTTCGTCTGATGAACTCGCTTCCATCGATTATGCGGAACTTGAAGGATATATGAAGGGGCACCCGTGGATCACCTACAACAAAGGTAGAATCGGTTTCGGTTATGATGACTACCTGCGTTTTGCACCTGAGCACCAGCAGGAAGTGCAGCTTTCCTGGATAGCGGCACATAAAAATCTAGCAACCTTCCAATCGGTACAGAATCTCAGCTATGAAACACTTCTGAAGGAGGAGTTAAGTGTACAAGAGAGGGAGCGTTTCTTTTCTGAGGTTAGGAAACAGAACCGTAATCCGGAAGACTATTTCTTTTTCCCTGTCCATGAATGGCAGTGGAAAAACCAGCTGATCCAAAACTTCCCGGAAGAAATCGCGAAAAAGGAAATCATCGCGGTGGGTGATGGCGACGATGCCTATCTTCCTCAACAGTCGATCCGTACGTTTGTGAACAGAAGCTATAAAGAGAAACATCATGTAAAGCTTCCGATGAGTATTTTGAACACGCTCGTTTATCGCGGGCTGCCATCCGAACGGACAGTGATCGCTCCGAAAGTCACGGAATGGATTAAAGGCCTTTATGAACAAGATGACTTTTTAAAGAACGAGTGCCGGGTGATACTGCCGGGGGAAAACGCAAGCATCAATGTGGATCATAAACAGTATTCTGCAGTTAAGGATGCTCCGTATCAATACCTTGAAATACTGGGAACGATTTGGCGGGAAAGCATCTATACGTATTTGGAAGACGGCGAACAGGCTATCACACTTGCTGCGCTCGTCCACGAAGATCATCACGGGAAACCATTCATTCAATCCTTGATCGAGTCATCTGAACTGAATCCGGAAGATTGGATGAAGAAGTTTTATCAAGTGGTTATGGATCCGTTGCTTCACTACTTATACAAATATGGGACGGTCTTTTCTCCACATGGGCAGAATACAATTCTCGTATTGAAAGATTACGAGCCGCACCGTCTGGCGGTCAAAGACTTCGTCGATGATGTGAACGTGACAGACCAGCCATTTCCTGAGCTTCAGCACGTAACGGAAGAAATGAAAGCCGTGCTGCGAACAGAGCCACCGGAAGGCTTGACGCAGTTCATCTTTACGGGACTGTTCATCTGCCATCTGCGTTATTTAAGCCATATTCTAGAAAAGCATCATTTATTGAATGAAGAAGTCTTCTGGCAGCTGCTTGCTGAGTCGATCCTCGACTACCAGCGCAAGTTCCCGGAATTGAAGGAACGGTTTGTACTGTTCGATTTCTTCAAGCCGGAAATGACGAAGCTTTGTCTGAACCGCAACCGTATGGTCGATTATGGCTATGCCGATGGGGATGACCGCCCGCATGCATCAGAATTTGGCAAAGTAACCAATGCATTGGCTGCTTTTAAAGAACAGCCGATCGGATAACCTGACGAAAAGAGGGATGGATCGTGGCGATCATTGTACAAAAATATGGAGGCACTTCACTCCAAACCACCGAGCGAATCAGACAGTCAGCCGATCGGATCATCGGTGAACATAAGAAAGGAAACCAGTTGGTCGTTGCTGTCTCAGCCATGGGAGACGCCACCAATCATCTGGAGCAGCTCTCATGCGAAGTCTCTTCCTGTACGAATGGAAGAGAAAAGGATCTGCTTTTATCTACAGGTGAACAAGTGTCCTGCGCACTTATGGCGCTCGCCCTTCAAGAAAAAGGACAGGCAGCGATCGCTATGACCGGCGAGCAGGCAGGGATTGAAGTGGAATACCTTCACGGGAATGCTAGAATAACGGCGATTGATACCGACGCGATTGAAAAACAGATGCAAAAAGGGAAGGTTGTCGTTGTCGCCGGGTTCCAAGGCGCAGCTGCAAACGGAGAGATCTGTACGCTTGGCCGAGGAGGTTCCGATACGACGGCCGCTGCCTTGGCTGCAGCACTGAAGGCGGACCGTTGTGAAATCTGCACCGATGTCGATGGGGTGTATGCGGCAGATCCACGTGTGATCCCGGACGCAGGGAAATATTCAACCATGGATTACGACAGCCTGCTTACCATGGCTGAAATGGGGGCCGGGGTCATTCATCCGCGTGCGGTCGCCCATGCGAAAGAATATCAAGTGCCTCTTGTCATTCGTTCAAGTTTCTGCGAACACTCAGGGACCTGGATATCAAAAGATCCATCCCTTCCTTCTGTCGCAGGGGTAACCCACCAAAGAAGTCTCTGTCATCTCCGCCTTTCTGGAAGCAGCTTGAAAAAGGAAAAACTTTTAAGGGGGATGAAGGATTACGGCATGATCGGAACCAAGCAAATCCATTCTCATTCTGATGAGTTTCTCCTAGTGATTAAGGAAGACGACTTCAATCAGGCGATATCATGGCTGAACCAATCCAAAGATCAATTAGGAATCCAAACGATTCAACCGGAATTTCAACAATCGGCCATTCACTTGATCTTTGTGAACGAGGAAGAAAAAAGGATGCAGACTGCTTTGCTGAATGAGAAAAAGTTGATGCCTTTGGAAGGCGTCCATTCGATCGACACTCACCCAGCGGTATGGAGTGTTTCCGTTCCTGAAGAACATGGAATGGATTTGGCACGTCGGTTGTATGCTGCCTTTATGAGTGGGAAGCAGCACAAATTTCCACTTGCTCATTGAAAGTTAATCGAATGCCTGACCCCAACTGTGTTTAAGCTGGGGTCAGGCATTCTTTTTTATCGATCATAGGTTTCGGGATTTCGAATGAAAGGTATCTTTACTAAAGAGATTGAGTGAATTGGAAACTGTTTAGAAGTCTCGTCTATTACTATAAAGGGATGGTGAGTATGATCGATATCCATAACTATTTCAAAAATGATTATGAAGAATCCAGAGAGACATTTAGAGGTTTATTGAGTAAGGTTCAAAAAGTATGGCCAGAAGCCAAACTCTATCAGCATTCCATTGGTGAAAATGAAGACAACACGATTGACATCATTTATGCGGAAGCGACTTCTTCTAACGACAAAGTCGCCATGCTAACATCGGGAGAGCATGGGATCGAAGGATACGCAGGAGCAGCTGTCATCCATTTGTTCGTCGATCAATACCTTGAATCCATCGACCCATCGATCACAGGGGTGTGTTTCGTGCATGCCATCAACCCGTGGGGGATGAGGCATTTTCGCAGAGTCACAGAAAACAACGTGGATTTGAACCGCAACTACTTTTTAGAAGAAACGGAGATCCCTTATGACCTTAATGAAAATTACGAAAAAGAAAGTCACATCTTTCTCCCGAAGAAACCAGTGGATCTGATTTCTAAAGAGAAGACGGAGCTATATGAAGCTTTAAGTAAAGGGATGATGAACGAAGGGTACAAAGGAATCAAGCAGGCGAAGGGTATGGGACAGTTTCAGTTCGATCGTGGCGTATATTTTGGTGGTTACGATGAAGAGCAATCGGCTTCCCATATCAAAACGTGGCAAAGACACTTGTTGGAACAATTCAAGAAGGTCATTCACATGGATTGGCACACAGCCCTTGGCCCAACCAATGAAGTGACCATGGTTATCTCAGAGAAGCACGGCAAAGAGGAAGAGGAATTGAAAGCTTCCTATGGAATGGATAATATCCAGGTATTTTCTCCGGATGACGTCAAAGGAGATTCAACGAATTACTTTTATGAATTAAGAGAATCTGAATTCTCTTCTACCTCTCTTTTCTCAGCTTTATTTGAGTTTGGGACATTCGGGACCAGCCGCGAAGCAGAACTGCGGGAGTTTACGACGATCATCCTGGAAAACCAGCTGTATTGGGAAGGAACGGACCATCCGGAAAGCAGGGAATGGATCCGGGAAGAGTTGATGAATATGTTCTATCCGCAAGAAGATGAATGGAAGGAAGCGGTTTTGCAGGAAGCTCGTGTGGCGATTGAGGCTTTGTTAAAGGAAGAGGACATCCTTCAATCGTCAGCACCAAATCAAACGTTTTAGTGAATACAATCCCCCCCAGCAAACGTTAATAGCTGGGGGTTATTTTTATTATGAAACGTTTACCCTGCTGCTTCATGGTTTAAAAATTCTTTCGTTTCCGTTGCAATTTTATGGTATTCAATATTATGAACAGAGTGAGGAGTGTTTAATTCTATCATTCTTCCTTGTCTTGCCTTTTGGATGAAGTCCCGTTGGGTTCTGGACCATGTCTCTTTATCCCATCCTGTTCCCTCCCCGTTGGAAGCAAATAATAAGATGGGGACGTCGGGGGTAGGTAAGTTTCCAACCTTTTCAGCGTTACAGTGGATTTCTTTTACTTCATTCAACATATTTTTCGTAGCTGTTCGTCGATAAAAGACGGCGCGGTTTATCTCCTTTTCCCTTTCCGTCAACGTTCCTCCCTTCATAGCAGAACTTTCGGAGGCGTTTGGGATCCATCTTGTGATTCCCATTTTGGCTAAGAATGAAGCGAAATGGAACAGAGGAATATTGATTTTAAGATTTTCATAAGCTGCCGGCACCGCGATATCCAGTCCGATGATCGCCTTTACTTCTTCGGGGTGCTTATGTGCCCAATATAAGGCCTCAAGTCCCGAAGCCGAATGTGGAACTAAAATATAGGGGGCACGGATGCCTGCGTCAGCCAGGGCTTTGCGTGTTTGTGACATAATAGTGTGAATGTCACGAGGGCTATTGGTAATTTCACTGAACCCATAGCCTTGTTTCTCTACGACAGCAATCTTATATTGGTCTCTTAACAGTGAAAAAAGGGATTTGAAATCGAATATCGGGGAACTGATGCCGTTTCCTGACATGAAAACAAGCGTCTCCTGCCCGCCTCCTTCTTGATATACGTGCATCTTCTGATGATCAACTTCCACCATTTCACCCATAGGTACAAAAGAATCTTTCTCCCGTGCTAATTGCATGCTGTGATAGGCAGCGCTAAACGCAATAACTAAGAACACGATCCCAATAAAAATAAGCAGGATATTTATAATCATTTTGTCCTCCTCCTGAGTTTGGATAGACCATTGATTACTATTCCTTTTAGCTTACGAACTGTATCTTTCTACGGTTTCATTTTTTTATGAAGAAAAGGGGGGGAGCTGATGAGATCTTATTAGGACCTCTAATCTTTCATGAACCAAAGGAAATGAATGGCACTGGCGGCAATGTGAAGCATGTCCTTGATTGGACTCAGTTTTGTATTAAAAAGAATCGAGAATCATTGGGAGAAGGAGTGGAAAGGAAGAGGTTTGCTGTAGCTATAGAATACGTTTTACCTCAATAGGCGAAGGCTTTTTCTCTTGCTCGTTCAAGGTAGTCCTTTCAGAAATAACCTTAATTATTCAAGATAATAAGAAATAAAAAATTCCTGAGCCTAGTACTCAGGAATTTTATGTTTATCCATTAGTTAGCTTTTGTCCAATAAGCGGCTTCTTTATTGGAACGGATCGGAGGAAACTGGTCTCCGCTGCTCAATTCGATATGTTTTTCATCTTCAGTTACTTCGTTTTCATTTCCATCATTTACTAAACCGTCGAATTTGTATGTTCCGTTTTCTGGGGCTTTTTCTCCTGTTTTGTAACGATCAGCCATAGTTGAAAACTCCTTTTTGTAATGGTTTTATGTGCGCACATCCTATAGATACCCGTTTAACGAATGTTAAAACATGGAAAAATAATTGTGTGTTTTTTATATTTTATGTGACATTTCGAGATGTTTAGTCCTAGGTCAAAAAAGGAAACGCCTTCTATACATCAATAAAAGGAGGAGTTCCAATGGCACAAGATCCGAAACAAGCAGCCAAACAAATGAATGAAGAAAAGAAAGAAGATATTCTACAGCACTTTGACACGTTCAAAGATTATTTAGGTGACAAGGTCCAAAAAGGAGAAAAGTTAGGTTTAGGGGAAGAAGGTCTTTCCAAAGGGGCGAAGCGAGTAGCTGATTACCTGGCTGAGCACGAAGAACCGAGAAACCGTGAAGAGAAGGTCTTAAACGAATTATGGAATGTAGCGAATAAAGAAGAACGGGAACACATGGCTCATGTATTGGTTAAACTGACAGATCAAACCAACTAAAAGACAAGCGTCCCAGTCAGATGGGGCGCTCATTTTTTTATGAATAGTTGTTGGAAAACCATCTTACTTTCTTTTGTTTTAAAAAATGAGGGAAATCAGCCCAGTGAGGAGTAGTAGAACAGATCCTGAGAGCAGGATGATTTTTGTGGGTCGGTTAGCTTTGTGGAAGATTCTGAAAAACATGAGAATCACCTCCAGACAGAAGCATTCGTTTCTGGTTTATTTACGTTTCTAAAGGGGAAAAGATTCATTTTTTCTGTCCTTCCGTGCAAGAATGCATTAGCTGATGAGGGTCTGTGACCAACACGAATGGATGTTATGAGCTTTATTAAAATCGGGAAGTTTTCTTTCCCGAAATCGAATCCTCATCGGCCATGTCTAAAAGCGTTTAGTCGTACGGTGTTGAACCACAGGGATGAAGCTATTGCCGCTCCATTCCTGTGGTCTTACAACTTTAAAATGGTTCATAGGTTAGAAAATACCATACTATTTTGATTTATTTGGTGTATAACTCTTTTAAAGCGACTTGTAAATTTGTAAAGAACTTGACTTTAAGAGCTGGAAGGTTGGAAGAAACCCACAACTTAGATAATTCGGGCTTCATCCCAGTAATCGTCGTACGGATGCCCATTAAGGATAGGGATTGAATGAGCTTGGATAGTTTTTCAAAGAAAACAAGGTCTACCGTACTGATGGTTGAACAATCGATGATCACTTGGGTGGCTTTCATATAGACCACATTATGCAAGCCTTGATCCAGGATGTATTCGAATTCGACTTGATCCATGATTGGCTGCAAAGGGAGAAGAACGATGCCATTGGATAGGGGAATGACATTCACCGACATGTCTTCCATCCATTTCCGCATTCGCTGTTCTTTTTCATAGAAATTGGTCACATCATTATATTCAACCATCGCTCCATAAACTTCTCCGTTATTTTCTAATATACGGGTGCGAATCGATAAGTATAAATTATATTTTCCCCATTGATAGGGAATGGCCTCAAACGTGAATTCTTCGGATGTCCGCAGGGTTCGCTCCACATGACGGACTTCTTCCGGAGCGTTTGGAAACAAATCATACACACTTTCTCCTATGACATTTTCTCCGTTCACTTGCAAAAGGCATGCGCCTTGTCTATTCATTTGAGTGATCCGGTAGTCTAAATCAATCACCATCACACCTAAGGACAGTTGATCAAACACTTCATTTTCTGGCGTCATCTTGCTCCCCCTTAGAACTTGATTGATGCAGCGATCTGTACTTTATTATTAAGTTCGATTTCCTACGACCAAAACCCTTTTCATATATTTATATAATGTTTGAATACTTGAATGTTTATTTTTTTGCTTCGCATCGTCCATCATTCATTATTTGAATATAAAAGTCAAAACATCTGTTCGCTGATTTCTGATCAAGCCATAAGTTTAATAAAAAGGGAGATAGAATCCTAGCTTGAATTGATGTCTGGGGAATTTTTTACACGCTGAATAAAGTATTCTAGGAAGCTGGGAAAAGGAGATTTCTGACTAGAAGTTTTGAAATTTGCTTCGCAGCATGGGATAAGTTGCGGAGGTGTATCTTCATTCTCTTATGAACGGCATAAGCGTTCATTCCTTATGAATAAGATAAGAGGGAAGAGGAGGGCATGTGGATGAGGAAGAAGATTCTTTTATTTTGTGATCCTGGTATCGATGATTCTTTAGCTATTATGTATGCGATGCTGGACCCTGCACTTGACCTCGTAGGCATCGTTACGGGGTATGGAAATATAACAAGGGAGCAGGCAACAGCCAATGCCGCTTATCTTGTCCAGTTAGCAGGAAGAGGGGACATTCCCATCATACCTGGGGCCTCGAGTCCAGTGCAGCAGGAAGATGTAATCTTTTATCCTGAAATTCATGGGAAAGAAGGCATCGGTCCCATCCGTCCTCCTGCGGATATGGAATATCATATTTACCCTTTTGATACCATTCGTACGATCATTGAAAGGTATAAAAATGAGCTCATCATCGTAAGTACTGGGCGGTCGACAACCCTTGCGAACGTATTCATTTTATTTCCTGACCAAATGGAATTCGTCCAGTCTTTTTATGTGATGGGAGGGGCGTTTTTCGTTCCGGGTAATGTGACCGCTCTTGCGGAAGCAAATTTCTTTGGTGATCCGACATCTTCCAACTATGTCCTTACGTTTGCGCAAAATCTGACTATCACTCCGCTGAACGTTACTCGGCATGCTGTCATTACTCCTGGTTTAGTGGATGAAATTGCACAATCAAAAAAGAATGTTTATTCCTTCATGATTGCTCCTATCTTCAAGTACTACTACCGATTCTATAAAGAAAAAACTCCTGGTATTAAGGGAGCCCCCATCCATGACTTATTGACCGTCATGCTTGTGAAAAATCCCGATTTAGTCGATTACATAAATTATGATGCCAATGTAGCAGAGGGGATTGAAACAAAGGGGCTTTCTTATATTGACGTTCGCCCTTCAAGACCAAAAGGACAGACTAGAATCGCCATCGATCTCCATTACGAAAAGTTTATCATGCGGTTTAAGGAGGTTATGGTGCCAGAGTATTAGTAATGGCTGTGTATTTTTCTCGCTATAAATGATTAGAACCCGCATCCAGAGAGAGCCTTCCTTGACGCGGGTTCCTTTAAATTGTTTAAGGATTATGAAGGAGGGTTTTGACCTGCCCGAATATCTTCGGGCGGAGTCCCATGCATATAAGGAGGGCCTGGTTTAAGGTCAGGTACCTGCCCCATAGACTTTGGATCTTCGATGTATTCAAAAGAACCTTTTCCGTCCAATGTCGGGCCACTTGCCCATCGTCCTTGTTGGCTTTCCGTGCCTTTAGAAAAATTGTAAAACGAGTAGGAAACTTCTTGCTTTTCGTATTCTGGGTTAAACGAACTTGGTACCACGGCTCCCTGGGTTTGCTCCAGTTCTTCGATGGCAGCCATCCATTGATTCTGGTGCATCGTATCACGAGCAATTAAGAAAGAAAGCATATCTCTTACCCCAGGGTCTGTCGTCATTTCGTAAAGCCTGCATACTTGGAGTCTCCCTTGCGATTCCGCATTAAGGTTCGCTCGGAAGTCAGCAAGCAGGTTGCCGCTTGCAACCGTATATCGGGCCGTCCAAGGGTAACCGACGCTGTCGTTAGGCTGTGCGCCCAATCCATTGACAATGGCGTGTTGGGGGTTCATTCCACCGAGCACAGCCTCAATAGCGGGGTCCGCAGCCGCTTGTTCCTGAGCGTGCGCGGGTGCGCCATCTAGAAGCTGGGCAATCATCGTTGCAATCATTTCCACATGTGCGATTTCCTCTGTCGCAATGTCCAGTATCATATCTTTGTATTTATTTTCAGCCCGGCAGTTCCACCCTTGAAAAAGGTACTGCATCATGACAGACATTTCTCCGTACTGTCCGCCTAGAATTTCCTGCAGCTTTTTTGCATATACAGGATCAGGCTGGGATGGTTTTGCATTATATTGAAGTTCCTTGATGTGATAGAACAAGAAATCACTCCTCGTTTGGATGGTGTAACCTTTTTATTGTTTGGATTAGAGCTATATATATGTAGAAAAAACAAGGGAAAACATATAACATGTTTTCCCTTGGACGTGCGTTTATTTATCTTTATCCTCTTTTTCATAAGGAAAAAGTTCTTCTGAAGCCTCCGTCTGAAGTTGACCAGTGGAACGGACTTCGTGATTTTCTTTCTTTTCCTGATCGAGACTTCGTGCTACCGATTGATGGAAGAAGTATTCGAAAATCGCTAAGGAAACCGCTGAAATCAGTGTGGCTTCAAATACATCGTCACCGACCGTCAGTGCATCTGTCATAAAGTATATGACAGCGAAGCTAAGCACGAAATCCCCGGCTGTGGCCATGGTATTGTTGGATCTCTTTAGAATTGTCACGTCTCCCAAATAACCAAGGGCACTTACAACAAGGGATATGAGAAAGACGTTTCCGAAAGAGACGTCAAACCCAAGACCTAAAATGATAAACAATAAGCCTAAAGTGAAGACAAACTTCAGGGCCAGTAATTTTAAGTGTGTCATTTATGGCACCTCCTCAAGATATAAGGTTAGCCAATGAAGGGAAATTATTCGCTATATGACTATGGTGACTTCTCCTTCATATGGTAAAGTCTTGATTCCTTAAGAGTGTCAAGGTTTTAAAATGACTTTAATGCAATCGTCTTCTCGGTTGTTGAATTTTTTATAGCCCTCTGCCGCTTTTTCTAAAGGCAGTTCATGTGTCAGTATGCTTTTGGGGTCGATTTCATT
The DNA here is from genome assembly GCF_009856415.1 of Halobacillus litoralis. Classification (GTDB taxonomy): domain Bacteria; phylum Bacillota; class Bacilli; order Bacillales; family Halobacillaceae; genus Halobacillus; species Halobacillus litoralis_C. The sequence continues at coordinate 163,381 of NZ_WMEZ01000003.1, read as the reverse complement.
TCGCACAATTTGATCGTATAGGGGGTTCATGTAGGCCCTGGCATGGGATTGCCCCATTTTAATTTGGATGTTTCTCGAAAAAAATGCCCCAAGTGGAAATGCATTGTAATTTCCTCCATAGACCCCTGTAAGCTGTACGGTCCCACATTTCTTTACGGCTTTCGATGCGATTTGAATAGGTCCAAGCGTTCCTCCCTGGAGTTTAAGTTTTTGCTCCATAAATTCCAGTGGAGATTTCTTTCCATCCATGCCCACACAATCGATCACAACATCGGCTCCGCCTTTGGTCGTTTCTTTAAGTACTTCGCCCATGTCTTTATACTTCGTAAAGTTAAAAACTTCTGTCCGGTTTGTGACCTTGGAATGGTTGAGCCGATAGGAAAGGTGGTCGACGGCGATGACTCGTTCGGCTCCTTTCTGCCAAGCGAATTTTTGTGCCATTAAACCAACAGGGCCACAACCAAGGATAATCACAGTATCTCCCGGTTTGACACTTGCATTTTCCACGCTCCAATAGGCAGTCGGAAGTACATCAGAAAGGAACAACAACGATGCATCATCCAGTTCGCAGTCCTCAGGAACCTTAAACGGAGTGAAGTTCCCAAAAGGTACGCGCAGGTATTCTGCTTGTCCACCCGGATAATTTCCGAATTTCTCCGAGTAACCCAACAATCCACCAGAATCATAATGAGGATTGGACTGATCGCATTGACTGACATGGTTGCTTTCACAATACGGGCAGCGGCCGCAGGCAACGGTGAATGGAATAACCACGCGGTCTCCTTTTTTAACTTTGGTGACTTCAGAGCCAACTTCTTCAACGATGCCCATCGGTTCATGGCCGATGATATAGCCAATCGGCAGAGGAAAGTTACCCTGGTATAAATGCAAATCAGAACCGCAGATGGCTGTGGATGTAATCCGGACAATGATATCCTCTTTATCTTGGATCCTGGGAGCTTCTACTTCTTTGACGGCCACCGAGTATTTTCCCTGGTAAGTAACAGCTTTCATCCATAACCCCACTTCCTAATAAATTCGTTCACACCTGTGAATGGGAGGTTACTTATGAGTATGTAACCAAGGGGTGTGTTCACTTATTTCCCATTCACTTTCTGATCATGTTTTACTGCAAGAGTAATCACGATGATACTTAGTATGGTGGACAAAATTGTACTTCCTAAAAGGGTGAAATAGATCTTGTCTACTTTTTCATTCAAACCTATCCCTCTTTTCCTTACAAATATAAGTTTTACCACAAGGGAGACCCTTGTGGTAAATGATGAATCACCTTACGTTAATCAGCTTTTTTTATGCAAAGGAGGGTGAACCAACCAGCCTTTTTCTTTGTTCAATCGAAGTGCTTTTGCCCCTGCTTGGGCCTTATTCATATGGAATTTTCCAAACAACATAGCAATATCTTCTCTCGTGCACTGACCGATTGCCTGGCTGCATGCGACTAGACCTTGAGCAATATTTAGGGAGATTGCTGCACTAATTTCTGGGTCATTCATCCGTGCGCCTACTGGAATGTCTTCAAGGTCTGCCACGGATCTTTCTGGTGGAGAAGGAGGAAGGACGACGCCATTTATTTTCAAGATTTCTTCAATCTCTTGGCTCTCTTGTTTAATCCCCTGAACGAGTTCTTCCAGAAGGCGCTTCAATTCTTTATCACCTGCATGGTTGTACATGGTCTGGTAGCTCGCAGAATCCCCTTTTGCCACTGACAAGTAGCTCCAGAGGCTGAAAACTTCACCGTAATGAAGAGGTTCTTGCTGTTGGTTTCCGCTTAATATTCCCATTTGTTCCACTCCTTTGTTTTTTGGTACAAAGGTAGTATTTATTCTTTACCGGAATTGATTCATCCTATGGCACGGAATGTAGGCAGCAAGTGGCTGGAACTTTCCAACTATGTAGTCGCCCTCCCTTTTTTAGGTTACAAGTTAAAAAAACAGCACTATTTGTCCATAGTGCTGTCTGCTGTATCCTAAAGAATCATTCCGTGGCCGTGCCCATGTATTGTCACGAAATGAATATTTTATTTATTGAATGAAAGGTTATTTGTGTTTGTATCTTTACTTTTTTCATTTTTCTCTACTTTTCCCTTGCTCTCAAACTCCCCAGCGTATAACATCTCTTGTGCAATTAATCAATTGTCCTTTAAATCCGCTCAAATTAGAATGGGATCCTGAGTTGTGATCATTTTAGTGCAGCTTTTTATTGATTTAAAACTCTTGATAAGTGGCAGGATTCTGATCATTCACTCTGCCGTCCTGACGAGTCAATTGGTTGATTCTATTCATGTCCTCTTCGGTCAGATTAAAGTCAAAAATCGATAAATTCTCTCTTTGACGAACAGGGGAAGAAGATTTTGGAATAGCGACGGAACCGAGCTGGTAATGCCAGCGCAGGATGACCTGGGAAGGCGTTTTGTCATAATGGTCGGCTATGGATTGGATCACCTCATTGTCGAGGATGTTCTGGACACGGGCCAATGGACTCCAGGATTGGGTCTGGATCTGCTTTTCCTGGTGGTAAGCTCTTTGTTCTTCCTGGTTGAAAAACGGATGGAGCTCCACTTGATTCATGCTCGGTTTGACGCCTGTTTCATGTTCAAGGCGGTCTAAATGTTCGGGTAGAAAATTACATACCCCGATGGAGCGGATCAGACCCCATTTCTGGGCATCAATCAATGCTTGCCATGCTTCTACATATAAATCTTCTTTTGGATTCGGCCAATGGATGAAGTAAAGGTCATAATAGTCCAGCTGCGCGCGGAACAGGGACTCCTGGATGGCCGTGACGGCTTTGTCGTATTCGTGGTATCTGCCAGGAAGTTTGGATGTAATTCTTAATTCATTTCTTGGGATGCTGCTACGGCGGATCCCTTCTCCGACCGTGGCTTCATTTTCGTAATTATAGGCCGTGTCAATTAATCGATAGCCTGTTTCAACCGCACTTTGAATGGCGGAAGCACCGCGGTTTCCATTCAGGCGATACGTCCCGAATCCTAAGGCAGGAATCGTGAGACCATCGTTCAGTTGGATTTCAGGGATTGATTGACTCATCGTGCATGCACTCCTTTTCGTTTTTCTGCTTTTCTTATTAAAGATGAAACCTCTATTCTTTTACCTTGAATGAGAATCGATAAACAAGTGTAAGCGCGCACAGTGGAAAATTGTTGAAAGAAAGTGTTGGGAGAAAAGGGTGGGAGTTTTCAATCCTCAATAAAGCGGTTTGTGAAGCGCTTACATATCTGTGTTAGGATAAGAGTGCATAATGGGAAAAGTCACCAGTTGAACCGTAATCAATAAGGAGGATGAAGGATGTCCAATTTTGGAAATCACGTTCAATTCGAGGTCTATCAAACGATGAAGCAGCCCGATCCTGACCGGCTTCCCGTATCCTATGAAGAATGGGAAGCAAAGGCTAGAGGAGTCCTGGATGATGGTCCATTTTATTACGTCGCAGGAGGAGCGGGCGGGGAAGAAACGATGAAAGATAACCTTCACAGCTTTTCCCGGTACAAAATCGTCCCGCGGATGCTTAATAATGTAGAGGATCGTGATTTAAGCATAGAACTGTTCGGGAAAAGCTATGATTCCCCCCTTCTGCAGGCGCCAATTGGTGTGCAGTCGATTATTCATGAGGGTGGAGAACTGGCTTCGGCGAAAGCATCTGCCGCTTTGAATATTCCATACATCGCAAGCTCTGCCTCTACGAAAACGATGGAGGAGATTGCCGAAGTGATGGGAGAAGCTCCTAAATGGTTTCAACTTTATTGGAACAAAGATCCAGAGGTGACCGCGAGTTTTGTCCGGCGGGCAGAAGCGGCTGGATATGATGCGATCGTCGTCACATTGGACACACCGATGATGGCTTGGCGGGAGAAGGATTTAAAGAATGTGTACTTGCCATTTTTGATCGGCGAAGGCGTCGGGAACTATTTTACAGATCCCGTGTTCCGTTCTCGACTGGAATCCCCTCCAGAAGAGAACCCTACAGAGGCTGTGATGCATTGGACGAAAACCTTCGGCAATCCTGGGCTGACATGGGAACATCTGCTTTCCTAAGAGAGCATACCGATTTACCGATCTTGCTGAAGGGCATTCTTCATCCGGATGATGCGAAGAAGGCGCTGGTGTACGGTGTGGATGGAATCATTGTTTCCAATCATGGTGGACGGCAGGTCGATGGAGCTGTGAGTGCTTTGGACGCTCTGTCACCGATATTGGAGACAGTAGGAAAAGAACTCCCTGTGCTGATGGATGGTGGCATCCGTCGGGGAGCTGACGTGATCAAGGCCTTATCTCTAGGAGCGAAAGCTGTACTTGTCGGAAGGCCCTGCATGTACGGGCTGGCTGTTGCTGGAGAACAAGGGGTGCATGAGGTGTTAAGGAATTTACTGGCGGACACGGATATCACCATGGCTTTGAGCGGTTGTTCGTCAGTTGCTGAATTGAATCGATCGATCCTGCTTGATGATAAACATAAAAGGTGATGGATATGGGGATTATGCAATGTACCAGCGCAGAACACTTTCTAACAAGGTTCTGCGCTTTTTTGGTCTTTCCTAAGTGAGTAGGGAACGAGTTACTTCAATCCAATTTCTCTACAGACCCCTAAACCATGATCAGAGGTTATGATATAATAAAAGTTGAAATATTCAGAAATGAATAAGTGTTTCGTTGCCACAGTGGGTTTTTTTCGAGAATTGTACAGAATATTCAATTATGAATAATTGGGGGATATCATGTCAGAATGGTCCGAATATAAAACACTTCTGCATTCACTTCAAGAAGACATCCTTGTGACCAATACAGATGGAATGATTGTTAAAGTGAGTGAAGCGACAGGTAAAGTCTATGACGTCCATGCCGATGAGTTGCTGGGGAGATCGGTTTATGATTTAGAAAAAGAGGGGTTATTTACGCCTTTGGCTACACCAATGGTGATGGAATCACAGGAACGGGTGACGTTCGTCCAAACCGTTGCCGACGGAAAAAAGCTGCTTGTGACCGGATTACCCGTTTTTGACGATGAAGGAGAACTCGTTCGAGTCGTCAGTTATTCGCATGATGTGACAGAACTTATGGAGATCAAAGCTGGTATGGAAGAAATGACGATCGAAATGGTGCGTGTCCGTGACGAGTTGAACCGCCTGAAACAAGAGAAGGAAGAAACGTTTATTGGCAAGAGTGAAGAGATGCGCAAAGTTCTTGCGACAGCTAATCAAGTGGCTGGAGTGGATGCAAATGTCCTTCTTCTTGGTGAATCCGGGGTCGGTAAGACCGAGCTCGCAAGAAGAATCCATGAAAAGAGTGGCCGAGCGTGCGGGCCTTTTATTGAAGTCAACTGCGGAGCCATTCCTGATGCCTTGTTTGAAGCTGAACTTTTCGGATACGAAGGTGGATCTTTCACAGGAGCGACTAAAGGCGGGAAGAAGGGGTTCGCGGAACTGGCTCATAACGGAACGATGTTTTTAGATGAAATCGGTGAGCTTTCCTTACAGAATCAAGTGAAGGTTCTGAAGCTGATCCAGAAAAAATCTTTTTATCCTGTCGGGGGCCGTAAGGAAATTCAATCCGATTTCCGATTGATCAGTGCAACGAATAAGGAACTGGATCAAGCGGTCGATCATAAGGAGTTTCGGGAGGATCTTTATTTTCGGTTAAATGTCGTACCCATCACGATTCCCCCTTTAAGAGAAAGGAAGGATGACATCACTCCTCTGATTTATACCTTTTTAGATCATTTCGCAGCCCGTTATAAACGGAAGCGAGTGTTGAGCAGAGAAGTGATGCACGATTTGAATACATACGAGTGGCGGGGAAATGTAAGAGAGCTCATCAATTTATTGGAACGCTTAGTGGTCACTTCTCCGAATCCAGTGATCTATCCGGCCGATTTACCGGAAGGATATCGTAAGAAGGTGGATGCTTATTCAAATATGAATAATTTTGATGAATCATTGGCGGAAACCCTGGATCGAGTGGAAAAAGAAAGGCTTGAAAGAGCAAAAGAAAAATTCAGAACAACTACGAAGATGGCGGAAGCTTTAGGGATCAGCCAACCAACAGTAGTCAGAAAACTTAAAAAACACAGAATAAAATGAAAGTTTGGCATGGTTCTTGCAATATAAAGGGTGAGGGATAAAAATCCTTTGCCTTTTTTATTACTTTTATAAGGAGTGGAAGACATGGAAGTGAAACAGACGGACGACTTTGACAAGGACTATACAGAATCAAAATCGGACAGCTATCGAACCAGAAGGAATTATCTATGGTTCATCATTCCTTCTTTATTGGGAGTGTTTTTATTCTTATTCCCGATCCCATACGGAGGGAAGATTACGATCGGTGTCGGCGTACTTGCAGAAACGGTTCAGGCCTATTTAGAGCCTATTCTTCCGGGGTTGATGACTGGCATCCTGGTCGTGTCCGCCCTTGTCCCGATTTTCGCAAAAGCTTTTAAGCCTTCTGTGATCATGAACCGTCCATTTATGAAACAGCTCTTTTATATTCATCCTTTCTGGTTGGCGACGAGAATCCTTGGGGCTGTATTTGCTCTTATGACACTTTTTACAATCGGACCGGCTGTCATCACATCTGAGGTGACAGGGGGTACGATGCTCTATGCCCTTGTCCCTGTTCTAGCTGCCTGGTTCCTATTTGCCGGAGTCTTGATGCCGTTACTCATGCAGTTCGGATTGATGGATTTTATCGGTACGATGCTCCGTCGAGTTATGAGACCGGTGTTCAAGCTGCCCGGCCGTTCTTCCATCGATGCGCTTGCTTCCTGGATGGGCGCGGGGACGGTCGGTGTCCTCATTACCACTCAGCAATATGAAGAGGGTTACTACACGAAACGGGAAGCTTCCATCATTGCTACAAACTTTTCCATTAATTCAATCGCGTTCAGTTTGGTAGTCATCAGTTTTATTGGATTGGAAGAATACTTTGTTCCTTTCTATCTGACTGTCGTTGTCGCAGGTTTGGTAGCGGCGTTTATCTGCCCCCGCATCCCACCTTTATCCAGGAAAGCGGATACGTATTATGAAGGGACAGGCATGAAAATTTCTGAAGATACACCTGAGGGAGTTTCCGATTTTCAATGGGGAGTGGAAAAAGCGCTCCACAAAGCCTCACAAGTGAAGAGTCTGAAGGAAGTTGGGAAACAAGGCGTACAAACGGTTCTTGATATTTATTTCGCTTTGATCCCATTAGTCATGGCCCTTGGAACGGTGGCCTTGATTATTGCGGAATTCACACCCTTTTTCACCTATTTGTCTATGCCAATCGTTCCGATCCTCCAATGGATGGGGATTCCGGAAGCTGCACAAGCGGCTCCTGCCATGCTCGTCGGGTTTGCTGACATGTTCCTGCCGGCTGTCATCGGCTCAGGTATTGAAAGTGAATTGACACGTTTCGTGATCGCCGCTGTATCCCTGACTCAGTTGATTTACATGTCGGAAATCGGTGTGCTGCTCGTCAAATCGAAAATCCCGATTTCCGTTTTGGAGTTGGCCGTGATTTTCCTGCAAAGGACCGTGATTACCCTGCCGATCATTGTGGTGATTGCTCATTTCATCTTTTAAAAATCTTGTATGACCCAAATAAATAAAAGGGGATGGAAAAATGAAACCAACCTTCGATGAATTGTACACGCGTTTACCAGATTTGCTTGCACCCAGCATGGCGAAAGATCATCCTAATTTACCGGTCGTAAAAGAAGAAGGTTGCTATTACTATGGATTCGGTGGGGAAAGGTATTTGGATTTCACCTCAGGCATCGCCGTAGCCAACACCGGCCACCGTCATCCGAAGGTCGTGGAGGCGATTAAAGAAGGCGTGGACCAGCTCATGCATGGGCCTTCCGGGGTCATCATGTATGATTCGATCCTCAGGGTCGCGGATCGACTGCAGGGAATCTTACCTGGAAACCTGGATTGTTTCTTTTTTGCAAACAGTGGGACCGAAGCGATTGAAGGGGCGCTGAAGCTGGCGAAATATGTGACGAAACGCCCGTATGTCGTTTCCTTCACCGGCTGTTTTCATGGTCGTTCGTTAGGCGCACTGGGAGTCAGTACTTCAAAAAGCAAGTATCGCAAATTTCTACAGCCGAACGGTCTGACGTACCAAATTCCTTATGCTGATCCGAAGAACTCTCCGGATGGAGAAGATCCTGCGGTCTATTGTGTGAATCAGCTTGAAAAGGACGTAGAAATGCTGTTCGACCATCAAGTCACACCAGAAGAGGTGGCGTGCATGATCGTTGAACCAGTTCTTGGCGAAGGGGGATACATCATTCCTCCGAAAGAGTGGCTTCAAAAAGTGCGTGACATTTGTAATCAGCATGGCATTCTTTTGATTTTCGATGAGGTACAGACCGGATTCGGCCGGACAGGAGAATGGTTTGCTGCTCAAACGTTCGGGGTGACCCCGGACATCATGGCGATCGCGAAAGGCATTGCTTCAGGGATGCCGCTCAGTGCCACCGTGGCTTCCAAAGAATTGATGAGCCAGTGGCCGATGGGAACCCATGGAACGACATTCGGAGGAAATCCACTCGCCTGCTCAGCAGCCCTTGCCACGCTTGACGTCATCGAAGAAGAGAACCTGCTTCAAAACGCGAGAACACTTGGAGCTTATGCCGTGGACCGGTTGAAGGCGTTGAGAGAAGAACACCGGGTCATCGGCGATATCCGTGGTGTCGGACTTATGATTGGAATTGAAATTGTCGATCCCGTGACTGGAGATGCTGATGGGGCAGGGATGATGCGTGTCCTTGATTTATCTCTTGAAAAAGGAGTGTTGTTTTACCTTTGTGGTAAGCACCAGGAAGTCATCCGGATGATTCCTCCTTTGGTCGTTTCTCGTGAGGAGATTGATCAGGGGCTGGCCGTCTTTGAAGAAGCTGTGATGGAGTACGAAAAGAGTCTAGCGGTACGAGGTTAAGTGGCGAATCGCGCCAAAGAGGCAGCAAACCAGGCTAAAGAGCCTCTCCCAGTATCCAAAAATGAATAGCGCAGATCTCTGAGTTATCGGAGGTCTGCGTTTTTTTTTTAAAAGATATCTGAGTGGTTATGTGTACACGATTCGATAATAAAGTATTTATAAATGATATATTTTTATTGATAAACGATAAATGAGGATGTATGATAAAAAAAGATATTAGGAGATGAGGTGCTTTTTATGAAACGTGGTTCGACACTCTTTTTGAAGCTGGCGGTCATTTTGATTGGTCTGCCGGTACTTGCGCTGTGTATATTTTTTGTTCCTGGGTTTGCGGATTATGCAGGCGTGTTGCTGTCTGATTTCCCAATCATTGAACCGGTGGTGTTCATTTATATGTATTTGACAGCTATTCCTTTCTACTTTGCGCTGTATCAAGCGTTTAAGCTTCTAAATTATATTGACAGCAATGAGGCGTTCTCAGACTTGTCGGTCAAAGCGCTGAGGGTCATCAAATTTTGTGCCATCACCATCAGCGTTCTTTACGTTGTGCTCATGCCGGTGATCTATACGGTTGCTGAACTCGATGACGCTCCTGGTCTGATTGTCATCGCGATGGTCATCATCTTCGCGTCCGCCGTCATTGCCGTCTTTGCTGCTGTCCTGCAAAGACTCCTGCAGGAAGCGATTACGATTAAATCTGAAAATGATCTTACGGTCTGAGGTGATCAACATGGCGATTATTATCAACATTGATGTGATGCTTGCGAAAAGAAAGATGAGCGTGACCGAGCTTTCGGAGAAGGTTGGAATTACGATGGCGAACCTCTCTATATTGAAAAATGGCAAGGCGAAGGCCGTCCGTTTTTCTACTTTGGAGGCGATTTGTAAGGCACTCGACTGTCAGCCGGGGGACATTTTGGAATATCAGGAAGACGAAGATTAGGAGGGGTCGGATGCGGGCGGTAAAACAACTCTTACACTTTGGCTGGCAACAGGCGTTGTCGTGTTTGTTTCCGGTCGTTATTTTCGCTTCATTGGCGGTTACCAAATGGATGCCGATGCCTTTCTTGCCGAGGTATGACTGGCTGCTGATCATCTGCCTGTTGATGCAGTGGTGGATGGTGCGTGCCGGTCTGGAAACACGGGATGAACTGAAGGTGATTTCCCTGTTTCACCTCATCGGGCTTGGGCTCGAACTATTCAAGGTTCATATGGGTTCCTGGTCTTATCCGGGAGAAGGATTTTCAAAAGTTTTCGGGGTCCCGTTGTATAGCGGGTTCATGTATGCGAGTGTGGCGAGCTATCTTTGCCAGGCGTGGAGAAGACTTAAGGTGGAGTTGGTGCGGTGGCCCTCTTCCTGGCTGGTTGTCCCTCTGGCCGCAGCGATTTATTTAAACTTTTTCACCCACCACTATTGGCTCGACATCCGCTGGTGGTTATCCGCGCTTGTGGTCCTTGTTTTTTGGAAGGCATGGGTTCGCTATGAGGTGAACGGCACCTATTATCGGATGCCGCTCGCGCTTTCGTTTGTGCTGATCGGCTTTTTTATATGGATTGCAGAAAATATCGCGACTTATTTCAGTGCATGGGAATACCCGAACCAGGCGGATGCATGGAGTCTGGTTCATCTAGGAAAAGTGAGTTCCTGGCTGTTGTTAGTGATCGTAAGTTTTCTTATTGTGGCGACATTGAAGCGGGTGAAGAAAGGCCCTTCTGAGAGACGCAGCTTCAAGGGTAAGGAGAGAAGTCCAAACGTGGAAGAACGTTTTGAAAAGCGGAAATTATATTTGTAACGGTTTGATGTGGTATGGTCATTTTTCGTCCGGGATATAGAATGGGAACGACAGCATGGAAGGGAGCGGACATGTTTTGGGGATCTCTGTGATCTTGCTGGTTTTCTTTGTAGTCGCTGGTGTCATGATGGTTGTTTTTCCTTATCGTTTCATAAAAAAATACGGGAGAGGCCCTATGCCGCATAAGTGGTCTTTGATGATCGGGGGTGTCCTTCTTGTCCACTGGGTTTTATGGTTATCGGGCTTTTACGCTTTCCTTCCTGAAAGTGTAGCTGATGTCATTTTTTTACCGGTATGGATCGTGATCTGTGCTTTCGGGGCTGTTCTTGCGGGAGTGGAGTTTAAGAATAATACCGCTTTTGCTGTGCCCCTGGCTGGTTTTACTATTGTCAGCTTTGTTTTTGCTTTCTTTTTGGAAGGGCTGTCAAAGATGTAGTCACTGAATGTGTGAAAAGAATGAAAAGTAAAAATGAGGAAGATTTATGTATCTTAGGTTTCATCCATTCTTAAGGCAAACAGGTCCATCGATTCGTTTATTGTAAATCATGCGTAAATTCAGAATTCGCCCCCTCCATTTATGGTACGTTGAGAATTGTGAGAAAAAATGAATGGGGGATGGAAACATGGAGAGATGGAAGCCGGGATTAATAGCTGTACTTATTTTTGTATTAGGATGGACGAGCATTCCTGTAGGTCAGGCGACTGAGGCCGCGGGAGCCAATGATGTGGTCATAAGTGAAGTAGCCTGGATGGGAACGAATGTGAGTTATAACGACGAATGGATTGAACTTTACAATCCGACTGGTGCAGATATTTCACTGGAAGGCTGGAACCTGAACGCAACGGACGGATCGCCTGTAATCTCATTATCAGGTACGATTCCTGCCGGAGGTTATTATTTACTGGAACGTACGGACGATTCAACGGTTACGTCTGTAGATGCCGACTTGATTTACACAGGTTCCATGAGTAACTCCGGTGAGGCGCTTGAGCTGAGTGATGGGACACAAGTCATTGATGTTGTTGACGCCTGGTATGCTGGTGACAACAACAGTAAAGCTACCATGGAACGAGTGGACCCAAAATCAGCGGGGACGGACGCTTCGAACTGGCGGACAGCGACGGATACATATTCAGAAGGACTCGGAACACCTTCTGCTAACGCTTCAACCGCTTCTGAAGGATGTTCTACGACAAACGAACAGATGAATAACGTGACCGAGTCAGCGGGAAGCATCAATGTGTACTTCAACAAATGCGCCTATGATGACTACGCCACTTCTGGAAACGAAGCCAACTATAACGTGAACTTAGAAGATCGTTTAATCCATCGCATTAATCAGGCGACAACATCAATCGATCTTGCCACCTATGAAATCAACCTGCCCGGCATCATTGATGCACTGATGGCCAAAGCTGCTGAAGGGGTCGAAGTAAGAGTCATCGCAGATGCGAAAGATGGCAGTGATCCTCACTATGCCGAACGCTATCAAACGATGCGTTTGTATGTGGAAAAATTGGTGCGTGGACAGGACAATGTCATTGGGACAAGCGATGATACGACGGTGTTTTCTGATTCCATCATGTTCGCTGTCGAAGATCAGACACTTCGGGAACAGTACGGACTTCCAACTACAACGGACGGGATGGAGGAAGTGACCGTAGAGGTAGGAAGTGGAACAGAAACCGGTTATAAGCTTGCCGATGCAGAACAAAAAGAAGCGGGCAGTTATTACTCGCCAGGACAGCAGATGCATAACAAATTTGCGGTCATCGATGGAACATGGGTGTTCACAGGAAGCTGGAACTTCACGGTTACAGGTCTGTATGGTTCAGAGGAAAACATGCAGAATGATGTCCTTGGAGGGAACACGCAACACGTCGTGGAATTGAATTCAACGGCGCTGGCCGATGTATTCAAAACTGAATTTGATGAAATGTGGGGAAGTGCTGATCTGAATCCTGACCCTGCGGTATCCAATTATCATGGACGCAAAGTGGACAACACGCTTCATACCGTGGATGTTGGTGGAAAAGAAGTGGATGTGTACTTTTCTGCAGGTGATGATGCTGTTGGACAAATGACTTCCTATGTGAAAAATGAAGCGGATTACAGCAGTTATTTTTCTATCTTTGCCTGGAGTGACCAGGCCCTTGTTGATGAATTGAAGTACAAGTGGGAAGGCTCGTACAACGATTTGGAAGGAAGTTTGACGGGCTTTGATGTGCGCGGGGTATTTGATCAAAGCTTCTGGAACCAATGGTGGTCCGCTTCCATTGAAATGACCGGCCGTACCGCAAGCCAGTCTTCAACGAACAACCCTAATGTACGATGGAATCATGCCGCTCCTGTTTATGAAGATGCGGAAGATCGTAAAATGCACGCGAAGACGATGTTGATTGATGCCACCCATCCGTCCAGTGATCCGACCGCGATTGTCGGCTCAACGAATTGGAGCACGAACGGAAATGATATCAATGATGAAAACATGTTGTTCATCCATGATGAAAGAGTAACGAATCAATTCTTACAAGAGTTTTATGCCCGGTATGAGGCAGCAGGAGGAGAGGTACCGACTCCTTAAATTGAAAAAGGTTCCGTAGCTTTAATGAGCTACGGAACCTTTTTTCATATGTAATGATTACTCAGGTACTTTGACTCAGCGAGGCAGTCCAAAGAGGATCCATTCCTAAATCATGACATCAACCCAGCTTTTTTTCATACAATATGTTGGGGTGAGTAAAATGGCGAGAGTGAAATATACCGATTCAGATGTTGCGCTGATGGCTAGGATGATGCGGGCAGAGGCCGTTGGGGAAGGGAAACAGGGCATGTTGTATGTCGGCAATGTGATTGTGAACCGTGCAGCAGCAGATTGCCTGGACTTTACGGATGTGAGGACGATCCGGGATGTCATTTATCAAGTCCAGGGAGGGAATTATTCATTCGAAGCGGTTCAGAAAGGGAATCTTTTTTACAACCGAGCGCGATCTACGGAGAAGAGATTAGCCAAGAAGAATTTGGATTTTTGGCGGATGCACCCGGCGAAATATGCGTTATGGTATTTCAATCCAAGTGCTCCCTGCCCACCGACATGGTTTGGTCAACAGCTGACTGGCCGATATAAAAACCATTGTTATTACGAACCTGTCGCTGGAACATGTGCCAGTGTGTATATTTAATGAAGCTATTTAAATCGTTATAAAAGTAAGATAAAAAGCGCAATCCTGCGGGGTTGCGCTTTTTAAGTGCCTCTTGAGTATTGGGAAAGGGTTTGAAATAATTGGATTCAGGTCCGTCATTCATCATCCTGCAAGAGAGACAGGTGGAGTCTTGATGTCTATGTTGAGTGTTTGAATGGACCAGGGGGAAAGAAAGGATGCGAAAGTTATGGAGAAGGGATCGCGTACATAGGCATTGAATTAATGTCATCCCAGCCACGATTACTGTATCCTCTGATCTGAACATTTTACGGAGGTTCATATGTCTGGGTAAGATGAAATACGAAAAATGAATAAGAAGTTAGATGAAACCGGTGAATCTAACCGGGTGTCTACAACGCAACCGGAATGTTAGGCCTCCTATTATCAGTCCCTATTTTGGTTGACCTGATCATTTCTTTGATCAATTTAGGAGATTTGTAATAAAGAGGGGGAGAAGGCGTGAATATGAAGAAAGCTGTTTTTCTGCTTTTTGGCGTACTTGGCGGTTTGATTTTAAGCAATATGTTCACACAGCGTCATTTTGATGGAAGCCATTTGTTATTGACTCTGATCGGGGGTGTTTTCGGATATGGCATCGTCGTTCTGTTCATATGGAAAAGACAAGGAAATAGGAATTAGCTTCATCTATGTCCTGTAACACATGGTTAATGTCCTCTAAATCATGTTCAATGTCCCCTAACCATGTGTTCACTGTTTGAACCATGTTTTAAGCCGAATATTTCAATGATTCGTATGAAGTCATGCAGCAATATTGTGTGAAGGAGAGAGTTCAATGGAATTTGAGTTCAGGCCTGTAAAGGTGGAAGATGTGAAACAAATCGATTCATGGAATTTTGATGGCTTCGTAGAGAAAGTGGAAATGAAGCCTTATTTTGAGTCACTCGAGCAAACAGGTAAATTACGAGGTCCTGGCGGTTGTGAAGGATATGCAGCTTTACACGACGATGACGTTGTTGGACTGTTTGAATTCAATGTAAATGGCAGAATCATGGAGATCGGACTAGCATTGAGACCTGATTGGATTGGAAAAGGTTTAGGCGCAGCATATGTGGAGCGGGGCATCGCTTTTGGTGTTCGTCACTATGAACAGGACGTTGATGAAATACGTTTAGAGGTGGATGAACAAAATAAAGCAGCCATTCGTGTCTATGAAAAAATCGGTTTTGAGAGAATGGAGCAGAAAGACCATGATATGGAGATGCGAATGTCGCGATCATCATTTCCATCATGAAAAGGGCAAACCTGAGGGTTTGCCCTTTTTCGTCCGTTTCTTGAGTTTGATAGACCTCACTAGTTTTCCTGGCCATTGCATGAGGGCATTCCTGGGACTTCTCCGCTCGAAGGCTCTAATCTTTTCTGGCTGCATTGTTGTTCTATGGTGTTCAGTAATAACCCCTCAATGATTCTTGACTCGGGTGTCGCGTATTGAGGATCTGCATATCCATTCTATGTCCTCTGCTTCTCCTCAAAGGGTGGAAGAAAAAACGAGCGTAACTGTGGAAAGTTAAGCTCGATGACTCGCCCATTCATGGCTTGGGGAGATGCATACTTTATTTCTGCCTGTCTGTTTCGCATCATACAAAGCATGATCCGCTTCTTTGATCAATAATTTCGGCTCACTGGTTGTTTCATTGTAGCAGGCGAGACCGATGGATACCGTAATGTGAATCATTTGACCCGTAGTTAGGAGAAAGGCGTGGGTTTCGACTTTTTCTCTGATTCTTTCACTGATTTCATTGGCTCGATCTGTTGGACAATCCAGGAGAATGACCGTGAATTCTTCCCCTCCGTTTCTGCTCACGATATCAAAAGATCGTACGGTATTTTTCAAAATCCTGCTCAGTTCAATCAGCACTTGGTCGCCTTCTTTGTGACCGTATGTATCGTTCACCTTTTTAAAATGGTCGATATCAATGTACAAGAGCGACAGTTTTTCTTCCTTATGGACAGCCTGAGCGGCGATCTCATTGAACGATTGGTCAAACTTACGGACGTTGTTCAACCCGGTCAAACCATCCGTGGCTGCTTCTGCTTTGTATTTGTTCAATAGATTTTGACTTCTCCGTACGAATTCAATGACATAAAAAGATACAAATCCAGCCAAATACGAAATGACCCAAAAAGACGGAATCAGTATAGTGAGGGTACTTCCATTTTGTAAAAGGTAGACAATCAAAATTGTAAAAATGATGTTCGATGAAGTGAGGGTCAAAAAGATTTTGATTCGCTTGGACATGTTCAGTCGTGTGATGATCACAGTGATGAGTGTAATCGATACGATTAGGAATAAAGCAAGCAACGATGATGTATTGAATCCGATTATAAAACGTCCGATAATGACGAGAAACATGGACGTTACCGCAGGAATCGTTCCTCCATAGTAAGCGACCAAAATGATGGGAATGTGTCGCAAATCCACAATGGTTGTATCAAAATGCATGCTGTATTGCATGAGGACATTGGCCAATATCCCTGCGAGGATACCTGAGACGATTTTGGTTTTCAACGATGAAGAACGGCTCAAAGGGATGGCATGTGTGGACTGCGAATAAACGAATAAAGATGCAATTAAAAGGGCTACGTTGGAAACTAGTTCTTTTAAAATCATTGGGATCAC
Organism: Halobacillus litoralis; assembly: GCF_009856415.1. Lineage (GTDB taxonomy): Bacteria > Bacillota > Bacilli > Bacillales > Halobacillaceae > Halobacillus > Halobacillus litoralis_C. Next base: position 146,789 of record NZ_WMEZ01000003.1, on the reverse strand, counting down.
CTGGGTATGTAAAAATTCCTCGTTTGAGAGGTGGGTTCTGCCCCCAGCCACTACTCTTGTTCAGTTAAAATTATTTATGTACGAAGAAGGGGGAGAAGGATAATCTTTGGAACAGCCTGTGTAGTATTATATACTTTTATTATAAAGGAAGAAAATAGAAAAATATAAAATGGATGTGATCGTTTTTAAAGAATGTAGAGACGGTGCTTTACCACAGGAGGAGGGGACAGGTTGAAACAATTATCACAAATAGAAGAATGCCCAAAATGTGCCGGAAGGGAATTTGGTAGAGGGAAGCAGAACGGATATGCTGTCATGCTTCCTATTAATAAAGCCATGTCTTTTGGGTCTGAAGTCGAACATATCATCTGCACGAGCTGCGGTTACATCATCGAAAGCTATGTGAAGAAGCCGGAGAAATTTAAAGGGACGATGGAATAATTTCTGAGATGCAAAAAGAAGTTTGATGCTCGACTATGAACAACTCGTCGAAGAGAAGGAAATTCCTATCTTTTGTTTCATAGATCCATAGAGGAGGGAATAAAAGGATTATAGACTTGTATGGAGTGAGCACTTATGTCAATTAATCAGGTAAACGACTGGCCCTGGTCAGATATCCTTATCGTGTTGGGCTTCTTATTGTTTCTATTCTTGATACGCATGGGATCGAGCTTATTAATCAACCGGATATTCCGTGAAAAGGGAAGTATTCAGAAAGCTGCCTTTTCTTTAATCAATTGGGTTGTATTCAATGGTGTGCTTTTATTTGTGATTTTCTATTTCTCTGATGCCGCCTGGCTTTTGTATCCCCTATTCACCATCGGCCAAGTAGATATTACATTATTCCTGATCATTATTGCCGTGCTGATCATTACCTTCGCCTACAGACTATCAAAAATTTTGAATGAGCATCTGCTGCCATTTTTCTTCGAGCGTCACCATTTAGATAAAGGCATCCAGTTCACCATGGAGCGGGTTGTCCATTATGTCATCATGGTTGTCGCGGTCTTAGTCAGCTTGACGACTGTGGGTATTGATTTGAGTGCCCTTACTGTGTTCGCCGGTGTATTAGGCGTTGGGATCGGCTTCGGTATGCAGAATATCGCCTCCAACTTCATTTCAGGATTGATCCTCCTCTTTGAACGCCCGATAAAAGTCGGAGACCGCGTGCTCATTGACGATGTCATCGGTGATGTTGAAAAAATCAGTATGAGAGCGACAGTTGTCCGAACCCTTGAAAATGAGCACATCATTATTCCGAACTCCTATTTTCTAGAGGAAAAAGTGGTGAACCGTTCATTTAGCGATCCAAGACTGCGTTTAACCATTCCTATCGGGGTAGCCTATGGAAGTGATGCACAAGAAGTGAAGGAGATTCTCCTCCATGTCGCTCACTTGTCTAAACAAAAAAATGCCATCGTCCTCGATGCCCCCAAGCCCTTTGTTAACTTCAAAGGTTTTGGAGATTCATCGCTCGACTTTGAACTGTTTGTATGGATTTCCGATCCGAAAGAGGTCATCCGCATGAAAAGTGAGCTGAACTTTTCCATTTATGAGCAACTGAATGAAAACGGGATTGAAATTCCTTTTCCTCAACGAGATTTGCATATCAAGTCTGCGCCTGAATCTTTTATGGAAATACGACAGGAAGACTCTTAAACAATGGGTGAACTTAAGCATAAATCTTTTAGTAAAAGATTTATGCTTTTTTGTTGTTGCTTTTTGAAAAGTAATATCTCGAAACTGAGTCTTTAGGTAAAGGGCAGGTTAGTTGAAGACTCAGTTTCGAGATGATCGAATCTTTATAAAGGGAAAATGTGTGGTTAATTCTGGGGAGTGTGCAGTTCATATTTACTCAACCTGAATGTTTGAGTATCTTGAATCCGAATTTTTAAGTATAAGTGGACATTAAAAAAACAAACATTTTACAAACAAGCGTTATTGGAACAGGAGGAAAGTTATGCACTATAATAATCAAATTTTTGTAATTAATGTATATTTTTTCAATTAATGTAATAAAAAAGAAGGTGATTATAGTGAAAAGGACGAATATATAATCTATTCTCAAATAAGGAGTGGTGTTGTGAAAAAGATTGTTAGTTTACTTGTGTTGATGTTGGTGCTCGGTGTGTTTGGTACAAGCGTTTCTGCTGAGGATTCTGAAAAGGAGAAGTTTAGCAACACTGAAAAGAAACAATTAGTTGAAAACTTCACTGAGTTAGGTATTGATAAACAAACCCAGAAAAAACTAATCAAAAAGCTGGAGAATGGGGAAGCTTTAGATTCTATGAAACAAGAAAACCTAAATGCAGCAAAAGCAGAATTGGGGGAATCGAAAACCATCACCTTTGAAGATGGATCGAGGCTCTCTGTCGGAAGTGAAGCAATTTATAAAGATACAGGATTTCCAATGCAATCGTTGTCCGCCGGAACCCGTACTGTGAAATCATATTGGTACACTGGTTTTATGAACTATTCTTTCGAGACTGATTTTGTTATCAGGTCTGGTTCGGATAATGATTACATCCTTAAATCTTACAATCCGAATGTATCCATTATCGGGGGGAGTTATAGCGGTAAGAAAGTGACAGTTATGAGAAAGTATGAAACTAGCACGAGACGTGCATATTCCAGAATGGATTTCGACTATTCTGTTCCGACCGGTCAAGGTTCCATAGATTTGTACTTCCAAGTCGGAGATAACGATTATGAAACGACGTTGTCACGCGATGATGTTAAATAATTTACTGATAATGTAAAATAGAGGTTGATCTACTAATTTAGGTCAACCTTTTTCATGCTCAGAGGGGGTGTTTTTTATTTATAGGCAATTAAAAAGGTCATCGGCGGACTACATTATTTCAGGTGTATGCGGAGGTATTGCAAATTTTTTAGGCGTTCCCTCCCTGTTTGTGAGGTTGATATTTGTATTTACTCCAGTTTCTATACTTCTTTACGCTGCTATGGCCTATTTTATACCGGCAGACCAAGAGATCCTTTGAAAGACAACAGCCGCGTTCTTTCTTTTACGCAAGATTTGTAAAAATTATTTGCAACTCTTATATGTATAGTATGGGGTCTACACCTTTTCTTCTGATTTGTTCTGAAATCAAGTCTCACTGAAGAGGAGCGATTATTCGATGTGGATAATCGCTCAATTTTACATGAAATCATGTTACTTGCTGTAAATATAGAGAAATAAAATCCAGTTAGAAGACGATGGGAAAAAGGAAAGAAGCACTGAAAAATTTGTGTTTATCTCAGTTTCGAGTCTTACATAAACGGGGGCGATTGTTCAATATAGACAATCGCTTCCTTTTAGTATTTGATGCAAGATTGTTTAAATCATTTAGAGCCTATAAAACCTCTTTATACCTGTCTCAAAACAGTAAATAGAAAAAGCAGCAGAATATTATTCAGCTGCTTTTTTAAAAAAATTCCTTTAAATACGAGAGTTTGTCTGTAAGGTCATTGACTAAAACCTTTCTTCTTCCTATTCCTTTGTCCTTTTTATTTAAGAAAACATGAGGATAATTGACTTGTACAACCCAGAAGTAAAAAAAGAAAGATTTAGAGGTTGTGAGTAATGACTTTCCCAATACCAATTAATTGGAAATTGATCTAAGATGAATATATACAGTGAATAAAGGGGGAGAGGTCTACTTCACAGCCAAAAATAACTAATACATAATATGGAGGTCATTCTATAATGAAAAAACTAGGTTTAGCTACACTCTTAGCGTTAGGAATTTCTTCGACTGCTTTTGGAACAGGTATCTCTGCTGAAACTTCGCATGATCCTTTAACTCCTGTAGATGGTTCAAATAAACTTGATCCAACAGTAGGAGCAGAATTAGTTAAAACAACTACGAGTGAAGATGGAATTCAAATTGACTTGTATAACCAAAATACTCCTGAAAGAAAGGCAATGCTAAGAGCCACTAAAAGTGAACGTTTAGCAGAAAGCTATAAAACTAATAAAGAAACATCATCCGAACCAAGCAAACAATTAACCACATTATCTAGTGGTTGGGACTTAGTGGACACACAATGGATGTACTTCACTATTTCAGATGTTTCACGCTCTTTCGGAAGCGTTTATTCAACAGGAGGAGATTTTGCATTTGATATCCCTGCACATAGAGTTGGTAGTTCAACAGGATCTCCAGAATTGTGGCTTATTATGGAAGATGAAAGAGGAAAAGCGGCAAATCGCCTTCCTCAGGACCCAGTTACAGATGAGAATTGGCTACTAGTTCTTAGAGACGTCCAGCCTGGAAATATAGATGTTCATTATAGAAACAATTATACATTGAAATACCAGGGCGGGGCTCTTAAGGCTTCTTTTTATGATTGATAATTATAGAAACCATATCTAATGATATGGTTTCTTATTTTTTGAAACCTTATAATGGACTTATTAGTCATAAGGATGAAAAGGGAGGGAGAAAGAGTGAATGAGATGACCATGAAAAATAAAGCTGTAACTTATAATTCCAAAGAAAATGTGTTAGATGAACTTATGGATTCTCACTCTAAGAAAGTGTACTTATTAGCTTATTCTTATGTTAAAGACCAGGGTACTGCTGAAGATGTTACACAAGATGTCTTCATTAAACTGTATAATAATTTATCTAGTTTCCGGGGCGAAGCGGCTATTTCCTCTTGGATTTATCGTATTACCGTGAACCGGGCAAAGGATATTTTACGCAGAAGAAAACTCGCCCACATAAAATATCCTTTGAAGTATTTTGAGCAAGAAAACCAGGCGGAGAGTACAGAAGAAGCCTACTTAAAAGAAAGCAAGAAAGAACAAGTATTGACCGCAATATTGTCCTTACCTCTTAAGTATAGAGAAGTCCTTATTCTTCATTACTTCCATGATCAATCTATTGAATCTATTGGTAAGACGTTAGACCAAAAAGAAAACACAATTAAGACACGACTTTCGAGAGGAAGAGAAAAGCTAAAATCAAATCCACTCATACGAAAGGAGTTGTTGTAAATGGAAGACTTATTTAAACAAGCCAGAAAAGAATTTGAACAGAAACAGTATACTGACGAGCAGCATAAACGGATAAAACAAAATGTGCATAATGCATTGAACGAAAACCCTAAACCTAGAAGGAATAGAAATAACTTTGTTTATATCGCTTCCGCTGCGGCTATCTTCATGGCCATACTCTTCGGGACAAGCTTTTTATCCCCTACTGTTTCAAATGTTATGGCTAAATTCCCGATCATTGGATCAATATTCGATTCTGAGGATGTAGAACCCGTAAGTGAGGACATCCATGACCTCCTGAATTCTAAAGATATTAAAGTTCATGCCGTTAACAATCACGTCCTAGAAAAAACTTATGAAATTAGTATCGAGGGAGGAGATCGATACTTTAACACAGTAAATGAAAAGGTGAAAAATCAAGTCGAAAATCTCCTTGAAGAAAAAGGTTTGTCAGCTTATAAAGTAGATGTTGTTCAATACACGGGACAAGATATGATGCAGTTGCCCGAAAAAGTAACGAAGGACCAGAAAATGTTAAGTGAAGAACAACAAATACAAGAGAAGCTTACAGATATGGGTTATTCTCCTGGTTTAGCTTTCTACCTTCCAACTGAAGAGGTATTTACTGTAGGAGTCAAAATGGAGAAAAAAACATTTCAGAATAATTATCCAGAATTGAAGCAAGAAGTTTCCTCTTTGATTAACTCTTTTGGTAGGGAAAACTACAACGTTGAGGTTTTCCGTTATATTGAAGGTACTGTTATTGAAGAAGCATCCTATGACACATGGGGAGATATGACCGGCCCCTTTGCAGCGGGGAGGAAGCAGCAAATACTAAACAGTTATCTAGAAGATGAAGGTGATATTAAAGGAGAAATAGACTTTTCCTTTAGTCCGGATGTGATAACGATATACGCAGACAATAAAGAAATGGATGTTAAAGCTGTTAAAAATGCGCTTCCTGAAAAGTTAGAAACCGTAACCTTCGGTACACTTGAAATTAAATATAGATTAATGGGAGGAGATCAGGCTTCAAAAGAAACAATAGCTCTGGACATTTCCAGAAAACTAACTGTTGCTTTAGCCGGACAAGAAGGATTACATGTAAATAACGTTGGGGCCAACTACAAAAATGACCAATTTAATATTTATGTAAATACAACATTAGATGCAAGTGATGACACCAATAGTACGATTACTGAAATAGAGAACCAAATCACTGAGTATTTCAATACGCCAGAAGGGCAAGAATTTCTCAATAACGAAGAGTACCAGGTGATCTATAAAGGTAATGAGGGAGATCCCTTACCACAACCCTCCTTTGGTTGAGTCAATTCGAATTTATATGCGATTCCCACTAATTAAACAGAATAAATACTTATACAATCAAGTAAAGTAGGATATATCTTTTATTGAAAACTATAATCGGGCTGAGAGGTAGAGAAAGATGGAAGAGAAAAAGCAAATATTGGAGAGATACATTCCTTCAGCTAAATCAACAGCTAAAATGTCTGGACATCATTGTGAAATAGTTATTCACGGTTTAACAACCCCAGGCATCTGTCATCTTCACAATAAATAATCATGTAACAGGTAGAGAAGTTGGTCAATCCTTTGATCATCTTGTAATCCTGCATTAGCCTTTTTTGCTAGAGCAGTTTTGTTCAATATTTATATCTGATTAACAATTAACTTCTTACCTTCAATCGATTTGATGCATGACAAAATAAAGTAATTTAAAATAAAAAGACCTATCTTTCCGTTTTAATAAAAACGGAAAGATAGGTCTTTTTGTACTTATGTTTTACCCATTAGTAGGAGGGCTTTCTTCGTCATAAGGTACTTCGACACCATTTGTTGGAGGACTTTCCTCATCTGCTAAGGAAACTAGTGGCCAAGTGAGAATGGACGCCACGAGAAATAGCGTAGCTAAAAACTTTTTCATGTGAACTCTCCTCATTATATTATTGGAATATTAAGTATGTAACGTATACAATAATAAATTAGTCGGACAATTAAGTCAATTTGACTAATAATGTAATGAGGATACAACATAAATTAATATCTGTGTAATGACTGGTAGGCATTAACGGCTAATTCGTAATAGTAAGTCGATTTTTTATAAGAAAATTTTTCTTTGAAATAAGTCGCAATGATTTTCGAATAAGTGATTAGATGATACCATTTGTGATTGGATTCTAAATAAGATATAAAATCATCCATAATAAAGGCTTCCCATTCCTCTGTTGAATTGAGAAGAAGCTTGTGAAAAAATTCTAGTTCTAATTTTTGCAAGTTAGTTGCTTGATACTTATTTTTTAAATGCATTCCTTCTTTAACCCATTTTTGAGCTTCTTCCAAGTTATTCGCTCTATAGTTAATGGAAACTAGGAGAATAAGTGATGTGAAGTAACTAGTATTATAGCTCTCACTTTTATATTCCAAGCATATCTCCAAATGATCGATAGCCTCTGTGTATTTATTCATTTTTAGCTTTAAGTTAGCTATGTTATGTTCAATTATGCCAAGAAGAGGGGTGAGCTTGAGTTGTAAAGCTAAATCTTTAGCTGTATCGTAGTGGAATTGGGCTATCTCATAATTTTGAATCCTACTATTGGACGCTCCCAATTGAACATGGGTATTAGCGCATTCTTTTAACAGATATTTATCACGGTAAATGTCCAAAGCTTCTTTAGCATACTCCAATGCGATGGCATCCCTTCTTAATCTTGCCAGACATATGCTATATAGGTAATATAGATCTGCTTTTTCAGTTCTGGAAAATGTATTATCTGAGTATTTATTAGTCGCTAGTTCTAAATGGTTTTGAGCTTCTTCATACTCAAAATGGTTTAGTAAGTAATTGCCTAAATGCTTATGGTAAAAGAATTCTGTACGATTGTTCATATGTTCAGATATTCCCTGAATGATTTCTAAGGAGCGGCCAACCGCATTAAAGTTTGTATTAATTATGTGATATCTGATTAACTTCACATGAAAATCCAATAGCAGCTCAATATTTTTAATAGTGTCCAAATTCGCCTGTAACTTCTCATGAATTATCTTTGAACCAACTGGATCATTCGTTAACAAAGTTCTTTCCCAGTCGGTTAAATCTGACTTGAATTCATCCTCAACCTGTTGAAGGTGGGATGAGTCAATTCCGATTCGTTCGAATAGCAAATTCATGGTTTCATCTGCAGCATTAATTTGGTTATTTTCTATCTTAGATAAGTAGGATGGGGATACGATGCCTTCAGAGACTTCCTCTTGACTCATGTCTTTTTGCTTCCTGTAATACTTCAATAGAGCACCTTTTTTCATCTTGATACCTCCGTAGTGATTCTAAATAAATTTTACCATTTAAACAGTTCAAGAGATAATATTAATGGATACTTATGTAGTGATGAAGTGTATTTTGTAGAATATTACAGTTGTTCCGAATCACATATACTTTCGTTTCATGCTCAGCGCCACTTACTTTAAAATGTCACTCTTCATGGAAAGACGTTGGTTCTCTTTACGCAGCTTCATCAGTTCTTCTTCCTCTGGTGAAAGATTGTCATTCTCTTTAAAAAACCGGAGCTCTTATACTGGCGGATCCAACGGACAAAGGAGGAGGAGGTAAGCTCATACTCTTTGATGATTTCTTTTAGAGGCTTGCCACTTTCATAAAGCTTTACCATCTGTGTCAGGAAAATAAATTTAAAATGTAGAGAAATTTGATTTAGCTGACTTTATTTATTCCTTTGTACTATCTTCACACATTTCTTGTCATTATCGAATTGAACAAACTTTCCCAAGTAAGTATGAAAATAGTGGAGTAACATCCAAAAAACTAAGGGACATGCCCAATACAAAATCCCGATTTTATCAGTTACCATTAATTTATACTTTAAATAGGGGGCATCAAAAATGGAGAAGAATTTCTTATGTGGAAAAAAACTCAAAAAAATAATTGTTAGTTCTTTAGCTTCACTGACAATTATCAGCAGTATTGGCATTGGTTCAGTAAGTGCATCTACTGACTTACCAGAAAATCTACAGGCAGAATTAGAGGCTGACAAAAAGTACACAGAAAAAGAACTGCTTAAAAAAGAAAAGCGTGATGAAAAAAGAGCTGAAAAGGAACTAAAGCGCCTTGAAAAAGAAGCACCCGAGAAATTTAAAGCAATTCAAGATCAAAAACAAAAAAGTAAGGGAATAAGTGCTATGGCTTCTAGCGGTGCTCTAGGAACTAATGGTGATATTCTAATTACTACGGACAACAAGACGGCAGGATATGACCACGGGCACGCTGCAGTAGTCCGTTGGGATACTAATTATATCGTTGAAGCAATGCCAGGCGGGGTAAGATACAACGATAACAACTGGAAAAATGAATATACTGACTGGTGGGGATTATGGGTATCTGGGGCTAGTGGATCCGATTACGACTATACCGAATCTTATGCTAGAGGCCAAGTAGGCGAGCCTTATTCAATACTAGCATTAAAGAATCAATCTAGTAAATGGTATTGTTCCTTAATTCCTTACAAGGCGTGGTCGTACCGTGGATTCAATCTAGATACTGATGGTGGTACTCACGTTACCCCAAGAGATATTTTATTTGATAACGATACAATTGTATTTGATAAATCATAATACTTAATAAAAATAGAGTATAACTATTACATAAAGTAGTTATACTCTATTTTTAAACTACCTAAGAGGAGGACCACCATGGGAAAATTAAGTAAAAGAATACTCGTGATTTGTTCAATTATCATTCTCCCGATTGTAATTTACTCAACTTTCGAAGGAGAGCCTGTAGAGAAGAGTTTAGCGGTTGATGATGAAAGTAAAGAAAGCAAGGATGAGAGTGGTGCATTAATTCATGACATCCTACTCATATATTCTCACCCGTCTGATACAAATAGTTATATAAGTGAAATTAATAATGATAAAGAAGTAAATACTATTAAACTAGATGCAACCGGTATTTTTGACGTAAATTCTAAAGAAAATGGGAATTTGCTCTTGTCATCAGACATGGTAAATAACAATGTGGAGGTTGAGCCGAACAAACTAGATGTTGTACGCAAAGATAAGACTGAATACCCGTTGAATTTATACATATCTCAGCCTAACCTAAAAGTACAGGGGTTTAATAAAGATACTCAATCTAATATTGTCAAGATCACCACTGATAAAGATACATGGGAATACGATTTCCCTCCATTAGTTAGAAACATTAGTTTCAATGATTCATTTGTATTTATTTTTTCTGATGTCATAGAAGAGGAAAAATCTGTACTATACAAAATAGATAGAGAAACTGGGAAAGAAGAGTTAATAAATTTAGAACATAATTTTGCTTCAGATATGGAGGTCATCTCAAATAAGGTTGTAATAACGACAGAAGGAAATTTAACTGTCTATGATATAGATAACGGAGAGGTTTCTTATATAGCGTTGGATGACGTGAAAAATTTCGATCAAATTCATCAAAGAAATGAAAGAGTGTATATTAGTTATATGAAAAATGGGAAAAGTGGAGTAATGGCATTAGAAAAAGACTTAAAAATAATATCCAGCAAAGAATTTGAATTCGCCCATAACATATCTAAGTTTAAACATAACAATCTTTATCTCAATACCACATCTGATTATGGGAAGAATAATACTCTTCGCATTGTTAATTTAGATGATTTCAAAATTACTGACTCTTTCAAACTTCCAGTGAAAGACCATAAATTACAAAATTTATATGTAAAATAAGAATTTTGTAATAACCTATATTCTCTTTAAACACACATCTAGAAAGGACTGTTTTATATGGCCCCTACAGTTCCCGTTTGGAATTTAATAATCTATTATGGATTTTTACTCCTTACATTTGGTGTATCAATTTATATGTTGTATAAAAAAGAGCTATTTAAACAATCCCTTATTAACCTCTTCTTAATTCCCATAATTATTGTTCTCAATATACTAGGTTCAATGTCTAGAGTTTCTAGAAATGAATTGCAGTACTGGTTTTATAGCGTTCTAAATTTAGAGATATGGGCTTTGTTAGGAGCCGCTATAATAATGTATTTGTTCTTTTGGTGGTTCTTATTATTTAAAAAAACAAAAAGTTTTAATCATCAAACAAGTAGCTAATACAACTTATTGGAAATAAGAATATGGATTTTTCCACTAAATTAGAAATCCTATTATTATATAAGGTTAAAGGTCTGTATAATATAGAGTAAAATAAAAGCAATCCTTTCCTGATTAATCGGAAGGGTTGCTTTTTTATTTATGGAATTGAGGAATGAAGAACCTTTCTAAGCGGACAAACAGCAAAGAGGATTTTCCGTTTATCTATGTAGAGCTCCTGATCCAGTATAAAAGGGTGAAGTTGAAAATGTGGTCAAGTTCCTTAAAAGGAATTTTGCAAAACACCGCATATTCCATAATATTAGCTCAACTATCAGGATCAAGATTAACTCGGAGATATCTCAGTTTCGATACTTCACGTAACGGGTGCGTTTCTGTATTAGATAAGTAACATTATTTTAAAACAGGTGTTGAAATGGAATTCATAGCGTTTTTCTTATTTGGATTTTTAGTATCATAAGTTCTATATTTAACTTTGTATTTAATATGAGAAGCAGAAGGGACTGGATCATTACATTGGTATTGAGTATTGTATTAGGTTTGATTTTCTTGCCTTTCATGGTAGGTTAGGTTGTTTATACTCAATAACTTAGGATTATTTATTTCAATTTCAAGTCTTATAGAAAAGGGGGCAATTCTGAATTAAAAGAATTGCCCCCTTTTTAATGTGATGGATAGGGGAGATAAGGACTTAGTTTCGAAATAATAGAGAATTTGAAACTAATTTAGATTGGCATCGTATGTGTATTAAGAGGAGTGATTTTAGGAGGGGTTAGATGAGAAATGAAAATGTAACTCCTGAAAAAAGAAGAGAAAGCCTAAGACAAAAAGAGTTAAGCAACCCTTCAAGTAGTGTCCATGGGAGCAACCTTGCTGATTTAGTTGGTGGTTTAGGCTGGAAGGGTATATTTATTTTACTAATAATAGCTGAGTTAATAATTTATTCATTATTTTTCCAATAATAGTCCCTAAGGTAAACCATAAAGACATATATCTGATTAAAGCCTTCAGTTTTCTTATTAGATATTTTATGGAATTAATTGATCGTCCAAACTGAAAACAAAAGGTGGGATTACGTGAAGAAAAAAAGCTTTGGGCTTGGCTTGGTTATTACATTGTCTACTCTTATATATGGGGTCTCAAGCAATAATTGGGAAACAACCGTGAAAATTATTGCTTTTAGTGCACTGTTACCACTTTTAGTTACGGGTGTATTATCAGGTGCTTTTGTAAGCGGAGATAGGAACAGATCCAATTACCATACAAAAGTAGATAGAGATGAGGCCTCTAAAAATAAATGGTCAATATCCCTCTTAATGTTCAGTGCACCTAATGCAATTTCATTATTAGTAATTGTTCTTATAGCGATGTTAACGGAAAGTTAATTGGTGAAGGCAGTGGATATGATAAGGAGGGTGAGGAGGCTTATGAGCTTAATCAATATAATGCTTGGAGTCGGGTTGGTTTTCTTTATATTAATTATAATTGCTATTTCCTCGTCCATTCGAAAATAAGAAAGTCATCGATTAAACAGGCAATAAGTTACATATTTAAATTTAACTTAATTCATATTAGTTCTAAATAAAAAGAAAGTTTATCTTGAATTCGAGTCTTTCACTAACGGGGGCGATTGTTCAATAAGGGCAATCGCTTTTTCACTATGTATTTTGAAACAAAATTGGATAAGTATCGTATATGTAATATGAGGATTTTCAATATAGTTGAACTAGGAAGACGATTGTACTTCTAAAATGGAGGTGTTGGATCGTTATGGATAATGGGGGCCAGCATAAACCGTTTAATGATGCTATAGCCCATAAACAAAACATTGAAGGTTATCCTAAAGCTAGCGGAGGAAAACTACCACTTCCAATAAGATTAATAGGATATTTTTTGTTTGGGAGTTTCTTCTTAATGATCTTAATTGGGGTTGTAGGAAACTTTCTTTTCAACTAACGCGAGCATTCATGAACAATACATTGTTTTTTTAAAACTATGTGGATGAATGTATTGAACTAAAGGAGCAGGTAAGTGGAATAGGTAATCAAGGGGATGTTTACTTGAAGAATTGGTGGAAATGGTTTTACACTGCTTTTGTGATGTTGATTACATTTACGATATTGCAGCATAGATTTTTAACTTGGATTACTTCAGAAAAACCAGTTACCTTTTACTCAATTGGATGGGGGCTATCTTTAGTAGCTGTAGTTGGATTACTAATTTACAAATGGAAACAAGAAAATAACATAGAAGAACTTAAAAAGGAAAATGAGCGATTGAAAGAAGCATTGGAATATTACCGTAGTAAAGCAAATGGTTGAACGAAGATTAAAGCGCTCCAGTGTGCTAGTGAGTAAAAAACAGAAGTAGTAGGTGTTATTATTTGGAAGAGTTATTTTTATTGTTTAAGTATGCTTTATTAGGAACCCTTCAAGGCTTTACTGAACCAATCCCCATTTCATCAAGTGGGCACTTGGTAATAGCACAGGAATTGTTGGGTATTGATGTTCCGAAAAATGATTTTGGTTTTGAGGTATTGATGAACTTTGCTTCACTTATAGCAGTGGTTATTATTTACAGAAATGATTTAATTAGGCTATCGAATAATGGTTTGAAATTTGTATTCAAACGTTCCGATACATATAAAAAAGACTTTATGTTTATCTTGTATTTAATAGTTGGTACTATTCCAGCAGGTGTTTTAGGTTTATTATTAGAAGATTGGTTATCAGAAAGATTGAAAGGAATTGTTCCAGTAGGTGTGGCATTACTAATCACAGGTATTGCTCTCTGGATTATTAGGAATTTCAATGGGAGAAAAAGTGATAAAAGCCTAAACTTTCGAGATGCAATAATAGTTGGTTTCGCACAAGCTATTGCTTTAATACCGGGTATCAGTAGGTCGGGGGCTACAATTGTGGCTTCTATGGGTGTTGGAATGCAAAGGGATACTGCGTTACGTTTTTCTTTTCTATTGTATATCCCGGTAAGTCTCGGCACCATCTTACTAAAAATCAATGATATATCCTTTGAGGGAGTGGTACTTCCTTATGCTGTGGCATTTATTTTGTCCCTTACATTTTCATACTTTTCTCTTAAATGGTTTATGGGAGTTATGGAACGAGGAAACCTAAAGTATTTTGCATACTACTGCTTTGGGGTGGGGTTATTAATTCTATCCATATTTTAAATTTACTTGAAGATATCTCGAAATCAAGTCTTCAAGTAACGGGGACTTTACTTCAATAAAATGACTGTGATGCAGTGTATGAACAACTAATACTTAAAGGTGGTAATAAGATTGAGAGTCAAAACTAAAAAAGGTGAATTTCACAATTTCGACGAATTTGTTAGCTCAATTAATTCAATTCCAAGAAAACAATCAACCTTATTAATTGGAATGGATGGTTGTGGTGGCTCTGGAAAAAGCACGTTCGCAAATGAGTTTAAAGAAAAATGTTCTAATGTAACCGTTGTACATATGGATGATTTTTATTTACCCTCCTCAGAACTTATAGAAGCAGATCCAAGGCAAAAACCTATCGGTGCAGACTTTGATTGGAAACGTGTCTTAAATCAAGTTCTTGAACCAATTAGCCAAGATCAAGAAGGATACTATCAAAATTATGATTGGGACACTGACCAATTAGCGGAGTGGCACACTGTCCCTGTAGGAGGAATTGTAGTAATAGAAGGTGTTTATTCAATTCGTAATGAATTAGCAAATGAATACGATATTACAATATGGGTTGATTGTCCAAGAGAAACTAGGCTATCACGAGGTCTTGAAAGAGATGGGGAAGACGCCCGCGATATGTGGGAAAATAATTGGATGATTTCAGAAGACATTTATGTGGAAGAACAAAGACCATATGAAAGAGCTGACCTCATTGTTAATGGTACAAATTGAATATCCACCAGCTAACGGATCAAAAATTAAGGAATGTTGAGAATTGTCTCGAATCTGAGTCTTCCTGTAATGGGGGCAATTGCTTAAAAGACTACTCCCCCTTAATTTCACTTGCATAGTGGTTCTGATGAATATAAATTTTAAATTTAAAAAACGAACAAAGTTTAATCAGGGAGGGGTTTTGTGCAGAGGTTAAACTGGAAACATATGAGTTGGAGTTTGCTTTTATGTATTTTTATACCATATTTCATGTCTAGTAATTATTCTAATGAAGGGATAGGCAACCATAATTTTGGATTTCCATTAAAGTATATAACGATACACCAGAAAGAACCTTACAGTGTCTGGCTTTTTGATAACTTATTTAGCGGTAATGATGGAATGGCCATTAATCCTGCGACTTTTCTGTTAAATGTACTTATCATTTATTTAATAATTAGATTCGCGGTAAATAAAGTGAAGAAGAGAAAAGACGTTAATTTAGTCCAATAACAAACACTATAGTATTGAATATTGTTTTTGGTGTGATTTTATACTACATAATCTGGGAGTTATCTCAGTTTCAAGTCTTATAAAAACGGGGGCGATTGCTTAACAAAAAGTAATCGCTTCTTTAATTAATTTCATCCTGTTAATTGACAATATTAAAGGCTTCCTACATACTATTGTTAAATTAATTTTACCGAGTAAATGGAGTGAACTGTAAAGGTGAAAGATATAAAGTTATTGACTACTCATGAACAGCTTAAAGCTTTAGCAGACCCGTTTAGGTCCGAATTACTTCTGCGACTAATGGAAAAACCAAAAACCGGACAACAACTTTCAGAAGTGTTTAATTTATCAAGAGCTCGTATTCATTATCACCTAAAAGAATTAGAGAAGAATGAACTTGTAGAGATTGTACATAAAGAAGAGAAAAATGGAATTGTACAAAAATTTTATCAGGCCGTTGCAGGTGGCTTCGTACCTGATCAGTCTTTAATCCCGTATTCTGATATGACAGAAACAGTTAGACGAATGATGGTAAGTATGTTGGAACAATCAAAGAGACGTATTCTCGCTGCACCAGAAGAATCCCTACAAGACGAGTCTGGTTCAAAGGATCCAGCTATGTGGAAGTATAGGTCTAGTGCATATGAGATTCACGCAAAAGAAGAAGATTTCTTAGCTTGGCAGCAGAAGTTTTCAACATTGATGGAGGAGCTTGCAGAAATACAAAGACCAGAACCTTCGTCAGATTCTAAACTTTATTATTTCCATATACTTGGTTTGCAAGTTGAAGAAGGTCTCTATGAAAAGAAGAAAGGGGAATCTTGAAAAAGTTCTCTTTTTTTTGGACCAACAGTAAAAATAATTTTACCGTGTAAAAACAATTATTAAAGGAGAGGTTATATGGAAAGTGTAAAGCAATTGGAAAGAGAAGCAACGGTTCCTTTATCAAAATCTAAGTCCTTTATATTGCTGTGGTTTACAACTGTAGTTTCAAGCTTAAGTCTCTCAATGTTTATGTTTATTCAATCATGGTATGTAGTAGAAAGTCTCGGAATGGAAGCTTCTCTTGGTATTGTATTGGTTTGTTTAACGACCATGCGGACGGTTTCTATGATTGTAGGAGGGGTAGTTGCAGATAGAAGCAGACAAACGAAAATCATGTCCTTTTCCGATCTATCGTTAGCCTTTCTAGTCATTATACTTGCAGGACTTTTCGCATTGCTACCAGAGATTCCTATATGGGTACTCGCCATTAATGCAACTTTCTTTGGTGCATGCGGAGGGTTGTTTGAGCCATCCAGGGATGCTCTGATACCTAAAGTAGTTAAAGAAAATCAACTAACAAGAGCAAACTCTTTACTCCAAGGAGCCATTCAAATTGCTTTATTCACTGGTCCTTTGCTTGCAGGAATTTTAATTAACATTTTCAGTTATAGCACTGTTTTGATTTTGATTGGTTTATTTTTAATCCTATCTGGAATCAGTGTTTTATTCATAAAATGGAGTGGCAAAGATCAAAACAAACAAGATGACATTAATCAGCAATCTTTTAAGGTCCAGTTAAGAGAGGGGTTCACGTATACATGGAATTCTTCTTTGTTGAGGGCTTTGTTTATCATTACAATTATTGTAAACTTTTTTATATCTGGTCCTTTAATGATGGGACTACCGATATTCGTAGAGGGAGTCCTCAATGGGAGTTCAGTAGACTTTAGTTTTGTACAAGGTGGATTTACGTTTGGGATGGTACTGGGTTCAGTCCTTATAGGAGTTATGAATATTCAACGTAAGAGAGGAGCTTATGCACTGTACCTAATCGCTCTTCAAGGAGTGGGAATGTTTATTTTTAGTCAAGCCAATTCAATCTTGGTTGCTGTAAGTATTATTGTTTTCATCGGTATGCTTAATCCTGGGGTTAACATTCCATTGATTTCATTGGTCCAGTCGTATGCGAGCCAAGAAAAAGTAGGGCGAGTAATGAGTTTGATTCGTACTGGATCATTAGGGTTAATTCCACTTTCATACGCAGTGACATCTATTTTCTTAGGTATGGGAATAAAAATTCAAACCTTGATGGCGTGGAGTTCCTTACCATTAATACTTAGTGTTGTTTTATTGTACATTTTAAATCCCATATTGAGGACAGCTGACTGATGCTTAAAGTGACAAGTTAATGTAGTTGACGATATTAAACGAATATCATAGTTTTTTACAATAATATCTTGATACAAAGTCTTCAAGTATCTTGGGGCGATTATCTAATAGGATAGTCGCTCTTTTTAATCATATAAATGGTTGATAATGGTATCAGATTTTGCAATAATGAAATAATTATCTTGGTAAGGAAAAGGAGGACAAACGAGTGGTTATGTATCCATCAGCATTAGAAAAAGGAGACGAGATTGCAGTAACAGCTCCTTCAAGTGGCGTAGAAGAGCAATTACATATGTTAGTACATAATGCTAAAGAAAATGTTGAGAATAAAGGATTCATAGTAAAGATAGGTGAGACAGTATGGACAGAAACAAAATCTAGAAGTGCTAAGGCATCTATAAGAGCAAAAGAACTGACTCAATTTCTCGAGGATAAGAGTGTTAAGGCAATTATCCCTCCGTGGGGAGGACAGTTTTCCATGGAAGTCCTACCTATGATTGATTGGAATTACATTAAGACCTTACCCCCTAAATGGATCCTGAGTTATTCAGATGTTAGCACGATCCTGCTAGCGTATACGACCATAACTGGGAATGCTTCAGCACACGGAACGAATTTCAATGAGTTATCAGCTCCTAAATGGGACGAAATCACTTCAAAATGGACGGATGTTTTAGGCTGTAGTAAAGGTCAGGATGTAACTCAGTACTCCTCAAATCAATATCAATCCTCATGGACGGAAACATTTGCGAACCCAGCTACAGGTTTTTACTTTGATACAGAAACAGAATGGAAGTCACATACAGGTCAGAAAACCCATGAGTTTGCCGGAAGGCTGCTAGGAGGCGTCATGAATACATTACAAACCTTAATTGGTACTCCTTAGGATAAGGTAAAGGAATTCACTACTCAACATGCCAAGGAGGGAGTAATTTGGTACTTGGAATCTGTTGATTGGAGTGCTGCAGAGATATATAGGTGTTTGTGGCAGATGAAATATAGTGGATGGTTTAAGAATGTCAATGGAGTACTTATAGGAAGAGCGAGTGGGTACTCTCCAACCAAAGATTTTGAATTAGAGGATGCTTTAATGAATGTTTTTGGAAAAGAGATACCAGTTATATATGACGCAGATATTGGACATATGCCTCCACAGAATATACTCGTAAATGGAGCATACTCAACAGTAACCTATCAAGATGGAAAAGGGACTATAAGGATGCAGTATATTTAGGTATATCTCGAATTCGAGTCTTAAACAAACGGGGGCGATTACTCAATAAGAGGGATCGTCCTTTTGCGGTAGTTTATCTTGATATCGAATCTTCATGTATTGGGGGCGAATGCTTAAAAAGCGATTATAGAATAAATTGCAAGGGATGGTTGCCTAATGTCTAAAAGTAAGATGACTTTCATTATTGTGATTTTAGCTATTACTTTGATGGGGTGTTCCCAAAATAAAGCAGGAACTTTTCTTCTTGGGAATATAAAAGAAATTGACGATAAAAGTGGGAATATGGAAATCGAAATTTTAGGATCGTTTACAGTTGATGAGGCAGAATCCTTAACAAAATTATATGAATTTGAAAAACAACCAAATTCACTAACTATAAGAGTTTCCAATCCCAAAGAATATGAGGAAGGACAAAAAGTACAGGCCAAAGTTATAAAAGAATATGAAGAAGATGTATGGGATTTAGATAAGTTAGAATTTGAAGTAGAAGAAGTAACTTAGAATATTCTTCTATTAGTCCCGTATTAAAAAGTCCTTAAGATATCTCCAAATCAAGCCTTCCTGTAACGGGGGCTTTAGTTGAAGGAAATAAAATCTCAAAACTAAGTTTTTAGGTGAAGGTGTAAATCTTTGATTATTGCTATACTCCTACTTTCTGCATTGTTTTTTATAATGTTAAAAATTCCAAATTTCAGTTCCAGAAAACAGTTCGAAAAAAATTATCAAGTACAAATTCTTAGTGCATTTCTTACGGCCAGCTGTATATCAATAATTGTTTTATTCCTTGATACAGTCAGTGTAGAAATTAGGTTCACATTATTAGGCATGGGTATTATATCGATATTGGCTAATCTAAATGCGGCTATATCTATTTACATACAACAAAAGAAAATATCTTGAAGCTGAGTCCTATAGTAAAGGGGGCTTATCTTAATAAGCTTTTAGGACAAATGGAGTTGTTTTAATAGAAGTGAGAAACTATATACTTCTTCAGGATATCCTTTCGGTTGAAGAAACAATATGAAACAAAGATTTATCAAAAGAACGGATTAACGAGTTTACAAGTACCATGAATTCTAATGGGGATTGGAACATGGAGGATAAATAATCGACTAGCAGAGAGGGCCGGAATTCTCGATTACGGTTCGAAGGAATGAAGAGTTTCAAGAGCCAATACAACAAAGAGACTGGGGCACAACAGGGGACGGAATCAACCGATAGCGACGAGGATCGACGGTTTCATCGTAGGCGGGTGGTTGGTCCATGCTGCTCGGAAGAGAAAAGCCATTAAAGCTGATGATTGAGTCTGAGGCTGATTAATTTGAAGACACGTAGCCGAAAAGGTCGGCCACGTGTCTTCGGTTTTCTTTTATACTTTTTTTCATAGAAAGTAGCAAGATTTCCTTCGCATTCAGCTGGATGCTATAGGTTGTTGGACTGTATTGCGTCTTCTGTAGATGCTCAACAATAAACCGACAGCAATCATTTCAAGTAGTATATGGGAGCCGCCGAAACTCATGAAAGGCATGGCTGAGCTGGGCAACCCAGATAAACCGAGGTTTATCAGGATGCTCAGGATGAACTGAACGGAGAATGTCGCTGCCAGACCGATAGTGAGAAGTCGACCATAGGAATAATCCATGTTCATGCCCGTACTAATGATTCTCCAAATGAAATATGCAATCAACGCGAACACAATGATGGCGGACAACCAACCGAATGTGTAGATGGTGTACGAAAAGATGAAATCTGTATGGACTTCTGACAAAAGTCCTGGAGTGGACTGTAAGGCACTTCCTATGAAGTCCGCATCTCCCAAAGTCAAACCCGCATACGTGTTAGGTAATGTGGACGTATCTGCTTGGACGAAAAGACGCGCCATCGGCAAAATGGATAAAGGTACAGTAAAGGATAAAACTTGCTTGATGCTGGCGCTAGACACGGACATAATGGCAATGGATACCATCAGGCTGATGAATGTGGCAGCCACTGCCCCAGTCGTTGACAGTAAAAGGATCGGTAAGGCAAGAAGCCCTGCTCCAATCCAGAATTTTCGGATGTCTTTCCAGTTCCATGCATGAAAGATTCCCGCAAAGGATACGGCCAAGAGGTATGGGGTGATTTCCGTGAAATTGATAAAGGCAAAACCGATATTTAAAAATGGGATGCCATCGACTCGGACACCGAGAAGGAGGGTCAATGAAAGAACGAGTAACGTCCCTGCATAAATGTGGATCGAGTGCTTTGCCAGTTTTCTATAATCAAATCTGAACACGACTAGCATGAGCAGAAGTCCGGCTAAGTAAAATACTAGGCTTTTATTGAATACGTTCATCTCATGAAGCGCTGTGATGGTCGAATGAAATTGCAGGTAGTACATAACCAGAAGTCCGAACAGAGAAACCGCGAGAACGGGAAGGATGGTTTGTACATCCAACGGGGCTTTATGCGTCTTGTTTAACTGCTTCCCTAATACTTTCTCATCACCTATATGCGCCAAAGCATCATTTACAGCCTCTTCTTCAGAAAGCCCCCTTCGCATAGCATCCTCTTTGAGTTCCTGAAGATGATCGCCTATCTCGAGCTTGATGTTATCATGTACATCCTTATTCCTGATCCGCTTACACAACCTATCAATATATACTTCGAATTTCTTATCTATTCCCATACGTTTTTCTCTCCATAGAGCACTTGGTCCACTGCATCTTTAAATACGGACCATTCCTCTTTTTTCTCTTGGATGAGTTCTCTGCCCGACTCATTCAACTTGTAATATTTCCTCTTTCTCTTTCCAGTCCCTTCCCCCCAGAAGGAGACGATAAGTCCTTTTTTCTCAAGGGTGTGAAGGATAGGGTAGATCGTCCCTTCCTTGAAACTGAAAATCCCGTCAGACTTCAATTCCAGTTCCTTGATGATTTCATATCCATACCTTGGCTCAGTGTGCAGCAAGCTTAAAATCAACGTGGGGGTACTCCCTTTAAGCAGCTCTTTACTAACTTTCATAGATACCTTCCTTTCATATGCATAGTATTACAATGCATAGTAATTATATGTGTATTGTATCCTGACAAACTAACCTAGTCAACATGTGTTTAGCGGGAAAGGGGTTTCCTTAGTTGGAACGAATGAAAGAGTGTTGTTGAGATTTTGAACGGGGAACTATGTCTGCGCAACATGATGATATTTGAAATGATTTACCTGTGGATAAGGAAAACGATTTGTGAAAAAGGGACTGATAAATCGGGATTTTACTAGAAGAGAGAATCTGAAAGGCTTAAGGTTAATTGTATTAATTACTTTTAGCAGATCTCTATTTTGCATTTAGTGAAAAAATGTACTATATATGCTATGACAACTGAGTAGGTTGAAAGTATAAGAGTATCTCGAATTCAAGTCTTATAGAAACTGGGGCGTTAGTGAAGGTAGGACTCACAAAGCGAAATAAAAAAGCACCTTTAACAAAGTGCTTCTTCAATCATTATTGTTCTGATTAGAATTAACAATCTTGGTGAGCATTGTAATTACTACAATACTAAACATTGTTGACAACAGGGTGCTTCCAATGAGGAACCAAGATACAAAAGACGTTTTGTTCAACAAAGAAATCCTCCTTTTGTTTGCTACTTTTTATAATATCCAAAAAGGATGGAAAACAATCACAATGATCTTCTAAGATAATACGTAATTTTTCTTGGATTTGAGTCTTCAAGAAAAGGGGGCGATAGTTTTATAAGTGCTATCTCTTAGGGTGCTGAAATAATGGTTAGCTTTGAGGTTTTTGATTTTTAATCCTTTTATTGGTAAAATGCATTTACTCTGTTTATTACCTAAATGCTAACGATTGTCCAATAACAGAGCTGACCCGCCTTCTAACCCCAGGCGGGTCTTTTTATATAGTCAAATATATCGGAAGTTAGATAGAATCGCTCACTCAAATTAGAGTGAGTTTTTTTAAATGAAAGGAACCCCCAACTCAATGAGATGGAGGTACTCTGTCTAATGGTTTGGTCGCTATTAATATACAGAGCATTATTAGTATTGCCCAAGAAAAAACACTTATCCTATTTTAAATTGGCATCACACCTAACGAATTATAAACACCCTTCATGTCATTGGGGTATTTTATTGAAGTTTGAATATCTGTGTAAGAAGGGGGGATAGAAATGAGGTATGAAAGTGTTCTGCAATATCCATTTGATATGCTTTCTATTATTAGAAACGGATTACCCATTGGTGGAAAGAGTAACAAAAAGAAAATAATCATTATAGGAGCAGGGATGTCCGGTCTTGTTGCAGGTTCTTTACTTAAGCAAGCTGGCCACCACGTTACAATTTTAGAAGCAAACAATCGCGTAGGAGGAAGGGTTTATACGATTCGTTCCCCTTTTTTTGCACCCGGGAATTATTTTGACGTCGGTGCAATGAGAATACCATCAAATCATAAGTTGGCTATGGAGTATATACATAAATTCCGTTTACCAGTAAACCCGTTCTTCAACACGAACCCTAACGACTTAATTTATGCTAATAATGTTCTTACTACTAGGAAGTATTATGAGTTAAATCCAGATGTCTTAGAATATCCATTAAAACAGAGCGAAAGAGGGAAGACAGCCCAGGAGCTTTTTTTAGAAGCCACCCAGCCGTTCCGTGACTTATACTACAGCAGCCCACCTCAAGAACAAGAAAAGTTAAGAGATAGGTTTTCGCAGTACTCAATGAGAGAATTCTTAAAGTTTAATCCTTATGGTATTAGTCTCTCTGACGGGGCTATTAGGAAAATTGCTGTTCTTTTAGGTATTGAGGGTTTTCCGGAGTATTCCTTTATTGATATATTGACCGATATTGCGTTCCCTATTTTTAGTCAAGAAATAGATTTTGTAGAAATCACAGGTGGGAATGATCGCTTACCTTGGTCATTCTATCCCGGCCTGAAAAGTAACATATGCTTTAACCAACAAGTTGAACGAATTTATAACACCAAAGGTGGCATAAGAGTTCAGACTAAGAATACTTTGACAAACCAGGTTTGTGTCTTTGAGGGGAATTATTCAGTGATAACGATCCCATTCCCTTTAATACAATTCGTGGATATTTACCCTTATGATTCTATATCGTTTGATAAGTACCAAATCATTAGGGAACTGAATTCAATCAATGCTGTGAAGATAGGAATAGAGTTTAAAACCCGTTTTTGGGAGAGGATTGGTGTTGGCAATGCAGTCACAGATCAACCAACAAGGTATTCTTACATACCAAGTCATGGTAGGGGGACTCCTGGACCAGCCGTTTTATTAGCGAGCTACACTTGGGGGCATGATTCAGAGTTATGGACAAGTTTATCATTGGAGGGAAAAGTCAAAGAAGCGCTCACAGATCTTGCTAAAATATATGGAAATGTTGTATACAAGGAGTACTTAACGACTGTGGCTTACGACTGGGCATTGAATCCTTTTTCAGCAGGGGCTTTTACTCTATTTCTTCCAGGACAAGGGGAAAACTTCAGCGCTGTGATGAAAAAAACGGAAGGTCGGTTACACTTTGCGGGGGAAGGACCATCCGATTTTCATGGATGGATTGAAGGGGCTATTGAATCTGGAATAAGAGCGGCCTACGAAGTAAATAAGAGAGATTAGACGCCTAGATAAGTGTTATAAACACTTATCTAGGCACCTAAGTGGTGGTTAAAGAAAGTCAAGTTCGAACAATTGATGGTTACCGGCTTTGGAAAAATAATTCTACGCATCATCTTCCATAAAATATATTATTAAAGTAAAATATTGGTTGTAATGTAATTTTTATTTAATGGAGGAAATAGTGAGTGAAGTCAAATTCTTTTTATGAGCATCTAGTCCAAGAGTACACGAAAAACTTGGAGCGTGAATTAACAGAAAAGGAAAGAGAATTTCTCTTATGGCTTGCGCGTTCACATATAGATAGCAAAGAATAAATATATAGAGGCTTTAATATTATCTTGAAGCTGAGTCTTACATAAACGGGGTCTTTAGTTGAATAAGTCCAATATAAAAAGGACTTCCATAAGATTGGGAGTTCCTTTTTTATTAGTGAGATCAACACTAAATTTTAACATAGCCTAAGAAGAAGAAGAAATGCCGCAGATGAAGAAGAGAAGCTATCCAGTTAAGTTTCTCTGTCCTTTTCTTTGTAGTTATTGTTGAAAATAGGACACTTTATGTGTAATATTACACTAAAGATTGAATGGAGGTAACTACTTATGTACTTAATTCCACTTGTCCTGTTTTTATTTCCTTGTCTGGCTTTCGTCCTCGGCGCTATAGGCTACGCTTACTTCAACAAGCTGTACTTTGCCCCTGGAATCATTTTTGTCATTTCGGTTTCGGCTCAACTACTTTACTTAAACTACTCCTTTTTTACTTGGACCTGTATCTATACCGCTCTCGCCTTCTTTGGAGGGATAACCGCTCATATTCTTCTTCGTAAATTTCAGCCCAGCCGTAAAGCGAAAAAAGTAACGGGGGTCATTCTAATAAGTGCTGTTGTTATTCCTGCACTTATTTTAGCCGGCTCCAGACCCGTGAATGCCGTGATGATGGAAAGGAAAGTGAAGGATCACCTGCAGGAAGAGGGCTATAAATCAAGTGAAATCGAATCAGTGAAAACCTTTCATAGTGGCAAACGGAATACCAATCGGACGAAGCCTACTATTGCAAAGGTTGTGTTTACAGATGATCCTGCTCATACTTATCGTTATATTGAGTTGAAAAAGGAAAATAAGGTCATCCAAATGTGTGAGTATGAGAGGAGTCCGAACTTCTTTACAAATGAGTACACCAAAGAGCGGCCACATATGGTGAGAGGCTGCTATGAATAAGTAAGGTCCTTTTCGGTAGGAGGATGGGTATCCATTTTTTAGCTTATTTTTACCTTTAGTTAGTGGGTTTTCCACTGCGTTCAGTTTATTTCCAGTTATTTTTCCGATAAATCGTAAAAACCTCTCAATTTCGAGTCTTATAGAAACGGGGGCAATATCGCAACAAAATTTGAATAATAACAAGCAAGGAGGAGTTTTTTGAAAAGAAAGACTGTGGCTCAGATATTAATTTTTATTATCGGTGGTTTACTATTTACTTTTTCTATTGATTTGCCTGTATTAGGTTTTAAGAAGTTAGAGTTTATAGAGGAAACTTCAACTCATCAAGTAATTAATTACAATTGGTATGGGAAGGAAATAAGTGAGCAGCCTTTTAAAGGTGAGCCAAAAGAAGCGCTTAACTTATTTCAAAAGCAAGTTAAAATTCAAAAAATTCAAGTGTTCATAGTCGTTTTGGCACTCATGCCTTTGGCGCTATGGTGGAGCAAGGAGAAAAAACGTTATATATATGGTAGTGCTTTTATATTTTTCATCCTAGTTATTATTGATATTATGCTGGTAAACAAGTTTAGTTAGAATGCGAATATGTGAAAAATAAAGGTTAAAATTTGAATATATCTCGATTTCGAGATAATAGCCAGATTTGAAACAATAATGGTATTTTCAAATACGTTTGAGTATTGCAAAGGTATATTTTTTTGATGATCTTATTGTAAATGACAACACGCTTTGACAGTTATTCGATCTCAACAAAGGAGAATAAGGCTGCCGAAGCGGCGGCTTTTTCTATGCCTGCGTATAGATCATCACGAAATGTAGAACGGCCCCAACTGAGTCTGGATTGATATAAGCATGATCTTGATCAGCCTGAAACTTGATCGAATCATACAGTTCTAGCTCATAGATCTCATTTTGGACCCTTACGTTCACACGCCCTTCCATCACAGTGATGTACTCAATCAGACCTTGCTGATGGGCATCTGCACTGTACTCGCTGTTCGGCTCAAGAAACGCTCGATGCGTTTCTAATGAATCGTACCCCTTCATGTTGAACATCGGTTCCAGGACTAAAGATTCGTTTGCGCTAAGTACTTTCTGCCCTTCGTGTTTCTTCGATATTACCACGTCTTGTTTTTCAGCGAGCAGCGATGAAATCGGAATCGCGAGGCCATTTGCAATCTTCCAGATAATCGTTAACGATGGATTCGCTTCTCCTCTTTCAATTTTCCCTAACGTTAAATTGCTAACATCCGTTCGTTCTGCTAGATCTGATAACGAAAGGTTTCGTTCCTTCCTAATCGATCGTAGCGTTGCACCGACTTGCTTCGATAATTTCTCTGGATCTTCCCAGTTATTTTTTCCACTCATACGATACCCTCTCCATCAAACAATTTTACATCCTACTACATATACTATAATATACATATTATTAACTATACTATACAGAAAAGAGCGATTTTATTGAAAGAGATAGCCCTCGGTATTCTTTCGTCGATGTTTTTTGCCGTTACATTTATCTTGAACCGCTCGATGGAACTTGAAGGTGGAAGCTGGATGTGGAGTTCTTCCCTTCGTTTCCTCTTCATGGTTCCCTTTCTACTCCTCATTGTACTGATGAGAAGCAACCGAAAACAAGTTTTTATCGAACTAAAAAAAGAACCTTGGAAATGGCTGACGTGGAGTTTTGTAGGTTTCGTCCTTTTCTACGCCCCTCTAACGTACGCTGCAACATATGGACCAGGCTGGTTAGTGGCAGGCACATGGCAATTCACGATTATTGGTGGGATCCTCATCGCTCCTTTCTTTTTCAAAGTAGAACGAACCTCCACTGGCATCGTGAAACGACGACACCGCATCCAAACAAAATCCCTCGCCATTTCGCTTATCATCTTGATCGGAGTCCTATTGATTCAACAGCAAAAAGCGAGTGAGCTCACGATCGTTCAGGTTATGATCGGGATCGGTCCTGTCATTTTAGCAGCGTTCGCATACCCACTCGGAAACCGCAAGATGATGGAGTTATGTGAAGGAAAGCTCGATACGTTTCAGAGAATACTGGGGATGACGATCGCTAGTTTACCATTTTGGTTGATTATTAGCGGGGTAGCAGTCGCCAAAGTTGGCTTACCGAGCACGAGTCAAGTGACACAATCGTTTATCGTCGCGATCTGTTCAGGCGTCATCGCGACAACGCTATTCTTCATCGCGACGAACCGCGTGAAGCATCACCAAGGAAAGCTCGCTACAGTGGAAGCCACGCAGTCGACGCAGATACTGTTTGTGATCGCAGGTGAAATGCTAATGTTAGCGAGTCCGCTCCCTACAGGATTTGCTTTAGTAGGCGTTCTGTTCATTATCTTAGGAATTATTGTTCACACGTTTAATATGAAAAAGATGAATACGGTCACGGTTGCGAGATCGTTGAAAGCACAATAAAAGGAAGAGGATCCCCCCCCTCTTCCTCTAACGGTTAAGCTCCTAACCACTTCTGGACTTTCGGCACACCAGCGGCAATAGGTAGCGATCGAATAAGAACATAACGACGATGGAAATTCCGGCTAATGGCATCAGAATCCCAAGTACGAGCATGATTGCAAGTACCGCGCTGCACCTTTTTACTTTCTGTTTTCTTAGGTGCTCCTAATTTTCCTTTCAGGTTTTGATCTGGTTTTGTTAACTTAGTAAGGTTCCACCAATACTCTAGCCATTAGGGGAACTAACGAAATTGGTTAGAACAATGTATCAAGTTGGGAATAGAAAATGTATTACCAAACGGGACAAAATCATATTATACAGAAAGTGATGATGTTCAAATGATGAGTTGGCGAATGAATGATGTTGAATATGCTATAGACTCTAAAGGCAATAAATCATAAAGTAGAGATGAAATGATTAAAGTTGCTTCTTCGATCAAATAATTTCAGTATTATTTCCCGGATATACATAAGTACTTATTTACAAAACTCTTTACTGATATCTTGAATTCAAATCTTCAACTAACGGGGGCGATTGCTTAATAAGAGTAATCGTCTTTTCTTTGCATCTGGATAGTTTTTAAACTTACTTTCAAGGTAATAGAGTAATTAATCAGGAAGTGGAGGTTTCAAGAGGATAAGGTGGGATAATTTGAAAACTGCATTTAAAATCATAGGAATACCTCTTTATATTTTCGCGCTAAGTTTATTGATTTATCCTTTCTTCGATATCGATTTAAGTTTATTCGGGCATATAGTAATTGTTATACCTGTCATCTTAATAGCTTATTGGCAAGTTTTCTTCTCCAAGACTAATGAATAATAATTATTCCTTGTAAATGATCAGTTTCTTATGTTTAGATTCTGAGATTTTGATAAGTAGAGCAGCTATTTAAGAGACTATGACTAAATTGTTTATTTAGTTAACTCCTTCAAATATATCTCGAAATCGAGTCTTATTAAAAACGGGGGCGATTGTTTAATAGAGCATTAGCCCTTTATTACATAAGCACAATTAATATCAGTGGTTTAACCTATTTAACTGACGGAGCAGATTAGTGGAAGAGTGTTTTTGTATTATGTTCCGCAATCGAGACATTTTGTTGAGGAGAAATTAGAAAGAAACAATGAAGGTGGGATGAAAAATGTTCGATGCTGGTTGGCTTAACATCGGCAGTTTGGTACTTGGATTAGTAGCTTGGATAATTCCTATTGTTAATCTTGCGTTAGGTAAAAAACAGATGAATAAGAAATGGATTGCTCTTACCATTATCAGTTTCAGCGCTTGCGATATCGCAATATGTTTACAAATTTTTTATAACCTTCACTTAGTAAACATTGAAGACTGGTCTGCTCTGTTGGAAATGCACGGTGTAGCTGTTATTTCAACTGTACTTGTCATTGTTACCATATTATTAAATTCATCTACGTTGTTTTTATATCGGGATAGGGGCGCATTGTAAAACTAACGGCGGCGTTAGTTGTTAATACGCTTAAATTATCTCGAGTTTAAATCTTATAGAAACGGGGGCTTTAGTTGAATAAGCCCAATATAAAAAAAGGACTCCCATAAATTTATGGAAGTCCTTTTTGTTAGAAATATCAACACTAAACTTTAACAGAGCCAATGGGGAAAACATACCGATGTGCTGAGAGGAGCGTCCGTTTTTTTACTTAGTTTACCAATAGATCATGGATAGATGTTTTCATGTGTTTGGATAGTTCCTGAAACATGTCAGCATTAAATTCCTTCATAGGGAGAATTTTGAAATCCTGGTCATTTTCAAAGTCTACATACGTGAGTTTAAACCGGGGTTCCTTTATATCGATTGATGTTCCTTCCATCCCCTTCACTTTTTGGACAGTCACTCCAGCTATGCCACCAATTCGTCGGTACTTTTCTTCCTGGCCGGAGAGAAAATTGCCGAGAGAATAAAAAACGAGACTTTGAGACCCATCTGTATTTTGAATCCATTCCGGTGGCTGCAGCACGTGCGGGTGATGCCCGAGTATAATATCTGCTCCTTGTTCGGCCGCAAAAGCTGCCAATTCCTTCTGGTCAGCACTTGGGTTTCTTTCATATTCCTTGCCGAAATGTAAACTCATGACGACGACATCAGATTTGCTGGAGGCCCGCTTGATGTCAGAGGCAATCAGGTCTTTATCAATCCTGTTCACCAGGTAAGGCTTCCCATCTGGGGTCGGAATTCCATTTGTTCCATAGGTGTAAGCCAAAAAGGAGAAAGTGATGTCATTCTTTTCGATCGTTGTGATCGTGTCTCTTTCCTCAGGTGACAAGTAGGAACCCACCTTTTCAATTCCTAGGAAATCCCATTGATTAATCGCGTTTTCAATAGCGGGAACACCCCGGTCCAGGGTGTGATTGTTGCTCATAGAAACAATATCAATGCCGTTAGCTTTTAACGTATCCCCTAATTCAAAGGGCGTGTTGAATGAAGGATAGGTGGATACGCCGATTGCTGCACCACCCATGATGCTTTCTGAATTCGCAAATGTAATGTCAGCACTTGAAAGATGGGAAGAGACCTCCTGAAACATAGGATTAAAATCATAGCCTGAAGAAGTCTTCGCATCATTGTATACTTCTTTATGTATTAACAGATCCCCCACGGCTGCGAGAGAAACTTCTGTCACTTCTGTCACTTCTGTCACTTCTGTCACTTCTGTCTTCTTCGTTGGTTTGTATAGCGTTCTCAGATCGGATGACACGCGTTTTTCCATGTCTGCTTCGTTCGGTTGGGAGAAGATGGTGGAACCGCCAATGAAACTAGTAATCAAAATAATCGCTAACATAATAAGCAGGCTTTTATTTTTCATCAAATCCTCCTAATTTGTAGATCTTTTGATTCAATTTTCCTAAACCACCAAGAAAATCCTTGAGAATAATGTGAAAGAGCATTTACAGAACCTATATGAGCAGGCACATGCGGTTTTTTGTGGGACATAAGCGGAATAGTTTCGACATATTAATATTTATATTATATAAGGATCGTTAAATTTAGGCAAATTATCCCATGATTATTTATTCTCCCCTAATATATATGAAAGAATGTAAAAGGAACCAAGTCAAGAGAGCCCTTTTTTTAGCGGAACGATCCTTTAAGACACTTTGTTAAAGCGAGTAAAAAATCCAAAATGTATGATTTGAGTAAGGAATATGCAAGTAAAGATAAATTGCTTTCCGTCGCTATGATTAATTCGAAGAAGAGAAATGATGTTATTCATTGATATAACAAGTGATGGCAAAGGTCTGGTGGTGAGTATGGAGGGTGGTAGATCAACTGACAAGGTGTATGAAATTATAAATGGGGCGCAGGATGCATAGTACTGCGTTTTGCGGGAGCACCGTCGTGATTAAGGGTCTTCCACAAACGGGGACGTTCGTTTAATAAGTCAAAATATCCAAAAATGACTTCCACAAAAGCTGGAAGTCATTTTTTATGGGTAATATCATCACTAAACTTTAACATAAAAAAACCGACGGACTCATAATGAGACGGTCGGTTTTGGGGTTTCTTATGCTTGAGTATTCTTTTTAGACAATCGTTTTCCGATGGTTAAGGTAAGACCTGTGAGGAAAAGAAGTAATCCATTGCCTACGATAACAAGACCGACGAATGCTCCATACAGTGCTCCTCCAGCGCCACTCAGCGGTACCAAAATAGCACCTGTTAAAAAACCAAGTATAACACCCGCAGTTGCCAGTAGAAGACCGGAACCCCATAAATGTAAACGTCCATTTCTATACCACTTAATGGTGTAAACGTTCACCAGGATTAAAAAAATAAAAAGAAGTATAGTAAGCGCTCCATCCAAATCCTTCATGCAGTCCCTCCTAAAATAAATTCTTATGTTTAATATATGGTACATTGGAATATTTTACAAAAAATTCACTGTCCTAAATGATCAGATATGCATTAATTTCAAGTCTTAAACAATCGGGGGAGTTTCTCTACTATAGAGAAGCGTCTTTTAGGTCGTTACCATTAAACTCATATGATACGCTAACATTCCTAGGAATCTTTAATAAAAAGGGACCTCAATCATTCGATAGCCTTGAGTATATGGAATATTTCATGTCCAGAAGGATCGCCAAATATGATTGATGGTTAGACTGACCATAAGAGTGGAGAGATGACTACTAGTGAAAAATACGACACAAATTAACAAGCACATACTGTTACTGGTATTTGTTTTTATATTTACAGGGTGTAGCAACGAATCACCTGAAGAGGCCATAAACAATGGTTGGTCTAGTGAAATAAAAGTAAATGAGATACTTTCTAGTCAGAAAACAGATGATGGAATAGTCGTTCTTTTTACTGCCCAAGGTGCAGGCGAAGGTGACAGAATTGAAAAAGTGGGATTCGCATTACTAAAGCGTCAGAGCGATAAAGATTGGGATTTCATTGTTTCTGATATGACCGCCATCACTGATGACTCATTTAATGCAACACACAGCGTCTTTCATTATGAAACAGTTAAAGGAAATGTAAAGGAGATGCCTATAGCGTTTGGGTACTTAAACAATGAAAACATTACTACTGTAACAGCATATGTGAACGACCAGGAAGAAGAAATAGAAATAATAAACACTGAATCGGGTCGATACTTCTATCAAGTGAATGCTTGGGGACCAATAAAATTCTTAAATGAAAAAGGGAAAGTTATTGACCGTTACGGCATCTGAAATTCAATCATAGTGTGAGTAAGCTAGAGTTTGACTAAGATATCCTGATTTCGAGTCTTAAAGAATAGGGGGGATGGCTGAATATCTTAACGTGCGGGAAAAAATGAAATACAACCATTCAGTAGGAGTGATTTAAAGTGAATCGAGTTGATGTTTCTTATGCCTTTATCTTTAATGAGGTAGAAGAAAAAGTTTTGATGGTTAAGAATCAAGGGAGTGGTTGGTCTCTTCCCGGTGGGGCTGTGGAGGTAGGAGAAACATTTGAACAAGCAGCCATACGAGAAACTAAGGAAGAAACAAATGTAACAATAGAAATTGAAAACGTAGTTGCTGTAAATGAAGCATTTTTTGAAAATAAAGGCCAACATGCTCTGTTCATTACATACAAAGGAAAGATTGTAGAAGGTGAGATCCAAATCTTAAATAAAGATGAGATCGATGAAATTAAGTGGATAAATATAGATACCGCAAACAAGCTGATGCCTTACCATCCGGGTGGGGTGAAAAGTTTGCTTCACTCATCTGCTCCCTATACATTCCAAGGTTAAGAGTTCGGATATAATATCTTTAGATTCTTCAAGAATAAAGGGCGATTTTTAATTAAGAGGCATTTTCCTTTTTTTGTGTTGGAAAAGTTTGTAAACCTACGCATTTGGCAATAAAGATCAATGAGTGATTCAAGGGAAGATTCTTGTGTATGAGAGAGTGATGTCAATCTAAGATACGTTTCCTTTTTCAGAGTGGAAAGTTAAGCTGAGATAATAATTGCCGTCTTTCTTACCAGTTGAATTAGACACTCTTCTGAGGCTAGTTTCAAAAGGAAAATATAGGTGGTTGAGGTGTTAAGTTATTTAAAATTCTTCTTATTTTTAATTGTCGGCCTTTCCCTATGGCAGTTGCTGTTCACCTCATTTAACCCGTTAGAGGTGATTGCTTTCTCTTTTTTTATGACTTTTTTCAAATGGGTATATGAGGTGACTTGGGAAAGGAAATAAGATCGTGCTGATTAACTTTGAATACATGTTGAGATTAACTTAAGGATATATCAATGAAATAACCCTGCAAAATGGTGCCCATAATGTCGGGTGGCGTGATTAAACTCCTGTTATTCTTTTGATGGAAGGAGGTCATAGGAATGGATTTGCTTAAGGATATGAATATTGCCATGAAGTATATTGAAGAAAACCTTACGGACGAAATAGACTACAAGGTAGTGGCGAGTTTAGCCTATTGTTCAGAATATCATTTTAAACGTATGTTTTCTTTTCTTGCAGGAATTACGTTATCGGAATATATTCGTCGTAGACGACTTAGTATGGCAGCATTTGAGCTTCAAAATAGTAATGTGAAAGTGATCGATGTGGCGATGAAATATGGATATCATTCACCGGATTCCTTTTCAAGAGCTTTTCTGAAATTACATGGTGTCACACCATCAGAAGCAAGAAACAATGGCAAGCATCTAAAAGCCTATCCATTGATGACCTTCCAACTATCAATTATGGGAGGAAATGAAATGAACTATCGAATCGAACAAAAAGAAGCATTCAACATTGTGGGGATCATGAAGCGTGTCCCGATTATTTTTGAAGGAGAAAATCCGGAAATTGCTGCGATGTGGCAATCCTTGACGAAGGAAAAGATTGACGAGTTACAACAACTCTCGAACGTTGAACCAGAGGGAATGATTCAAGCATCTACGAACTTTTCAGAAGGTCGGATGGAAGAAAAAGGAGAGCTGGACCAGTATATCGGAGTAGCGACAACACTTGAAAACAGTGGGAACTATTCAAAACTTGAAGTTCCTGCCCTGACATGGGCGATCTTTGAATCAACAGGACCATTTCCTAACGCCCTCCAGGAAACTTGGGGGAGAATTTATTCAGAGTGGTTCCCATCATCCAATTATCAAGTGACGGAAGGACCCGAGATCTTATCGATCAAAAATAAAGATTTAACCTCACCATCAGTGAAATGCGAAATTTGGATCCCAATTTTGAAAAAGTAATATACGGTTTGAGATGTATCTCTGAGCTGTTGCGACAGTTCAGGGATATTTTTTATTACTCCACGCACAGAGGATAGATCGTGGGAGTAACCAATTCTATCATAAGCTTAATGGTAGGTATCGGATTTTCTGATTCATGATCATCTCAAATGTTACCGCTATGCTTTATTATTTGGTAGATGGTGGTATAATGGCCAAAAAGCGGAGGTGCTCGGATGAGTGAAGAAAAAAAGATCACGTTTATGCTGCCTGATCAACAAAAAGAGGCGTCGATCGCAGATACCTCAAGCCAAAAGTACTTAGAATTTTTACCGGATGAACTAACGGAATTGGTCGATTCTTTTCAGGGGTTTGAGTTGGATACGATTGAATTACACGTGACAGGGGCCCTTGATTCTGGTGGAGCGACGAAACTGTTTGTGGATTTTTCAGGAGAAGCGGGGATGAAATTTACGTTGAAGAAAAAGAACGATCACAATGAATAAGGGTTAAATGCCCATTCCATGGTAGTTATCTTAATTTCTATTCTTCAACTTAATATGACAATGAATGACCAACGTAGGGAACCCATTCTTAATGAGGTTCCTTTTTATAAATCCAAATAGAATGTGTTATCACCAATAGCGTTGCCGAATTGCCATCACGGCTAGAGAGGCCTCTATTAGTCTCATTTTTTTAAGCAGAACATTGTGCATTGGCTGAACAGGTTTTTTAAGAGTCTTAAAGACGGAGGGGTTAAGTTTGATTTCAACATACGATCACATGGTTTCTTGGGTAGAAGAGATCAAGGAGAGAAACAACAGCTCTGCGGCTGCACTCACAGTCATAAAAGAGAATGAGATTGTTTTAGAACACTATAGCGGGTCTCATTCCAATACGAGCAACGCAAAACCTGTTCATGAAAATTCTAGATTCAATGTAGCATCTGCAAGGAAAAGTTACTTAGGGTTGTGCATTGCTATTGCTCAATATGAAGGGAAAATACGTAGCCTTGATGATTATGCAAGGGAGTATTTTAAAGATATAGACTCAGACATACTTAAAGATACGACACTACGTCATATGGTCACTCACACCCATGGATTAGATGAGAATTCAGAAGGGGAGATCATTAGAGAGTTCGACGCTGGTGAAAAATGGGCCTACAGAGGAATCAATATTAAACTCATGACGCAACTCATCCATAACCTTTACGGCGTTCCCTTCACAGAATTATTGTATAGAAAGGTTTTCTTACCGATGGGACTAAAGGAAACAGGGTGGGAAACGCAAGAGAACGATGATTTAGTGAAAGTGATCATTGATCCTGATAAAAATGGAGAGGATACAACAGGTTCCAAGGAAGATGGGACCGAATCCAATCTATTTGTTTCTACTCGTGAATTTGCTCTTTGGGGAAACCTCTTCTTAAATAAAGGTAAAATGAATGGGAAACAGATTATCCCTGAGGAGGTCACCGAATTTGCGATTCGCATCCATACACCTGAACACCTTTCCAAAGAGTATCCGCGTAACGGGATGTTTTGGTTCCTGCAGGATGTTCCTAGAGAACAAAGTGAATTAGGGGATCGCGTGCCAACGGGCTCTTTTCAAATCTTAGGAGTGACGGGTCCAACTTTGTTAGTGATTCCAAAATACAAAGTGGTCGTCGCAAAAATGTACAATAAGAGATATAACTATGGAAATGAGAACTATCTTTACTACCTAAAAGAATTCAGCAACATAGTAGCCGACACATTTCGGTAGACACAGCTGAATAAGTGTTTCTCTTCTATATCAAGTGTTGAAGTTGCTATACTTGAGATAAGTTTATAAAAGAAAGGGAGAGGTAGATGACGAAACAAACCATTGGTTTCATCGGCGCCGGTGTGATGGGAAACAGCATGGCGCGCAATTTGATGAAGGCTGGATATGAGCTGAACGTATTTACACGTACGAAGGAAAAAGCGAACGACCTTTTAGCTGAAGGGGCCAACTGGAACGAAAGTGTGGCTGCTTTATCGGAGCATTCCGATGTCATCATTACGATTGTCGGTTACCCAAGCGATGTGGAAGAAGTGTATTTCGGTGGTGATGGGATTTTAGAGAATGCGAAGCCCGGTTCCTACGTGATCGATATGACCACGTCTTCTCCGGATTTGGCCCAGGAGATTGCTGGAAAAGCGGCAGCCAAGGATATTTTTGCGTATGATGCTCCTGTTTCAGGCGGGGACGTTGGAGCAAGAAACGGAAAACTCACCATCATGGTCGGTGGCAATCAGGGGCAGTTTGAAGAAATCCTTCCTGTTTTTCAAGCGATGGGCGAAAATATTGTCCTCCAAGGCGAAGCGGGAGCCGGCCAGCATACGAAAATGAGCAACCAAATTGCGATTGCATCCTGTATGTTGGGCGTCTGTGAGGCGATTACATATGCTGAAAAAGCAGGCCTTGATCCGAAGAAGGTGCTGAGCAGCATTCAATTCGGAGCGGCTGGAAGCTGGTCGTTGTCTAATCTTGGGCCTAGGATGATCGATGGGAACTTTGATCCAGGTTTCTATGTGAAGCATTTTATCAAAGATATGAAGATCGCCATTGATTCAGCAGAGAACATGCAGATCCCTGTCCCTGGTTTGAAACTTGCGAAGCAGCTCTATGAGGAATTGAGTGAAGCTGGTGGAGAAAATAATGGGACGCAGGCGTTGTATAAGTACTATCAAATGATGACACCGGTCTCATAGAAAAAGTGAATAAGAAAGATCATATGAAAGTTATAGTTGATCATATCGAAAAAAGCGACCGGAAGTGGTCGCTTTATTTTTTTTAGCTAAGAATTTTTAGAATAGACTCGTAACAAGTCCTCCGGTAGTAATCGTGCAATTGATCATCATCTCTCATCAACCATTGAATCAGGCTGCCGTCAATCATACAACGGATGCTGATGGCGGTTTGTTCCACATCTTCAACTTCAAAGACCTCTTCTTCCAGTCCTTGCTGGATGATCTCTCTCCCGATGGACCAACAGTTTTCATAGAATTTTTGGTTGATCTCTTTATATGAGTCGTTATTTTTCACTTGGGATAAAAAGTCCAGGTACACACGGTAGAAGTTTTTATTTTCTTCTGGACTGATGAACACACGGTCGATGTAGGCTTCAAGCTTTTTGAGGGCCGTTTCCTGTTCACTGATGGATGCGGCTTCTTTTTCATAGATGCGCGAGGTAATCCATTCAAACAATTGCGTGAAAACATCGGATTTATTTTTAAAGTAATAGTTGGTGACCCCTTTGCTGACATCCGCATAATCAGCGATGTCCTGTAGGGTCACGGATTCATAGCCTTTTTCAGTGGCGGCTTGGAAGGCGGCTTTCAATATTTGCTTTCGTCTCTTTTCTGCTTTTTGTGCCATGTTACAACCTCCATAGGATATTCCTTCCCATTATACAAGATCGTAGCAAAGATGACGAATCTTTTATACTGACTGGTCAAAATAAATTGACCGGTCAGTATAAAATGATTTACGATAGATTCATAAGCTTTCAATCATTTATCGGAAGGGGAAATTTGCAAATGTCCAAAGAATTCAAAGCTCTTGTTGTGAACAAGACGGACGAAGATTTTTCAGTGAATGTGGAATCGTTGAGTCTAAATGATCTCCCGGAAGGGGATGTGACGATTCGTGTTCACTATTCCAGCGTCAACTATAAAGATGGGCTGGCCAGTATTCCGAATGGAAAAATTGTTCAATCGTATCCTTTTGTACCTGGCATCGACCTTGCCGGAACGGTCGTTTCATCGGATGATGACCGCTATCAAGAAGGGGACGAAGTGGTTGTTACGAGTTACGAATTAGGTGTTTCCCATTATGGTGGATACAGCGAATACGCTCGAGTGCCGGGGGATTGGGTTGTGCCATTGCCTGACAATATGACGTTGAAAGAAGCAATGGCTTTCGGTACTGCAGGATTTACGGCTGCTCTTTCTGTCCACCGCCTTGAAGAAAGCGGCGTCAGACCTGAAGACGGAACGATTCTTGTGACCGGCGCCACTGGTGGAGTCGGCAGTATGGCTGTTTCGATGCTCGCCAAACGGGGGTACCATGTGACCGCTAGTACAGGGAAAGAGTCGGAACACGAATATTTGAAAACGTTAGGTGCTGAAGAGATTATTTCCCGAGAAGAAGTGACTCCGGAGAAAATCCGACCAATTGGAAAGCAGAAGTGGGCAGGTGCCGTCGATCCCGTGGGAGGAAAAACATTGGCATCTGTCCTCAGTAACACGAAATATGGTGGTGCTGTTGCTGTAAGTGGATTGACGGCTGGAGTTGAAGTGCCGACAACAGTGTTCCCATTCATCCTTAGAGGGGTGAATCTGCTCGGCATCGATTCCGTTTATTGTCCTAAAGACTTGAGAGAGAAGTTATGGACGAGGATGGCTACAGACCTGAAGCCGGATGACTTAGGAGAAATTGAAAAGGAAGTTTCTCTACAAGAGCTTCCTGATACTTTGTCAGATATTTTACAAGGAAAGGTGAGAGGAAGAACGGTTGTGAACATCCTCTCCTAAAAAGCTGACAGGGCGGGAGCGTATCTTTTTTATCTTGGAAAAGTCAAACCATATGGAAAGCGTAACCTCTCAAAAGGTTACGCTTTTTTCATAAATCTTGAGTATTTGGAAAGCGTTTGAAATAATTGAAAGATACATATCTAAATGGATGAAGGGATGTTTTTATATGAGTTCTGAACAGAACAATACAGCAAGTACCAACAAAGAACGAGCGGTTTCTTTTCTAAAGCAAGTGGCAGATGGAGAGGTAAGAGAAGCGTATCGAACGTATATCTCTCCGGGTTTTTCCCACCACAATCCCTACTTTCGCGGTGATGCGGATTCACTCATGGTGGCGATGGAAGAGGACGCTTCCAAAAATCCTCATAAAACGCTAGAGGTTCATCGGGCAATCGAAGAGAAAGATATCGTGGTCGTCCATTCTCATATTAAACAACAGCAGGAAGACACTGGAGTGGCCGTCGTCCATATGATGCGCTTTGAGAACGGACAAATCGTTGAGTTGTGGGATGTCGGCCAACCGATTCCGGAAGACTCACTGAATGAAAATGGTGCTTTCTAGACCTGTTGTTGTGATGAATGCCTGGAATGATAAAGAGAAGGATCTGGATAAGTGAAGGTGGGAGATATGGAAAAATTAAAATGGATCGATCATGAGCTGAAAGTGAAATATCGCGCAGAGGAAGTTTTTTTGCTGCCAAAAGAATATCAGTTGCTGCAGTATTTATGGGAACGACCTTTTCAAGTGTTTTCAAGAGGGGACCTGCTTGATGCGGTATGGGCTTTGGAGAATCCGAGTGACCGTACTGTTGATGACCATATTTATCGTCTGCGGAAAAAGCTGATGCCGTTATCTTCTGTCCTGAATATCGCCACAGTCAGGGGGAAGGGATATTTATTAAAAGTGGATGAGGAAGTTCATCGGAGCCCACTCACCAAAGACCAGGAAGTTGCCTCCAGTGCGAAAGTGCTTTTTCATAAGTACCACCTTTACGGGCAGGGAAAAGCTTTGAAGGTGCTGGAGGAAAATCAGGATATCTTCGGTTTTGAACTGGATGTTGAGAACCAGTGTTATCTCCATTTCATGAAGGGAGATTTTCAGTGGTTCCTCAAGGGTGAACGGTCGTTTTGGGATGTCTGTTATTATTTGCTTCACATCTATTCGTACATTCAACCCGATAAAGAGAAAAGCCTTCACTTTTTTGAAAAGGCGCTAGCGGAAGAGAAGCTGCCCGAATCCCACAGGGCAGAAATAAGGTTGTTGAACCGGTTGAGCCTTTTGATCTTTACCAAAAGGCTTCATGAAGCAGAAGTCCAGCTCAGTGCTTCCAAGAAGGAAGTCGAACATAGAGGGTTACAGCATATGTTTCCTTTGATTCTATTAACCGAACTCTATCTAGCATTCTTGAAAAACGAAAAAAAGGCGATTGAGGAAAAGATGGAAGAAGTGAAAGGGACGCTTGAGAAGTATCCTTACTCGCGTGAACAAGCGACGTTTGTGATTATGAAAGGTGTCCATTGCTTTTTGAATCATGAAGAATCCAAGGCGGATCGTTTCTTTCAAGAAGGGTTCAAGCTTTTCAAGGAAGCGAAATATATTCCAGGACTTCTGATCAGCCTGAACGTCATCCTCTTTTTCATCCAAGAATTCCGGGAGGAGAGTGACTTACTCCCTACATACAAAAAAATGTGGCAGGACTATGCCTCCGAGTATCGGTTTTCTGAGTTGACCTCTCACATCAAATCCAAGTTGGATTGCTATTTGAACTGAAAAAAAGGTGCCTCTGATATTCCTCTGATATTTCTCCGTTATTCTTAGTTTTGAGAGATAACGGGGAGGTATCGTAATGAAACAGAAACACTCACTTTGGAGAAACAGGAATTTTGTTACGTTTTTTTCAGCCAATGCGCTGTCCAATTTAGGGAATTGGTTGGACTTTGTGGCTGTATTGATTTTATTTCGTTATACGTGGAAGGCAGATCCTTTGTTGATCGCATTGATTCCTGTGATGTATGCCATTCCCAGCATATTGCTTGGACAGTTCGCGGGTGTTTTTGCGGATCGTAAGGATAAGCTGAAAATCCTCGTTTATTCTGATTGGATTCGCGGAGTCTTAACTTTGGCGCTCGTTTTCACTCCTTTCCCATTCCTTGCACTGGCATTTATTTTCCTGAGAAATACGGCGGGAGCAATCAGTCTGCCTGCCCAGCAGGGACTGGTAAGAAGGATTGTAGATGAAGAAGAGATTATGAAGGCGGTAACGATCAACGGCAGCTTGTTTCAACTCGTAAAAGTGGTAGGCCCTTTGATCGGTGGTTCCCTGACCACAGCGTTTTCCCCGTCTTTCTCGATCGCGATCAATAGTGCTTCTTTTCTTCTTTCCGGAGTCATTCTTTTGTTCATTCGTCCTAAGAAGGAAGAGGCGGATGAACAGGGAGGTAAACATGGGGAGGATGTTGGGTTCTGGACGTCGTGGAAAGAAGGTTGGAGCTATGTGCTCAATAGCCGGATTTTGACGGCGAGCCTTTTGTTCGGAA
Organism: Halobacillus litoralis; assembly: GCF_009856415.1. GTDB lineage: Bacteria > Bacillota > Bacilli > Bacillales > Halobacillaceae > Halobacillus > Halobacillus litoralis_C. The sequence continues at coordinate 104,725 of NZ_WMEZ01000003.1, read as the reverse complement.
TTGTCACGACATTGACCATCCAGATGATTGATGCGCAATTCGTCACCTTATTCAGTGAGATCTATCCTGAAAGAGCTGAGCTAACCGGCTGGGTCATTTCCGCCATCGGGATCGGTTCGCTTCTCGTGGTCCTTGCTTTAAATAAATTGGATGATATTAAAAAATACGGCTGGTTCTTTGGGACAGCGAGCCTTCTCATCGGTGTCATGACCGGTGGTTTCGGCTTTCTGAACGCCTCTACCTTTCTTTTTGTAGTCATCGGGCTTGGCTTGTTAGGAGGAATAGGAAATGGTCTCGCTTTTACTGCCGTGAACTATCTGATCCAGAAAGAGCCCCCGAAAGAAGCCATCGGGAGGGTATCGGGTATTGTCGACTCCACGTTGAGTCTGTTGTTCATCATTGGTCCGTTACTTGGCGGTCTGCTCATTCACCAGTTCGGTGTAACGATGGCTTTTCGAATGATCGGCTTCTGCTTATTGGGTGTCGGGTTCGTAGGGATAGTCTTCCAGAATCTGATATGGAAGCGGGCACGACCTCATGCGAATAAGACGGTGAAGAGGAGAGGAATTCAAGCGAATTCCAATCCATGAATTCTGGTAGAGGGATTTTCCAAAAGGGGAAATCCCTCTTTTTTTATCAAAGAGTATTGTCTTAAAAAGAATCCTTTGAAATAATTAAATGGAATAGCAAGGCTTGTCAGAGAATTCGTCTTTATTAATGATCTCATGGTGAATTTTGAAAGGGGATACATAACCTTGAATACAAAATACTTAGACTTACTTGCTCAAAAATATGACAGCGAAGAAAAAGTGGTCACCGAAATTATCAATTTGAAAGCGATCCTTAACCTGCCAAAAGGAACCGAGCATTTTGTCAGTGACCTTCATGGCGAATATCAGGCGTTCCAACATGTGCTGAGGAATGGCTCTGGGAGAGTCAAAGAGAAAATCAGGGATCTTTTTGAAGATGTGTTGACAGAGAAAGAATTGGATGAATTCGCGACGCTTGTGTTTTATCCGGAAGAAAAAATTAAGTTGATTAAGAACGGTTTTGATAATAATGAGGATCTGGAAGTGTGGTACACGAACACGATCGACCGGATGATCAAGCTCATTTCCTATGCTTCTTCCAAGTACACGCGCTCCAAGTTGCGTAAAGCCCTGCCTACTCAATTCGTTTATATCATAGAAGAACTTCTCTATAAAACGGATGACATCACAAATAAAGAATCGTATTATAAAAAAATTGTCCAGCAAGTCATTTCCCTGGGACAGGCGGACAAGCTCATCAGTGGGCTTGCTTATGCTACACAAAAACTGGTAGTGGACCACCTTCATGTCGTCGGGGATATTTACGACCGGGGACCGGAGCCGGATAAGATCATGGAAACCCTCATTCATTATCCGTCGGTCGATATCCAGTGGGGCAATCATGATGTCCTGTGGATCGGTGCTTTTGCCGGGTCGAAAGTATGTCTCGCCAACATCCTCCGCATCTGTGCCCGCTACAACAATCTGGAAATCATTGAAGATGCGTATGGGATCAACTTGAGGCCGCTGCTCAACCTTGCCGAGAGATACTATGGAGATCATGCTGCCTTCAGACCTAAGATCCATACCGATGACAAACCGTCAGACCAAGAGCAGCTGCAGATTACGAAAATGCATCAGGCAATCGCGATGATTCAGTTCAAACTAGAGAGTTCCATCATTAAGAGGCGTCCGTATTTCAACATGTCTGAGCGCTTGCTGCTTGAAAAAGTGGATTATGACCGGGAGGAAATCACCCTCCACGGGGAAACCTATCCGCTTGAAAATCCTTGCTTTTCAACGATCGATCCTGAAGATCCGAATCGTCTTCTTGAGGAAGAAGAACAGGTGATCGAGAAGCTGTTGTTTTCCATCCAGCATTCAGAGAAGCTTGCCAGACACATGAAGTTCCTTATGAAAAAGGGCAGCCTGTATCTTAAATACAACGGAAACCTATTGATTCACGGGTGTATCCCGGTTGATGAAGAAGGCAATATGGAAAAGATGACGATCGAGGACAAATCCTATGCTGGGCGTGAGCTGCTTGATATTTTTGAGCACTACTTGCGCCATTCGTTTGCGAATCCAAAAGAAACGGATGACCTCGCGACTGATATGGTCTGGTATTTGTGGACAGGGCAGTATTCATCCCTGTTCGGCAAAAGGGAAATGACGACGTTCGAGCGTTACTTCATCTCTGATAAATCCACTCACAAAGAGAGGAAAAATCCTTACTATTATCTGCGGGAAGATGAAGATGTCTGCCGGAAGATTCTTGCTGAATTCGACTTGAATCCAGACCAAGGCCATATCATCAATGGGCATACGCCTGTCAAAGAAATTGAGGGGGAAAACCCAATCAAAGCTGGTGGAAAGATGGTCGTCATAGATGGTGGATTTTCTAAAGCCTATCAATCAACCACAGGTATTGCCGGCTATACTCTATTGTATAACTCTTTCGGCATGCAGCTTGTCGCCCATAAACGCTTCAACTCGAAGGAAGAAGTACTGCGGGATGGAACGGATGTTTTGTCTGTGAAGCGGTTGGTAGATAAAGAGCTTGAGAGGAAGAAAGTTCTCGAGACGAACGTCGGGGAAGAACTGCTGCAGGAGATTTATATTTTGAACAGTTTGATGGAATACAAATATATGAAGTAAGGCGATGTAAAAAGGACGAAGGCTCATTCAAAGCCTTCGTCCTTTCTTAGGTTTTCATCTGTGTCATGCGGCCGGCCATGAGAATTTCTTCAGATGGACGGAATCAGCATGGTCTACCACTTAATGCTGCAGCCGACAATGATCAATAGAATGAACAACACCACGATCAAAACAAAATTGTTTCGACGTGGGCGGCAGTGATACATAGGAGCAACGGGCATGTGAGGCATATTCGCACCCATATATGGCGCGTTTACGTTTGCACCCATCGTGTACGGAGCATTTACATTTTCCATGTGAAAACATCCCTTTCGTTTTGTTTCTTTGTCACTATATTGTACTCGCCTAACAAAAAGTTGAGCCCGTCAACCTTAAAAATGGGTGCATGTCACGAGTACACGAAAGAGGTGTTTTCAATACTTCGGTCTATAGGTCAATTCATAAAGATACTGTCTGAAGGAAACGGAAGTCTTGTTATGGTGAACGATGAATGGCCTCGTTTTATGGATCGTACGTCCGGCAGAGAATCTGGCTAATGGCCGGAAAGATGGGCGGGTGATCAAGCTCGTCAAATAAGCTGATTGCTGACTGTTTTCCTTCCTTTTCGTATTCAGCGCTTCAATCATCTTTTCTTCTGTCCGGATACTGAATCCATGGCCGAAAAACTCGTCATTTCCGATTGCGATTGCATTGACTCCCCGGAACCATGGAGTGGTCGGATTCACATCAGGGTTGTTGAAATACACAACATCTCCAGGTATATAATGATTCACAAAATTTGAATACAACCCTAGATCATCATCGGTGTGCCAGCTGTATAAGTAGAGGTTTGGAAAGAGTGTGCTGAAGGAAGAATCGCCCATCGTTTTCAGGAGGCCGTGGTAAAAGTTGATCACACAAGCGGTCGCACATTCGAATTTATACTGTTCGCTGTTTGTGAAGATATCCCGGATCGCAGCAGCGGGGGAGGTCTGGCGTCTCAATAAGAATCCGCCGGCTCTGGTCAGCTGCCAATACGTAGGGTTGCAACGCGCCGTACGAAAAGTAGCAAAGGTTGATTCTCCATCGTTCATTTCTTTAGCACTAAGGATGATATTTTTTCTGCTTCTGACCTCAAATAGAAGCTCCTTTTCCGAAGAAAAAGAGTAGATGTTCGGAGTCTTCTGTAAAGCTTTTATGATTGTCGTCTCGATTTGATCTGGCTTCCACGAATCACTGGGTTGAAACGGCATCCCGGATACCTGGATCATACGGTTCCTCCTTTGTGAAGTGAAACATCTGTCCTTGTACCTATCTTATTCATGAGTGCTGGGGAAGATGTGTAGAGGCTGTCCTATGGGCTGGGCTGTGAATAATGTATATCGTGCAGGAAGAGTGAGATGCGCGCAGGAAGAGTGAGACGCGCGTGAGAAGTAGAGGAACGCGCGCAAGAAGCAAGGACCGCGCGCGAGAAGCAGGGACCGCGCGCGAGAAGCAAGGACCGCGCGCGAGAAGCAGGGACCGCGCGCGAGAAGCAGGGATCGCGCGCGAGAAACAGGGACCGCGCGCAAGAAGCAGAGGACCGCGCGCGAGAAACATGAAACACACACAAGAAAAAAGGAGTCATGTTCTCATGACTCCTTAATCTTTGTACCGCAGCCAATCCCCTTTGATCACTTGATCAGAGAGCTGCAGTTCGCTTCTGGCTTTGCTTCTTCCTTCTTCACAATCCTGATTGGATAAGGGAGTACCTTTTTCTGTATCCAGGCATTGCCCTTTAATATACATGGTAGATTCAGAGATGTAATTACCGTTTCTGAAGGTGACAAAGGCGTCGTGCTGCCTGGTCAACAAGTTTTCACTGTAGCTCATATAGTTTGCGCTCCGTTTTCCCAGCAGGTGGAGAACGGTCGCACGGATATCGATTTGGCCGGCAACTTCATCAAACGCTTCTCCTTGGAGTCCTGGAATATGGATCAGGACAGGGACGCGCTGGTTCTTGATGTGAGAGAAGGTCGTCTCTGGCTGATCGAGTAGTTCAAATAGACCCTCCTCGTATTCCGTTGAGATCCCGTAATGATCCCCATAAAGGACGAACATCGTATTTTCATACAAGCCTTGTTTTTTCAATTTCTCCATAAAAGTTTCAACGGACTGATCCAAGTAGTGGACCGTTGACAGATAGCGGTTCACAACGGGTTCTGAGGTCACGTCCGTTTCAAATGTCTGATCCTCTTCATGGAGCAAAAAAGGGAAGTGGTTCGTCAACGTGATGAATTTAGCTAAGTAGGGCGTGTCCAATTCCTTCAATTTGGGTACCGACTGCTCAAAGAAATGGCGGTCTTCCAGGCCATAGTTGACGGAGTTTTCTTCGGTGACCTTATAATCTCTTTCTGAAAAAAAGTGGTCATAGCCTAACGTGTCATACATTTCCGTCCGGTTCCAGAACGAACGCTCATTGCCGTGGAAGACGGCTGATTGGTAGTTTCCGAGAATCTCCGGAAGACCGTGGAACGCATTGTCTGGCCGGCGGACGAAGACGGAACCGCCGTCGAGCGGGTAGAGGCCGGTATCAATCATGAACTCGGCATCGGAACTTTTCCCTTGGGCGGTTTGTTCATATATATTGGAAAAATAAAAGCTCTCGTCCTTGATTTCGTTTAAAAACGGGGTGACTTCCTGATCGTCGACCTCCATGTCCAGCACAAAGTTTTGTACGGATTCCAACCCTATGAAAACGACATTCATTCCTTCAGCTTCCCCGAACCATTCTGTCGTTTCCTTTTCCTGCTCCTTGACGTAGGCCTGCATCGGCTCTGCATCGCCAGGGTCTGACATCCATTTAAAAAGCGGGGAGCGGATGGAGTGCCCGACATCGAACCATTGATAGGTAAACAAACTCATCGTCTGCACAAATTGGGTGCGGTTGTAATTCTCTGTGAGCACATACGGCTTGTAGAGAAGGCCGGCCGCAAGCATGGTGATGGTCAGAAGGCTTGCAACTCCAAGGTACCGCTTTTTCGGAGGCAGCTGGAATGTTTCCTTTTTGAACATCGCCCAACCGATCACAAAAATATCAATAAATAATAGCAGATCCCACGGGGAAAAGAGCTCCCACGTACTGCGGCTCAAACCGCCGACATTCCCAATTTGAAGGAAGATCGTCAAAGTCATGAAGTCTTCATAAAAACGATAGTACAGGAGATGGGCATACATCCAGAACGTGATGAGAAACAAGAGTGCTGGAAATACCCACTTCCTGAGCCGATCCGGTGTAAAGAGCGGCACGCTGAAAAGAAGCATGACAGGACCGATGATGGTCAGAATCATCACAAGGTGTCCAGGCCAATGAGTCGGCTGCAGCTGAAAACCGATGTACATAAGAAGCACGATTTTGACCCAGTAAAAGGCGATCAGCCCCGTGTACGGCTTCATGAAGAAACCCTTTTCTGTTCGTTCTCCTTCAAACGGTTCATGGCATCAAGTAACCGGGTGATGTTTACATGAGAGACTGTTCCCATCAAGGCAATCTGCATCCAGTTCTGCTCTTGCAAATAGCTGCTCTCATAATTGACGAGAATCCCCTGCTTCTTCAAACGATCTCCATACGTGACGGAAGAAAGTGTGGAGGGGAGGGCGATGGTGACGATCCCATTTGAGTACGTCTTGTCCCCAATAGCCGTCCAACCTTGGTTTTCCAATTCCGACCGCAGCAGATTCATCCAATCAGCCTTCTTTGATTCACCAAGCACCAGTGCTTTTTTCAAAGCAAAAAGAGCGTTTGATGAGTGGGTGAAGGGTGTGCTTTTCTTTGACGCGTACAATCCTAAGTCCAAATATCTTGGAATCGTGGAATTTGGAAACGGTTTGTGATGATGAAAGACGATCGCAAGGCCGGGATAAGAGGCAAGTCCTTTTCCGCTCACACTGGAAGCCAGGTACACACCATGAAGGTCCACGTCATCGACGCCGAGGGAGCTGCATGCATCGAGACATAAGTGAACATCATAGTCGGCAGCTGATTCTTTCAATGCTCCGAGATCGCATAAATAGCCGGTGGAGGTTTCACAATGGACCGTCCATATCCAGCGGATGGTCGGATGCTCATCCAGCACGGAACGGACATCCTCCATGGAGATGGCTGTGTTCCACTCTTTTTGGATGGTATGAAAAGGGAGGCCTGCTCTTGTGGCGTGATCGATCAGCCGCTCTCCGAACTCTCCATTGGACAAAATCAGCCCTTCCCCTTCAAGCTGCTTGATTTGCTGGGCCACCACATCATTGGCAAGTGTCCCTGTTCCGACAAGAATGGAAGCATGAGTCGCGTTCGTTTTCTCGGTTAACAGAGACTGTACACTCTTCATCAGCTCCAAAAATTCATCTGAACGGTGGGACTGCGTCGATTCGCTCAATGACTGAGCCACGTCTTCCTCCATCGGAACAGGACCGGATAAAAAAGAGATCGGTTCGTAGCGGGCGAGGATGCGGTGATACGCCTGTGTCGCCTTGACGAATTTCTCTTTCGTCAGCTTCATCGGCTGATATGGCGCTTCTTTCGTCCCTACCGTATGGGCAAACGGTTCGAAACCCAGTTTTCGATACAGGACGAGCTCGCGTTCAGTACCGGAAATGAGCGCAACATTAAATTTTTGTTTCAGGCAGTAACTGGCCAGCTGGTCAATCATACCGAAGAAGGTTGTCCGCTTTCGGTATTCTTTTTTCACCGAGAGCAAACGAATTTCACAGGGGATGGACCCCTCTTCCAAATACTTATCGATATCCGGTAGCTTATGATCGATAGAAAAGGGACGATCGCCTCTGACGGCAATCATGCCAATGACTTCCTCTTCTTTTTTTGCAATGATATATGTATTTTCATTATGAAATTGATCTGTGAGTTTACGAGATTCGTTACGGTTATGTTGGGGAATCTCCTCGACGAAGGTGGCGTAATTCAACTGATGGATCTGTTCGTATTCTTCTTCTGTTGATGCCACTTTATAAATGAACGGTTGTTTCATAGATGTTCCTCCTCTTTCTTGATGCCGGGATGGACAGGAATGAGATGAGAAAGGACGACTAATCCATATCCAATTAAGAGTCCGAAGCTTACAGCCGGATTTCCTCGGAAAAAGGCACTGACCACAGGGATGAACATGGCGCCTACCATCAGTTTTGAAAAAGAGATGGGAAGGGATTTGGCGAGTAGAGCCGACACACCAAAGGTCAGAAGTCCCGGCCATTCCAGCACAAGGGTGCAGGCGAGATAGGTGACGACACCCTTGCCACCACACCCCTTCAGCCAAATGGACCAAATATGGCCAGCAACCGCAGCGATGATCATCGCCGCAACGATGACAGGGGAAACGCTTAGGTAAAGAGCGAGGCTCAGAGGAAGAATGGTTTTCAGTGCATCGATGACCACGGTCCAAATGAACGCCTGTTTACCTGCCATTCTGCCTGCGTTTCTTGCTCCCCCTGTTCCACTTCCAAGCGTTGTAATATCTTCCTGAAGCTTATATTTCGTCATCACGTATGCGCCATTGATTCCAGCAAACAAATAGCTGATAATCGGACAAATCCACATGTCCTCACCCCTCGTCCTTTCCATCATCTATCATACGATGCAGATCTATAAATCGTTTCATGATATGGAAAATTTATACGTTGGCACATGGCATTTTACAATTATTTCAAAATATTGGGTAGATGACAAAAGATTTGCTTTTCACCAGCTATTCTTTTAGAAAATATTCTTTATAATAGAAGATAATAGTTTTGTTTATAAGGGGGAAGGCGGATGCAGAAGGTCATTCCGACGTTGAAAATTTCAAATGAGGAAAGGAGTCAGGCTTTTTATGTAGAGGCTCTCGGATTTCAAGTGGACTGGGAGCACCGTTTTGAACCTGGTTATCCCGTATTCATGCAGATTTCGAGGGAAGGTGATGTGCTCTATCTAACTGCCCATGAAGGAGATTGCCAGCCGGGTGGTTTGGTTCATTTCCTCGTCGATGATATCGACCGTTTTTATGAAACATTGCCGCAGGGAAAACTTGAAGTGAATCCTCCCTATGAAATGGTGGAAGGGGTCCGTATGGTAAGGATCAGCGATCCGGATGGAAATGAACTTCGATTTATGAATGCGAAGAAATGACGTTCATTAAAAGCAATCCTGACATACTATTTTAGAATTATACGTAGAGGTTTGACCTGAAGAGGAGGAGTTTTTCATGACAACGATCAAGGACAAGTTAAAGTTAACGAAATATAAGAATCTGGTTGTTCTTCACCAGCCGGGAGACTATCATTTATTTGATGAGCAACCGACAACACTATCCGAACATCATGATGCGATTTTCATTTTTGTGAAAAACCTGGAGGAGATGAAAGAACACGTGCAGACACTCCTCGATCGTAAGGAAGTTTTAGCAGAGAAAGGCTACGTTTTCTTTGCCTATCCGAAAAAAGGGAATACGCGCTATGATACATATATTCACAGGGATGACATGTTTCCGGCATTGAGAATCGGGGAGGATAAGTACGTCGAAGGCAGTGATATCAAGTTTTCCCGTATGGTCAGTATGGATGACGTGTTCACAGTTGTCGGCATGAAGCGGGAAAAGAAAAAAGAACCGAAAACCGCTGCTGCCAGTCAGTGTGTCGCAGACTATGAAGACCAGGTGAAGGATGTTGAAAATCTATTAAATGGTCATCCGGTCGCACAAGAGTTTTTCAAGAACTTGACACCAGGTTATCAAAGGGATTGGGCGCGTCATATTTTTTCCGCAAAGCAGCAAGCGACTCGCGATAAGCGGACAAAACAAATGATCGATATCTTATCGGAAGGGTACAAATCGCTCGATTTGTACCGCCGTAAGAAAAAGTAGGTAAAAAAAAGACCAAACCCTTGGGGCTTGGTCTTTTCTTCTTAATGGGATAGGTGTTCAGCCTCATGAGTGAGGACAGTGGTTTCCGGCGTTTTTCCTTCTTTAAACAAGTACCCGAGGATGGCACCGAGCAGCGCGGGCAACATCCAGCCGAGGCCAATTCCGTAAAGCGGAAGATAGGACTGGTAGAATTCGCTAACCGAATCCAACAAAGGATTGGCGACATCAGGGATCGTTCCCAAAAGGGCATTGTAGCCATCAATCGTACTGACGAAAAAGGTCAGCGTCATGGCTCCGGCATAAACGGTCCGTTTATGCTGGAACAGTTTAGAGCTGAGGCCGAGCAGGATTAGGACGATCGCCATTGGATATAAGAACATCAGGACAGGGATGGCGTACTGGATGATGTTCGTCAGACCAAAGTTCGCGATCATGAACGACATGAAAGATAGAATCAGTACGTACGTTTTGTAACTGATTTTCGAGTAGACCGTATGGAAAAATTCACTGCAGGCAATGATCAGTCCGATACTCGTTTTCAAGCAGGCGAGGACAATGATGATCGCGAGCAAAACCGCTCCATATGGCCCGAAGAAATGCTCGGCAACCGCGGCAAAGGTTAGGCCGCCGTTTTCGAGATTTCCGACGACAGAAACGCTTGAGGCTCCCATATACGCAATAAGTCCATAAATAAGCATCATGAGTACCATGGCGAAAATGCCTGACTTCCATGTCGTTTGAGCGATGGCCTTAGTGTCGGTGGTTCCCATGTTGCGGATCGCTGTAATGACTACAATCCCCAGGGCCAATCCGCCGAGGGCGTCCATCGTATTGTAACCTTCCGTGAATCCTGTCATGAAGGGCACGGTGGCATAATCACCGGTCGGAGCACCGAACTGCCCCATCGGCTTAACGATGGCGGTTATGATTAAGATGGACAAAAACAACAGGAATGTCGGGGTCAAGTATTTGCCGACAATGTCCATGACTTTTGCGGAGTTCAGGGAGAAATAATAAACAAGTGCAAAAAATACAAAGCTGAACACCGCAAGCCAAAGCTGGCTCTGATCCGGCTGAATGAACGGCTCAAATCCAACGACGAATGGGACGGTCGCAGTTCTTGGGATGGCAAAGAAAGGTCCGATTGTCAAATAAAGAATGACAGCAAAAGAGATTCCGAATAAAGGATGGACACGGCTTGCCAAGTCATTCAACCCATGACTTCCGGACAAAACGATCGCAAGGATTCCCATCAAAGGAAGAGCAATGGCTGTCACAAGGAATCCGATCAAGGCCGGCCAGAACGAAGTCCCCGCCATTTGCCCCAGTTGAATAGGGAAAATTAAATTGCCCGCACCGAAGAAAAGGCCGAAAAGCATCGTCCCGATGACGGCATACGTAGAGAAAGAGGTTTTCTGTTTCATAGGGATGTTCCTTTCTTGATGTATTGGTTTGCTTTAAAGGAATAAAGATAATCCTAACAAGAATCTCTTCAAGGAACAATAGACTTTTCAATATTCTTAGAAAATACCCTGTTGACACCGCTTTCTTGTTGGAGGTAAGAGGTTATTTAACCAATAAAAGTAAAAGGACTTCCTTATTAAGGAAGTCCTTTTGCTCATTATTTATGACAAGACCATGGAAAAGATCTCCTGTCCTTTATGCATCTTTTTGAGTCAATTGATGATCGTTGTTTCCACATTCCGGACACTGTGTCCAAACAACGTAAGCCGTTTTATCTTCAAATTCTTTCGGAACGACTTTGAGTACTTTAAGAACATTATGGTAGCAGCTTGTGCACCTTTCCTGGATGCTCTGCCCCACGTTAAGTTGTGTCATACGCTCACTCCTGATCACTTATTTCAAATGAGTACCGAAGCCTCAAGAGTTTTTCTAGTATAACGTTTATGAACGGTTGAGTCAAAAAGGGAGGGAGTCTAATGAAGTTTATTCAATTGAAGACGTAGTTTCTAAAGGTACTTTGCCGTACAACCAATTGCCTTATCCTTCCGGGATAGGAGTGTAACCTGTTTGTAATATTTGTAATATTAAGTGGACCTGAACTCTTTTTATACGGCCTATAGCCTGCATGTCAGTCCTTTTCGATCCTTCAAGTTGTTACATTACTCTTAGGGATTTCTCGTTTGAATAGGATGTCGGAATGATCTTTAATGAGGTTTTAGGCATAGGGTTACCCCTTGGCTGTAGGGTGATTTCATAGACTTGTAACGCTGTAGAAACCTTCCAATATCTGAGTTTTAGTAAAATAAAGATGAGCTTACTTTTCGGAAGAACGGGGGATGAAGATGAAAGAAATGATTCGAAATTATGAAGATGTTTTGGACATGCTCGACTCGCTTCTTAGAGAGCCGGCAGAATTCTGGAATGGGTTTTATAATGATCGTGAGAAAGGTGTTCCTTTCTTTGAGAATATTCCAGATGAGAATTTGGTCGGGTATTTTAAAAATGGATGGTTACGCCCACGTCGCGTACTGGAGCTTGGGTGTGGACCAGGAAGAAATGCGATTTATCTCGCAAAGCAGGGGTGCCAGGTGGATGCCGTCGACCTTTCAGAAGAATCGCTGAAATGGGCACATGAACGTGCCAGGGCAGAAGAAGTGGACATCCATTTTATGAATGAGAATCTATTCGAGCTGAATGTTGAACCATCGACTTATGATTTGGTTTATGATTCGGGATGTTTTCACCATATCGCTCCTCACCGAAGAATGGACTACATAAAATTATTGAAAAAAGCTTTGATTCCTGGAGGATTTTACGGTCTCACTTGCTTTAAGGAAAAGGGGGAGTATGGAGGAGCGGACATCTCCGATTGGGAGGTGTACCGGTCACGGAGCTTGCTCGGGGGATTGGGATATTCAGAACGAAAACTAAGAGAGATTTTTTCTGGGTTTTCCTCTAGAGAAATAAGAGAAATGGAAGACCGAAGGCAGACATCGAACGTTTTTGGAGTACCAGGGTTGTTAACAGCATTATTCCAGAAGGAAATATAAAAAAGTCCTGTAAATGAACATGAGTTTCATGGAGCATGAGCGTATATATATTTGAGGAAAGAGCGCTTCTAAGGTAGGTCTCTATTTTCATTCAGAACATTACGAATTATATGTTAAAATATTGAAGAATTAACTGTTCTGAAAAAAGACATTCAATCTAGCAAACTCTTGAGATGGTTATGAGAAAAGGGGATAGATACGTGAAATTTTTAACGAAGCAACCAGCCACAGAATTAGAACAGATCAATCGTGCCCTGGAAAACGAAGGGTTACACCCATTATCTAGAGAAAATGATATCCAGCGATTAGGCGAAGGCTCCTGGCACTTTGCTTACTTGATCGAGGGAGAGCAGCTGGTTCTCCGCATCCCGAAAAAAGTGGCTTATGATCAGGAGGTCGCTTTTAACCGAGAACAGTTGACTGCTGAATATGGGTCGACGAAAGCTTTTTACCAAACAGCGAATCAAGCAAAGAAAGGCATGTGTCCGGAACACTTCCACTATTTCATCGATGAAGACCTCACCTATACCCTGGAATCCTATATGGGGAAAACCATAGGTTTGGAAGGGCAGACAGAGGAACAGTCAAACCAATATGGAAGAGATATCGGTGAGTTCTTTCACGCCCTTGAAGAAATTGATCCTCTTCTTGAAGGGATTGGATATTTGGAAGTCGGAGAAAATGGTGAACTAAAAGGCGGTCTCGACATGGACCTCCGCACGTGTATCATCGAAGAAAGAGGAGAATATGAAGAGGAATTCCATGCGCTGCTTTCGAGCGATCAGCCATTTAATAGAGATAAAGTTTCTGCAATAGGGAAGGAATTAATTCCGAATCGTTCCATTGACCGGGAAAAACGGATTCTGACCAATCAGGATACTTCACCTGAAAATTTGATATTTACTAAGAACGGCGTTACCATGATCGACCCTGTTCCTATTCTTTATACGGGAACTTCCCTTGCCGCCAACCATGTCTTTAATTATCACAGCTTTTTCCATACCGTCCACGATACACGAAGATATGGGAAAGGAAACTATCATCTTCATACCCCTCTTTTGAGAGCCCATGCAGGTGGCTTTGTGAAGGGATATACGCAAGGTTCGAAACAGAAGCACATGGATTTACATATTGAAGTGTTCTTAAAACTTGTGACGATGGCTCATACCCATCTTGAATTGCTGCAGGTAGAATCATTAACCAAGGAACAGATCATCCGATTTGGAACAAAAGAGCAAATCGAAAAACGTCTACAAATATACCTGAATGAATTGGAGGATTTTTAAGATGAAAGTGATAGTTGAAAGGAAGGTGACGTTTGTGAAAATAGGCAGAAATGAGCAGATCCTCCCTTTGGAAATCCGGCCGTTGCATAAAGAGGTAGTGGACGAGGCTAGAGATCTCATATTGGCTGGCTTTTTAGAACGTTTCGGGTTTATAGACCATTCTCTGAATCCCGACCTTAACGATATGATGGGTACCTATGGTAAGGAAGGGCATATGTTCTTCGTCGCTTTCGTTGATGGAGAGCTTATTGCGACGGGTGCCGTTACGAAAGAGGATCATCGGGTGGGGAGAATCGAACGGATGTCAGTCAAAGGTTCATATAGAAGAAAAGGAATCGGGCAAAGGATGCTGGCGAAGCTAGAGGACTCTGCTCGAGCCTGCAAGTATGAGTCACTTGTGTTAGAGACGAACAACTCATGGGAAAGTGCTATAAGACTTTATACAACAAATGGCTATCGCTTTGTTTCCGATGATGGTCGCCGCTGTCATTTCGAAAAACGATTACAGGTGTGAGATCCTCATCAATAATGAGCATATAATGAATGATTAATCATTCATTATTGTGATAATATGGAATAAATACTACCGTAGTTAAGGAGAGTGACCGATGAAAACCGGGGATGTGTACACATGGAAGCGCACGTTTACGAATGAAGAAGTTTTGGAGTTCAGCCGGATTTCAGGAGATCAGGGGAGACATCATGTGGAGCCTGATGAAAAGGGAAGGCTGATGGTTCAAGGGTTGCTGACGGCGAGCATCGGAACGAAAATCGGCGGGGATTTGCACTACATTGCAAGAAATATGGTCAACGAATTTCTCCGTCCTGTTTTTACTGGTGATACGATTACCTGTGAAGTGAATTTGGAAAAGGTTGTGCAAGAGGATAGACATAAGAAAGTGGAAATGAAGACGGTGTATCGGAATCAGAAGGGGAAAGAAGTGCTGGTCGGATCCAGTTATGGAATCATTAGGGATTAGTATTTAAATATGATGCGGAAGGTCTTTTCATGGTGGAAAAGATCTTCCGTTTTTTCATGGTGTAGCTGAATCAAATTAGGGTCTGGTTGTTGATTATCTTGAAACTGAGTCTTACACAAATGGGCAGGTTAGTGGAAGACTCAGTTTCGAGATATTAGAGCAATTTGATGGCAAAAGTAAAGTTGAGCTTATGGGGATTTTTTGAAATAATTGGTGCTAGTTGGGGCTTTAAAGAACAGGGGATGTAAATGAGAAAAGTAAAAGTTTATTTGGTTATTATGGTTAGCATATTTTTAATAGGATGTACGGAGGAAAGGCCTTTTGAAGAGCAATTCAAAGAGATAATGAATGATAAAAATAACACTTATAACCTGTTTCACCACGAATTGAATGTTCTTGAAGAAGGTGATGCTTTTGCCTTCTTTAAGGGAGAAGGAAAGGTCTGGACCTCTTACTTTGAAAAGATAGACAAAAAATTAATACGTAGGTCAGGACATGGTTTAAACTGCAGTACTCCTGTTAATTGGACAGTGAATCAAGGACGAATCGTATCTGGGTTAGTCTGTGATAGCAGTATTTCAAAAGTTATTGTAAATGGAGACCAAGCAAACTTTATTGAAGTAGATGATGGCAGAAGGTATTGGTATCGTGTTATTCCTACATATCAGGAAGTTAGAGACATTAAAGTGAAAACTGTAAATAGAGATGGGACTGAAAAATTCGTTGGAAATACTCAATGACCCTTATTAAAGATAAGGGGGCAACTGTTTAAAAGAGTACTGCCCCACTTACATTATCAGAGGGTGTCATAATGAAGGTTTCTCACCCACGGTGCTGTTATGATGAACGTAAAAATCAATAAGAAAAGGAGATAAAATTGAGAGAATTTCTTGGTACATTTTTGACTTGTATATTTTTTTGTTGGATTTTTTCATTTTTCTTCCTTGGACTCATTGTAGAAAATATATGGGCACTAATTACTCTTATTGCATTCGTATTGGCAGTGTTAATTACATTTTTTACGAAACAAGAGTCCAGAATTGAATACTTAGAAAAGAAGGTAGAGGAATTAAGTAACAAATCGGATTAGGGAGCGTCTTAAAGTGTGAAGGACTTAAACTAAAGAGGGCTAAAGTAAAAAAGGGTAGAGAAATCTCGAATTCGAGTATTACATAAACGCGGGATTTCCTTAAACTTATAACAGTTCAAGTACAGTATTTATTATTGTGATAGGAGGCTTTCCCTCAATGGAAAAAACACTATTCTTAGTTAATCTAGTGGCTAACTTCTTATTATTTTATAATTTGCTAAACCGTCCTTTTAACATCGTATTTAATGGAGGAGTCTTGTCTCAAATTCTATGGTTAATGATAATGCTGTTTTTAACGTTTGGTACTTCTTTCTACACTTTTAATTATCTTAAAAAGAAGTATTCAGGTAGTTAGAAGATCTATAGGAGATGCTAAGTATTTCATTATAAAGGTAGAACGCACAAATACTGAGTAGATAGACGGCGTGGTAAGTTACTGGATACATAAGAATTGATCATATTATCTCAATACTGAGTATTCAAGATAAGGGGGCGTTTCTTGAACATTGGGGATCGCTTCCTTCTTATGTTAATTAGGATAGTTGAAGGCTTAAATTTGAGATGAAACATTATGTTACTATCCAAATTAGGGAGGTCTTGTATGGTGAGATAAAAGATTACTTGTCAGGAGGTATTTCAAAATGAAATTAACTCTAAGTCTAATAGGCTTATTTTTGATAGTGGTTATATCACTCTATAATATTTTTAACAGAGACCTTCCTAGTACCCAGATATCTGCTTTTACCGTACTTGCTTTTACAGTAGGTGGATTAATTAGTATATATATAAGTTACATTAGAAAAAACAGTAAAAAATAAAACTTTACAATAAGAGCAGCGGGTTCAATATGGAGGCTGCTTATTTTAGATAGCTCTGAAACACCTTTTTAATAAGGCTGTGCTGGATTGAATGTTGAATCGTTAAGTTTTCATTCAATCTTTATTTATCTCAATATCAAGTCTTATAAAAACGGGGGCGATTGCTTAACAAAGATTAATCGCTCCCTAATTCAATTACATCCAGTTCGTTGACTTTTTTAAGGGCTTCCTACATACTATTGTTAAATTAATTTTACCGAGTAAATGGAGTGAACAGTAAAGGTGAAAGATATAAAGTTATTGACTACTCATGAACAGCTTAAAGCTTTAGCTGATCCGTTTAGGTCCGAATTACTTCTGCGACTAATGGAAAAACCAAAAACCGGACAACAACTTTCAGAAGTTTTTGATTTATCAAGAGCTCGTATTCATTACCACTTAAAAGAATTAGAGAAGAATGAACTAGTAGAGATTGTACATAAAGAAGAGAAAAATGGAATTGTACAAAAATTTTACCAAGCTGTTGCAGGTGGCTTCGTACCTGATCAGTCTTTAATTCCGTATTCTGATATGACAGAAACAGTTAGACGAATGATGGTAAGTATGTTGGAACAATCAAAGAGACGTATTCTTGCTGCACCTGAAGAATCCTTACAAGACGAGTCTGGTTCAAAGGACCCAGCCATGTGGAAGTATAGATCTAGTGCATATGAGATTCATGCAAAAGAAGAAGATTTTTTAGCTTGGCAGCAGAAGTTTTCAACATTGATGGAAGAGCTTGCGGAAATACAAAGACCAGAACCTTCGTCAGATTCTAAACTTTATTATTTCCATATCCTTGGCTTGCAAGTGGAAGAAGGCCTCTATGAAAAGAAGGAAGGAGAATCTTAAAAAGTTCTCTTTTTTTTGGACTAACAGTAAAATTAATTTTACCGTGTGAAAATAATTATTAAGGGAGAGGTTTTATGGAAAGTGTAAAGCAATTGAAAAGAGAAGTAACGGTTCCTTTATCAAAATCTAACTCGTTTATTTTGCTGTGGTTTACAACTGTCGTTTCAAGTTTAAGTCTCTCAATGTTTATGTTTATCCAATCCTGGTATGTAGTAGAAAGTCTTGGTATGGAAGCTTCTCTTGGTATTGTATTGGTTTGCTTAACGACCATGCGGATGGTTTCTATGGTGATAGGAGGAGTCGTTGCTGATAGAAGCAGACAAACGAAAATCATGTCCTTTTCTGATCTATCGTTAGCATGTCTGGTCATTATCCTTGCAGGACTTTTTGTATTATTGCCAGAAGTTCCTATATGGGTGCTCGCCATTAATGCAACTTTCTTTGGGGCATGTGGAGGTTTATTTGAGCCATCCAGGGATGCACTGATACCTAAAGTAGTTAGAGAAAATCAACTAACAAGAGCGAACTCATTACTCCAAGGAGCTATTCAAATTGCTTTATTTACTGGTCCTTTACTCGCAGGAATTTTAATTAACATCTTCAGCTATAGCACTGTTTTGATTTTGATTGGTTTATTTTTAATCATATCTGGTATCGGTGTTTTATTCATAAAATGGACTGACAAACATCAAAACAAACAAGGTAAAATTAATCAGCAATCTTTTAAGGTCCAGTTAAGGGAGGGATTCACTTATACATGGAATTCTTCTTTGTTGAGGGCTTTGTTTATCATTACAATTATTGTGAACTTCTTTATATCTGGCCCTTTAATGATGGGACTACCGATATTCGTAGAGGGAGTACTTAATGGAAGCTCTGTGGACTTTAGTTTTGTGCAAGGTGGATTTACGTTTGGAATGGTCCTTGGTTCAGTGCTTATAGGAGTATTGAACATACAACGTAAGAGAGGGGCTTATGCACTGTATCTAATCGGTCTTCAAGGGGTAGGCATGCTCATTTTTAGTCAAGTAAATTCTATTGTGGTTGCTGTAAGTATTATTATTTTTATCGGTATGCTTAATCCCGGAGTTAACATTCCATTAATTTCATTGGTCCAGTCGTATGCGAATCAAGAAAAAGTAGGGCGCGTAATGAGTTTGATTCGTACTGGATCATTAGGGTTAATTCCACTTTCATATGCAGTGACATCTATTTTCTTGGGAATGGGAATAAAAATTCAAACCTTGATGGCGTGGAGTTCCTTTCCATTAATACTTAGTGTTGTTTTATTGTTCTTTCTAAACCCTATATTGAGGACAGCTGACTAATACTGAAAATGAACATTCATTCGATTAAATGTATAAATATATCTGAGTTCTTAGCAATATTATCTCGAAACTGAGTCTTAAAGAAACGGGGGCGTTAGCTGCACATTTAATATCGTTTGTGTTTATGGATCAGTAGTGTGGAGGAAAGGCGGGAATGTTTTTGGAGAAGTTTAAGGTCTTCTTATTATTTGTTATAGCACTTACTTTACTGTACATTGCATTTATGGTTACTGACTTAGTAATGTATTCTAATTAAACTGCCAGGGCTTTTCTTCTAGGAGGAGTTCGGACCTTTCTTATTGAGGTGATAGATCAGGTTTAGTGAACAGGTTTAGATTTATCTCTATTAAAATATACATAAAAGGTAAGGATAGATAAGTGGAAAAATTTATAACTATTATTTTAATGTTATTTTTAATTGCTGGGTGTTCAAATGAAGGGATGAAAACTATAAACGCAAATGAAATTTCATTTGGATCGCTTAAAATTCATAAAGATGGCACTTTGGTGAAAGATATCAGATTGATGAAAAATGAAAAATTATTGAAGGAAGCTGTTGAGAGCTATAATAACGCAAAATTTCTTTCAGTTGAAATAGAAGAAAAAGAAAACCATGTAAATATTGACCCTATCCCCACGGATGGACCCTTAGAAGAATTGACAGCATCCTACTTTACCATCATTTTAGGATCCACGGGGAACGATTATTATATAGGCTACAAAGGAGATAATACTTTTAAGGTAATCGCTCCTGGAGATAGTTTTAAGGATAGACCTCTTGAATACTTCGTTGAAAGCAGTAAGTTAAAGAAAATCATTACTGAAAATCAATAAATATTTTCTTTCGCTAAGGGTGCGTTAGATAAAAATATGCTTCATTTATCTCGAAATCAAGTCTTCAACAAACGGGGGCTTTAGTTGAATAAGGCCAATATAAAAAAATGAATGACACCCATGTAATTGGAAGTTATTTCTTGTTAGTAATATCAACACTAAACTTCAACAAGAGTTATTACCTTAATAAAAGGAAGAAGTCTTAGGATATGTTAAGTCTGGAACTTCAAGGTTTATAATTTTTACTCCTAATCCAGCTTCTCTTTAGGTTTTTCCTGATGCTTTCTATTTTTAACCTCGGTAAACAAGTTATCCGAGGTATCGGATTGAGCACTTGACGAATCATTTTGTGGTTTATACTGCCGGGCTTCAATTAACGATTTTAGCATTTGAATATCCTCCTTCGTCGCATAATCCTTATCAGGCTTCAGCATATACCCTAACTGCCCATTGGGTTCTATGGTCGCCCATTGCAAATTAGACAAATGCTTGATGTTCTGCTGTCGCATACGTACCTCAAGCATATCGACCGTTAAGCGCAATTTTTTTAAGTTGGTTTCATTAATCTGGCCGTTTTCGACGACTAGAAGTGACTTTCCGTAGATGAGGGTTTCCAAAGTATTTGATTTTAGAACCACATACTCAATCGATAGAAGAGTCAAGACCATGAGAAAGGTTATCGCCATGGTAATCCAGATGTTCCGGTCGCCAACCGGCTGAATAATCAAGGATCCAACCGCAATCATCATGACTGTCTGGGCTACCGTAAGCTGGGAGATGGACTTTCGGCCGGCTAACCGTAAAATAAGGACACCGCCAACCACCACGGCAATGGCTTTCCATATGAAGTTAAAATCCATAAGTATCTACCTCCATGGCCATCCATTTGGCTTTTTCTTTTTCTCCACATTTTCCAGCGTTTTTCCCGGGGGAATACGATATAACCTGCTCTTAAGGCCGTGAATTTTTTGAGAAGGCCATAGTCCGTGGTGTCCTGAAAAAAGATAACTGATTAAACAGGCCACCAAAAAGAACTCCAGTCCTTTTCCGTCAAACATCTCCATCGCTAAAAAGAATGCGGCCAAAGGGGTGTTGGCCCCTGCACAAAAGGCCGAAATTAATCCTAAGGCTGCGAGAAAAGACAGGGGCAAGTCAACAAAGGCATGTAAAGCATTGCCCAGAGTGGCACCAATGAAAAATAAAGGAATCGCTTCCCCGCCAACAAATCCGCTACCTAAAGTGACCGCCGTGAATACCAGCTTCGCCAGGAAGGCAAAGGGAGGTACGTCCTCCCGAAAAGATTGTTCAAGCATCTGTAATCCCCGGCCGTTATAATCTTGGGGTCCAACGAGGAGTGTGAGTCCTACAACGATCAGTCCTCCCACGAAGGCTCGTTTCATATGATTTTTATTAAAAAGTTTCTCAGAGATATTCTGGATGCCGTGCCTCAGCTGACAGTAGCACACACTGACCAGGCTGAAGATGATCGCTAATAGAATCACCTTCATAAAAGTAATCATCGATCCTTCCGGCACGCTCTGAATGATGAATGCTTCGTGCTCATGTCCCCAGGCTGCCGTCGTTACATAGTAGCCGACGAAGCTTGCCGTCAGACAGGGAACGAATGCTTCCAATCTCAGTTTTCCTAATGCCGTCATTTCCATGCCAAATACAGCACCGGTGATGGGTGCCCCGAAGGCAGCTCCAAAGCCGGCGCTTATTCCGCTCATCAGCAGCGTTTTTCTGTCCAGTTTGTTTACCTTAAAGAATTTATTGACGGCGGCCGCTACACTGCCGCCCATCTGGATAGCTGCGCCTTCCCTACCCGTTGATCCGCCAAACAGGACGGTTATAAAGGTACCGAGATAGACGATTACCCCCATCCGCCGCGGCACTTCTTTTTTCCCATGAACGGAATCGATCACCAAATTATTTAATTCCGCCGTGTCATTTAAGGTGTTATTCAGAAACACCTTGCCGTAGTTCATATACATATATCCTATGAGAACTCCTCCAAGGGGGAGGAAGTAGATCAGCCAATCTCTTTTTAACCGAACCTCATCTCCAAGGAAATCGTTCACTTCTAAAAGGAAAGTGGTTGCCGATCCGACAATAAAACCAATTATGCTCCCAAAGAAGATCCATAAGCCCAGAATTGAAAAGAAGTTTTTATACTTTAGAAGCATCCACCAATCACCTCATTTGCATCTAGTGGGAATGTTGGTTCTAGTTTTGCCTATTGGAATAGAATTATGAAACCATGGATGGAATAAATTAGGGTTAGTGGCTGCGCCTTCGAAGATCTGGTCCATGCATAGGATGATCTTGGTTCAGGAATTACGAATCAGTATTCCAATGTTTAACACTCAATTTTATGTTAGTGCTTTCAATGACATTAGGTATGTTATGATACTTCAGTTAATTAAGACAAACCAATGAACAAGATTCCCAAACCGCGATTTACAATTCAAATTCCCCTTAGAAGATGTGTTGAAATGTAATTCATAGCATTTTTCTTTTTTGGATTGTCAGCATGCTTCATCAGAAGTTCTATAATTAACTCTTGGTTTAATATTAGAAGTAAAAGATATATAAAATATTTCGAATTCGAGTGTTCCGCAATAGGGGGCAATTAATTGAATAAGAACAGTTGTCTTCTATAATTAGAAAGTTACGGGGGTTCGAAGGGACACTTAAGAGGGGGGATAATATGATAATGAAATCATAAGAATATGAGGTTCGTAATCTCCATTACAAAGTAAGATCTGCACAGTCCAAAGACGCGCAAGCTTTATCTGAATTAAGGTTACAGATAGATGGTGAAACTGAAAATTTGGATAGAGTTAAAGAAGAAGCATACATAAACGGAGAAGGATCTAAGGATATTATTAAAAGTGACTCAGAAAGTTTGAATAATATTTTCTTGGTAGCTGAAGTAAATGGAACCCTTGTTGGTTTCTCTAGATGTGAAGGAAATACATTAAAAAGAAGTTCTCATAAAGTAGATTTTGGTGTAGGTGTATTGATGGATTGGGATATGGAATAGGAAAGAATTTCTTAGTAGAATGTGTTAGTTGGGCAGATGCAAATAACATGAAGAAAATCACTTTGAATGTCCTGGAAACAAACGAGAAAGCAATAACTCTTTATAAAAATCATGGTTTTAAGATTGAAGGTGTATTACAGAAAGACAAGTTATTATCTGATGGTAATTACTACAATACTTAAATGATGGGGAAATTAAAATTGTGAAAGATTGTTTATTAGAATTAATGGTTTTGGATTCAATTCAAGGAAATGTTTTTTTACTCTTGCTAAATGAAAAGGTGCGCTTCCATAGGTCACTCGGAAGGGCACCTTTCTCTATAAGCTTTAACTATTCATCAGAGGTAGGCTTTGTTTGTGACATCAACGTAACTACAATTAATACTAGGACAGCAATCGGCAAGGCTATTACAACACTGTTTAAATCAAAAGGTTTAGCTAACGGAATTTCCCAGATCAATGTCGTTACAACTCCAGCAATCATGGAAGATAATCCCCCAGCTTTATTGACCTTTTTCCAAAAGAACACAGCAAGCAGAGCAGGTGTAAGTCCGGCGCCATATACTGTGTAAGCATACATTTGTACAGATAATACGGTTGGGAAATAACTAATTAAGAGATAAGCCAAAGCCCCGAGGATAATAATAAATATTTTTGTCAATTTTAAAAGTTTCTCATCACTAGCTTCTTTATCAATATATTTTCCAACAATATCATAGGTCACGTTCGTAGCTGCGGATAAGAGATAGGAATTACCGGTCGTGACTATAAATGCCGTTGCGGCAGCTAACAATATTCCACCGACTACTGCTGGCATGACTAAAGTTGTTGCCATAAGGGCCATTCCTGGTTCTATATCTGGAAACATGGACAAAGATGCGAATGCTATAAATGAAATGCAAGGTGAAATGATGACCATCCCTATGAGCCAGCCAATTTGTGCCTTTTTAGATGATTGATCTCCGCTAGAAGAAGCTAATCGTTGATACATATTTTGGTCGCCAAGGAGCAAAAAGAGTGAAGGCAAAAGAAATCCTAGCAATTGAATATTGGTTAAGGATCCGGTTGCTGTTAAGTGAGTTGATGGAACATTAGAAGTGATCGTGTCCCAACCACCTGCAATCACGATAATAGTGGGGAGGGTTATCAATAGAGCGGCAATCGCTAAAAAAGCACTTAATGCATCTGTAGGCGCTACGGATCGTAGTCCCCCTATAGAAGCAAGGAAAATAATCATGATTGCTCCAATGATGGTTCCGGTCTCTACAGAAATGCCCGTCGTTAGATTTAGAATAAATCCAAGACCAGTCATTTGGTAAGAAACAATGCCTACAAAAGCAAGAATGATAATAATACTCGCGATCATTCGTGAGGTTTTCCCGTATTTTTCTTCCAAAATACCAGAGACGGTGTACTTACCAAATGCACGGATTTTTGGTGCGATTAAATAAAGAGTTCCTATCCCCACAAGGGTTGGGAGCATCATAAGCAATGCAGGGATAATACCATAGCTGTAAGCCATGGAGGTTTCACCGCCTGATATACTTCCACTTCCTGTCCATGTGGCAAGCAATGTTCCCGTTAATACAAAAGTCCCCAGTCCTTTTCCTGCCAGAATAAAGTCTTCGCTATTTGATATTTTTCTTGAAAAGTAAATACCCATTACGATCATGATAACTCCATATATACCTACATACCAAAGCAGGGTAGGATTATTTGTTAACTCCATATGGAAGATCCTCCTTATACGAACTTTTTTTTAGTGTGGACCTAAACCGTGACCTTATCCCTTTTCACTGAAGACTACTGGATGTTCTCTGAAATAAAGGCAGTTTCTGAATTTGGCCAATCAATGTGAGTATTTGCTGAAGAGCTAGGAATTTAAGTGAGTGTACCGAAATGGCGGTCCCTGACCTTCGCTATAAATTTATATGAAGGAATTAATGATTTTTATAAAATTCATCTATAAAAAGATAACGCTATAGAATCAAATTGAATATCAGATATCTCGAAATCAAGTCTTCAACTAATTGGGTCTTTTATGCAATAGTTCATTGATCACTAATTGACCGTATAAAAAAACAACCAAAAATGGTTGTTCTTCCGTGATTTAAACTAGTAGATTCCATATGTACTTTATTCCATCCCATAATGCTATACCTAATATTACTGCAAGTATAAGTTTGATAATGTTTTTCATAACGCACCTCCAGATATGGTCATCTGTAATACGGTGATTTATTACAAAAAGTTTCATTTTGTGGATTGATAATTTCAATTTAAGAAAGAACATATTTTGACAATTTTTTTATATCGATGGTCAATCGATGCTGTGAATTTCTATAAAGGAATAACAAGTTTAGGAGAAAAGTATTTTGGAATTGAACGGTTCGGGTGTGCGTTGAGGTATAAATAAATGCTTCTTTCTTAGAATATCTTGAAGCTGAGTCTTAAAAACCGCCACTGTAAATAGAAATGGTGAAGTCGAGAAAAAAGAAGTTTCAATCTGCTAGTTAACCTATCTAGGACGTTAATTAAGGATCCGTATTATGATATCTTGATTTCGAGTCTTCAACTAACGAGGGTTTTCCACCAGAGATGACACATTATGCATATTAAGATAAGTACCATTACTCGCGTAAAATGGTATGCTTTTTGTGATGAAAAATTAAAGAGAAAGAACTGTTTTCCTTAAAAAGATCTTAAATCCTTTATTTAAATCCGCGTATTCTAAGGGGTTAGTTTAGTTTAATAAGCGAATATACAAAGGAAACTTCCTTGAATATTGGTAGTTTCTTTACTAAGGCAGATCGACAATCAACCTTAATAAAGCCCCTAATTAAGAATTTTTATAACAACCCATCCTTCGCCATTAGAGAAGATGTGCTTTTAGTTCTTCTCTTCTCATAGGTGAATAAGCTTTAATTGGGGAATTTTTGAAAGGGGTGGGTGTGATGTACCAATATGGAAACCCGGATATGTTGGCATGGCAGGCTGCTAAATATGATATGCTCGCCAACTATTATAAGTATTTGAATCCGCAAAAACATGTGCACTATTACCACATGCATCTGCAATGTATGCAGCAGTGGTTGATGTGTGAGCGGAGTGATCAAGGGATGGGGATGACCGGCTCACCGGCACAAGTGAGAGTTCTCCACGCGTCCCCAGATGCACCAGCTGTTGATGTGTATGTGAATGGTCAGAAGGTCTTAGAAAACGTTTCTTATAAGCAGCAAAGCGACTATTTAGATGTTCCAGAAGGCCAGTATACAATCGATATTTATCCAGCTGGTACCACCAATCAGCCCGTACTTTCGCAGAACGTTGGCGTAGAGGGAGGGAACATGTACACAGTTGCCGCTGCTGGAAAACTCAACAACCTCCAACTGATTGCAGTTATGGATAATAACGCAGTGTCAAATGGAAAAGCTAAGGTTCGTTTCTGGCATTTATCCCCGAATGCACCAGCTGTTGACATTGCCGTCAAAGGAGGAGACGTTCTCTTTAGAAACATTCCTTTTGGAAAAGCTACCCGCTATGTGACTCTGCCGCCATCAACTGTAGATTTGGAAGTCCGCGTGGCAGGAACCAATCAAGCGGCATTAGAAGTACCTGGAGTAACTGTAAGCCCGAATCAGGTGTATACAGCTGCAGCGTTAGGTTTAGCAGGTGGTCAACCGCAGCTAGAAGCTATGTTTCTACAACCTTAGATAAAAAAACAGGCATTGTTTATGCCTGTTTTTTTGTACTCTCTTTACATTTGGCTCTGTTGATATTTATTGTCTCGAAGCAGAGTCTTCGTCAAACGGAGCAGGATTGTTGAAGGCTGAGTTTCGAGATAATTAAAGGAATATACGACTAAACGACTAATATGGTTATTATTTCCATTAAACTGTAAATTTGATATGATGTATTTGCTTGCCTATTATTAAATAATTTGTATAGAAAATGTGAAATGAAATAGCATTTGCTGAGAGGAGAATGTGGGTGTTTTCAAATAGGAAAACCACAACAGGGAAATGGCTTGCTTATTTAGGTTTATGGATTTTTGCTGCTGGATTAGCATTTAGTGAGATTTTGGGTATTAATGGTACGCCAAATTTGTTAGAGGTTGCATCAATTCCCATGATAGTAATGGGACTATTATTGATAATTACATCAAATTTCTTTAATAAGAAACGTTCAAAATATATAAGTTGAGGGTATCACGAATTCAAGTCTTCCGTCATTGGGGGGAATTCCTCAATAAAAGGATCGTCACTGAGAAAGCCCATTTATTGCCTGGTTATCAAGTTTGTACTATTTGAGGAGGTATAAATTAATTTGGATATTTGGGTTACAAATTATGATGCTGATCCTTATAAATTAGGGGATATTGATGAGCTAACAATAAATGCTTATGAGAGAAGTCTTAAGCTTAAGTTACCACTCAGCTATAAGAGGATACTACAAAACCAAAACGGTGGAACTATTAAATATAACTCAATTCATGTAGGTGGCTTTCAAGAAGAGGACGTTTACTTAGAAATTAACCACATTTATGGAGTTGGCTATCCCGGGTTATTAGACAGTCCATATTTGATTAAGGAGTGGGACCTTCTTCAAGACATTTTAGTCTTCAATGGTGAAGGAAACGCTTGGTTTGCTTTAGATTACTCCTCTGAACCCCCCCATGTTATATATATTGAAGCAGATAGTAAAGAAGTAATGAAAGTAGCTGCGAGCTTTGAAGAGTTCTTGAAAAACTTACTTATAAAGAATTGAGTCAAGAATATGAGAAAGACAGTTGGTCAAAGGAAGAAGCTGAAACCATATTTTTAGGTCAAGAGGAATTTCTGATTGAAGAGGTGCTTCTTAGCTATCAGGACACGGAAGATACGGAGTGGTATTTAGCCAAGCTATTGCAACTTACTGAGCATTCAAGTTTATCATTGAGGGAAGCAGTGGCTAGTGTCATAGGAGTTAATACAGAATATTTCCTTTATGAATGTCCAGAGCCTTCTTTGAAAATTCTTAACCGGATTATAAACAATTTGTCTAGGGATAAAAGTAAAGATATAAGGAGGGAGATGAAGGAGGTAAAAGAACGATATGATCTATAGATTATCTTGAAACTGAGCTCTAACGTAAACGGGGGCGATTGCTTAATAGAGTACTCGCTCATATTACATACTCATAGAACAAAATAAAAGTTAATTTAAAAATAACGGGAACATGCTTACTAGCTATTTCAATAAGAAAGCTAAGATGAAGGTGGTGTAACTAACAATGGACGATGTTGTAAGGTGTCCTGAATGTGGGAAAGAGTTGAAGCAAGGATATATATTCTCTCCTCGAAGAATTTGCTGGTCAGACTCGCCTGATTCCATCTTTGCTGATTTTGGGAGTGAAACATTAATAGGTGATGCATGGTTTAAAGTCAAAAAAACACAAGCGTTAAGGTGTGAAGAGTGTAGGATAGTTATTTTCAAACATAAGTAAAACAACGATTAAAATAGCAGTAATTTGGAACTTAACTTATATAACAAACGGGAGCTATGTATCCGCACACCTATACGCAATTCATTGGCATAGAAGTGGGGATTATCCCTCTGGGCTTCTGGTGTTTTATTAGCAATTCTTGGCGTTGGGCTTGGCTTTGCTGTCGGTGGGATCCTGATAGGTGCTGATAACGCCGGTCAAGGGGGATCAATAATGGCAGCTTTTGTAGGTCTTATTACAGTAGGTAATAGATTTATACATTGTATCATAGGGCTTATATTGGCAATTTGAAAAAGGACACTCAAGTATAAGAAGAAATCCAGTCATGCAGGTTTAACAGGTGACTTGGCAGTTACTTTTTGAATAAGAGTGGAATAATATTGATCATTTACAGAGCTAAATGGTGCGTTAGTAAATAATTTATACAAAATAATTGAAATTAAGTCTTACTTTATCAGGGCGATAGCTATACAGTGGCTATCGCTTATTATGCTAACGGAGCAGTTTTAGTAGACTTACAACTCTAAACGAAAGAAGGCGTGTGAATGAATGCCTCATTTTTACTTCGCTTCAAAGCTTTTATTATTGATTACATACTTATTGTCATTTATTTAGTCGGACTTTTTATTTTCAGTGTATTTCTATTCTGCAAAAACACATGTGTTAAGGTCTGAATTTATTGCACGAACGGGATTTTTTCATTAGGAACCCCCTCCTCTATCGGCTATAATGTAAGGAAAGAAGATAGGGAGAGGTAGTAGAATGAGAAAGCCTATGGAACTTTCTGGGACGTTATTTTTATCAAAACTCATTGCCCAATACGCTCACCTGCACAGCCGTACGGTCGGATCAAAAGCGGAGGAGTATATCCGCCAGTTAGGAATCAAAACAGGGGAATGGTTTGAATCCTTCTACGATGAAAAAGGGAGAGCATGGACACCTGATCAATATGCCCGTGTGATCGTCGACTTGAAGAATTCAATCGGTGGACATTTTGAAATCTCAGAAGTTCATGAAGATCATGTTATTGTAAAAGCTTCTGCTTGTCCTTTTGGAGAAGCTGTCCACGATGCTCCACATTTATGTATGATGACATCCAGTGTATTTGGAGGAATGGCCTCCAGAAGAATGGGATATGGAAAAGTGAATTTGCGCAAACGGATTGCAGTAGGTGATAGAGGTTGTGAGGTCGCTATTTTCTTTAAGCCCACAGAGGAAGAAGAAGGAATCGTTTATAAAGATATTCCCATCACTCCTGAACTAGGGGATCCGTTCAACTGGGAAGAAGAAATGATTGCTGCTATGAATGATGAGCTGCGAAAGAGCGATGAAATGGTGATGGAGTTACTGGAAGAATTAGAGCGTCTACGCCTGGAAGTGGATGGTATAAAAAAGAAAGATTCTCAAATGAACGTGAAGAGTCTGAAGTAATCTCGCTGAGTAAAAGAGGAGAAAACTCGGAAAACAGAACTCCATTCGTAGTTACGAATGGAGTTCTGTTTTATTTACTGCCGGGTTGAGAAGTCATCTGATCGATTGGACGGGCCCAGCAAGAAAGTAAGTGAAATAATTCTCTTTTCATTTGTTTTTATGACTGGAGGCAAAAAGTAGAACATTCCGCAAGCCATTACTTGGCGAAGACGGTTGCTCTCGCTAAGCGGCAGACGGGAGCGGAACGGGTGAAACATGTCAGTCACAGTATGGGAGGCTTAGTTGCTAGGGCGTATGTCCAAGGGGGACGAGTAAAAGAATGATGTCAATCAGCTGATTCAACTCTGTACACCGAATGCCGTCTCAGCACCGAACTACAGTTATTGGACCGGTGGAGAACTGTCGCCACCGCTATAGGGTAAGATCGATTTTGTGCATTTTTATATACGGTGGTATTTGGAGTATCTGAGCCATCATTACAAGGGGAACCGGATGCATGTCATTCATACGCACTTTCCAGGTTTACAGGATATCTTACCTTTATCAGAACTATTAAATCATGAATAATCTAAGCAACCGCAACCTTCTTCCTTATTCTCAATTGAAGACGACCAATGCTTTTCTCAATTCGCTGAATGCTGAACGCGCCATTATAAATGAACGGAGCATCGATCAATTACTTGGAAGGTGTTCCTTATACAGCAAAGGGAGCGTAGGAGGGGAGGTAACCGCCGCTGCCTCTTTTACGAATAAGGGGGGACGGGGCTGCCATAGAAGAAAGTGTTTTTTGCTGGACGGAGACCACTACACAGTTGAGGGGATACATATTGAAGTCCTTTACAAATCCAAGGACATTTTTCGTCGCATAATCGGTTCATACAGCTGACGTCAATATCCTTTAGAAAAAAGCACGGGCCGAATCAATGGCCTGTGCTTTTTAGCGGAAGGTGGACCAGGTGCGAATACAAATCTATGATGACCTGTAAAATATTTATATCCTTTTCCTCAATTCCTCGATTATAATAGATTCGTAAGTATAAAATGGTAGAGGAAGATGACGATTGAAAAGGTTGACGTTGCTGTTTCTCACGGTGGTTATGTTGGTATGCAGTTTTCCGGGTACTGGTTTTGCAGCTGTGAATCAAAACGAATTGGAGGTCTATCTTTCCGAGCTTCGTTGGACAGAAGCGGAGTTGGAGACTTATTTATGGGAGTATTATGATCTGAGGCTTCGTGATTTTGATTCATTGGAAGAATTAAAAGATTTTCTTGGTCCGGTGATCACAGAAGAAAGTTTACAACAGTTGCTGGATGACTATGGCCTAACGCGACAGCAATTGGATGATATTCTTGCTGAATATGGTGAAACGGTGGAAGATTACACGTTTATTGATGATATTGAATTCTACTTGATTGAAGAAACTATAGATATTGACTATGAAGATATGTTCAGCGATTTTGGACTATCGAATGAAGAACTGGATCGTTTGTTCCTTCACTTGGAAAGTCTCGATGGTGAAGCCATTGAAGCAAGATTGGATGGGTTGTACGAACGCTTGATGGCCTTTGAAGAATTTGAGTCTGCCACTGAATTGTCGGCGGAACAAATTGCAGAATTGCTATCGATCATGCAGGAGATGCTTGACCTGTTCGAGATCGATGCGACGTTCTTTCTCGTGAAAAGTGGAGAAGAAATGCCTGTGACTTTGGCCGACCTCATTCAGATGACTGATGGAGGAGGCTATGATTTGAAAATTGTTCTACACAATCTTCAAGGAGAATTTTTAGCTGACTTTATTCTGACGAATGAGATGTTTGGTTCTGAGCTTCTTCAAGAGACGGCGAAAGATCTGCCGACGGTCGAACAGGCAGTCACGGCTCAGCAAACTCCGGAAAAATCGGAGGCGAAAACGGGAGGAAGTGCTCCTGAAGGCGTTGATAAAACGGTCAAAGGAGAGCGTCTTCCAGTAACTTCCGGAGGGTACCTTACTAAAGTGTTCGCCGGTTTGAGTGTGATGGGGCTCGGCGCTTGGTTCGTCCTTTGCTTCCGTAGACAGGATGCATAGAGCAAGGCAGCACCGTAAGAGGAACTTTTTGTTATTGTCGGTTGGTGTCGGACTGATCCTGTTCGGATGGTGGTACACAAGCTCCAACCTGCATCCTTTAGTGAAAGGATACTATCTTTATAAAACCAATGCCGCTCCGGTCGTTGAGTCAGAAGAACAGGAATCAGGCCTTTCTGCTAAAGAAACAGCCAGCGAAGTCGGCGACCCTTTGTACACGTCGGTTCCGGATATCGGGGATCACATGGGAGAGCTCATCATTCCTAAGCTTGATGCAAGTCTTCCAATCTATCATGGTACGGATGAGGATGAATTGGAAAAAGGGGTGGGGCACTTCGCTGGAAGTGTGCTCCCGGGGGAACAGGATAATACAGTATTATCCGGTCACCGCGATACCGTCTTCCGCCGCCTGGGGGAAGTAGGGGTCGGTGATCGGTTGACCGTCAAGTCTGAAGCAGGTGTGTTCACCTACAAGGTCAGGAAGGTAAGAATCGTCGATCAGGACGACCGCACGATCATCGTTCCCAAACCGAAGGCTACGTTGACGGTTTCCACCTGCTACCCTTTTGATTTTATCGGCCCTGCACCAGAAAGATATATTCTGATTGCTGATTTAATAGAGAGCGAGCGGTAAAAAAGAGGGAGAAATACCCACCTTACTCTTTGAACGAAAGGTATCCTGAGTAATGAACAAGAAGCGCCCATCCCCGCGGAGGATCGGCGCTTCTTTATTTATGGAAAGAGGGGAGCAGTGTTCATCCCCCGCTTCATTATTGTTCAAGCTTTGTATTTAAGGATTCCAGGTTGTTGTTCAATTTTTTCAGTTCTTCAATCATAACGGTTAATCTTTCTTCTACTCCACTGAATGTATGAGAAGCGGCTTCAGAGATGTCTTTCATGATGCCGGATAGATCCACATCATCCGAGTCATCCGCTAAAGGGTTCCGGGAAAGTTGATTCCATAATGATTCTTGATGGGTAAGGTTTGAAGCAAGTTTCAGAAGGCTGTCTAAATCCAGATCATTAGATGAAGGCGTGTTTTCCTCTGCTGGTTTTTTCCTTTTCATATTTATGTCCCCTTTCTATTTAGATATATAGAGAGGGCTATGTTATCCTACATAGCCCTCTAAGTCTTAGCTGATCGTTCCTAGAATCTCATTAATGCATGAAATGACAATCTGGCGTTGCTCACTTGATCCTAGTAGAACAGCGACCAAAAGTGCCAATAAAAACAAAACAGCAATGACCACAGCGACTAAGTTTCTTAAGAAGTTCATCATGTTTCCTCCTTCATCACAAGAATGTGTGTAGGAGACGTCTCTTACATAGATACTCTATGAAAATCTATCAGATGCGCTTGTACAATAGCCTCTTTTAATAGAATACTTATACATTTGGATGTCTGCCGCTGGTCCTTTTCCTCTGTTTTGCTAAAAAGATTCCAGAAACAAAGACGGTCGAGAAAGTCTCGACCGTCTTTGTTTTGTTTAGATTTTTTATACAAAAAGACTCAGTAATAGGGTAAAGGCAAGGCCAAGGACAGAGATGATCGTTTCCAATAGTGTCCATGTGGCGAAGGTTTCTTTCATCGTGAGGCCGAAGTATTCTTTGAACATCCAGAATCCGGCGTCGTTGACGTGGGAGGCGATCAAGCTTCCCGCCCCTGTAGAAAGAACCATAAGGGCCAAGTTGACGTCTGTCTGTCCCAAGAGAGGGATGACTAGTCCGACAGTTGTCAAGGCAGCAACGGTTGCGGACCCTAGCGAAATCCGTAGAATGGCTGCGATCAACCAAGCAAGTACGATTGGCGACATGGTAGACCCTTCAAAGAGTTCTGCGACATAATCGCCGACACCGCCATCGATGAGGACTTGTTTGAACGCACCGCCGCCCCCGATGATCAAGAGCATCATACCAATTTGGGCAATGGCTGTCGAGCAGGAATCCATCACGGTTTTCACAGGGATGTTACGAGCGATTCCCATGGTGTACATGGCTACAAGTAAGGAAATGATCATCGCCGTGGAGGCGTTACCAATTAAGTTCACAATGGATAAGATCGTGTTGGTTTCAAACCCGGCCATTTCTTGGATCAATGTAATGATCGTGGAAATAGCGATAAGAATAACCGGAAGCATCGCTGTGAAAACACTGATGCCGAACTTCGGTGTATCATCAAGGTCGAATTTCTTCTGTTCCCCTAAGGAAGTGATGTCCCCTTGTTTGGTAAATGAATCAGGAACGAGTTTTTGAGCCATCTTCGTAAAAATCGGTCCCGCTACGATAACGATCGGGATGGAGATGATGATTCCGTAAAGCAGGACTTCCCCGAGATCTGCTCCATATTCACCAGCAATGACAGTCGGGCCCGGGTGAGGTGGCAGGAATCCGTGAGTGACTGACAATGCAGCTGCCATCGGGATGCCTAAATAAAGAATAGAAACTTTCAATTCTCTTGAAATCGCAAAAACGATAGGGATGAGGAGGACAAGTCCTACTTCAAAGAACAAGGCAATACCGATGACGAAGGAAGCGGAAACGACCGCCCATTGAATGTTCTTCTCCCCAAATTTGTTGACAAACGTCATGGCAATGCGCTGTGCACCGCCGGCATCTGTAATCAGCTTACCGAGCATCGCACCAAGACCGAAGATCAGCGCCAGGTGTCCAAGGGTACCGCCTAATCCGGTTTCAATCGTTCCTACGATATCTTCAAGCGGCATTCCGAGTAAGATCGCGACACCGAACGAAACAATAATAAGTGATACAAATGTATTCAGTTTAAGCCCCATAATTAAGATCAGCAGGGCGACAATTCCTATAGCAACCATGACTAATGGCATGATGATCCCTCCATGTTGTGTTTTTTACTTGTGAATTAAACCTCTCTGGTATTCGGCAATTCTTGTATAATCACTGCACAGTCTTCTGGATAGATCGATGAAGATCGGCAGCAATTGGCGGTATTCGTGAGAGGCTTCCTCTACCGGTTTATGTTGATGGGTATTTCCTATCATCTCGGAAGCTACTTCAAACGACTCTACTTTTCCAGTGGCATAGAGTCCTAGAATACAAGCCCCGAGACAAGAGCTCTCATAGCTTTCTGGTACAGCGACTTCTGACTCGAAGATGTCGGCCATCATCTGACGCCATACGTCAGAACGGGCGAAACCTCCCGTCGCCTGAATCCGGGTCACTGGTGTGTCCATACATTCCAAAAGGGCGAGGTAGACGGTATATAAGTTGTAAATGATTCCCTCAAGGGCCGCGCGGATCATATGCTCTTTCTTATGGGACATGGTCAGTCCAAAGAATGATCCACGGACATCCGGATTCCAAAGCGGTGCCCGCTCTCCAGCTAAATAAGGATGGAAAATCAAGCCTTCGGCCCCTGGTCTCACCCCATCCGCGATTTTAGTCAGGACTTCATAAGGGTCAATGCCGAGACGCTTCGCGGTTTCAATTTCAGCTGCAGCGAATTCGTCTTTGATCCAGCGCAGAATCATTCCACCATTGTTGACAGGGCCGCCGATGACCCAGTGATCTTCGGTCAGGGCGTAACAAAAGATTCTTCCTTTTTCATCGGTCTGCGGTTGATCGATGATCGTCCGGATCGCCCCGCTCGTCCCAATCGTGACCGCGACTTCACCTTTTCCGATAGCGTTTACACCAAGATTTGATAAAACACCATCGCTCGCGCCAATAATGAATGGAGTTTCCGGGTCTATTCCGATCTTCTCTGCAAGTGAACGGTTGCAGGAGGTAAAAGCTTCCGTCGTGGGTACAAGCCTTGATAACTTATCCCGGGAAATCCCTGCGATTTGAAGCGCTTCCTCATCCCAGTCCAATTTTTCCAGGTTCATCATTCCAGTAGCGGAAGCAAGCGAATGATCAAGGACATATTCGTTGAAAAACTTGTAGAATATGTATTCTTTGATTCCGATGTACTTGCTGGTGTTGGAATCGATTTCAGGATGCTCCTGAACCAACCATGTCACTTTACTCAATGGAGACATGGGGTGGATCGGGGTGCCTGTCCGTCTGTAAACGTCATGGCCGTTCCATTCGTGTTTGATTTTCTGTGTCCATCCCTCACTTCTGTTATCCGCCCAGGTAATACATGGGGTGAGGGGATGGCCGTCCTTATCGACGGCAATCAGACTGTGCATGGCACTACTGAAGGACACAAAAGAAAGATGCTTGTCTTTATGATCATCCATAATGGCGGTCATGACCGAGACCACCGCCTGGAAAATTTCATCCGGATCCTGCTCTGCTGTTGAGATGTCCGGGGTATGCAATGGATACCCCTTGCTTTCCTTTTGAATGACCTCGCCTTTTTCGCTGAATAATACGGCTTTTGTACTTGTGGTACCGATGTCGATCCCGAGCATGAAGTTAGTCATCTTCTTTTTCGACTCCTTTCGTAAAGGTTTCTTGAGCCATCCATAGTTCTTCGACTCGGCCTTTGGCAACATCATCGAAATTCTGGTGCAGGGATTGAACCATAAGGTCGCGATCCTTCTTTTGGATGGCTTCAATGTATAATTCGTGGTTCTCTATGATCCGTTCAAAATCCTCATACATCTCTTCAAACCTGTATCGCATGGAGAGGAGGACAAGGCTTTCGAGTGTAGGTTTCAAGTTGTTCCAAATCATCTGAATGTGAGAATGTCCAATCGAACGGATAATCGTATCGTGAAATTCCAGGTCCTGCTTGGAAAATTCATCGGCATCCTTGTATTGAATCGCTATTTTCATCATTTCAAAAATCTTGCTGAGATCTTTGACCAGTTCCTCTGTTTCCATGTGGACGAGCCGCTCGAATACGAAACTTTCAATAAGTAACCGGACATCGTACATTTCCTGGATTTCTTTTTCTGTGATATCGAGAACCCGTGCACCCATCCTTTCCAGTCGGATGAGATTTTCCGAAGCAAGGGCTTTCAATGCATCCCGTACAGGGGAACGGCTGACGGAAAATTCGGAAGCCAGCTGATTCTCAGATAGGATTGAACCGCTTTCAACCGTGCCTGAGATGATCCGCATTCGGAGCTCACAGGCGACACGTTCACCAGCGGATGCTTTGGCTAACCATTGGGACGGGTACAAAAAATCATTGGACTCTTTCATGTATTCACCTCGTTTTATGCTTATCTGTATACTTGTATACAAGTAGTGTAGTACAACTTTTCTATTTTGAAAACGCTTTTTAAATAAAATGTCGAAAAAAATCGAAAGAGGATTGATGGAAACAGGAATGACTCGCTGGACCAGAAGCCCACTGATTCCTTTTATTGGTACATTCTTTTTCATGTGCTAAAGTGGGAACAGATGAGGAGGCAGGAATGAGCTTCTATGAAAAAATACGGGGAGGAATTTCAATGAAAACCATCAAGTGGGGAATTGTAGGATGCGGGGACGTGACCGAAGTGAAAAGTGGTCCTGCTTTTCAGCTGATCGAACAAAGTTCTCTTCAAGTGGTGATGAGAAGAAATGGCGAGAAAGCGAAAGACTACGCCGAACGTCACGGCGTACCCAAATGGTATGACAAGGCCGAGGATTTGATCCATGATGACGAAGTGGATGCGGTGTATATTGCTACACCACCGTCATCTCATATGGAATATACCATTATGGCAGCCAAAGCGGGAAAGCCCGTCTATGTGGAGAAGCCGATGGCAAACAACTTGGAAGAATGTGAAGAGATGGTGCGTGTATGTGAAGAGCATGGTGTACCGTTATATGTGGCCTATTACCGGAGGTCCCTGCCGAGATTTTTAAAAGTAAAAGAATTGATTGAAGAAGGGGCTATTGGAGAGGTGCGGTTTGCGTCTATGCAGCAGACCCAGCAAATCGTGCAAAAGGATGAGGATGGGAATTGGCCGTGGCGAGTGATTCCGGAGAAAAGTGGGGCCGGATTATTTTACGACGTCGGATCTCACACGTTGGATCTCTTTGATTATCTGCTTGGACCTTTGAAAGATGTGAGAGGATTTGGACTGAACCTGGCTAATTCCTACCCCGCAGAAGACACGGTCAGTGGTGTATGGAAATTCGAGAGCGGAGCGGTTGGTACAGGAGTATGGAATTTCTCTTCTTATAAGAATGAGGATGACAACCGTATTGTCGGAACAAAAGGAGAAATCCAGTTTTCCACCTTCGATGACAAACCGGTTGTCCTTGTCACAGATGCAGGGGAGGAGTCTTTTTACATCGAGCGTCCGAAACATATTCAACAGGCTCATATTCAAACGATCGTGGATGAGCTGCTCG
Source organism: Halobacillus litoralis (assembly GCF_009856415.1). GTDB lineage: Bacteria > Bacillota > Bacilli > Bacillales > Halobacillaceae > Halobacillus > Halobacillus litoralis_C. Next base: position 66,632 of record NZ_WMEZ01000003.1, on the reverse strand, counting down.
GAAAAGGCACTTGTCCAAGCACCGGAAAAACGGCTCTTCGCACCAATTGGGTGATGGGGGAGCTTGTTAAAGAGTATTATCAAGGAAAACAATGAGATCCCAACCGTTCCATGTTTTTATAATGGAACGGTTTTTCTGTGCTTATGAATAGACTTCCTGGATGATTGAAGCTAAAATCATAGTTTAACAGCCAGGAGAACTTGGGGATTATATTCAAGGGCTTTTAAAATGTAGATTGAATAGAAGAAGGTGTTTAACGATGTTACATAATCCAAAAGGGAAAGAAAGGATAGGACTTGCGTTTCTACTTGGTATGCTTGGGATCCTGGGTCCACTGAACATTGATATGTACCTGCCAAGCTTTCCAGGAATCGCGTCCGATTTAGAGACAAACGCATCCCTTGTTCAGCTCAGCTTAACGACGTGCTTGATCGGTCTTGCCGTCGGTCAAATTGTCGTAGGTCCCATCAGTGATTCGCAGGGGAGGAGAAAGCCACTCATCGTTTTCCTTTCCCTTTTCGCGCTGGCGTCCTTCCTTTGTGCGCTTGCACCGAATATTCTTGTGCTCGTCATCGCTCGTTTCCTTCAGGGCTTCACGGCTTCTGCGGGGGTCGTTCTTTCGCGGGCCGTTGTGCGTGACGTGTTTTCGGGAAGGGAGCTTACGAAGTTCTTCGCTTTACTCATGGTGATCAATGCGACGGCACCGATGATTGCACCGATGACAGGTGGAGCGATTCTGCTTTTACCATTCGCCACGTGGGAGACGATTTTCTACTTTTTAAGTATCGTAGGGGTCGCGATTGTGTTGACAGTAGCAGGAAAATTACCGGAGACCCTTCCCGTGGAGAAACGGATTCCAAGTTCTGTGAAAGAGTCCATCCTGACGATTGGCCGACTGCTGAAGGACCGTTCGTTCATCGGGTACGCGTTGACCATCGGTTTTGTCCATGGGGGAAGCTTCGCATATGTATCCGGGACGCCGTTCGTTTATCAGGGGATTTACGGTGTATCTCCACAAGCATTTAGTGTCTTATTCGGGATTAATGGCCTGGCCATCATTACAGGAAGCTTTTTAGTCGGGCGTCTCGGTGGGATTTTCCATGAAAGAAGTTTGCTCCGGACCGCTGTACTCGTAGCCGTTAGTGCGACGGGCTTCCTTTTAGTGATGACCATCATTGAGGGACCGTTGTATTCCATCGTCGTTCCGATCTTCATCTATATGACTGCGATGGGGATGGTTCTGACTAGTACGTTCACCCTGGCGATGGAGCATCAAGGTCACCGGGCAGGGAGCGCGAGTGCGGTGCTCGGAATGTTGCCGTTGTTGTTTGGCGCGACCGTTTCTCCACTCGTCGGCCTTGATGAAACGACGGCTGTACCGATGGGAGCGATCTTGTTTACGACCGCTTCCATTGGTGGAGTGATCTTCTTTACGTTGACGTCGAAAAAACAACAGGCCTCTGCGTGATTACTGACGAAACTTTCCCCCCTTTCCTTCGTAAAAGAAGGAAGGGGTTTTTTTTATGAGGTAAAAAAAGCGAAATTATGAGTCCAACGATTGATTGAAGGGAATAATGAAATATACTAAAATAAACAGGAATGAATGTTCATTCCGCGCGAAAGGGAGGAAGTTTATATGTCGACATCCACAAGCAAAAGGGATCATATCTTCCATAGTGCACTGTCGCTATTCGCAGAACGAGGGTTTGATGCCACAACCATTCCGATGATCGCCAGCGATGCGAACGTGGGAGCGGGAACGATTTACCGCTATTTCGAAAATAAAGAGGTTCTCGTCAATACATTGTTTCAGCATTACACAGACTTGTTCACAAAGACACTTGAAGAAGATTATCCCAAAGAAGCAGGGATCCGTGATCAGTTTCATCACTTGTTTCAAGGTATGGTGCGTTTTACAAATGAGCATGAGCATGCGCTTTATTTTATAAAAACTCATAACGCTGCCTATTTCCTTGACGATAATAGCCGCAGTCAATTCAATCATCTCTTGATGATTCTTGAAGGTTTTATTGATGAAGGTAAGGAAAAAGATCAAATCAGGGATCTGCCATCCAAGGCGTTGATCGCGATTATCTTCGGCGGATTTCTAGAGCTCTTCAAATTGATCCGTGCCGGGGAGATTGAAGCGACGGATGATTTATTGGCAGGTGTCGAGGAAAGTTGCTGGGATGCTGTGCGTCATCATGAGTGATGGGGCAGAGCCTTCTTCTCCTATATGCGGAATGAATATTCATTCCGGTATCTTCAATACGATTAAAAGAGGTGTTTGTCCATGAATCATACAGAAAATTTTCCACAACCGAAAACCTATGGACCGCTTGGAAATTTACCGGTCATTGATAAAGAAAAGCCTGTGCAGTCGTTCATGAAGCATGCCCGGGATCTCGGTCCGATTTACCAAATTCAATTCCCGGGCCGGGTCAGTACATTTATTTCAAACGCACGTTTTGCTGCGGAAATCTGTGATGAAACGCGCTTTGATAAAAAAGTAGGGCCTGCGCTCCAAAAGGTTCGCGCCTTTGGTGGAGACGGATTGTTCACGAGTGGGACGGAAGAGCCGAATTGGAAGAAAGCCCATAACATTCTGCTGCCAAGTTTCAGTCAGCAAGCGATGAAAGGCTATCATGATAAAATGCTCGACCTTGCTTCTCAGCTGATTCAAAAATGGGCGAGACTGAATCCGAATGAAGATGTTGACGTCCCTGATGATATGACACGCCTGACGCTGGATACGATCGGTTTGTGCGGATTCAATTACCGTTTCAACAGTTTCTATCGTGAAGATGCGCATCCTTTTATAGAAAAAATGGTGCGCGCACTTGATGAATCGATGAGTCAGACGCAGCGCCTGGGCATCCAGGATAAGCTGATGGTCCGTTCTAAACGTCAATTCAAAGAAGATATCGACTACATGTTCAATCTTGTCGATCAATTAATCGAAGATAGAAAACAAGCCGGAGATCAGGGAGAGGACGATCTGCTCGGCCATATGTTGAAAGGGAAAGACCCTGAAACAGGGGAAGCACTGGACGATGTGAATATCCGTTTTCAAATCATCACGTTCCTGATCGCCGGTCATGAAACGACGAGCGGGCTCTTATCTTTCGCTACGTATTACCTATTAAAGCATCCGGAGAAGTTACAGAAAGCGTATAAGGAAGTGGATGAAGTGCTTGGTGATGATACTCCTTCCTTTAAACAAGTGAAACAGTTGAAGTATGTGCGGATGGTTTTGAACGAAGCATTGCGCTTATGGCCTACCGCTCCGGCTTTTTCCGTTCATGCCAAAGAAGATACAACCCTTGATGGTGAATATGAAGTAGAAAAAGGAGACACGTTCACACTGCTCATCCCGGAACTTCACCGGGACCCCACCGTCTGGGGCGATGATGCGGAGGCATTCAATCCAGAACGCTTTGAAAATCCAGCTGACATTCCACACCATGCCTATAAACCTTTTGGGAATGGACAACGGGCGTGCATCGGTCAGCAGTTCGCGCTCCATGAAGCGACGCTCGTTCTCGGCATGGTCTTGCAGCATTTCGATCTTGTCGATCATACGGATTATGAACTGGATGTCAAAGAAACGCTAACGTTCAAGCCGGACGGGCTGACGATGAAAGTGAAAGCAAGAAGAGAATTCAACGGCTTCCAGCCTCAAGAAGCGAAGCAAAAGGAAGATACGAAGGATATACCCGCCCGCGAGTCCCATGGCACGCCATTCCACGTATTGTACGGGTCGAACATGGGAACCGCAGAAGGAGTAGCCCGGGAGCTTGCTGAAACTGCGCGCCACCAAGGCTTTTCTGTAACGACGGCTCCGCTAGATGAATGGACAGGAATGCTTCCGAAAGAAGGAGCGATCTTAATTGTATCTGCTTCCTATAACGGCAACCCACCAGACAACGCAACCTCTTTTGTCCAGTGGCTGACTTCTGCTGAGGAAGGAGAGCTTGACGGGGTCACCTACGCCGTTTTCGGCTGCGGCGACCGAAATTGGGCGAGCACCTATCAACGGGTTCCTGCAACCATCGATCGCGAACTCGATGCGAAAGGAGCTGTCCTTCTGCTTGAACGGGGAGAAGGAGATGCCAACGAAGACTTTAATGGTGATCTGGAAAAATGGGAAGAAAAGCTATGGCCGTCGTTAGCCGAATATTTCAACTTGGACTTGGAAGAAGGACAAGATGCTTCCAGCCCTGTTTCCATGGAATTCGTAAGTGGAACGAGCTATACGCCTGTGGCTCGCACCTATGATGCATTCACAGCCGTGGTGCTTGAAAATAGGGAGCTGTTGAAGTCAGATGACCGCAGCACGCGTCACGTGGAGGTCGAACTTCCTACAGGGGTGACCTTCAAGGAGGGGGATCACCTTGGTGTCGTGCCGGAAAACACAAAGGCTCTCATCACCAGGGTGCTGGACCGGTTCGGAATCAAAGGAGAAGAGCATGTGATTTTGAGCGAAGGAAGCGGCCGTGCCGTACACCTGCCTACAGGCAAGCCAGTTCAACTCAAACAATTGCTGTCCTCTTACGTCGAATTGCAGGAGACTGCCACAAGGGCACAAATCCGTGCGCTAGCTGCGAGCAACCCCTGCCCGCCACACAAAATCGAGCTCGAACAACTCGTTGAGGATGAAAACTATAAAACTGAGATTCTGGAGAAACGTCAAACGATGCTGGAGCTGCTAGAAGCGTATCCATCGTGTGAAATGGAGTTTGAGCAATTCATTTCTCTGCTTCCAGCTTTGAAAGTCCGTTATTATTCAATTTCCAGTTCCCCACGGGTACATGCCCATCAACCGAGTGTGACGGTCAGTGTCGTTCGAGGAGAGGCATGGAGTGGAAAAGGCGAGTATGAAGGTGTGGCTTCGAACTATCTGGCATCGAGAGAAATCGGAGACAAAATCGCTTGTTTCGTCCGTACCCCTCAATCAGACTTCCAACTGCCGGAAGATCCTGAAACACCGATGATCCTTGTCGGTCCGGGAACTGGAATCGCTCCCTTCCGTGGGTTCATCCAGGCTCGCAAGGAGATGCATCAGGAAGGGAAAACGCTGGGAGAAGCTCACCTTTATTTCGGGTGCCGTCGTCCTGAGGAGGACTTTCTATATGAAGAGGAACTGAAAGAAGCGGAACGTCTAGGATTAATTGATCTGCATACTGCTTTTTCAAGGCAAAAGGATGGAGAAAAAGTGTATGTCCAACATGTGATGAGGAAAAATGCGGAAGCGATCCTTTCTCTATTAGATCAAGGAGGCCGTTTCTATATTTGCGGGGATGGCAGTAAAATGGCTCCTGAAGTAACGCGTACGCTTGTGGAGAGTTACCGGGATCTTCATCAGGTCAGTGAACAGGAAGCTGTTTTGTGGTTGGATGATCTGGAAAAGTCCGGGCGGCTTGCGAAAGATGTCTGGGCTGGTTCTTAATACATTTGACTACTTGATTGATGAATGCACGGAACCATTCATGAACAACTTAAAATAACTCTGAAGTAAATAATAAACCGTTGTTCCATGCATCAGTCATGATTATTTTATATATACAGGAGCATCACGTATGAAACAGATGTGGAAGATATTTGCAAGAGATTGGAAAAGTATTTCAACAAACTGGGTGGCTATGATCTTGATTGGTGGATTAATTGTTCTGCCTTCTTTGTACGCCTGGTTCAATATTAAGGCCTCTTGGGATCCCTACAGTCAGACCGACCAGCTGCCTGTGGCTGTAGTCAATGAGGATGAAGGGGCCACAGTTAGAGGTACGGAAATTGATGTAGGGAAAGATTTAGTTGAGGAATTAAAAGGTAATGACAGTTTTGACTGGCAGTTTACCGATCGGGAAACGGCTATGGACCAATTAGAGTACGGGGATTATTATGCCGTCATCGTCATTCCGGATGCCTTTTCTGAGAAACTGGGCACAGTGGTCAGTGATCAACCGGAAAAGTCCAATGTCGAGTATTATGTCAATGAAAAGATCAATGCCATCGCACCTAAGATCACAGAAAAGGGTGCCAGCGTCATTGTGGATCAGATCACGAAAGAGTTTGTTTCAGAAGTGAATGGAACGGTCGCGGAATTGTTTAACGAACTGGGGCTGGAACTTGAAAAAGACCTCCCCGACATCAAACGTTTTGAAGAATATGTCTTTAAGCTTGAGGAAAATCTTCCTGAAATTTATGACCTGATTTCCGGAGCTTATGACGATTCACAAAATGCGGCTTCCATCATTAACGATGTACAGGGACTTCTACCCCGGGCAGATCAAGTGACCCGCGAAAGTCTTGGCACCATTGATGAGACAACAAGCTTCTTAAATGAAGCAGAACAGCGGTTAAATGAAGTGGCGCCTAGAGTTGAAGCTGACTTGAAAAAAGCTCAGCAGACAGCAGAAGATGTCAACAGCTTCATAAATGACGTTCAGTCTGTGGACCTGGATTTAACAGGCGTCACGGAATTGAAAGATGGAATTAATCAACGTACCAGTGAAGCACTGGAACAGTTGAATACCGTGGAAAACTTGCTGAAGCAGGTTCAGGAGCAGCAACAGCAGAATGGTGAAGAGAATCCTGAAAACGGAGAGGAGAATCAGAATCAGCAGACTGGTTCTGAAGCGTCTCAGGAAACAGTGAATCAAGCTTTAAAAGAGGTCGAGCGTATTCGTGAAGGTTTACAGAGCGTTCAGAATGATACAGGACGGCTTGAAGAACAACTCAAGGATAGTCAGACTGAGATTGATCAAACACTGACGACACTGGAAGAGAAATCCGGCGAAACAGCCGATCGAATCGATGCTTTTCTGACAGAGTACAAGGAAAATATAGAGCCAAAATTCCTCCAAGAAATCAATCAGGCTCAGCAGACGTTATCCGATGCCCGCAGTATTCTGACTGAAGCTCAATCTACGATTCCACAGATCTCGCAGATTCTTGGAAGTACAGAAAGCAACCTGGCGGAAGGTCAGGATATTCTTGAATACATGTTAAATGAATATCCGTATGTGAACGAAAAAGTCAATCAGATGGCTGACCGTATCCGGGAGATTCAAGGAGAGACAGATATTAATGAAATCATTGAGCTTCTGAAAAACGATCCTGAAGCAGAGGAAAGCTTCTTTAAGGAGCCGGTGAGTTTAAGTAAGAATACACGGTTTCCGATTGAAAATTACGGAACAGGAATGACACCATTTTACACGGTTCTTGCGCTATGGGTAGGGGCTCTTCTACTGGTTTCACTTTTATCAACGGAACCTGTTCATACGTCTGAGTACCGATCCTACGAACAGTATCTGGGTAAACTTGCGACTTTTGTAAGTATTGGTTTCCTGCAGACCTTAGTTGTAACGTTGGGTAATCTTTTCTTTTTAAAGATTGGAATCGCTGAATCCCTCTATTTTGTTCTGTTTGGACTTGGGATTAGTTTTGTTTTCATGACGATTGTGTTTACACTCGTATCTGTTCTTGGAGATGTGGGGAAGGCAGGGGCGATTGTTTTCCTTGTTCTGCAAATTGCAGGTTCAGGAGGAACGTATCCAGTGGCTTTACTTCCGGAATTCTTCCAAAACATCCATCCATTCCTGCCGTTCTCGTATGCGGTTGACTTACTAAGAGAAGCAGTTGGAGGGATCGTTCAGGCACGTGTTAAAACAGACGTGATCCGCTTATCTATCTTTGCCGGGGTATTCCTTGCGATTGGCATTTTCTTGAAAGGTCCACTGCATGAGAATTCAAGAAAACTCATGAAAAAATCACGGGAATCAGGTTTATTCCATTAATATAAGCGATCGTATACGATTGATGATAAGTGGGTAAGAAGGAACTTCCGATTCGGAGGTTCCTTTTTGCTCCTTTCCTAAAAATTTTTTTTTTACAGAATGACTTATCTTTTAGACTTGCTCTTAGAAGAAATGAATGTGCTGTATTGAAGCAGATTTCTTTCGTTTCCATTTTTCATCTGTAATAATGACAGACATCGTTGAAAAGGAGGCAGATCAATGACAAACCAAACAACAACGAAATCTTTATTCAAAACATTTACGAGTGATAAATTGAATCTTCCGAACCGTACCGTCATGGCTCCAATGACACGCGGATTCTCACCTGGCAACATCCCTAATGAGGAAGTGGCCGCGTATTACCGCAGACGTGCGGAGAATGAAGTCGGGTTAATCATTACAGAAGGAACAGGGATCGACCATCCAGCTTCTGTATCTGGTGCGAATATTCCTGTGTTTCATGGAGAGAAGGCTTTGAACGGCTGGGCTGATGTTGTGAACCAAGTACATGAGGCCGGTGGTAAAATTGCCCCTCAGCTATGGCATGTAGGAATGACTCGCAGCAAAGGGGAACTTCCCAATGAAGAGGCCATGCCAGTGGGACCTTCAGGCCTGAGCCTGGATGGAGAGAAAGTGAATGAACCATTAACGACTGAAGAAGTAGAGGAACTGGTGGAATCCTATGCCAAAGCAGCAGGAGATGCCAAGCGCCTCGGTTTTGATGCGATTGAAATCCACGGGGCTCATGGGTACTTGATCGACCAGTTCTTCTGGGAAAACACCAATAAACGTACCGACCGTTATGGCGGCGATTTCGTTGGGCGTACACAGTTTGCCGTAGAGATCGTGGAAGCGTGCCGTCGTGAAGTCGGGGAAGATTTCCCAATCATTTTCCGTTTCTCTCAATGGAAGATGAATGACTTCCAAGCGAAATTAGTCCGCACGCCAGATGAGCTTGAACGTTTTCTTCAGCCGCTTGTAGAAGCTGGCGTGGACATTTTCCACTGCTCGACCCGCAGGTTCTGGGAGCCTGAGTTTGAAGGTTCCGATTTGAATCTTGCAGGCTGGACGAAGAAGCTGTCCGGCAAACCGGTCATTTCTGTAGGATCTGTCGGGCTGGATGGTGTCTTCACAGACTTCTCTGGTGCGGGTACAACAAGTCTTGACGGTTTAGTGGACAAGCTGGATCGTGAAGAGTTCGACCTTGTGGCCATTGGCCGTTCCTTATTAATGGACCCTGAGTGGGTGAAGAAAGTTCATGAAGGTAGAGCAGATGATCTTCTAGCTTTCAATAAAGAAGCACTTCAAAAACTATATTAATGGTAAAACAGGCGTCCTTCGATCAGGGCGTCTGTTTTTTTGTACAATATAAAATAACAAAACAACCTCAATATTTATGATATCCCTGTTTTCTAAGCTGAAATCAGGGTTTTTAGCTATATAACTTAGTCTCTATGTAAGAAAAGCGTATTAATTTTTAGATAAAGTGATGGTAAAATGGATAGATATCCAATACACGAATACACTCATGTACGTAAAGTTTATTATTTCCACTCGAATTCTTCAACTTATTATTGTAATATATTAATGAATATCATTTGGGAATTATAAACGATTAAAAGATCAAGAGCTTTTTAAAAGGGGTTTATATTAATTACTCATCCCCATTTTTTGAGGAGGAAATTAAATGACGGCGGCAAAGTCAGGAACATTGAAGCCTGTAACGACTACAATACTTGAACAAAAAGAACAGCTGGCCCGCGCGGTTGCTATACCTAGTGAAATAGGAAAAGGAGCTTCAGAACAAGTCATTACTTGGAGAATGGAATTGATTGAAGCCTACGCAACTTCTTTAAGTCAGGACTTTGAGGAAGTTACAAAAAATTTGGAAAAATGGAGCGATCATGTCTCAGGGGAACTAGTAGAATCAAGGTTGCCTTTAAACTTGGCCCTCGGAGAAATCAGTGAGTATAGGGAAGTCATTGGCGCTATTATCAAAGACGAAGCGAAAACACAGAATCTGTCTTTTGACGATTTTTATGGTATCCTTTCTCCGTTTAATCATGCGGTTGACCAAGCGATGCAATTCATGAGTAAATCCTATATGGATGACTTTGAAAATACGATAAAAACGGCTAATTATGCGGTTGATGAACTTTCCGTTCCTATTGTCCGAATCACGGAGACAGTCGGTGTCATCCCGATCGTTGGAGAAATAGATACGAAGAGGGCGCAGCTGTTAATGGAAAATGCCTTGAAACAGGGGGAAGAGTATGAGCTTGAGACTATTATTTTAGATTTATCTGGTGTGAGTATCATCGATACAATGGTGGCTCATCAATTGTTTAAAGTGATCAACTCTTTAAAGCTTACGGGTGTAAATGGAATCATGAGTGGCATCCGTCCTGATATTGTACAGACAATGGTGAGTCTGGGAATCGATATGAAAGGAATTCATACCTTCAGCAGTCTCCACAGAGCTATTCAATCATTGCAATTGCTTGATGAAAAGGTCAACATTTAATGTTGACTTTTTTTGTTTGGCACCTGGTTCTCACTATGATTAAGCGTTAGCGGGGGCCGTATACTACACATATGAACAAAGAGTAGAATTTGAATGTTAATATAGGAAATAATGAGTCAACCATACATGAAAGGGAGGACGGACCATGACCAAACATAAGATTTATACGATGAGTTTCGCAAACGTCTATCCGCATTATGTGACGAAGGCGGAGAAAAAGGGTCGTACGAAAACCGAAGTCGATGAAATCATCCGTTGGTTGACGGGGTATAGCCAAGAACAGTTAGAGGCGCAGTTGGAGAAAAAGACAGACTTTGAAACCTTCTTTGAGGAATCTCCGGGCCTCAACCCTTCACGAAAAATGATTAAAGGGGTCATCTGCGGCGTCCGGGTGGAAGAGATCGAAGAGCCGACGATGCAGGAAATCCGCTATTTGGATAAGCTGATCGATGAGCTTGCAAAAGGGAAGGCGATGGAGAAGATCTTGCGGGAATCCTAAAAGAAAATGAAAAGCACGGCCTCTATTAGCTGATTGAGGCCGTGTTTTCTTTGTTAAATCGCATAAGAGTCTGACATACTTTCCTTTAATCGGACTGTTTCACGCTCAGAGTTGTGATCGTAAACAAGATGAGACCCATTCCAACAAGCTGGATCATGCCCAATTGATCTCCTAGTATCAGCACACCGAATAAGGACGCTGTGACGGGTTCGACCATAGCGACCATCGAAGCTGTGGATGGTGCCGTCTTGCGTATACCGATGATATAGAGGATAAAGGATACACCAGCGCCAACGAGCCCTAACAGAATGAACCATCCGATGTCGCTGGACATAACCGCATCTGTCATTTCCTGCTTGTCAGTAAAAACAAAGAGAATGAGACAAAAGAAGAAAAATGCGGTGGCCAACGCTGTCTCCACGCTGCCCTTGTGAGAGGCCTTTTTAAATCCGAATATGAACACCGCATAGCAGATGCCGGCTCCAAGTCCAGCGGCTGTCCCTAGAAAACTCGCCGATAGCGTTTCGATATTGTAGGCACCTGTAAGAAGGATGATTCCTATAAGTACGCCGACGATGCATCCCCATTTCAACCACGAGGAACGCTCAATCCCTAATACAAAGGATATTAAAAGGACAAAGACGGGTGCGGTGTACATCAGAGTAGCAGCAACAGCCACGCTTGCAGCTTCGATACTCAGAAAATATAAAGTGAAATTACCAGCCACACCTACACCAGCCAACAAGGACCAGAGATATAAGCGGCGGGTGTAAACCCACTTTCTGCTAAAGCGGATAAGAAACCATACCAAAAAACATAAGAATCCAACGGCACCTCTGAAAAAGGAAATGGTAATAGGGTCCCAGCCCTTGCTCATTAAAATATCTGCAATTCCTCCACTAATGCCCCAGCATATCGCGGCCAGTATAACCAATCCTACACCTGCGTATCTCATATGTGCCTCCTAAATATTCAGTCATCGTAATTTTCTTAAATCATGGAAAGTTAGTTCATATACGTAAATGGATGGAGCGCTCCATCCAATGCTGATCCGAATCGTTTAATTGACGTGTTACCGGTAGTTCCTCAAACTTTTTCCAACTAAACATGAAATTCGCTGCGTGGAAAAGGAAAATTTACCATAAAGAATAAGGAAAGAAGTTGGAGGAGACGCTTATGATAAATATTGAAATTTTTTTCAAAAAAATAAAAGAGGATTCGTTCTACCCAGGGGTGTTTTCGACATTTATCCCTATTTTTCAAAGAAACATGAAAAAACAGGTTCACTTCCAACTTTGCAGGGTAGGAAATAGAAGGATTCAAAAGTCTTAAGAATAGATTGGGGATTCATATGGGGCTCTTTTACTATATAAAGAAATACTTTAAGATGTCGAGACGGCAACGGAAAAGTGAATTGAAGTCAACGCTGTGGTTTATGCCTTTTTGGTATATCGTGGGAGCGATCGGATTGTCCGCTTTCACCTTTTATCTTGATTATGTGGTCGATGTCGGTTTATATCTGCCCGCGGCCATCGGTTTCAGCGGCCAGACACTGCAGGTGCTTCTGAGTGCACTCGTCGGTGGGGTCTTGACCTTGAGTGCCTTTACGATTAACTCCCTGCTTGTCGCTCTGACGACGTTCAGCGGGCAGTTTTCGTCCAAGATGCTTGTGAACTTTGTCAGTGACCGGGCGACCCAGCATGTGCTTGGTATTTTTAACGGAAGTTTCATTTATGTACTGTTAAACTTTTTGTACGTGACCCATGAAGAAGAAGAGTATATTGTCGCAACGCCGGTACTCTCCATCCTCACAGCGATTACAGCTGCGGTGACGTTCATTTATTTTATCAACCATACCACCACTTGGATGCAGGTCCACAACATCAGTTTCAATATGAATGCCAAGTCGAAGCAGGTCCAGGCTTCCTTGGAAAAAGAATTAAAGCCTTACCACCTTGAGAGGGAGATCGAGGTAGAATCACTTCCGGCTGATGCTGATGGAAAGGTGATCAAGACAAAGCACTCGGGTTATCTTCAAGTCGCTGATTTTTCTAGGTTGATCAAACAGGCGAAAAGTGACGACAGCCTGCTCCGGTTCGACGTCAGAATCGGGGAGTTTGTTTTAGAAGGAACACCGATCCTGACGTATTGGGAAAACGGCCAGACCATTCATCCCGAGCGCTATTTCAAGTCGATAGAGATCGGGGTCAAGCAGACAGAAATCCAAGATCTGGAATACGGGTTGAATAAGCTTGCTGAGGTCGCCATCAAAGCGTTAGGTCACAATGACCCGCTTACAGTGACAAATACGATTCACCAGATTGCGGATCTGCTGAAAAGCATCGGCCAGTCGACGAATTTTTCTCCCTATCTTTTTGACAATGAAAAAGAGCTCCGCATCATCTTGAACCAAAAGAATTTCCGTTATTACCTTCACAAGGGATTCGCTTCCATCCGTGAGTATGCGAACCAAAATTCGACGGTGATGACAGAGCTCTTGACTATGATTTCCCTGCTGAGTAAAACGATGGATGAGGATGTCCATGAAGATCTATGGGAATTTGCCCGTCAGACGATCTTGGGATTTGATAATTATAGCTTGTATGAAAATGACTGTCTGTATATTTTGGAACAGCTGTCTGAACTTGCAAAGAACACAGGTCACCAACAGGATTATCTTTTCCTGCTCGAATATATGTTGAAGCGGGTGAGTTCGAAGAGTGCCTCTGAGGAGGGTGCTTCTCTTGAATAAGAGCGAGTCATGACTGACATTGGAAGTTTTGTCGGGAAACAGAGAAACCCTTATTAAGCCTAGTGTTCCATAAGATAAGTATTGAATTGGAGGATAGAAAAAGAGTGAATCCAGTAAAGAAAGCCTATGGGTACGTAACGAGAATAAAAGAAGGTCAAATACAAGTCTTAGTTTTTCAACATCCGATCGCTGAAGCGGGAATTCAAATACCCAAGGGGACGGTGGATCCGGGCGAAGATCCTCAGGAAGCGGTCCTAAGAGAAATGGAAGAAGAAACAGGGTTAAGAAATTTCCATGTTGAACAATGGCTTGCTGAAGATTTATGGAAGAACGATGATGGTGCGATCCATCACCGATTTTTCTATAAACTGAGGGTCTCTAATGCTGAGGATGAATGGGACCACGAACCCACGGGCGGGGGAGAAGAGAAGGGGCTTACGTTTCATTTCTTTTGGATTTCTTCGAGCGATGAGGTTGAACTGATCAGAGGTCATGGGGATTATTTGAATCTAATTTTCATCTGAACACATTTGCAATCTTATGTCAGCCTGTTATGTTTTCTTCCTTTTCAAACCTGCCAATTCTCTTCATAAATCATTATGAAAGGGAATTGGCAGGTTTTTTAGCTTATCAAAGCGAACCTGTTAAAGGGAAGAACAAATGTAGAGGAGGAGATTTTATGGAACTTGGTGCGTTTTCAGTAAGTTTGACAGTGAAAGATATAAATCAATCGAAGGCTTTTTATGAAAATCTAGGATTTCAAGCTTTTGGGGGAGATCCTGACCAACATTGGCTCATTATGAAAAATGGAAGTTGTGTAATTGGATTATTTCAAGGAATGTTCGATAAAAACATGCTGACGTTCAATCCGGGTTGGAACCAAAATGCAGAAAACACCGATTCGTTTACAAATGTGCGCGAACTGCAAAAAGAATTGAAAGAGAAGGGGGTTAATATCTTGTCAGAAGCAGATGAATCGGGCGAAGGACCGGATAGTTTTACGATTGAAGACCCTGACGGCAACCCAATACTTATCGATCAACACAGATAGGTTTCGTTTGCTATTTGATGAAATGAAATAGAAACAGGATGATGCTCTCTCCTGTTTCAGGGGGAGGCTTCAAATGAGTGTACTGGTTACGGGTTTTAATGGAAAAGTAGGGATTGAAGTCGCCAGGAAAATGAATGAACGAAATCTTTCCTTTACATGTGCAGTAAGGAATGTTGCAAAAGCAGAGCGGATGTATGGGGATAAATTTTCTTTCGTGAAACTCGATTTTTCTGACCCTGCTACCTTTGGGGCTGCGCTGGAAGGGATCGATCAGGTTTTTCTTATGTATCCACCCGGAGACCAAATAAAGTTTCACCAATTCCTGAAAGTTATCAAGGAGAAAGGTGTCCAGCACATCGTCTACCTTTCTGTTAAAGACGTACAATATCTGCCTTTTATTCATCATTTTAAGAACGAAAAGCTGTTAAAAAGACTCGGCATCCCCTACACCTTCATCAGGGCTGGTTATTTCATGCAGAACCTACACGATTTCCTCGGAAGAGAAATCAGAGAAAAGAATAGGATATTTGTTCCGGCCGGGAAAGGGAAAACCAGTTTCGTGGATACCCGCGACCTTGCAGAGGTGGCCATTCATGCTTTTCAACACCCTGAAGAATTCAGGAATACGAGCCACGTCATTACCGGGGAGAAGGCCTTTGATTTTTATGAGGTAGCTGAAATTATGACTGCTGTTTTGGGTGAAAGAATTGTATATGCCAACCCTTCTGTCAAAGAATTTAAGTCCTACATGGTAAATAAGGGTGAAAAAGAAGAGTTTGTGAACGTAGTCATCGGTATTCATTTTCCAACAAAGCTGGGATTAGCTAAGGGAGTCACGGAAGATTTCGAAAAGATTTCAAAATCTAAGCCCATTGCTTTGGAAAAGTACGTTAAAGATTACAAGCAGAAATGGCTGCCAGATGAGGAGGGCCAGGAGCAGTGAAGAGAAGGAGCCTTCACTGCTCCTGGTTACAAACGGTAGGACACAACGAGTGTCTTACCCTGTCACCTTGATCAATGAGGGATTAATTAGCTTCGACGATTGCTGCAGCTATTTCACGCATGTTCTCGAGGATTTCTTCCTCATCGGGCCGCTCGGATTCGTTTTTAATGGTTGTCTCCCCATACTCAAGCATATATTGGAGGTCGCCATAAAGAAATTCTACATAGACATCCCCGTCTTCGTACAGCACACCGATATCCACCTGTTCTCCGTCGCCTTCTACTGTCAATACTTCATCATAATAATCGGTCGTGACTTCCATTCTGCTATCTGTTGTTCTCACATAGTGTGCAAATTTCCCGTACTCATAGTTGTATTCGATTTCCTGCCCAGGCCAGTATTCCAGGAAAATATCATAGATCGGTTTGGAACCTTCAGGGGGTGCAGGGGTTGGGAAATCGTCTGCTTGTACCACTTCATCCAGCACTTCGCCTGAAATCTTGCCCGCGAAATGGCTTTTTTCCGCTTCCTTCAGTATTTGTTCGGCTTCCATTCCTTCCTCCTGACCTCCTTCACCGATCGATAAGTAATATTGAAGATCGCCTTCATACCAGTAATAAACAATTTCGCCGTAATCTGTTTCTTTTGTATGCATCTCACGACCTGCGATGTCCACTTTTTCAAAATCCTCTCCTGAGAAGCTTTCTTCAAAAGTCGGTGCTGCAATGGTCGTGTCGACAAACACGTCTTCTGCGAAGGTCTGCGTGATAGAGGTATCTCCATATCCATCAAAATCAAAGGTCATATAATCCAAGGACAACGTTGGGAAATTTAAATAATCATCAAAAATTTCATCTTCATAATACGTTTCAACATCGGTTAGGAAGTTTTGAAAACCTCCTCGATCGTAAGAATAGGGTTCGGTTTCAAAGCTTTCTACCTTTGTCACAAATTCGTGCGTTTCAACGTCTGTATCCACAGAACCTTCTTCTCCGCTGCTTGAAGAACCCGACTCGCTGCAGGCGGCTAATAGTAAGGATAGTAGAATAACTAGAATCCAAGGGTGTTTTCTGTTCACAAATGTTCCTCCTCCTCGTTCGTTACATAGATAACGTTTGATCATGGAAAAGGTTTCAAAATTTTGGATGAAATCGTAGATTTGTTCTTTACATACGGTGAAGCTTCTTGCATAGTATAGAGAAATAAGTAGTGGCGTTGAAGAGAAGAGTAGATAAGCAGAAGCCTTCACAGAGAGCTCCGTAAGCTGAAAAGGGGCAGGGGTTCTCTTATCGAAACAAACCTCTGAGCTTCTCATGGGAACCTACCATCGGGGATCATGAGACGGGGGCTCCCGTTATAGAGCCAGGGTATGAAATGTACCTGATGAGCTGGATATGGCGACACATCCATGAAACTGGGGTGGCACCGCGGATGAAACAGACCTCGCCCCCAAGACTGATCGGTCTTGGGGGTGGGGTTTTTTTATATCTCAAAACATCTGCGAGGAGGTTGCGTATGGAAATGAAAAAAAGGACGCGTTCCTGGAAGTACCCGTTTCTACTTCTGTCAGGAGTGGGCCTATCGAATATCGGTGATTGGATCTATTTGATTGCATTGAATTTGATCGTACTTGAAATGACCGGCTCGCCACTCGCAGTCGCGGTTTTGTATTTGCTGAAGCCGGTGGCGACGCTTATGACGAACGTATGGGCAGGGTCTATTGTGGATCGAGTGAATCAGCGGAATCTCATGATTGGGCTCGATGTATTCAGGGCGCTCTTGCTTGTTGTTCTTCCTGGATTGTCCTCGCTTTTGGCGATGTACGCGCTCGTTTTGTTCGTGAACATGGCGAGTTCTGTTTTCCATCCCGCTTCGATGACGTATGTGACGAAGCTGATTAGGAGGGATCAGCGGAAACGATTCAATGCGCTGAGAAGTCTGATTGATTCCGGAGGATTTCTGATCGGGCCGGCCATTGCGGGCGTTTTATTTCTGATCGGAACGCCGGAGCTTGCAATTTATTTTAATGCCTGGACGTTTCTTGTTTCAGGGGTGATTTCTTTATGGCTTCCCCGGTTGGGAAAAAAGGGGGGAGAAGAAAACAGTATATTGTCGGTGGCCTTGCTTAAGGAAGACTGGGCCGTCGTACGGACGTTTACGAACCATCACCTCTTGGTCATGACCATCTATTTTCTGTTCGGACTGATGATGGTGATGGCCGCTGCGCTGGATTCACTGGAAGCCGCTTTTTCAAAAGATGTACTTGGATTGACGGACACGACGTATGGTTTTTTAGTCAGTATTGCAGGAGCAGGGATTGCCGTCGGCGCTTTGGTCCTTACATGGTTCGGCAATCATCTGTCAACAAAAACGCTGCTCACTGGTGGCGGGTTGTTCGTAGCGTCCGGCTACTTGATCTACGCGTTTTCGGTGGATTTTTCAGGAGCGGCGGTCGGGTTCTTTTTGCTATCGTTTGCGCTTGCTTTTGCGAATACAGGTTTTCACACCTTCTACCAGGAGTGGATCCCTGTTCAAGTGATGGGAAGGGTGACGAGTATATTTGGGGTGGTGGAAAGCGTACTTGTCATTCTGGCGACGACCGTTATTGGTGCCGCGGCCGAGTGGGTTTCGGTAAAAGCGGCCGTGGTGGGAGGCGCTGGAATCTTGCTCTTGGTAACATTATCCTTAGGGTATGCAAACCGTCATTGGAAAGAGAGACAAGTGGATCGACCGGCCGTTTGAGCGTGAAGTTTCATTCGGTGGTGAATGTTACATGTTCATGAATTTGTCTCGATGGTTGTTTGGTCTGCCATCATTCCGGGGTATGGATAGGGAATATATTGTTTAGAAAAGTTGGTGGAGGTTCTCATGTCAAAGGTTCAACGCATTTTCTTAGGTTTAGGTTTTATCGGGTATCTTCTATTTCTCGTGTTTTACATGTTTTTTCAATTACGTGGGTCGGCGGGGGTCTCTATGACTCTCGTTGAATATATACAAAGCCATTCCAACCTGGTTCCGTTCAAAACAATTGAAAATTATATAACAGCCCTGGAAAAAGGGACGATGGATACGTGGACGGCTGTGAAAAATCTGCTCGGGAATGTGCTGGTATTCATTCCTATGGGCATTTTCCTGCCTTCCCTGTTTAGAAAACTGAGACGGTTGAGTCCATTCCTGCTCGCCTTCGTTTTGATCATCCTCTCAGCAGAAGTCATGCAGTTACTTACCCAAAGGGGAAGTTTTGATATCGATGATTTTATTTTAAATGTATTGGGTGCCTGGCTTGGTTTCAAGTTGTGGAAGACTACCCTTGTACAAAAATGGATAGGAAGGGGAAGCCATGAGTAGATATGTGGTGATGACGGTCGGAATGACGCACAGTGGAAAGTCGACGTTTGCGAGAAGGCTTGAGGAGAAGGTGGCGGACACGGTCGTGGTGGACCAGGATGATCAGGCCGCATTTTTGAATACCCATTATTCCCGTCTCGTACCTGAAGATGGTCCGAACACGATCAAACATAGGATGACGAAAATAATCGTCAACTATGCGGTAGAAGAGACGGAAAGAAACCTCGTGATCTGTAATTCAAATCGGAATCCAAAGGCAAGGAAGGCGATATTGGATGATTTTAAGAGGAAAGGATTTTCTACGATCCTTGTAAATTTTGACGTGCCCTTCTCCCTTCTTGAAAAACGCGTAACTGAAAGAAAGCGAGATTCAACGGTATTACGGACTGCAGCTTCCTTTGATGAAGTCCTGCAGAGGCAGCGAGAAGAATTGCTTCATATCAAGGCCCCGACTGCTGAGGAAGCGGACCACTTTTTTACGATTGAAAAAGAGGAAGAGGTCAAAAGGGTGATCGAGAAAGTTGCACATCTTCTCTTGTCCTAGTATAAGAATCTCGTATTCTGGCTATGCTAGTGATAGAAAGGATTGATGAGCATGCAATACATGGAAAAGACGAACAAAGTGATGGCCGATCTGATTTCAGGGAAACGTCGTCATTTCGGAAATTATTCTTATCATCAGTCGGTGTTTACGGATGGCATGAAGGAAGTCCCTGAATGGGAAGTTCGCCAATTCGTGCTCAATTATTTTATGGCGTTGGAAAATGTGAAGAGTCACGCGTGAATCAAGGTGGGCGGGTTCATCGGGTGGAATAGAAAAGGTACGCACTTATGATAAAACAAGTGTGTACCTTTTGTTGTTTCTATGAGGTGAAAGGATTGCAAGATTAAAGCTTATAGTAATCTTTTCTCATCTGTTCCAGCGTTTTGCCGTAGCGAACGACTACCGCTCTCGTGTAGGCATTCACCTTTTCCTTGTGATGAAACATCGCTCCCCATTCATTTAAGGAGTACACTTTCCCGTTCCAGAGAACTTCTTTAGGCCCGTGAATACTGGATTTCGTCTTGCTTCCTTCTTCATCAGACACATGGTAGATTTCATCACCAATGTCCACGAGTCCGTCCTCTAACATTTGATTCAAACGAGGAAGCACGCGATGTTTCTCTCCCGGTTTCCTGTTTGAGACTTTACCAGCAGAAGTAGTGAACTCTTTTTTCACAATTTCACTTAGATAATCATCATCGGAGCCGAGGGGAAGCAGCTTATTCACTTTCAAGATATATTCTTTGTCGTCTTTTCCGTCGATTAAATGGGGAGCGACTTCAATACAAGAAATATCCACACCTTGGGACAGAAGCCAGGTGGATGCAGAAAGGACGCTGGGTTCGAAACTGGACGCGATCAAAATGATGCGTTGGTTCTGATTGAAGTGATCAAGCGCTTCGTTCTTTTGCAGAAAATCAGTGATTTCTTTCACTCCTGTTTCAACAATCCTGCTTTCATCAACCTCACCATTTTGTAGTAAAAAACGGCCATACACTTGTTCAACAAGATCTTCAATGGTTTCTATTTTGGCAAAAGAAGCGGCATAGCGAATCGCCTGTGATTCAAAATTATCGCGTCTTGCTTTCATATCCTGCTCATCACGCTTGATTTCGATTATGACGATGCTTCCGTTGCTATCCAGTCCAACCAGGTCTGTCCGTTTGTTGGCATCATTTCTTACTTGTTTTCCGATAATTTTCAGGTCCCATTCTTCTTCTAGCGTAATCACTTCAATATGATCCTGCAGGAAGTCTTCTAAGGCTTCTTCGGTTAGTCCAAGTTTTTTGTATGTAACTTTAGAGATCTCTTCTGGGCTTTTGGTTATTTTCTTCTTGGAACCTGATGTTTCTTCAATATTGAACGTCATTAACATGCAAACCTCTCCCATCCCTGTATTGGTGCTCTTTTATCCTATCATTTTCACGCTCGTCTTTTTCACAATTTTTCAAGGTTATGGTTAGGAAATGAGAGAGGATGGAATGGTTTTAGGTTCTTTATGATCACATATGGGGAATTTTGATACAATAAAGCATAGTCTATCGCCGTTGGATGGTTACATATATGAAAGAGGTAAGGAATAGGAGGTGGTCGTAATGTGGAAAACGGTCATGGTCGGGCTTTTGTCGTTCATCATAGTCAGTGCGAGTCTGGTGGGAATTGGTTACTTATTTAATTACAAACTGTTTATGTTCTCTTTTTATGAAGAAACAGCGGCGGGGGTGACTATGGGTGGTTCCGTCGTTCCTTTAATCCTGGCGATTGCCGTCAGCTATGTCGTAGGGAATGCATACGAAAAGAAACAACAAAGGCATAATCGTGGAGCTCATTCAAATTGAAAACCCCAATGAATATTGATACCATGAAGAAAAATGAACGTAAATGAGGGAAGCACATGCCAAGAGTATCGAAACGGCAAAAGATTT
The DNA here is from genome assembly GCF_009856415.1 of Halobacillus litoralis. Taxonomy (GTDB): domain Bacteria; phylum Bacillota; class Bacilli; order Bacillales; family Halobacillaceae; genus Halobacillus; species Halobacillus litoralis_C. Next base: position 45,250 of record NZ_WMEZ01000003.1, on the reverse strand, counting down.
TGGAAGCAGCCGCACTTGTCGTACGTGAGCAGGGGAGCGATGCGCTCACATTGGACGCTGTCGCTAAGCGCGCGGAAGTGAGCAAAGGCGGACTGTTGTATCACTTTTCCACAAAAGAAGCACTCGTGGAAGGGCTGGTCCAGTACATGAACGATGTCTACCGGGAGAATGTGGAAGAATTAGTAGAAAAAGATGAGGAGGAAACAGGGAAGTGGGCACGGTCGTTCATTAACGTCATGCACGATAAAAGTACGGAAAACCGTCCGCTCAGTTCCGGGATGCTCGCCGCTCAGGGGATCAATCCCAAGTTGTTGAAACCTCTTCAAGATACATATGCGGACTGGCAGAATCATATCGAACATGACGGTCTCGATCAAGTCGATGCGACGATCCTTCGTCTTGCGGTTGATGGACTGTGGCTGTCCGAGATTTTCGGCCTCGGGAATTTGCCACCGACGCTTAGAAAACAAGTGCTTGAACGCTTGAATGAACAAACCTATAAATCTAAATAAAAATCACCAGCTCTTTGTGAGAGCTGGTGATTTTTATTTGGTCTAGAAAAGAGTTTAGGCCATGGCTTTTTCCGTGCGTTCTTGGAACACTTTTCGCGCCTGCGTGAGCGCATTGATGACCGATGGAAAACCGACATACGGGATCAGCTGCATCATGGATTCAATGATTTCTTTTTCCAAAAGGCCGGCATTTAGAGCGGTATTGATGTGAAGCTCAAGCTGCGGCAGGCTGCCGGATCCTTGGGTGACAAGGCTCGACAATACCGTTAGCGCGCGGGATTGTTTACTAAGGTGATCGCGGTTGTAGATGTCGCCGTAGGCAAACTCAATGATGTACGTGCCGAGATCCGGGGCGATATCTTCCAGTGCTTTCATAAGTTCAAAATGGTTGGTCCCTTTTTCTTCATCTGTATAGGAACGGAGGGTTTCCAGTCCTTTTTCATAACGTGTACTCATGGTGTGTCTTCCTTTCTTAAGATGCTTTTTTGTTTTCTTTTTCTTCTTTGGCGCGATCTTCGTTCACCATTTTGATGAACGACCATCCGAGAATCGGCAGAATGATCAGTAATGGGAAACCGCCGACGATGCTGATCGTTTGAAGGGTTGTCAGTCCGCCCATGTTCATAAAAATCATTGGCAGAATAGATAAAGCCAGGGCCCAGAACAGGCGGTTCCATTTCAGCGGTTCACCTTCGACGTGTTTTTGCACAACGGATGCAATGACATACGATCCGGAGTCATAGGTCGTCGATAAGAAAATGGTGGCGAGCAGAATGAACACGATGATCGCGAGTGTTGCGAGCGGCAGTTCCGTCAACGTGCCGATGATCGCCGCCGGTGCTCCTTGCTGGTTCAAGGTTTCGATGACTGGATATTGACCACTCAATTCGAGATACATGGAGTAGTTTCCTAGGATTCCGAAGAAAAGGATCGTCCCTAAACTTCCGAATAAGATCGTTCCGAAAACGACTTGACGGATCGTCCGACCTTTAGAAATCCGGGCGATGAACAGGCCGACAAAGGGAGCATAGACAATCCACCATGCCCAGTAGAAAACGGTCCAGCCTTCCGGGAATCCTGTTCGGGTGAAGGAGGCCAGGTCATTGAACGGTTCAGACCATAAGCTCATCAGGAAGAAGTTGTCCATCATCCGGCCGAGCGCAGAAGTCGTCGATTCTGTAATGAATGTCGTCGGTCCGACAGTGAAAATGAAAATCAACAGGATGAACGCGAGCCACAAGTTGATATCACTGAGGACGCGGATCCCTTTTTGTAAGCCTGAATAAGCACTCAAGCCGAAGATCAACGTGCAGAACAGCAGAATGATCGATTTCGTCGTCATTGTATCGGGAATACCAATCAAGTTGTTCAGTCCAGCAGAAATGATCGGTGCGGAAAGCGCAAGGCCTGTTCCGCCTCCACCTAACAGACCGAACATGAACAGAATGTCGACAAGGCGTCCGACCCAGCCATCGGTGTATTTTCCTAAGACAGGGCGACAGGCTTCACTGATTTTAAACACATCGGTTTTTTTAACGAAAAACATGTAGCCGATCGGAAGGGCAGGGATCGCGAACATCGCCCAGGCGATCGGACCCCAGTGGAAGAACCCATACGTGGATGCCCACTGGATCGCTTCATTGGAACCTGCTTCAACGCCGAAGGGAGGTCCCTGGTAATAGTAAGCCCACTCAATCACGCCCCAATAGAGAATGCCCGTTCCGATCCCGCTTGTGAACAGCATCGCTGCCCAGGAGCTTGTTTTGAATTCCGCTTTCGTTTCAGCGTCTCCGAGCTTGATATCTCCATAGCGGCTTACTCCGACAAACAGTAAGAAGAGCAGCATGATTAATCCGACAGATAAAAATAAGAATCCTAATCGTTGTGTAACGACCTCATTCGCCGCCAGCACAATCTCTTTTCCTTGTTCAGGGAAAATGATCAGAGGCAATGATACGAATAGTAATAAGGCAATTGCGCCTCCGAACGTTTTCCAATCCATGAGTTGTTTCTTCATGGCTATTCCTCCTTTATTCTAATGCGGTTGTTTCGTATGTGACTTTTTAAACTGTACAATCTGGACGGTTTTGTTTCAAAACATGGATAAGGGTGCAAATGGGAGAATATAAAGCCATATTCAAGGAATGATAGGATGGGAAGTTATATTTCACTGATTTTCGTATGTTTTGCGCTTTGATGACTGTTCATTTACTGTGAAAAGTAGAAATTGCTTCAATAACTGATTCGTTGATGTCCCTCCTATAGGGGAAGAAAAAAGGTTTTAAAGAAAAATCCATAAAAAGCATTTGAAACTAAACAGTCCAGATGGTATAGTTTGTGCTGGTTGATGAAACAAACAAATTCAAAGGAGGACCTTTGGAATGAAAAATAAAGTATTGCTGACATCTGCCGTGACAGGAGCGGGAGATACAATGAAGAAAAATCCACATGTACCTGTAACACCGAAAGAGATTGCGGAATCTGCGATTGAATCGGCTAAAGCAGGAGCGACGGTTGCTCATGTCCATGCCCGTGATCCGAAAACGGGTGGGATCAGTCATAACTTGGAGCACTACCGTGAAATCGTCGATCGCATCCGTGAATCAGAAACGGATGTCATCATTAACATCACGTCCGGAGGCGGCGGTGATTTTATTCCGAGTTTGAATACACCGGCAGCTGGTGGCGATGGGACAGACATCCAAACACCGGCGGAGCGTCATGAACCAGTGGGAGAACTTTTGCCGGAAATGTGCACGCTGGACTGTGGAAGTACGAACTTCGGCAACATGATTTACATGAGCCCGACCGACTGGCTTCGAGATCAAGCGAAATTGATTCAGGAAAGTGGTGTGAAGCCGGAACTTGAATGCTTCGATACCGGGCACATCCGTTTTGCCAATCAATTGGTGGAAGAAGGATTGATCGATGGCGATCCGATGTATCAATTCTGCCTGGGCATTCCGTGGGGAGCAGCAGCAGATGCGGAAACGATGCTCTATATGAAGAACCGTATTCCAGAGAAAGCGCACTGGTCCGCGTTCGGCATTGGCCGTATGCAAATGCCGATGGCGTCTCAAGCGGCGATGCTTGGCGGAAATATTCGTGTGGGTCTTGAGGATAATATCTACCTATCTAAAGGTGTGGTAGCCCGAAACGAACAACTTGTCGACAAAGCAGTGACCATGCTCCGCGGCCTTGACCTTGAGCCAATGACGCCACAGGAAGCACGTGAATACTACAATCTTAGAAATCCACACGGAGGGAAGTAATCATGACCGTACAAAAAGTAGCCGTCGTCGGCACAGGAGTCATCGGAAACGGCTGGATCGCCCGCATGCTTGCACAAGGGTATGACGTCGTCGCGACAGATCCAGCAGAAGGAGCAGAAGAGCGCATGCGCCGTGCGGTGGAGCAGGCGTGGCCCTATGTGGAAGCGCTTGGGCTTGCAGAAGGTGCATCCAAAGATCGCTTAACGTTTGAAAAAGAATTGGCGGATGCCGTGAAGGATGCGGACTTTATCCAGGAAAACGTACCGGAAGTGGAAGAGTTGAAGCAGACGGTCCTGAAGAACATCGATCAGCATGCAAAACCTGATGCCCTGATCGGATCCAGTACGTCAGGGATTATGCCTTCCGAACTGCAGGCGAACTTGCAGCATCCGGAACGTGTTGTCGTTGCGCACCCGTTCCATCCTGTGTACATTCTTCCTCTTGTGGAAGTCGTGGCAGGAAAACAGACGACGACGGAGAACGTAGACAAAGCGAAGGCATTTTATGAGAGCTTGAATATGAGTGTCTTGCTTGTCCGTCATGAGATTGAAGGTCACATCGCTGACCGACTGATCGAAGCGATTTGGAGAGAATCCCTGCATATCGTCAATGAAGGCATCGCAACGACAGAGGAAGTGGACAAAGCCTTCACCCATGGGGCGGGCATGCGCTATGCGCAGTACGGACCGTTCCTCACGTTCCATCTGGCTGGCGGAGAAGGCGGCATGCGTCACATGTTGAAACAGTTCGGCCCGGCATTGAAGAAGCCGTGGACGAAGCTTGAAGCGCCGGAATTAACGGATGAGTTGTACGACAGGGTCGTGTCCGGTTGTGAAGAGCAGGCGAACGGCATGAGCATGTCTGAACTCGATCAGAACCGTAACGAATTCCTGATCCGTTTGTATGATCTTGTCCAGGAATACTGGCCAAAAGAAACAGAAAAAACAAAAGCGTAAAGGAGGGGTTTTTGTGTCATCCTTTTCTTACAAACAGACCGTTCTGAGCGACTGGGTCGATTATAACGGGCACATGAACGATGCTGAGTACAATCGTGCCTTTAGTCTTGCTACAGACGCGTTTATCGATTGGATTGGTCTTGATGAAAAAGGGCGCGAGCAGTTCCAGTACACGATTTTCACATTGGAGACGCATACGTGCTACTTGAAAGAGATGCATGAAGGGGCAGCTTTTGAAGTCTCCGCCCGCGTCTTGGACTTTGATGCGAAGCGTATCCATCTGTTTCTGACGATGCACAATGCTGACGGGGAAGTCGTTGCGACACTTGAGGAAATGCTGATGGGCATCGATCAGAACGAAGGACGCCCTGCACCATTTCCTGATGAAGTATCCGAGAAAGTGAAAGCAGAGCACGATAAGACATCTGCTCAAGAACAACCCAAACAAGTCGGGCGCACAATCGGCATTCGTAGGAAGTAATATGGAATTATCTGTAAGACCTGGTCACCCAATTCTTGGGTGACCAGGTCTTACTTTTTCTTCCATCCCTATAATCGTTTACAAATCATGATATAATAAAGGGAATATTTAGAATTCTAAGACAGTGGCAGGGTGTGGTGCATGGATGGAGAGTTGTACTTACGCTGTTCGTAATCTGGACTGAAAGCGATTGAGATGTATCAGCGTTTTGGTTTTGAGGTGGAAGGGGAGCTGAAAATAGGCAAGCGGCCTTCTGATGGGAATTATTATTCGACGCTATTGATGGCGCGTTTTACATAAAAGGAGGAAGCAGATGGCTGCTAAAGTATTCCCAGGTCGTTATACAGCAGAAGCTGATGATGAGGTTGTCGTGTTTTTAATCGGGATGAGGGTAAACAAGTGGTGGGCTGTCCATAAATGGCTCCCGGTCTTACTTGCCATGCCTCCAATGGTTCAGGAACTTTATTCACAGAAAGACAATGGATTCTTCTCCGCGGAAAACTTCTTCAATCTCAAAACAACATTGATGATCCAATATTGGCGGTCGGAAGATGAGCTATATGCTTATGCCAAAGCCCCGAAGCATTTGAAGGCGTGGAGAAACTTCAATCGAAAAGTGAAGGATAACTCGGCTGTCGGCATCTATCATGAAACGTACAAAGTGAAGGACGGGGAGCATGAAGTCATATACGGAAATATGCCCTTGTTTGGTCTCGCCAAAGCCTACCAGCATGTCCCTGTCCAACCCTACACAGCTTCAGCTAACCAAAGGTTAAGAAAAAAGGAAGAAAGGCGATATGTCGATTCCCATTAATAAAGCGGAAGGCGCGATCTACCATGGACATCGTCCCAAAGATTATTAATGGAAGAAACTCGTCTCAATGTGAATCGAGGGATGGAGAAATGATGGAACTGAAAATATCATGGGAACACCAAAGAAAGAACAAAGACAAAATCGATCAACAATTGTACGAATACAACTTGAAGCACTTTCCGGAAGACCTGAGAGGTCGGTATGAGGAAGTCCAGCTTTATGTAAAAGACGCAGATGAATATGTACGTGGAGGTCTTCTCGGTGAAATCTGCTGGAACTGGCTAGAGATCCACACCCTTATGATGGACGAAGAGTTTCGCGGGTCCGGGCATGGAACAAAGTTATTAATGGAAGCAGAACGAATCGCAAGGAAAAAGGAATGCGATTTTATCAAAGTGGATACTCTCAGCTTTCAAGCGCTGGATTTTTACAAAAAGCATGGATATCACGAGTTTGGGGTACTGAATCATGTCGGAAAAGAGTTTAAACACTACTATTTAATGAAGAAACTCTAGGCGATGGCCATACGGTTCCTTCAGAACGGAGAGTTCTACCATGCAAACAATCAATCGCACCTTTCAAATTGTCGGCATCAAGGGCCATGGTGCTTTTAAAAATTTTGCAACTGAAGTCCCGGAATTTGCCCGTCAGCTTTTGCATCGGACAAGGGAAATCGAACATCATACCAATACCGAAATTGCCCTCTTTGAGCCAAAGATGGGAGAAGGTCACCTCGAGGGTCACTATTATGTAGGGGTGCTGGTTAAAGATAAGCCAAGCCATGTGCCTAAAGGGATGGAATATTTGGAGGTTTCCGGCACATATGTCTCGGCTAGAGGGTCCATCGATCACGTTGACATCCTTTATAAAGAAGTAGGGCAGTGGACATCTGAACATAAACTCACGCGTGATTGGCTGACTTATATTGTAGAAACGTATCACCCAACGGAAAATAGCGAAGATGTCGAGGTCTACCTGCCGATCATCGATTCCTGAATGAAGGTTGTGAGCCGATCACTTGATGAGAACATTGAATAACCTTATGATGAATGTCGCATATTAGTTGAGAAAAGCGAATCGGAAAGAGGTGCCTCGAGATGAAAGCTGTTCAAGTAACCGGGTATGGCGATGTGGATCAGTTAAAGCTGGCAGACATTCCTACCCCGGAGCCGAAAGAAAATGAAGTGCTCGTCCAGGTTAAAGCCTGTGCCATCAATAATACAGAAATCTGGATGAGGGAAGGGGCTTACGGACAAGGCGGCAAGTCAGGCTGGCGTCCGGAAGGCGTTCAATTCCCGCGTACCCCGGGTTCTGATATTACCGGAAAAGTGGTCCAGGTCGGTGCTCAAGTGGATGAGTCGATGATGGACAAGGATGTTGTTCTTTTTCCATTCACGTCTAGTGGCCCGGATGGACAAGAACACATTTCGGAAGACATGTCCTTCATCGGTTCAGAATATGATGGTGGGTATGCCGAATATGTGGTGTGGCCGGCAGAACTTTGTTTTGATATGCCGCTTGAGGATTACACGGAAAGCTGTGTATTTTCCGTCAGTGGCATGACCGCCTGGCATATGGTCGAGCAAGTGCAGCCGAAACCGGGCGAAACCGTGATGGTCACAGGAGCCAACGGCGGGGTAGGTTCGCTTAATGTCCAGATCGCATCAAAAGTATTTGGAGCGGACGTCATTGCACTCGTCGGAGATTTGAGTATGGAAGAGAGAATGAAGGAACTCGGAGCGACACACGTTTTGTCTTATAAATCTGAGAACCTGGAAGAAGAAATTTTAGCTGCCAACGGTGGTCCGATTGATACCGTGCTTGACGTCGTTGGAGACGCACTGTTCTCTACAGCGCTAACCGTGCTTAAAAAGGGCGGCAAATTCTGCACATCCGGCTCTTCGGGTGGTCAAAAAACAGAACTTGATTTCCGTACCCTTTATTTGAAACATATCACCATGTATGGATCTGTTCTCGGGACACGTGAAGAATTCCAACGGATGTTAAAAGCGATTTCTGAAAAGAAAATACAGCCTGTGATTGACCGGACATTTCCATTAGAGGAAGCCAGAGAAGCTCAGCAGTATTTCAAAGAATCGGGCAAAAAAGGAAAAATCGTTCTTCTTCCATAGAAGGTGTTTCATCCATATAAAGAACCTGTTTCACTTCAATAGTGAAACAGGTTCTTATTTTTTTATCTAAAAGATGAAATGTTTATAACCCCGTATTGGCTGAAAAGGGTTTCGTTACATCTGGAAGTAGGGTAAGGGGAGTGGGAAGCTCACCATCCCCGATTGTTCTCGTTTTTTCGACGTTTGAAAATGCCAATCCCTTCCTGCTGACCTATCCTATTTTTTATTAAATTGTTAGTAATTTCCTTGAAAGCGTCCATCATGTGGCGGATTTATTAAAAGTTCGTGAACGATGTATGACAAAGTTGTGAACATGTATTTCTAATTACGCAAAATCTGATATAATCAGTCAAGCCCTGATACGTATAACAGCTCCTAGTTTCCGAGTTTTATACTTATAATTTAACAGATTGATAGGAGGGTTAAGATTCATGAAAGCTAAACATCTCCGTAATAGATGGTTAGGTTTGCTGCCGCTCGGCTTGATTCTTTTCTTAAGCGGGTGCGGGCAGTTGGAAATGACTGTGCTCGATCCCAAAGGGCCGGTCGCTCAAAGTCAATATGACCTGATTGTATATTCCCTTTGGTTCATGCTTGGTATCATCGTTGTCGTGTTTGCACTGTTTGCCTACATGCTCATCAAGTACCGTGAGAACCGACCGGGACGTAAAGAAAGTGACTATGACCCGAACTTGCATGGAAATACGACCATCGAGGTCATCTGGACGGTTATTCCGTTCATTATTGTCATTCTTCTATCCATCCCGACCGTAACGACATTGTTCGACTTGGAAAAAGCTCCGGAACCTGCCGCAGGTGAAGAGGAGAAGGAACCTTTAGTCGTTTACGCAACAACGGCGGATTGGAAATGGTTCTTCAGTTATCCAGAACAGGATATTGAAACCGTGAACTACTTACACATCCCGACCGACCGTCCGATCGAATTCAGACTCTCATCCGCAGATTCCATGTCAGCGCTATGGATTCCGGCACTCGGCGGTCAAAAGTACAACATGGCCGGTATGATGACGACATTGTATCTGCAGGCCGATGAAGAAGGGGTCTACGATGGACGTAACTCCAACTTCAATGGGGAAGGTTTTGCTGCTCAAACGTTCAAGGTCTATGCCGAGAGCGAAGAAGATTTCAATACGTGGGCAGAGGAAATAAAAAATGAAGCTCCAGAGCTGACAGCAGAACGTTACGATGAGCTGCTTGCACCTGGGATGACCGACGTACAATCCTATTCCAGCACACACTTGGATTATGTGAAGCACCATACGAGAGAAGATATGGGCTACGTCGTTGAAAAGTACCGTGAACAATTCAAAGAGAAGCTTCATTTATATGAAATTGAAAAACAAGAAAGCTTCCAATAGAACGTAAAGAAAGCAGGTGAAGACATGCACATTACAGATATTCTCGTCACCGGTGAACCGATCATCTATGGTGCCATGGTATCGATGGCCCTAGTAGGGATCGCCCTCCTTTTCATTCTGACGTATTTCAAAAAATGGAAATGGCTCTGGAGCGAATGGTTGACGACCGTTGACCACAAGAAAATCGGTGTCATGTATATTTTAAGTGCCCTTCTCATGTTATTCCGTGGTGGCGTCGACGCCATGATGATGAGGGTGCAGCTGGCATTTCCTGATTTGGGATTCTTGAACTCCCAGCACTATAACGAAATTTTCACAACGCACGGAACGATCATGATCATTTTCATGGCGATGCCGTTCTTGATCGGACTCATGAACATCATCGTTCCATTACAAATCGGAGCGCGTGACTTCGCGTTTCCATATTTGAACGCCTTAAGTTTCTGGTCCTTCTTCTTCGGAATGGCGCTCTTCAACATCTCCTTCGTCATCGGAGGATCTCCGGATGCCGGGTGGACAAGTTATACCCCGCTTTCCGGTGCAGCGATGAGCCCGGGACCTGGACAAAACTTCTATTTGATGGGACTGCAGCTATCAGGAATTGGTACCCTTGCTACAGGGATTAACTTGATGGTGACGATTTTGAAAATGCGTGCCCCTGGCATGAAGCTTTTCCATATGCCGATCTTCACATGGTCGACATTGGTGACATGTTTCATCATCGTGTTCGCGTTCCCGATTTTGACAGTAGCTCTTGCACTACTTACGATTGACCGTATTTTCGGTGCACAATTCTTTACGTTAACAGGGGAAGGCCTGCCGATGATGTGGGCGAACCTGTTCTGGATGTGGGGACACCCGGAGGTATACATCGTTATTCTTCCTGCCTTCGGTATTTTCTCCGAAGTCATCGCCACATTCGCGAAAAAACGTCTATTCGGCTACAATGTGATGGTTTGGTCGATGATCGTCATTGCATTGCTTAGTTTCTTAGTATGGGTCCACCACTTCTTCACGATGGGTGCCGGCGCATTCGTCAACTCCGTCTTCTCTGTATCGACGATGTTGATCGCCGTACCGACCGGAGTGAAGATCTTCAACTGGCTTGCGACCTTGTATAAATCGAAAATCGAGTTCACTGTACCGATGCTTTGGTCCCTTGCTTTCATCCCAAGTTTCATCCTTGGTGGTGTCACAGGTGTCATGCTCGGTATGGCGGCAGCGGACTATCAGTTCCACAACTCGTACTTCCTGATCGCGCACTTCCACTACGTGCTGATCGCAGGTACTGTATTCGCCTGCTTCGCAGGTCTTGTGTTCTGGTATCCGAAAATGTTCGGTCACAAGATGAACGAGCGTTTGGGTAGATGGGCATTCTGGTTGTTCTTCTTCGGCTTCCATGTCTGCTTCTTCCCACAATATTTCCTAGGACTTGACGGCATGCCGCGTCGTTTGTTCATCACGAACGTCGCCGAGTGGCTTCCATTGAACGTCATCTCAACCGTCGGTGCTTTCGGAATGGGACTTGGTTTCATCGTATTCGTTTACAACGTTTACTACAGCTTCCGTTACAGCGAGCGCGAAGCAACGGGCGACTCCTGGAATGGAAACGGCCGTACGCTTGAATGGGCGACAACGACACCCGTTCCTTACTACAACTTTGCAACGGTTCCATATGTCGATGAAATCGATCCATATATCCGTATGAAAGAAGAGGGCAAGACGACGTTTGAAGAAGATAAAGTGAAACCGATCCACATGCCAAGTTACACAGGTCAGCCGTTCATCATGATGGCTCTTCTTGGACTTGCGAGTTTCGGTCTCGTCTTCGAATGGATGTATGTCGCTGTCTTCGGACTGATCGGAGCCGTGTTCATGATGATCCGTCGTTCCTTCGATTATGACGATGGTTATTATGTACCGGTGGAAGAAATCAAACGCACTGAGAAAAAAGCGAGGGGGTTATGATATGGCTGCGGAAGAACTGAAAACAGGTCCTTTAGAATATCGCACCCAAGAAGGTCAGATGGGCATCATGGGCTTCTGGATTTTCCTCGGAGCCGAAGTCGTCCTCTTCGCAACACTCTTTGCGACCTATGCCGTATTGTTCGGACGTACAGCTGATGCACCACTGCCAAGCGAACTGTTTGAGCCAGGCATCGTGCTTGTCATGACCTTCCTGCTTTTGACAAGTAGTTTCACATGTGGACTTGCCATTCATGAAATGAGAAGGGGATCGGTCAAAGGTCTGATCCTCTGGATGGTCATTACGTTAGCTCTTGGTCTTGGCTTCCTTGGCTTTGAGATTTACGAATTCGTCCATTATGCACATGAAGGCGCAACGATCCAGTCCAGTGCTTTCTGGTCAGCGTTCTTTATTCTCGCCGGAACACACGGACTGCACGTCACGCTTGGTATCGGCTGGGCGATCCTGCTCTTGATCCAAATCAAGCAGCGTGGACTGACGAACGTCACAAGCCGTAAATTCTTTATCATCAGCTTATACTGGCACTTCCTTGATGTCATTTGGATCTTCATCTTCACGAGTGTCTATTTGATTGGGATGGTGATTTAACATGGCCGATTCGAAAAAACGCGTACCGATGAATCACGTCATTGGATTCATTTTGTCACTCGTCATGACGCTTGTCGCCGCATGGGCAGCGATTCAATCTGATCTGCCTGTCACATGGGTCATCATCGGCATCATGATTTTGGCTCTCTTGCAAGCAGGCGTTCAATTGTTCATGTTCATGCACGTCACGGAAGCATCCAGCGGTAATGGACATGTGCCATGGAACATGATGTTCCACGGTTTCGCACTCGCTGGAATCCTTGTCGCGGGCTCCCTTTTCGTTATGTCCTTCGGGCATGACCATGGAGATACAGGTGAACACCAACAGCACGAAGAGCAACAATCAGAAGACCACAGCGGTCACTAAAACAAATGGGGGTTATCAGGATGGAACAAAAACAAAACATGCCGATGGAGGCCGGATGGCCGTGGAAAGATTTAGTTGGATTCGTTCTTTGCATACTGCTGACGGCTTTTTCCTTAGGCGGAGCGCTTTATTCCTCCTATGACCCTAAATTTGTCTTATATATTCTGACTGGCTTCAGTTTCGTACAGGCGATGATCCAACTGTACAAACTGCAGCCGAGAGACTAAAAAAAGAAACGCTTCTTTCCTGAGATCAGGAAAGGAGCGTTTCTTTTTCTTTGGTTAAACTGTCTTGGTATCCAGGACTTGTTTTGACCGTTGCCACGATGAACATCACCCAGGCCACGTGCGCGCCGATCAAACCGAGATAGAACATCGACCATGTGATGGAGAATACTCCTGGATCTGTGTACATCGTCACCTGGAAGAAATACAACCACATGCCGATGAGCAGAATCGATTGCGCGACGGCGAAAGCCATCTTTTTCGCTTGTAAAAATAGAAATGGAGCCACTGTCGCCAAAATCAAGAACATTACGATCGCACCCATGAAAATCATCTCCTTATTGATGTTTCCTCGTTGTAAACGTTTTCTTTGATATTATTGTAACAAAAAATTCGCACTTTGGACACAAAATGTTCATAAATTGGGCCGACAATTTTAGAATTACCGCTTTGAGGCTTGTTTAAACAGGTTTTTCGGAGGTTTCGGATGTGTGGCTATGTGTGAAAGTGACCGGGCAGGCAGTCAAAGTGACTTAACGTCGCGGGAAAGTGCCCTAACGATTAGGCAAAGTGACTTAACGCAGCTTGAAAGTGACCTAAAGCCAATCCAAAGTGTCTGAACTCTAAATTTTATGAAAAAGTTCATTTTCTTAGACACCAAACGCTCACTTCTATCGATTATAGTTTGAGACGATAAAATAGGAGTGGAAGAAATATGGATTGGAATAGCTTAAAGGAACATCAGCGTTTCAAAGATAAAACCGAGCTCGATCTGCATGTGCGCAGCTTTTTATACAAAAGAAAGGCGGCCTTGTCAGAGGGGACACTCAAAGTTTTAAAGTACATCTGGCGTCATGCCGTCAAGTTTCCCGGTGTTGCTTTTCCTAAAAGAGCTACGATCGTGAAAGGGACTGGGTTGAGTGAGAGCACAGTGGTTCGTGCATTAAGGTGCTTAGTGACCGAGAAGCTGATTGAAAAAGTAACAACGAAGAAACCGAACGGACGACAGGGTGGCAACCTGATCGTGTTCCTCCCGCAGCCGGATCTTTTTTTACCTACCGATGACACCCCTCGTGACACCCTTCCTGACACCCCACAAAAAACGGAAACCCCTCAACAGGACAACCCTCAAGCGATCAAAACCACACCTGAAACAGAGAAAAAACAGGGAAAAGCTTCTATTAGTAGTGTTGTACCGTTTGATGCATCGTTTCTGCCATCGTTCATTCCTGCTTCTTTTATAGAAACTTCTCTACCATTTGGAGGCGTGGAACAGGTGCTGCCATCTTGGCGTACGGTCCAGAGTGCATATAAACAATGGAAGCTGCAACAGCCGATCGAGCATTACATCGATAAGATCAACGAAACCTTCAAGCAGGCGGTATTTGCTTATAAAAAAGGAATGGTGCGTACAGAATTGCTGCGCTATTTTTATGGCGGTCTGATGGAAGTGTTCAAATTGGAGGTGCGGAAGGAAGGCTTCGAGTCGGGGGATGGGTTGATTTTTTATGACTGGCTGGATGAAATGCATTCGTAATTGTGAAGATTGCGCCTAATGTTTAATTGAGAAAAGTTTTCATTGACAGAAATTTGAGTCTGAGGTAGGATAGGGGTTGTGATGATAATGAGAATCTTTATCAGTTGTTAAGTTTTTCTATATAAGGGTATAAAGATGAAGCGCCTGATAAAGGATTCTACATAAAAGAAACGTGTGAAAGGATGTCGAACATGAAGAAGTTTTGGTTGTTTGCCCTTATGCTTGGGCTAGTCGTTCTCGCTGCCTGCGGTGGCGGATCTGAGGAAGGTTCAGAGAGCGAAGGAACAGAAAATCAGGAAGAAGAAACAACAGAAGAGTCTACAGAAGAGGAAACTCGCTCGGTTACGATTGAAGATGCAAACGGAGAACAGACGATTGAAGGGACACCGAAGAAAGTCGTTGTCCTAGAGTGGACCTATGCGGAAAACCTTCAGGCGCTTGGCATGGAGCCGGTCGGTGTGGCGGGTCTTGATCAATATGGCGACTGGGTCAATGTTGGAATTCCATTCAGCGAAGAAGTGGAAGATGTAGGTACACGTCAGGAGCCGAACCTGGAAGCGATCTCCCGTCTGAACCCTGATTTGATCATTGGTGTTGATTTCCGTCACAATGCCATCAAAGAGGACTTGGAAAGCATCGCACCAACAGTTATGTTTGCGCCATACTCTGAAGAGGCGGCACAGGATCAGTTCCAGAACATGAAAGATGAGTTTAACACGATGGCGAAAATCGTCGATAAAGAGGACAAGGCTGAACAAGTCCTTTCTGACATGGAGAATACATTCAAAGAGCAGCAGACCCGTCTTGAAGAGGCCGGTAAAGATGGCATGAACTATGTGATCACACAAGCGTTCACGATGCAGGAAACACCGACACTTCGCTTGTTCACAGACAACTCCATGGTCGCACAGATCATGAACAGCATGGGCATGAAGAACGATTATGAGTCTGAAAAGCTTGAAGTATACGGCTACACGGAAACAACAGTAGAAGCACTTCAAAACTATCAGGACTCCAACTTCTTCTACATCGTTCAGGAAGAAGACAACATTTTTGAAAATCAGCTGGCTGGCAACCCGGTATGGGAAAACCTTGCGTTCGTAAAAGAAGATCGTACGTATCAAATGCCTGGGGATGCCTGGACATTTGGTGGACCATTATCCGCAGAAGTCTTAGCTGAACAAGTGGTCAACGCAGCACTTGAAGAAAAATAAAGTGAGTGGATGTTATGAATTCTACGCTTAAGAACACAATGATTGCGGTTCTCACCTTTGGAGGTGGGACCGCATTGTTGTGTCTTTTAACATTTATACATATCAATCAAGGGAATGTCGAGATACCACTGGGTGTCGTCGTTGAATCGATCATCAATCCTCAGGATACCCTGCAGCACCATACCGTCCGGACATTACGGATGCCGCGTGCCGTGATGGGAATCATTGCTGGTGGGGCCTTGGCGGTTTCCGGTGTGATTTTGCAGACTGTAACGAAAAACCCGTTGTCGTCTGCAAGTACGCTCGGCATTCATTCAGGAACGTATTTTGCTGTCGTTGTGACAACGATTTTCCTGCCGACCGCTATGGTCGGGAATGGAATCATGACTGCTTTCCTCGGTGGTATTCTGACGTTCCTGTTTGTTTACGTTCTATCCGGTGGTTCCGATGCAACACCTGTCCGGATGGTGCTTGCCGGGATGATCGTTACGTTCCTGTTCTCAGCGCTCACTTCGGTCCTGCAGATTTTTTATGAAAATGAAACGCAGGGGCTGTTTTTGTGGGGCTCAGGGACGTTGATCCAGAATGATTGGGATGGCGTCACCTTTTCGCTTCCCGTAATCATCGTCGGTGTCGTCGTGACGTTGATTTACTCGAGCAAGCTTGACACGCTGACCTTGGGTGACGATGTCGCGACGGCGCTCGGGCAGAATGTGCGCAGTGTTAAAGTCGTGACGATTATCGCCGCTGTACTTTTAACCAGTGTGACGGTCAGTATTGTCGGACCGATCGGATTCGTTGGACTTGTCGCGCCGCACTTGATCAAACTGATCGGTTACCGGGCCCACCTGCCTCTCATCTTAGGATCGTTTTTATGGGGAGGAAATGTGCTTCTCTTAGCGGACGTGCTTGCCAGTGTGATCGATCCGTCCTTCAATGAACTGCCCGTCGGAGCCATTACGGCACTCGTCGGTTCGCCGTGGCTCATCTGGCTTGTCATGCGGATGAAACGGACAGGCAGTCAAGACAGCGGTGCCATCATGGCTGGGAAGAATTCCGCAACTCTTTCCATGAAAAAACTGCTGCCCGTTCTGCTTGCGCTCATTACGGTAACGCTGCTCGTCAGCCTTGCTTCAGGAAACTACGGATTCGAACCGTTGGTCACCTACAACGCGTTCTTCGGGGACGCGAATACCTTTTTACAGAATTTGATCATCGACTTGAGGCTGCCTCGTGCCCTTGTCGCTTTGTTCAGTGGGGCGGTTCTCGCGGTCAGTGGGCTCATTTTCCAAGGGGTGTTACGGAACCCGCTTGCTGATCCCTCTGTTATCGGGATCACTTCCGGTGCAGGGGTCGGTGCGTTGATGACGATGTACTGGTTCAGTGTATCGGCTGTGTGGATTCCGGTCGGTGCGATGGCTGGTGCGTTGGTGTTCTTCATCGTCGTCATGGCATTAGGGGCAAAAGCGGAATTCCAACCGACCGTGCTCGCCTTACTGGGGATTGGGATGTCAGCCTTTGGTTCAGCCTTGATTCAAATCATGGTCGTCCAGGCGGATATCGGAGTGGCTTCTGCTTTGACGTGGCTCTCAGGGACGACCTATGCCAAAGGGTGGAGTGAGCTGCTGCAATACCTGATCTGGCCGGTCTTGTTGTTCATCCCGCTGCTTGCTTTTTACATTAAAACGCTCGACGTCCTGTCCCTTGGAGACGATACGGCCAAAGGACTTGGACTTCGTGTCGTGAACGTCCGTTTCCAAATGGCCTTGATTGCCACACTTCTTGCTGCCTGCAGTGTCGCTGCTGTCGGTTCAATCGGGTTTGTCGGCCTGATCGCCCCGCACCTTGCGCGGCTGCTTGTGGGGAGCGTCAATCAGAAGCTTCTGCCTGTCACGATGCTGATCGGTGGGGCGCTGCTGGTCGTTGCGGATTTGTTCAGTCGGACACTTCTTGCGCCGAATGAAATTCCATCAGGGATCCTCGTTGCCCTGATTGGTGCGCCTTACTTTTTATGGTTGATGAAAAAGCGTGCGACTTAACGGTCACACGCTTCTTTTTTTACGCGTATGTATGCTATGATAATGAAAAAATGAACGCCAGGGGAGAGTTACACTATGAAGATTCCATACATCAAATGCCACGGATCAGGGAACGATTTCATCCTGATCGATGAGATAGAAAACGACATTCGTTTTTCAGAAAAAGAGCGTGAGGAGCTTTCACTACTATTGTGTGACCGAGCTAAAGGGATCGGTTCGGATGGCATTCTTTTTGTGATGCCGAGTGAAAAAGCAGAAGGTCGGATGCGTATGTTTAATTCCGATGGTACAGAAGCGGAAATGTGTGGCAACGGCCTGCGTTGTGTCGCGCGTCATATGATTGAGAAGCTTGGTAAGAAGGAAATTGCGATTGAAACAGAGAAAGCCGTGCTGCCGGTTTCGCAAGTGAAAGAGATTTTCCCTGAGATCGATACGTTTTCTGTCAAGATTGAACCGGTAAGCTTTGAGTTGGACTCATTGCCGATGGTTTTTGATGGAAAAGAAGCGGTGGATGTGAAGATTCCAGAGCTGTCCGAGACGCGTACGTTCACAGCCTTGAGCGTGCCGAACCCGCACATCGTGAGCCTCGTTGATTCCGTCGATCAGGAGGAGCTGCTGTCTGTTGGGAAAAAGGCGAATGCTTTGCCAGAAGTTTTTCCGAATGGTGTGAATGTGAGCTATGTGCAGGTGTTGGAGAAAAACAAAATTTTCGTCCGGACGTTTGAGCGCGGAGTCGGCTTGACGAATGCTTGCGGAACCGCGATGAGTGCCTCTTCATTAGTATCGACGATTCTAGGACCGAATGAGCTGGATACACCGATCGTCGTCATCAACAAAGGTGGGCTCGTCAACTGTGTCGTAGAAAAAGAAGATGGACGTTTCTCGATCCAACTGCGCGGGAATGGAACCAATGTCTATCAAGCAGAGGTCGACATCGATTTGGAAGCCCGCACATACGAAGTTTCCGAGAAACAATTTTTTGAAGAAGAAAATGCGACCTATGAAAAACTAGAAGCGTTCGCCGCTTCAGAAATCGGAGGTTGATGATATGTTGAAGACGTTTCATGTGAAAACCGATCACCATGATCAAATGATCGATGTAACCAGTCAGGTCCAGGACTGGATCCGTGAAGAAGGCGTGAAAGACGGTGTCGTCGTTGTACAGTCGATGCACACGACGGCAGGTCTGACCGTGAATGAGAATGCCGATCCTGATGTGAAGACAGATATGCTGCGCCGCTTCCGTGAAGTATATCCATGGGACCATCCGGAAGACCGCCACGCTGAAGGAAATACGGCTGCTCATATGAAAACAAGCACCGTCGGACATGCTCAAACGCTGCTTGTCGAAGATGGCAGACTTGTGCTTGGAACGTGGCAGGGGCTTTACTTCTGCGAGTTCGATGGACCGAGAAGCCGGAAGTTTGTTGCGAAGTTGTTATAAGAGAAGAGGAAGGCACTATGTCGGTGCCTTCCTTTTTTATATGGGATAGTCCAAAAAGACTGTCTGCTTCCTTGGAAGGACATGGTATAATTTAAAGTGGATCACGCTTTATGCCAATTGAATAGGGTGTCGGCTAACCCCATAGCAAAGGGGGTGATGCCTCTGAGTATGTATGAATCGTTGATGGTGATGATCGCTTTCAGTTCGTTCATCGTTTCCGTTCTCGGCTTAGTTGTCGCGATTTTACGCATAAAAAAATAGACTCCCTATTCTGACGTGAATGCGGGTGAGTCTATTTTAAGGCTGCGCCCTTTGGCTGAAGCGCTGATCCGGGAGGACCGCAGTGCCAGCTGTGGTCCTTTTCTTATGTGTATCCTTTATCTGCTCTTATCATACCACATTTTTTGAAAAAGAAACAGGTGGGAGGTTGGAGCGGATATCAATTAAATTTCGATTATATCGGTTGAATTTAAAATATATCGGTTAAATCACCAATATATCAATGAAAAGCAGGTGATATCGGTTGAATATTCTATATATCAACATATCCAAAAACCCTCCAGCCCGGAAGCTGGAGGGTTTCCTTTTAACAGATTGAATCTTTTGGATTGGGGTTTTTCATGCCGAACATTGGACGCAGGAACAAAGCAAGGTACGTGCCGGCGAGCGCCATGATCATCCATACCCAGCCATGAAGACTGAAGGAGGCGATGCCGCCGAAATACGCGCCGATGTTACAACCGAACGCAAGGCGAGCGCCGTATCCCATCAGGACGCCGCCGATGATGGAAGCGGCCCCGATGCCGGGTTTGATTTTTCCAGGCTTGAAGTTGCCTTGAAAGCTTGCGGCGATGAACGCACCAAGGATGATACCGAAGTTCATCACACTTGTAGAATCGGCAAGGACGGTCTGATTAAGTGGTGCCGGGTCACTGGACCAGTACGTCCAGCTCGCGACATCGACACCGAACATTTGGATGAACTTGGATCCCCATAGCGCAAAGGCGGATGTGATGCCCCATGGATTGCCGCGGACGGCAAGGGTGATGGCATTCAATACGCCGAGAATGACGGCGGCAAGAAGCAACGGCCACGCCCCGCGCCACAATTTTTTTAAACCGGTCGTCGTTTTAAGTGGTGCCATTTTCGGCGGGTTCTTCATCCTTGCAAGCTTAACGGTAATGCCGTAAATGCCAAGGAAAATCGCCAGTTGTAATATCCAGCCGCCAAAATAGCCGAAGCCGGTGGACTCGGCTAAAGAAATTGCCGGCAGGGTCGGTGTCTCGCGCCAGAATCCAATATGGTACGCACCGAGCACCGATCCTCCGATGAAACCGAGCAGTGTGAGGATCATCGATGATTTCCCGCCGCCGACAGTATAAAGCGTTCCGGATGCACAGCCAGAACCGAGCTGCATGCCGATTCCGAAGATGAAGGAACCGAAGACAACGCTGATGCCGACAGGGAAGACATAGCCTTGAGGGGCGTTACCTGTAAAGCTGAACCCTGTTCCGAGTATGATGGCGAAAAGCGTTGTAGCGACAGCGAGCATCAACATATGCGCTTGAAGGCCCTGTACATTCCCGACGGAGATCAGCCGTCTGAATGCGGAAGTAAAGCCGAATCTTGCGTGCAAGAGTACGAGTCCGAAAGCAAGTCCGATTAAGAACAGCACTCCCTGCGTGAAGGTGGTGACAGATACAATGGTTATAAATAAAAGCAGCGCTAAAATCGCTCCGATCCATACGAATGGCTTTTGTACCGGATCTAACGGAGCGACAATGGTCGAACGGGTGTTTTCTTCGACCGTCTGCTGGACTGTCTGTTGTTGCATGTTTCATTCCTCCTAAATCCGATTTGTTTACTCAGTTTTAATTGAACTTTTGATATTGTAACGAAGACTCGTCTATTTGTAAATCATGTTGCATACAATGGTTGTACAAAGAGAACAAAGCTCAGTCTTTACGTAGAATTAACATGGTTCAACGTGGACAAGTGGTAAAATAAATGTGTAGACAGGACGACCTAAAACACTTATTGGAGGGATGTCTTATACCTGTCGCTCGCTCATATGTCACTCGCTGGTTTTTCTTTGTTTGTGGGAAAGCAAATCGAAGAACTTCTTGGCGTACATCTGGCGCACCTCCCCCTACATAAAGACTGATCAAAAGCGACGCTGCCGGCGTGGCTTTTTTGTTGTTTCGGGCAAGCTGCTAATATTCAGGAAGAAGTCGCTAATATGATTACAGAAGCGCTGATTAATGGAACAACGCTGCTATCTTATGCCTGAGTTTAGCGAAAAAGCACTCGAAGTTGATGTATGAGTTTGGATTTTAAGATTAAACTAAAAAACAGCCGGGTAAGGAATAGTAACTTACATAAGAAAAAGGAGTGATAACGTGGCGAAGAAAAAAGAGTGGCATGTCATTTTCCTGCTGGACAGTAAGCGTGTTGTGACGCACGATCTTGAGTTGAGTGAAGAGATGGACGAGCGTGAAGCGTCTGAGTTCATTATCAAGCAGTTGGACCGCGGAACGTGGTGGTTCCTGGAAGATGGCGTTGCGCTTCATACAAGCGGAGTTGAAAGCTTTTATTTAGATAAATGTGCGAGAAAAACGAGGTTCAGTAGAGATTAAAAAAAGAGCGCAGCATTCCTGTGATAAGGAAGCTGCGTTTTTTTTAGTATCTTATATATTTGCTGTGATACGAAGGGCAATGCCTATCCTGACCACTTCTATCATCATTGACACCCGTTGTCCTTCTTTTATAGACATTGTCGAGACTTGGCTCGCCATGCTCTAGGCAACGCAAAAAAAACTCTCCCTAAAAGGAAGAGTTTAGTTCAAGATCTCAACTTTTACTTGGCGGCGCCCATAGTCGAACGCGTCTTTCTCCTGTGCCATAAAGAGGTCGATGCGGTGACCTTCAATATCTCCACCGATATCACCAGCGACGGCTACGCCATAGCCGGGCACGCGGACTTTAGAGCCGAGTGGGATGACGTTAGGGTCGACAGCGATCACTTTTTGGTCCGGGTTGGCACGGAGATCAATCCCTGTGTACGTGACTCCGCTGCATCCTTCACAAAAAGCGGTATAGGCCGTCGCTTCAACAGCAACGGTACGCTTGACGTCATCTTTTGAAGCAGATGCTGTGACGGCTTTCTTTTCTTTTTCCGGAAAACGTTCAAGATCTTTTGTTTTTTTATCTAAAGAGAGTGATTTCGTTTCAATATTTTGAGCGGGCTTGTCCACTTCATCAGCAGCGACTGGAAGGGCAAGACCGAAAATCATCATAGGCAAAAGAAGAAGGGAAAAAAGACGTTTGTTCATAAGTAGAGGTCCCCTTTCAATATTTCACTTCGCCCATTGTAACAACCACTAAGCCATCATACAAAGACAAAATACCTACAAAAAGATTACATTTCCGTGACAAATGACACCCAGTTGAAAAAGAGCCGCTTATTTCGTGCGGCTCCTGCTATTTTCAGCGGGACGTTCCTTTGCGTTTACGTCCACAACACGGTTTTGAGGGTTTTCTGCTCGGCTTGTTTTCATTAGGACGATTCGACATGAGGACCCTCCTCTCAAGTTTTGGGATATCTCATTTTATGCGGACAAATGAGAACGGGCCGTGCGCTTATCCTGCATCGGCAATTTTTTTATAAAAAAGGGACCTATGTCGTTTACTCATCCAGTGGAAGGCATGCTATAATAGATAAGGATTCTTAGAGATTCCAGAATTATGAAAGTGATAGAAAAGGAGGACGGGACCATGACTGAATGTCCTCATTGTAACCATATGGTGGATGACGGTGCCCGTTACTGTTCCCAATGCGGAAAGAACTTGAAGGAAACACCTGAACCGAATAACACGGCTAAACGATCGTGGTTGCCAATCATTACGCCTTTCGTCACGCTTGTCGTAATGGGGGTAGCCCTTTATTTTGTTTATGACTACCAAAAAGATGTGAATGAGAAAGTCGTTTCGATGAAACAAGAAGCGGAGCAGGAAGCTCTTGCCGGTGAGTACCGGGAAGCGGAAAAGCTGCTCGTCGGAGCGATCGACCAGCGTCCGGAGCTTGAAGCCCTTCAACAGGAGCTTGGATCTGTGCAGGAAGCATTGACCTGGGATCAGGAGCTTGAGAAGGTCGGCCAGTGGATTGAAGAAGGTTCGTTGAAAAAAGCGAGTGAAAAGCTTTCAGCCATTCAAGAGTCTTTGCGCCAGGAAGACAGCCGTCTGCTTGTGACCCTTGTTCCAAAAATGAATGAAATGGATTCCAGATTGACATTGAAGGAAATCAATCAGGAACTTTCAAAAATCACAGATGTAGATGAACTGGCAGCAAAGTTGAATACATTATCCGGACTCAACCTGGAGGAAGCCTCCAAAGTCCGGGACAAAATCTTTGAAAAAATCGTGAACCAATCGACGAAAAAAGCGGAAGCGGCAGCGGGAGAAAAGCGCTATGCTGAAGCGATTGCCATCATCGATCAGGGCTTGCAGTATGTTTCCAATGATGAAAAATTGATTCAGTTGAAAGAACGGATCCAGCAGGAAAAGACGGCCTTCGAACAAGCAGAACAGCAAAGGCTCGAAAGCGCGATGCAGCAAGCGGCCCAGGATGAATTGCGCAACCAGACGCAGGCGCTTGAGGTCATCGATCTTTCGATAACGAAAGATGAGTTCGGCGATTACAAAGTGAAAGGGTCTCTGAAAAGTGTAGCGACCCAAATCATCAGTACGGTCACCGTGAAGTATGACATCCTTGATAAAGAAGGAAAGGTCGTCCGTTCTGAATCTGTGAAAGTTTTTCCGAACTATATGAACCCTGGAGATCAGGGAACGTTTGAAAAAGTACATTATGAATTAGAAGAAGGCGAATACTCCGTCGAAATGACAGAGATGGAGTGGCTCGTAGAATAGGGGGATGGAAGATGAAACGCTCTTGGATCATCAGCCTTCTCGCCACTCTTCTGATCCTAGGTGGCGGGATTGCGGGCGTTTTCTACGTCATGGATACCGTTCAGAAGGACGTGACGGTTTCAGCTGTGTTGAACCAACCACCCGCTGAGGATGAGAAAGAGGGAGAAGTACCGAAAGAAACACAGGAGATCATTTTTGAATCACAAAAGCTTGTCGTCCAACTAGAGCTCGAAGACGGTTCGGTCGGTTCAGGGTTTTTGTACAATGATCAAGGAGATATCATAACGAACGCGCATGTCGTTGCAAATACAGAAAGTGTCAATGTCATTACATCAGATGGGAAAAAATTGCCCGGCAACGTGATCGGAGTCAGCCGGGATATTGATGTCGCCGTCGTACGCGTGCCAGGCTTGAAAGGGAAGGAACCGCTGCCGATTAGAGAAGAAAATTCAGCAGAGCTTCTTGACGAAGTCCTGGCGCTTGGAAGTCCACTCGGGCTTCAGAACACGGTTACGCGCGGGGAAATCAGCGGCCTAGAACGGACGCTCGATATCGAGCCTTTTCATTATAAAAACTTATACCAAATCTCAGCACCGATTTCACCAGGAAACAGTGGCGGACCCCTTCTTGATCGGGAAACCGGTGAAGTGATCGGGATCAACTCTGCAAAAATGGATGACGAATCGATCGGTTTCAGCATTCCGGTTGCCGATGTGCTGCCGATGGTGAGGCGCTGGAGTGAATCCCCGATGCGCTCCCTCCCGGAATTTCCAGAGCTGACGGGTGAGGTATACTCGCCGGTGACAGGGACGGATGCTGAGCAGGCGAGTTATATGGTGCAGTATTTTTATGACAGCATCAATCAAGGCGATTTCGTCACCGCTTATTCCTTACTGAGCGCGAGCTGGCAGGAAGACATTTCGTTTGAAGACTTCCGTTCCGGCTACAACAATACGCTCAGTGTGAAAGTGGATAACCTTGTCGCAGACCCACAGGGCGATATGGTCGAAGTCACCGCTTTCCTCACGGCTGAAGAAACAGTCGATGGGGAAGTGCAGATGAAGAAATACAAAGTCGTCTATCCGGTCAAAAAAGAGAACCAATCTGTCAAAATCTGGAGCGGTTCCGGCGAAGAGTTGAGTGCCGAACAGGAAGAAACTGCTTCCTGATTATAAAAATCCCTTTCTACTTTGAATAGTGGAAAGGGATTTTTTTGTGGGTGTATGTGAAATGGTGAACAGTAAGCATGGCACCAGGTAGACTTATTGTGGTGCCAGGCACTGCTATACGGAATTCGGTGCCAGGCACTTCCCGTACGCAGAACGGTGTCAGGCACCAGCAGTGCACAGGATGGTGCCAGGCACTCCTATATGGAATTCGGTGCCAGGCACCCCATCAAGGGCACCCCTTCAACATCAGGCACGCAACAATCACCGTTCATTGATTTCTTTCGCAGCGCGGATGCCGGATTCTATCGCTCCTTCAATCCAACCGTGGAAGGAGGAGGTTTGTTCTCCAGCGAAGTGGATGCGACCTTCCGGGAGAGGCATCACTTCTTCGAGGTCACGGCTTTGTCCCGGGGTGAACAAGGTGAAGCACCCGGCGGAGAAAGGGTTTTGGCTCCAATTGTAAACCACGCTTTGCATGTATTCCTCATACACGACGTTTCCGTAGACACGTTCGAGATTTTCAAGTACTTCCTTGGTCGCTTCTTTTTGACTGAGGCTGTTGAAGAGCAGCGCGTTCTGTCCCCAGGTGTAACTGGCAAGAAGAATGCCGGGACCTGGCATGCCCTGGTGGTGGCTGGCTTGGTAAGCAAAGCGGATAGGTAAGTCAGAAATGAGGTTTCCGACCGTATACCTTTCCCAAAAACGAGTCTTGAATTCGATGCCGATCTTAACGGCAGGCACGTGAATGACTTCTCGAATGGCCTGCCACTTTTTCTGGGATAAGCAGCCAAAGGGGAGAACGTCAATGAATTGAAAAGCGCTGAAAGGAATGGTCGTCAGTAAAAAGTCACCGCTCCAGCACGATGGTTTGGAAAAACGCTGGTCTTCGGTATGGACAGTGACACGGTCATGGTTGTGGACGATCTTTGTCACTTTTTGTTCAAAATAAATATTATCGATCAATTCGGGAAGAAAGGCATGGGGGAGACGGTCATTTCCGCCCTGGATTTCTACGAACTCTGTTTGGCCATTAAAGATAGGGAAAGTAATATCAATTAAAATGTCCAGAAAAGAAAATTCAGGAAAGCCTTCGATGCCAAGCACGACTTTGATCATGCGGACAGCAGGATTGGACATCGAGGGTCCGTATGGGTTGTTTCTCAAGTATTCTGCCATGGAAAAATTTGAGAATTTATCCTCTAACACTTTTTTCTCTTCATCTGAGCTATTGCGATAGAGGTCTAAGAACGGCTGGACAGCATCCAGAAACAATTGCTTCGCCGTTTTCCCTCGTTCGTGTGGCTGGAGGTTATATTGCAATAAATCCGGGTTTTTTTCGTATTGGGATCGGAGTACCTTCTGTCCATTAATCATCAGCAGGTCGTTCGGTTTTGAGTTGATGAAGCGGTTGGTGGATAACCCGAATTTCTTAATATAAGTTTGGACGTATTCGTGATTTTCGGGGATACGCATCGCGCCTGCGTCTATGTAGTTTCCGTTTGAAAAAGGCTCCCGGATGGTATGGACCCTTCCTCCGACTCGATCATTACCCTCTAAAATAATGACGTCGTGCCCCGCTTTTTTCAATAGGGAACCTGCCACAAGACCAGCCATGCCAGCTCCTAAAATAATAATTCTTTTTTTACGCCCGTAAGTCGGTAACCCCTCGACAATATAGGATTTATATTCTTGTAAGCTTTCTTCATATGCACGATGCACAATCGCCACCCCCTTTTACTATCTATTCAAAATATGGAAATAAAAGTATGGGGAAAAATCCTTATATCCAGAAAGGACATAATCCCGCGTCCTCCTTCATTTAATAAAAAAGGAGGCGATGCGGTATATGTATTATCCTGGAATGAGACAGGGAGGAAGAGAAGGAGAAAGCAGGCTTCTTAAAGTCAATGGAATCGGTAAAGTTCAGGTGCGTCCGGATGTTGCGAATGTGAACATCGGTGTTGTAACACAGGACAAAAATTTGGAAAAAGCACAGCAGGAAAATGCTCAGACGATGGAAAACGTACGCAATCAATTGGTGTCTGCCGGGATTCCTGAAGAAAATATTCAGACGGCGGACTACTTCATTTTCCCGGAGTATGATTATGTGGACGGCAAGCAGATGTTCCGTGGCTATCAAGTGACGCATACTCTAAAAGTCACGATTGACGATGTGAGTCAGACCGGGTACGTCATCGATACAGCGGTAGCGAGCGGGGCGAACCGAATTTCATATATTGCTTTTACGGTGAGTGATCCATATCAGAATTATCAGGAGGCGTTAAGGATCGCCCTCGGCAATGCTCTCGCCAATGCGCAGACCATTGCCAATACGATGGGACTGAACTTGGATCAAACCCCTGTCAAAATCATTGAACTGGGCACAACGCCTGCCGTTCCGGTACAAAGCTTTCAAAAAGCGGACGTCCTCGGAGCGACCGCCACACCGATTGAACCGGGGACGCTCGAGACGGTCGCCAGGGTGGAAGCGCATTTTCAATATTTGCCATAGGAAGCCACTTTCCAAACCGGAAAGTGGTTTTTTTGTGGGCGAAAAAGGATAGATTATGCACGGGAGGATCTAAATATGAATATAAAAGTTGAGAATAATGTGTAGCACTTATTTTATGGGCTCATAAAATATAACTGAAACTAAAAAAGTTGCTCTAAGGAAAAACCTCCGTTACAATGTGCTTAGAGAAAATGTTCGAATTGAAGGAGAGGTACAATGGAAAACTTGTTATTGGCTTTCGGGCTCACCTTGCTTGCAGGATTAGCGACAGGTGTAGGAAGTTTGATCGCATTTTTTGCGAAGACGACGAATACGAAGTTCCTTTCCCTTGCACTCGGTTTTTCGGCAGGGGTCATGATCTATGTATCTATGGTGGAAATCTTTTTCAAAGCACAAGATTCACTCGTTGATGCGATGGGGAACGAAGCAGGCCAGTGGACCACAGTCGGAGCCTTCTTCGGAGGAATGCTCGTCATTGCACTCATCGATAAATTCATACCGAAGTCAGGGAACCCTCACGAAGTGAAGAAAGTGGAAGACATGGCGAACCGGCAGACGGCGGTGAAGGATCCAGATTTACTCAAGATGGGAACGTTCACAGCGCTTGCCATTGCGATTCACAACTTTCCAGAAGGCATCGCGACGTTTACGGCTGCCTTAAATGACCCCGCCCTTGGAATTGCTATTGCTGCGGCGATTGCGATTCACAACATTCCTGAGGGGATCGCAGTTTCCGTTCCCGTGTACTATGCCACTGGTGACAAGAAGAAAGCATTCAAGCTTTCATTCTTGAGTGGTTTGTCTGAACCGGTGGGAGCGATTTTAGCTTATCTATTATTAATGCCGTTCTTGAACGACATGGTGTTCGGTATTTTATTTGCAGGGGTGGCAGGGATTATGGTGTTCATTTCCCTAGATGAACTTCTTCCTGCATCAAGAAGATATGGAGAAGCTCATTTATCGATTTATGGAGTCGTCGCTGGGATGGCTGTCATGGCTTTGAGTCTTTTGTTATTCATCTAAAAGAAAAGGCCCAACAAGCGATTTCGCTTGCTGGGCCTTTTTTGTTAACATGTCTTTTCATTGATGAGATCTTTGATGGTTTCTTGAATCTTTTGCTTCGGTCTCTGAACGAGCCGCCAGTTGAGATGAATGCGGTCTTGGTCTTTCACACCAAGTCTGAGGGAATCTGGTTCTGACACGACCTCCCAATCCGAAAGCGTCGAAAACCTCTCTTCCGCTTTCTGGCTAAGCCATTGGCTCACTTCTGTTCTGAGCTTGTGGTTCGCTTCTTCTCCTGTCCATGATTCAGGATAGGCAAAAAGGAAAGTTCCTTTTCGGAAAGCGAAGTGTGCCTCATCCTTATGTTCCATTTTCAGCCGGTACGAGCGGCCAAGGTAAGAAATCTTTTCGTTCTCGGAAGCGATAAGGGCATCGACGGCGTATAAATCTTCATGTGTCTTCTGCCATTTTTCAAAAATCCACTCCGCTTTTTTCTCAACAAAGGCTTGAATCTTTTCCTCCTTTTTTAGAGGGGAAGCGGTCACTTTTACTCCATTCAAATCATCAAGGTAGATCTTGATAAAAGAGACGTCTTGCTTTTCTACAGTATAAGCGATTGTTTTCTCTGCAAACGTAACCGTCGGCATCGTGGTCTCCTTTCTGACTTATAACGAGATCTTCGATTTCCGTTTTTGGAAATCGACACCTTCATAGTACGTGTTTTTCACAAGGACATTCGGACCGAGGCATTTTACGGCCGGACAATGGCAGTTGAGGCTTTTCGCTGTTTTCGTGGAAAGCCAGTTCTCGTAAGCATCGCCAAGTTTCGTGTCCTGAATGTTCCCAAGGCCAGGCTCATCACCGAAATCTGTCACGATGATATCGCCTGAAAAGATGTTCACGTTCAAGCGGGAGCGCCCGTCTGGATCGTTTCTTACCGTCACATTATTTTCGCTGTACAAGCGCTTCAGCATATCGAGATCGTCCTGGGAAGAACTGCATGGATAGTAGGGCAGTGTTCCAAACAACATCCACATGTCGTCATTCCGGTGATCAAGGAGACGGTTGATGCCTTCACGCATTTGTTCCAGGTTCAACGTTTCCAAGCTGCTGGCAAAGTCCACGGGATACATGGGGTGAATCTCGTGGCGGGCACATTTCATTTCTTTGACATGATCATGAATCGATTCTAGGTAAGGGAACGTACGACGGTTCAACATCGTTTCAGCTGAGACCATGACCCCTTCATCAGAGAGACGCTGAGAATTTTCCACCATCCGGTCAAAAAATTTCTTCCGGTTTTCTTCCGATGGTTTTCGTTCCATCCGGGCAAATCCGGTATGGATGAATTCTTCGATCGTTCCCCAGTTGTGGGAGATATGTAAAACGTCCAAATAAGGAATGATCGGAATGTAACGCTCATAAGGGAGCGTTAAGTTGGAGTTGATTTGTGTCCGTACTCCGCGCTCGTGGGCATATTTCAAGAGAGGCACCACATAATTTTCTACCGATTTTTTTGACATCATCGGCTCCCCGCCCGTAATGCTTAGCGTACGCAGGTGAGGGATTTCATCGAGCCGCTTCCGGAGCAAGTCCATCGGCAATGCGTCCGGATCCTTCGCACCCAGCGTATATCCGACTGCACAGTGCTCACACCGCATGTTGCAGAGCGTCGTCGTCGTAAATTCTATGTTCGATAACGTCATTTTTCCGTGTTCTTCCATGTCCATATACGCTTCCCACGGGTCATAAGAGGGGGTAAGCGCCTGAAGCTTCATGTTCGTACTCATAAAATATGAAACTTCCTTTCTATTAATATTTATTCGGTCGATAACCTTTACCATTCTATCATTAATATGCCTAAAACCATACATTATGTATCGGAATTGTGCAGTTATACCCTCTGGAGACCTGTTTCGGTTTTACCAAGCTTTTATGGAAAGAGGAGAATAAGGGTGTGACAGCGAATGATATGGGGTAACGATTAGCACAAGGGGGAGTCAGAACATGAAACAAACCGTACTCATTACAGGAGCATCCAGCGGATTCGGTTTCCATACAGCTGTGAAATGTGCAGAAAAAGGGTTTCGTGTCATCGCCACGATGAGAAACATAGAAAAAGCATCCGCGTATGAGACGCTTGAGGAGGAGGTCCGCAATCGCATTGATGTTTGGCAATTGGATGTGACGGATGAACAGTCCATCGAGCGCTTTTCAGAAAAAGTGAACACGCTGGAACAATTGGACGTTCTCGTCAATAACGCAGGTTATGCTGTCGGAGGATTTCTTGAACAGGTGCCACTTGAAACGTACCGTAAGCAGTTTGATACCAATGTTTTCGGTGTGATTGCCGTTACGAAAGCAGTTCTGCCATTAATGCGTGCCCAGGGAAGAGGGAAAATCTTAAATGTCAGCAGTGTGAGCGGGCTGATCGGTTTTCCAGGCTTATCGGCTTATGTCTCATCGAAACACGCGCTGGAAGGATTATCGGAAAGTCTCCGTTTCGAAGTGAAACCGTTCGGCATTGATGTCGCATTGATCGAGCCAGGCTCTTATCAGACGAATATTTGGTCGTCCGGACTTGTGATGCCAGAAGAAGTCCAGGACCCTGAATCTCCTTATGCTGAATACATAAAAGGGTTGTGGAATGCTTTGAATAGTGAATCCCATGGCAATCCTCAGGACGTGTCGGACCTGATGACCGGATTGATGGAAAAAGAAACGCTTGGGAAATTACGCTATCCGATCGGTCCCGGTGTGAGGGCGAATGTCTGGTTCAAGCGCTTGCTGCCATGGAGCTGGCTGGAAAAGACCGTGTTAGAAAAAATTCTTGGAAAAGAGAAAGCCAAAGGAGTGGGGTTGAATGGAAAAAGTGATGCATGGAGCGGAGGAGATGCGCTTCGAGGGTAATGAAGTCGGCATCCTCGTGTCTCACGGGTTCACAGGAACAACACAAAGCATGAAGCCACTAGTCGAAGCCTATGCACGTGAGGGTTACACCGTCTGCTGTCCACGGTTGAAAGGACATGGAACGACCCCGGAAGACATGGAGTCAACCTCTCATCTGGACTGGGTGCAATCCGTGGAAGAAGCCTACACCTGGTTGAATGAAAGGTGTTCGAAAATATTTGCCGTCGGGTTATCGATGGGGGGCACCCTTGCGTTGTATATGGCCAGTGAGTACCGGGACATAGAGGGAGTCATTCCTATCAATGCAGCGATTGATATTCCGGCATTGGAAAATAGCCAGGGAACGGACGAACGCTTTTTAGATGCGATCGGCTCGGATATCAAGGATCCTGCAACTGTCGAGCTTGCGTATGATCGCACGCCGGTGAGATCGATTGGCGAGCTCGTCGGCTTGATGGGTAAAGTGAAGAACAGGCTGGATGAAATCCACTGCCCGATCATGATTTTCGTATCGGATGAGGATCACGTCGTTCCTCCTCACAATTCAGAAGTTGTATTCGAATCGGTATTTTCTGAACATAAAGAGATTATCCATCTGGAAAACAGTTACCATGTGGCCACGCTTGACCATGATAAGGATATGATTATTGAGCGTACACTGGAATTTTTCCAAATGTACACGAACACAAAGTGATTGCCCGGGAAATAGAAAGGTTTTGTAATCTAGTAAAAAGTTTATTATAATAGAGACAAATCAAGAAAAGTAAACGGTATAAAGCCTTCAAGGGGAGCCTCCGGCTGAGAGTGAACGTAAATGTTCTGACCCTTCGAACCTGTCAGTTAGCACTGGCGTAGGGATGGCGGCTTTTTTGATGGTGCAATGCAGAATTGGGACTCCTCCATCAGGAAGCTTCCCTATTTGGCGTTGCTTTTTTTGTGTCTTTTTTTAGGAGGAATGTTGAAATGAGAAATCGTCGCGTTTTATTTCTCGTAGAGGTTGCGATTTTTTCAGCACTCGCACTATTGTTGGATATCATCCCGTTTTTATCTTTTAAACTGTGGGCACAGGGAGGATCGGTTTCCTTTGCCATGGTCCCAGTATTCATCATGGCCTTTCGCTGGGGCTTGAAAGGGGGCGTCACCACCGGTCTGTTACTAGGAATCTATCAAATAATGACAGGTGCCTATATTATGACCCCTCTCCAGGCGTTTCTCGACTATGTCATCGCCTTTGCTGTAATCGGAGCGGCTGGTTTAGTGGCGAAACCGCTATGGAAGGCGATCAAATCGAAAGAGTCCCGTCGGTTGGTCGGATGGATCATTGTCGGCTGTCTGATCGGAAGTGTGCTGCGCTTTTTCGGTCACTTTTTCGCAGGTATCGTTTTTTACGGCGAGTTCGCTCCTGAGGGTCAGCCGGTGTGGTTGTATTCTCTCGTTTATAATGGCGGGTACATGCTCCCGGCGTTCATTTTAAGCAGTATCGTCGTCAGTCTCCTATTCGTAAAACGACCGACACTTTTAAGCCATTAATAAGAATCCCCCGTTTGATGTACCGACATCGAGCGGGGGTTTTTATGATTGTTTAATTCCACAAACGCTCCCTATTGTGGAAGACTCAGTTTCGAGACTTTTGTTGAGTGGATAGGGGCTGCGGGAAACCGTTCGCTTTCCACGGGGCGGGCGGTGAGCCTCCTCAGGCTACGCCTTCCGGGGTCTCACCTGTCCCACACGTCCCATAGGAGTCTCACCGTTTCCCTCCGCCCCTTTACCATATAAATGTCTCGAAACCACATCCAGAATAAGCAGCTTTATTCAGTGAAAACAGAAGGAAAACTACCTCCCACGGGAGCTATTTTGAGTGCGTAAAGCTTGCTATAGAGTGTTTTATGCGTATAATACCAGGATAGTGGAAGA
The DNA here is from genome assembly GCF_009856415.1 of Halobacillus litoralis. Classification (GTDB taxonomy): domain Bacteria; phylum Bacillota; class Bacilli; order Bacillales; family Halobacillaceae; genus Halobacillus; species Halobacillus litoralis_C. The sequence continues at coordinate 11,871 of NZ_WMEZ01000003.1, read as the reverse complement.
CAGTCTCTCCCGGTGTAGGGGTTCGTTACCCGCACGACAAATGGGGTGGCTGGGAAGCTGCGAGACTCCCGTGGGAGAAAGGAGATAGGTGAGATCCCGCAGGACTTAGTCCGAGGAAGCTCACCACTCCCCCACAGGAAAGCGAGTAGCTTCCCAGCCACCCCCTGACGCTCATCCCAAGCAACGAACCCCGAAACGTCTCGAAATCAAGTCTTCAAGAATCCTGCCATATTGTTCAATAAACCCTTCGAATTTATTTTTTTCTCCTATCAAGGTTTGAAAGGGGCAATTATAGTGAAAATAAGATAAGCACTCTATATTAGGAGGCTACATCATGGACCGTTTGAAGCGGATTGGGAAAAGTAAGTGGTTTTGGATCATCGTTATCATTATAGCTATTTTAAGTGTCACGATTGCTTATCACACTTCATGGAAAGCTCTACCTGAGGGGATTTCTTATGAAGGGGAAACGCACCAGATGGAAAATATCGAGTTTTTCCGTGATTTAACATACGAAAATGAAGCTGGAAAGACGGTACATGATCTTCAGGTTTTTGAAGAGATCAACCAGACGATCTCAGAAGCTGAGGATTTCATTGTGGCGGATATGTTTTTATTCAATGGCTACACGAATGGAAAAAACGAGTTTCCGAAGATCTCCAGTAATTTGGTGGACGCCATATTAAAAAGGAAAGAGGAAGTCCCTGACTTGAAAGTTGTTTTCATAACCGATCAGATCAACACGGTTTATGGATCGTATGAATCGGAGACGATCAAGCGCCTGGAGGATGGCGGGGTCGATGTCGTTTTGACGAATTTGAATAAATTGAGAGATTCGAATCCTTTATATTCAAGTGTCTGGCGTCTGTTGTTTTCCTGGATGGGCACCGGTGAAAATGGTTGGATCAGCAATCCAATGGCTAAGGAAGCTCCGGATGTGACCCTAAGGTCTTATATGAAGTTGCTGAACATCAAGGCCAATCATAGAAAAATCCTTGTGACGGAGAAATCTGCGATCGTCTCGACAGCCAATCCCCATGATGCCAGTGGTTATCATGAAAACGTCGCGTTCAAGATGAAGGGACCGATCATTAAAGATATTTTAGAAGCTGAAGAAGCGGTCGTTAACTATTCGGGTGAGGCAGATTTTCCTGATTATGAAAATCGTAATTGGGAGGAGCAGGAAGGCCCTCTGACGACACAATTTGTAACAGAAGGGAAAATTTATCGAGCGATTCTTGATGAATTGTCGGAAGCAGGAGAAGGGGATACCGTCTGGCTCGGGATGTACTATCTGGCGGATAAGAAAATCATGAGTTCGCTTGATGATGCAGCCAACCGCGGAGCTACGGTGAACATTGTGATGGACCCAAATAAAAAGGCGTTTGGTCACGAAAAAACCGGCATTCCCAATTTACCTGTAGCTGCCGAGCTGCAGCGTCTGGGTAACGAAAATATCCATTTGCGTTGGTACGATGTCAACATCGAGCAGTATCATACGAAGATGCTTTACATTGATCATCCTGGAGATGATGTCATCATCGCTGGGTCAGCGAACTATACACGTCGCAACCTATCCAACTTGAATTTGGAAGCCGATGTGGTCATCAAAGGGAATGGGGAAGAGCAAGTATTCCAAGATGTCAATGAATACTTTACACGTATTTGGAACAACGAAGAGGGACATTATACGGCGGATTATAAAGAATACCAGGACAATTTAACATTCATCCGTTATGCTACCTACTATTTGCAGAAGTGGACATGGTTTACCACATATTAATGAAAAAAAGGAGCGCACATGCCGTGCGCTCCTTTCTATTTATAATAGGGTTTCTGCTTTTGCAGGGTTTGTCACGATAAGGAGAACTTTTCCTTCATCCAAGTCTTCTTCGTATTCTTCTGCTTCCTGTTCAGAAAAGCCGATTTCCTGCAGTTTTGTACGTAGTTCATCGCCCTGTTTGCTGAAAAGATTACTGATGACGTTCTTGATGTCCTGTTCGGAGAGGCCGATGGTATTAGCATTGACATTCTTCGCAATGCGATCGGTGCGGTCATCATCGTGGGACAGGATGTAGATGTCTTTGTTGTCGATTCCTTCATCTTTCAAGCGCTTCACATCTTCCATCAGTCTTTCATCATTTGTGTATTCTCTTACTGTTGGTTTCATATAGAATCGCTCCTTTTTTTATAGCTGCTACGGTATGGAATGTACCCGGATTGAAGTGGGATAAACTTCTGAATGGGTCATGATTATTATCCAAACCGAAAAGGATATCAATCAAAACATAAAAATATCAACTGAAAAATTCATATATCAATTAAATTTTCAATATATCAATTAGAATGAAGAGAGATCAATTAAGGTTCTTAGCGTTCAACCGTAAACCGGAATGTTGCAGGAATTTGTCCAAACATCTCGAATTACATACAAGATTGGAGGGAAGAAAATGAAATCAAAAATAATTGCTACGTTTTCTATTTGTGCCCACGATCCTGAAACGGGAGAGTGGGGCGTTGCGGTACAGTCGAAGTTTTTAGGTGTCGGATCGATTGTCCCTTGGGCAAAGGCAGGTGTCGGGGCAATTGCTACACAGGCGTTTGGCAACCCGCAGTACGGACCGGACGGGCTGAAGCTGCTCGAACAAGGGTTTTCAGCTGAAGAAGTGATCGAGCGGCTAACTTCCGACGATCCTCAAAAGGAAGACCGCCAAGTGGGGATTGTCGATGCGAAAGGAAACGGGGCTACATTTACGGGGAAAGAATGCTACGATTGGGCAGGCGGCAAAGTCGGCAAACACTATGCGGCTCAAGGCAACATCCTTGTGAATGAAGAAACCGTCACCGATATGGGGGAGGCTTTTGAACAGGCGGAAGGTTCTCTTGCTGACCGTTTAATGACTGCGATCAAAGCGGCCCAGCGTGCGGGGGGAGACAGCCGTGGAAAGCAATCGGCAGCCATCCTCGTCGTCAAAGATAAAGCAGGTTATGGAGAGCTCAGTGACGTCGCCGTCGATCTCCGTGTGGATGATCATCCGGAACCAATTGAAGAACTGGACCGCATTTATCAGCTTCATCAACTTTATTTCGGGGCATCGAAGCCTGATGAAGTGGTGGAAGTGGAAGGGGACGTGAAAAAAGAGGTCCAGCATCACCTGCGTCGTCTCGATTACCTCTCTACAGAGGACGTCACTCCTGATGAGTTTTACGACTCGTTCACGACCTACCTGCACACGGAAAATTTTGAAAGCCGTGAGCAAGAGCGCGGAAAGATCGACTTGAAAGTTCTTGAATATATGAAAAATCAATGATGGAGAAAAGCCGTACATGATAGATGTGCGGCTTTTTGATTGAACGTTTTTACAAAGGGGAAAGGGGCAGGATAGGAGGTTGATGACATGACAAAACTGAAAGCGATCGTTCTGAATGCATCCTTGAAACAGACGAAGGCAGAAGAACCTTCCCATACAGAAGGTCTGAGCCGCGAAGTGCTGGAGATTCTTGAAAAAGAAGGCGTTGAAACCGAAATCGTCCGCCTGGCGGATTATCATATTCCATATGGTATCAGCGAAGATTTAGGTGGCGGGGATATGTGGCCGCAAATTTTTGAAAAAGTGAAAGAAGCCGACATCGTCCTGTTCGGAACGCCCCTGTGGCTTGGTGAGAAAAGTAGTCTCGCTACGGTAGCGATGGAACGCTTATACGGCAGCAGCGGGGAAACGAATGACAAGGGGCAGTCGATCTTTTACAACAAAGTCGGAGGCGTCATCATTACAGGAAACGAAGATGGCGCGAAGCATGCGGCAGCATCGGTCCTTTATGGAATGTCGCACATCGGTTTTGTTGTCCCGCCGAATGTTGATGCATACTGGGTGGGCGAAGCCGGACCTGGACCTTCTTATTTAGAGGGGGAGGGTCAAAACAACGAGTTCACGAAAAAACACGTCGAAATGCTCGCCTACAACACGCTTCATTTTGCACGAATGTTAAGAGAAAATCCGATTCCAGCGGAGGGAAACCAGATGGAGTAATCCTTTCTCAAGGAATGGACAAGGCCAGGGGCTTCAAAAGCCTCTGGTCTTTTTCCATGATTGTCATAAAAGCGATTGCAAAAACTCCATCCCAGGTATAAAATATAATTAAAGCAGGTCATCTGATGACCTTACTTTTATACATGATTTGAAAGCGTTGACAATTCGTGTGATGGGGGAGGAACAACATGATTTTGTTTGTGGCTTTAAGCGCGATACTCGCTCCTTTTATCTTTTTAGTCCTTTTACGGATGCCTGCAAAAAAGGGGATGTTGTATAGCGCGATCATTGTGATCGGCCTTGCTTACTTCGTGTGGGGTGTGGGGGAAAAGGTGATTGCTGCCTCTATATTAGAGGGAGCGCATAAGACGTTGACCATCCTGTTTATTTTATTCGGAGCGATTGTTCTTTTGAACACGTTAAGGAATACCGGAGCGGTGGACCGCATCAATCAAGGGTTCCGGAGCATTTCCAAAGACATGAGGGTGCAGATTGTCATTGTGGCTTTCTTGTTCGGTGCTTTGATTGAAGGGGCTGCAGGGTTTGGTACGCCGGCGGCTGTGACCGGGCCGTTGATGGTGGCTTTAGGTTTTTCACCACTGGCTGCCGCAGCCATTGCGTTGATCGCGGATAGTTCGGCGGTTTCGTATGGAGCTGTCGGAACACCGATCCAGGTCGGATTGAGCAATATTCCAGGAGCAGATCTTTCTTTTTACAAAGAAATCGGAGTACAAGTCGCTTTTTTTGATCTGTTTGCAGGTAGTTTCATTCCACTTATTCTTGTGGTCATTTTAACCCTCTTTTTTGGGAAGCAGCGGAAGCTTAAAGATATAAAGCAGATGATTCCGTGGACACTTTTGATTGGTTTCACCTATACATTATCTGCCTATCTTTATGCAAGCTTGTTCGGTCATGAGTTCGTTGCGATTTTAGCTTCGTTGACCGGTCTGCTCGTTGCTACGTTAACGGCGAAGAAAGGTTTGCTACTTCCTGATGAACCTTGGCAGGAAGCCCTTCAAGAGGAAAAGGGAGCCGATGAGCCAGTTTCTATGAGCTTGTGGGCAGCCTGGGCGCCTTATGTGATCATTGTCCTGCTCTTACTTGTGACAAGGATCGTACAACCAGTTAAAACATTTGCGTTGACCTGGGTTGATCTTTCCTGGGCGGATATTTTAGGTGTCGAAGGCATTACATCATCCTGGCAAGTGCTTTATTCTCCAGGATCTGTATTAGTCTTTGCTGCCATCATGGCGGTTGTGGTGCAAAGGAAATCCTTTGACCGGTTTACGAAGGCGGCGAAAGAATCCGTTCTATCCATGAAGGATGCGGCTTTGGCATTAGTGGCGACCCTTGCGCTTGTCCAGGTGTTTACGAATTCTGGAATGAACGCCCAAGACCTTGTGAGCATGCCCCAGTATATCGCCCAGACCCTTGCTGCAGGCTTCGGCTCCATGTGGGTCATGGTTGCACCGTTTTTAGGGCAGCTCGGAGCATTCATTACCGGAAGCGCTACAGTATCGACGTTGACGTTTTCTCCCGTTCAGTACAGCATTGCTCAAGAAACAGCGCTGGCTAAAGATACGGTCCTGTCTTTGCAAGTGCTCGGTTCAGCGGCCGGAAATATGATTTGTGTGCATAATGTCGTAGCTGCAGGAGCGGTCGTTGGACTGGCAGGAAAAGAAGGGGATATCATCCGGAAAACGATCGGCCCTGCATTGTTGTATGGACTGCTTGTCGGGACCGCTTCACTCGTTTATCTCTTCTTTACTTAGAAATCGCTTTCTCTTTTAAAGGGTATGGTTTTCCATTAGAATAGAAGGAAGAGACAAGCGAAACTTTGGAGGAAACATCATGAATTATAAACCGATAAGGACGAAAAAAATATACGAACAAGTGGCTGATTCACTTTTGGATTCATTGAAAAAAGGAGAACTGAAGCCAGGAGATAAACTGGACAGTGTCGAGAGCCTGGCTGGCAGTTTCAGTGTTGGAAGGTCGGCAATTCGTGAGGCGTTAAGCGCCCTGAGAGCCATGGGCATTCTTGAAATGCGCCAGGGAGAAGGGACGTATGTGAAGGCTTTCGATCCGTCGCGTTTTTCTTTACCCGTATCCGTCGCCTTTTTGATGAAAAAAGAAGATATGAAGGACTTGATGGAAGTGAGACATATCTTGGAGGTAGGCGCAGCCGGAACAGCTGCGCGTACGAGGCAGGAGGAGGATCTCCGAGCGATGGCGCAGGCCTTGTCCGATATGGAAAAAGCGAAAGGAAACGGAGAGCTCGGCGAAAAAGCGGACCTCGAATTCCATATCGCCCTTGTCCAGGCGACACAGAATCAGATTTTGATCAATTTGATGAACAGCGTTTCAGAAATTATGATGCAGGCCATGAGGGAGACCCGCAAACTGTTGCATACGCCCGAAGGAACGAGCCGCCTGCTGGAGCAGCATAAACAAATTCTGGATGCCGTGACAGCTCAAGATGAAGCCCTTGCCCAAGAGGCGATGGTCCGTCACCTGCAAAGTGTCGAAGAACATTTAGCTGAATATTTAACATGAAAAGGATTCTGTTGACAGTATCCTTTCTCAAAAAATAAGTCATCTGATGACCTTATGTTTAAAAGGGAGGACATAACCTTGAAAGTATCGTTATTCATTACCTGTCTGTGCGACACGTTCACACCAGACGTCGGGAAAGACACGGTCCAACTGCTGGAGCGGTTCGGGTGTGAGGTGGATTTTCCAGAGAACCAGACCTGTTGCGGACAACCGGCTTTCAACAGTGGGTATAAACAAGAGTCGATGCAAGCGATGAAGCAGATGATTAGAGCCTTTGAAACATCCGAATACGTGGTCGGTCCATCTGGTTCCTGTGTACAGATGATCAAAGAATATCCTCATGCGTTGAATGGTGACCCGGAATGGAGTGAACGTGCCCAGGCGGTCGCAGAAAAGACGTATGAACTGACGCAGTTTTTAGTAGAGGTTTTACACGTGGAGGATGTGAAGTCGACGTTCCAGGGGACAGCGACGTATCATCCGTCCTGTCATATGACCCGTCTCCTAGGAGTGAAGGATGCGCCGAGAATTTTACTGGAAAACGTGGAAGGATTGGACTTGATCGAGCTTCCGATGAAGGAAGACTGCTGTGGTTTCGGGGGAACGTTCGCGGTTAAAAATGCTGCCGTATCTGGTCAAATGGTGGAAGAAAAAGCCCAGCATATCGAGGAAACCGGAGCGGAATATCTCATCGGCGGCGATATGGGCTGCCTGATGAACATGGGTGGCTGCATGCGACGCAACAAACAGGACGTGCAAGTGCTGCATATCGCTCAAGTGTTGAACAGCCAATAAGAAAGGAGAGGTCACATGGGGATAAGAATTGGGGATAAGCCATATGCCGAACGGATTCAGGCCGGGATTGATAATAGCTTTATGAGACAGGCCGTATCTTCGGCGCAGGGCCGCTTCCGAACCGGACGCCTGAAAGCCGCTGAAGAACTCGGCGATTGGGAAGATTGGCGGACGCTTGGCGAAGAAATCCGTCATCATACGATGGAAAACCTGGATTACTATTTGCATCAGCTCAGTGAGCAAGTGGAAAAACGCGGCGGAACGGTATTTTTTGCTGAAACCGCTGAGGAAGCGAATGCGTACGTCCAGGAAGTCGCAACGAAAAAGCAGGCCCGCAAAGTGGTGAAATCAAAGTCGATGGTCACAGAAGAAATCGGCTTGAATGAAGCGTTGGAACAAAGCGGGTGTGAAGTAGTGGAATCAGACTTAGGGGAGTGGATTCTGCAGCTTGATGAAGATCCTCCGTCCCACATCGTCACGCCTGCCCTTCACAAAAATAAAGAGCAGATCCGCGAAACGTTTGCGAATAAAAAAGGCTATACGAAAACGGATCAGCCCGAGGAACTGGCCGCTTTTGCCCGCGAACAGCTCCGAAAAGATTTCCTGGAAGCTGATTTAGGTGTGACCGGATGCAATTTCGCTGTCGCCGAATCAGGGGCCGTGACGCTCGTCACGAATGAAGGAAATGCCCGCATGGTCACTTCTCTCCCTGATACTCATATCGCCGTCATGGGTATGGAACGCGTCGTACCAACGTGGGAAGAGCTTGAAGTCGTCGTCAGTTTACTTACGAGAGCGGCCGTCGGCCAAAAACTGACGAGTTACATCACGGCACTTACAGGAACACGGTTAGAAGACGAAACGGACGGCCCGGAGGATTTTCACCTCGTCATTGTCGATAACGGCCGTTCGAAAATTTTGGGGACGGAATTTCAGTCGGCGCTTCATTGTATTCGCTGTGCGGCCTGTATCAACGCCTGCCCGGTGTACCGTCATGTGGGCGGCCACTCGTATGGATCGATTTATCCAGGTCCGATCGGTGCGGTCCTGACACCCCTCCTCGATGGTTACGAAGACCATAAAGATCTGCCTTATGCATCCACGTTGTGCGCCGCCTGCACAGAGGCGTGTCCTGTGAAAATTCCCCTCCATGAACATTTGATCCGCCACCGTGAGATCATCGTCGAACGGGAACACATGGGAGCGAAGTCAGAGGAATGGATGATGAAAGGATTCGCCAAATGGGCCTCCACGCCTGCCGCCTATAAGTTGAGTACGAAAATGGCGAGGACAGCCATGAAACCTTGGACGAAAGACGAACAGATTGAAAAAGGACCGGGTCCGCTGAAGGGATGGACGGAGAGCAGGGACTTTCCTGCTCCTGCGAAAAAGAACTTCCGTGAATGGTATAAACAACGAGAAAAAAGGAGGGGAGAGGCATGACCGTTCATAACCGGACATCGTTTCTGGATCGTGTCGCCGAGAATCTTGGACGAGAGCGGCGGACAGAAGTGAAAGCTCCTGTTTATTCCGTACAGCCACAGGACCGTGTTTTCCAAGGAGCCACCCAGGACGAACTGATTGAGAAGCTGGAAGCCCAATGTCAGGTCATCCATACTTCCTTCAAACGGACAACGCTAGCCGACTTGGGTGACTCCCTACAAAAAGTACTCGCAACCTTTGAGGGTTCTAGAAAAGTCATCAGCGCTGGAGGTCCGAGGTTGGATGAATTCGGCATGCGGGGGATGTATGAAGAGCTTGGAAAAGAAGGCTTCGACTTTCGCATTTGGAATGATCAGGATGGTGACATTCCTTTCGCTGAACAGGCAGGCGTCGGAATTGTCTTTAGTGACATCACGCTTGCAGAATCCGGGACGGTGACCCTTTTCAACGATAAACATAATGGCAGATCCATCAGCCTTCTCCCGGAAACGTTCATTGCCATCATTCCGAAAAGTACGCTCGTACCGAGAATGACGCAGGCGGCCAGGGTCATTCATGAACAGGAACAGAAAGGGAATCCTGTCTCGTCATGCGTCAGTTTTATTACTGGACCGAGCAACAGCGCGGATATTGAAATGAACTTGATCGTCGGTGTTCATGGACCTGTGAAAGCGACCTATATTCTGGTAGAAGATTTATAAGGATGTTCCTAATGAAAAAGCACCCCGGTTTAGGGTGCTTTTTAGTGTCTGCTCAATGAAAAAGAAACGTCTTCAGCCTCGCTCTATTTCCTGCCTCCATTACCCCATGATCAAAGAGAGATAGTTGATGAACGTAAACCAACCAAGTGAGGCTAAACTGAGCGATAAGACAGCCACGCTCAAAAGAGCGTATTTTTTGGAGCGTAAGAGATGGATGCTGGAATAGAGAAGGCTCGTTATGAGTAAAAGACCGAGCAGAACGTTCCACTCCAGGGACATCTTGAGTCCAAAGCCAAATAGGGCGTTCGCGATATAAAATACATTCACAAATAATAGAAAAAGGAAAAATAGCTTTTTCATAAGAATCTCCTCTCCTACATAGACGAAGTTTTTCTTCATTTATCAGAACATACATAAGGCTTGGACTCTATTATTTCAGAACTAGAAAAATTATACAAATCGTTTTGTGGAGGTAGGAATCCTTCCGTCCATAGGACTTGAATCAGGAATTGGTATTGACACTATCATCTAATTAGATTACTGTTTAATTAGATATACATTTAATTAGCGGGGTGGAAAGATGCAATTAGAAAAAATGGTCGCGTTTCATAAAGCGGTGGGAGATCCGACACGACTGCGGATTATCGCGCTTCTCCGGAAGGGTCCGCTGCACGGGCAGGCGATTGCAGGGAAGTTAGGACTGCGTCCGCCGACGATTACCCATCATTTGAAAAAGTTGAAGGATACAGGAGCGGTCTACTCGAGAAGGGATAAAAATACGATTTATTTCTATTTGAATGAACAGAATTTGGAATTCATGACGACCGCCATCTTAAGGATTGGAGATGATGAACGAGTGGTAGCCGAAGAATTGAAAGTCGATGCCAAGGATCAGGCGAAAATTGTTAAGAACTTTGTCACGGTTGAAGGGAAACTGAAACAGATGCCAAGCCAGCTGAAGAAGAAAAATGTGATCCTCTCTTATTTTGTCCAATGGTTTGAGCATGGGAAAACCTATGACGAGAAAGAAGTCAATGAATATATCAAAACATTCTTCGATGATTTTGCGACCGTCAGACGGGAATGGATCATGCAGCAGTTCATGTACAGGGAGAACAATCAATATGAGCTGAACCCTGTAGAAATGTGGCCGGTCGTCGTCCAAAGGTGACGACTTGGCTCCTTTTTTTGAAAATCTAATTAGATGTATATCTAACTGGTTGTGGTTTTTATGATTCGCCGTCATTCTTACCGTTATTTGTTTTATTCAGGGATCGTCAATGGGATTGGTGACCGGTTCAGTCAGGTCGCTGTTTTAACACTCCTATTGCAACTCACTGGTTCAGGGGTGGCCGTAGGGATGGCTCTTGGTTTGAGGGTGATTCCCTACTTGCTGCTATCTCCACTCGGTGGAAAGCTCGCTGACCGCTTTCACAAAAAGTGGATGCTCGTGCTGACTGATGTCTTCAGAATTCCGTTTGCTCTCAGTTTTTTGTTAGTGGATACGAAGGAGATGGTGTGGCTCGCCTTCACGGCGATGTTTGTCCTAGCTTGCGGTGAGGCCGTTTATCAACCTGTGCGGAAGAGCTATATTGCTACGATCGTAGAAAAAGAGAATTTGCTGAAGGTGAACGGTTGGGAGCAGCTTCTTCTCGGAGTGGTTTTGATTGCCGGTTCCATTACAGGGGGATTGGTCGCTTACATTTTCGGAACTTCTTTCGCCTTCTGGCTGAACGGCCTGTCCTTTATCGCGGCAGCTCTACTAGTTCTTCCCTTAAAGAAAAATAGATCGTATAGTCCTTTCGATGAAAAAGAAAATACCAAGCGCATCCGTTGGGAAGGATGGATGATGTTTGTGCTTGCCATCCAGCTTGTCGGCGCTACGATGGACGGAGCGTTCAATGTTTTAATCAGTGTGTATGGAGCAGAAACGTTTCAACTTGGAGAACTTGGCGTCGGCTTCTTGTATGGAGCCCTCGGCACAGGACTGGTGGTGAGCTTCTTATTTTCAAGTAAGATCAAAACTTATGGTATGCCTTTCTGTCTGGCTCTTCTCATTCTTGAAGGTGTGCTCCATATGCGGGCGAGCCGGATAGCCTCTTTTCCTGGTTTATGGCTGACGTTTGTATCCATCGCCTTGACCGGTGGCGTAATGGGGGCCTTCCTGGATACAATTCTCATGAAAAATGTGAAGGCAGAAGAACAAGGACGTGTCTTCGGCAGGGTGGAATCATGGACGAACGTTCAACTTGGACTGATGATGTTCGTCTCTGGTTGGTTTTTGGATATTTTCACCCCCCGGACTCTCGGTTTATGGGGGGGAGGGATCGGGATAACTGGAGGAA